>NZ_JAAXPO010000001.1 GCF_012396485.1 Leuconostoc holzapfelii
CAGTCAGAAAGAATTAGATCAAATTAATCATTGGATTAATGCCAGGCCAATGAAAACGCTCAACTGGCAATCACCACGAAAAGTCTTTCAGAAACATGCGGTGTTCGGATGATTCTTGCAATCTGCCACCGTATACTTCAAACCGGAAATATTTTTACCTAGTCTGAACGTTGCAACGTTATCACGGCCACGTCTATTAAACATTGCAACACGGCGGTTTTCACGTTTTAATTCTCCGCCCCATATCTGCAAGAATGAGCCTTTGACACCCATAATAGCTTCCATTGGGTTTACATAGTCTAGTGATGTACTAGATACGTGATTGATATCAGAATAAAAATTAAAAATTGACGGATTAACGATCGCGTTTTTTAAAGCGCTCATCATTGTTTGGCCATCTGCGCCGCTGACGTTTAAATGCTTAACGATATTGTGGTTCAAGTCATACGTGATTGAGTCCGCTTCAATCATCAAACTGTAGCCCATCACATCCAGTTCTGTATTGACGATACGGAACGCGTGAGGTTCATCGCGTTGGTTTGGTTTTGCCAAAATGATACGTCCGACAGAAATGTCATCGTATCGAATACCTGTCACTGGATATTTGGCAGTAATCTGAAACAGTCCGTTGCGTTGTTCAGCGACATCGACGTCATAAACTTCAGCAAGCGCACCAAGACCTTGTGACGTGAAATCAATTTCATCTTTTTCATATAAAATTGGTGTCATAGTGTCCTCCATCTTGGTTCAATCGTTACAGTACCCGCACTAACCGAAACTGTATTCGCGCCTGGTTTAAGTACAGGAAACGCGCCTAGTGACATTTTTGCGTTTTCGTTGATAATAGTCACACCGTCCATACGTGCTCGTATGCTAGTAAAGTGGACAACTTTTGATAGAGGGTTCACGGTATAATGTTCAAACAGAAAAGGAACTCACTAGCATGACACAAAGCAAAAATTTCAGATACGCAAATGATTTCAAAGAATCAATGGTGGCGCTTTATCAAAGTGGTCGCTCAGCTACCTCTCTTGCCAAAGAATATGGTGTTAGCGTCACAACGTTGACTAAGTGGATTAAGAATGCTGGCACACAAACCGTTGGCGATAAAACCTATACCAATGCTGAAGTGAAACAGCTTCAAAAGGAAAATGCCCGTTTGAAAGAAGAACTTGATATTTTAAAACGAGCGGCGGTGTTACTGGCAAAGCGTTAAACCGTATCACCGCTTTACCAATTATTCAAGCAAATTTAGCAGTTGGGCATCGGATTACGACCATTCTCAAGGTCTTGCAAATCCCGCGCAGCACTTATTACCACTGGTTATCTTATCAACCAAGTCCACGCGATCTAGAAAACCAACGCATTACGGATCTTGGGCATAACATTTGGCTCTCTAGTAACAAAGTTTACGGTTACAAACGGGTTCATGTTGCCTTGAAACGACAAGGAATAAACGTTGGGGTAAAACGTGTTTGGCGCTTAATGAAAGCTATTCACGCACAATCTATCATGCAACGTCGCTTTAGAAAACCGGTGACACAGGTTTTGTATGCGCAACGACCAAATTTGATTAAACATTTTGATGACATGAGTGGTATCTGGGTAGCTGATGTGACGTACATTCAAATGCCCGGTGGGAGCCATTTGTACTTAGGAACAGTTTTTGATCCAGAAACACGTCAAGTTTTGTCACACAAGATTAGTACAATTCGTGATGGTCAATTCGTCGCCGATATTTTAAGTGATGCATTAAAACACCATGGCGCACCGCGCTATTTGCACACGGACATGGGGAGTGAATACACTAGCATGACATTTGATGATGTGATGAAAAACCATCACATTAAGCATTCGTATTCCAAAAAAGGGCATCCGTATGACAACGCAAGAATTGAGGCCTTTCACTCAATTTTGAAACGGGAACTGATTTATCCAAATCAATTTTCAAGCAAATATGAATTGATTGCACGAGTGTCGTGGTATATCAATTGGTTTAACACCAAGCGGATTAATTTAATCGCCTAACACACGATTCCCTCTATCGAATTGTGTCCAAATTATTGACATACGAGCATTTGCTTTCACAAGACGTTTCAATCGACTATATCAGTCGTCGCCTTGGTCACTCTAACACAGCAATCACTCTCAAAGTTTATGCCCACCTGCTAACCTCTAAAAAACAAAAAGAAGTAACCAAAACTTTAGCGCTTTTCGACTAGAAGGCTACAAAAAGGCTACACATCATCTATAAACGTTGGTGTGTAGCCTTATTTTTTATCCTGGGCAAGTTTTCGAACCAGTCCAACGGCTAGCCGTTGCTTTTGATAAATGCCTATTAAGTGTATCAAAATTACCAACACAAGAAAACCCCCTAAACCGTGATTTAGAGGGTTTTCTTGTCTACCTATTCGGTCATTTTTTCATTATTGACACCATTTCATGTGCTTTTGATAATCAATATTTTTATTCCCTAAAACTTCCGCTTTAATCTGTTCTTGGGCCCGCATCCGCCGCCTTTGACTAGCCAGTGCCATCTCGTGTGCGAATTGTGCATTGACCGTTGTTGCATCCATCATAGGTGTTGCCGTGTTCTGGGGTTCATTTATTGCCATCATTTTTCTCCAAAATAAGTGATTTGATTTAACTCATTTAATATATCGCTTTTTTGCGACATCCTATTTTTGTATTTTTGGCTTTTTGTTAATAAATGAAAAGTATTGCGCTTTGATGATAGGAGGCGGAGCGCATGTTGCACTTGATAGCGGCAAGCAATCGCTAAAAACGTACTAGCCACAGAGTCCCCAAAACAACAAAAAAACACTACCCAATCTGAGTCGTGTTTTTTCTTTGGTAAACTATCTGTAACCCTTGCGAGACTAGAAGTGCGCCTTAATTTTATAGATTGGTTGTCCCTTGGCCATGAACTTCTGTTCATACTCGGTTTCAACGTTACCAGCTACCTTGTCTGCATCCGCGTGCAAATCAAGGGTGTAATCTTCAGTCGTCCAGCGCATGCCATAATCCATGAAACTCACCATCGAATATTCAAACAGATGACGATTATCAGTCTTGAACTCCACTTCACCATTTGCCGGCAAAATGGCTTCATACGACTTCAAAAATGACTTGTATGTCAATCGACGTGATTCATGGCGCGTTTTTGGCCATGGATCAGAAAAGTTCAAGTACAACTTGGCAACTTCAGCTTTTTCAAAGTAAGTTTCCACGCCATTCCCGTTCCCATAAATGTATCGCAAGTTAGGCAACTTCCCAACTTGGTCAAAACTCTTGCGGGCTGCAATGGCAATCGCAGTTTCTTGGATTTCCATGCCAATGTAGTTAATCTCAGGGTGTGCTAATGCCATGCCCAAAATAAATTGGCCTTTCCCTGAGCCAATTTCCACATGAATTGGTTGTTCCTTGTCAAACAAGGCTTGCCACTGACCAATTTGTGCTGTTGCACGTTCTTGGTCAATCACAATATCTGAATGGGCTGCCAGCCAATCGGCTGCCCAAGGTTTTGCTCGCAGATGCATATGCGTGTGTTTCGGCTGGTGGCTAATACCCCCAGCCGCCTTTCTATTTAAAATAAGTTACTTTTTCAATTGTTTTGGCAGATAGACTTGCATTAAGAATACGCGCATCCCCAAAACACCAAACAATACCACCGCAGCTGGTAACCACCCTTGCGTTAACCCGGACAAGACCAATCCAATGCCAACAATTCCTAGCACTTGACCCATTAACGTCAGATAGGCGCGTTGACGGTTATGAGGAGTCACTGGCATTAAGCGCGTCCATAACTTGCGTTGCGTATCAAAATAATTTGGCAACAGCTGGAAGCTGATTAAATAGCTCACTGCCGCCGCAATGACCGGATACAGCCAAAGCGGTGCTTGATTCAAAGCCGCGATTAACACCATACCAATCGCCGTCAACCGCAAAACAAGTGGTAAACTTTCCGTATCGCGCGCCAAACGTATCAAATATAAACGATACATGACGTCACGCTGTTTTGTCAATCTTTTCATGAGACCATCAAGATATCGGCGGCGCTTAATTGTTTTAATTTGATTCGGCACCTCTGAAAATGTCGCATAAAATTGGAAGACACGTTGTTCATGGCGGGCAGCTTGTGCAATCGCTGCTGGCCAATTCATCGCGATGGTCTGAGCGTTTTTTGACGACAAATGAGCGTATCTGGTCAATGCGACCAGTACCACCAGCATTAAACAGCCGACTCCGATCAATAACCTTTGTGGTAAGAAGCCTACCAACACGATCCCCACCATTGGTACCAAGCCCCGAACAATAAGGCGCTGAACAAGGTTTTCTGATAGCTGCCGCCGATGCTGTGTAAGCAACAAGCGTTGCCGTTCAAGCACCAATAACCCCCATTTATAGATTAAAACAAAGCTTTCTAATACCAAGAGTCGTGCCCAAGTCATTTGTTGCATGCGCCACAAGATAGGCAAGATACTACCAAAGGCAGCCGCTTGCCATAGACTAGCATAGCCAAGGCTTAGCGCTAAGGCGCGCGATAAATAGTTAGTTGCTATCTCACGGTCACGGCCCATTAGAAACAAAGCATCAGCTGGTTTAAAATAAGTCACGAGCGACCCAAATTGCAACCCTAGCGTCAACCAGCCTGCAACGAGCCAGACCAACCATGGGGCGTGCCAAATCATGGCATATTGAGGCGCTGTGAGTAAATCACGATAACCCAGCACGACACCACCAAAACCAATGACTAAAAACACCAAAAAATGATCGTTAAATAGCCGTTTGAAATACTTGCTGGTTATTTTATTGGCCCGCCGCCATCGTTGTTGGAACAAGTTAGTCATGATCATGAGCCACGACCCCTGGCGCCAAGTCAAAATAATCATCCAGATTAGACAATGACAGATGATGCGCTTGCGCTAATGCTTTCGGTGAGCCAACAAAAGTTACCTGGCCGTTTGCCAGCACAACAAATGTATCCACAAATTCTGCCGCTGAACTTAACAGATGCGTGGTCATCAAGACGCTGTGACCTGACGCAGCGTGAGCCTTCATCAGTTGAATGACATCACGTTGGGCCAACGTATCCAACCCTAAAAACGGTTCATCCACTACCAAAAGCGGTGCGTGTAACATCAATGCTGCAACTAGCATCACTTTTTGGCGCATGCCTTTGGAAAAATGAGTGGGTAGCCAATGCAATTTATCGTCTAGACGGAAAGTCGCTAAGAGCCGCATAACATCATCCCAAGCCGCTGCTTTATCTAACTGATGGGCCGAAAGCATGAGCTCAAGATGTTCTTCTAAGGTTAGCTCATCATATAAAATTGGTTGTTCGGGTATGTAAGCAAGCTGTGCTTTAAATGCCGCTGGTGCTTGACCTAAATCAACCCCATTTAATGTTAATTGCCCTGACTTAGGTAACAATTCACCGATAATATGATTAATCGTGGTGGACTTTCCGGCACCATTAAGACCAATTAACGCCACGATTTGACCGTCGTCAACTTGAAAGCTCACATCTTTTAGTACTTGATTGCCAGCGTAACCGCCGGTTAAGTTGTCAATTTTTAATCCCATATGTCCATTATAACAGGGCCCTGCTGTTATTTGGTATAATAGCAGTAACGAAAAGAAATGGAGCTTGAAAATGGATATTTTTGATAAAATTATTGCTGGTGACATCCCAAGTTATAAAGTCTATGAAGATGATACCGTGCTGGCCTTTCTTGATATCTCACAAGTGACACCAGGTCACACGCTGGTGATCCCAAAAAAACATGTCGACGACATTTTCGGTTATGATGCCAATATGGCAGAAAACGTCTTGTTGAAATTACCCATGATTGCCCGAGCAATCAAAGCCAGCAATCCAAAAATTACTGGTATGAATATCTCGTCAAATAACGGCACTGCTGCTGGTCAAACTGTTCGACACTCGCACTGGCACTTAATCCCCCGCTTTGACGATGATGCACTCACACCACGTCTGGCACCAACCATCGACAATAGTGCCCAATTCTCACCTGAACGCTATCAGGCCATTGCCACGGCCATCAGTCAAGCTATCGAAAAGGAGTAATGCCATGGTAATTATTGACCAAATCAAACGTTTAATCACACAGATTCGGACGATTCGTGACCTCACAAAGCAACTCCAATCCCAACAAGCACAACTGAGTGCACAACTTGAACACGTCAAAGTTGTTCAGGATGAGATTCAAGTTGAAGTGGAAAAAATGACTTTCAAAAATAAGCCCCATTTGGATCGCATTCAAGAAGCCACAGCGCATCTCAATGCCGAGTTATCAAAGTTTAAAGCGTGACTGCTGATTTTGTGTTAAAATAATCAAGATACTAATCAGAAAAGGAAGCATCTCATGCGCAAATTTATTTGGGGACTACTTGTGGTTGTCTTTGCAGGTGGTCTTGTCTATCTTGGTCTCAATTCATCAAAAACTTTGATGACGTCTGACTCAGGTAAAATTACTGAAAAGGCATTCTTAGCCGACGTCAAAAAGTCACAGGCTGGGCAACAAGAATTCGCCAACATGGTCATCACCACAGTGTTGGAAAAGCAGTACGGCGGCAACGTTTCAAAGTCAGATGTACAAAATGCATTTGATACACAAAAGGCGCAATATGGTGACTCTTTCAAGTCTGTTCTCGCCTCAAACAACACGACCGAAGATCAATTTAAAACAAACATCAAAAATAACTTGATTATGACTGCCGCAGTGAAAGCCAACTACAAGGTTTCCGACAGCCAAATCAAGCAAGCCTATAAGGATTATCATCAAAACACCACTGTTTCAATGATTACAGCAAAAGATGAAGATTCAGCCAACAAAGCGATTGCCGATTTAAAGTCAGGTGATAGCTGGGCAACGGTTTACAAGAAGTACACAACAGATCAAACATACGCCAAGCAAGATGGTCAAATCCCAGCATTTGATTCAACCAGCACAAGCGTTGACTCTGCCGTGCAAGACGCCGCTTTCAAACTTGAAAAGACAGGCGACTACACCACATCCCCTGTCAAGGGAGCCAATGGTGGCTTCTATGTTGTTCAACTGGACAAGACAACAAACAAGCCAAGCTTGAACAGCGTACGCAACAAGCTCACGGATAAGATTGTGACTACCTTCTTGAATGACCAAAACAACAATTCAAAAGTCCAAGCCATTATTGGTAAAATCTTACGTCAACAAAATGTTGATGTGAAAGACGCACAACTTAAAAATGCTTTGAATAGTTACTTGACAGCTGGTTTGTCATCAAAATCAAAGTAAATTAAAAACGCCACATCAGTGGCGTTTTTTTATGCTTTGCGATCATTATAAAATCGTCGACTATCAAGGCCAAAGATACGATCAGAAAACGCATGATCGGGTGTTTTATCTAAAGCCGTCGTCATCATTTGGATGCTTGCATCCAGTTCATCTAACTGATGTAAGACTTCTGCAGTCATTGTCGCAGGGCGCACTGGTGACCCGTATTCTAGTAATCCATGATGGGCCAACACCACATGACGCAACAAAATCATATCTTCTGATTGCAGGTCAAATTTCAACTCATGTGCGGCAAGCACAATTTGCTCATCAACTAATGTGATGTGGCCGATTAAGTTCCCCGCTACGGTATATTGCGTTGCCACTGGGCCAGACAACTCAATCACCTTGCCTAAATCATGTAACAAGGCACCCGCCAGCAGTAATTCTTGGTTTATTTGCGGATATTGTCCCGCCACACTTTTTGCTAACCGGGCAATCGATAACGAATGAAAGGCTAAACCACCAGCAAAGGCGTGGTGGTTCGCTTTTGCCGCCGGAAAACGCAAAAATTCATCGTGATAAGTCGTAAAAAGTTTCCGAATCAAACGATTCCATGTTGGGTTGGTAATCATCAAAATCAAATCATTTAACTCATCTTGCATCGCTTCGGTTTTAATCGGGGCATGCACCATAAAGTCTGTTGGATCATCTGGTTCCCCAGCTTGTGACAAGCGCACATGTGTAATTTGTACCTGTGGTTTCTCTTGATATGCCCCCCGAACACCTTGCAATTTCACAACTTTGCCTGGCAGTAACCCGTTGATTTGGTCATCAGTTGCATCCCAAAGATTGCCTGGCAAATCGCCTGACCGATCTGAAAAAACCATACTGAGATACGGCTTCCCTGTTTTAGTTAGGCGCATATCGGCACTTTTAATCAACGCAAAGCTATCAATCGGCTCAGTATCTTGGTATGCTGTCAGTAATTTAGCCATTTTCCACCTCTTTCATTATAATTTTATCACATTGTTCGACGTTGCATGAGGCCATTGCGTTGTGAAGTAAATAATTTGCTGCGTGTGCGCCAACGCTTGTAGCATGGTAACCATTGTCTCTTTCCGTTGTGGATCAAAATTAACAAAACCATCATCAATCAAAAGTGGGACGGCGACAATATCACCGATGACCTGAGACAAAGCCAATCTAAGCGCAATATAGAGCTGCTCTTGCGTCCCAGTAGATAATTCAAATACTTGAAAGGTCTGTTGATCCTGGCGCGTCACCAGCAGCTCAGTCTCAGAAAAAGTGATGCGTTGATATCGCCCTTGCGTCAAATGATCAAAATATTTGGTTGCTAATTGCTGCATTTTGGGAAAACGATTTTGCGAGGCGAATTGTAGTGCTTGGTTAATCCAATTCACTGTGAGTTTGTCAGCAAGATAGTCCCCAAATTGGTCGAGTAAAGCAGCTTGTTCATCAGCCATATCTTGTTGTAGCGTTAAAAATTGGTCATTGCTCGTTAATTGTGCCTGTTGTGCTTGATGGTTTGACAACGTCGCTTGGTGATCAAACACACGTTGTTGCGCAACGCTTAGTTGTGCTTGCAACTGCGCCAATGCTTGTTGCAGGGTTTGACGATCAGTGTCTTGTTGGAACTGCGCCAACGTTTTTGGATCTAGCTGTCGCATCAAATCTTGATAACGCGCTTGCTGCCGTTGCGTTGTCAAATCATTTTGCCGACGGGCAGTTAACTCTGCCATCTCATTGACCTGATATCGGGCAAAAATTTGCCGTTGTGCCTGGCGAAGTTGATCTAATTGCTGCTGATGATAGGCAATTTCTTCCACACGCTGCTGCTGTTGTTGCGTTAATTTCAAAATATCATGCTGTGCTGTTAACTTCTGTTGTTCATAACGATGCTGCAGTTCAACGACTAATTTTGGTAAATCAGACAATTGGAGCGGGACATCGAAATGAGACGCAATCGGTTTGAGCCGGCGCAACAGCGCAGATTGTTGATCAGAAATTGTCACGTTGAGTTCAGCTAATTTTTGCTTGCGGAGAGGTTGTTGTTTTAAGGCATTTTGCAGATTTAATACCTCGTTGATCGTTAACCCATTGTACGCCACTAAAATTTGCTCGACTTGCCGTTGATGCTGTTGGTATTGCCAATAAGCAATCCCTGCAGGAATGCTTGCCAGCAAAACAGCTGGCTTCGCAACCAGAAAACCTAAAACGCCGACCACAAGGCTGGCCATTAGCCAAAGCATGGCCGGCCCTCGCCGAGTGAGTTGCTGTTTTTCTTGGGCAGACAAGGGTGGCGGAATTGTCCCTTGCTCAAATTGGGCACCGAGCTGTTGTTGTGTTTTTAACCAATCATCACGTTGTGCAAATTGTTTTTGTAAGGACTGCACCTCAAGTTGGGCCTGTGCTAAGGCTGTTTCAAATTCAAATGTATCACTTGAAACGTGCCCCACTTGTGGTGTTTGTGCTTGATTTAGCGTTTGCAAGGCCGTTTCGTGCATCGTCATCGTGGCAGCTTGTGATTGTACAGCCAGCCAATCATCATCACTTACGCTTTGCGGCGTATTGCTGAGTTCCGCTTTTAACGCCGCCGCTTTGACGTATAAATCGTATTGCTGTAATAATTGTTCATGATTTTTTACCTGTGCGGCTAACGTGACGACTGTTTTTTGTGCAGCAACCACCTCAGCCTTATCCGCCATTAACGCTTTTTCACCTTGCACAAAATCGGGCAGTGTCAAAGCTTTTTCGTGGACTAACGCTGCTGTTTCAGCGTAGTGCTTGGTCGCCAAGTTCAAAGGGCGTTTGCCGGTTGGCCGTTGGGCAAATTGTTTATCGGCTTGTTTATCTAGCCCTGAGGCAACATTTAACCAACCAGCGCTCCCGACCGCACCGATATTTAGTAGTAATTTCTGTAAATCAGCGCCCTTAATTTGTGTAATTGCCGCAAGGTCTTGTTGACTAAAATTAAAAATTGCGTCAAAACTGTCCTGGTTGAGCGGCGCCAATTGCTCAGCGAGCCACGCTTCAGGGTGTAATATCTCGCTTTGATCCGCTAAATCCGTAATCGTCAAATGTGATTGGGTGCGACCCAAACGCGTAATTTTCACGGTCTGATCGCCAAAAACGACTGTCAAACTCCCGCCATATCTGCTGCCATCGCGGGGATCATAAACATTGGTACGCCCTTTTTTGTTGGGAAAGCCAAATAAAACCCCCACGATAAAGGCACGCAAAGTTGACTTCCCGGACTCATTTTGTCCTTGAATGACTTGCATCTGGGTGGTCAAATCAAATGTTTGTTTTGACCATCGGCCAAAACCACTAATCGCCACTTGTTTGATTTTCATACTAGTTACTCTTTTCTTGCCAACAAACGTTGTTGCATTTTTTCGCGCAAGGCCTGCTTGCCCTCAGCACTCAAATAATAATCTCGAATAAAGTGCGGCACTTGTGTTGACAAATAGGCCGTCATATCAACGTTCGTTAACACATGATCCAAAGCCGCTTGCCAAAATTTTTGATCCACTTGATCAGCTGGTAATCCCTCTGCTGCCGAGGGTGCCATTGTTAGTTTCACCACCCATTGATTTTCCGGTAAAGCGGCCCGAATTTGCGCTAACATCACACCATTCAAGCAACGTGCCTTAACCTCTTTTGTTAACTGCCCGGTCAACTTAATCGTATAAAATACTGGTGTTTGTACCGGTAATGCTGTCAATCGCGCAATTAAATCAACCTCAGTCACAGGATCAGCAATCACAACTTCCTCCCAGAGAATAGCTGTTGTCGACTGAAAGACTGGCTGCAAACGCCCTTGGTCCGCAGTGACCAAATAATAGCCCTTATCGCCCGTCTCCTTACGATTAAGCCCCTGTAAATTGCCTGAATAGCCAATAAATGGCTGCTCATGCAACGTTTGCCGCACATGAATATGACCAAGGGCCCAATAATCATAATGCTTCGCCAATAAGCCCTGGATCGTGAATGGCGCATAAGGGTCACCATCTTTCCCAACTGCGCCATGGTACAGGCCAATTTGGTAGTCAACACCTGCATGCCTCGTTGGAAAATCAGCTATAACGGCTTGGACCTGGCGCGGTGTTTGATAGCTAAAGCCCGTGATGGCAACCCGTTCACCAGATGGCACAGTCAATTCCTGCGTTGTGACGTTTTGACTAAAGACATGCACATTTTCTGGCCAAGGCAAATGCGCATGCTGATCTGCTTCAAAATCATGATTCCCAAAGCTTAAAAAGACAGGAATATTTGCTGTTTGTAAGCGTTCAAATTGTTGATGTACAAACACTTGTACTTTTGGACTATTTTCCGTTGCACTATATAAATCGCCGGCGATCAGAACAAAATCAACCTTGGCTGTTAACGCCCCAGTTATCATTTTTTCAAAGGCTTGCAACGTTGATGTTTGAACAAATTGTTTAAGTGAAGTGGGGATGTCACGATCTAGCCCGCGAAATGGGTTCCCCAAGTGACTATCTGCTGCATGTATAAATTTCATAATTGGCCTTTCCTGAACAAATGTTCGCTTATTTTATTATACTGAATTGTCATCGTTTTCACAACTTGTGAAACCCCTTACATATATGCTATGATAGTAGCAACACATCAAGGAGTTTTTAAAATGACAGTCCATAAAATTTTATTTGGTACTTATACAAAACGCATTTCAAAAGGCCTCTACGAAGCTGAATTAGACACCGAAGCGCGCCAACTACAAAATCCAACTTTTGTTGGTGAGTTGACAAACCCAACCTACTTAGCCATTTCTACAGCAAACAAAGTCTACGCCGTTGAAAACCGCGACGGCCAAGGTGGGGTTGTGACTTTTGATAACACGGTCCGACCTTTAGCAGAAATTGACGCCCAATTAAGTGAAGGCTCTGCGCCTGCTTACATTGGGGTAGATGAAGCACGACAATTGGTCTTTGCGGGATATTACCACCGTGGCACAGTCGAATCTTACCAAATTCAACCAGATGGCAACTTGGCGCTGGTAACCACTTGGCAAAACAGCGGTTCCGGTCCACGGCCAGAACAAGGCAGCTCACATATCCACTTCGCCAACTTAACGCCCGATGCGCGTTTGGTGGCAGTGGATCTTGGGACTGATGAAGTCATTACTTTTGATGTCGCAGCTGACGGTCAATTCACTGAAGCCGCGCGTTTTCAAACCGAAGAAGGCTTTGGCCCACGCCATATCCGCTTCTCACCTGACGGCCAATATGCCTATGTTTTAGGTGAACTTTCAAGTTTGCTGAGCGTTCTCAAGTATCATGCAGAAGATGGTACTTTTGAACACGTGATGACCGCTTCAACAATTCCAGCCGACTGGACCGCCCATAACGGGTCAGCGGCTCTTCGTTTAAGTGCTGATGGTCGCTTCATTTACGCTTCCAACCGCGGTCATAATTCGGTGGTTGTCTTCAAAGTCGTCAATGAAGGGGCTGAAATTGAACGCATCCAATTCGTGAGTTCAGAAGGTGAATTCCCACGTGATATGAACTGGGACCAAAACCAAGACTTCCTAGTGGTCGCCAATCAAGATACCGATAATGTCACCCTATTTTCACGTCATCATGAAACCGGTGAATTGACGTTACTTCAAAAAGATTTCGCTATTCCTGAAGGGGTTCGCGTTGCCTTTGAAAATTAAACAAAAAAAGTTCAAGTCAGTCGACTTGAACTTTTTTATTGAGATTAACCGTTTTGTTATAGGTATTTGCAATTAATTTAGCAATTCGCCGATGCCCCGTACCATTAGGGTGCAACCCATCTCGCATGAACTGGGCTCGGAATTGTGGTTTGCTGGGATCAAACAATCGCGTTTGCATCAAATTGACTACTGGCACACCTAATGCTTGACATGCTTTCAATTGCGCACGAACATATACATGTAAATCTAATCCTAACGTATTCAGCGTCCGCTCGGTACGCCGAACTCGCGTGCCACGCATTGCCGTTTGATAAGTTGGTGTGACGACTAAAATCATAGCTTTGGGGTTTAGTCGCTGCAAGTAAGCAATTGTTTGATAAAAAGCCCCAATATAGGTCTGGCGAGATGCATTGCCATCGCCAAGCGGGATGTTGGCCAACCAATCATCATCCGTCCCTTGTAAAATAAACAAATCTGCGGGTTGCAGTCGATGTGCCTGTTGGTAAATACTTGTAAAGCCATTATCAGATAAATGCGCACCAGATACCGCTAGATTTTCGATCATCGCACCAGTTGCTTTTTGAATGTATTGGCCAAAGTTAAACTCGGCTTTCAAACCAAAGGCCACACTATCTCCAATAATGCCAATGCGTGACACGTTTTTCAAGGCAGAATGACGCAAAATCGCCAGACTGACCGAATCTGAGTCTAGCAGTCGTTGGGATAAGTGCCGAGCCTTAAATTGACTCATGATTTGGTGCAACCAATATTTTAATCGTCCCAGCATCCCTTTCCCCCTTGACATTTGCCACCGTAAAATAAAACCCCAAACGATTTTGGGGTCAACATCACATGATTAACGTGCTTGATATAAAATAGCCAAAGCCCCAATACCTGTGTGCGTTGACACAATAGGTGTGGTATTCGTCACTTCGATTTTAATTGCTGGCCAAATCGCATTGAGACGCGCAGCCATTTTTTCAGCAACTTCTGGGACACCAGCATGTGAAATACCAATAGCAATCATTTCATTGTATGATTGCATCTTTTCAATCACACTATCATTGAACTTCGCAATGGCTTTCATCCCACGCCCTTTGGCCAAGACCTCAACTGAACCAGTCTCATCAACAGTCGCCCCAACCTTAATGTTTAAAAGATTACCAATGATGCCTGACGTCTTACTCAAACGGCCCCCAGCAACCATGTTATCTAGTGAGGTAAAACTCAAGAATGTGTGCGACTCTGACCGGACTTTTTCAGCTTCCGCCAAAACTTCTGCCATGGATGCCCCACCTTGGGCCATCTTTGCCGCTGCTAAGACAGGGAAAGCCTCGGACCGATCAGCGTTTAACGTATCAAATGTTGTGATTTTGGCTGCTGTGAGCGCTGCAGCTTGGGCCGCAGCGTGCACTGTCCCTGATAAACCAGATGACAAGTGCAAGCTCAAAATCTCTGAATCAGGATATTGCTGATGAATTGCATCATAGGCCGCTTGGAATTTACCAATTGATGGTTGTGATGTCTGGGGTAATGTCGCGCTTTTTGACATTTTTTCCAAGAACTCTTCCCGTTGAATCGTCACGCCATCTTCATAAACGACCCCATCAATTTGTACAGTTAAAGGCACAACTGTGATATCGTATTGGGCAATTTCTTCTGGGGTTAAAGCAACCGCTGAATCTGTAACAATCTTTATATTCGACATTTTTTCCTCAATTCTTACGCTGGTATCGTTCAACAACAAATGCGTAGTCATGTTTTTCATCTTTGGGATGGGGCTCACTGGCAATTAACTCAAATTGCGTCAAATCTACTGTTGGGGCAAACGTGTCGCCATCGACAATCCCGTCAACCTTCGTAATCACCAAATCTGTAGCATATGGCATCATCGCATGGTAGAGCGATGCCCCACCAGCAATGGTTGCCGGCCGCGCATCATTGGCTATGGCCGCTAACACTTCAGATATATGATGTGCAACCAGCACTTGCTCGTAACCCGCCTGCCAGTCTTCTTGGTGCGTCAGCACCAACGTCGTCCGATTAGGTAGTGGCCGGCCAATACTGGCCCAAGTCGTTCGTCCCATGATCATCAAAGTGCCAGTCGTTTCTTGTTTAAAAAGTTTCAAATCGTCTGGTAGATGCCATGGCAAATCACCGTTTTTACCGATTGCATGGACACGATCTTCTGCCCATACCATTTTAACTTGGGTCATGTTGACTTAACTCCTTTGCAAAAGCCAATAAGTTGTTTGCTGTGTTGGGTAGCCTGCCTTCAACAACAGCACGTTCAATCGTTTTTAAGATGCGCCCCATTTGGGGCCCTGGTTGACAAATTTTTTGGGCAATCAAAGTGCCCCCATCAATGGCCAAAGCACGTACATCATGAATCGGTAGTGCCATGAGCGCTGCTTGGATATCAGTGATGACGGCCGCCTCAGTACGTATTAAGCGTAAAACGTCAAGCAAGATGTCTTTGAATGGATAGACCTGATATAACAGCCATTGATCACTAATGTCAATGGCTCGCGCGACAGGTGCCACGGCAATTGCCGCTTTCATCACCTCTCGGCTTGTTTTCCACCGGCGCAAAAATTGCTGCATGGCGGTCTCATCTAGGCTTGATCGCGTTAAAAGATGCGCCCAAGCCACAACTGGAGAGGCTGCTTGTCCCACTGCCAGATCTTGTATGAAGTCGGCCAACGGCCATTGCGCCATCTCACCGGGCACGTAACGCAGCACGCCATCTTCAACAGCCATGGCCACACTAATCGCCGCTTGCTGACCCAAAAGTAGCTTTTCCCACTCGACTCTGATGCGTTCGACGGCAATTTTTTCTAAATTTGGCGCCAAACGTTGCAGGGCTGCTCGGGTTGCGCTTTCGATGTCAAACCCTAACTGTGCGCTAAAACGCAGCGCACGCATCATGCGTAAAGCATCCTCTGTAAAGCGCACCTCGGCCTCGCCAACGGCGCGAATAATCCCCTCAGATAGATCTGCTAGGCCATTAAACAGGTCCACTATTTCACCATCTGCCGTCATCGCCAAGGCGTTGATCGTAAAATCACGCCGTTGTAAGTCTTCTGAAAGATTTCGGACGAAAGTCACTGCATCAGGCCGACGAAAATCTGTGTAGGTTGATTCGGTACGGAAAGTTGTAATTTCATACCCTAAGCCATGGTCCAAAACCATAACCGTCCCGTGCTGAATCCCAGTATCAACAGTTTTATCAAATTGTTTCTTAACCTCTTGGGGGAAAGCGGAACTCGCAATGTCAACATCGTGAATGGGTTTATTAAGTAACATATCACGCACTGAGCCGCCAACAAAATAAGCTTCAAATCCCGCCGACTCTAGCCGCTTTAAAACCGGTTGGGCTGCCACAAATTCTGGGGGTAATTTATCAATTTTCATGCGCACATCCTTTAATCCATTATATCAAAAACACCCTGATTAAAAACCCTAAACACCACCCTGGCGCGATTAATCTGCCAATTTGATTAATACGCTAAATCTTCCAAACGCATCTGCATGTCAATATCATCAGGTGATAAGAACAAGTACTGCTTCAACGCCGTAATTTCATCTTCAAGTTGACCTTGTTCATGATACCAATCAATCAAATCCTGGAGAAAGGCGCTATTTTCTTGGAAAAGTGGTGCTGCATTCGCCCAGTTTTCCGCCGCCTTTTCTGTGTCACCCATGGCTTGATAGGCCCGCGCTAACGACCAATAGAACTGCGAATCAACCACATCATCTGATATGGCGGTCGTCAATTGCGCAATTACTTCTGCAAGACGGTGTTGTTTAAAGAATAAATCGGTTAAGGCGACTAATATCGCTACATCCCCTTCATCAAGGGCTAAACCTTGTTGGTAATACGTTTCAGCTGTGGTTAAATCCCCTAACTTTTCTGCAGCTAACCCTGCCAAGCGGTACAACTGGCCATTCGTCTCATCCTGGGCTAATCCAGCTTGATACGTACGGTAAGCGTCTTCAAATTGGTTAATTTGCGCGTAGGCTTGCCCCAATAATGGATAAACCGAGGTGTATTTGGCATCCACATCTAAAATCTCATTAAACAACCGGATGGCGTCATCCTCACGATGATTTTCCTGATACAAAATAGCCAATTGAAAACGCGTATCTAACGTCATGGTCTCAGGTTTAATTTGTTCCAAATAACCAATGGCATGATCATATTGTCCAATTTGTGCATAAGCAACCCCAATACGGGCGACCAGATCAACTCGACTCACTTCGCGCTTGCCTTGCAACAATAATCCACGATAACGTCCAACCGCCTTTTGATAGAATTGGTTGGCAAAGTAAAATTCTGCTAGGGCAAATTGAATAATTGCCTCATTTGGCGCAAGCTTTTCTGCTTGCAACAAGCTATATTCAGCTGACTCATTTAAGCCTTCTGACTGATAAATATCTGCCTTCACCAATAAGGCTTGTAAGTATGACGCTGAATCGGGTTGAATCTGGGCGAGATAGTTCTGTGCTTCATCAATTTCCCCATCTTCAATGGCAATGTCTGCCAAAGCAGTCCGCAGTTCATCTTCTTTCGGATACTTTTCAAGGAGTTTTTTATACGCACGACGCGATTGGTTCAAGAAGCCTAAGGCATAGAGCTCTTCGGCCAAACTATAAATCATCTCATCGCTATCGCGACGTAATGCCTTGGCAAAAAATTGTTGGGCCTGTTCTAATTGACCACTTGAAAGTGCATCTAACATTTGTTGGGCATAACTGGTTGCCATGTTATCTCCTTTGTCACGACATTTATTGTAAGTCATGTCTGATTATGATTTTAAAAATTGCGATTTATCTTAATATGATTAACAGTCTATTTTACCATAAAACCGTTGATAACCGTGTCTTTCATCGATGAGTACCAATAAAAGACAATATAAAAACGTCACTCAACTTGAGCAACGTTCATATCAATGACTTTACTTCTTGAGATTATCAAAGCCATCTTTGACGGCATCCACGGCTTCTTCAGCCTTATCCTTCACCGCTTCTGCGGCATCTGACAATTTGCCTTTCACATCGGCAAACAGGCCTTGGGCCTTACCTTCTGCTTCACGGGCTTTGTCACCGGTAACCTTGCCTTCTACTTCTTTTGCCTTACCAGCAACCTTGTCCTTAGCATTATCAAACTTTTCTTCAACTGACATGTTCTGTCCTCCTTGAGTATGATATGACGTTACAAGGTCATTTTAACACAATCAAAGTAATTTTGGACATTTTTTGAATCGGGCCTACCCGCTCATCTAAAAAGTAATGCAACGAAAAAAGCAAGCTCAACGTGAGCTTGCCCTAAATGTCTGAGATTAAGTTAAAACAACAATGTATTGTCTCTATTCCTCAAGACACTGTTAAACCCTTTTTTCGGGTTTAATGTCATTACTTAACAGCTTCCTTCAATGCCTTACCAGGTTTGAATGCAGGTACCTTTGATGCAGGAATTTCGATTTCTGCGCCAGTTTGTGGGTTGCGACCCTTACGAGCTGCACGGTCACGAACTTCAAAGTTACCGAAACCAATCAATTGAACCTTTTCGCCGTTCTTCAAAGCTTCTTCGATTGATGCAAACACTGCGTCAACTGATGCAGTTGCATCCTTCTTTGTCAAACCTGTTGCCTTTGCAACTGAATCTACTAATTCTTGCTTGTTAGCCATTTTCGCTTCTCCTAAGAGTTTTTTATTAACCGTCAAACGGTCTTGAAATCTGTCGAAACATCATTTCATGTAACTAGAATAACATAAGAACGCCCGAATGTGTAGTGTTTATGCGGGTTTTCAGGTTTTCGTAATACTTTTGTCACACGAAAACGGTATTTATGCAAAACTAATCACATGATTCATCGGGAAAATCTCATTTACGTGCACGCACAATCAATTTGATTGGTGTTCCTGTGAAATCAAAGGCTTCTCGGATTTTATTTTCTAAGAAACGCTCGTATGAGAAATGCATTAACTCAACGTCATTGACAAAAATAACAAAAGTTGGTGGTTGGACGGCAACCTGCGTCGCATAGTAAACACGCAAACGGCGGCCATTATCTGTTGGTGTTGGGTTAACGGCAATTGCATCCATAATGACATCGTTCAAGGTTGACGATGAAATACGCTTACGGTGGTTACTATCAACATCCTTAACCATTTGTGGCAAGCGATCAAGTCGTTGGCCTGTCTTGGCTGACACAAACACAATCGGTGCATAATCGAGGAATTTAAATTCTGCCCGAATTAAATTCTCAAAGTCTTTCATCGTACGATCATCTTTTTCAATCGCATCCCATTTGTTAACAACGATAATCATGGCGCGACCGGCTTCATGAGCAAAGCCAGCCACGTGCTTGTCTTGTTCTCGAATACCGGCTTCGGCATCGATCACCATCAAAATCACATTGCTGTTATCAATGGCTTTTAAGGCACGCATCACAGAATACTTTTCCGTATTTTCATACACCTTACCACGTTTACGCATCCCAGCAGTATCAACCATGATGAATTCATCGCCTTCTGGCGTGACAAAGCGTGAATCAATCGCATCACGTGTTGTGCCTTCAATGTTAGACACAATAACGCGCTCTTCCCCAAGCATGGCATTCACAATGGATGATTTCCCAACATTGGGACGGCCAATAATACTAAACTTAATGGCATCGTCATCTTCTTGTTCCGCTGCTTCATCTGGGAAATTTTTAACCACTTCGTCTAATAAGTCACCTAGTCCCAAACCATGCGACCCAGAAACTGGATAAGGTTCACCAAGACCGAGTGAATAAAAGTCATAAATATCCTGACGCATTTCTGGATTATCCACTTTATTGACGGCAAGCACAACCGGCTTGTCAGTCTTGTAAAGCATTTTGGCGACAACTTCATCAGCAGATGTCACACCTTCACGTCCAGATGTGACCATCACAATCACATCAGCCTCATCCAAGGCTAATTCAACTTGTGCGCGAATTTCAGCCAAGAAAGGTTCATCGCCAAGTTCAATTCCCCCAGTATCAATCATCCGGAATTCATAATTCAACCATTCGGCTGGCGCGTACAAACGATCACGCGTGACGCCTGGCTTATCTTCTACAATTGCAATGCGTTCTCCGGCCATCCGGTTAAAAATAGTTGATTTTCCGACGTTTGGCCGGCCAACAATGGCTACTACTGGTGCTGCCATAATCGCACCTCCTTTTTCATACCGTGGGCGCCCACTAATGCCCACTCAAATTTCTTCAAAAATAAAAGAACTGGCGAACCAGCTCTTTTATGTTGATGCTTCTTACAACTTATCACCAAAGATGTCGCCCAATGTTGTAGCTGAATCATCTTGTTGCTTGTAAGCTGCGATATCAGCACGTGAAGCTGAACCATCGTTGCTACGACGGTCTTCACGTTCTGGCTTTTCTTCCAAAGCCTTCATTGACAATGAGATACGTTCTTCGGCTGGCTTGATATCCAATACCTTCACTTGTACCTTGTCACCTGACTTCAAAACTTCTGAAGGGTTTTCAATACGCTTGTTTGAAATTTGTGATACGTGCACAAGGCCTTCGATACCAGGCAAAATTTCAACAAAGGCACCAAAGTCCTTCACGCGCTTAACAGTACCTTCAAGTACTGAACCGGCAGCGATTTGGTCTGCGGCTTCGTCCCAAGGTCCACGTTGTGTTGCCTTGATTGACAATGAGATACGACCCTTTTCAGTGTCCAATGCCAAGATCTTAACGTTAACCTTGTCACCCTTTGTCAATACATCAGCAGGGTTCTTCACACGGTCATGTGAAATTTCTGAAACGTGAACCAAACCATCAACACCACCCAAGTCAACGAATGCGCCGAAGTCTGTCAAACGTGCAACAGTGCCTTCAACAACTTCACCAACTGACAACTTGCTAAATACTTCAGCCAACTGTGCGGCACGTTCTTGTGCAGCAACAGCCTTACGTGACAAAATCAAACGTGCGTTTGCAGGATCAATTTCGATAACTTGTGCTTTAATATCCTTGTTCTTGAATTGGTTCAAATCAGAAACGAAACGTTCTGCAACCATTGATGCAGGTACGAAACCACGTACACCATTAACATCAACAATCAAACCACCACGAACAGCGTTGACAACCTTGGCGTCAACTGTGTCACCTTCAGCAAAGCTCAAGTTTTCCCATGCCTTGCGTGCATCCAAGCGCTTCTTTGACAACAAGTAAGCTACGCCTTCCTTGTCGCTTGTCACGTTAGAAATGACAACTGCTTCAATGGTGTCCCCAATTTTTAATTCGTCTGCCAGGTTGATGTTACGATCGTCTGAGTACTCACGTGCTGGCACAACTCCTTCTTCACCGGTAGACAAACCAACAACTGCTTGGTTATCGTTATCAATAGCTAAAAGCTCACCAGTAACGACATCTCCCACCTTAATTTGATCTGCTGCGCTTTCGAGAGCTGCTAAGAACTCGTTGTTTGTTTCACTCATGACGTCTAACGTCCTCCTACAATTTACACTATGGGTATAGTTTACCAGATTAATTGCTGCTTGTATAGTAAAAAAACAGCGTTTTCACGCTGCAACTTATTGATGCTGTTTGTCTTTAATAATATTTGTAATGATAGCAACAACTTCATCGATGTTGTGGCCCGTTGTGTCTACCAAAATGGCATCATCTGCTTGAATCAACGGACTGATTTCACGATGAGAATCTTTATAGTCACGGGCTTGAATTTCAGCCTTTAAGGTGGCTAAATCAACTGACATCCCCTTAGCCAAATTCTCTTGGTACCGGCGTTGCGCACGCTCATCCACACTGGCAATCAAGAAGATCTTCACTGGGGCATCTGGCAAAACAGTTGTACCAATGTCTCGGCCATCCATAATCACATTTTGACTGGCTGCCATGTCACGTTGCCGTGCCACTAAATCATTGCGAACCGCTGCATAAGATGAGACGAGTGACACATTATTGGTGATTTCCGTTGAACGGATGGCGTCAGTCACTTCTTGATCATTTAAGAAAACGCGTTGTACGGGAGTGCCAGGTTCAAAGCGAAGTGCAATCGTTGGTAACAAATCCACTACCCCTGCCTCATCATCGTAATTCACGCCAGCATTTTTGGCTGCCAAGGTGATGGCACGATACATCGCTCCGGTGTCCACATAAACATATTGTAAGTTTGTGGCTAAAATTTTTGCAATGGTTGATTTCCCGGCAGATGCTGGGCCATCAATTGCAACTTGAAAATTATCTGTCATACGCTCCTCTAACTTAGCGAATATTTAAATCACGCCCAGCAAATTGTGTGTAGTTTGATACCGTCAACCCTGGGTTTAGCGCAATGACCTGATTTGTCGTCATGCCATGGGTCACAGCAAAATTGTACAACGTTTGGCTGGCACCAAGGACGGCTGTGTTTGTGGCAGCACTTGAAGCAACTGATGGTGCCGTGCTGCTGACATCGGCACTGCTTGCCGCACTATCAGTCGTTGAAGTGGCTTCACTACTGCTACTTTCTGAATCCGAGACGGCGCTACTCTCAGACGTTGATGAAGATGACGAAACGTCTGAGGATTGCTTCTTTGCTGATGATGTCTTTTTCTGACTCACAGAAGTGGCAACTTGTTGCTGCGGTGACTTATGATTCGCCCAGAAGCCATAAACTGGCACACTCGACAAAATGACCAAGCCCAGCACAATTAAAAACACACGCAAACCTTTGTGTTCATTGTTTTGCTGACTTGATTTACGGGCAAATTGTGGCTCAATTTTTTGTTTTTTTGAGCGCGCAGAGCGACTCATATTGTTTGGGTCAAAATCGTTCATATTAAAACGACCTCCATCATAATAGTTCACTTAAAAGTTTACCACATAGGGGGTCGTTGGGGTAGTTAACGTTTGCTTAAGCTGTTACTTTGTGTTGGATGGGCTTTAAAAGCGATAAAACGGCAAAACTCACTATCCCCCAAATGATCCCTTGCGCAATGTTAAATGGTATTACCATCCCCACAAAGTACTTGCCAAGCCCAATCATTTTGGCAATGTCAAAATTGGCAAACTGCGCATAAAGCGGCACGGCAACCAACCAGTTCATTAAAACACCAGCAATGGTCAAACCCAATGTCGCTGCGACGATAGCTAACACTTGACGACTGAGAGATTTCACATTGAAATGTGGCAACAACCAGAACAAAATTGCGGTAAAGATCACAATCGCTACTAAGTTCACTGGCAAGCCAAGATACGTATTCACGCCTTCATTGGCCAAAATAAGCTTGAGTATCGTCCGCAACAGCACCGTCCAAAGCGCTGCCGGCAGATCCAACCAGTAACCAGCAATAATCACTGGCACGATTGAAAAATCAAGTTTTAGGAAATCAGCACCTGGAATGAGTGGTATTTGCGGAAACAACATCAAACCAAACGAGATGGCGCTTAAAATAGCAATCAGTGTTAAGCGTTGTGTACGGGTGTGTGACATGGACATATTTTTTGCCTCAAAAAAAACTGCGCAATTTGTCAGGGTAGCACAAAAAGGCAGTTTTACTTTCTTTTTTAAACTTCTTTTTACCCGACTTTACGGTCGGCTCTGGATTTTGACCAGATCAGCTGCTGTCGCAGGTCGCGGGCTTACCATGTCTTGCATGTCTCACCGCCGGTTGGGATTTACACCCGACCCTGAAGTATATTCAATTGATATTACTCACTTATTTTATCAAAGTGATTCTCACAATGCAAGTTTTTCAACTTTAACGCCGACGATAGGTCTTATAATCTTGATTTTTAAGGCGCTTGACCTCAACACTGGTCAATTTGCGGTATTCACCCGATTGAAGGCCAGTGAGGTCAAAGAATGCATACTGTTCCCGTGTCAACTTTGCCACAGGCAGTCCCACTTTTTGGAGCATGTTTTTCACTTGATGATTGCGGCCTTCATGAATGGTGATCCGCACCATACTCGTCTTTTTGTCTTTATCAACGCGTTCAACGCTTACCCGTGCTGGGGCTGTCTTACGGCCTGCAATTACGACACCGCGCTTGAGCGGGGCTAATTTTTCTTCGGTCGCAATACCTTCGACTTTGGCCACATAAACCTTGTCAACACGTGATTTAGGATGCATCAGTTGGTTGGCAATGACGCCATCATTTGTCAGCAGCAATACACCCGTTGTATCATAATCCAAACGGCCAACTGGATAGACCCGCTGTGTCACACCATCTAAAATGTCCAAGACGGTTTGTCGCCCCTTCTCATCAGCATTTGTCGTCACCACACCACGCGGCTTATTGAGCAGATAATAAACTAACTTTTCACGTCCCTCAATCGGTGCACCGTCAACTTGGACCGTATCGTGTGGTTCAACTTTTAACCCAAGGGTTGTCACTGTCTCACCGTTAACTTGTACACGGCCTTGGGCGATGAGCTCTTCTGCGCCACGGCGGGAAGCTAAGCCCGCTTGGGCGATCACTTTTTGTAAACGCTGTGCTTCTTCAGACATTATTATTTTCTTCCATTTCTGTTTGACGCGCATCAAATGCGCTGGTAAACAATTCGCCACCATGATCCACGACATCGAGCGATTCAAAGTCTGGCAATGGTGGTAAATCTGAGAGTGCTTTCAAGCCAAAATAATCCAAAAATTCAGCTGATGTGCCATACAAAATTGGCCGGCCTGGCTCGTCTTTTCGACCAACCTCGACGACCAATTGCCGCAACATGAGCTTTTGAATCGTACCAGCTGATTGAACCCCACGAATTTGATCAATTTCGACACGTGTGATGGGTTGTTTGTAGGCGATCATCACTAAGGATTCGAGCTGCGCTTGGGATAAGGTTGCGTTGGCTGGTGACTCAAAATAACCTTTCACCACTGCCCCTAAGGCCGGCTTGGTCACTAAACGATAGGCCCCATCAGTTTCTCGAATTTCAAGCGCGCTACTCACGTCATCTGCGTAGCGGTTGGCCAATGCTTCAATTAAAGATAACACTGCTGGCTTATCAAAGTGAGTAATACTACAAATTGTCGCAAGCGTCATACCTTCATCGCCAGCGACAAAGAGTAACGCTTCGATTTGGCTCAAATTATTCATGCCCATCTATCGTCTCAATTTCTACAAATATTTCTGCTGTCGCATCTGTTTGATGCAACGTGATTTTAGCTTCTTTGGCCATTTCAAGTAAGGCCATGAAGGTCATCACCAAGGGTTCTCGATCCTGCAAGTCATCAAATAATGACGTGAAGGCGATCGTGTCGCCGACATGGTGTTTCGCAAAGCGTTGCCGCACACGGCCAATTGCTTGTGCTAATGTCATTCTCTCCTGCACGACACGACGACTAATGGGCGTATTTTGTCGCTTTTTACGTAACAATTTTGCAAAAGCAACTTGTAAATCGATCAACGTCAGCCCAGGTGCTAAAGTCATGTCAGGTTCAAAATCTTCCGGTACCAACATTGGTAAACGTGCAAAAGATTGTTGATCCGTTTGTTCACGTTCCCGCAATTGTGCACTGGCGACTTGGAATTGCTTATACGTTAGGAGTTGCTGCATCAACTCATCACGCGGATCAATATAATCCGATTCAATGAGTGGGTCATCATAGGTTTCTTGTGGCAAAAGGTCAGCTGACTTAATTTGAACCAAAGTGGCTGCCATCACGAGATATTCACTGGCGACATCTAATTGCATTTCTTGTTGCGCGTGAATAAAAGCTAAATATTGCGCCGTGATTGTGGCAATTGGTAAATCAAAAATATCTAATTCCGATTTTTTGATTAAATGCAAAAGCAAGTCCATTGGCCCCTCGAAATCGCTTAATTTGATTGTTAAACTTGAGGCTACGATGTTGCTTTTCTCCATTTGTTAATGAGTTTTTGGTTATCCAACGTGCCCATCAAAAAAGCGGTCGGATTTTGCGTTTGAAATTCAGATAAAATCTCAAAATAGTTTTCAACGGTCCGTGCTTCTGGCGTAAATGCCACGTGGCGCACTAAAACAATATCATGGTCTAAAAACTCAACCCCCAGCACACCTTGGACCCAAGTGCTTTGCTGCCAAATATAGAGGCAACGTGTCTCACGGTCTTGATACCAAGCCATTTCCGCCTTCAAAAAAGGCAACTCACGCAGGCCTGGTAGCAAAGACAAAATGCCCATCACTGTTTTTTGGTTATCACTTCTCGCCAATGCTAACATGTTTTTCTCCCAATCTGACACACCTTGACTCAGGCTCTTGGATGATACTGATCATATACTTCACTTAACCGCTTTTTGGAAATATGCGTATAGATTTGTGTTGTCGAAATATCTGCATGCCCTAATAACTCTTGGACAATACGCAAATCTGCCCCATTTTCCAAAATATGGGTCGCAAATGAATGCCGCAAAGTATGTGGTGAGACATCCTTGGTGATACCCGCTGCCACCACAAGTTTTTTAATAATTTTCCATACGCCTTGCCGAGTTAACTGCCCGCCACGGTCATTTAAGAAAACATAGGGTGATACTTTGCCTTTAAGCAACGCCAAACGGCTGACTGAAAAGTAACGTGTCAACCAGTCTGCGGCAACCTCACCAATCGGGATAATGCGCTCTTTATCGCCCTTACCGATTGTTTGAATCAAGCCTAGCTGCAAATGTAAATCACTTAATTTCAGATTGACTAATTCACTCACGCGCAGCCCGGTGGCATACATCACTTCAAGTAAGGCCCGATTGCGAATTTCTAACGGTGTTTTATCAGTCGGTACCGCCAGGAGTGCATCAATTTCAGCCACGGTCAAAACGGCGGGTAAATGGGTTGCTTTTTTGGGTGGTTTGATATCTTGCATGGGGTTTGGTGTCACGAGCTTTTCTTGGGCTAAATAACCGAAAAACTTGCGTAACGATGTGACCATGCGAATGACTGAATTATTTGACTTGCCAGCCAGACGTAAATGATTAAGCCACGCCAAAACAACAACATGATCCACCGCATCTAATGCCAGTTTTTCTGCTGTTAAATAATCCCCAAACTGCTGCAAATCTTGGCGATAACTTTTAATTGTATTTTCCGATAAGCCACGTTCTATACGAATATAATGCAAATAATCGGCAATGGCTAACGCAGTGGTTTGTGTCATTTACTTTCAGTTAGTTGGATGCCACCTTCAACTTGCGTAATCAAACGCGCCTTATAGAGATGCCCTAATGCTCGCTTGAATTGACTTTTACTAAAGCCAAATTGTCGCTTGATCGCTTCGGGATTACTCTTATCGTTGAAAGGCAAAAAATGATCGGCACGGCGTTGCAACTGGAGTAACAAGAACTGGGCATCTTCATCCATTGTCTTATAAGCCAATGGTTTAAGAGACAAATTCAGTGTGCCATCATCACGCACACCAATCACACGGGCACTAACAACCTCACCTAATCTCGGTTCGTCATGACGTTGTGATGGGTGAATAAATCCCAGATGATAATCTTCGGTCATCACGAGCGTCCCAGCAATCTTATTACGGTACACCGTCGCTTTCACAGTTTTAGACTTCATCTCTTGTGGCGCACGACGAGCAACCGCCGCAATTGTTTGCTGCTGCGCAAGTTCACCCCAAAGACGGCCTTTGTTATCTTCTTTCATCGCCAACATCAACCGGTCACCTTTTTGTGGCCACAAGGTTGTGATCGTTGGCAAATCATCCAATGAAACAACCAAGTCTTTATTAGGTAAGCCAATCGCAACAAACACCCCTAAATCATGTCGGTTTGCGACAACCGTGCCCCAACCATACACATCTTTTTGTACGGTCGGTAGTGTTTTAGTGATTTGTAGCTTATGGTTTTCATTCTCGTAAGCAAAACCGGTCACAAAGCCACCAACCTTTAACGGCTTTTCAAGCTCTGTTTTATCAATTTCATAAGTGTACCCAGCCACTTGTGCAAAAAAATACTGGGGATTTTCATCGGTTACGGCTGCTTTTACGATCGTACCAACTGTTGGATTCGTCATGTTTTTTCCTCTGACGCGCAACTTCACGCGTTTTTCTTTAATACCTTAGTTTAACATGGATAGCCAAAAATAAGCCACCAAAAAAATCGGCCGTAGCCGATTTGACGCGTGCTGGGTTTTATTGTGCCAACGCTGCCTTAACCAGGTTAGCAACAACCTTACCGTCAGCCTTACCCTTCACTTGTGGGGTCACAATGCCCATCACCTTTCCCATGTCTTTGGGTGTGGTAGCACCAGTTTGTTCAACAGCTGATGCAACAATGGTTGCGACTTCGTCTTCTGTCAATTGTTTTGGCAAATATGGCGCCAAAATGACTAATTCTGCTCGGATGCCTGAAGCTAAATCTTCACGACCGCCCTTTTCAAACTCCGTGAGGGAATCTTGGCGTTGCTTGACTTCACGTGATAGTACTGTCAACTCTTCTTCTGTTGTCAAGTCATGACCCAAACTAATCTGTTCATTCATGACAGTTGCCTTGACCATCCGAATAACTGACAAGGCTTCTTTATTCTTATCTTTCATTGCTTGCTTCATATCAGCGTTCAATGTTTCTAACAGGCTCATGTGTCTTCTTCTTTCTTGTTTCGTTACTGTTATTCTAACATAAAATGCAAAAGAAAAACGCCACCGCAGTGACGTTTAGAACCGATTAACGGCCCTTCTTCTTGTTACGCTTTTGTGCTGCTTCAGACTTCAATTTACGAGCAACTGAAGGCTTAACATAGAATTCGCGCTTACGGTATTCTTGGAGAGTACCGTCCTTTGAAACACCGCGCTTAAAGCGACGCAATGCATCATCCAAAGATTCGTTCTTACGTACGATGACCTTTGCCATGTGATAACCCTCCTTTCTCGCATTTTATTTCGATTAAACGACATGCTGTAAATACTTATTTATTCTATCAATAAAACCAAGCGTTGTCAACACAACAACCCGTTTTAACCGCGAGCGTGCGGTAATTGATACGCCGTAGCATATAATTGTTGCATCACATCAAGCCAATACTTGGGATTCAACGCTTCCCCCGTCACCGTCACCAAAATTTCTCCTGGATCAACGGCCCCGCCATGTTGCCAAATATGCTCACGCCGCCAAGCAAATATCGGCGTGTAATCACCTGAAGCATAGATCTGATCAAAATCCAGCGTTTTTTTCATCGTCGACATAAATTGCGCCGCATATAAATGACCTAGGGCATAACTTGGGAAGTAACCAAACGACCCGCCGGCCCAGTGAATATCTTGCAAAATCCCCGTCAGATCATCTGGGACCGTCAAGCCCAAATATTCTTGGTACTTATCACGCCAAAGTTGGGGCAAATCTGCCACGGGCACATTGTCATTAAAGATGGCTTTTTCGATTTCATAACGAATGATAATATGTAACGGATACGTCAACGGATCTGCTTCAGTTCGAATCAGTGTGGCTTCCGTCTTAATCCAGCCGCGATAGAACGTTTCAAAGGTAATATCATCAAAAGTTGGGGCAAACGTGGCTTGCATTTTTGGATATTCCACTTGCCAAAACGCCTTTGACCGCCCAATCATCACTTCATTAAAGAGTGATTGTGACTCATGAATGCTCATACTAATCGGCATCACTGCCCGTACATCATCGTATTTAGCGGCCACATTTTGCTCAAACAACCCATGCCCTGCTTCGTGAAAAATCCCCAATACCGCCATCTGGAAGTTATGTTCGTCCCAGCGGGTGGTAATTCGGGCATCATCGCGATTTAAAGCTTCCATAAAAGGATGAATGGTATCATCCAAGCGCCCTTTATTTAAATCATACCCCAGCCGTTGGGAAGCGGCCAGTGCATAGGCTTTTTGTTGGTCTTTTGTGATGCGTCGTGATAGGAAGTGACTATCAGGTGTGGTGCCGTCAGTCTGTAATTGGGTTCGTAAGGCCATAATCCCTGCCTTCAATTCGTCAAATACCGCATCCAATTTTGCCACGTTTAAGCCTGGCTCATACTGATTTAATAACACGTCATAAGGCGTCGCCTCATTGGCTTGCCACAATGGAATAAACTGCTTCAAATAGGCAATGATTTTTTCAACATACGGTTGAAAAATGGTGTAATCATTGGCTTCACGTGCTTGTGCCCAAAAATCTTGTGCTTCAGAGAGGGTCCTTTGAAAGTCGATATAATCCTTTTCTGGCAATTTCCCGGTGACATCAAAATCCTTTTGCGCTTTGGCAAAAACCAGTTGACCAAAAGCATCCAACCCACTTGCATCCTGTTTAAAATCCGCCAAGAGTTGTTGCCGTTTTGCCCCTGTCGCGACTTGAAAAGTTTTTTCCGCAAGATAAGCATCGATATCCGCTCGGAAATGTCCTGCATCTTTTGGCATACCAGTCAGCGCATCCCAACCTGAAAGTGCTGTGATTTCGGCAAGGAGTGTTTGTTCTTTAATTGATGCAATGAGTGCTTCTTGTGTTGTCATATTGACCACCTTTTTATCATGATATTACCATTTATTGATCGAGTTTAGAAGTCGCTTTGGTGTCAGTCATCCGCCAATACACAAGTAAACTAATAAAGATAACGAGGGTCACGTAGCCAAAGAACAGTGATTCGTGATGAATTTTTTTCAAATACAACGCGACATACTCAACTGTCCCACCAAAAATCGCTACCGTCAGACCATAGGGTAAGCCAACCCCTAAAGCACGAATTTCCGTCGGAAACATTTCGGCTTTCACAATCGCATTGATTGACGTATAACCGGTAACAATCATCAGACCAGCTAGCATCAAGAAAAAGGCAACCCAGGCACTCTTGGTATTTGACATCATCGTAAAGATCGGCCAAGTTAACAATGTCCCCAACCCACCAAACCAAAAAAGTAATGGTTTGCGGCCAATCTTATCAGACAATGCCCCCGCCAAAGGTTGAACAATCATAAAAATAAAGAGGGCTGCAAAATTAATCCACGTCACCGTTTGCTTAGGCAAACCAACTGAATTAATCATAAATTTTTGCAAATACGTCGTGTAAGTATAAAAAGCAATCGTTCCGCCCAACGTCAAACCAATCACGGTGAAAACCGCCTTTGGATACCGCAGCAATTCGCGTAATTGTCCCTTGTCTTGCTTTTTTTGCGCCACAAACTGATCTGATTCAGCCATACTCAAACGCAACACCAACACCACTAACGCGCCAACGGCACCAATGGCAAAAGGAATCCGCCACCCCCAGGCCGCTAACGCCGCATCCGATAGTGTCATTTGCAAGACGATTTGCACCCCTAATGCAATTAATTGCCCACTAATGAGGGTCACATATTGGAACGACGCATAGAATCCACGATGCCCGGCGCTGGCCATTTCGGACAAATAAGTTGCAGATGTGCCATACTCTCCCCCTAGCGATAAACCTTGAAATAGGCGCGCTAAGACAAGAATTGTTGGCGCCAAGAGCCCAATGTGCCCATAACTCGGCGTGATTGCAATCACAAACGAGCCTGCTGCCATGATCAAGACAGATAACGTCAGAGCTGCTCGTCGTCCATGTTGGTCGGCGTACTTACCCAATAGCAAGCTCCCAAGCGGCCGCATCAAAAAGCCAATAGCAAAAACAGCTGCTGTACTTAACAATTCTGCCGTTTTGTCATGCGCTGGAAAAAATGCCGGCGCAAAGTAGACCGCAAATGATGCATAGACGTACCAATCAAACCATTCAATGAGATTACCCAAAGAACCCTTTAAGACGTTACTGATAATTTCTCTTTCTGTTCGCATATTATTCCCCTCCGCTCATCTCAACTCTAATATATCCTATCTATATATCGTAATATAGCATGCGTGCTTTGTCTGGTGTTCAGGCGACTTGCACAACGTCAAAAAATCGCTTGTGCAGGTTCAACAACTACGATACAATGAAAAAAATAGTTTGAGGCTGGTTTGAAAATGGAATTACGCGAAATATTACAACATCCATCCCTACGCACCATTGCAGTGGCTGCCGGTGCGAATGGTTTGACGCGCGAAGTGTCCCAGGTTGGGATGATTGACGCACCGGATATCATGGATTTTCTATTTGATGGGCAATTGCTCGTCACATCAGGTTATCATTTTTCACAAAATCATCACCTTTTAAAAGACTTGATTATTGGTATGCACAAAACAAACGCGAGTGGTATCGCCATCAAATCTGGCCGTTATGTCACCCATTTGCCCCAAGACGTGATTGACCTAGCCAATCAACTCAACGTCCCCATTTTATGGACACCAGCTGATGATTTCTTATCGCTCACGGTCAAACGCCTCACGGCAGTCATTTTAGAAACGCAAAATACAGAACTCAAACAAATTATTGCCATTAACCAGCAGCTTTCCGAATTAAACGCCCAAAACATCACCTATCAGCATTTATTAGACCAAGGGGCTAAAGTGCTTGAAACCCCCTTAGCTTTATTGGATGCACACTTTACAGCAATTTATGCTAGTAGTGAATGGGTCGCACAACGTGAGTTTCTCACCCATTATTTGCGGCGCGAATCTGGGATTGATTATTTAAACCTCACTGTGCCTGTTCGGGTCGAATTTAATCACCAATTAATCGATATCTTACCGATTTTTTCGGCCTTAAATGAAAATAAAGCCTTTGCGGCTTTTGTCGTCAACCAAGATGAACCATCAAGCTTTCAAATTCTTAAGCGCCAACAAGTCATGAACACCCTAGGTTTGGCTAATTCGCGTACTGACTTGTTAAATGAAACAGAATTCCGCAATCGTTCTGGCTTCTTTTTAAATGTGATGCAGCGCGGCCTCAGTCACGAAGCGATTGATAATTATTTGTACAACGCCAATATTGACAATAAACGCCGCTATCGCGTCGCCATTATTGATTTTAGTCAAAAAAATAAAGTGATTGAATCCCGCCAATTTGAAATCCGGCAACAATTAACCCGCTGGTTCATTTTCGAGCATGACTGGCAAGTCCTCACTTTCTCTCACCGGCAACAGCTCGTCTTACTCATTGAAGAAGCCATTGATACGCGCCAGTTTCTAAAGCGGCTCTATGACTTTTTGAATCAGCAGCCTGGCTTGCATTATGCCTTTACCATCGGTTTTTCGCGAATATCAGAATCGATTCATATGTTGTCTGATTTATATGATCAAGCCAATAATGCCCTCAAATTAACCTCACAACAACATCCAATCATGCGTTTCCGCCCCAAAAACGCACAAGAATTGCTGCATTTATTACCCAAACAAGAAGCCCATGTCTTTGTTGAGAAAACCTTAGGGCAAATCTTACACAATGCCGAACTCCTAGAAACTTTGGAAACTTACATTTTTTTGCATCAGAATGTGACGGCAGTTGCCAATGCACTATTTGTTCATCGTAATACCATCACTTATCGTTTAAAGCGGATTAGTGAACTCCTTGGCGTTGATTTGGAGATGCCAGATGTGTTAGTTGACATTCAATTAGCACTATTGCTCATCTAAATTCCGTATTTTTGTTCACGTTGCACAAAAACATTTTCATTTTTTGTCATTTTCCCGACAATTCTCATTTATAAAGATGCTAATATGATTATATTGGCTCTTTTTTAATGGCCACGACTATCGGAGGTTCACATATGATTGAATACACAGACATCGCAACAAATGCAGATGGCACGAAACGCGGTCTCAAAAAGAAACACGTTCAAATGATTGCCATCGGCGGCACGATTGGTACTGGTTTGTTTTTAGGCGCTGGTAACTCGATTGCCAAAACCGGCCCCTCAATTTTAATTGTTTATGCCATTCTCGGCGCATTCTTCTTCTTGATGATGCGCGGTATTGGTGAAATGCTCTATGCCGACCCCTCACAACACACATTCGTCTCATTTATTAGTAAGTATGTTGGCGCAAGTGCGGGTTACTTCGCCGGCTGGTCTTACTGGATTGGCTTAACCTTCGTTGCCATGGCCGAACTAACTGCCGTATCTACTTACGTCAAGTTTTGGTTTCCTGACTGGCCAACGTGGCTGATTCAAATTGCTTTTTTGGCCGTGTTGACCTTAGTGAATCTGGTCGCTGTCAACATCTTTGGTGAAACGGAATATTGGTTTGCTATGATTAAAATCATTGCCATTATCGCCATGATTGTGACCGGCATATTCCTGATCATGATTGGCTTTAAGGCCCCTGCTTCAGGTGGTAATACCGTCGCTTCGTTGCAAAATATCACACACGGCTTCACGCTCTTTCCAAATGGTCCAGCGATGTTCATTGCGGCATTCCCAATGGTCTTCTTTGCCTTTCAAGGCATGGAATTTGTCGGCATCACAACAGCGGAAACAGAAAATCCACGCCATGTTTTGCCACGCGCCATTAACACCATTATTATCCGTATCTTGATTTTCTATCTTGGTGCAATGACGATCATCATGTCTATTATCAATTGGCATGTCATTGCGAAAACACCAAGCCAAAGCCCATTCGTCATGGTCTTTGAATTGGCTGGTTTTAAAGCAGCGGCCGCAGTGATTAACTTCGTTGTCTTGACTTCCGCTGCTTCGGCATTGAATTCAGCACTCTATTCTGCTGGTCGGCATTTCTACCAATTAGCAAAGGAATCGAATACCAATGTGATGACTCCATTCAAGAAGATTTCAGCACATGGTATCCCTGCTAACGCCATTCTCTTCACTTCAGCACTCGTACTTTTATCACCAATCATTAATTCCATACCACAAATTACATCGTCATTTAGTTTCATCACAGCCATCTCTTCTAACATGTACATCATTGTTTATGGTTTGACAATGTATGCACATCGCAAGTTCCGTGAATCAGATGATTATATGCCAGATGGCTTCACCATGCCTGGCTATCGCGTGACAAGCCCGTTAACTTTGCTCTTCTTTGCAGCAATTTATATCAGCCTATTCTTCCAAGCTGATACGCGCATGTCAGCCATTGGCGCCATTATCTTCACGTTAATCTTTGGCACCTTGGTCCACAAAAGATTTTCAACCACTAACAATGGCTAAGAAAAAAGCGAATCTCACGATTCGCTTTTTTTATAGCTCCGGTTCATAGAAACGTCCGACCGTATGTTCAATTTTCCAAGTTGATGAAAAGGCTTTCTCATCAACTGATTTGATGGCTTCACGTAACTCATAACGCTCTTGTTGGGTGATCACAGTAAGTAAAACCGAACGGCCTTCGCCAGTGTAGCCACCACGTGCATCATTGATAATCGTCACACCACGGCGCATTTTTTCATAAATTGCTTGCACAATCTCGTCGGGTTTATTCGTAATGATCATCACTTGCATCTGCTGTTGCCGTGTATAGAACGCATCAATCATCCGAGAACTGACAAACACACCGACCAGTGAGTACATCGCATATTTCCAACCATACGTCAAACCAGCCCCAATCATAATCAAGGCGTTAAATCCAAGGTTGACTGGTCCCATTTTAAAGCCGTACTTTTTCTTAACGAGGATGCCAATCACATCGAGGCCACCAGTGCCGACCCCATAGCGTAAAGCGGTACCAACCGCCATCCCATTTAATGCCCCACCAAACAAAGCATTGATTAATGGATCAGGCGTCAGCACACGTTGTGTACTAAATAGTGGCATCAAAGCTGCACTGAGTAAGACAGCCAAAGTGGTAAACGATGCAAATCGCCAAGATAATTTCCACCAGGCGATCACTAACATCGGTAAATTAACTAAGGCTAAGGCTAAACCAACGGGCACTTTACCGCCCGATAAGGTGGAAACCAGTTGCGCAAACCCAGTAAAACCAGATGAGTAGATGTGACCGGGGTGCCAGAAATAATTCATTGCAACTGCCACGATAACAGCATAGAACACCGCACCGCCCGCACGACCAGCATAACGGTGCTTCATAAAATTATGGAAAAATTTTTGCATGATTAATGTGCGCAAACGCACAGTCCTTTTTTAATAAATATAGCATGTTCATGGGCAAAAGCAATACATGAACGAACCTAAAATAGCACGATATGCCCTTTAGTCAGCGTCCGGTACAAACAAACCTAAATCATTCAACTGCTTACCATCTACACGTGTTGGTGCTTCAGTCATTGGTTCAGTTGCCCGTGAATTCTTAGGGAAAGCAATCACTTCACGAATGTTATCTTGTCCGGCCAGTAACATGGCCAAACGATCCAAACCAAGGGCAATACCGCCCATTGGTGGGAAGCCATATTCCATGCCTTCAAGCAAGAAGCCAAAGGCTTCATGGGCTGCTTCTGGTGTAAATCCGAGTGCCTTGAGCATCTTTTCTTGCACATCCATACGATGAATACGAATTGAGCCTGAGCCTAATTCATATCCATTTAAGACCAAATCGTAACTTTGTGCATGGGCTTGGTGGGGATCTTCCCCTTCATCAAGATAATGCAAGTCCGCCTCATTTGGCATGGTGAAAGGATGATGCGCGGCAATCCAGCGATCAAATTCTTCAGAGTATTCAAACAATGGCCAATCTACGATCCAAGCAAAAGCCCATGGGTTTGTTTCATCAATCAAGTGTAAGTCTTGCGCTGTTTGACGACGCAAATAATCTAAGGTTGCTGCCACAACGTCTGCGCGACCGGCACCAAACAACAAAAGATCGCCATCTTGGGCCCCAGTCGCAGCAAGTATGGCCTCAGCTTCAGGGAAGAACTTCGCAATCGGGCCAGATACGCCATCAGCCGTAACTTTTAGCCAAGCCAAGCCCTTCGCACCAAAACGTTCAATATATTGTGCCAGTTTGTCAATGTCTTTACGTGAATAATGCGCTGCGCCACCAGGGACAGCAATGGCCTTCACTACGCCACCAGCTTTGACAGCATTTGCAAACACGCCAAAGTCAGAATCTGCCACGACAGCAGATAAGTCTTTGAGTTCGTAGCTAATGCGTAAGTCGGGCTTATCAGTCCCAAAACGGGCCATCGCTTCTTGCCAAGTGAGTGTTTGAATCTTAGTCGTATCCAACTCAAACCCAACGACGTCATGCATCATCGTCTTAACCCACGCGTTTACCAATGCACGGATTTCGTCGGCTGACATGAAGGATGTTTCCAAATCCATCTGGGTGAATTCAGGTTGGCGATCACCACGCAAATCCTCGTCGCGGAAGGCACGCGCAATTTGGAAGTACCGGTCAAAGCCGGCCCCCATCAACAATTGTTTGAACAATTGCGGTGATTGTGGCAACGCATAAAATGACCCTGGGAAAATACGTGAAGGCACCAAATAATCACGCGCCCCTTCTGGCGTTGATTTGGCCAAAATAGGGGTTTCAATATTGATGAAATCATTTTCGTCCATAAACTTCATCGCACTAGACATAATTTTTGATCGAATGCGCAGATTTTTTTGCATTTCTGGGCGGCGCAAATCCAAATAACGATACTGCAACTTCAACTCTTCGTTGGCGTTCACACCATCTTCAATATAAAATGGTGGTGTTTTTGAAGTCCCCAGAATTTCTGCCTCAGTCACGTCAATTTCGATTTTACCTGACTGAATTTTGTGATTAATCTGGCTCGCATCACGATTGATGACCGTTCCCGTGACCCCAATGACAAATTCATTGCGCATGGTTTCTGCCACCGCCAAGGCCGCAGGATGGGTGGCGTTAAAAGTTAATTGCACAATCCCTTCACGATCACGCAAATCAACGAAAATAAGGTCGCCAAAATCACGACGCTTTTGCACCCAACCAGTGAGTGTCACTGTTTGTCCCAGATATTTTTCATCGACTAAGCCGGCATATGTTGTTCGCTTCATTCTTCTTCATCCCCTTGTGCATCTAGAATTGTTGGTAAATCCGTATAAAGGTCTGTCAACTTGACAGTTTGTTGCTGGCCGGTTGCCATATTTTTAATTTTTGCCACATGATCAGCAAGTTCTTGCTCACCAATGGTGACCACGTATTGGCTTTGATAACGATCAGCTGATTTAAACTGCGCTTTTGCTGAGCGACCAAGATAATCCCGTTCGGCAACGTAGCCAAAGCCACGAATCGCCTGGACAACTTGCATCGCAGTCACTTCCGTCTCTTCGCCAATGTTCACTACGTAAAAGTCCAACCCTTGTGGTGTCACTGGATTCAAGTCCTTTGCCGCCAAAAGGCTCAACAAGCGTTCCACACCAATTCCAAAGCCGACGCCCGCCATTTCAGGCCCGCCAAATTCTTCGACCAAGCCAGCATAACGACCACCACCAGCAATCGTTGCCGCACCCTTCAACGTCTCATCAACCGTCATGATTTCAAAAATGGTATCGTTGTAATAATCCAACCCACGGACCATGGTGGCATCAATTTCAAACGGAATATCCAAAGCAGTCAACAGTGCTTGGACCTTTGCCCAGTGCGCTTGTGATTCATCAGTCAAATAATCTAAAATCACCGGTGCATCCGCAACAAAGACTTGGTCACGCGGATCTTTTGAGTCCAAAACACGTAACGGATTCTTTTCCAAGCGTGCTTGTGAATCAGCAGATAATTCATCAAAGTGCGGCTTTAAATAATCAATCAAGGCTTGACGATAAGCTGCGCGAGAAGCTTGGTCCCCTAAGGAATTAATCGCCACTTTCAAGTTATCCAAACCAAGTGTTTGGAAATAATTGATCAGCATCGCAATGATTTCAACGTCCAAGGCTGGTGAAGTTGACCCGAAAGCTTCTGCCCCAATTTGGTGGAATTGGCGGAAGCGACCAGCTTGTGGTCGTTCATAGCGAAACATCGGTCCAATATAAAAAGCTTTGTAAGGCTTGTCAAATTCAGGGCCATACAACTTGTTTTCAACAAAGGCGCGGACAATCCCCGCTGTACCTTCAGGTCGCAAGGCCACGTGGCGATCTCCTTTATCGTGGAAATCATACATTTCTTTGGTGACCACATCAGACGTGTCACCTGCCGAACGCGCGAAAACATCAAAGTTTTCAAATATTGGCGTTCGCACTTCTTTGAAGTTATAATCACCAAATAAAACACGGGCTAAATTCTCGACATATTGCCATTGGGCTGTTTGTTCTGGTAACAAATCAGCAGTCCCTTTTGGGCGTTGGAAAGTTGCTTTTGCCATTTTTTATCAACACATTGCCCACACTCATGTATAGGCAACGCATGCTCCTTTATTTTTTTACATTAAACCTCAAAAGCGCCCTTAACGATTACTCGCTAAGGGCGCTTTTGCACGGTACCACCTTAAATTTTGATAGCACACGCTATCACTTGGACTGCTTATCGCGCAACCACGCACTGTCTTGCACAACAGCGACCTCCAAGGTGTCACCAATCACGTTGTTGTTTTGCTTCCATCACCCGCAAAATTTCTAAAGGTCCAAACTGTGATTTTTCCAATTCATCGGCTTTAATATATACCCTAATCATAGCGGGTCACTGCTTTAAAGTCAAGCAGTTATTCACCCATTAAAGCCGCAATTTTTTCAAGCGTCACATCCGCTGTGCTGTTAAAATTCAAATCGGCTGCGGACAAAACAGTTGGCTCACCAATTCCCAATGACGTCGCCCCAGCAGCGTTGATGGCTTCAATGCCAGAGGTTGAATCTTCCAGGCCAATGGTTTGTTCTGGTGGCAAGGCTAGAATTTCCGCTGCACGAACAAAGATTTCTGGATCTGGCTTGCCTTTGGCCAAAGTGGCTGGATCAACAATCCCCACAAAATAATCCGTCAAACCGAGGTGTTCAAGAATGAGCGGCGCATTTTTTGAAGCCGAAGCAATCGCCAACTGATACCCCGCTGTCTTAGCCTCAGTAATAAAGGCCTTCATCCCCGGTAAAATATCTGCTTGGGTCAGCGTGGCAATCAGCGTTTGGTAGTTCCGGTTCTTTTCATCAGCTAAGTCCGCCTTTTCTGCGTCACTATAAACATCCCCTTGGCCGCTGGCCTCTAAAATCAGTTGGAGGGAATCCATCCGGCTAATGCCTTTCAACCCTTCCGCTAATTCATCGGTCCAGGGTGTGCCGACTTTGTCCGCCACTTGTCGCCAAGCTTGGCCGTGGAATTTTGCTGTGTCAGCAATCACGCCGTCTAGGTCAAAAAGGAAACCCTTTATTTCTGAAAAATTAGTCATGTTTTGACTCCTTTAAATTAAATCATAAGTCACTTGATAGGTTTTCTTGACATTGGCTGGCAATACAATATCCCCAAAGCCCGCCTGATTAATCGCATCTGGTAGGGTTTGCATTTCCACCGCAATAGCTGTCATCTGATCACTATCCATGGCTGGATTGGTCGTAAAGACCACCACCCCGTTACGATCTGAATCAATCGCCAGCGTCACCCCAGTCTTTGGCGATCGCAAGACCACGGCTGGCCCTTGCCGGTCATCAGCCAGACGCCAAGCATCATCAAACCGCGCATCACCAATTGGTTTTAAGTCTTCAAGGTCGAATTTAGTCCCTTTATTGGCCGCTAAGACCCCAGTTGGCAGCTTCGCCTTATCTACCACCACATGCTCCCGCGCCACAATCTGTAACTCGTGCTGACTCGCATCTTGCTGGCGTCCATCAAAGTTAAAATAAACATGCGTCATCGGATTAAACAAGGTCGTTGCGGTTGATTCCCCACCAAACGTCACGGTCAAACGATCCGCGTCATCCAATGTGTACGTCACCTCTGCCTGCAATTCGCCAGGAAATTCCGTCACAAATGTGTGGGTGAAATGTACGGCAGCTTGGTGCGCGTCTTGCGTCACTGATGCCTGCCAATTCACCCGATCAAACCCATTAATGCCGGAGTGCAAACTATTTGGGCCATCGTTTGGGGTTAAGGTAAATGATGTCCCATCAAGCTGATACGCCACTTTTGATAATCGGCCACCAACCGGTCCAATCGTGTGCCCAACATGGAAGGGTTGCCCGACGTAATCCGACAACTGGTCAAAATTGACTAATAATTCATGCGTTTGCCCAGCCTTGGTCACGCGAAATGATTGCCAAGTTGCCCCATAAGTCAAGGCTGTTACCGCCGTTTGCTTATCATTGACTAACGTGTACGCTGTCACTTGTTGACCATCTGGTAAATGGCCAAACACCTGCTCTTTTACTTGCACCACCCTTGCCTCCTATCAAATCTGTGTCGACAACGTTACTTGTCAGACTTTGACAATGTGACTTCTTCGCCTGACAGGTTAATTGTCAACGGTTCACCGCTAATAAGTTGGACATTGGCCCCAGCTTGATCAACTGAGACTTCCAAGACATGCCCACGGAAGACCAAACGGAAGCTGTACTTGTCCCACTTCTTTGGCAAGAATGGCTTCAAGTGCAATTGGCCATCACGAACACGCATACCAGCAAAGCCTTGCACAATGGCTAACCATGAGCCGGTCATCGCTGTGATATGCAGACCATCGTCTGTATCATTGTTATAGTTATCCAAATCCAAACGTGCCGCGCGTTCATACATTTCAACGGCCTTCTCTGACATTTCAAGATCAGCGGCCAAAATGGCGTGAACGGATGGTGACAATGATGATTCATGGACAGTCAATGGTTCGTAGAATTCAAAGTTTTGACGCTTTTCATCTGCTGTAAAGGCATCTGGGAAGTAGAACATCGTATGCAAAGTGTCTGATTGCTTAATGTATGGTGAACGCAGGATGCGATCCCATGACCAGTTTTGGTTAATTGGGCGGATAGCTTGTGGCATATCTGCAATTGGTGTCAAATCCTTATCCAAGAACGTATCGTGCTGTTCAAAGATATGGTAATCCTTGCCCTTAAGCGTAATATCTGCTTCTGGCAAATACATCTTATCCACAATGTCTTGCCACTTCTCAAGCTCATCAGCTGATACATTCAAACGTGCTTTTTGTTCATCTGCAATGTCATCATAGTTTGCCAAAGCATACTGCAAGACCCACTTGGCCATCCAGTTCGTATAGAAGTTGTTGTTGACGTTGTTTTCGTATTCGTTAGGGCCCGTGACACCATGAATCATGTATTGGCCGTGACGTACTGAATAATGGACACGATCGGCCCAGAAACGTGCAATGTTGTACAAAACTTGCGCCCCATCACCTGTCAACCATGACCGGTCGCCAGTAATGTTGGTGTAGTTATAAATCGCATAAGCAATCGTTGAATTCCGGTGAATTTCTTCAAAGGTAATTTCCCATTCGTTGTGTGATTCAATCCCATCAAAGGTCACCATTGGGTACAAAGCACCATCGAGACCTTGCTCCTTGGCGTTATGGAAGGCACCGTCGAGTTGATCAAAACGGTATTGCAACAATGAACGGGTCACTTCAGGTTCAGCAACCCCGAGGTAAACTGGGATGGCAAACGCTTCTGTATCCCAGTACGTTGCCCCACCATACTTTTCACCTGTGAAGCCCTTTGGTCCAATGTTCAAGCGTGGGTCGTTTCCGTAGTAAGTTGAGAACAATTGGAAAAGATTGAAACGAATGCCTTGTTGGGCAGCATCATCCCCATCAATTTGGACATCCGCCTTTTCCCAACGGTTAGCCCATTCTTGGGTATGTGCGGTATACAAATCGTCATAGCTTTGGTCAGCGATTGTATGGGTGATGTCTGCACCCGCAGCGACCACGGCAGCCAAATCGGCGTAATCACGTGATGTTGTCACCACTACCCGCTTTTCAAATGTGACTTCACCAGCGGCTGGCACCGTCAAGTCAAAGTGATCCGTGACTTCAGTGGCTGTGTGTGTCGCCGTTTGGTTGTCACCACCAACAAAGCTTTGACGCGCTACGACAGTAAATTGTGGTACGCCAAATGGATTTTCAACTGTTTGTGTGGCAATAAATGAGGTATCACCGTCATGACCAGCTGACAACACTTGCCAGAACTTTTCGTCATAGTTTGAATCTTCGTTCACGACATCTGCATCAATGCTTGCATCAAAGCGCACTTGATGGGCTTGACCATCCGCTGAGGCAAACGTGTAATGCAAAACAGCCAATTCCTTTTGTGCGACTGAGATCAAACGTGTCACTGTCACCTTAACTCCAAATACCGTAAAGGTCCGGTTTAAGACACCCTTTTGCATATCAAGTGACAATTCAAAGTCTTGGACATCATTCTTGGCCAAATCCACTTGTTGGTCATCGATATAGAAATCCGCCTTGACAAAGTTCAAAGCATTAATCGCCTTACCAAAGTAGTGTGGATAACCATTCTTCCACCAACCAACACGTGTTTTGTCGGGGAACCAGACACCACCGATATAAATACCTTGGTGCGTATCACCAGAATAGACTTCTTCAAACATGCCACGCATGCCCATATATTCATTACCCAAACTCGTCATGGATTCCTGGAGCCGCTTGTCTTGCGGATTCAAGTCGTGGGTTGTGACTGTCCAAGGATTAATTTCAAAAATTCTTTTCATTTCTATTGACCTCTTTTATGATTAGTCTGCTTGATTGACTGGATTACTGTGGATTTCTTGAATGAAACCGACGCTAAGAGCACCTAAGAACATCAAGACCCCTGATACCAAAATCATCGCTGGGAAGTTTGATCCTAGAGCTGGGAAGAGCGCGAAGCTGGCCAATGACGCCACGATTTGTGGTAAGCAGATTGAGCCGTTAAACAAGCCCAAGTAAGTCCCCATGTGATCTCCTGGTAAGGCATTGGTCACCATGATAAATGGATAAGCCATCATACCAGCCCATGAAATACCAATGAGAATAAATGAACCAATTAACAGATATTGTGAGTGGACAAAGAATACTGACGCAAAACCGATGGCGCCTAAGAAGAGTGACAAAGCATACCCTAGCTTATTTCGCGTTGCTGGAATCTTTGACAAAACAAGTGACCACACGACGGCTGCGACGGCATAAACGGCTGACATAATCCCAAACCAGTTACCCCCGTTTTGGTAGCCGGCAGTTGTGGGATCGGTCGCGTGGAAAACATTGTCTGCCACGGCCCCAGTACCATAAGTCCATAGATATTGGAAGGCCATCCAGCAGAAGAATTGCGTCACAGTGACCATCCAGAACGTCTTTGGCGCGCGCTTTAGCAAAGCAAAGAAGTTGCCATTGCCATTTTCTGATGTATTCAAAGCGTAGCCATGATACAACGCATAGGTTTTGTCATCATATTCTTTCACATTAAACACAGCAATGAGTGAAAAGACAACCAAAATGATCGCTCCCACATAGAATGAAATAATCACCGACGCGGGCACTTCCCCTTTAGGGGCCGTGTTAGCAACACCAATCGCTGTTAAGAGGAATGGGAAAATTGTTGCAAGCACAGAACCTGTATTTGAGAGGAAGCTCTGAATCGAGTAAGCATACGACTTCTGGTCTTCATTGACCATGTCACCAACCACCATTTTAAACGGTTGCATCGCCACGTTAGAACTCAAATCCATGAATAAAATGGTAATGGCACCAAACCATAGACCGGCCGTTGTTGAGAAACCAAAACTGCCTGAGTTTGGCAATAAGAACATCACGACAACTGAGACTAATGCCCCAACTAAGAGGTAAGGCATGCGGCGCCCAAAGTGCTTGGTCCAAGTACGGTCTGAGAAGTAGCCTACAATTGGCTGAACAAAAAGTCCGGCAAGTGGTGGTAGGATAAAGAAGAAACCTAATTTTGTGGGGTCTGCCCCAAGTGTCTGAAAGATACGTCCCATTTGTGAACTTTGCAATGAGAACGCCATCTGTACGCCTAAGAAACCAAAACTCAACATCCAAATCGTGCTTAATGGCAGATTTGGTAGGCCTTGGCCTTTTTGCTTGTTAACCATAATCGTCTCCTTTGATTAAATACTTCATATTGTAAGCGTTTACAATTATTAGTATAAAACAGGGATTATGGAAATGAAACCGCTTTCGGCGTGTTAACGGTAACATGTTTTTTTAATGGCGCGTCGTATCTCGAATGATAACATCTGGCGCCAAACGTTGCATCCCCAATTCACCGTTGTGCAATTGCACAAACAAATTGTCCACCAGTGCGTGAGCGATTTGCGCAAAAGGTTGTCGGATGGTTGTCAACTGTGGCGATGTAATTTGATCAATAAACACCCCATCAAACCCAACGACACCATATTTTTCAGGGATGCCGTTTTGCCGGTTTAGCGCACGCACGACACCTAGCGCGATACGATCTGTCGCACAGACCACGCCGGTATTGGCTGGCAGATGCGTTTGCAAGTTAAAAATAAGCTGTTCTGCAGCGCGTGAATGATTGTCAACGGTATACACCCGCGATACCTTGTGATTGGCCGCCATGGTGTCTAAATAGCCACGTTCGCGTTCTTGTGCAAAAGGGAGATCAACCGTCAGGCCCACATAAATAATTTTGTCATAACCGGCCCGAATCAAGTGCTGTGTGGCCAGTGCGGTTCCTTGCCGGTTATCGACATCAACAAACGGCATATCATAATCTAGCGGTGACTCGCCATATAACACCACTGGGACAGATAACGCTTCTAAAGCGGGCAAATCGTCAGCCCGCCACCCACTGACGATCACCCCATCAATTCGCTTGTTGGCTTTGATGTGTGTACTAATCTCTAACGTATACCCTCTTTGATTTAATAAATCAGCGATTTGTAGGAGTAAAATAGCGTAGTTGGGTTCCACAGTCACCACATCTTCTAGCACCAAGAATTCGATCACATAATTTTGATGATTGACCAATGCTTGGGCCATGCGATTCGGTTGATAACCGACGGCATCAATCGCAGACAAAACCGCTGCTTTGACCTCTTCAGATACTTTTTCCGGGTGATTGATGACGCGGCTGACGGTCATCTTTGAAACATGTGCCCGATGGGCAACATCTGCCAAATTTACCATGGTGACTCCTTTGTCGTTTGAATTATTTTTATTTTACCACGCGCACGACAGACCGCTCTATATTTCATCATGAGAATAAGGTATACTATTAAGGACAAAAGGATGGAAAATATGGGACGTTATCAAATTGATTTTAAGCAAAAACAGGCCAACGCGAAGTACAAGTCAAGCCAACAAACACAATTGACAAAAGCAGAAAAACTCGCTGCCATCAAGGCCAAAGTCGCACAAAAAAAAGCAAGTCATCTTAATTAAGATGACTTGCTTTTTTAGGCTTTAATCCATTTGAAACGCGCGCTATCATCAACACTTTCTTTGGCAACACCAGGAGTTTCAATTGAGCCAAATGGCATTTGTGCACGTAAACGCCAAGTTGCAGGAATTGCAAATGCTTCGGCAACCGGTGCATCAATCAACGGGTTATAATGTTGCAAAGATGCCCCTAACCCAATCTCTGTCAAGGCTAGCCAAGTTGCATATTCTGCAATACCATGGCCTTGTTCTGACCAATCATAGAAATTGTCAGCATATAAAGGCACCGTTTCTTCAAATTCAGTGACCACTGCAGTGTCAGTATAAAAGAGCACCGTACCAAAACCAGCCTGAAAGGCTTGATTAATCTTGGCAAGCGTTTTTTCGTAAGCTGCCGCATCAGGCACTTCTTGTTGCAAACGTTGGGCCGTAATCGCCCATAATTTCTCATGGGCAGCGCCCGTAAGCAAGACAACGCGCACCGATTGGTTGTTAAACGCAGTTGGTGCTTGCTTCACCGCTAATTTGATTAAATCAAACAATGCTGTGGGTGTTTGAGAGACGTTGCGCCCTAACGCATAGACTGAGTGACGCTGTGCTTGTAAGTCCGTAAAATTCATCAATTATCTGATCTAGTATGGCCATTTCACCATACTATCTCCTTTCCTTTGGGTTCAACAGGTGATAATTTTATCATACCAACTTACTTTTGATAAGTAAATACCTAAAAACTTATAAGACTAATTGATAAGCCCAACGCACATTCCGGTCTTCGCCTTCATGAATGTGCACGTTGCCCCGCTTTTGAAAACCATTCCCTGTAATCACGGCTTGCATTGCGAGATTTTCTGGGTGCGTATCAATTCTAAAATCGCGTTGATTTTGTTCGTAAAAGTGTGAAAGGATTGCTGTCATGAAACGTTGGGCAAGTTTTTGACCACGGAATTGATTTGACATGGCAAAACGGTGTAAGGCAACATAACTCTTATCATCATTTAACCATTGACCAGCTTCAATCACCCCATACACTGGGTCTTCTCCGACAATGACTGCCGCATAGCCGGCGACTTGATGATCCACAACTAACACATAACCTTGTCTTAAATCTAAATCTGTGGCAATGGTATCTTGATTCGGATACCCCATTTGCCATTGGTTAAGGCCTTGTTGCTTCAAATACTCTCGTCCACTGTCGATGATTGCTTTGATGTCTAGCAAATCATCTGCTTGCGCTTGGCGCATGTATACTGCTGGCATATTTCCAAAGTATTCAGGGAATATTTTTTAACCCTCACGTTTATTCAACTCCATGGTCTGACTCATTCACGTCGTCATTGATTGCCCGAATACGTTTCCTCCATTTTGGTAGTTCTTTCCAAATTAACACAGCCATTTTGCCATAAAAATGACAAAACAGCTGAGTTAATCATTTAATTCTACCATGATAACCAGCAAAAAAAAACAAATTTATTCACGTATTACACGGCTATTCGCGTATTTGCAACGTAATTTTTTAACCGTGACATGGCCTCCTCTAGCACTGGCATGGCAGCAGCATAGCTGATGCGAATGTACCCTTCCCCGCCCGGTCCAAAGCCAGAGCCAGCCACGACTGCCAATTGTTCCCGTGCCACCAAATCATAGGCAAAGGCCACATCGTCTTGCGTCAAATCCGCAGGAATTTTTGCGAAAATGTAAAAGGCGCCGTTGGGACGAACCATTTCAAACCCTAACGCAGTTAATTCAGTGACTAAAAAGTCACGTCGCGTTTGATACGCGGCTTTCATTGCCTGTGTGTCAATTAAACTTCGGTCACAGTTAAAGGCTTCGGTTGCCGCCGCCATGGCTGGATTTGAAGGCGTCATGATGACAAATCCATGGACTTTATTAATTTGTGCAATTAGCGCCGCTGGCCCGGCAAGAATGCCAATCCGATAACCAGTCATGGCGTGTGATTTTGACACCCCGTTGACCACAATCGTTTGTTCTGGCAAATAAGTGGCCATTGATGCATGAGCCCCGTCATATTGTAATTCAGAATAGATTTCATCTGAAATCACTAAGATAGCCGTCTCTTTCAGCACCGCTGCCAAGGCCTTTAATTCATCAGGGGTATAAGTGGCCCCTGTGGGATTTGAAGGATTCGTTAAAATCATGGCTTTCACTTGTTTATGCGTCGCTAGGATGGCACGTAACCGGTCCGGTGTTAACAGAAACGCCTCTTCGGATACATCAACAAACAGTGGCTGCCCGCCGTTTAAGCGTGTCATTTCCGCATACACCGGATAAGCTGGTGTCGGAATTAATACCTCGTCACCTGGATTTAAAACGGCTGACAAGAGCGTATATAACCCTTCAGTTGCGCCGACTGTCGTCAAAATTTCAGTCTCTGGCTGGAAATCTAAGGCATAACGGGTCAGTAAAAACTGGTGGGCTGCTTGGCGCAAAGCCAGCGAGCCAGCCGAGACAGAATAATGCGAGTCGTCCGCTGCAATTGCCGCAACGGCAGCGGCTTTGATGTGTTCTGGCACAGCAAAGTCAGGTTCCCCAATCGTCAATTTCAAGATATTTGGGACGTCACTCACTGCTTCACTAAATGTATGAATTGGACTGGGTGCCACCTGTTGTAACCGATCAGAAAAAATCCCCATCATCGCATCATTTGTTTCAACCATATTTTGCCTCTTTTCTTCAATACCAAACATTGCTAATCATTCTACCAATATCGTACGAGAAAACGAGCCTTACCACGCAAAAATAAAAAAGCAAAATCTATGCATAGTGCACAAATTTTGCTTGATTATGACTTGATTCGCTTGCCCCAATATTGGAAGTAATCCACTCGCAAGGCCCCGTTATAGAGCTTACGACGCTTCGTCGCCTTCTCACCGTAAGCTTCCTCGAACGCTAAATCACTCGTCAAAATATACTTGCTCCAAGTTGGCAATTGCCGATAAACAGCGCCCATTTGCGCATAAAGTTCACGCGCCGCATCCAACTCACCCAAACGTTCTCCGTAAGGTGGGTTAGCAACGATGACCCCATTTTGTTTCTCTGTCGTCCAATCTTTGGCAGCTAATTGTTTAAAGACAATGTCTTGCCCTAAGCCGGCATGTTTCGCATTTTCAATCGCAATTTGAACCATGTTTTCATCAATATCAAACCCTTGAATATCTAGTTTGCGGTCATAGTCCGCTTGGGATTCTGCTGCATCGCGCACAGCATCAGACAAAGACTTATCAAACCAATCCATTTGTTCAATATCAAAATCACGAATCAACCCAGGGGCAATGTTGCGCCCAATTAACGCAGCTTCAATTGCCAAAGTGCCCGACCCTGTGGTTGGATCGACAAATGGACGATCTGGATGCCAATTTGTCAACAACACCAAGGCTGCCGCAAAGTTTTCCTTCAAGGGTGCGCCACCTTTATTGACACGATAGCCACGTTTAAACAATGATGGCCCAGTCGTATCCAAAGTCACAATCACATGATCTTTTTCAATCATCACTTCAAGTTGGGCAAAATAACCGTTTTCAGGCAAACGTGTCCGAATATGATACGCGTCTTGTAAGCGATTGACAATGGCTTTTTTCGTAATGGCCTGGACATCAGGCACACTAAATAATTCTGATTTTTTTGATCGACCCGCGACTGGAAATTCTGAATCATAGTTCAAGTAGTCTTCCCAGGGGAGTGCTTTGACCCCTTCAAATAAGGCATCAAATGTGGTGGCTTCAAATTCACCCACGATAATTTTCACACGATCCGCTGTGCGCAACCAAATATTGGCATTTAAAATATCGCGCGCCGTACCGTCAAAACGCACCCGATAATTTTCTACTTGCGCATCATAACCCAGACGATCCAGTTCTTTCCCCACTAACGCTTCAAGCCCTGCAGCAGCAGTTGCCATTAAATGATATGTTTTTTCCATTTGTTTTCCTTTATACTGATTATGTCACACAAGTGACGGAGGTAGAGCGTTCCCCATGAAATTTATTGATTTAACCGAATTAACCCATTATATGTCACCAAAAAGTCGGCTGTTTTGGCAAAGTGAAGCCGACATTGTCCCTGTTGCCAATGTTAAATTTGCTACAACCAGCCCAAATTTGGTGCTTGTGCCCGGTGACAAAGCTATGACCCTGTCCCAACTGACCACTCGTCTTCAAGACATGAGTCCTGAAACGCAACTGTTTTCACCTGATGCGCAACCCATATTTGGCTTTCACCTGCAATTAACAACGGCGGAACCAGAAATCATCTTAAAATAAATTATCGTAGGTGTAAGTGACGCCGCGTCTTTTTTGCTTGGCAATTTGCGCTTGGGTCGCCGTTTTTACATTGTCGCGTTGCCAATTGACCAAAATCGTCTCAATATAGCGCAAGCTGCGGGCGTTATTGGCCACGGCTTCCTGAATGGCTAGTAGCATCAAGTCCGGTTCGAAATGGTCTTGATCAAACCAATGACTAATGGTTTGCATCTCCATGGGCGTCAGCGGACGACCAAACTCTGTTTCAATCGTTTGAAAAATTTCACGCCGAGCTGATTTGCCATCGGACATGATAGGCTGCGCACTAACTTGCTGTCCTGCAATTAATTTAGTAATCATGGGCGTGAAATCATACGTTTCGACTTGTTTTGTCGTCGCAGCAATCACCATCAAATCACGAGCAATCAAACTTTTGAGCCGTGTTACCACGACTGTTTCCGTTACATGCAAACATTGTGCAAGCACTTTAGGCGTGGCAGCATCCCCTTGGCTTTGAATCCGCGTCACTTGAAGATAAAGGGCCAAATCATCGTTATCTAACCCAATTTCTTGATAATGCAGCAAAAGATCGTTGCTAATCGCCGTGTGTCCTGCTTGAATATATTGTTGTAAACGTTGCGCTAATGCCATACCAGTTCCCTTTTACAAATACCGTTATAAAAACGTCCAAGTTAATCTTGGACGTTTTTATCATGCCTTTAGTCTATCATGTTTTACCCCCGACTGCTGGAAAAACATGTCAAACGCCAGTGTTATGGTCGGATACGGTTGGTCATACGTGGGAACGGAATGGCCTCACGAATGTGTTCTTCACCCGTCACAAACGTTACCATACGTTCCAAACCAAGGCCAAAGCCAGAATGTGGCACTGAGCCATACTTGCGCAAATCCAAATACCAATTGTATTCGTCAAGATCCAAGCCTTGTTCTGCAATACGCATCTTCAAATACTCATAATCGGTATCACGTTCTGAACCGCCAATAATTTCACCATAACCTTCTGGTGCCAATAAGTCGGCAGAAATCACGACATCATCACGCGTCGCATGACGCTTCATGTAAAAGGCTTTAATCGCCTTAGGGAAGTTCACAATAAAGACGGGCTTTGCGAAATGGTTGGCCAAGAATGTTTCTTCAGGAGAACCAAAGTCAACACCCCATTCAATGTCAAACCCATTGTCTTGCAACAACTTGACTGCATCATCATAACTGATACGTGGATAAGGTAGTTGCGTATAAGATGCGAGCAAAGCCTTATCACGTTCAAGAATATCGAGTTCTTGGTCGTTTTTCTCCAAAACTTTTGAAATCAAAAATGAAATGTAGCGTTCTTGCAGTTCAAGACTCTCTTCTTGATGCATAAAGGCCATTTCTGGTTCAACCATCCAAAATTCCGTCAAATGACGACGTGTCTTAGACTTTTCTGCCCGGAAAGTTGGGCCGAAAGTAAAGACCTTTCCAAACGCCATGGCGCCTGCTTCGGCATACAATTGTCCCGTTTGTGACAAGTATGCTGATTCGCCAAAGTAATCCGTTTCAAATAATTCCGTTGTCCCTTCTGGCGCCGAACCAGTCAAAAGTGGCGAATCCAACTTTGTAAAGCCTTCGTTGTTAAAGAATTCATAAGTGGCCGCAATCAACGTATTGCGAATCTTCAATGTCGCAAATGGCTTCAAATGGCGGAGATACAAGTGGCGTTCATCGAACAAAAAGTCTGTTCCGTGTTCTTTTGGTGTGATGGGATAATCTTGGCTATCACCAATGATTTCAATATCTGAGACAGCCATTTCATAACCAAAAGATGAGCGGGTATCTTCGTGAATTTCACCCGTCACGTAAAGACTCGTTTCTTGTTTCAAACCCTTTGCCAACTCAAACAATGCTTCTGAAACATCAGCCTTGGCAACCACCGCTTGGAAAAAAGCTGTCCCGTCGCGCAGTTGCAAAAAGGCCAACTTGCCAGAGCCACGCTTTTGGCGTAACCAAGCACCAATCTTGACCGTTTGGCCAACATAGTTCTTAGCATCAATAATTTGAATTGTGGGAATATCTTGTGACATGATCATATGCATGTGACTTAAAATGCGCCACATGCTTCTCCTATATTTTAATTAAATGTATTGTTGAAAAAATGCCGTCAGCCGGCGAACAGCTTCGTCCAAAACTGCTTGATCTTTGGCATAACCCATACGCAAGTAACCTGGCATCCCAAATCCTTCACCAGAAGGCATGGCCACCCGTGCCTCTTTGAGTAACTTCATGGATAACTCACTGGTATTGGCAACCCCTGCGGCAGCTAAGACTTGTGGCGCAACCTTTGGAAATAGGTAAAAAGCGCCTTCGGGTTTGACGGCCACCTCAAGCCCCGGCACCGTATTTAAGGCCTCAAATGTGGCATTCAACCGTTGCTCAAAGGCTTGGCGCATCACCTCAACGGATGATTGATCCCCCGTCAACGCTGCAATGGCAGCGTATTGCGCCACAGCGGTTGGATTGGAGGTCATGTGATCCAACAGTTTATTCATGGCTGTAATAATTTCTGAGCTGGCCAACGTCCAGCCAATCCGCCAACCGGTCATGGCGTAGGCTTTAGAGACCCCGTCAACGATAATCATTCGACTATTTTCAAGTGTTTGTAGTTGCAACCCAGAAGTAAATGTTGCCCCATTATAAACGAGCTGGCCGTAGATTTCATCTAAAATCACGTAAGTTTCATGGGCAGCTGCCCAGTCCAAAATAGCCTGCAACTCGTCACGTGTATAAACCTGTCCCGTCGGATTCGTTGGTGAATTGACAATAATCACTTTCACTGGCGTTGTCAATGCTGCCAAATCAGCAACCGTCAACTTCAAAGCAGCGTTGCTTGGGACAATTGTTTTTAATTGCCCTTCAGCGAGCTTAATTTGTTCAACGTAGCTGACCCATAGTGGGGCCGCAGCAACGACCACATCACCCGGATTCAAGAGCACTTGCATCAAGGCATAGAGTGATAATTTGGCACCCGTCGTCACCGTCACGTTATTCAAGCCAAGCGTGGCTTTGTAACGTTGCGCCATTAAATCAACAATCGCTTGCTTTAGCGCATTCAAGCCACTTGTTGGTGTATAAAAACTCGTTTGATGGGCTTGAATCGCTGCAATCGCTGCTTGTGCGATGTGTTCTGGTGTTTGGAAATCTGATTCCCCCACGCCAAGATTAATCACGTCAATGCCTTGCGCTTGCATTTCCTTGGCTAATCGACTCATTGCCAGTGTGGCAGCAGCTTCAACAGACTGCGCTCTTTCCGAAATCATTTCCCTCTCCTCATGGTTGTTACAGGCCATTAATGACCCGATAAGGTTGTCCAGTTTTAAAATCAAGTGTGAGATAATTTAATGCATTATCTTGCCCCTTATAACACACTTCCCAAACCAACGTTTTTTTGTACTCACTAATGTTAGCTGAATAAATTTTCTTCGGTTTGTACGTTTTAAGCAAAAGCTTACCGAGCTGAGCATTGGTCATCCCGTCACTGCGCGAATAGGCTTTCACTTGATTGCTATGGCCATGCACAATCGCCACTTTTTCTCGGCCGCTTGATGTCGTCCCAGTGATGGCATATGTGGTACTTTGCCGATTATCCACACTGATTTGCTGGACGGTAGCAATGTCTGTTTTCGCTTTCACTAACCGTTGCAGGCGATCTTCATCGTGGCGCATCGGGCTTAAAGAGATATAAAAATAACCCAGTGTTAACGCAGCAACGACAATGCCCACACCAGCCGCAATAAACCAAATCCGAGCCCAATGCACGCGTGATCGGCGTTGACGCTGGCGGATTCGAATATCATCTTTAAATTGCATCATTTTTGTTTCGTCCTCCAACGCATAGCTAAATTAATTATATCAAAAATCTGCTAACAATTGGTTATACTGGGCAATCAAATTATTTTTCACATCAAAATGTGGTGTCATCACCAATTGAGACTTAAAGCGATGGCGTTGCATGGCATTTAATTGCGTAATTAACAAGGCTTGGCGGTGGCGTTGCATCTCAGTTAACACCAATGCCAATCGCGAAACTGGTTGCCAAACATCACGCTCGGGCACCATCACGACACGTGGCAGCTCCTGATCGCGTAGCCACATGGTGGCCATGATTTTTGGGGTCACAAGTAAAATGTTTTGTTGTTCGGCATGGCGCTGACGTTGAATTTTTTCTAACGAACCAGTCACCCCTTCTGCGACAAGCCCATATTCTGTGGTTAGGACATGTTTCAACTTCTGATACCAATGATTCACCCGGTCGACATCTGGTAAAATCACCATAATTTCGCCAACTGCTTGTTGTGTCAAAGCTTGTAAATGGCTCACAGGTGACGTCTTCCCCATTTGCACCACGGTGACTGGTGAGTTATCAAAATGAATAAAGTCGCGTTCGGCTGTCATTTGGGTTGGCACGTCGCGTAGAAAGCCACTAACTTGATGATCTAAATACTCACTCACAACCAACAACTTGTCTAACTGAGGTAAAAAGTTCGTCTGATAACTCGTTTGTACTGGGACAAAGAAGTGTTTGACCGTTTGTTTTTGGCCGTTATCTTCAACGACTATCGTTTTAACCGTCACCTCTGGTTGGTGTTGTAGACGATTAATTTGCATGAGTTGGGCTGGTAGCGTTTCCCAAAATGCTGGCAGTGTGCCATACCCAATTTGAAGAACGGTTGTTAACCGCTGACAGATTAACAACAACCGCTCAACCCGTTTGAGTTGCGCTGGTAGTTGATCGGTTTGGAGCGTTTGCTTAATGAGTTTTAAGGCCTCGGCGACACTTTGTTTGATAAACAAGCGTTGCTTATGGGTGAGTCCTGCAATTTCTTGATGCATCAGCCCTTTCAAACTATTTTGCATGGCGGTCAGATTAATTTCTGCAGCATAATAAGCTGATAATTCATTGACAAACGCACTGGGTGTTTCCATCACAACTGCTGGCCAAGCCGATAACTGACGCGCAGCAAGCAAGTCACGCGATTGGTTGAAGTACGTGGCAAAATTCATAATTAACACGTCAGCGGCGTTGACTAAATGCTGCGCGCGTTGATAAAATCGGCCAGTGTCATCACTTCTAATGTCATCAATTAACGTGAGATGGGCTGCCCCCACCTGAATTTCATGCAACAAACCGGTTTGTGTCTGCGTGAGCCAAACTAATAAGCGTGCTTTGAAAAACTGCGTGGGCGTTGCCGTGTCTACTTGTTGTAAGACGCGATTAAATTTTGCGACATCAATATAATCAGTTGGTTGATATAAAATCGCTGCCTGCTGTTGGACATCCAGTAACTTAGCAATTTTTTCAACCAATTGTTGCTGCTGATGTTGCAAACTCTCATCGTTTGTGAGCAAGACCATCGGCCGGGCATGAACGTCAAAACTTAACGGCAACAAATAGCCCAATGTTTTCCCAATTTTTGGGGCCGTCAATAACGTTAAGACACCGTTCGTTTTTTTCGTCATGAACGCATGAATGCGATTCATTAACTCATTTTGCGCCGTGTTGGGCGTCAACCAATGCTCAAATTGTTGCATTTTCTCTTGGGCAGTCTTCGGATAGGCTGGCAAATGGGTTGGCTTTGGATGATTCACCAGTTCGGGCTTGGTGATTGCGACTTGCGAGACAATTTCCAAGTCGTCTCGCTGACCTTTTGGTTTAACCGCACGTAAAAAATCTTGCGTCTGTCGCAGTAGTGGCCATTGACCGAACTGTAATTGTTGTAAGACCACGACAGGCAACTGTTCCGCTTTTTGCCATAGTTTTAAAAACAATAATGCCGTTGCGTGCGCATCAGCATTCGCGCGATGCGCGTTATTCAACGTAATGTTCAGATAAGTCGTTAAATCTAGTAAGCGATACCCTGGCGCTGTGGGCAGTAAAATTTGGGCCAACTGCACGGTATCAATTGCCGGATTATCTAAGGCCGGAAACCCTGTCCGTGTCAATTCATCATTTAGGTAAGGATAATCAAAGTTGATATTATGTGCAATTAACACGGTATCTTGCAACATGCTTTTTAACACAGGGGCAATTTCTTCAAAATAAGGCGCATCACGCACATCTTTTTCTGAAATATGGGTCAATTGTTGAATATTGCGCTCAATGGCCTGGCCCGGATTAACAAACGATTCAAAATGATCAATGATGCGACGATTTTTGATAAAGGTCATCCCGATTTGGATGATCCGGCCACCCTTAGCAACACTTTGGCCCGTTGTTTCTAAATCAACAACCACAAACGTTTTATTGGCGTTCATAAAAACACCTTTCTTTTAATTTATTGGCGAATAGCGTTGTTAACTTCACCCTAATGTGCTGACATTACAACAAACTTAACAACGCAATTCTTCTATCATTTTACACTATTTGGGAAAGTGCGGTACAATAGGAGAGGAAATTTGGAGAAAAATCATGATTAGTCAAATGCTTGGTGTTGGCATTGCCCACGCCAAAATTATTTTAGTCGGCGAACATGCAGTCGTATACAACCAACCAGCCATCGCCATTCCCCTCACCAATCTCATGGTCACCACAACGATTCGGCCAGCTTTTCGCGGCCAAACGATTGAAAGCAACACCTTTCACGGTGACCTCGATGAATTGGGCGCCAATGTCGAGGGTTTGCGACAATTGATATTAAAATTACTACAACATCTTAAGCTATCAGATGCATCGTTTAATTTAGAAATTGAAACCAACATCCCCCAAGAACGTGGTTTTGGCGCTTCAGCCGCCTTTGCAACATCCATTACAAAGGCCTTTTTTGATTATGTGAACGCGTCCTTGACACCCGCATTGCTCAAGCATTTTACGGACTTAGCCGAGAGTATTTCTCATGGCTCTGCTTCTGGCTTGGATGCCGCGACCGTGAGTTCAGATGATCCGATTTGGTTTGTCAAAAATGATACCTTGACCCCTTTTAAAATGGCTTTAACCGGCACATTGGTGGTTGCAGATACTGGGATTCATGGGCAAACGATGCACGCTGTTAATATTGTTAAAACCAATCTCACGGATGATTATGACCTGACCTGGCAGAAAATTGTCCATTTAGGCCAAATCGCTGAAAAAGTGCGGACAGACTTGACGGACAATCACCCCGAACACGTCGGCTTGCTTTTCACCGCTGCCCATCACGAATTGCAATCTTTAGGTATTTCCCACCCCAAGTTGGATAACCTAGTCAATGCTGCGTTACATGCTGGGGCGCTTGGTGCCAAACTCACTGGCGCTGGCATTGGCGGGGCCATGTTTGCTTTGGCGAGAAACAACGATGAAGCCATTACAATTGCCAGTGCATTAACCAAAGCTGGCGCACAAAATACTTGGATTCAACCATTATAAAAACCTAGCCCATGGGCTAGGTTTTTATGTTTACTTTTTAGTCCCGCCGGCATCCCCGTTGGCGCCTTCTTCAACCCCTGGGTTCCACCAGTTAACATGCGCATTGGTATTTTGCACGCGTAAATTAAACAGTCGGATCAACTTTTGTGGCGCCGCCTGCCACGTCTCATGCTTTTTTAAGACTGCATGCGTCACAATGCGATATTGGGTTGATGGAAACAAACAACTGATAATCGTGAGACTGGGTTGGTCGGTTGGATTTAAGACGTTCACATCGGTCTTATCCACCGTGGTCTGACCTGTAATTTCATACTCGTACAAGCCAGTTGCATTGGCTAAAATAACCGATTTGCCCGTTAACCAAGATGACCCTTTTAAACGCCCATTTTTCAGATACGGCGCATTGCGATTATTACTTTCTTGTAACGCACTAAATCCGGTTTTCCCATCATTAAAATTGTGCCCCGCCAGACCATAATTCCCTTGGCCCATGACGGGTTTTTGCTGGCCTAAGGGATCAACACCGGAGCGATTGGCATAATCAGCCCCAGCATCGAGCCCCTGATTGGTGTAGGCATCATTATAAATTGGGAGTAATATATAACGACTGGGAATGGCAACAAACCCTTGTTTTTCCAACCCTTTTTGCGCTTGTCTCATGACCATTTGGGCGATTTTTTGACGAGAAGTTTTGTCGCGATCGGCTTGTTGATTGTGGCGCCGTTGACTTTGCGCTTGCACCAAATTGAGGGTGTTATCTTTCAAATGCCCCATATTTTTTTGGTAGGCATAATCAACACCCACGGCGACCAAAGCTGCCACACAGGCCCACAGCAATGCACGCTGAAACCATTGCCGAAATTTTTTGTACCGATAATGACAGCCCCATTGCCCTAAAAACACCGCAACCAAAACAAAAGCAAAAATGCCGCCTTCAAAAAAGAGTGGTTGAAGTTGCCAAGGAAAAATTTGTGTCAGTGTCAGGCTCATGTGCGACTGTCCTCAATCGTAAGTTAATGAATAAATAATTTCAACAAAAGCATCAATGAGCCCCCAATCACACCGATGGCCATCAAAAGGGCAAACAAAAACTCTAATATTTTGGTTTGCTTATGCCCCTTTTTCTCATCAGTCGGTTCATACCGTGCCTCTTTTAAGCGTTGATTAATTTGGCTTTGAATGGGATCTTTTGCACTCATGCCACCGGCCCCGTTGCCATATGCGCTAACAAGGCGCGATAATCTGCTGGTGAACTTTGACCGGCAGCAGCATGCTGCGCATTAAGCATGTCCGCCAGATATTCGGGCTCATCACACAAGCGGTGTAGCGTGTCAATCAACTGTTCAGGCTGCGCTTCATCAAATGTTAACGCATCGAGGGTGAAATGTGGGTTGTGTTTGGTTTGTTCGAATGCCATAATCACAGCATTGTCAAGGTATGCTTGGCGAATTGCCGACATCACCTCATTACTGCCATTAATATCCAAGTATAACACACTCTGTTTGAACAATTTTTCCACCCGTTGGAACGTCACGTTGGGATAGAGTGACACATTTTTATAATCGCCAAGACTCATCAATTTTGTCGACATTTCGGTGAACGCCGCAACGTTAAAGTGGACATTTGGCGTTGCCGCCACGATCTCTGCGACATGCGCAATTTGGTCCGTGTTCGTCAAGATAAACGCTTCATTTTTCTTGTTTCGGTGCTTAACGATTGGATAATTATAGCCAATGTAGTCAATAGCAATTTGTTGTTGCAACTGTTGAATATTATCGCGTTCAAAATCCGTCTTATTTTGGAACACAATATTTTTAGTTCGGCCATTTTGTGCAATGAGGGTGGTCATATTACCTGGAATTTCACCGCTTTCTGGTAACGTTTCTTGCCAAAATAGGATATCTCGGCCCGGCTGATCGAGTTGATAGGACACGAGAAATGGTGTCGCTAATGAATTATAAATTAACCCATCGATTGTGCCAAATTCGTGGGTCAAAAATTCTGTCACGAAATCAATTCGCGACTTGAAAAAGTAAATTTTGTCCTCACGGTTTAAAATAATATTGCTCGTCACATAATTTTCGACAATCACTTCATGGTCGTCAGCATCATAATAAGATGTCATCACAGGTTGATGATTCGCATTATAGTTCGTCTGCGCATAACGCCACCCTGACTGATTGTAATGATCCACACTGCGCACGCCACCATCTAATCCAAGCCACTCTACCCGTTGCACGATGCGCTGGTTTTGCTTAGTATCTTCATAAATGATATTCGCCCGCTTATAGCTTTCATCATAGACTGCCGCCTGCGTTGCATCGCCACGAATTTCCCAAAAATCAGGCACCTCGAGTTGATCAAAATACAAAGGTTCCCCCTGCCTTTGTGCCATTTTTGTGTAATAACCAAAAGGCGAAATCACATCTTCAGGTAAAAAGCCTTCATCATTGATGACAATCGTTGGGAGATCATAACCAGCTTGTTTTAACGAATAGTGTAAATCTCTGGTACGTTGTTCGTAAGTATCAAATAAATTAATCATGTGTGACCTCCGCTAATGCTTTGCGCCAAGTTGCTTGCACAGCTGAATTCAAATACTTCTCTGCAAGCTGATAAGAGGCTTGTGAGAATGCCGTCAAATCAGGTTGTTCTAGTAGCTTAATGATTGCTTGAGCCAACCCGTCTGTATAATCTTCGATGGCCTGGGCCTCGTTATAAGCAACTAAATAGCCGTTTTTGTCTGGCAGGATAAAGTTTTGATTCCCATATGGCACATCAAACCCAATGATAGGCAAGCCAGAACCTACGGCCTCCATCAAAGTTAAACCAAAACCTTCACTCGTCGAAGCTGAAATGTAAGCCGCGTAATTTTCATAAATTGCCGTCATGTCAGCATGCCCTTTTAACTGGATGTAGTCTTCCGCATGATTATCTGAGATTACCTGGCGAATTTTATCCCCTTCTGCGCCGTTACCATAAATATCAAACGTCACGTCAGGAATCACTTGTTGTACTTTAACGACCGCTTTTGCCAACCAATCCACGTGCTTTTCTGGTGCTAATCGGGAAGCTGTCAAGAGGCTGTGATGCCGTCTTGGCTTTTCAGGCTGGCGCAGTGCTGCTAGATTACCCACGGGAATTTCGACCACTTTGGGCTTTTGTCCAAGGTATTTTTTAAAGTGTCGATCCAAAACTTTCTTTTGCGCTGCCGTTGCTGTGATAAAGAAATCAACGTGGCTGGCTTGTGTAAATTGATATTCATAAAAATTATTCCAAAGAATATGATGCTGATTTGTATAGTTTTCACTGAAGTGCTCAGCATGAACCACCACGCCAAGCTTGGCTTGCCCTTTATTTTTGAACACGGTTGACCCAACCCCTGTTTCACGATCCAAAATAATGACATCATGGCGCGTTAAACCAAGCGATTGTAACAAATAAGCGACCAATTCCGTATGGTGATATAAAATGCGATCCTTAAAGCGATACATGACTTGATCGCCATCAATTAATTCTTCATAGGCCACCGAACCGTCGTTGTTAAAGTAGTGTCGTTCGTAAAGATAGGCTCGGTCATCTCTTGGGGCATAGTATTCTGAGAACAAACGCGTCGTCGTAAAGAAATCTTTACGAATCAACTTGCCTTTAGAAACAAACTCAGCCCGTTCAATCACCTCTTTATTTTTCGTACCAAAATACCCGGTGACCATTTCTTCAGCGGCGTCAAAGTAGTACCGAACAAAGTTGTCCGTACGTTCGACACGGTCAAAATCATGCGCAAAAGTCTGCTCTAAATCATCCGTGCGATAGGTCGTTGGCGCAATTTTAATATCCGTAAAGTATTGATACAACCAAATCACATCTTCATCTCGAAAACCAAGATTGTGAGTTAAATGCTCAATATTGTCACTGGAAATAAAATCTAAAAAGATAAATTTAGCAGGTTGTTGCATCTGCTGAAAAATTTTTGAGCGATACAGTTGCGCATATTCCACACCACTATTTGCCCAACCAATGCCTAAGTTAATGTTATATACTGTCATAAAAATCTCCCATTAATCGGTTGAAAGTAAGCTATGAAGGCTATCAATCAATGCTTTTTTGGTGTAATAGCCATTTTTCACCAGGAAGCTGATTTGCTTCACATGTGTGGCCATCACTTGATAATCTGTTTCTGACATCGTTTGAATGATGTCATCGGCTTCTTGCAACGAATCCACGACCAAACCCAAATGATTGGTTGCAATAAAGTCGGCAACCGCAATCCCTCGCCGTACGATCACGGGGATGCCGGCAGCAAGATAAGTACTGAGTTTGAACGATAGGTTAAGTTCTGAATAATCACGTTCATTTTTTTCGGCTATATTTTCACTCCACGACAACCCAAATCCACCAGAAAGCTTAAGCAGCATTTCTTCATCGCTATACCAGCCAATAAAAGTGGCATGATCGGTTTCAGCATCTTCATTTTGTTTTGCAAAAACCTGAAGTGGCGTCTTGTAGTGCCAATGCTTAACAAATGGAAATCGCTCTGGATGGCCAGTAAAATGAATTAAGCGTTCAAATTTTGGTTCGCGATATGGCAACATTGTTTGATGATCCCAAAGTTTTGAATCACCACTTTTTTTACAGTTAACCCTTCCGATCGTAATCGTGCAAACATGGCTTTTGTTGGTAGAATGACAAGGTCTGCCCGATTACATAACGCAATAAAACGTGGCATCAAATAGTAATTACCTGAAAACATTAATGGCGAAACATCGTGCACAAAGATAACCAACTTAAGATTTGGATAGATTTTTAACCGCTCAACTAAATGTTCATCAAATTCGAAATCATTCCATGTTGGAAATTGTGCAACAACAACATCATTGAATCCAACACCAGAAATAATGCCATCAATGCGTACCCGCAGTTCTTTTTCTGTGTCATCTGACACTGGGTAAGCGTATATACCAACTTCATTAAAACCAAGCGACTTACCGATTTCCGTTGTCATATTTTGTGCAATGAGTGCTGTACTTTTTGGCGAATGGCCGTAAATATTCGTAATATGGGTTCTCATAAGTTACTCCTTTTTTATGGGAAAGATACCGTTAGACTACCATCTTCCGTTTCTTCAAAAGTGCTCAACATAATATTTTTTAAAATCATCAAGTCGAGACGATTTTTCATCATATCATAAGCAATCACCGATTCTTTTTGGTACTCATAAATTGGATTTTTTTGAATGAATCGGCGGTTCATCACAATAGCTCTTAATTGTTGCAAATGATCAACTTGCTCAACCCAGCAGGAATCAATCGCTTTAAGCATTGACAAACGCTGAAACTGAATCAACTGTTCTTCTGACATGGCATGTTGCCTTTTTATGGCTAATTCGTTGTCTACCATTGCCAAAAGGTTGGCCTTTAAATGGTGACGTTGGCTACTTTTCAAGACTTCATCCGAATATTTCAAATTGTAGTTCATATTATCCAAAATGAATCGAATCGTTTGTCGTGCCGTCAGTTTGTCTTGTGAATCTAAGAATTTCGTGATTGCGCGATCAGCAATTGCTAAGATTTTTTGATCCATTGCGTGGTTTTCAGCTAAAAGCTGGTTACGCGTCTCGTAAACAATTTCTCGCTGAATACGCCCACTCTCATCAAATTCAAGTGTACTTAGACGCGACTCTCGATTTTGACTTTCTTCCGTCAGCTGCGCTTGATCAACAATTCTCTTGAATCTTCTTTTTTTCAACTCACGTGGCCGTCTGATATCAAAGTCATTGGCATGTTTTTTATAAAACTGCTTTGTTCGTTTTAAACCCCGCTCAACAACAATGTCATCTTCCAAACTGACAAAAAATTGACTAAATCCTGGGTCACCTTGTCTCCCCGCACGCCCGCGTAATTGGAGATCAATCCGTTTACTTGTCATGCGTTCAGTACCAATGACTGCTAAACCGCCAAGCTCAGCAACACCTTGCCCTAATTTAATATCAGTCCCTCGTCCAGCCATCATAGTTGCAACGGTTACAGCACCTAGTTGGCCTGCCTCTGAGATAATTTGAGCTTCTCTGGCAACGTTTTTGGCATTTAACACATTATGCGGGATACCTGCTTTTAAAAGCATTTGTGAATAAATTTCAGATAATTCCACTGATCCGGTGGTAAGTAGTATGGGTTGTTGCTTGTCGTGGCAAGCCTCAACCAGAGCCATTGAAGCATACAGCTTTTCTGGCAAAGTAGTATAAATTTTGTCTGGTAAATCTTGACGTCGAATAGGCCGATTTGTTGGGATCACAACAACTGACATATTATAAGTTTGGATAAATTCCTCTTCGTCGTGCTTGCCTGTACCTGTCATACCTGCTAATTTGTGAAACATACGAAACAAGTTTTGATAAGTAATGGAAGCCATCGCACGAGTTTGATCCGTAATTTTAACTTGTTCTTTAGCTTCAACTGCTTGGTGAAGTCCAAGCTGCATTTTTGTGCTTGGTAAAATGCGACCATTTTTAGCATCCAATAATTTGACTTCGCCATCTTCAACGACATAATCTTGGTTGCGTTTAAACAATGCTTTTGCATGAAGTGCAAGCTGGATATGCTTGACCAACATATAATTCTTTTCCGAGAAAAAGTCTGGAATATTAAAAAATATTCTTGCCTCAGCAATCCCTTTTTTGGTCAACCAGACATGTTTCCGTTCTTCATCAAGTTCATATGCCTCATCTTCTTCAAGCGTCGCGACAAAATCATCTGCTAATTTAAACAAGTTGGATTGAACACGTGGCGAACCAGAAATAATTAAAGGCATCTGCGCGGCATCGAGTAATACTGCATCAACTTCATCAATAATGGCATAATTAAACTCGCGCAAATATTGTTTTTCTACGCTATCGGCTAAATTATTTTGTAAATAGTCAAAACCTATACCATCATTTGTTGTATATATAATGTCTGAGTTATATATGACTTGTTTTTCCTCAGCTTTAAAGTGCTCATCTGGATCAACTTGAACACCCACGCCAACCGTCAGTCCCAACCATTCATAGACCACTCGCAATTCTTCCGCGTCACGAGTCGCTAAATAGCTGTTTGTGGTGACCACCATAACACCTTTACCAGTCAACGCATTAAGATAGACTGGCAGGGTCGCTGTCAGGGTCTTGCCCTCCCCAGTCTTCATTTCAGCTATATTACCTTGATGTAAAACGATGCCCCCAAGCACCTGAACATCAAAGGGAAACTTGCCCAAAACTCGCCGATCAGCCTCTCGAATCGTGGCAAAGGCCTCTGGCAAAATGCTATCCAGTGACGCCCCTTGAGCTAACAAGTTTTTGAGACGTCCTGTCTGTGCCTGCAAGTCAATATCTGTTTTTTTCGCCATGGCATCTTGAAGCCGGTTTACTTTTTTTAATATTTTTTTTAGATGCTTAACGCGTATATCATTTAGACTAAGCACATTAATTCCTCTTATTTTATGAAGTCAATATATTTTTCTAACCGGTCTGAATAATCAAAAAGTCGGCTTAACTGTGACATTTGGTAATAGTTTTGTTTAGGTGGTGTATGATAAATTATAAATTTATCAGAATCGGGTTCATTTTGCTTGAAAAACTCAAATCCCTCAATATTTTGCATCCTCTCTGATCGCGCAATTTGACCGAAATCATCTGTGATATGAGCTACACCATTTACCACTTGTGTCGCAAAAAAACGAGCAGCTTGGCTTGAAATTGGGCCATAACCAATGAATTGAACTGTATTAATATCAAAATCTTGCTGTAACTCACTTAATGTTTCTAAAATTAATTGTCGATACCTATCACTCAAATAAAACTGCGCATACGAGCGGTCACTTGTAATTTGAATAACATCATCCAACTGCGCTATTAATGATTCGCGCACCCATGCCATGGTCCCCACAATTGGTTCAACAAAAATCACACGTAACGTCGTTGCAGAAGACGATGCGTGCATCACATCTGAGATTGACAAGCCTTCTTTTTGTAAAAGCAGCTTGTTATCTTCTTGTTGCTTTTGAATTTTAAGACTATGAAAATTCATTTTTGAAAAGCCAGAACTCAGCAGTGAGATTTCGTATTGGTACGTTGCAATTGGGAATTCAAATACTTCACCTGAAAATTTGATTATCTTTCGTGTAATTTGTTGCGCAAAGCGGTCAAAAAATTTTATTTCAATATATAATGGCGTTTCCGGTATCACTTCAGCATCATAAGTTAATTGGTATTTGATACCTGGTTGAAGTGCCGGCAACGGAGATACTGCCCGTCTAATCGGAAAATTTCCCGCTGAATGCCAAGTATGAATTTGTAACCCACTCGCCATCAAATTATTTTCAAAAAATACTTGATCGATACTTTTGTAAGTAATTTCAGAACCGTAAAGATACGTTTCCCCAACATTATGATCCCAATAGATGACAAAATTGTTCCCAGTCATCAGATTAACTCCTTCATTTATTACGAAAAGGTTTTAATAATGCGTTGGTACTGATTTAAAAACCATTCAATAATTTCACCAGTATTGTCGTTGTGGCGCCCACTAATTCCTTTGCCAATAACCATGGCACGGCTATTCCCTAATGTTTCAAGCAAATCGTCATACGCCGTTTGATCATAATCATCGTCACGCATGTATGCAATGGCAAAGGTTGTGTGATTAAACGGCGTTTTGCTGAACTTATGCCAAAACCGCTGGTTCAACATGTCAACATGCTTTGATGTTGTCCCACCCGTGTTTTGTAATAATAAATCAGAAGCTGTTCCAAATTCACCAGGTCGAAGAAAAACGCCGTTAGCAGCAATATTGCCCAAATTTGCAAGTGGCTTGCCCACAATGACAGCACCGGGTTCAAGATTGCTTGCGTAGTAAAGTGCCCCAAATGTGCCCATCGATAGACCTGACAAGATTAATTGTTCCGAACTGAACCCCAAATCTGCGAGCTGATCTCGAATCACCTTGATGATCTTGGCTTCCATTTCAGGAGACCCAATGTAAAATGCACCACCTTCGAGCCTTGGATCAGCGATCAGGATAAACGGTTGCCTCAATTTTTTCATCATTGGAAACCCCTCAAAACCCTCGGCTGTTCGATAACCAGAAAAGTATACATTTAGTGGTGGTTTTAAGTTTCCTGGATAAAAATAGGTCATAATTTCTTCTGATTTTTGATCAACAAGACGCTGGCCACCAACAAGAAACTGGCCAAAATCTAATCGTGAGCGTCGGTGATGCAGTGAACCAAGCGATAACTTACCATAACCTTTCACGCGAATTGTAAATGACAAGTAGTATTCTGTCGCTAAGTCACTGGCAATTACAATGGGCTTCACTTGATTTTTCAAATTAACTGTCCATGAATCGACAATCTTCAAACTATCTGTTGTTAACAATCGGACGACGAGTTCAGCCTCCAACGTCTCATCAATCGTATGTTCTAACCAATACTCATGATTAAATCTTGGTTCTGCAATCGCGTTAAATTGCCACGAAGCCACCGACTGGTAACTTTGACCAAATTCACCAGAAATATCAATTTCCGAACTTCCAAAATAAGTCACATCATGATAAAAATCAGGCGAAATATGCAACATTTCAATACGAATACGATCCCCATATTGGGCAAAATAGAAGTATTTTGTTAACTGATAAATAACATTCTCTTTATTTGAGAAGTCTAGATACGACGCAAAGTGACTTTTCAATTGCTGACGCCGCGTAACATCTTCTTCAGCCTCTTTAATGTCAACAACAATACGATATGGATCAACAAGCGCCATAATGGCTTCTAATTCAGCTATAGTTGAAATTTCAGTCAATAACAGAACACTTGGTTGGCCGTTTTCCTCAACCCAAGCTTCAAAGTCAAGCAAACTGGTTTGAGATGGTAAGAAAGACCATGATAAAAAATCATTTTCTGTCTTCAATATGTCCGACCAGTCGGCCATGCCTGTTTGTAAGACACTTATTTTATCTTCTTTCATCCTGCACCTTCTAAAATATCTTGCCATTGCTTAACAATTGCACCATTGCTATACTTTTGAATTTGTTGCACTGAATACACAAGTGCCTCGTTCCAATGGCTTAATCCCACCAGATAGTAATCCATGGCTTGCGTTAGTTTACGACTATTGCTCAAAATGAAACCATTTTTTTTATGCAAAACATACGGGGACTCAATCTGATTGATTTGTGGAATACCAGAGCTAATACCAGCGATTTGAGTGAAAATATCAGGTTGGTGACTTAAATCAACTATCAATCGTGTGCGCCGAAGTTCTCGGATAATCGCATCTTCTGATTCAAAATATTGCGCCTGAATGCGATCAATTAAATCTTTGGCCGCTTTTTCATCATTTGAAATCATATTTTCTGCCTCAACTTCGGCATTTTCATTCACCTGATTATCGCCTGCAATCATGTCAGCAATGATGTCTACCGAGACGCCAAATTTTTCAGATATTTTTTGTCTGATTTGCTGTTCGATCCGAGACTTTTCAAATCCATCTGCACAGGCCATAGTCACATACACCAATTTGTGAGCGATCGTGTAATCAACTGCAAAATCTATCAATTCTAAAATTTCCGCCTCTGATAAATCTTTAATCATCATTAAGACATACATATTCTTAAATTGTTGACTTGTACCGAGTGTTAATCGTGCATCATAAGGTGGTAAATGATGTAATTTACGTTCCCAGTTTTCTATCGCAGGGTAATCCAATTTTTGGCCGATTTCAGTCATCATTTGTTGGCGTAAATCTTCGGTATCAAAAACCATGAGACTTGCGGCGGACAGCGTATGCATAGGATTATCTATCATCAACTTTCTACCGTTTCGTGGTTCGAAGAAAGATAGAATCACAGTTTCAGGACGCGTCGTAATATTTAAAACTAACTCATTATGACGTGAATCAGCGGCAACCACCATACGAGGCTTCTCTTCCTCATCTATGTGACTAAAGTATCGCGCAAGGCGTTCTTCAATTAATTCTTGCATGTTGCGATAATGCGATTTAAAAAATCGTGCTTGATGTGTCGAATTAACAATAATTTCATGTGTTTCGACATATTCACGTATTTGCCAATCGCCACCCTTATCCAAATAATCCGTGTATGCCTTTTGTCCATCAACATAATAAGCAATACTTGATACAAACCCACGGCTATCAAAATAAACTTCAACATCAACTTCACTACCTGAATAGTAGGTGATCTCTGACAAATAAGCGTCCTCACCAAATTTTATTCGAGCAAACATAGCGTCATGCACTAATACAATGATGTTAAATGGCGTATAAACAAATTCCGCGCCTTCTGGCCAGTTCAATTCCTCAAAGCTGATTATTCTTTGCATCACGTGATGCGTGTTTTGAATATCATCAAAAACCGCCCAGTAATTGATCGACGATAAGTCTTGTTGATGTAAAAATTTTTCAATTTGAGTAATGTAGTTTGGCACAATAATTTGAATGGGTTCCTCGGCTGATTGAAACATTTTAATTTGATTAATCGTATCGTCGAATGTAAGCCGCTCATCATACCAAGCTGGTATAAAGTAAAACATACTGATTTCCTTCTATTCATGTTCCTTTTACAAAAGTGCGCTATATTTGTTTTTCGACCAAAGTGCTTGCACCTGATCATTGACCGTAATGGTCATTCCAACGACAATTAAAACCATACTTGTACTCATCACAATATTCGTGTAACTCTCATCAATTAGCCCGAGATAAAGTGGGATGCCTGCAAATAATTCCAGATAAACAGCACCGACGGTTGCTAGTGAAAAAATTTTCTTTGTGAGAAAATTTTTTGTCGACACCCCTGGATCAACGCCAACGATATAGTCCCCATTTTGCTGCAACGTCTCACTCATTTGATCCGGATCGACATTCACAAATGCGAATCCAATTGTCAAAATAAATAATATAAAGACATAGAAAGTGATGCCTAATGCGCTTGACAACGTTAGATTAGAAATAAGATACAAAATTACTTGATTGTCTGGCCAAAAAACCGCAAGGAGTTGAAAAATATATTGTGGCAAGGTCATGATTGTCATGCTATACATCAACGGCATCCCACCGGCTGGATTGACGAGTAGCGGTAAATAAGTATTTTGATAAAAATCACTACTATTCAATACATTTTTAATTGCGATCCGATATTCTGACAATTGCATAACAAGTGCAATTCGAGTTAATATCGCAACACCGGCAATCGCAGTTACAATTGTCATTAACCCTGTTACCCACATGCCAGATTGAAATATCGGATTCAGATATTCCAAAACATTTTTTGGTATTTTGATTAACATACCGGCCAAAATTAAGACTGACGGCCCACCTAGCCCGTAAATATCATTCATGTTCGATAGCCAAATCAATAATACACTACCCGCTACCATGATAAACGCGACTTCTAATGCTTCATAAACACCGGAAAATCCCGTGACCTTGCCACTTTGGTCCAGAGAAATTGTAAACGCAATGGATAAACTTTGAATGACGGCCAGTAATAATGCGAGTAGCATTTTCAACACATAGGCCCGTGTTGTCGTAATTTTATCCAGCTCCAATCTTTTAAATAATTGCAAAACACGCCAAATAATTAAAGCTGACATCCATGGCGCCAAGCCCAAAGAAAACAAGGACAGCGTACTTAAATCACCACCTGTCGTGCCACTGACAAATTGCAACATGTATTGATTGTTACTGAACTTTAGCACCTGATCAACATTAACACCAGGGACTAAAATATGGCGACCAGTAACGAAAACTACCAGAACCAATATTGTCCAAAGTCCCTTTTTCCCAATGACCTTTGTGTCACGTCTTAATCTCATACGTTCTCCTAAAAATTTCAAAACCCACCTATACTTTTAAGCAACGCAGTTTATTTTGAGAATTATTTTTGTGTCAAACTCACTGCGAATATTAAATAAACGCTACCAAAGCAAACGATTGCAGAGATAATTTTCTGAGTATAAATACTTAAAAAATGTAACCCATTATTAACCACGCTCGGATTGACACGTTCTATTATTAATCAATCAAAAATTAGATTCATACTAAATTAGGACGTTTGATAACAAAATAGCGACCTAATCTTAAAAATAAGTCGTGCAGACTGACGAACAATCAAAACACTTGAAAAATTATACGTATGTATACTATAATGTTTTTGTTATTTATCAAGTGATAAATATCACATTTTAGGAGAATGATACAGAGGTCAATATGAAAGATTTAGAGAATTTTGCACACACATTAAACGCACAATCGTATCTATATAATATTAAGAGTAGAGAGATTTCGCCCCTTAATGTCAGTTCAAACGCACAATTTGAACTAGTAAAAAAACTTATTCCGAAATTTGGAAAGTATCCAGATCAAATCTATCAGTCATTTACATTCACAACAGGTCATCTTTTATCGATTAAAGTATCCGAAACCTCTGCTGTTTGTTTTTTATTTGACTTCAACCAAACTGACTTCTCAAAAAAACAGCTCAACTTAATTAATGTAATGACCAAATTGACACAAATTTCGGAAATTATTTATCGCTTATATACAGGAGAAATGGCACCAAAATCAGACGTCTTTATTCACAACAGTACGCTAAGTAAAGAATTTGATGACCAGCAACCTTTAACACCAGATTGCACATCGTACTATAATGTCGAAACTGAAATTTTAAAAGCAATTGTTTATTCAAATAAGGAAGATTTAATCGCTGCGCTTGAAAAATTACCACGCATTAATTTTTTCAACGTACTCAGCACGCAAGATATTTCATTCCGTCAAAAAAAAGACTTTATTGTTTCATATATCGCAATTTTGACACGCGCTATTGATCAATGGGGCTACCCTATCGACCAAGCATTTAAACTTCAGAAAGACTTAGTAACTGAAATCGAACATGCCAAACAATTCCCTGATTTCATTGGCACCCTTTGAGGCTTGGCGTGGTTTTATTTTAAAACAATTCAATCCTATCGTATTAACAACTTTTTACCGCTAGCAACACGCATTAAATCTTATATTAATGAACATATTTGCGATAATATTTTATTAGCAGACATCGCCGAAGCGGTTCACACGTCAAAGAAAAATCTTAACCCCGCATTTAAAGCCGAGTTTGGTGTAACCATTACACAATTTATTCGCAGCGCAAAAATTGACCGCGCAAAAGAAATATTAGTCATTTCTGATGCGGCTATCCCAGAAATTGCCAGCCATCTAGCATTCTCAACACCAAGTTATTTTATAAAAACTTTTAAAAACATTACCGGTATGACACCAAACTATTTTAGAAATAACTTTCTCAGCCTCACAGCTAGTCAATAAAGGAATAAAAGAGCAAGCATTTGTATAAAATGCTTGCTCTTTTATTGAAAACACTGTTCTCCAAGTTCGAACTGGTATCATGTAGAACCCACGTCGACATTCAGTTTTTACCTTATTGACCTATAAATGATTACTCGATTTGGTATGTTTAGTGATCTTCAATGAAAATCTGCTATGTACACGTAGAAATCACGACTGTAATTTCTACGTTTTTTTAAGTGGACTATAACTTCTTATTCTTCTTACTTTTCTTCAACACTAGTGGAGACATTAAGAGTCCTAACCCCAATAAAGCGGTGGTCGTGACGCTCTTTTCACCAGTTTGAGGCAAAATTGACGATTCATTCACCTTTGAAAGTTTTTGTGAACCACCCACATTAGTGATAATTGTCGAATCATGAGTTGTTGAGCTGATAACTGATTCAGACGTTGCTACACTCGTCGAGGCCGCAATTGATTCGGACGTTGCTACACTTGTCGAGGCTGCATCTGATTCAGACGTTGCTACACTTGTCGAGGCTGCAATTGATTCGGATGTTGCTACACTTGTCGAGGCTGCAATTGATTCGGATTCAACTACACTTGTTGATACTGAATCTGATTCGGACGTTGCTACACTTGTCGAGGCTGCAATTGATTCGGACGTTGCTACACTTGTCGAGGCCGCAATTGATTCGGATTCAACTACACTTGTCGAGGCTGCATCTGATTCAGAGGTTGCGACACTTGTCGAGGCTGCAATTGATTCGGACGTTGCGACACTTGTCGAGGCCGCAATTGATTCGGATTCAACTACACTTGTTGATACTGAATCTGATTCGGATTCAACTACACTCGTCGATGCTGAGACCGATTCGGATTCAACTACACTTGTTGATACTGAATCTGATTCAGAGGTTGCGACACTTGTTGATACTGAATCTGATTCAGAGGTTGCGACACTTGTCGATACTGAATTTGATTCAGACGTTGCTACACTCGTCGAGGCCGCAATTGATTCGGATTCAACTACACTTGTCGAGGCTGCATCTGATTCAGAGGTTGCGACACTTGTCGAGGCTGCAATTGATTCGGATTCAACTACACTTGTCGAGGCTGAATCTGATTCGGATTCAACTACACTTGTTGATACTGAATCTGATTCAGACGTGGCTACACTTGTCGATGCTGCAATTGATTCGGACGTTGCTACACTTGTCGATGCTGCATCTGATTCAGACGTTGCTACACTTGTCGAGGCCGCAATTGATTCGGACGTTGCTACACTCGTCGAGGCTGCATCTGATTCGGATGTTGCGACACTTGTTGATACTGAATCTGATTCGGATGTTGCGACACTTGTTGATACTGAATCTGATTCAACTACACTTGTTGATGCCGCATCTGATTCGGATGTTGCGACACTTGTCGATGCTGAATCTGATTCAGATGTTGCGACACTTGTTGATACTGAATCTGATTCAGATGTTGCGATACTTGTCGATGCTGCAATTGATTCGGATTCAACTACACTTGTTGATACTGAATCTGATTCAGATGTTGCGACACTTGTCGATACTGAATTTGATTCAGACGTTGCTACACTCGTCGAGGCCGCAATTGATTCGGATTCAACTACACTTGTCGATGCTGCATCTGATTCAGACGTGGCTACACTTGTCGAGGCCGCAATTGATTCGGACGTTGCTACACTCGTCGAGGCTGCATCTGATTCGGATGTTGCGACACTTGTCGAGGCTGAATCTGATTCAGATTCAACTACACTTGTTGATACTGAATCTGATTCAGATGTTGCGACACTTGTCGAGGCTGAATCTGATTCAGAGGTTGTGACACTTGTTGATGCCGCATCTGATTCAGAGGTTGCGACACTTGTTGATGCTGAATCTGATTCAGATGTTGCGACACTTGTCGAGGCTGAATCTGATTCAGATGTTGCGACACTTGTTGATACTGAATCTGATTCGGATGTTACGACACTTGTCGATGCTGCAATTGATTCGGATTCAACTACACTTGTTGATACTGAATCTGATTCGGATTCAACTACACTCGTCGATGCTGAGACCGATTCGGATTCAACTACACTTGTTGATACTGAATCTGATTCAGAGGTTGCGACACTTGTTGATACTGAATCTGATTCAGAGGTTGCGACACTTGTCGATGCCGCAATTGATTCGGACGTTGCGACACTTGTTGATACTGAATCTGATTCGGATGTTGCGACACTTGTCGATGCTGAATCTGATTCGGATGTTGCGACACTTGTTGATGCCGCATCTGATTCGGATGTTGCGACACTTGTCGATGCTGAATCTGATTCAGATTCAACTACACTTGTTGATACTGAATCTGATTCAGATGTTGCGACACTTGTCGATGCTGAATCTGATTCAGATGTTGCGACACTTGTCGATGCTGAATCTGATTCAGATGTTGCGACACTTGTTGATACTGAATCTGATTCAGATGTTGCGACACTTGTCGATGCTGAATCTGATTCAGATGTTGCGACACTTGTTGATGCTGAATCTGATTCAGATGTTGCGACACTTGTTGATACTGAATCTGATTCAGATGTTGCGACACTTGTTGATACTGAATCTGATTCGGATGTTGCGACACTTGTTGATACTGAATCTGATTCGGATTCAACTACACTCGTCGATGCTGAGACCGATTCGGATTCAACTACACTTGTCGAGGCTGCATCTGATTCAGATGTTGCGACACTTGTCGAGGCTGCATCTGATTCGGATGTTGCGACACTTGTTGATACTGAATCTGATTCAACTACACTTGTTGATACTGAATCTGATTCAGACGTGGCTACACTTGTCGATGCTGCTATTGATTCGGATTCAACTACACTTGTCGAGGCTGCAATTGATTCGGACGTTGCGACACTTGTCGATGCTGCATCTGATTCGGATGTTGCGACACTTGTTGATACTGAATCTGATTCAGATGTTGCGACACTTGTTGATACTGAATCTGATTCAGATGTTGCGACACTTGTCGATGCTGAATCTGATTCAGATGTTGCGACACTTGTCGATGCTGAATCTGATTCAGATGTTGCGACACTTGTTGATGCCGCATCTGATTCGGATGTTGCGACACTTGTTGATACTGAATCTGATTCGAATGTTGCGACACTTGTTGATACTGAATCTGATTCAGATGTTGCGACACTTGTTGATACTGAATCTGATTCAGATTCAACTACACTTGTTGATGCTGAATCTGATTCAGATGTTGCGACACTTGTTGATACTGAATCTGATTCAGATGTTGCGACACTTGTTGATGCCGCATCTGATTCGGATGTTGCGACACTTGTTGATACTGAATCTGATTCGGATGTTGCGACACTTGTCGATGCTGAATCTGATTCAGATGTTGCGACACTTTCTAATACTGAATCTGATTCGGATGTTGCGACACTTGTTGATGCCGCATCTGATTCGGATGTTGCGACACTTGTTGATGCCGCATCTGATTCGGATGTTGCGACACTTGTCGATGCTGAATCTGATTCAGATGTTGCGACACTTGTTGATACTGAATCTGATTCGGATGTTGCGACACTTGTTGATACTGAATCTGATTCAGATGTTGCGACACTTGTCGATGCTGAATCTGATTCAGATGTTGCGACACTTGTTGATGCCGCATCTGATTCAGATGTTGCGACACTTGTTGATGCCGCATCTGATTCAGATGTTGCGACACTTTCTGATACTGAATCTGATTCGGATTCAACTACACTCGTCGATGCTGCATCTGATTCAGAGGTTGCGACACTTTCTGATTCCATTTGAGAGTGTGAGGTTGCTTCTGAATTAGTCACAACATGTACAATAGTATCCGAACCCAAGTCAACTGGAACTCCACCATTCAAAATATCCTGTACATTAACATCATTCCCATTGTTATCAGCGTAAAAACTATACCCGTCAGGTATGTCAATTGGAATATCGGGGTAATTTCCACTCTCTGAATTTCCCGCATCGTTGACATATTGTTTTTCCGAAGCAATATGACCGTCTTCGCCAATAACAACTAATGATCCCAATTTTTTATACTGAAATTTTACTTCGTTACTAATTGGACCATATGGATTAATTAAAGTTATTTTACCTGTAGGAAATGCACGGCTCGAAAAAATAGTTACTTGCCTGATTTGACCTGGTTTTAACTTTGCTCCTCGAGTCATTGTCCCGGTTCCGGCTGAATTATTTTGTAAAATATGACTCTGAACTGTTCCATCTTCACTAATGAGTTCATATTCTACCGATACGCCGTCATATTTAACTGTGTACGTGTCTCCAACTTTTGAAAATGGTGAAAATATACCTTTGCCATTATGATAAACATCTTCACTAAAATAACCTTGAACAACTTCACCTGGATTTACCGAGTATAAGGTTCCAGAATAGCCTAGCACATCTTCACTCGATGAATTACCATTTTGATCAATACGTGTTATGGTTTGATTGGTTACAATCGGCTCGATAGCATCTATATTTGTTACTTGATTTTTCCCAGTATAATCGCTTAGAGTAGTTTGGTTACTAACTGCATCTTCTCCTGGAATAACAGCAACTGCTGCTGAAATGTTAGTATCATTTTTCGAAATATAAACTTCTATATATCCAAATATCGTACTAACAGTCTGCACATCATCACTAATAGTTAAATTTGTTACTTTAGATTTCCAAATTTGATGATCATTATCAAAATACCGTTCTGTCATAAATATGAGAGAACTACCTGGTGTTTGATCCATCGAAAGTGTAATACTGCCAATTTTTTGAATTTTTGGTGCCCCATTAATCTCAACAGGTGCAGTTATATTCGTTCCTAAAAAATCAACTGCATCTTTGATATTGGACAATGGATAGCCATCTGGATAAACTGGCTTCATAATATTCCCATCAGTTACATTAGCTATCGTGTTTGACGCTGGCATTGATGGATTTTCTCGTGTCTGATCATTAGTTTGGCTCGCATTCGTGTTTTGCGGCACTGTACTTGAAGCATTCGCAGCTGAGGTGTTACCTGATTCTGATGTCGATTCGTTTGTCGAGCCTGCTACTTGTTGACTGCCTACATTCGCACTCGTACTCGTTGACCCCGGTGTTGCGCTGGCTGCTAAGCTCGTTGATGCCTTTGTCACTTCGGATGCAGCTGTGTGCTCACTTACTGAGGTAATCTTATCTGTGGCAACTGTCGATGTCACTGTAGACTCTGATACTGTACTGGTTGATGCTGACTGACTTGAGGCGGTCGACCCTGCTGGAATCATCACTGTATTCTGATCAATCACATTGTCTGCGGCAGCACCCTTTTCGTTGGCCACAGGTGTGTCCGCAAACACATCACTATTTGTCATGACCGTGCCACCCAGCAACGCTCCGACACCAATTAAGCCTTTGAGCAGCCCATGTTGTGCTTGCCCTTTTTCTTTGGTCTCTGTTGCTTGATTTGCCATATCAGACTTTTTTGTTAAGAATGTAAATCTTGATAACCCCGCTGTTATCCAATTTTTACCGTCTTTATACATTTTAAAGCGTGTCACGCGACTGACTTCTGGCCGATAGGACCCGTGTTTTCTTTTCATAAAGTATTACTCCCCTTAGTTTCTGATTTACCTGATTTACCAGCACCGCATTGACTGATATCTTCTAATTATTGCCCAAGGTATGCCTTCAGTCACACGATTAAAAGCGCTTATGCGCGACAATAAAATATTTTCATGCCATCAAAAAGTCACCCTCCGGTAAGAATTAAATTACCGAAGGGTGACTTTTTTGCACGATTACACAATGCGTTGTTTAAGATTCAAAAGATTACTGCGATCTTAGCGTTATTCTCGCCTTAATCTTGAGATTTTTTATTCTTTTTGTTTCGCTTTAGTGCAAGCGGTGCTGCCAATAGGCCAAGACCTAGTAATGCAGTTGTTGTATCGTGTTCACCTGTTTCAGGTAAGAGACCATCCTTTTTAACCTGATTTGGTACTTGTGAACCGATAGATTGACTATCACTTGAACTCGTCGACGTTACAGCTGTTGATTCAGATGCGCTTGTCAAAGCTGACTTTGATGCTGTCTCACTTTCTGATACCACATTTGATTCTGATGCTACTTCACTCGTTGAAACAGCCGTTGATTCTGATGCGCTGGTCGAAGCTGACTTTGATGCTGTCTCACTTTCTGATACCACATTTGATTCTGATGCTGCTTCACTCGTTGAAACAGCCGTTGATTCTGATGCGCTGGTTGAAGCTGACTTTGATGCCGTCTCACTTTCTGATACCGCATTTGATTCTGATGTTGCTTCACTCGTTGAAACAGCCGTTGATTCTGATGCGCTGGTCGAAGCTGACTTTGATGCTGTCTCACTTTCTGATACCGCATTTGATTCTGATGTTGCTTCACTCGTTGAAACAGCCGTTGATTCTGATGCGCTTGTCGAAGCTGACTTTGATGCTGTCTCACTTTCTGATACCGCATTTGATTCTGATGCTGCTTCACTCGTTGAAACAGCCGTTGATTCTGATGCGCTTGTTGAAGCTGACTTTGATGCTGTCTCACTTTCTGATACCGCATTTGATTCTGATGCTGCTTCACTCGTTGAAACAGCCGTTGATTCTGATGCGCTTGTCGAAGCTGACTTTGATGCTGTCTCACTTTCTGATACCGCATTTGATTCTGATGCTGCTTCACTCGTTGAAACAGCTGTTGATTCTGATGCGCTTGTCGAATTCGATGAAATCATTGAAATAAATTCTGATGCATTTGCAGAACCTGATTGACTTGAAGATACAATTTCAGATGTCATTTCTGACACAACCTGACTTAGTGAAATCAATTGTGATATTGCATTTGATTGCGATCCAGCCACACTTGTTGACTCTGACGCAACCTGTGACGTTGACACACTCGTTGACGCTAACTCACTCGCTGCCTTTGAACCCGCCGCACTCGCTGACGCAATCGCTGACGTTGCGACGCTCATTGACGCTTGGGCTGAAGCCAACTGTGAGGCCATCTCTGACGCAATCGCTGACGTCCGTTGTGACGTGACCGCGCTCGTTGACGCTAACCCGGATTCAACCAGCGAAACAGTTTCACTCATTGAAATGACTGCCGAAGTTACAGCACTAGTTGATCTACTAGTTGACACTTGATCTGAAGCCATCTGTGAGGCCATTTCTGACGTCCGTTGTGACGTTGACACACTCGTTGACGCTAACTCACTCGCTGCCTTTGAACCAGCCGCACTCGCTGACCCGATCTCGGATGTGAGCTTTGAAATCGCATCACTCTTTGAGCCGGTTTCGCCTGCGGACGCAATCTCTGACGCGACATGTGACGTTGACACACTCGTTGACGCTAACTCACTCGCTGCCTTTGAACCAGCCGCAATCTCTGAAACAATCGTTGAGGTTGCCTGTGAAAGTGCTTCACTCACAGAATTAGCCTCACTGGCTGATGCTAACTCACTCGCTGCCTTTGAACCAGCCGCGCTCGCTGAGACTAGCTCAGATGTAAGCTTTGAAATCGCATCACTCTTTGAACCGGTTTCGCCTGCGGACGCAATCTCTGACGCGACCTGTGACGTTGACACACTCGTTGACGCCCATTCTGAACCAGTCTTTGAAATCAACTCGCTCGCTGACACCATCTGAGATGCTAACACACTCGTTGACGCCACGGCTGAATCTGCTACAGATGCTACTATTGACGCAGTTTTTGATGAAGCTCCTGAGTTGATTTCACTCGCCGACGCCCATTCCGATTCAATCTGAGATACAGCCTCGCTCATCGAAATGACTGCCGAAGTTACAGCACTAGTTGATCTACTGGTTGACGCTTGGGCTGAAGCCATCTGTGAGGCCATCGCTGACGCGCTTTGTGACATGACAGCACTCTTTGACGCTAACTCACTCGCTGCCTTTGAACCCGCCGCGCTCGCTGACACAATCTCGGATGCACTCTTTGAAATCGCATCACTCTTTGAGCCGGTTTCGCCTGCGGACGCAATCTCTGACGCCGCCTGTGAGTTGGCCACACTCGTTGACGCTAACTCACTCGCTGCCTTTGACGCAACCGCCATTTCTGACGCAATTGCTGATGTTGCGACGCTTGCAACAGCAGATTCAATTGTAGACGCAATCCCCGACGTCCTTTGTGACATGACGGCGCTTGTTGACGCTAATTCACTCGCTGCCTTTGAACCCGCCGCGCTCGCTGACACGATCTCGGATGTGAGCTTTGAAATCGCATCACTCTTTGAGCCGATTGCGCCTGCAGACGCAATCGCTGACGCTACCTGCGACGTTGACACACTCGTTGACGCTAACTCACTTGCTGCCTTTGAACCCGCCGCCATCTCTGATGCAATCGTTGACGTTGCCTGTGAAAATACTTCGCTCGTTGACACTTGAGCTGACCCGGCCTGTGAAATTGTTTCACTGATTGAAGCAATAGTCGAGCCCATATTAGAATTTTCAAGGCTGGCTGATGCAACCCGTGAAGCAGCAACAGATACTTCTTGGCTGACAGAGGTCATCCCCGACCAATTACTTGAACCAGTTGAGGCTGTTTCCGAATTAAAAGCCGAGGCCCAAGCACTGGTGGAATCAAAAATAGACTTTGTCTCAGAAACCGCTTGCGAAATAACTGCACTCGTTGATGCCACTTGTGAAGATACACGCGAATCAGAAGCTGCAACACTTGCCGAGCTTACCTGAGAATCTTTGGTCGAAGCAGATTCAGATTGTTGCACAGAACCTGCTAACATAGCCGATTCAACTTCCGAACGGTAGATTGAAGCCCACTCACTGAGCGACACAAGCGCTGACAGACTGATTGACTGGTCTTGAGAAGCTGTCAAACTCGTTGATGCCACTTGTGATACGTTTTCAGAATCAGCAACCGATTGTGACTGTTGCACAGAACCTGCTAACATAGCTGACTCAACTTCTGAGCGATAAATTGAAGCCCACTCACTGAGAGAGACGAGCGCTGACAGACTGATTGACTGGTCTTGAGAAGCTGTCAAACTTGATGATGCTTCTTGTGATGCACTCTTAGAGTCGGATATTTTTTCACTTTCAGAGTGTTGTACAGAAGTCTGATATGATGCAATTTCGGAATTTACTTGACTCGCTGAGATACTCTGTAATGCCGAAATCGATGTTGAATCCGCTTGATTCGTTGAAACGCTCTGAGATGTTGCAATTGATTCTGAGGCCGCTTGCGAGTTTACAATTGATGTAGAGACCGACTGACCCGTTGAGGCACTTCGTGAAGCTGCAATTGATGTTGAGACTTCCCGACTTGTTGAGGCAGTTTGTGAAGCTGCAATTGATGTTGAAGCTAACACGCTTCCTGAGGTTAACTGCGAATTAATAATTGAAATTGACAGTGATTGTCTTGTTGAATCCTGTGTTGAAACTTCCGTACTTAACGATGCCGCATTTGAAATATTCCTTGAACGTTCTTCAGAAAGTACAGTACTAGTCGATCCGTTTTGTGATTGTAGTAATGACATTGCGTCACTCAAAGAAACTGAGTGCGATAACTTCATTGAACCAACTTGCGAAATAGACGCAGATTGCGAACCAGCTTTTGACGCAACTAAGCTCTTAGAATTACTTTCAGAGACATGTGCTGACTTCGCTTGACTTTCTGAACTATTACGTGACGTAACGATTGACGTCGAAACCACTTGTGAATCAGATATTGATGTTGAAGTTGCTTGGCTCGCAGAAGTATTCTGTGATGCAACAATGGAGGTTGAGGTTGCTTGACTCTCTGAAATATTCTGTGATGCTACAACAGATTTTGAGGCCACTTGTGACGTTGCAATTGAGCCTGAGGTTGTTTGTGACACGGCGACTGAGGTTGAATCAGCCTGTGATGAAACGACCGATGTTGAGGTCACTTGGCTCTCTGAAATATTCTGTGATGTCACAATTGATGTCGAGGCCACTTGTGATGTTGCAGTTGATCCCGAGACTGTTTGTGACGCGTCTGTGCTTGCTGAAACCGCTTGTGATACATTCTTACTTGTCAAAACGGACTGACTCGCCGAATCTGATTTTGAAGCAGTCTCTGATGTTGGAGTAATCGTTACAACTGTATCTTGTCCCAATTCTTTAGGTACTTTACCATTTAAAATATCATCTATGGTCACGTCTTGACCACTAACTGTTGATTTATAACCATCTGGGATGACATTTAAAGGGTATGTTGCGCTTGACGCATCATGAGGGTTATTAACATATTGTACATTTGCATAAACCGTACCATCGCCTTGCTTAACCACTAAATGCCCTAATTGCTTGTACACATACTCAACATCTGATGATGGGAAATATGGATTTAAAAGTACAAAATCAGTACTATAGTCAGCATCGTTTGGCCCGATCTTATCTACAACTTGGTCCGGTGTACCATCAGTAAACTTAACAACGGCACGCATAGTACCATCCTAACCAATTTGAGTATAAGTTACAGTCGCAGTATCACTAAGTCGTTGCGAATATTCTGCTCCAATCTTGCCATATGCTGATATTTTTCCGCTACCATTGTTATGCAAATCTTCAATGTAGTAGCCTTCCCTAACTGGTCCAGATGTGGATGTATATCTTTCACCTTCCCAACCAACTTCCTCATGGGTTTCAATAATTTTACCGGTTTCAGCATCAATAAGCTTAACAGTTTGTTTGACTTGTATTGGTACAAAAGTAGTTTTTCGCTGTCCACCGCCACCTAAGTCACGGATACCATAAGAATATTTATTGATAAGTGTTTTTTTTACAGAATCCATTCGGGTGTATTGCATGCGCACAGAATTCCGGTCACCATCTTTGGTAAAGTAAAATTTAAGCCCAGCAATGACATCTGAAGAATAAGAATAATAAGCAAGAGTTACTGTATTTGTATATATCTTCCCGTCAGTATCTTTTTCGCGAATAACAATCTCATCAGGATTATCACGTCTGACAGATATTAATATGTCGTCATAGGTGACGGAATCATCCATTGCAATAAGAGCCCCCCACCAAAAGTCATATAAATTATCATCATTTGACCGCGGCATGCTTGCTGGATAATCTGGTTCTGAAACTGAGCTGTTAGCCTTTGCATTGGCCGTATTGTTTTCAGCATTCACAGTCGCTGAATTCAACGCATTGTCTGTCAATGACGTTGAACTTGTTGGCGTCTCGCTCGTTGATTCTGATGTTGAAACTGTGGTCGTCTCTGAGCCTTGTTGACTGGTTACTTGGCTCGTTTCCCCAGCACTTTCGCTCATCGATGTTGAACTCACACGTTCCCCAGTTGACACGTCGACACGAGCGGCCTCTGAGTTCGAGCCCGTTGCACCTTGGTTTGTTGACGCTGTTGTACTTTGACTGGTTGTAGCTTGATCTGACGTGACAGTTGATGTCGACGCCGTCGTTTCTGCTGATGCCGAAGTAGACGTCCCCTCAGATTCAGATGTAACGCCTGATTCTGATACAGACCCAGCACCACTTACCTGCGTGCTCGTGCTGGTTGATCCTGCAGGAATTGTCACCTTGTTTTGATCAACTAAATTGTCCGCTGCCGCATTTTTTTCATTGGCAACTGTTGTGTCCGCAAAAACATCGCTGTTCGTCATTACTGTACCACCCAGTAATGCACCAACACCGATTAACCCTTTAAGCAAACCATTGTGACCTTGTTGCTTTTCTTGAGTAGTGGTTGTTTTTTCAACCAAATCCGACTTTTTTGTTAAAAAGGTAAACCTAGATAACCCGGCGGTAATCCAATTTTTACCATCTTTATACATCTTGAAACGCGTCACCTGTTTGATCTCAGGTTTAAATAATCTATGTTTTCTTTTCATATGCTAAGTCCCCTTTTAGATTGATTTTCATACAAAGAATGTATTGGCACTATTATCTTTGATATTGGAGATTAAAGCGTGCGAATAAAAGTCCATACATATCAAAATGGAACCTTTTACACAGCTTTTTGCTTTTTATCCCCAACTTTTACTTTATAATCAAAAATTGTTTACTATAACACAATTGAAAAGAAAACTTTTAAACTATAATTTTTTTATCACAAGGAAGCATATGAAAGACATAACTAATTTTGCACAGATATTAAATGCCAACGTATACCTCAAAACTAATGATGAAATAGATCAGGTGGATTCGCAATCTGCAGTAAAAAGAACACAATTAAAAAACGCAATCGTATTCTTTGAAAAATATCCTCAAAAAACCTATCAAGCTATCAGTTTTGATACAGGCTATATTTTAGCCGTTCAAGTATCATCTAGCGAGACGATTTATTACCTGTTTGACTTTAATCGTAGCTCATTTTCAGAAAGTCAGTTTCGACTAGTCAGTGTGCTCACAAAACTAGAATTAATTTCACAGACCATTTATCGATTGTATACTGGAAATATCGCCCCACGCGAACATCTTTTATCCATAATAAGCGTTTATCACAAAGAGTTATCGAACATTCACCGATTGATCCAGATTGTTCGTCTTATTATGATGTTGAAAATGAAATCATTAACGCAGTTATTTATTCTAATCAAGATGATCTCGTTATGGCTATCGAAAAATTACCAAATATCCATTTCTTTGATGCGTTGGATATTGACCATGCAACCCTCCGGCAAAAAAAAGACTTTATTGTCTCTTATATTGCTATTTTGACCCATGCCATTGAGCAATGGGGGTATCCGGTTGACCGTGCTTTTAAAATACAAACAGATCTTGTAAACGAAATAGAACATGCCATTAATTTTCCAGATTTCATTAATACATTGAATGGTGTGACCTGGTTTTATTTCAAAACCATTCAAAATTATCGCATCCACAACTTCCTACCGCTTCCAGATCGCATCATGTCGTATATTAATGAACACGTTTGTGACAACATTAATTTAGATGACATTGCCAAAGCAGTCCATGCCTCAAAAAAGAACTTGAATCCAGCATTTAAGGAAAAGTTTGGCATTACGATTACGCAATTTATCCGAAAAAATAAGATTGATCGCGCAAAAGAAATTCTAATTGTGTCGGATGCACCCATTCCAGATATCGCCAAACAATTAGCGTTTTCGACGCCAAGTTACTTTATTAAAACGTTTAAAAAAGTTACTGGTTTAACACCTAAATATTTTAGAAATCACTTTCTAGAAGACGAATTAAACCAATAAAAAAAAGCATCCCTGCGGGATGCTTTTTTTATTGCAAAATGTTGTCAATTTGTGCGATTTCTTCTTCGGTAAATGTCATATTGTGACTAAAAGCGAGATTATCGACCAAATGGTCAATATTACTTGCCCCAATCACAACACTAGCTACCCGACGATCTCTTAACAACCATGCCAAAGCCATTTGTGACAATTTTTGACCACGGGCTTGCGCGATATTATTCAAGCCGTTTAACTTCGTAATCAAGTCATCTTTACCATTTTCAAACAAAAATTCATTGGTGCGATGAATTGGATAATCTTCTGGAATACCTGTCAAATAACGATCCGTCAATAAGCCTTCTGCCAATGGGCCATAAGCAATTAAGCCGGCATGACTGTCATCCAAAACATCCAATAGCCCATCTTCAGTCGCCGTTTGGTTCAACATATTATACGAGACTTGGTTTCCAATAAATGGTGTCCCCAACTCGTCAAATAACTTGGCAATCGCTGCTGTTTGCTCTGCGGTGTAATTTGACACCCCAATATACAAGGCTTTGCCCTGCTTAACCATCAAATCTAACGCATAAGCCGTTTCTTCCAAGCGCGTATTGGGATCCCAACGGTGAGCATAAAAGATATCCACATAATCTAAGCCCATGCGCTGTAAACTCAAATCTAAAGCCGCAGTTAATGTTTTCTTGCCAGAAAATTCACCCAATGGCCCTGGCCACATGTGATACCCTGCCTTGGTCGTAATCACCAATTCATCGCGGTAAGGCTTTAAATCACTGCGATACACTTGGCCGAAAGTTTCTTCAGCCGTGCCGTTGCTTGGCCCATAATTTGACGCATTATCAAAACTAAAAATACCACTATCAAAGGCTTTTAAAATCACTTTTTTAGAGTTTTCCAGAGGCATTTGATCGCCTAAGTTTCGCCACAACCCAAAGGATACGGCGGGTAAAATTAAGCCAGAATCGCTGACACGACGATAAGGTAATTTTTCATAACGTTGTTCATCTGCTGCATATACCATACTTTAAAGTCCTTTCACTATCTGCTCTGCAATGACTTGATGCTCTGCACAATTCGGGTGGACATGGGTCATGGTTGGTAACCATGCTTTTGTTTCAATTAACGTCAATTGATCAAAGCGTGCTGTTTCGGCAACAAACACGGCCCGAAACGCACCATTTAATGGCATCATTAACATAATTTTAGCATTATGAAAGCGCTTTATCAATTCAAGGAGATAAATCCGCAACCCAAAGGCAAACTGCTGCGCGTTTGCGCCATAATTGGCATCATTTGTCCCATAATTGACAATGACTAAATTTGTCGCCACTAATGGTCGCGCCACATTATTTCCGACATGCCATAACGCCTCTATCGCGGTTGGGATTTGATAAGGGGCTGATGCGGTCAATCCTGTGCCGCCATAAGCGATACGATTGAGCGGTTGCCCTAAGATATTAGCAACAAGTTGCGGATAGCTCACTTCTGGATGATTGCCATCGGCCGCCATGTCCTCGCCAGCCGTGATAGAATCCCCAACAAAAGTAACAAAAGGCTGCGTGACAGCGAATGGCACGACATCGCCATCGTCAATGGTCATCGTGGTAAGGATGACCGGATCATTCCAAAAGGCCTCACTGCTCCCCTCACGTTCCCGAAGCACAACCTGAACTGTAGCAGGTGTCTTGTCAAGCGACAATTGCAATACCTTTGCTGACACGGCAATGGTCTGCCAATCATTATCATTAATTTTAACGGCAAAACTCAGCCCACGGTAGGCTTTGGCAAAGGTTAATGTCACCTGACACACGCGGTTGGTTTTAAATGTCAGTGCTGCACCATATTGTGTTGTTAAGAAACCAGCGTCGCTAACACCCCATTCAGGTGATAGCAATGCTGTCATATCAACTGTTTTCATAGTTTAACATCCAAATTATCTGGGCTTCTCATAATATCTTCGATACTCTCAAAAGCTGCCACGCGGCGAATCGCTTCGGCAAACGGTGCTGCAACCGACAGGTGACTTAACTTATCAAATTGCTTACCGTCTGGCACTTCAATCGTGTTGGTCACCAAAATTTTTGAAATGGCGGATTCGGCTAATTTAGACACGGCATGATCAGACAAGACCGCATGTGGCGCCACGGCATAAATGTCCGTCACGCCAGCTGCAGCCAATGACGCGCTCGCCAAAGTCATACTTAAGCCCGTATCAATGATATCATCGATCAAAATTGCCCGCTTACCTTTAACATGACCAGTAATACCAAAAGGTGTCGTATGGGAATCATCATTGGCCCGGCGGTCAATAATTGCCCATTCAGCATGCAACAACTTGGCGAATTTACGTGCGCGACCCACACTAGAATGATCTGGCGCCACAACGACTAAATCTGAACCAAGTAGGTCGTTTTCATAGAAATAATGACCTAAAGTTGGCATTGAAATCAAGTGATCCACTGGAATATCAAAGAACCCTTGCACCTGATCGGCATGTAAATCCATCGTAATCACGCGCTTGACGCCTTGTGATTCCAACATATTTGCCACCAAACGGGCGGCAATTGGTTCGCGAGAACGTGCTTTACGATCTGACCGCGCATACCCAAAATATGGTATAACCACATTGATTGTCTTTGCTGAAGCGCGGCGCGCGGCATCAATAAAAATCATCAATTTCATGAAATTATCATTCACTGGGTCTGAAATGCCTTGCATCACATAAACATCTCGGCCACGCACAGTTTGCTCAATTCGTTCATAAATCTCATCATCGGCAAATTGCCGCACATCAATATCAGATAATTTCGTGCCTAAAATGCTGGCGACTTCGTTGGCCAACTTTGGATTACTGCCAAGGCTAAATAAGCGGTATTCAGGGGTCGTCATTTTCTTACTCCATTTTTTCTTAGTTTCATTATACCAGGTTTCAAGTCGTGCCCATAAAGTCATACGGGGTCACATCAGCCATCCCAATCATTGGTGACACAGCCTGTGCCACAATTAACTGTGTTGTTAATTGCTTCGTACCTGGTGGGGTTGGTTGGCTAACAGCAACTGGTTGGGTAACGTTTTTTTCTTCTGCTTGTAGCCGTTGCGTTAACCAAGTGGCTCGCATCGGCACGGGTGTCTGGGCCGCGCGAGCAAATGCTTCATATTCGCCAACCAAAATCAAGGCTTCTTTTGCGCGAGTGATCCCAGTATACAATAAATTACGATTTAACATTAAGCCAAAGCGCGACGTTAAGGCCATGATTACCAAGCGAAATTCATTACCTTGGGCCTTATGCACTGTGGTAGCATAGGCTAAGGTCAACTGATTCAATTGCTTTTTAGGATAAACTAGCTCTTTCCCATCAAAATCAACCACCAGACTGTCTTCATTTTCAGTATTCCCTGGATCTTTTTTATATTGAACCGCAACAATTTGGCCCATATCGCCATTATAAATGTCGCGTTCGCTGTCATTTTCCAACTGAAGCACCTTGTCGCCCCGACGAAAAATGGTTTCGCCAAACTGTAACGATTTTTGTGCCGGTTTAATGGGATTAAACAACGCTTGCGCCATGGTATTTAAAGCATGCACACCCGCAGTTGTTTTATACATCGGCGCTAAAATTTGTAATTCATCGGCGGTATACCCTTTTTTAATTGCGGCTTTGACCACCTGTTCAATTGCCGTTGCCACTTGATCTGGCGCCACCATAAACGTTGAGCGATCACGTTGGTTAGTCATAAAGTCTGCAGGTAAGCGGCCATTTTTAATGTCTTGGGCCATTGTCGTGATACTACTACCACGCCCTTGACGATAAATCGTTTCCAGCTCAATATGTGCCAGTGCCTGGCTCGCCACCAGATCAGCTAACACATTACCAGGTCCAACGGATGGTAATTGGTCGGCATCCCCGACGATAATCACTTTCATGCCACTGGGAATAGCGGCCAGCAATTTGGCGGTAAGCTCAATATCGAGCATCGAAGCCTCATCAATAATGAGTAAACCACCAGCAATGGGATTATCCGCGTTAAATTCTGGCTCATCTAGATCTGCAATGCCGAGTAGCCGATGAATAGTCGTTGCATCATAGCCGGTGACCTCGGTCATTCGTTTCGCCGCACGCCCAGTTGGTGACGCTAATTTCACGGCATAATTTTTCAAAAAATCTTTTGTATTGTCTGCATACTTAGCCTGCTGGGCCAACAACTGGTGCCACGTTGCCACAATTGTGCGGACAATTGTCGTTTTGCCTGTCCCAGGACCACCAGTCAATAAGAACACTTGCGCATTCAACCCCGCTGTCACAGCCGCAATTTGTGTCTCATCTAATTGCATATGGCCAGGTGTGACCACTGCAGCAGCAATTGCTTCCGAGGTGATGTCAAATGGCATCGGCGCACGCAATAAACGCCGCAAATCTTGGGCAGTCTGAACTTCTGCCTGATATAAAGCCGTCGCATACAGACGGCCGTCCTCATCGACCAGGATTTGATCCTTGAGGAGTTGCGCAATAGCAGCCGTAATGGCTGTTTCTAATTGTTGATCACGTAACAACTGGGCCGTGGTTTGCACGAGTTGGTCACGCGTCAAAAATGTGTGACCGTATTGAAAGCTCACATTCATCATCGTAGCATAAACAGCCGCCTGAATGCGTCGCGAATCATCACGCGTATGCCCATTTTTTTGGCCAATGCCGTCTGCCGTTTTAAAAGAAATACCGTCAAATTCAAAGACAAGACGATACGGATCGGTGGTTAAAATTGTTTCTGCTTCGTGACCATATTGATCATAGAGACGTCCAGCTAAGTCGGCCCCTAGCCCGTACTGATTCCCGACTTGAAATAAGCGCTCCAGGCCTAAATTGAGTTGTAAATTGCGGGCTAATTTCTGGGCGGTTGCTGGCTTCATAATGCCGTCCAATACCGAAACGTCATCTAAAATGAGATTTACCGCATCCAAGCCCAAATGATCAACAATTTTTTCAGCCGTTTTTTTACCAATGCCTGAAAATTGCCCACTGGCAAAGTACTTAATCAAGCCGTTTTCATCAGGTGGTAGTTCATTTTCATAACGTACCACTTTTAATTGTTGGCCATATTTTGGATGGCGCACAACTTGGCCATAAAAAGCATACGTACTGCCCTCTTGGACATCAGCAAAAGTTCCCGTGACAATGATTTCAGGCGCATCCCAATCCACTAAAGTCGCCTCGTCGATTTGTACCGATAAAATTTTAAAATAAGAATCACTGGACGCAAAAATGATGTGTTGTAACGTGCCGGTAATTTTGTCCAGTTGTTCCGTTGGAAATGCCATCGTGTGCAAATAATATCCTATCCCAATGTTAAATTAAATCGTTGTCCCATCGTTTTGTGGCTTGTTTAAATACGATGTGTTATTCCAATCTTCAACCTGAAAATGTTGGCCATCTTGTGTTGAGAGGACGGTGGTTGATGTGTTGCTTAATCCCCCACGGGTCCGAATGGCCATTCGTGGCGTCTGTAATAAAGCGTTAATGCCAAATGACAACGCCATCCCATGTGACACAATTAAAATATTGTCATTGGGGTATTGTTGCGCCAAATTTTTAATGAAGCGTGCAAAACGTTGACTGGCACGTGTGTACCCTTCACCACCAAATTCAACGCCTTCAAATTGATCTAAATCATGTCGATAATTGTGATAAGCGGTCGCATACTTAACTTGTACATTCGCCACCAACTCACCTTCCCATCGACCTAAGCCCACTTCAGCAATATTTGACCGCAGCGAAATCCGGCCACGATAATGCATTGCCCGACTAATTTGGGTGGCTGTTACGCGAGCCCGACGCAGCGGCGAAGCAAAAACGCGGGTAAAAGGGACGTCGCTTAAATACTCGGCCACCTTGATCATGTCATCATAACTAGATGGCAGCAAATCTGAATCCCCATTCCCGCCTTGAAAACGTCGCTCAAGGTTCCAGGCTGTTTGCCCATGTCGTACAAAATAAAATGTTGTCATATTAAATCTTTTCTAGCACACCACGTGCCACCAATTCATCCACAAAGAAATGATACAATTGTACCAATTCGGCCGCATGTTGATGCTTAAAAATGTCTACGCGAACCACATCGCCAGCCGACACGGTACTCATTTTAAAGCCCGTCAGTGTTTGGTTAACTGAGACCTTTAATTGAATCGCATTAACCAAGGCCTTTTCCGGTTCAAGTGAGCGGTGTAACACATAAACGCCCGCATTATTGGTCACAAAGCCTAAATCACCGAGCGTATACTTCTTCACTTGTGGGCTGAGTTGATAAGTTGCATCCCCAGAAATCGTCACTTGTTGATCGAAAGCCATTTCTTTTTTGTACACCCACCACGCGCGTTTTTCAACGATCAGTTGGGTACACTTCCTCCTAAAACATACTGTCTTTATTATACCAAAAAAGCCCCACGATAGCGGGGCTCTCCGGCAAAATGTTGCCTGTTTGGCTTAAAACTTTTGATTAAATTGTGAGCCTGCTGGGTGATTAGGCACTTTAATTGTGCCAGCAATAATCGCTTTTTGTGCTTTATCAACAGCGGCCTTTTCATCTGGTGTCAGCGCTGATTCTGTTAAGTACACCCCTTGTTCCTTCAACCCATAAGCCACGGTCTGGCCACCAGGGAAGCTGTGCTTCTTATTGTAGTCGTCAGCAATATGCTTCACGCCGGCACCTACAGACGTGATAGATGATGCCAAGGTTGATGTTTCTGACTGACCATCTTTTGACTTATAGGCGCCATCAGACTTTTGATCGCGATCAACACCAATAATGTACAAACGATCTTTTGAATCCGCTGTGAGCTTTGAGTTTTCAGCCTTGGCTTCTGAAAAGGCGCCATTGCCGACAAAACCTGCCGCAGCAAAAATCGTTTTAATGCCTGACGCATACATCGTTGCTGCAATGGTCTTTCCTTTAGCTGAGTCAGTGAATGAATTGGCATACTGCTTTTCAACGGTTAGTGTTGGATCAGTTGCCTTCACGCCAGCTTCAAATCCAGCATCGAAAGCATCAATGATATTCCCGTGAATCCCGCCGATGAAGCCAACTGCCTTTTCGCCATTGGCTTTAGCCTTTGTCGCCGCAGCGACACCAGCAAGATAAGATGACTGTTCTGAACGGAACATCACTGAAGCAACGTTTGGTTGGTTGGTGACAATGTCATCCACCAACACAAACTTTTGCTTCGGGTTTAATTTCGCCGACTTGGTAATGGCTTGATTCAAAGAATACCCAATCCCATAGACGATCTGGTACTTCTTGCTCTTGGTAGCCAAATTAAAATTCTGGTCTAAGTCAGAATGGTCAGCCGTAGAAAAGTACGTCACCGGCGCATTTTGTCCTGCCTTCACGTGGTTTGCTGCGGCATATTGCTTCGCACCTTCCCAAGCCGATTGGTTAAATGAGTGGTCATCCACACCACCTACATCAAGTACGAGACCAAGTGAGGCCACGTTTTTTGCATTGGTTGCTTGATTAGATTGGTGTGATACACCAGCATAAATGCCGCCACCGATGATGGCTACAGCAGCAATTCCTGCGACAATTTGAGTTGATTTTTTCATGGTGATTATTCTCCCTTTGTGAGGTATGCAAATGCATAGCACCGACCCCAGCTTCAAATTTTTACGCCACCTCAAATGATGAGATGGCGTAAATACTAGCTTCTATTATACGTGTTCTACTGACCAAAACAAGGTCAAATCATGGGCTTGACAGGTTGGAAAATGTTCGGGTTTTAATATTCTTCTGGTGCGAGTGGTGCATCATTTGGCTTCACAACAAAGCGTAAGCCCTTGGGAAAGAAATTCTTGATTTGACCATCCACAAACTTCCCCCAACCAACACCATTCCCATTTGCTGTCATCACAACCCAACCTTTTTGTATTGGTACATCTGGTCGAATAACATCGCCATGAACAAATTTTGCCCAATCGGCCGTATCCAACGCATAGGTTTGCACAAAGGCTTTGGGTGGTAGTGCTAACGCTAAAGCATGCGCTGGTTCAAAGCGATTCTTCTTAAATGTGCCAAGTTCAAGCCCAAGGCGTAAAATTTTCATCCCCGTGATATCTGGTGTTTCAACCGGTGCCAGATACAAGCGATCCCCGAATAAGGTAAACGTGCGGCCTGCCAGATCAAAATCAACCAGCGTATCTGATAAAAACGCGGTCACAATTTGTTCTTGCGCCCGACTCAGCGGACTGGGGACTAATGGTTTCACGTTAACATCTGTCACGGCAGCCGTTGCACTTTTTTGTAACTTGGCCACAAAATGCCCTTCGCCTTGCAAGACTTGTGGCCACAAACGCGCAGTCTTTGCCAGTTCGATCTGATCAACGGTTGTACTTTCAGATGTCTGACCCGCAGTATAATCATGATCTGCCCAAGCCGGCCGGCCATCACTAACATGTGTATGGGCTGGCTTTTCAATTGATAAGAGGGTCATCTCAGGATATTCTTGCATCAACCAAGCAATCATTTGTTCATCTTCTTCTGGGGCAAACGTGCATGTTGAGTAGACGATTTGTCCCCCAGGACGTAACATTTTCATGGCCTCTTGTAAAATTTCCCGTTGTAAATCGGCTAATTCATGTGGGAAATCTTGATGCCACTGCGCGACTGCCGCTGGATTTTTGCGAAACATGCCTTCGCCAGAACATGGTGCATCTAACAAAATTTTGTCAAAAAATTGCGGCAGTTTCGCACTTAATTCAGCTGGTGCATGTGAACTCACGATGCTATTTTGCACGCCCATCCGTTCAATATTTTCACTTAAAATCTTGGCGCGATTCATGAAAATTTCATTCGCCCAAAGCAAGCCATCTTGTTGCATAAAAGCTGCGAGGTGGGTTGTTTTGCCACCAGGAGCAGCGGCAAGATCTAACACGCGCTCACCAGGCTGTGGTTGGAGCACCTCACCTACAAACTGCGCAGATGGTTCTTGTGAATACACCACACCGGTCACATGGTCAACACTGTGACCAGAGACTGCCCCAAAATGCCCCCACTGCCCGTATGGTACTGGGCCATGGTCGGGTGTATCACTAACGATGGGATGTGCTTTAAGAGGATTAATCCGATACGCTTTTTGAACTTGATCATCAAATGTGTCAAAAAACGCTGGGGCTTCGTCACCTAATAAGCGTGTATATTTACTGATAAAATCTGTTGGTAAATTGGTCATCAGAACTGGTCCACTTCATCTCGGGTTGGAATTGACGGAATTGCCCCGTGGCGCGTGACTGCAATGGCACTTGCTGTACTTGCACGGTCAACTGCTTGCGCTAAATTATGCATGTCTGGTGCTAATTCATTGGCGAGTGTCCCAATAAAAGTGTCACCAGCCGCTGTCGTATCGACCGCCGCTACTTTCTTAGGCTTAGCCCACCACCGTTGGTCGCCATCGGCAATAAAGGCCCCCGCATCACCAAGTGTGATGATACTGCGAGGGATCCCCATCGCCAAAAGCGCATCACTGACTTGATTTAACACAGTCTCATCATTGGTCACTGGGATACCTGTCAATAATTGGGCTTCCGTTTCATTTGGCAAAATGATATCTGTCAAACTAGCCAACGTCGGGGTAATGTCATAAACTGCGGGTGCTGGGTTCAACACTGTTTGCACATCGTGTGTTTTAGCCAGCTTAAACGCCGCTGTGATGACGTCAAGTGGGACTTCAAATTGCGCAATTAATGTATCCGCCTGGGCAATGATTGCCTCATCTAAATCCGCTAGTGTGAGCGCTTGGTTGGCACCACCATGGATTAAAATTGTGTTCGCACCGTTTGCTTGTAGCATGATATAGGCCGATCCGGTTGGTACTTGGGGATTGACGGTCACCGCTGAAACATCCACCCCATTGTCTTGCAACGTTTGACGCATAAACGTCCCGTTGGCATCTTGACCAACAGCGCCGATAAAATCAACCTGTGCCCCTTGTCGCGCAGCGGCAACCGCTTGGTTGGCGCCCTTACCGCCTGGTGCGGTGGCAACGTCAGTTAACGCCATTGTTTCACCTACTAAAGGCATCCGCGGCATCTTCATAATGCTATCAACATTCAGACTGCCTAAGACCACAATTTTTTTTGCCATGATTGCTATTCACGATCTGCCACACTACCCATAGCTTGGGCAATGTCACAAATCACTTTCCTCCGTGTCATTTCCCTTCTATCATACCATGTTTAAACCATGCAAAAAAGCACGGCTAGCCGTGCTTTTCAAACGTTTTTCACTCAAAAATGATAAATTAAAGTGTCGTACGGTGCATTTTGCCCTTTTCTCGGAAATAACGATAAATCGTTAACGCCACGACCAAGATACCAATCGATAACGCCAACAACAACGTTTTCATGGTTTGATCATGATAAACCAAAATCGCCCGAATCAATGCCGTTACCCCAATGTAAAGGAAACTTTCCATTGAAATATGCGCATCTTTAATAAAGTACTCGCGTACCAAGCTCATAAATTCGAAGAACAAAAAAACTGCCAACGTGGCATCGGTAATTTGCCCAAAGTGCGCCCGCATGTCGTTGACGCTTAAGAGTAAATAGGCCAAATTATAGATTTCTCGCAATAAAAAGCCAAAAATCACCACCCCAATCACAATCATGAGGACATTTAAGACATATTCAAAATAATTGGCCACTTTTTGGTGCCATTCGTGTTTCATACTTCACGCTCCGTTATTCTAGTCGTTAAAAATCAAATAAGCTCAATTGATTTTCATCCGGCATCCCGTCTAAGACTGAATTTTTCGTCAAATAATCAATGACAGTTTGCGACACCTTGCCGCGCTTTTTCAAATCTTCCTTACTTAAAAATGGCTTTTCTTGTCGCGCCACAATAATCTGCTTGGCCACGTTATCTCCCAAACTTGGCACCGCTGAAAACGGCGGAATTAACGTGTCGCCATCAATGACCCACTCGCTGGCTTCTGACTTGTACAAGTCAACCATTGAGAACGTGATGCCACGTTCCAAGGCTTCGTTAGCCATTTCCAGCACCGTCAAAAGATTTTTGTCACCAACCGTGGCATCATTTCCCAGCGCCCGCAGCCGCTTTAAGGCTTCTTTAGTGGCATTTTTTCCGCGGCTCATCGCCACAATATCAAATTGGTCTGCGCGCACTGAGAAGTACGTCGCATAATAAATCGTTGGGAAATAGACTTTAAAATAAGCAATCCGCAAGGCCATCAAAACATAGGCCGCCGCGTGGGCACGTGGGAACATATACTTGATTTTAAGCATCGATTGGATATACCATTCTGGAATCTTTGCTTCACGTAATTGGGCCTGATATTCATCTGTAATGCCTTTCCCTTTACGCACTTTTTCCATCACGTTAAAGGCATCTGCGGCCGGAAAGCCCCAGTTAATCAAATCCGTCATGATCTTATCACGGGTTCCAATCACGGTCCCAATCGTTGCGGTGCCATTTTCAATTAATTCATTGGCATTCCCTAACCACACATCCGTGCCGTGGGACAAACCAGAAATTTGCAGTAATTCAGAATAATTGTGTGGTTGCGTTTCTTCCAGCATCCCCCGCACAAAGTTGGTCCCAAATTCCGGCAAGCCAAGCGTGCCAGTTTTTGAAAAAATCTGTTCTGGCGTCACGCCTAACGCTTTGGGTGAGGTAAACAAACTCAAGACACCCGGGTCATTGACTGGAATGGATTGCGGATCAATCCCCGACATATCCTTTAACGTTCGCACCATGGTTGGATCATCATGACCCAAAATATCCATTTTCAACAAATTATCGTGAATCGAATGATAATCCATGTGCGTGGTTTGCCAAAGTGATTTTTGATCATCGGCTGGGTATTGAACCGGCGTGAAATCATAGACATCATATTCCCGGGGCACAATCAAAATCCCACCCGGATGTTGCCCAGTCGTACGCTTGACCCCAGTAATCCCTTGAGCCAAGCGTTCCACTTCGGTACCGCGATAATGCTTATCATGATCGCGTTCAAAACCTTTGACATAACCAAATGCTGTTTTTTCAGCCACGGTCGCAATCGTGCCAGCGCGGTAGACATTGTGTTCGCCGAACAAAACTTTCATGTAATTGTGGGCAATTGGCTGGTAATCTCCTGAAAAGTTCAAATCGATATCGGGCACCTTGTCCCCTTTGAAGCCCATGAAGGTTTCAAAAGGAATGTTCTGGCCATCACCGATTAACATTTCACCCGGATGATTGGGATCAGGTTTATCTGGTAAATCGTAACCCGATTCATAGATTTTTGGATCAGCGAGTTCAAAATAATCCCCATGCGCACTGCGGTAATGCGGCGCAAACGGATTAACTTCCGTAATCCCAGACATCGTTGCCACAAATGATGAGCCAACCGAACCACGTGAGCCAACCAGATAGCCATCTTTGTTCGACTTTTCAACCAAGCGTTGGGCAATCATGTAGTGCGGCGCAAAGCCGTTGCCAATAATGGCTTTTAATTCTTGGTCAATGCGTGCTTGAATGACATCAGGCACCGGATCGCCGTACCATTTTTTGGCCGTTTCCAGTGTCCGCTGGGTTAATTCCTCACCTGCGGTGGGAATGTTTGGCGGGTACGAACCACTTTTTAGCGGTGCAACCGTCTCTAAACGATCCGCAATCAGATGCGTATTATCAATCACAACCTTTTTCGCCAGTTCCTCACCCAAAAACGCGTAATCATCTAGTAATTCTTGCGTCGTTTTAAAGTAGAGTGCTGGCAAAGCTGTCCGATTTTTTGGATTACCCGGCTGGGTAGCAATTAAGATTTGCCGGTAAATGCGGTCTTCAGGATTCGTATATTTAATATCACCCGTGACCACAACTGGCTTGTCCAATTCATCCCCAATGGCCACCATATCCCGCAAAATATCGTGTAATTTATTAGTATCGGCAATCAAGCTCGATTCGATCATCGGCGCATAATTGGCCGTGGGTTGTATTTCAATAAAGTCATAATACGCGGCCTTTTCTAACGCGGCGTCATAACCCTTTTCAATCAATGTGACAATCACATCACCCCCCGTGTCCCCCGTTCCCACTAACAAACCGTCACGGTGTTGTTCCAAAACAGAACGGGGAATGCGTGGCACGCGCGCAAAGAATTCAAGGTTTGACCGAGACACTAATTCATACAGATGCTTTAAACCAACTGCGTTTTTCACCAACAAAGTGGCATGAACGGGTCGGCCGTGTTGCCACGCCTTGCCTTCTGTCATATGGTCATTGAGCTGTTGATGGGTGGTCAGATCATAGCGTTCTTTAGCCTCTTTCATCAGACGCCAAGCAATATGCCCCGTCGTTTCCGAATCAAAAATAGCCCGGTGTGCTTGTTCAAGATTAATATTAAAGCGCTTGGCAATCGTGCCAAGTCGGTAAGATTTGTAATCAGGGTAAAGCCAACGGGTAAATGGCAAGGTATCAATCACTGGATTACTGATGGCCGGTTTTTGATAACGCGCATACGCCGCATTCATAAAGCCAATATCAAAGGTCACGTTATGCCCAATCAGCACCGCATCGCCAACCCAATCCCGGAAGCGTTGAATGACATCAACTTCCGGATCGGCATTGGCAACCATTGAATCGGTAATTGAGGTCAGTTCAGTCGTAAATTCTGACAAAGGAAAACCTGGGTTGATGTATTCTGAGAATTGGTCCACCACGTTGCCCAGCTGCATTTTAACCGCAGATAATTCAATGATTTTATCCGTGACGGCCGATAGCCCCGTGGTTTCCAAATCGAAAGCGACAAAGGTTGTCTCTGGTCCAAGTAATGGGACATCTGCCAAGTTAAACGCAATGGGTTCACCATCTTCAACGAGATTGGCTTCCATCCCATAAATCATTTTGAGATCATTTTTCTTGCCGGCAGCCACAGCTTCTGGAAAACCTTGCACGTTGGCTGTGTCCATGACACCAAGCGCCGTTTGTCCCCAACTTTTAGCGAGTTTTGCTACCGCGGCGTAATCCGTCACTGCGTCCATTGTTGACATGTTGGTATGCACATGCAACTCAATATGCTTTTTATCCCCTTGATACGTTTCAGCGCGGTTTTCATGCGTAATGACTTGTAAATCATAAATATTTAAGACTAGTTCGCGGGCATAGGTGTCTTCTTGCACATTACCAGACATCCGAACCCACAGCCCGGTTTTTAACCCGTCAAACACCGCTTCATCGATCTCATTATTGGAAAACTTTTTGGCTGCAATCGCACTTGAATAATCCGTCACTTTGATGGTCATCAATTTACGGCCCGAACGCAACTCACGTACTTCATTGGCAAAAATATACCCTTCAACAACCACCCGATTTTCTTCGCCTTCAATGGTATCTAAGCGCGTAATTTCAGCATCAGCGGCGATTTTTCGGCCGAGTGTTAACGGTACCCCTTCGGCTGAAGTTTTGGGCTTAGCCTGTTCAGTGGCTTGAATCGCCTTTTGCAAATCCTCATGGGCTTTGGCGTGGTGCATCGCCACGCTTTCTTCAATCTGTTGTGCTAAGGCGTCGTCCTGCTGCGGGGTTAGCATTAATTCAGGAAAGCCATAGGTTTGATAGGCCGAAGCAATGGATTGCAATGCCTCGGCTGTGAGCGCATTGTATAAGAGTTGTGCGCCAACTGCAACACCAAAATGTTGCGCCCCAATTGGCCGCAACATGGTATTACTGGTTAATTGTTGACTCGCCGCATGATTAAGGGTGGAATCGGCCAACGCAATATGCCAGTAATCGTTCACTTGGCGCTCATCGATGGCCTGAAGCGGTGTTTGAATCACGAGGTGAGTCTGCGCGATAATGGTAAAGGCAGCCTTTAATTGCTGTCGGAACTGCAAAAACACATGCACTGGTAAAATATCATGCAATTCAACATGAAAAGTCCACGTTTTGGCTTGTTTTGAAACAACGACTTGCGCTAAGCGACCGCCAGCAAAAAAAGCTTTCACGTCATCGGCTAGCTGAACTTGAGCCATCAGATGTTGCAGTTGTTCTTCTTGAGATATTGCCATGTCGCCCCCTTATTTCTTGATTAAAAAAACCGAAACGAGTCGGTCTTTTGTCTTTATTTATCACCATTTAGCAAGACTGAAACTGAGTCAACAACTTCGCTGACACGCATTTCAATATTCGTATTGCTAGCACGGACTTTCACTTCAACGACGTCTTCAGCGGCTTTTTTACCGACAGTGATTCGGATTGGCAAGCCAATCAAATCTGCATCGGCAAACTTAACGCCTGCACGTTCCTTCCGGTCATCAACTAACACATCTAGCCCCTGAGCCTTCAAGGCTGTTTCCAACTGTTCTGTCACACGTGCTTGCTCATCATCTTTTAAGTTCACGGGTACCAAATGCACGTCAAATGGTGCAACACTAGCTGGCCAAACCAAGCCATCATCGTCAGCCATTTGTTCCGAAATCGCACTCAACAAACGTGACACACCAATACCGTATGACCCCATAATCATATCAATTTGACGCCCATTTTCATCAAGAATTTGTGCGCCCATTGTCTTTGAGTAACGCGTCCCCAATTTGAAAATGTGGCCAATTTCAATCCCCTTGGTAAAGACCAAGTGCCCTTTACCGTCAACGGCTATGTCGCCTTCGCGGGCAGTACGAAAATCAGCGACATTTTCAGGCGCCAAATCAACATCGCGTCCCCAATTAATGTTGAGCAAATGTTGCCCATCTTCATTGGCACCAGCAGCAAAGTTCACCAAATCAGCCGCACGTTCATCAACCAGCAAACGGACGTTTTCTGGCAAATTCACTGGGCCTAATGAGCCAAAGCCGGCGCCAATTAGTTCACGAACTTGTGCTTCATCAGCTAGTTCTAAGCTGTCAGCTTGCAAAAAGTTTTGTACTTTCACATCATTGACTTCAAAATCACCCGTCGTCACGACAGCCACTAATTCACCATCAGCAATAAACGTGATTGTTTTTGCCAATTCTGATGTTGGTACTGACAATAATTGTGACAATTCATCAATTGTCTTTTCATTTGGTGTTGCAATTTTTTCAAGTGGCAATGCCGCTACTGATGACGCTTGACGTTCATAAAAATCCTTCGCCATTTCAAGGTTCGCTGCATAATCAGAGGCATCAGAATAAGCAATAATATCTTCACCGGCCGCAGCAGGCGCTGAAAATTCTTTTGAATCAGAACCACCCATGGCGCCTGCATCACCAACAATGGCACGATATGATAAGCCAATGCGATCAAAGATATTCACATAAGCGGCTTCCATGTCATGATAGGCTTTATCCAAACCTGCTTGGTCTGCACTAAATGAATACGCATCTTTCATGATAAATTCGCGTGTTCGCAACAAACCAAAACGTGGGCGATTTTCATCGCGGAACTTTGACTGAAGTTGGTAAACCACCAACGGTAACTTTTTATAAGACTTAATATCGTCAGCCATCAACTGCGTAAACGTCTCTTCATGGGTTGGTCCCAAGATGAAGTCACGGGCTTGTCGATTTTTAAATTTATAAAGTGCCGGACCATAAGTTTCATATCGGCCAGACTTTTCCCATAACTCAGCTGGTAAAATTTCAGGCACTAACATTTCATTGGCATCAATGCGATCCATTTCTTCCCGAATAATGGCTTCAATTTTGTTTAACACCCGTTGTGCCAATGGCAAATAGGCGAACATACCCGCAGCGACTGGTCGAATAAACCCAGCTTTTAAAAGCAGCTGGTGACTTTTCACCTCGGCATCAGCTGGTACTTCACGTAATGTTGGCATCAGTAATTTAGACTGTTTCATGAGAATCCTCGTTTTTCCTTTTTGCAATATGTACGGCGCCAAGCGCCATGTCATTATCTTAGTAAATCATTGATTGTGACTGCAACCATGAGCACAACCATAAAGGCGGCGCCTGCCACAGTCACAGCATTTTCGATATTTTCTGGTAAAGGTCGACGCCAAATGGCTTCAATTAAATTGAGCAACAATTTGCCGCCATCCAATGCTGGAATTGGAATTAAGTTCATCATCCCCAGATTGATGGACAACATTGCCATATAGACCAATACGTTTAAAAAGCCAGCTTTTGCAACTGTTGATGTCGTTTTGGCAATTGATACTGGACCGCCAAGCTTATTGAGACTAAACCCACCACTAAATAGGTGGGTGATAGCATACCAAATGCGCTGGGTCGTGCTGCCAGTTGCTAATATACCATATTTTAACCGTGCACCAAAGTCCGTATAGGTTTTTGGTGTGATACCGACCAAATGGGTCGTTGTCCCATCAACCTTCACCTGCTTTGGTGTTAATTTAATGGTTTTGGTCTGACCCTGTCGTTTCACAGACAATGAGAGCTTGTTGCCTGCTGAGCCACTAATTGTTGTGGCCAATTGATCCCAAGACCGCATCGTTTGGCCATTGACCGCTTGAATGTGGTCATTTGCGCGTAACCCAGCTTGCTGAGCTGGCATACCTGATTCAACCGTCCCCACAATCGGTTCATTTAACGTCACTTGTGGTTGCAAAAAGCCCAATAGACAAAAGACAATCAGCGCCAAAACAAAGTTCATCACCGGTCCGGCAATATTAATGATTGCCCGTTGATATACTTTGGCACTTTGCACCCAAGTATCTCGAGGGGCAATCAATAAGGCAATGCCTTGTTGATCAATAATCGTAGCACCATGATCAACCTGCACCGTTGTTAACGTTGGCTCATCTTCACGATAGCCAGTTAACGTCAAGGCGTCATTTAAATCAAATGAATCAATTTGAAACGGGACGCCTGCGCCAGGTCCGTCAATTTGGGTATCAATCGTTGATACGACGCCTTGGGCATCAAAAACCAAACGCACACGTTGCCCTGCATCTAAATCAGGGGTTTCATCCATGCCAGCCATACGCACATAACCACCCACCGGTAAAATGCGAATGGTGTAGGTGGTATGGTTACGGCGCCAATGCAGTAATTTAGGTCCCATACCAATCGCAAATTCACGCACCCGGACGCCTGTTTTTTTCGCCGCAATAAAATGGCCAAATTCATGAACGGTCACCAAGACCCCAAAAACGAATATAAAAGCAATGATGGCTGTCAAATTCATAATTTATCCTAACATGCCTAAAATGGACATTAATGGCATCACAATCAACATGGAGTCAAAACGATCCAGAATGCCGCCATGGCCAGGTAAAATATTCCCTGAATCTTTCACGCCATAGTGTCGTTTGAAACCTGATTCAATCAAATCACCCAATTGCCCTGCAATCGACAACAACACGGTAAAGGCGAGTAATTCAACAAAGTTGTATCCTGGCAACCAATGGCACACGGTGTACAAGGCCGGCACAACGACGATGGCAACAACACTCCCACCAATTGAGCCTTCCCAGGTTTTATTAGGGCTAATTTTTGGCGCAAGCTTGTGTTGCCCAATTGCACGCCCCACCATATAAGCCCCCGAATCCGTAATCCAAACAATCAGCATCCCAAACATCACCGTGGCAAGGCCCGTACTGTCGGCTTTAAAGAAATAATGAAAGCCCGTGCCGACATAAAGCATCGCTAACGTCAAAGCACCTGCGTCATCAAAGTTAAAATGATTACGCACAATAATCGTATTTAGCAGCATCAAGAATGCTAAGATGTAAAACACCACATGGGCACTTTGAACAACTGGCACATCTTGCCAAAAGCTATTGGGCAAAATCAGTGCAATCACACCCAAAAAAGCAATCATCGCCTCAGCTGAAACTAAGAAACGATGCTTCATACGGAGCACTTCACTCATCCCCACAATTCCCATCGCAAGTGTCAACAAGAGTAGTGGTAACCCACCAATAATCAATAATGGAACAAATACAATCAAGGCCACAACGGCCGTAATGACACGTGTTTTCATGTCTTAAGACTCACTTTCATACTTTTCGTTCAAACCACCAAACCGTCGATCTCGCTTGGTGAACGACGCAATAGCCTCAAGCAAATCATCGGCCGAGTAATCTGGCCACAAAACATCAGTAAAATAAAGTTCTGAATAAGCTGCTTGATAAGGCATAAAATTACTCAATCGTAATTCACCCGATGTGCGAATCATCAAATCTGGCGCTGATAAGTCGCCTAAGGCATGGGTTTGTAATGCAGCAGAGAAGTTTTCTGGTGTAATCTCATCAACCATCAGGGTGCCATCAGCAACCTGTTGGGCCAATTGTTTAGCTGCGGCAACAATTTCAATTTGGCCGCCATAATTCAATGCAAAGTTCAAAATCATGCCAGTGCCACCAGCTGTTTGGTCGATGGCACGTTGCACTGCTTGTTGGGTGCCATCTGGTAACTGGGCAATGTTGCCCATAACTTGCACTCGGATATTATTTTTAATCAAGTCCGGTACAAAGTCATTGAAAAAATCAATCGGTAACTGCATTAAAAAACTGACTTCGTCATTTGGACGAGACCAATTTTCAGTTGAAAAAGCATAAAGTGTGAGTACCTTGACCCCCAGATCGCTGGCTGCCGTGGTGATGCGTTTGACGGTGTTCATCCCCGTCTTATGCCCTGCAATACGCGGCATCATCCGTTTTTTTGCCCATCGGCCATTGCCATCCATAATAATCGCAATGTGCTCTGGGATTTTAAGTTGTGCAGGTACAACTTTAGGATTTGTTTTCGTTTTAAAAAGCGCCAAGACGCCCCCTCCTTCATGCGCGACAGCGCAATGGTATCTAGTTTATTTTACCAGATGTCACGGCTCTGCACAAAAAAACGTGATAAGAAAATTCTTATCACGATACTTTTTACTGAACGGTCACTGACTTTGCTAAGTTGCGTGGACGATCAACATCCAAGCCCCGGTCAAGGGTCGCATAATAAGCAATCAATTGTGCCGGAATCACTGCCAAGAGCGGCATCAATAATTCATTTACATCTGGCAAAACATAGGCATCCCCTGGCTTAGCTAATGACTTGCTTGCAATCACAACGGCATTAGCCCCACGCGCAGCAACTTGCGCAATTTCACCGCGGACTAGACCAGCAGTTTTGGCTTGCGTCAACAAGGCAAAGACCGGTGTGCCTTCTTCAATCAATGAAATCGTGCCGTGCTTTAATTCGCCAGCAGCAAAACCTTCGGTTTGCACGTAAGAAATTTCTTTTAACTTCAAAGCGGCTTCAACCGCAACAGCAGCATCGAGGCCACGGCCGATGTAAAAGGCAGAGCGACGATGACGCAAGGCTGATTCAGCAATAGCCTTAAAGTCATCCTTTTGGTCGATAATCACTTGCATTTCAACAGCAACTTTGGCTAATTCATGCTTCAAATCCAGACCACTTTCACCTACCGCATGAGCCAAAATCGCTTCAACGATGATTTGGGCCGTGTAAGCCTTCGTTGAGGCCACCGCGATTTCTGGACCAGCTAACAATGGCAAGGCAAAGTCGGCTTCGCGCGTTAATGTTGAGTTCATCACATTGGCAATGGTTAATGAGTGGTAGCCTTGCTTAATCACATTGTCTAATACTTCACGTGAGTCGGCTGTTTCACCTGATTGACTCAAGAAAATGAAGAATGGTTTCTCACTCAACAAAGGTTGGTCATAAGCAAATTCTGAGGCAATGTGGACTTCCGTTGGCTTTCCAGTCCATTGTTCAAAGTAACGCCTACCCACCAAACCAGCATGATACGACGTCCCAGCGGCCACAATGTAAATACGGTCTGCCGCTTGAATGGCAGTAACAATCGCTGGATCAATATTTTGAATACGGTTGTCATCGTCAAAATAATATTGTGACAATGTCCGCGCCACAACAGCTTGTTCATCAACTTCTTTTAACATGTAGTAAGGATAAACACCCTTGTCTGTTTCAGAAGCATCAATATCAATATGGAAAGGTTCACGTGTTATTTCTTGTCCTTCGGCATTAAACAAAGTCACTTTTTGCTTGTCAACAATCGCAATCTCGCCATCCATCAATTCAATGAAGTCATGTGTTACGTCAAGCATTGCTGCAGCATCTGATGTGACAACATTTGCTTCCTTAGAAACACCAATCAACAAGGGTGACTTCTTCTTAGCTGTGTACATCAAGTCTGGTGTTTCGCGATCCATCAACAAAAAGCCGTAGGCTGAATTTTCGTCTAACAAGCTAATCATTTGGCGGAAAGCATCAAAAGTTGATAGGTTGTTTTCTTTTGAGAACTTATCAATCAATTGCACCGCAATTTCCGTATCCGTTTGCGAGTGCAACTTCACGCCTTGCAAGTACTTTTCACGGAGTTCATCATAATTTTCAATCACGCCATTGTGGACCAAGTAAAAACGGCCATCTTCTGACATGTGTGGGTGCGCATTTTCAACAGAAACACCACCGTGCGTTGCCCAACGAGTATGAGCAATTCCAGCAGTTCCCGCAATCCCCTTATCTTTTGTTGCTGCTTCTAGTTTGGCAACGCGACCCTGCTCACGTACCAAGTAATCGCCAGCAGCCCCATTGCTCACGTATACACCGGCTGAATCATAGCCACGATATTCAAGCTTCTCCAACCCTTTTAACAAGTTTGGTAGTACTTGATTCACACCAGTATAACCGACAATTCCGCACATATTTTTTACCCTCTTTTTTAAATTGGTCAATATAAAATATTAACCTAACATCCACTATTCTAAAGCATCAAATTTAGTTTGTCAACGCATTTCATAAATTGGTCTAGTTGTAAATTATTAGTGCGTTTTATGCTGTAATAAAAATATTCCAATCGGCATGACCCCACTTTTGTGGTAAACTATTAAAAAATTGAAAGCGAGTTTTATCGTGGCAAAAACTGTGTCCTGGCATATTATTAACGCCAAAATATTAGATGTCTTCAACTTAACATTTGACGACACTGAACTCTGGATTGATGACCAAAAAATTATTTATCGGGGGCAACGCTCAGATCTCCAAGCAGCACAAACTTACGATGCAAAAGGCCAATATATTGTCCCCGGCCTCATTGATGCCCATGTCCATATTGAAAGTTCACTCTTAGCACCCAGTGAATTTGGCAAGCTGGTCATTCCCCGGGGCGTGACGCGGATTTTTGCCGATCCACATGAAATCGCCAGTGTTTCCGGCGTCTCTGGCATTCAATATATGCTAGAAGAAGCCCGTCAGTCACCACTTCATATTCATTATATGTTGCCCTCTTCTGTGCCCGCGACGCCGTTTGAACATGCTGGCGCAACCTTACACGCCGATGCGCTTAAACCATTTTACAGCGTCCCTGAAGTTAATGGTCTAGCTGAAGTCATGGACTTTCCTGCGGTATTTAACGAAGACAACGACATGCACCAAAAAATTCGCGATGCACAAGCAGCCGGTAAACATGTTGATGGTCATGCCTCTGGTTTGTCACGCGAACAGCTCGCCATTTATCGTAAGTACGGGATTGACACCGATCACGAAAGTGAAAACGCCAAGCAAGCACTCGAGCGTCTGAACGCCGGTTTTTCTGTTTTTGTACGTGAAGGGACAGTTGAGCGCGATGAATTAGCGATTTTACCTGGAATAACGCCCGCCAACCAATCACACTTCGCCTTTGCAACAGATGATAAAACAGCCAATGATTTGCAACGCGAAGGCTCAATTGACTTCAATGTTCGCCTAGCCATTCAAAACGGGATGTCCCCAGCGATGGCTTTTACTATCGGTAGTTATAACGCAGCAAAAGCCCAACGCCTTTCAGATGTTGGCGCACTAACTGATGGCTTCGTGGCTGATCTTGTCATCATCGATCAATTAGCAGATTTTACTGCACAAAAAGTCATGGTGAATGGCCAATGGTATAACGAAGCCGAAACCACGGTGATGCCACTTGCTAATCAGTCCCTCAATTTTAACTTAACAACGGCTGATTTGGCCCTGCCTTTGGACCCAGAAAAACCAGCACACGTCATTGGGATCATGCCCCATCACATCACCACCACGCATCTCATTGAAAACGTGCCAGTTGTTGATGGGCAGTTCGTGGCTGATGGCACCTACGCCAAAATTGTGGTCGCTGAACGTTATCATCATCTTGGCCACGGCGTCGGCATCATTAAGGGCTTCAACTTGAAAAACGGGGCTATCGCTTCAACCATAGCCCATGATTCCCATAACGTTATTATTGCCGGCACCAATGATGATGATATGATTTTGGCAGCCAATACGCTGCGCGAAATAGGGGGTGGCGAAGTGGTGGTGCATAACGGTCAAGTCACCACACTCCCCTTAGCAATTGGTGGGTTGATGTCTGAAGCACCGTATCAAACCGTGATTGCCAATGATCAAAAACTCCAAGCGGCTTTTGCTGAAATCAGCGATATTCCATTTGATCCGTTTTTGACCCTTTCCTTCATGGCATTGCCCGTCATTCCAAGCCTAAAAATAACGGATCAAGGCTTATTTGACTTTAATCGCTTCTCATTTATTGCCATTCAGGATTAACCATGAAAACCTATAGTATTCAACCCGAACAATTATTAAAAATCTTCCTCGGACAAACCGGTGAAATAGCGCTTGCAGAGACTGGTCTGCTGCTCCTGGCAACAAAGCAACACAATCAGCCCAATCTACCCACAGAAATGGCGGGTGGCATTATTTACCTGGAAAACCATCAACCAACCTTAGTCGCTTTAGTCCATCCCTTTGCTGTTCCCGAACAGACCGGGATATTTGATACCGATGATCAACTGATTCATCGTGAACCAATTAACTGGTTTGGGCCGCAAGCATTCGTGATCGAAAAGAAATTACAGGACTTTTCCAAAGCATATGATGGCCCGCGCACGGCTAATGGGCAAATTCCTCGCGCCTACATTCCAGACAGTATTGCCGAACCCGCAATCTTGTCTGATCACTACTGGCAAGCTTATGCTAGTTTTGTCAATGACCCAGACGGCCAGTTCCAAGCACAAATCAAACCACTATTTAACGACTAAAAAAAGATCGACTTACGTCGATCTTTTTTAATGCTCTACACCAGAACTACCATCACTAATATTAACTTGGCGCGGCTTGGAGCCGTCTGATGGGCCGATATACCCACCTGCTTCTAAATCATCAATTAAACGTGCTGCCCGGTTATAGCCAATGCGGAACCGCCGTTGCAGTAATGAAGTCGAGGCTTTTTGCTGTTCAATAATGAACTGCAGTGCCTCCTGGAACAACTCATCTTCACTATTCCCTGCACCGCCACCCTCACCCGTATCTTGGGCAATTTCTTCATCGGTTACCGTCATAGCTTCGGAATACTGGACTTCCTGTTGTGCCTTAACAAAGGACACGACATTCGTCACATCGGTGTTGCTAATAAAGGCGCCTTGCACACGCTGGGTCGGCTTACCCGGTGGTGCAAAAATCATATCGCCACGGCCCAACAATTTTTCCGCCCCATTCGCATCTAGAATCGTACGGGAATCAATGCCGGAGGCCGTTCTAAAGGCAATTCGGCCTGGAATATTACTTTTAATCGTCCCATTAATGACTTTCACATCCGGCCGCTGGGTTGCCAAAATCATGTGAATGCCGGCCGCACGCGCCTTGGCGCCCAGACGGGCAATTGAGACTTCAATTTCAGAACCAACCGTGCTCATTAAATCGGCAAACTCATCGACGATTGCGACAATATAAGGCATCTTTTGCATGACTGAAGCGCCTGTTTCCTTGGCTGTCGCATTTTGTTGGTCAACCGCGGCATTATATTCGCCGATATTGCGCTTACCAAATTGCGCGAGCAATTTATAACGGTTTTCCATTTCATCAACAACTTTTTGCAATGAACGCGCCGCTTTTCTGGGATCAGACACCACCGGCGTCAACAAATGCGGAATCCCGTTATAAATGGACAACTCAACCACCTTTGGATCCACCATCATTAGTTTCACTTCATTTGGCTTAGCTTTGAGCAAAATTGAAATGATAATCCCATTTAACCCAACCGACTTACCCGAACCAGTTGACCCGGCAATCAGCAAATGCGGCATGTCAGCCAAATTGGCCATAATGATATTGCCCGTCACATCACGCCCCAAAGGGACATTGAGCGGGTGAGCATCATCTTTTGGTGCCTGTTCGATCATATCGCGGAAGCCAACAGTGGCTTGTGTGTCATTTGGCACTTCAATCCCGACATAAGGCTTACCAGGAATTGGCGCCTCGATACGAATCGACTTGGCCGCTAATGCCAAAGCTAAGTCATCGGCCAAGTTGGCAATGCGATTCACCTTGACCCCTTGTCCAGGCTTTAATTCATATTGCGTCACAGTTGGCCCAAGTGACACACTCGTCACTTCAGCTTCAACTCCAAAACTTGAGAGCGTATCATGGACTAACCGTGACTTTTCCGACAAACTTTGGAATTCCTTTGTCTGGTCAGTTGGGGACACTTTGGTTAACAAATCAGCTGTCGGCAGCTCATAATCAGGATTATCCGGACCTGAAGCGGCTGTTGACAATGCCAATGGTTCATCATCACTGACCTCAGAAGTTGTCAATGGGTCACTTGCTGATTGAGGTGGCACGGCAGTTGGCGCCGGTGTCGGTGCTTCAACGGGTGCGACTGGCCCCTGCCATTTGATTTCTGGTTCAACAAACTCAGCGGCTGGGGTCGCAACTGGTGTGACACCCGGATCCGTTGGTGCTGACTGGTTTGACTTCACACCCAATGGATCATCCCCAAAGTCCGTAATGCTCTTTTTGGGCCGATCTCGACGCTTAAAGAGCGGTTCACGCGGTGGCATGCTAGCCCGCTGTTCTTGGACGTACGCCACGCCATTTTGCGCTTTTTCAATGCCTTTTTGCGTCAAATCGCGCGCCGGAATTCTAAAGAAGATAATCACACCACTGAATAATAAGATGAGCCCTAATAACCACGTCCCAATATTAGCCACTAACGTAAAACAACCTTGGTATAAAAAGGCGCCAATCACGCCACCACCAACTGGTGTATTGGCCGCTTTATTGGCAAAGTCTTGCCCAATAATTTTGATCACCGTTGGCACATAACCGTTACTATTTTTAACCGTATAGGTAAAAAACAATAAGGATGACAAGGTCAAGAGCGCCACATACGCCATGAGCGCCCCAATCCAAAAATGCCGGGCAATTTGAGGCAGCCGCTTATAAATCAGTGCATATCCCATGAGCAATGTGAGCGGCACAATGATGCCTAAGTAAAGATTACCAAAACCCAGTCGAAAAACATCCGCCACATATGCGCCTAATAAGCCGAGCTTTAAACTCCCCATCACACCTAAAAAGATGCTTAAAAGCAACGCCACATTTTTGCCAATTACGGCGTTCATGCTTTTCTTTCGAGTTGATGCAGTTGTCCGCCTGCGTGGCGGCGTTTTACGTGTTGCCAAAATCAATACCCTCTAAATCTGATCACTATGTCTCTTATTTTATCATGAAATCAAAACAAACTGGTGTTCGCTTTTTGTGATTTGCTTGTCAACATAAAAAGCCGCAACCGAAGTTGCGACTTGATATAGCTCGTGAGAGAATCGAACTCTCGATTCCGCCGTGAAAGGGCAGCGTCTTAGCCACTTGACCAACGAGCCATGGTCAATGCGTTTCATTGCTGAAACAACTATATTAGAATAGCAAGATTTTTGACCATTGTCAACACTTTATTTCAATTTATCCTGTTCATAGGTGTGTGTTGTCTCCAAATTGGGGAAACTTTGTTGGCGCAAGGCTTCATACAACACAATGGCGACCGTATTTGACAAGTTCAAAGAACGAATATGGGTGTCATCTTGTGGAATACGAATGGCTTTTTCAGGATTTTGTCGCATGAAGACTTCCGGCAAACCAGTCGTCTCTTTACCAAACAAGAAGTAATGATCCCCATCCGTCGCTGCATAATCACGTTGTGTGTAATCATAATTGGCAAACTTTGAAACCAAATAGAGATGATCTGTCTCATGAAGGGTTGCTAAGAAGTCTGGCAAACTATCATGCTTAACCAATTGAACATGTTCCCAGTAATCCAATCCTGCACGCTTGACGTGCTTATCATCTAACTCAAAGCCTAACGGTTCAATCAAGTGCAAAATCGCATCTGTCCCCGCTGTTGTTCTGGCAATATTTCCTGTGTTGGCCGGCATCACCGGTTCAAATAACACAATATGATTTGTCATTGCTTTAATTCTTCCATTTCTTCTTTAAATAAGGCGGAGTTATTGCGCCACCAGGTATAAATTCGCGTCACAATTACTTTAACCACGGCATAAGTTGGTACAGCCAAAATCACACCAAGTACTCCAAAAATATGGCCGCCACTTAATAATACAACAATAACAGTCACCGGGTGAATAGACAAGGCATCACCCAAAATTTTTGGCGCAATAATATGCGCTTCAATCGGTTGTTCAATCACTAACACAATCACTGCGAAAATCACGAGCTTTGGCCCACCAGCAATCAAGGCCACTGTAAACACTGGCACTTGCGCTAAGATTGACCCCACGTAAGGAATCATGTTGAAAAAGCCAGCCATCATCGCCAGTAAAATGCCGTATGGCAGCCCAATGACCGTATACCCGATCCCAAACATAATCATGACGGCCAAGCCCACGCCCAGTTGCCCACGAATATATTGCGCAATTTGCTTACTAATATCAGTTAACAATTGGCGCAGCGATTGTTGCGACTTTGGTGGAAACTTTTCAGAAATGAAACCGGAAAACTTATGCCCATCCAATAACATGTAGTAAAGAATAAAAGGCGTCGATACAGCTGTAATCCCGACCGCCGTCAAAGTTGATGCGACTGAGCCAATCCCCGCCACCCCAGTCGTCAAATATTTTTTGCTCCAGTCAATCACATTTTGATTAATCCCTGTGTTGGTTTGATTCAAGAATTCCCGAACAGGCTTAAATTGACTTGACTTAAATGTTTCATTAATAAACTGCTCACTGTGATGCCAATAACTTGGCCAGTGGTCAATAAAGGTGATCACTTGGGTACGTAATACAAGGATCAAAATCGTGACCAACCCCGCCACCAAGCCAATCATCGCAATAAGAATCAAACCAATGGCAAGATGTCGCGGTAACCGGGTGCGGCGTGTCAACCATTTCACAAGTGGGCTGAGGAGATAATAAAAGACGCCTGCAATCAAGATTGGCGCACCTACGGCTGTGAACAAGGCACGAACCGGTTCAAAAATAAATCGAATTTGCCAACTCAAAAAAATAATCAGTAAGATCAGCAGGACGACTAATAAACCGTTGAGTAGGTTATTGCCAGACAGCCAACGACGATACCAAGATTGTTCCCTCATTTGAATCAATGCCTCCAATACTTTAAACTTTTGTTGTGACATGTTGGTTGCCGGACCATATCACAAATATCATTACTACAATAGTAACATACTTGCCTGCCCTCTCTGTTGGAAAATCATAGTCTTTCAAGAGACCAGCACATACGCCAGCAGCTAATTTATGATAATATTAAAGTAACTCAATTTTTATAGAAAGAACCATTATGACTACCACTGCAACCGCCCATACCAATATTGCCTTGATCAAATATTGGGGCAAAAAAGACCCAATTTTCAATTTGCCAACGACAAGTTCACTGTCCCTAACCCTCAATGAGTTTTATACTCAAACGACAGTCAGTGTTAATCCTTTAGCAGATGAACTGATTATCAACGGCCAGGCTTTTGATAGCACACGGACGCATCATTTCTTAGATATGTTGCGTGATCAACTCGGTGATTTTGCCCCACTAACCGTCACGTCAGAAAATCATGTCCCCACTGGCGCTGGCCTGGCTTCTTCGGCTTCAGCCTTTGCTGCATTGACGGGGGCTGTTACCCGCGAACTCGGCCTAGACTTAAGCCTCGCCGAACTCTCGCGCCTGGCGCGCCGCGGTTCTGGGTCGGCTTCACGCTCATTTTATGGCCATTTCGCCATTTGGCATGAAGGTCATGACGATGTCTCATCGTTTGCCGAAAGTCTCAATGCCCCAGCAATGCCCATCGCATTAGTTGTGGCCGAAGTCTCGACAGACACGAAAAAAGTGGGTTCCACTGAAGGCATGCGTCGCGCCGCTACCTCACCTGACTACGATACTTGGGTCAAAAATAGTAAAGTACAGCTCAAAGACATGTTAGCAGCAATTCAAGCAAGTGATCTTGAAAAAATTGGTACCATTGCGGAAGCCAATGCCTTAGCAATGCATGACTTGAACTTGACTGCGCGTGATGCCCCATTTACATACTTCACGCCAGAAACGACACAAATCTTAACCTTAGTCGCCGATATGCGACGACAAGGGTTATTAGCTTACGCGACCTTAGATGCTGGGCCTAATGTAAAAATCATTACCAGCCAAGCCCAAGCACCTGGTATCGTTGCCCAACTTCAAGCGGCCCTACCAGCCCTCCATCTTGAAATTGCCACAAGCGGTGCGGGGATTCACTATGACTAAGCTTTCAATTCCTGGCAAACTTTTCCTAGCCGGCGAGTATGCGATTACTTCGCCTGGACACACTGCTATTTTAGCTGCAACCAGCATGGGGTTGACGATTGACATCTCAACTGCCACAACAACTTCATCTGTGCGTTCCAACATCATCCCCACACCTTGGCATTTTGACATTGCCAAACCCATTCAAATTGGTGCGGATGCTTGGCGCTATGTCCAAGCGGCGATCAAGATTGTCCAAGATTACCAAGCATTTCAATGCCAGCCAATCACAACCCAAGTGCAACTTACCATCCACAGCACGTTAAATGGGCCAATGGGTAAGCTTGGATTAGGCTCATCTGCTGCGGTAGTTGTCGGCATTGTCTCAGCACTGAATGTACATTACGCGCTCAATCTCTCGTTGTTAACGCGCTTTAAACTCGCCGGTTTGGCCCATTACTTTGTCCAAAAAAACGGCTCCCTAGGTGACATTGCCGCAAGTACTTTTGGCGGCGTCATTAGTTTTAACAGTCCTGATTTGTCCCAGTTAGTTGACCTGGATCAACCGTGGATTAATCCAGCAGTGATTGATCAACCTTGGCCAAACCTACAAATCACACCATTAGCCTGGCCAGCTCAATGGCGTATTCTTCTTGGGGCAACCCATGAATCTGCGGACACCAAAACAGCATTGCAAAACTTAACGCTGAGTTCAAGTTTCTTAACCGCAAGTCAAAAATGTGTGGCTGAGAGCATTGCAGCCATCACGGCAAGCGACTATCCCACTTTTGCCAAGGCACTTCAGCGCAACCAATCCTTATTACAAGCTACGCTACCTGCTGGCTACGTCACACCAAAGTTAGCGCAACTCCTTGCTAACCTTGGCAACCACGCAGGCAAGATTAGTGGCGCTGGTTATGGCGACAATGGCTTCGCCGTGGTGATGGATGATGCCGCCACATTAATAACTAACTGGCAAGCGGCTGGGTTAATGACAATCCCCATGACTATTTTTCCAGAAAACGAGGTGAACCATGAGTGAATCTGCCCAAGCGCACCGTAAAGATGAGCATCTTTCTCTTGGCGTCAATTTATGGCGTCAACAACAAAATATTCAAGTTGGCGCCACTTTTGACGATATTCGGTGGCTACCAGAAACGTTCCCTGAAATGGCGGTGGCTGATGTCAACACGCAGGTTACTTTATTTGGGCACAACTTTGACTGGCCATTTTACATTGAGGCCATGACTGGTGGTTCAACCTTGACTGGCCGTGTGAACGGCCAACTTGCAGCTGTTGCACAACAAACTGGCTTGGCAATGGCGGTTGGCTCACAATCTATCGCACTAAAAGAACCTGATGCTGCAAAAACTTTTCAAATTGCCCGACAAAACCATCCTGATGGCTTCTTAATTGCTAATCTCGGGGCCGATCATCCGATTGAAAACGTGCGTCAAGCCATTGATATGATTGATGCCAATGCCATTGAACTACACGTCAATGTCGCCCAGGAGTTAGTGATGTCTGAAGGCGATCGTGCCTTTTATTGGTTAGACAATCTCGCCACAGTCATCGCGAAGTCACCGGTGCCTGTGATCATTAAAGAAGTTGGTTTTGGTATGAGCCAATCGGCTTTTAAAACAATCCAAGCGCTCGCACCGTCGGCGATTAATGTTGGCGGCGCAAACGGGACGAACTTCGCGATGATTGAGCGCCGTCGTAACCGACCGGCAGAAACTTTTAACCTCGATAATTATGGTCTTTCCACTGTGGAAAGTTTGTTAGCGGCGCAAAGTGCAGACAACAACTTGCCGCTGATTGCCACTGGTGGGATTGCTTCTGCAAACGATGTCGTGACCAGTCTCATGCTGGGTGCTACACTAACTTCAAGTGCCGGTTACCTATTAAATACACTCATGCGTGACGGGGAAGCTGGTTTAATCACTGAAATTCAATCATGGCAACGCGATTTACCGCGTCTCATGACCCTCCTTGGTGCCAAAAAAACAGCTGAATTGTCGGCCAAGCCAAGGTTATATTCTCCTATGCTGCACAACTTTATCCAACAAACAAAAAAAGCAACGCGCTAAGCGTTGCTTTTTCATTTAATTAAATCCAACTTATCAAAATCAATAATAGCAATCACAGGTAAGTTACGGAAGAAATTATTGTAATCCATACCGTATCCCACTAAGAATTCGTCGGGCACATCTAAACCAAAGTAATCAACATCAAAGTCAACCACGCGCGCGGCTTTCTTATCAGCCAAAGCGACTGTGGTCACACTGGCTGCGCCTTTGAGTTCAAAATAATTCTGTAACCATTGCATCGTCCGGCCAGAATCAATGATTTCATCAACAATCACGACATCACGATCTGTCAAATCCATGCTGACATCATGCACCACTTTAACTTGACCCGTTGAAGTTGCGCCTGAATAGCTTTTCACGTCAATAAAATCAAAATCGACATCAAGTGGCATCTTACGCAACAAATCTGTAGCAAAAATCACGCCACCCTTGAGGACTGCAATGAAAACTGGCCGTTTGACGTTGTCTACAAACTTGGCCGTCAATTCGTTAGCGACCCGTTGTACCTGGGCTTGAATATCTGTCTCTGTTGCAAGGACGGTTTTAATCGCTGGATGGTTTATGAGTGATGTCATGCCAAACCTACTCTCTTAAAGATTTCATCAACATGGCGCAAGTGATAGTGATAATCAAAGGCGTCATCAATTTGTGCCTTGGTCAAGTTGGCCGTAATTGTCTCGTCGGCATCGACCAAATCACGGAACATCAATTGTTCATCCCATGAGCGTGCTGTCAATGGTTGCACTGTGTCATATGCTTGTTCACGTGACAACCCAGCATCAATCAAGCTCAACAACAAGCGTTGTGAGTAGATTAAGCCATACGTGCGATCCATGTTTTTACGCATGGTTTCTGGGAATACCCCAAGGTTGTTCAAAATGCCTGTTTGACGGTCAAGCATATAATCCAAGGTTGCTGTCGCGTCGGCCAAAATAATGCGTTCAGCTGATGAATGTGAAATATCACGTTCGTGCCACAATGGAACGTTTTCAAGTGCTGTCACGGCATAACCGCGCAATACGCGGGCCAAACCTGTAATGTTTTCATCACCAATTGGGTTGCGCTTATGTGGCATTGCTGAAGAACCCTTTTGCCCCTTGGCAAAGCCTTCTTCAACTTCATGGATTTCTGAACGTTGCAATGACCGAATTTCAGTAGCTAATTCTTCCATTTGCGTGCCGATCAAAGCAATCGTTTGCACGTAATCAGCATGCAAATCACGTGGCAAAACTTGTGAACCGATTGGTTGAGGCGTTAGGCCAAGTTCTTTCATCGCCACTGCTTCAACATGTGGTGGCACGTTGGCAAATGTGCCAACCGCACCAGACAACTTACCTGTTTCAACTTCAGCTGATACACGATCAAAGCGTTCAATTGCGCGTGTTGCTGAGGCATAAAAACGCGCCATCTTCAAACCAAATGTTGTTGGTTCAGCATGCACGCCATGCGTACGGCCCATCATGACGGTGTCCTTATATTTCAAGGCCAAATCCTTAATGGCTGCTTGCCAGGCTTGCAAGTCTGCTTTAATAATGTCGTTAGCTTGACGCAAACGCAACGCTTGCGCCGTGTCAACCACGTCAGTTGATGTTAGGCCATAATGAATCCACTTCCGTTCGTCACCTAATGACTCTGAGACGTTACGTGTAAATGCGACCACATCATGGCGTGTTGACAATTCAATTTCAGCAATCCGATCCACATCAAAAGTTGCGTCTTGACGGATTTTTTCCAAATCCGCTGCTGGAATATGTCCGGCTTCAACCCAACCGGCATCCACGGCAATTTCAACATCGAGCCAAGTTTGATATTGGTTTTGCATTGACCAAATATCACGAAGTGCTTGACGAGAATAACGTTCAATCATGTTTAAGATTCCTCTACTTAATTAATGTTCTGTCTTTCTATTCAATTGTACCAGTAAAACCGTGGCTTGCGTTCGTTATTTTATGAGTTTTATCTCACAAACAGCGCCGCTATATCCTTAAAAACGAACAATAACCACTTTTTACCTGTATGACACGAACGTTAAGAATGTAAGCGCTTTACTTAACGTTGCATTAACAAAGCCCACCACGTCGCCTTCACCACCCGAAAAAAGTGGCGGCCTTGTCAAGCCGTGCCGATCAGTGTGACAGAACTCGACGCTAATATTGTATACCCAGCACGTTTTATGCTAACCGTTCTTCTGGTTGATAGGCAATCGGTAACCATTCTAGGACCCGTTCGATTTGCTTATCCCAATAATACCAATCATGCGTCCCAGGACTCGTTTCAAACGTTAAATCATAGCCCAATGCTGCAATTTGCGGTAACGTTGTCAAATTATTTTGATATAAATAATCTTGTTCACCGATCCAGGCATACAACTTTGGTAGGTGTTTTTGTGATGCGACTTGCTGCTTCGCTAAGGTGATGACGTCATTTTTGGACCCTAATACTTGTGACATCTCCCCAAAAATTCCTTCCCAATAGGCGTCATTTTGCCACGTCGTGCGATTAGGAAAGTTTGGGTCGCCCATTAGCGCACCTGACAATGAGGCCGCATAGCTAAATTGATCATTGCTAAACGCCATTTTAAAGGCCCCGTACCCGCCCATAGACAGTCCGGCCACAAAGTTTTTTTCACGCTTTTGAGATATTTGTGGAAAAAGTGTTGCCACCTTTTTAGGCAGCTCATCTAATAACGCATCCAAATACGCCATGCCATAAGTTGTATTGGTATACCATGCAAGATCTGTTGAAGGCATGACAATAGCAATTGGTGTTTGACGGACAAGCCGTTCAATACTTGTGCGCCGAGACCAAACGTCCTGATCGCCCGACATCCCGTGTAACAAGTACAGGACCGGAATATCTTGTAAGTCAGCGGCCGTCCATGCAGGCATATGATCCGATAATTCAGGCAAAATCACCTGCATCATCCGGTCCATTCCCAAAACCTGTGAGTAATAATTTACTGCCAATCGTGCCATTGTTATCCACCTTTCTGTGTGTCATTGCACAAAAAACGTTAACCGACAAGTTAACGTTTTTTTGTTTAGAATAAACCAGTAATTTTACCATCAGCATCAATATCCATATCAAATGCTGCCGGATGCTTCGGCAAGCCTGGCATAGTGAGCACCGTCCCGGTCAACGCAACTAAGAAACCAGCCCCTAATTTTGGAACAAATTCACGCACATGAATGACAAAATCCTTCGGCGCACCGAGCTTTTTTGGATCATCCGAAAATGAATATTGTGTTTTGGCCATGATGATAGGCAACTTATCCCAACCGCGCGTTTTAAATTCAGCCAGTTGTTTTTGCGCAGTCGGTGATAGCTCCACCCCCGCGCCGCCATAGATTGTCGTCACAATCGCATTGAGCTTATCAATTGCTTCGTCCGTTGGCTGATATAACGGCGTAAAATCTGATTCTTGATCCGCTAATTCAATGACTGCAGCCGCCAACGCTTCAGCCCCCGCACCACCTTTTGCCCAAACTTCTGTGGTGTAAGCTGTCGCACCAAATTGCTCAGTATAAGCTTTAATCAGCTGCAATTCAGCTGGCGTATCTGCTGTGAATCGATTGATGGCAACTACGACTGGCACGCCGTAGCGCCCCATGGCTGTTAAATGCTGCCCTAAATTTTCCAGACCAGCCGCCAATGCCGATAGATTTTCCGTATCCAAATCAGCTAAAGCGACACCACCGTGGTGCTTTAACGCCCGAATGGTTGCCACGACCACAATCGTATCTGGCGTTTTTTCAAGCAGTGGCACTTTCACATCTAAGAACTTCTCACCACCAAGATCAGCCCCAAATCCACCTTCCGTCACCGCATAATCAGCTAATTGGAGTGCCGTTTTCGTTGCCAAAATGGAATTGGTCCCCTGCGCAATATTAGCAAACGGCCCGCCATGAATGATAGCCGGTGTGTGGGCTAAGGTTTGCACCAAGTTGGGTTTGATTGCATCCTTGAGTAATACGGCAATCGCGCCGGCAATGCCAAGATCTTGCACCGTGACTGGCTGCTTGTCGTAGGTATACCCGACAACAATGCGCGCAACACGCGCTTTAAGATCCATTAGATCTGTGGATAAGGTCAAAATTGCCATCAATTCTGAGGCCACCGTGATGTCAAAACCATCTTCGCGTGGGACCCCTGATGTTGGGCCACCCAGACCAATTGTGACGTGTCGTAACGCACGATCATTAATATCAAGTACCCGTTTCCAAATAATCCGACGCGGATCAATTTGCAATGGATTCCCTTGTTGTAAACTGTTATCCAAGACTGCCGCAATGGTATCATGCGCTGACGTTAACGCGTGAAAGTCACCAGTAAAATGCAGGTTGATATCTGCCATGGGTACCACTTGGGCCATACCGCCACCCGTAGCACCACCTTTCATTCCCATAACTGGGCCAAGTGAAGGCTCGCGCAAAGCAATCATTGTTTTTTTACCAGCTAAAGTCAAGGCATCTGCTAGGCCGACAGTGACCGTTGATTTGCCTTCGCCAGCTGGCGTTGGATTAATTGAAGTCACTAAAATCAGCTTACCCAAAGTCTGCTTGCGAGCGACCGAAGCATCAAGCTTGATTTTAGCTTTATCAAAACCATAGGGTTCAATTTCTTGGGGTTGTAACCCAGCGGCCGCAGCAATTTCTGTAATCGGTGTGATTTGCGCAGCTTGAGCAATTTCAATATCAGTTTGCATAGGTTCCTCTCTTCAAAACGTCTGGTTAGCAACGCTTAATCTTTAGATTCGGCTTCATGTTGCACAGCCTGATAAGCAATATCATGACGATATTGTAAATCAGTTGGCAAGTGGTCAATTTTTTCATAAACAGCAGCTTGCGCCGCTGTCGCATTTGGCGCATAGGCCACAACAGTTGCCACACGTCCACCACTCGCTAAACCTGCTTTAACGCCAGCATAGTTAATCGCTAGTGGTGCGATCTCACTGGTTGATGGCACACTGGCCCCTTTTTCCGGTGCTTCTGGATAGCCGGCAGCCGCCAACACAACGCCAATATAGACATCGTCAGTTTGCCATTCTGGCACGACTGCCTGACCTTGTAATAGGTCATTAATCAACTGGTAGAAATCTCCCGTATATTGGGGCAAAACAACTTGAGCTTCAGGATCACCAAAGCGAACATTAAATTCAATCACTTTTGGCCCATCGGCCGTTAACATCACCCCAGTATATAATACGCCAGTAAACGGTGTCCCCTCTTTTGCCATGGCGGCAATCGTTGGCATAACGAGCGTGTCAATGGCTTGTTGGCGGACTTCGTCAGATAACCAACGGACAGGACTATACGCCCCCATGCCACCAGTATTTGGGCCTTTATCATGATCAAACCGCCGCTTATGGTCTTGTGCCAATGGGGCATGGGTCACCACACCATCTTGGCCAACCAATGAAAAGATGGAAAATTCGACGCCTGCAAGATAGCTTTCAATCACGAGTTTCGCTTGCGGTTGACGTGTGTAAAGCGCTGTGAGATAAGTGGTCACGTCTTCGGCTGACGTGATAATCGTCACCCCTTTGCCCAAAGCCAAACCATCTAACTTAAAAACAATTGGTAAGCCAAATTCAGTAACAGCCGCCGCAGCGGCCTCAGCACTCGTCACGGTACGTGATTGTGCCGTTGGAATCTGGTACTGGTCTAAAATTCGCTTTGTAAACGATTTTGACCCTTCCAATTGTGCGGCAACTTTTGTAGGCCCAAAAATTTGCAATCCTGCTGCTCGGAATACATCAACTACACCCAGCGTTAAAGGTTCTTCATTGCCAACAAATGTTAAATCAACCGCCTCATTGACAGCCAACGCGCGAAGGCCATCAAGGTCAGTGACGGCAACAGCGGCACGTTGTAAACCAGTATCGGTCATCCCATCATTACCTGGGGCGACAATGACTTGTTCAACTTGTTCACTACGTAAAAATGCCTGTGCTAAAGCGTGTTCACGTGCACCCGAACCAATTACTAATACTTTTTTCATGTTATCCTCTAAAATTACGGTTTATTATCCTACGATATATTTAGTTTATCAGAAATGGCAGACCTTGTGTTCGTGTATAAATTATCTTTTTCTCACAAATATAAAATTCGTTCGTTATTCACGAACATTATTGTACTCAATTAGCAATAAAGCGAACGTTTGGGATGTATCCGCTTACAACCACGTTAACGTCCTCTCGCCGTCAACGCTAGGTCCCAATGCCAATTCATTTATTTCCTGGTTGTCAAAGACGGGCAACATTTCTTTAAACGTTGGGGGTAATGGCATAGCTTTTAGCGCTTCTCGGGTCGTCCAAAAAATTTGCCCTTCGCGCCCCGCTTTCAGCTCACCATGAAACTTTGTGGCCTTAAACAAAAAGACAATATACCGTTGCCCATTTTCTAACGGCCATTCTTTCAACCCGACTAATTGTGGCTGTTCAATTGTCAACCCTGTTTCTTCATAGGCTTCCCGAATCGCACTCGCCACAATGGTTTCATCTGCTTCGATATGCCCACCAGGAAAAGTGACCCCCGGCCAAGTCGGGTTTTGTCGGTCTTCGACCAAAATGTCGTGTGTTTGGGGATTTTCAATCATAATCATATTCGTTAATTCGATGGGCGTTGTTCTTGTCATCTTCCTACCTCTTTTGGCATTATAACATACAAAAAAACGCCCCAAAGGGCGCTTAACAGTTTAATGCTTAAAGTGACGTGTGCCAGAGAAGACAAGCACAATGCCTAATTCATCAGCTTTGGCGATTGAGTCCTTATCCTTAATTGAACCACCAGGTTCAACAATCGCCTTGATGCCATGATCAGCGGCATATTGAACCGAATCATCCATTGGGAAGAAGGCATCTGAGGCCAAGACCGCTTCATCAAAGCCTGGCTTTGTTGCCGCTTTTTGAATGGCATAGACAACCGAATCAATCCGGTTTGGTTGTCCTGCACCCATCCCCAAAGTTTGGCCATCGCGCGCCACAATAATGGCGTTAGACTTCACATGCTTGACCACTTTTTGCGCAAAAATCATGGCCCGCAATTGTTCTGCTGTTGGTTGCGCTTTTGAAACGACCTCAAAATTTGTTTCAGCATCAGTATACAAATCGCGTTCTTGCACGACAACACCGCCCAAGACAGAAGTCACTTCTAACTTTTGTGGTATTGTTGTGGTAAATGGTACCGTCAACAAACGCAAGTTCTTCTTGGCTGACAAAATTTCAAAGGCTTCCGGTGTAAAGCTTGGCGCAATGATGATTTCCAAGAAAATGGCATGCATCTTTTCAGCCGTTGCAGCATCAACTTCACGATTCAACGCCACAATACCACCAAAAATTGACACGTCATCCGCGGCAAATGCCTGGTCCCAGGCTGCTTCCAAAGTTGCCCCTTGCCCAATACCTGCTGGGTTCATGTGCTTCACCGTCACCACAGTTGTTTCTTCAAATTCGGCAATAATGCGCATCGCTGCGTCAGCATCGCGAATATTGTTGTATGACAGTTGCTTACCGTGCAAAATATCGGCATTCAGCACGGAGTAAGCTTCTGGCAAGGCAGTCTTATAGGCTGCGGCCTTTTGGTGTGGGTTTTCACCATAACGCATATCGTCAAACTTTTCGTATGGCAAAGTGAGGTTATTGGGGAATTCTGTTGTCGTCAAATAATCGGCAATCAACGCGTCATAGGCTGCTGTGTGTTGGAAAACCTTAGCGGCCAATGACTTACGGTAAGCAGCATCCACAGTGCCTGCTTGCAACTTGTCAATCACAACATCATAATCAGCCGGATCAACAATTGGCAAAACGGCCGCAAAGTTCTTAGCAGCTGACCGCAACATTGATGGGCCACCAATGTCGATATTTTCAATGGCTTCGGCTTCTGTCACGCCGTCTTTTTGAATCGTTGACTTGAAAGGATACAAGTTCACGACCACCATATCAATTGGTTCGATGTCAAATTCACTTAACTTGGCCATATGTTCTGGCAAATCACGACGCGCAAGTAAGCCAGCATGAACACGTGGATGTAATGTTTTTACCCGACCATCTAACATTTCCGGGAAATTCGTGACGTCATCAATGGCAATCACATCAAGTCCTGCTTCAGCAAGCACTTTATGCGTGCCGCCCGTTGAAATCAATTCATAGCCTAAAGCAACCAACTTTTCAGCAAATGGTACCAAACCACTTTTATCAGAAACACTGAGTAATGCACGTGTCATTTTAAGAAAACTCCTTCGTTAAGTAACTGTTCTAAAGTATTGGGATATAAAACATGTTCAACATGATGGATTCGGGTTTCCAAATCCAACAACGTATCTTCTGGGTATCGTGGGACAGCTTGTTGGGCAATAATTTTGCCGGTATCAATTCCGTTATCAACAAAATGGACCGTCACCCCAGTTGTCTCAACCCCTGCCTCAAACGCATCTAAAATGCTATGACGGCCAGGAAAGGCTGGCAACATGGCCGGATGCAAGTTGATAATCTTGCCTGCATACGCATCAATTAACTTGGGCGTTAAAATTCGCATATAACCAGCCAGTAAAATGCCATCGACATGATCGTCGGCTAGTTGGTCTAAAATCGCCTGCTCAGCAGCTGGTTTAGCGTCATACGCAGAATATTTGATAAACGTCGCCGGTACACCAAATAGTTTAGCCAAATTCAGGGCCCCAGCTGATGACTTATCCACGATCAAACGCACAATTTCAGCGTCTAATTGTCGTTGCAAGATCGCATCATACAGCGCTTGAAAATTGGTCCCCGTCCCCGAAGCAAAAACGGCTAAGCGAGCTTTTCTTACCATGGGGCGTCTCCTGAATAAACCACGCCTGCACCAGCATTGGGTACCATTTCACCAATCACGTAAGCGGCTTGATCTTGTGTGGCCAATGCGGCCAACACGGCATCACGGTGCGCTGGTTTGACAATCAAAACCATCCCCAAACCATTGTTAAAGGTCAACAGCATGTCTTCAAGCGACAGTTGACCAGCGGCTTGTAACGTGTTAAAGATTGGCAAGATTGGCCATGAACCCCAATTGATTTGCGCCGAAAGCGTGGCATCATAAGCGCGTGGCAAGTTTTCAGTCAAACCGCCACCAGTGATGTGTGCCATCGCTTGCAGCAAACCACCCTCAACCAATGGCCAAACAGATTTTGCATACAACGCCGTTGGTGTCAGCAAAGTGGCTTGTTGGTCTTCTGGCAATTGATTAAAGTCCTCATCGGATTGAATGCTTAAGACGTGACGCACTAATGAGTAGCCATTTGAGTGAATCCCAGAAGATGGTAAGCCAATCAAAACATCGCCAACCGCCACATTTTTCGGATTTAAGAGTTGGTCTTGCTCTGCCACACCAACAGCAAACGCTGCCAAATCATAGTGCTTTGGCGCATAGAGGCCAGGTAATTCTGCACTTTCACCACCAATTAAGGCCATGCCTGAGGCCTTGGCTGCTTTGGCCACACCGGTCACAATTTCTGCTACCACAGCTGGGCGCATCTTATCTACAGCAAGATAATCCAACATAAACGCTGGTTTAGCACCTTGGGCTAAAATATCGTTAGCGACCATCGCCACCAAATCTTGTCCAATCGTATCGTGTTTATCAGCCGCAATGGCTAGTAAAAGCTTTGTCCCGACACCATCGGCCCCTGACACCAAGACTGGATTTTCATAACGATTTCCCAAGGCAAAAGCGGCACCAAAGCCACCCAGCCCATCCAGAACTTGTTCATTATACGTATCGGCAACCGCATCCTTCATCAATTCAACGGCTTCTTCACCAGCTTTAATGTCAACACCAGCTTGCTGATAAGCGTTTTGTTCGGTCATCCTTCTACTCCCTGAATTGTTTGTGAATCTAGATGAATCGTGCCATCAGCCATGATTTCTTCGTTACGTAACGAAGCCACTTGGCGTGGGTGGTACGTGTCAGTCGGTTCCGGCGTGAAATCAACTGCTCCCGTGGCAACAAAGTCAGCTAAACTGTCTTCATAATCATAAATTGGACTTGGGTAGTGTCCATCAAAATACGCCGTTGTCAAACCAGTCCCTTCGCCATCATATGGTAAATCAATCGCCTTGACTAAGGCAGGGACTGACAAGAAGCCTAATGAATCTGCTTCAATTTTGTCACGCATCTCATCAAGGGTATTATTAGCCCCCATCAATTCAGCTGTGGTTTGCATATCAATCCCATAAAATGATGGGAACTTAAAGACTGGACTGGCAATGCGAACATGCACTGACTTAGCGCCGGCTTCTTTTAACATCCGCACAATAAACATTGACGTCGTCCCACGCACAATTGAATCGTCGACTAGGACAACATTTTTACCGCATACAACGTCTTTGACCGCACTTAATTTCATCCGCACTGCTCGTTCACGCTTATCTTGTGTGGGTTCGATAAAAGTACGCGCAATATATTGATTTTTCACCAAGCCCATTTCATTAGGCAGGCCAGTTGCTTCTGCAAAACCAGCAGCGGCTGACAGACTTGAGTTTGGCACACCGACAACAATATCCGCGTCAGGTACCGGTTGTTCCGCCGCCAGCGCGGCCCCCATGCGTTTGCGTGCTTTATGCACATTCACACCATAAATCGTTGAGTCAGGGCGTGCAAAATAGATATATTCCATTGAATCAATATTAAGCGTGGTCTTGTCTGTATAACGATCAATCGTCAAGCCATTGTCATCAATTGTAATCAATTCACCTGGTTGCACGTCACGTACAAAGCGGGCGCCTGCGACATCCAAAGCAGCTGTTTCTGACGTGACGACATAATGGCCATCTGGCATTTGCCCAATGACAAATGGTCGAAAAGCATGGGCATCAAGTGCGGCATATAAACCATGTGGCGTCAACAAAAGATAAGCAAAACCACCGCGCACAATGTTTAATGATTCTTTCAACTTATCAACAAACTTGTCCGCTTTTGAGCGGCGAATCAAATGTAACAAGATTTCTGAATCTGATGAGCTTTGGAAAATAGCACCTTCTTTTTCCAACCCTTGACGGAGTGACTTCGCATTCGTCAAATTACCATTATGGGCCAAAGAAATTTGCATATCGTGAAAGTTCACCATGAGTGGTTGAATATTTTCGATGCCGTGAGAGCCAGCAGTCGCATAGCGGACATGCCCAATGGCACTTTCACCAGCCAACGCTTCAATCCGGGTTGGATCACGGAAAACATCGCTCAACAAGCCTAAACCACGTTCCTGCCAAAGATGTCCGTCGTGATTTGAGACAATACCGGCCCCTTCTTGGCCACGATGCTGCAAAGCGTGTAACCCATAATAAGTTAATTGGGCAGCATCTTGACGACCCCAGACACCAAAAATACCACATTCTTCATTGAGACTTCGCACATTCACACGCGCTGTCTCAGCTTGTTGCGCCAAGTTGTCGGTAATTTGACTTGCTGTTAAGCTTTTAATTGCCATGAGATACTCTCCTGATAAACCTTTTGCGCTGCTTCACGTGACAACACAATTTCTTCAGTGGTTGTTGTCACAACCACATCATCACCGGTTGTGACGTCACCGATACGCGTTGCCAAACCGCCAGCCAAGGCTTCAAATGCTGCGCTATTTTCTGCAGCCACACTGACCACAAAACGACTTGGTGTTTCGGCAAACAAATATTGTGACGCTAAGTTGACGTTGACATTGAAGCTCAAATGCCCAGCAAAACTGCTTTCCAACAAACCAACAATCAAACCACCTTCGGCCAAGTCATGTGCGCTGGCAACTAACTGTTGACCAATTGCTTGGCGGACAAGCGTTTGTGCTGCCATTTCTGCTGCATCGTCAAAACCAAAGAGTTGGCCATCAATTGTGCCGGTTTGCATTTTTTGAATTTCTGAACCGTTGAAGCTATCTTGAGTTGCCCCAATCACATAAATTGCGTCGCCGGCTTGCTTGAAGCCAATCGTGGTCGCGTGGTCGACATTATCCAGCAACCCAACCATCCCAATCATGGGTGTTGGGTAAATGGCTTGGCCATCCGTCTCGTTATAAAGTGAGACGTTACCGGAAATAATTGGTGTGTTCAGTTGCTTGGCCACATCATTGATGCCAGCCACTGCTTGATCTAATTCGTAATATACTTCTGGATTATCAGGTGAACCAAAGTTCAACCCATCCGTAATGCCGATAGGCAATGCCCCTGTGGCCACAATATTCCGGGCCGCTTCGGCAACAGCCATTTTAGCCCCAACACGCGGGTTCAAATACAAATAACGTGCATTGACATCCGTCGTCATGGCCAAGGCCTTCTTTGTGCCACGCACCCGCACAAGACTGGCATCACCACCAGGCTTAATGGCTGTGTCGGCACGCACCATTGAATCAAAATGACGGAACAGACTAGCTTTTGACGCAATCGTTGGTTGTGCCAACAAGTCAAGAATGGTCTGTTTAACATCCGTTAATTCCGGTTGGTATTGATCAGCCGTAAACGCTGCCAAACGCTTTGGTTCAGCCATTGGCAAGTCTTGCTTTGGCGCATGTGTCAAGAAATCAATTGGCACATCAGCGACAATTTCATCATTAAATGACAACACATAACGGCCATTATCCGTGACTTCACCAATCACCACGGCATCTAAATCAGCAGCTTGGAACAAATCCAAAATGGCTTGTTCTTCACCACGCTTAACCACCAACAACATCCGTTCTTGTGATTCAGACAACATTAATTCGTACGGTGTCATGTGCGTTTCACGTTGTGGCACCTTGTTCAAGTCCAATGTAATACCCATGCCAGCCTTGGCTGCCATTTCTGAACTCGATGATAGCAAACCAGCTGCGCCCATGTCTTGAATCCCAACGATAATATCTGAGTGTTCGCGAACTGCCTTTAACGTGGCATCCATGACCAACTTTTCCAAGAAAGGATCCCCAACTTGCACCGCTGAACGATCTGATTCATGCTCTGTTGAGAATTCTGCTGAGGCAAATGACGCCCCATTAATCCCATCACGCCCCGTTTTTGCACCAACATAGATAATCGCATTCCCGACGCCCTTGGCTTGTCCCACTTGCATGGCTGCTTGATCCATCAAACCAACTGCCATCACGTTGACAAGAGGATTGCCTGCATACACATTGTCAAAACTAATTTCGCCACCAACTGTTGGAATCCCAATCGCGTTGCCATAACCAGCGATACCGGCAATTACACCATCAACAATATGCTTGGTGTGGGCATCATCCAATTCACCAAAACGCAGTGAATCGAGCACCGCAATCGGTTGGGCACCCATTGAGAAAATGTCGCGAAGGATCCCGCCAACACCGGTTGCCGCGCCTTCATAAGGTTCCACGAAACTTGGATGATTGTGACTTTCAGCTTTGAAAACAACTGCCTGGCCGTCACCAATGTCTAAGATTCCTGCCCCTTCACCTGGACCTTGCAAAACCCGTTCGTTCGTTGACCAGAACTTGCGTAGGATGGGCTTTGATTTCTTATACGACACGTGTTCTGACCACATGCCAGAGAAAATACCCGCTTCAGTAAAGTTAGGGAGGCGCTTGAGTTCAGCAACGATTAGATCGTATTCTGCTTCTGTCAGTCCCCATTGTGTATAGATTTTTGAATCACGAACTTGCTCAGGTGTGAGTTCGTTGCTTGTGACTGTTGTCATGTTTTTTGCCTTTCAATAAAACGTCAATAATTGCCAAACGGCATGCCCCAATTTAATGCTAGTGCCAACTTAAGCTCGAGCCAAGATACCAGATAGAATACTTTTGAAGAAGTTTTGACCATCAATATTACCAGTGACAGCATCAACGGCCCGTTCAGGGTGTGGCATCATGCCAAAGACATTGCCTTGTTCATTCATAATCCCGGCAATGTCATGCGCTGATCCGTTTGGATTTTCCTCATAGCGGAATACCACTTGCTGATTTTCTTCTAACTTAGCTAACGTGGCATCATCAGCGAAGTAATTCCCTTCACCATGCGCAATCGGAATCATCATTGTTTCCGCTGGGTCATAGGCGTTTGTAAAGGCGGTTTGTGGATTGGCAATCCGAAGTGGCACTTCGTCACAGATAAAACCAGGCGTCGCATTCACCAACAGTTGGCCAGGCAACAAGCCCGCTTCCGTTAGAATTTGGAAACCATTGCAAATGCCGACAATCAATTTTCCATCATTTGCCGCTTGTGTCACCGCACTCATGATCGGTGAAAAACGGGCAATCGCACCCGTGCGCAGATAATCGCCATAAGAGAAACCACCAGGCAAAAAGATGGCGTCAAAGCCAGTTAAATCATTTTCTTTTGCAGAAACAATTTGAGCATCAACACCGAAATCTTGCAACGCGTAAAGCATATCAAAATCACAGTTTGAGCCAGGAAAACTAATCACTGCGGCTTTCATGCATTCACCTCGTCTTCAACCAAGCTCAAGTCAAAGCGATACGTTTCTGTGTTTTGGTTAATCAACAAAGCATCCGTAAAGCTTTCAACTTCTGCAGTTGCTGTGTCAACATCCTTGGCATGCAACTTCACTTCAAAATACTTCCCTTGCGCCACTTGTTCAACCCCGGCATAATCCATACGTTGCAATGCGGCCTTGATGACTTCACCTTGTGGGTCTAAAATTGAGGGCTTATAAGTCACATAAATCTTTGCTAAATACATTTTTTTCTCCTTAAATCGCTTGCTGTAATCGTGTGAGGACATCATGGTAGCCAACAGTCACATCACCTGTGTGTTGACGGAAAACATCTTTATCTAGTGACTTGCCGGTCGCAATATCCACTAAGCGCATGTTATCTGGTGACAATTCATCGGCTAAGATAATCTTACCAGTCGCAGTACGGCCAAACTCAAGCTTGAAATCAACGAGACGAATCCCGACTTGTTCAAACAAACTACGCAACAATTGGTTCACATCTTGTGACTTTTGGCGTAATTGCGCCAGTTCATCGACGGTTGCATGCCCCAAAGCAATAATTTGTGAATCATTCATGAACGGATCATCTAAGGCATCTGACTTGAAATAAAATTCTTGCACTAATGGGTTTAAGGCTTGCATCGGTGTGGCATCAAACTTGCTAACAAAGTGCCCTGACGCATAATTACGCGTCACCACTTCAACTGGTAAAATATCTAAAGCAGTCACCAATTCATCAGTTGATGAAATCGATTGCAAATAATGGTTTTCAATACCATGGCGCGTCAGATAGTCAAATAATAAATGGCTAATCGCGCTATTGAGCTCACCTTTACCTGCAATGGTTTCTTTGACCTTGCCGTTTAAGGCAGTGGCTTGATCCAGATAATGTACCCACAATATTTCAGGATCATTGGTGGTATAAACTTCTTTGGCTTTACCCGTATACTTGAGGGTTGCTTGTGTAATGTCGCGGTTTTCAAATTCAACGCTGACCATGTGTTTGACTCCATTCATCTAGTTTTTGGATATTCTCTTCACCGATTACCGTGAGATGCCCCATTTTACGATCACGCTTAATGGCGGCTTTCCCGTAATCATGGAAATGCCATTCGGGATGATTGACGAAATCTTCGCGCGCTTGCTGCATCTCATCACCCAATAGGTTAAGCATGAGGGATGGCGCTTGTGCAGTAATCTCTGGCAGTGATAATCCTGTAATACTACGGATATGCCCTTCAAATTGGGAAATATTCGTTGCTTCAATCGTGTAATGGCCCGAATTGTGCGGGCGTGGCGCCAATTCATTGACCCACACATGGTCGTCACTCACAAATAGTTCAATACCCAACACGCCGCGTAAGGCCAAGCTATTGGCAATGCTGGCCGCAATTTGTTGAATCTTTGCTGTATCAGCTGCACTTAACACGGCTGGGGCAAAACTCGTTTTCAAAATATGATTCACGTGCACATTTTCTGCAATGGGCCAAAAGACCACTTGCCCATTGGCATCACGGGTGACCATGATACTCAATTCTTTTTTAAACGGTACGCGTTGTTCCAAAATCAGTGTTCCTGCAGGAAAGTCAGCCAAAAGAGCCGCCACATCCGCTTCACTGTCAACTGACCATTGTCCATGGCCATCATAACCACCACTGACGGTTTTTAAAATCGCTGGTAAGGTAATCCGGCCAATCGCATCGGCAAATTCCTTTGCTGAATGAATGGCCATAAATTGCGCAACGGGGACTTTCGCAACATCACGGATAAACGTTTTCTCAGTTAACCGATTACTGGTAATTTCCAGTAATTTAGTGCCTTGTGGGACCAAATCAGCATGCTTCGCCAAGGCGTTCACGTCGACATTTTCAAATTCGTAAGTCAACACATCACTGCGAGCAGCTAATGTATCAATCGCGTCTTGATCATCATAGGCCGCAACAATCTGAAAATCAGCAACCTGGCCGGCCGGCGCATCTTTGGTTGGATCAAGCACGCCGACTTTATACCCCATGGCCTTTGCGGCTAATGCCATCATTTGTCCGAGTTGGCCACCACCAATAATACCAATTGTTGCTGGTGGCAAAATAAGATTGGTCATACGAGATCGGCCTCACTATCAATTGATTGTTGTGTTTGCTTGGCGCGGAACGCGGCCAAGTTCGCCAAAACGTCTGGTTGTCCTTGGGCGACAATTTGTGCGGCTAAAATCGCTGCATTTTTGGCCCCTGCTTCACCAATGGCCACTGTGGCGACTGGAATACCCGCAGGCATTTGCACAATTGACAAGAGTGAATCCAACCCGTTAAGGGCGCGTGACTGCATTGGCACGCCAATGACTGGCACCAATGTATTGGCGGCTAACATACCAGGTAAGTGTGCTGCGCCCCCAGCGCCTGCAATAATCACTTTTAACCCATTTTCTTGTGCTGCCTGCCCAAAGGCCTGTAATTGTTCTGGCATGCGATGTGCCGAAATCACATGTTTTTCATATGTGACACCCAATTCATCTAGTAACTGCACCGATTGTTTCATTGCTGGCCAATCACTTGTTGAACCCATGACTACCGCGACTTGTGGCATAATACCCTCCATTGTTCGTGTTTTAACGACAATTCAATAACACGTAAATTATTCGTTCGTCTGCTATTTAAATTTAACAGAAAATGACCAAAAATACTTCGATTTTAAATAAGAAATTTCACACAAATAAAAAAAACGTTCGCTATTCACGAACGTTTTTAACAATTTAAGTAAGATATACGAACGTTTGCTTTGTAAGCGATTTCATAACAACAAAAGCTGAATATTCGTATTTTTATTAGTAAAAAACGGTCTGACCACAGGTCAAACCGTTGCGTGTAATTATCGACTCGTGCGCGCCATGCGCTTTTCCGCATAACCTAACGCACGACTAATGCCAAAGGTTAAGACAAAGTAAATCAATGACGTGATTAACAATGGGAAGAATGGCTTAAAACTAGCACCTTGAACGACACCTGTTTGGAACATCAATTCCCCAACGCCAATCACAGAAACGACTGAGCCTTCCTTAATGACTGTGACAAATTCATTCCCCAATGCTGGCAGAATATTTTTAATCGCTTGTGGTAGAACAATGAAACGCATCGTCTTGCCCTTTGACAAACCTAATGACCGCGCTGCTTCAGTTTGGCCGTAGTTGACCGAGTTAATACCGGAACGAATAATTTCGGCGACATAAGCTGCAGAGTTCAAGCCCATTGCCAATGCACCAGCCGAGAATGCTGAAAGATTCAAGCCAATAACTTGTGTCCCAAAGAACACCATGAAGGCTTGCACCAACAAAGGCGTCCCACGGACATATTCAATATAAATATTCCCAAGCATTTTAAGCATAAAATTAGGAGACAACTTAAAGAGGGCCAAAATCGTGCCCAATACTGAGCCCAAAACCACGGCAATAGCAGCCAAAGCCAGCGTAATCAAAGTTCCTTTGATGAAAAGATTGCCATACTTGGCCCAAAATGATTGCTTGGCAAACATCAAGGTATTTGCTTCCTTTTTAAACTTTGTTAATTGACCAGAAGACACAATATGATCAATTGAGGTATTAATTTTTGCTTGCAAAACAGGTGAATTTTTCGGCATCGCAATTGAAACTGCGCCTTCAGATTCATTCGGTTTTGGATAAATCACCGACAAGGCCTTATTTTGTTGCGCATAAGCTTCAGAGATTGGATCGTTTAATACCACACCAGCAATCTTTCCAGCTGAGAGTTGCGATACCAGATCAGGCACCTTTTGCAAGCTCACAAGTGTTGACCCTGACATATTGTCCTGAACAAATGTTTCTTGGGTTGTCTGCCGTTGCGCTCCGACTTTTTTACCAGAAAATGAACTGACATTGGTCGTATACTGCGCTGCATTCTTTTTCAAAATTAAAATGGTTTGCTTTGGCGACATATAAGCCTTAGAGAACGATACAATTTGTTCACGTTCTGGTGTGGCATTGATACCTGAAATAATGACATCAATTTTACCCGTTTGCAAAGCACCGATTAAGCCATCAAAGCCCATTTCTTTGATTTCCATCTTCACACCCAGGTCTTTAGCAATTTGCTTGGCCATGGCGACTTCAAACCCGACGATTTCATCGCGGCCGTTGACAGTTGCATGGAACTCAAAGGGGGCATAATCAGCTGACATACCAACGACCAAGACACCACGCTTTTTGATTCCAGCGTAGGCAGCATCTGTCTCATCAGCATGTGCCTGTGGTACAAAGACCGAAAAAGCTGGCATTAACAACATAATGCCAACTAGCACCATCACAAGTTTTTTCATTTGTTTCAATTTCATATTTAACTCTCCCATCAACAATTAACGTAACTAATCATAACCTGATATGAATTTTTATGCAATTATTTTTTTAAAATATTCGTTTTAAAAGTGTATATTTGCTGTTTCCTGTATAGTTTGCCAATAAAAAAACGCCACAAAGTGACGTCACCTGATGTAAGCATCTATAGGCCATGTTTTGTTCCAGTAATATGCAGGTACATATCACCTTCGGTAATCATCTATCTAAGTTTGTTGCCAAACCATACCAACCATCGCTTCAGTTCGCTAGATTAGCCGCCCCTACCAAAAGTTTGGGTTGCCCGCTTGTGGGGTTTACCTCGTCTCAAACGCCAACTTTCATTGACGTATACGTTTCTATGGCACCTTCGAGCCTATTAAGACATAGCCTAAGCCTTAGCCTGTTCGACCGCCGTGACATCGCTGTCCCTGGGTTTATTCTTTATCCCAGCACAATCACTACAACCATCACAGGTTGTGCGAGCATGGACCTTCCTCACGCTAGAAATATAACGCGCAATTACCCAATGCTTACAAAATATACAATTTAACTTGCTACAATTTAAATGTTCTCAGAACCTGGTCCAAAGACTGCGCGCTCCAAGTTAGCCACACGCTTGATCAAGTCAAGATTTGTCACCACTTGTTCAGCCTTTGGTGTTTCGACCACAGCTGCTTCTCGTACAACTGGTGGTTCAGCCACAATGTGTTGTACCGGTTGTTCAACAGCTTGTTGCTTTAAAGCAACAAGTTGTTCTTGAGAAGCCTTCAAGGCAGTTTGTAAACGGGTTACTTCACCTTGCAATTGTTCGATACGACCAGCAAACGCCCCGTAATCTTTGATGATGTCATCCAAGAAACTATCAACGTCGGCAGGGTCATAACCAACGCCCATACGCTTTTGCTTAAAAACGCGCTCTAAAATGTCTTTTTGCGTGTATTTTACTTGTTCCACAAGTGCACACCTCATTTATTTTTTTACTTAACTTATATTACCAATAAAAGGCAATTTTTACAAGAAAATTGCACAGTTATTTAAAAAGATCCTGTTCCTCGGCTCGCTTTTCTTCATATTCTGTGGCATATTCTTGCAATTGATACATATCAATTTGTGTGAGTGGATAGGGCATGACCGCTTGTTGCTGTTTAATCGCTTGAAAGTCGTACTGGGTCTTCCCTTCAAAATCAGGATCATAAACCAATAGTGCCGCATCAGTGTGTGCCAGCATGAATTGTTGATAATTTTGAAGTTGTTGCGGTCCTTGATATGGCACAGTGGACACATGCGCAACAAAATCACATTGCGTGGTTAATTGCTGTAATTTTTCTTGGTTGTTGGCTTGCCATTGCTTACCAAAATCTTGAAAAGGGAACATCATCGCGATTTTTAAGTCTGGAAAACTTGTTTTTAACTCGGCGACTACTTCAACCGTCCACTGCTCAATTCCGAGTTGTCCCCCCGTAATCACCCACTCTAAACCGAGTTCAAGTTGTTCACGAAGCGCTTGTGTTAAAGCATATTTCATCACGGTTATTTTAGGATCTTTGTCGCCAAATGTCCCAATTTCATAACTGCGATAGCCTGTTACCCATAATCTTGACATATCTATTCCCCTATAACAAAGGCCTTGCTTGCGCAAGGCCTTTCAATAGCTTAATTATTGCCGCTTGTTGAGCCGACAGAGGCTGCGCCAGCTGGAATGCCTGCTTCGCTTGGCGATTCACCAGACTGTGACACCGACGTCACGGTTGGCAAGCCACCATTATCCCACTTTGCATCTTTCACTTCATATTCAACAATATTGCCGTCAATTTTTGGTGTGACTGTATCCGGCATTTTCCAATCCGTATTTGGTTTGTTCTGCATCGCATAAGACATCACCTTTTGGTAATATTGTGCTGGCAAGTCCTGACTTGTCCAAGGAATATAGCCTAATGAATTGTCATCATAGCCTGTCCAAACGGACAACGTATAAGATTTCGTGAAACCAGTAAACCAAGCATCTTTAATGGCACGATCAGGCATTTGTTCCCCATCACCGAACCCAACTAAGCCCGATTTCCCTGCTTGGTGTAAGCCAGGAATAATGGCATCAGCCGCCGTCGCATTTGGCTTAATGACCCCCTTCATCATGTCAGTCAACATAAAGGCAGTACTGGTCTTCATTGCCCGCTTACCAGACACGCTATAGTTATGCGTTGTCCCATCAGCTGTCACAATCTTTGAGATATAGGTTGGCTTATAATAGGTACCGCCATTTGCAATTGCGCCAAACGCGCCGGCCTCTTGAACCGTTGAAAGTGGCATACCAATTGCATCTTGCCCACCTGGAATCTTATTGAGCTGAATGCCTAGGCCACTCATAAACTTAGCGGCATTTTGACCACCAACGGCTTCCAAAGTATGGACGGCTGGGATATTACGTGATTGGGTCAATGCTGTACGCATCGTAATATTATCCATATATTTCCCATCCCAGTCCGTCACATCATGAGATGTCCCAGGATATTTATACTTCTTATCTTCGACCGTGCGATATGTTGGCCAGTTGAGATATTCGATGGCTGGCCCATAATCGAGTAATGGCTTAATCGATGAACCAGAGGAACGCCCTGTCAAATTTGCATGATTCGTACCGAAAAGAATTTGTTGGTTGCGCCCACTAATTTGCGCCACGACTTCTCCATTGTTGGGATCAGTCATCGTTGCCCCAATTTGCGTATTTTGCGATGGAAAGGCGACTGAGCTACCGTTAGCCAAATCGTACATCTTTTGTTGCAAATCAGAATCTAAATTCGTATAGATCTTTAAGCCAGGCTTGGACGTATCAAAACCCATAGCACTAGCTTCGGCAAGGACAGATTGCACATAGCCATCCACTGTCTTGCGGCTTTCGTTTGCCAATTGCGTTTTAGCCGTAATATCTTGTAACCCATCAGATATTGGCACTTTCATCGCATCATTTGCTTGCTTTTGTGTGATGGCCCCGTATTTAACCATTGCTTGTAATACGGTATCACGGCGATCTTTAGCCGCTGACGTATCTTTTAGGTAAGGATCATAATTTGTTGGCGATTGTGGCATCCCCGCCAACAAAGCAAGTTGTGGCAAAGACAGTGCGGTCAACGGTTTCCCATAGAAATATTCGGCCGCCGTCTTCATGCCAGAGACGCCATGTCCCATATAAACCTTATTCATATAAAACGTCAAGATTTCATCTTTTGAGAAATTCTTTTCAACCCGCAAAGCAAGCCAAGCTTCTTGCGCTTTACGTTTCAACGTTTGGTCAGCAGTAGACGTACTAAAGACCGACAATTTGACAAGTTGTTGGGTTAAAGTTGACCCACCTTGCATACCAAGCGATGATCCTTCTATGTTCGCCAGTGCAGCACCGGCAATTCGGATGGGATCAACACCGCCATGTTTATAGAAACGACGATCTTCAATTGATACAACGGCTTCTTTTAACGTCTTTGGAATTTCATTAGAGTTGGCATAATCACGTTGTACCGTAGATAATTTCCAAATTGGATTGCCTTGATTATCATAAATGGCACTCGAATTTTCCGATGCCAAATCCGACTCAGTAATGTTTGGTGCTTCGTTAGCATAGGTGAAAAATACGGCGGCACCAGCCAGCGTACCAATGAAACCTAACGTCAGTAACCATAAAAAGACGGTGAGTAAGATACGACGCCATGATCTACGCTTTTTGGGCTTTTTTGGCCCCCCATTATTGGGCGGTAAAGTTGGCGGTTCAGTTGCTGGATGATTGTCATACAAATTTTGATTACGATTGACACGTGACCATTGGTTATCATTTGCCATAATTATTGGAGGACTCCTAAATGTTAGTCTAACTGTTGAAAGTATTGATCAACTGCTTTTAAATAATCCAAACTCGGATTCAGGCTGTTGGGCACCCTAAAACTGTCACGCACAATTTCAAGGTACGGAATTGATTGTTTTCCTTGTCTTAACTGCCACTGTTTGATTAAATGCTTTGCGGGATAGACAAAAGTTTCGTCACGGGTCGTAAATTTAATAATGACAAAGCCAATCCCATTTTGAGCTAGCACATGTGCGAGATGCGCAATTTGATGTTCGTGAAAATTTTTGAGTGGAAAGGAAGTTTTATTCTTCGTTTCCTTCGCATCAAAATCAATATAGCGCCCTTGGTAAACACCATTATAATCCGTTGTTGATGCTTGCTTAAAATAAGCCTCAGTGATTTTCGCCGCAGAACGTGCTGGATAATCCACTTTCACAATGGTAATTGGGGTGGGCTTTTTATGGATGACAGCCAATTGATTAGCTAAATAGTAAGTATTGGCAAGGTTAATCTCTTCTTCTAACCCCATCCCACGCCTACCAAAGGTCAACGCTTTTTTTGTTGTCTTACCAATCCGAACTTGATTGGCGGTTGCTGACGTACGTCTTGTACCAGCCGGATAGTTAATCGCCATGAATAACCTCAGATTATTTTAAACTATATACTTACCCATTTTACCATAAATCAATAGTTTTCAAGCGATAACGTCTTTTCTTACAAAAAAAGTTGTCTATTACAGACAACTTTTTGTAAGAAACAGTTATTCCCACTCAACTATAATTGCTCTTAATACTAAAAAAATGGACTATTTTTAGTATAAGAGCACAAATACGACCATAGCCTTAGAAGTATATTCACACCTGCTAAAAGAAAAAGAACAAGCGCAAGATGCACTCGTCCTCAATATGCTTTCAAACACAAATTAAATCTCGTGTCCCCAAAAGTCCCCAGAAACGCCTGTAAACCACGTAACTGTGGGACTTATTTTATTCCCATTCAACGGTAGCTGGTGGCTTAGCCGTGATATCATAGACAACGCGGTTAATGTGTCCCACTTCATTGACAATGCGGGCAGAAATTTTTTGCAACAATTCCCATGGTAATTGGGCAAAATCAGCCGTCATGCCATCAACAGACGTAATCGCACGAATCGCAATCGTATAATCATATGTGCGATAGTCGCCCATCACGCCAACTGAACGGACACCAGTCAAGACAGTAAAGTATTGCCAAATGTCGCCTTCTAAGCCAGCCTTAGCGATTTCATCACGTAAGATCCAATCTGAATCACGAACAATTTCAAGCTTATCTTCTGTAATATCGCCCAAGATTCGGATACCCAAGCCAGGACCTGGGAAAGGCTGACGCCAAACCATCTCATGTGGCATATCTAGCGCCTCGCCTAATTCACGCACTTCATCCTTGAACAAGGTGTTCAATGGTTCAATCAATTGGAAGTGCATATCTTCTGGCAAACCACCAACATTGTGGTGTGACTTAATCGTTTGGGCTGTATCTGTCCCTGATTCAATCACATCTGTATACAACGTGCCTTGTGCCAAAAAGTCAATATCCTTGAGCTTAGCTGCTTCATCGTTAAAGACTTCAATGAATTCGTTACCAATGATTTTGCGCTTCTTTTCCGGATCCGTAACGCCAGCTAACTTTGATAAGAAACGTTCTTGGGCATCGACTTTAATAATGTTCAAGCCAAATTGCTTACCCATCATTTCCATGACTTGTGCCGCTTCGTTTTTACGTAACAAACCATGGTCAACAAAGATTGACGTCAGTTGGTCACCAATGGCTTTATGAAGCAAAACACCAACAACTGATGAATCCACCCCACCAGATAGGCCAAGAAGCACTTTCTTGTCCCCAACAACTTCACGAATACGCGCAATTTGCTCATCGATAAAGCCGCTCATATCCCAGTTGGCTTCCGCCCCAGCAATGTCAAACACAAAGTTTTGCAAGATTTGCTTCCCATGTTCTGACAATGTCGTTTCGGCGTGGAATTGAACACCGTAAAGACGGCGTTCATCATTGGCAATCGCTGCAATTGGTGTCTTATCAGAACCACCAGCCACCACAAAGCCAGCTGGTAAAGCAACAACGTTATCGGAATGACTCATCAAAACGGTTTGGTCTGCCGGTGTATTAGCAAACAACAAACCAGCCGTCTCCGTTTGGTGTAATACCGTTTGACCAAATTCACCGTTCCCAGGATTGGCTTCAACTTTACCACCCAAATTTTGAGCCATCAGTTGCATGCCATAGCAGACACCCAAGACTGGAATGCCTAATTCAAAGATTTCGTTATCAATCGTAAAGGCATCTGCCTCATACACTGACTTTGGTCCGCCAGACAAGATAATCGCTTTTGGATTATAGGCCTTCACTTCGTCAGCCGTCATGTTGCGTGACTTTAATTCAGAAAAAACACCCATTTCACGAATGCGTCGAGTAATGAGTTGGTTATATTGGCTACCGTAGTCCAGTACAAGAACTTTATCGGCGTTTACATCAGCCATGCGTTATACTCCCTTTTATCCATTTTGCGCGTTTGCGCTGGTTTTAATAATGCGCAATCCTGCTTATTTCGCGTAGTTTGGAGCGATCTTGGTGATTTCGACATCGTGTGGATGTGATTCACGCAACCCGTTATCCGTAATTTGGACAAATTGGGCAGTTAGTTTAAGGTCAACAATCGTTGATGAACCAGTGTAACCCATACCGGCACGCAAGCCACCATCCGCTTGGAAAATCGCATCATCAATTGACATGTCGCCACCAACAAATGTGCCATCTGCTTCAAGCACTTCACCCTTGAGCAAATCTGAGGCTAAAATCGCATCAGCACCGGCAGAAATTGCCTTCACAACGTCACCGGAATAGTGAACACCGCCAGTAGCAATCACTGTCTTGTCAAAGTCAGCAGCTACTTCAGCAATGGCCATTGTTGTTGTCAAGAATGGATACAGGGCGTTATTTGGTAATTGTGAATCAACTGAGCGACCAGCAATAACTGCATCCACACCATTTTGGTAAAGTGCGCTAGCAATGCCCTCGTCTTCGACAACCCCAACCGCGATAAATGTTGCTGGAAAGGCCTTACGCACAGTCTTAACAATCGCATTTGTTTCCTTGTTTAACCCAGCTTGCAAATAGAAGAAAATGGCATCGGCACCGGCAGCAACCAACTTTTCAACCCGATCTTGCGCCCCTGTTGTCAACCAAACTTCAGCAGCAACGCGTACGCGACCAGAAGCATCCAAAAAGGCATTGGGATACTTGTCTAAATCAACTGCTGTAGCTTTGGCCGCTGAAACTGCTGCCATCTGGGCAGCAACATCTTCTTGTTCTGCAATCACGCCCAAACCGCCGTTTAAAGCAGTTGCAGCAACCCGGCTATCCGTAGCTGTCCCATTGGCTTCTGCAATCAGTGGAATATTGAGTGTAAAGTTATCCGCAAGTTGTGTCGCCAATGACACAGTATGTGGCAAGACATTTGATGCACCAGGGACCAACAAGACTTGATCGTAACCTAGGCCCATAATTTCATTATTTTCAGACATGTTTTTTCTCCGTGAATTTGTCATTAAAATGTTGGGATCGTGATTGTCTTTTTGAAGTTTTCCCGTTCAGCTTCATAATCAATCACTTGAATATCACGCGCAATTTGGTGACCCTTAGTCAATTCATTGATTGATTGCGCCCCAACTTTGGCCATTTCTTCACGAATTTCTGACAGCATAGCGCCTAATACATCAGCCAAAGCGCCTTTATAGGCAACGCGGGCTTCAATACCTTCTGGTACCATTTTCTTAGCTTCATTGACTTCACCTTGGAAGTAACGGTCTTTTGAACCAGCTTCCATGGCAGCAATCGATCCCATACCACGATAAGTCTTGTATTGCTTCCCATTATCTTCAAAGACTTCGCCTGGCGTCTCTTCGGTACCAGAAAACATTGACCCAAGCATGACCGCATCACCACCAGAAGCCAAGGCCTTAACGATGTCTTCTGCCGTCTTTGCACCACCATCAGCGATGATTGACTTGCCGCGACGGGCACCTTCTTCTGCTGCATCACGCACGGCAGAAAGTTGAGGCACACCAATACCAGCCACGACACGCGTTGTGCAGATTGAACCGGGGCCAATACCAACTTTAACAACATCAGCACCAGCATCATACAAAGCCGCTGCACCAGCAGTTGTTGCGATATTTCCCGCAATAATATTTAATTCTGGAAAGGCTTCACGTACTTCAGATACTTTGCGCAAAACACCTTCTGAATGTCCATGCGCAGAATCCAATACGATAGCGTCCACACCGGCAGCGACCATTGCTTCGACACGCTTGACTGTATCTGACGTCACACCAACGGCACCAGCCACAAGCAAACGCCCCTGGTTATCAACGGCAGCATTTGGAAACGCTGTCTTGTCAAAAGTTGCGGTTTTAACTGCACGAACTTCATCTGCTTGTTCGGCAATCGTCATATTTTTATGGACAACACCAAGGCCGCCTAACTTGGCCAAAGTTGTTGCAAAGCGCGCTTCTGTCACCGTATCCATTGCGGCTGAAATTAACGGTAATTGCAGCTTCAAGGTTGGTGTCAAAACTGTGCTGACTGAAACGGCAGCTGGTTGAATAGTTGTGCTTTCGTCAAAGACTAACTTCATATCATCAAAAGTCAAGCCCATCTTGGCAAACTTGTTACGTGAGCTGAACTTAGGCTTTTCGTCGTCTAAGAAAAATTTTTGCATGAGATCCTCCGATTTTAAACGTGATAACAACAGCACCATGATTACCGTGTGTTCACCATTTAATGTTTAGTTAGGCCTTTTTGTCAACACAATTGTTAACGGATCCGCCGATTAATAGATAACCAAATTCAACATTTAGGTACAAAAAAAGCATTTGGGATACACAGATCCACAAATGCTTGGCATGATCCAAAAGACCACCTCACACTTGCGGATAGTCACGGCTTTTGGGGCGTGGTAGAAACTGCTGGCCATTTCCCAGCGATATATCTGCAAACAAACGATTTAGTTATTGGTATTACTTTACAGGTTTTTATGAGAAAAATCAACCCTTTTTAAGCGACGAAAATTGGTTAAAATTGGCCGGCAAAGCTGGGCATAAATGCCGGTGAAATTTTTTCAACGCGGACTGTTTTGCCAGGTTCCGGTGCCGCCACATAAGATTGATTGCCAATATATATTGCCACATGATAACTTGCACCTGGGTTTCCCCAGAACAATAAGTCACCGGGCTGGGCATCGCGCACAGCCTTTTGCTGCACAACCCCTTCTTGAGTAACCGACGAGTGTGGCAATGACTTACCTGTCGCCTGTTGGAAAACATAGCTCACCAGGCCTGAACAATCAAAGCCAGACAAATCAGCCCCACCCCATACGTAAGGAATATTTTGTTGGGCTAACGCCATGGCTAAGCTAACGACGCCTTGATTGTTCATCGTTAACGTTGAGTTTGCCAGTGGTTTGTCAGGCGTGGTTGGTTGATTAACCTGTTGGGTGTCCTCATGGGCCACTTCAGTTGGTGTAGTGGTTGACTCTGGCGTGGTGCTAGCTTGCATGCCAGACGCTGCTGTCGCGCCAGCAGCTGGGGTCACATTTGTTGACGTGGCTTCCAAACGGGTTGCTTGTGGCTGGTTATTGACCGCACGTGTTGGCGGTGTTGGTGCCTCTGACTGTTTTGGTGATTTGAGTGTGTCACGAGATTGCGTGGCGAGTGGCTCAGCCTGATTCAAGGTTGGGCTGGCTGATGTTGATGTCTGATCAGACGGCGCCGGCACTGGCGATTCAGCCAACTTGACTGTTGCCGTTGCATGATCACGAGGCTGCGGTGCTGGGACTGGTTGTTGGACTGACGTATCAGTTGTTGGGATGACGAGTTTTTGACCCGTCGAAATGAGATCGGAACCTTGGTTACTAGCCACTAAGTCATCGACACTGACATGTTGGGCCGTGGCAATCCCCCAAAGCGAATCCCCCGCCTGCACCTCATAAACCTTCGGCTGATCAGCCGTGACCTGTCGCGGTGTAGTTTGTGAAGTCCCCACGACTTTCCCGCTCGCAATTTTTAAAGGTGCTTGTTCATTGGTACCTGCTTGCGGCGTCTCATGCTGGCCCGCCAAAGACACAACCGCATGGTTAACGGCCCGCTGCACCGTATCTGCATGCGCTAGGCCAGTACCCAATCCAGCAACGCTAAGTAAGCCTAAGCCGGATGCGACGATCTGTTTATCAATTCTTTCCATAGCTGATCCTCTTCTCTCTGCAACAAACTTTAACATTTCTTAACTATTTTTATTTTATCATAACCTTTTTACTGGATTCAAGCGCCTACGAGACCACAAAAAAACATTGGACGTGAATGTCCAATGTTTTTACATTTTTTCTAATCGTGCGATGCGCTCTGCAATGGGTGGATGCGTATCAAAAAGATGTGCTGACTTCTTCATAGGATCATTGATATATAACGCGGCTGACGAAGCATCAACATCTTGCATTGGTGGGGCTGCCGCCAATTTACGTAACGCAGCAATTAATGCCTGCGGGTTTCGTGTGAGTTCGACACTGCCCGCATCAGCCAAATATTCACGGTTTCGTGAAATTGCCATTTGAATCACAGCCGCCGCCAGCGGTGCCAACAACATAATTAAAAATGATAGCACAACCGTCAAAATTTGTCCGCCACCACTGTTGTTTTCACGATCATCACGATCCCGTCCCGTGTCTACACCGAACAACCACCAATTATTGCCGAGATTAGTCAACATGGTAATGGCAGCAGTCAGGGCTAACGCAATGGTTGATATACGAATATCATAATTACGAACATGACTCATTTCATGCCCAATGACACCTTCAAGTTCCTGACGATTCATTAACGCTAATAAACCAGAAGTCGCCGCGACTGCAGCTGTTTTAGGGCTATTTCCTGTGGCAAACGCATTGGGACTATCATCTTGAATGATAAATACCCGTGGCATAGGCAGTTGGGCAACCATCGCCATATCTTCAACAGTATGCCAAAGTTCAGGTGCTTGATCAGCTTGGGTGACTTCAGTCCCATGATTCATGGCCATCACCACCTGAGTTGAATTGCTGACCATGATCACAATGTAAACGGCACCGATCACTAAAGCACCAACAACACCAATCGTCAATGATTCTAACAATAGATAGCCAACAGCCGCCCCGACGAGACCCACAAGTATGAGAAAGCCAACCAAAAGCACAACTGTGCGGCGCTTATTTGATTGTATTTGTTCATATAACATTAAAACTTAACCGTTGGGACTGCTTTCTCAGATTCTGGTGCGGCAATGAATTCACTGGGTTCAAAATGATGAACACCGGCAATGATATTGCTTGGAAAAGTTTGTAACTTCGTGTTGTAGCTTGCGGTCGTTGTATTAAACAATTGGCGTGAGTAAGCAATTTTATTTTCTGTATTTGTCAATTCTTCTTGCAGCTTCATAAAGTTGGCGCTCGCCTTTAAATCAGGATAAGCTTCAGCTACGGCGAACAAATGCGTCAAAGCATCTGACAATTGATCTGAGGCAGCCATGGTTGCTGCAGGACCTTGGGCATTGTTCACATTGGCCCGAGCATCGGTGACAGCTTGCAAAGTTGACTTTTCAAAATCTGCATAACCTTTGACTGTGTTGACCAAGTTTGGAATCAAATCATTGCGGCGCTTTAACTGCACATCGATTTGGCTCCAAGATTCTTTTGTTTGCATCCGCGACTTCACTAGGCCGTTATAGACACTAATCCATACAATCGCAATGACTGCGATAATGGCAATCACAATGAGTAACGTCATATTTTTCTCCTTTAATAGTGATGCTTATTCGACATCTGCTGTTTCTGGTTACGACATCCGCCAAGTTAGTCAACAAACACTTCCCGTTTATCTTTCAAGCCGACAAACGCCAGCTGGGCGGCATACCATTGATAGAAAAAGGGTAATTGTTGCAACAAAGTATAGATCGTAATTATTTGATTATGATCTATAATATCATACGTCCACTGTGAGTGCCCATCTTCCTGGCGGTGTTGGGTTAACTTTATGGCAATATCACCAAGGCTGATCTCAGCACCGGAAGTATCGCCTTGCATTCGCTTCAACACAAACTGTTGCTTAGCTGCTGTTACAAATAGACTATCCAAAACATGCGCAGGTAAATCTTTTTGAACCATGACCAAACCAGCCTGCTTTTCCGCATCTAAGCCAGGCATTTCAATATCAAAACCAACTGCCATTAACTGCTCAGCAACAGCGACAAGACGCTTTTGAAAGGCGGTCAACGCATCAACACCTGCCAATTGAATGGCTTCAGTTTGTACCAATTTGGCAAACTGTTGGGTATCTAGATACAACCGTTGACGGTTGAAATCCCAATACAATACGCGAAGATTTTGCGCCGTTTCTTCTAAATAATAACCGCCGGCAGCCAGTGGTGCTTTGGTAAAACGAAATGTCGCATTGGGCCACTCCTCAAAATGCAGCTCTGCAACCTTTTGACCATGCGGTAACATCATGGTTGTGGGCTGCAGTGAGGCAGACTCTGATAGCTTGGCAAATGCCACCGTCACCCAGTGCGTACTTGGAAACCAAAAATCATTGGCAATACGAACCATCTGAGCTTGGTGCATATCAAAGGCTAAAATCTTTTGCAGAATATCCAAAAGTTCCGTGGCGTCAGTCGTTGTATTTAATGCAGCTACCAGCACCTGCCAACGGTCAAATAAAGTCAAATCCTTTTTTAACGCAGCACTATAGTCTGCTATCTGAAATTTATCCATTGTCACCTAGCCTTCAATTAATCGCGTCAAATAAGCAACATAACTCTTGTCAAGCATTGTCGAAAAGTCAGCCACACTCGCAAATTGACTCAGAATGGCTTGGAGTTCTAATTTTCGTAAGGCATCTGCTTTCTCTAAGACTAATAGTTCGTCTTGCTGCTCAGCTAATTTTTTTTGCACTTCAGGTAACCTTTTTTGGGTGGCTAACAATAAGGCTTGCTTCTTCTCTAAACTTTCCCGCGTTGTTTTATCATTGCGCCCAAATAGGCCAGCCTTATTGGCTTGCAATGTCGCCAACTGATCGTCGATCACTTGTAATTCTAGTGTGCGCTTCGTGTCATCTGCTAAGAAAGCTTCCAAGCCAGCGATAATCTGGTTCACTTCTTGAATTTGGAGCGCATTAATACTATCACCCTCAGACAGTTGCGCCGCCTGAGTCAATTCGCGAAGCATATTGTCTTCGTAAGTAAAAGAAATGTCCAAAACATCTAACACACCGAGTTGGCGGTGATGCCACCAATCACCAAGGTAGACGTAATATTGGGTAGGCTGTTCAGTCGCCTGTTCAAACACCAAAAAACTAAAAGTTGATTTTAAATAAGCTAATAATTCTGGTGCCAAAAATTCAGCAATTGCCGGTTTAATGTCTGCGACCAAAACCGCTAATGATTCATTGCTGTCCGCATGCGGCCGCTGGCGGATCTGCTCGTTGTACTTTTTTGAATCCAGTAATTCATAAACAGCGGGTACTTGATTGGCTGAAATCGCAGCCTGCAATTGGCCCAAATATAGAATTTTGTGATCTAACTGATTAATTAATTCTGGTTGCAAAACGGTTTGCGTGTCTTGATTTGTCATATCTGACCTCCTGTCGCACAAAACTTATTTTTAGCATACACCAACCAAGTATTGAAAAGTAGTCTGTTAATAATTTTTTATCTACTTCGTTGCCATATAAAAAAACGATGATTACTCATCGTTTTGGACGTAATTTAGCTGGAATACGGGTAATGCGTGAACCGAGAAGATCTTCACCAAAGCCGCGCCGCAAGTAAATGAGGGCGACAACCACTCCGCCAATACCAGCGCTTAGGAACGTCGTAAGCGTGACGGATAACTTTGTATCCATCGGAAAGACAAAGTTACTCATGATAAAGACGACGCCATAGGCTACCGCAGCCATAATCAAAGCCCCGGTAAACAACTGCCACAGTTCTTCACCAATGGACCCGAGTGACACATCGTAGGCACGATTTAAATAATCAAGCATGAAGGCAATGGCAATCGCCATCCCAACCACACTAGCCATTAGCGCACCCATACCTTGGAAGTAACGAATGAGTGGTACTTGCACCACCAATTTAACAAGTAAACCATAAACAAACGCCTTCATCACAATGGATACTTCAGATAATGCTTGTAGGATAAACGCCAACAACATGAATAGACTAAAGACAATTGCCAGAATCGTTGAATATTGAAGCAAGTAGATGCCTTCTTGATTCGATACATCAATTGGATAAAACATCTTGTATAGTGGTGCCGCAATGGCAAACATCCCCAAAGCACTTGGCAACATCACAAGGGCAAACAGTTTAATGACCTGCTTTAATTGCTGTTGAATGTCAGCCCGAGTTAAAGTCGCCTTACTGCCAGATAACATTGGCAACGCTGTGGCGGCGATACTCGTAGAGAATGGCACAATAATCATAATCAACTTATTTGGGTTGGCACTAAACAAGGCAAACTCCGTTTGGAGCTGGGCGTTTGTATTGGCAAAGAAGTGACTCATGACATCAAAATAGGTATATTGGTCAACCAGTTGGAAAATGGTAATGGCCGAACCAATGATGATAAACGGCCATGACTCCTTGAGAATATCTAAAATCATGCGCAAAGTGGGCGCTTTAACTCGTGGCACATCTGGTGTCAGGGGTTGGACGAGAATGTGGTGATATTTGACCCATCCCCATCCGAGCACAAGCATACTGAAAATTGCCCCAATGAATGCCGCAAAGGTCGATTGCACCACGACGCCACTCCAATTACCTGGATCAACTTTCAAAATGGCTACTGCAGTCACTAACATATAGATGACACGGGCAATCTGCTCAATGACTTGTGACAAAGCCGACACACTCATCAATTGGTAGCCTTGGAAAATCCCCCGAAGCATCGACATCAAGGGGAAAATTGCAACGGCTGGCGCCAATGAATGCAGCACCGGGACAAAATTAGCGTTGCCCATTGATAGCCAAGGCGTCAACACATAAATCGCTGTCCCAAAAATCAAACCAAGAAACACGCCTAAAATTAATGATTGTCGTGTTAATTGTCGTGTTTGATAAACATCATGACGCGCATGATACTCGGCGACCAGTTTAGAAATGGCAGCCGGAATACCAAAAGTGGCAATGGCTAAAAACACTGCATAAATGTTATAACCTTGACCAAACAGGCCATTGGCACGGTTAGAGTTAGATCCTAATAACGCCATCCAAGGCACAATATAAACTGCCCCTAACACACGGGAGACAATATTACCCGCTGACAGCCAAGCTGAACCCTTGACAAGTGTTGCTTGGGCATCATCAACTACTGGCTTAGCAGCTGCTGGTGCTTGTGCCATCGCAATGGCTGTCACTTCTTCTGCAAATGGATCAGGTGTTTGTAACGCCTGTAATTGCGGCTTTTTTTGCACGATATTCTGACGCGCTTGGTCGTTTCGCGCTTGCAAACGCGCTAGTGTCTCATCATCTTGTGCCACTGGCCTGTGCTGGCGTGGCTGAGGACGTTCAGCTTGTGATTGCCGTGGTGCTGTCGTGCGTTGTTGATTTTTGGCTTGGATACGTTGACGTGCACGTGCGAGAATTTCATCTGCACTTAATATTTGGCCGTCCACATTGATTTTATCAACATGCTTTCCTTGCATTTTCAAATCGCTTGGACGCTGTTCATCCGTCATTTGTGTACTCCTCTTGCATTATGTACGCTGGCAAATATGCCAGCATGGTTGTTACTTTTTATCATGTTTGGTTATCCGACAACGATATTAACAAATTTACCCGGAATCGCAATGACCTTACGAATTGTTTGATCAGCCAAAAACTTTTGTACATTGTCATCTGCTTTCGCAGCAGCAATCATCCCGTCTTGGTCAATATCACGCGCTACGGTCGCCTTACCACGCACTTTACCGTTCACTTGGAAGATGATTTCAACGGTATCTTCCACCAGATGCGCTGCATCATATGTCGGCCAAGCCACATATGAAATTGAGGCTTCTTGTCCCAAGCGTACCCACAATTCTTCTGCCAAATGGGGCGCAAATGGGGCTAACAACTGCACAAAGCCAGTCATATAAGTTAGTGGCAAAGCCTCTGATTTATAGGCTTCGTTAACAAATACCATCATTTGTGAAATGGCAGTATTAAAGCGCATGTTTTCAAGATCTTCAGTCACTTTTTTGACCGTTTGGTGATAGACCTTATCTAAGTCCCCTGGGTTAAAAGTTGTTACGTGGTCACGCAATTGATCTTCATCATCAATCAACAAACGCCAAACGCGATCCAACCAACGTCGTGACCCAGTAATGCCTTCTTCAGACCATGGCTTACTTTGTGTCAATGGACCCATGAACATTTCATACACACGCAGTGTATCGGCACCAAACTCGGCCACGATATCATCAGGATTAACCACGTTACCTTTTGACTTTGACATCTTTTCATGGTTTTCGCCAAGAATCATCCCTTGGTTAACCAACTTTTGGAAAGGTTCCTTAGTTGGCACAACGCCAAGATCATACAAGAATTTGTGCCAGAAACGGGCGTACAATAAGTGTAACACAGCATGTTCGGCCCCGCCAACGTACAAATCAACATTCATCCAATACTTTAATTTCTCGGGATCAGCTAATTGTTCTTGGTTACGTGGATCAATATAGCGTAAGAAGTACCACGATGAACCAGCCCATTGCGGCATTGTGTTGGTTTCACGACGACCCTTGACACCATCCTCGCGAGTCACTTCTAACCAATCTGTTAGGTTGGCCAGTGGTGACTCGCCATTGCCTGAAGGCCGCAATTCGGTAGCTTTTGGCAAAAGTAGTGGTAACTCTGATTCAGGCACAAGACCTGTCCTGCCATCTTCCCAATGAATGACTGGGATAGGTTCACCCCAATAACGTTGGCGTGAGAAAATCCAATCACGTAAACGGAAATTCGTTTGCGCATGACCAGCGTGGTGTGCTTCTAACCATGCAACCATCGTATCAATGGCCGTTGCCTTATCCAACCCATCCAAAAATTCTGAGTTGATATGCACGCCATCGCCTGTATATGGTGCTTCGTTGACATCCCCACCAGCAATCACTGGCTTGATGTCTAACCCAAACTTCTGCGCAAATTCATAATCACGCTCATCATGGGCTGGCACAGCCATGATGGCACCAGTCCCATAAGAAGCCAACACGTAATCAGCAATCCAAATTGGCAATTGTTCACCATTGACTGGGTTGATGCCGTAAGCCCCAGTGAACACACCCGTCTTATCCTTGTTCAAGTCCGTGCGTTCAAGATCTGACTTTGCTGCAATCGCTGCGCGATAGTCGGCCACTGCTTGTGCTTGTTCTGGTGAAACAATTTGATCAACCAATGGATGCTCAGGCGCTAACACCATATAACTTGCCCCAAAGAGCGTGTCAGGTCGTGTTGTGTAAACCTCAATTTTGTCATCGGTATTGGCCACGTCAAAGAAGACGGCTGCGCCCTTTGAACGACCAATCCAATGGCGTTGTTGTTCTTTAATCGCTTCTGGCCAATCCAAGTCTTCCAAATCGTCAACCAAGCGATCAGCATACGCCGTAATCTTCAAGACCCATTGGCGCAAGGCTTTACGCTCCACTGGATTACCAGACCGTTCTGACTTGCCATCAATGACTTCTTCGTTGGCTAAGACAACACGGTCAATTGGATCCCAGTTGACCATCATGTTTGATTCATAAGCCAAACCCTTTTCGTACAACTTTTCAAAAATCCATTGCGTCCACTTATAAAAGTCGGGATCCGTGGTGTTAATTTCACGGTTCCAATCATAAGACAAACCTAAAGCCTTGATTTGTTCACGAAAATGGTCAATGTTTTCACTGGTAAAGTCCGCTGGATTATGCCCAGTTTTCATCGCATACTGTTCCGCTGGCAAACCAAACGCATCCCAGCCCATTGGATGCAAGACGTTATAGCCATTGGCACGCTTAAAGCGGCTCATAATATCCGTGGCCGTATACCCTTCAGGGTGTCCCACGTGTAAGCCTTGGCCGGATGGATAAGGGAACATATCCATGGCATAATATTTTGGCTTACTGGTATCATCCGTGGTGGCAAAAGTTTGCTGCGCATCCCAAAATTTTTGCCACTTTGGCTCGATTACTTGATGTTCGTATGGCATGTCTTTCGTGTCGTCATCAATCATGATCACGACGTTCCTCCTACAAAATTTCCATTCATATTTAGGCTAAAAAAACGCCCTATATCACACTCAAAAAGTATGACATAGGGCGATTTAACGCGGTACCACCTATGTTCACGTATTGCTACGCCTCAAACGTCTTAACGCGACGTCACGTCAAGAGCTACTCTGAGTTCACTCTCAATGGCTTTAACCGAGTTCCACATGTTGCTTGATAGACTTGCAACCCCGTCTACTTTCTGAATCCTACGCGATGTGTACTAATGCTAAATATAATGCTCTAATTATATCACGTTTTCAGTAAATCAGGTATACTATATACTATGTTCAAACGACAAATCATTAGCCGATTAACAACGCTTTTCGCTGGTGTGATTTTTTCCCTAATGTTGCTAGGTGTTTTAACCCACGCGACATGGCTGTCACAATTTAACCATGCCGGACAAACACTCATCCAGCTGCGCTCACCAATGGCAGATACCTTTTTTATGACAATCACCCAAATGGGCAGTGTATTCACAGCAATCGTGCTCACCACGCTACTTGTGATTTGCTTACTCATTTGGCGTCAGTTTCGATGGGGCTGGTTTTTGACTGTCAATGTTGCTGGATGCGCCGGTTGCGTGACTTATCTCATAAAAAACTGGGTGAGTAACCCCCGACCGCAACCGCAATTATTACCTGAAACAGGCTATAGTTTCCCTTCTGGCCATAGTATGGTTGCCGTTCTACTCTACGGATCATGTATCGTCTTGGCCCATCAGATGATTCAAACCAGGTGGCTACGACAAATCATAACCTGGAGTTTTGGCAGCTTAATTGGCCTAATTGCAATCAGTCGCGTGTATCTCAACGTTCATTATTTGAGCGATGTGATTGCTGGCTTATCACTCGCTTGGCTACTACTGCAACTATCTTATGTCTTATTGATTGGAGAAAAACATGCTGCCAACCACCCATAATTTCATGCACCAACTCATTGAACAAACTGTTCAAGTTGGGGATGTCACGGTAGATGGTACTACCGCTAACGGTATTAACACCCGCTTTTTAGCAACACGTGTTGGCCAATCTGGCCGTGTTCTGAGCTATACCGCTACCAAAGATAATGCTAACGCCGCCGCCGCATCATTATTTATGAGTGGTTTATCTGAGCGCGTCACCCTTCTGGGTAAAACAATTGATCGCCAATTCACCATAGAATTGGGGCATCAAACTCAGGCGCGCATCGCTATTTTTGATTACTCTAGCACAGCACAAAATGAACAAGACCGGCCGACCGATTACCTCGATCAAATCGATCGTGTCTTACCGCGTCTCACGCATGGTGGTTTGTTAATTGTTCAATTCAGTCAAACCCCAAGCGATTGGGAAGACTTCAGGCACACACTGTTGGCAGCAGATTACAAACAAGCAGCATATTTGACTGAAACCACCCAAGCTTATCTCATTGAACGTATTTAAGGAGTCGATTGATGAACAAAGAAAAACAATATATTCGCTTGGCCGCCATGGCCACCATATTACTGGCAGTGGTGATTGGCATTCTAATGCTCACGTCACATACACAACCACAACAAGAAATGCCCACCGCCTCATCCGCTTCGTCACAAACCAAAAAAGATCCGAATTTAGACAAGGTGCCATTACCACAGCTCAACAATACCGTCGCCGATAATGAAAGTGAAGTTCGGCTTTCAACTTCAATGGGAGACATTACACTCAAACTTTTCAATCAATATGCGCCGCTGGCTGTTGAAAATTTCTTGACCCATGCAAAAGATGGGTATTATAACAATACAATTTTTCATCGTGTGATTAAAAACTTTATGATTCAAGGGGGCGATCCAAAGGGTGATGGCTCGGGCGGCACGTCCATTTGGCATGATAAAGACACAACGATCGATAGCGGTAATGGGTTTAAAAATGAAATCAGTGCCTCCCTCTACAATATTCGCGGTGCCCTATCGATGGCAAATGCCGGGCCAGACACGAATGGCTCTCAATTCTTCATTAACCAAAACAATAGCGACCAGCGTCAAAAACTCGACAAAAATAAATATCCCTCAAAAATCGTCAAAGCGTATCAAAAAGGCGGTAACCCGTCACTTGATGGCAGCTATACCGTCTTTGGTCAAGTGATTTCGGGGATGGCTGTTGTTGATAAAATCGCTGCTGGAAAAGTTAAGTCCAGTGGTGAAGGCTCATCACCAGTTGATCCCGTTAAAATTACTGGCATCTCGGTTCTTAAAGAAGCCAAATAACCAATAAAAAACGCCTAACGGCGTTTTTTTATTTTTCAGTTTGCGCTGTTCGTAAGACTAACACGTCAACTGCTGCTGCTTGGGTGACAAATGACGGGACAGTCCCAGCCATCGCACGTTGTAGACGGCTTAGCCCTGTTTCACCGACAACAATCAAATCATTTTCATGGTCCTCAGGGAAATCATGGGCGATGACCTGCTTTGGTGACCCAAAGCGGACGTGAACATCAACCTGCTCATGCCCCAAGCTGCGAGCATAATCATATGCTTGATTGATCGCCAATTCTGCATCTTGCTCCATTTGATAAACAATGTCTGCATTCATCACAATTGTACCAAAGTAGCCCCCACTCGTATCGACTACATTTAAAATATCAATGTGCGCTGTTGGCGCCATATCATGCACTTGTTTAATTAACAAGTTTGATACATTGGATCCATCAATTGCCACTAAAATATTCTGATATGCCATCTCACTTACTTTGTTACGTCCGCTGACGTGACTTGCTCCTTTTTTGATTATGTTACAAGCCCATTATACCGCTTTCAACCCTAAAATGTAAGCGCTTAAATAAAGTTACATTTATTTCTGTAAACTTTGCCGGGTTAAAATTTCGGTCCCATTTTCACGACCAACAATGACTTCATCTGCAATATTGAGGAATAACCCGTGCTCAACCACACCCACCCGACTGTCTAAATACCGGCCTAATTCATAAGGCTGGTCAATGATTTTCAAATGCAAATCAACGATGTAATGGCCCATATCAGTCACTACCGGTTGACCTGCTTGGACACGTAATACAGGATGCAATTGTTGCTGGGCAAATTCGGCCACAAGTTTCCCATGTCCAAAGGGTACAATCTCAACTGGTAAAGGAAAACTGCCTAAGTCCAGGTGCACTTTTTGCTGATCTACGATCCAAACAATGCGCTTTGAATTTTTGGCCACAATTTTTTCCATTAGGAAAGCAGCGCCACCACCTTTGATGCCATTCAATTGCACATCAATCTCATCAGCACCATCGACCGTCAGATCAATCGTTGGCGCATCATCAATATCAACAATCTCAATCCCTAAGGCCGCCGCACGTGCCGCCGTTTTAAAAGACGTCGTGACGCCGATGATATTTAATTGTTCACGTTTCACTCGCGCTGCTAACGCATCTAGAAAGTAGGCAACAGTTGAACCAGTGCCTAATCCAACTGTCATCCCATCTTTGACAAGCTGAGCTGCCGCGATGCCGGCCTGTTCTTTTTCTCGATTAATATTTTCCATATCCCCATAATAGCAAAAAACACGGCAAAAAATAACCGTGTTTTGTGTATTATAACACCTTTTGTAAGAAATCTTGCGCACGTGGTGTGACCGGTGCAGAAAAGAATTGCTCTGGGGCCGCGACTTCTTGCAAAGCGCCATCTGCCATAAACCAAATGCTATCCGCTACTTCACGTGCGAAACCCATTTCATGTGTCACAACCAACATCGTCATCCCATTTTCAGCCAATTGTTTCATTACTTGCAGCACTTCACCAACCATTTCCGGATCTAACGCACTTGTTGGTTCGTCAAACAGCATCACATCTGGTGACATTGCTAGCGCTCGCGCAATAGCCACACGTTGTTGTTGCCCGCCCGAGAGGCTTGCAGGGTAAGCATCGCGTTTATCAGCTAACCCAACTTGTACCAATAATTTTTCCCCCAGTTCACTGGCGGCACGCTCTGTCATATTTTTGACCTTCATCGGCGCCAATTTGATGTTTTCAAGCACTGTTAAATTGGGAAATAAGTTAAAGTTCTGAAACACCATTCCCATTTTTTCACGTAATTGATCGCGCGCTTTATCACTTAAATGGGTTATTTCATTTCCCTCAAAAACGACTTGCCCACTTGTCGGTTCGTCTAGTAAATTAATTGCGCGTAGAAAGGTTGATTTACCAGCACCTGATGGGCCTAATATCGCAATCACTTCACCCTTTTTAACCTGGGTATTAACCTGATCAAACACGACCTTTTCGCCGTATTGTTTTTTTAAGTTGACGATTTTCAATAATTCAGTCATAGTCTTACTCCTTTAATCTCTAGTCTTGATTATACATGATATCCATAAATATGCACTTTATATACTGATTATTTCTGAATAATTGTATATTTTTGCATATAAAGTGCGTTATACTATCATGAACGGAGGTAAAACATGGCAAAAATTGTAACGCGTGATGATCAATACACTAACCCATTAGATCAGCTCATCTCATTACCACCCGATGATGTAGCTAACGAAGACCGTTCAGCAGCACTCGGCCGGGAAACAGATGAAAAATAAAAAGCTAACAATTTGTTAGCTTTTTTGTGCACAAAAAAACACCTACAAATGCAGGTGTTTTTAAGTTTAATACAAAGTATTAGTCTTCGATTTCAGTAACAGTTCCGGCACCAACAGTGTGGCCACCTTCACGAACAGTAAACTTCAAACCTTGTTCGATAGCGACTGGTGAGATCAATTCGATTTCGAATGTCACTTGGTCACCAGGCATAACCATTTCTACGCCGGCTGGCAATTCAACAACACCAGTAACGTCTGTTGTGTGGAAGTAGAATTGTGGACGGTAGTTAGTAAAGAATGGTGTGTGACGTCCGCCTTCTTCCTTAGAAAGGACATAGACTTCAGCCTTGAACTTCTTGTGTGTGTTGATTGAACCTGGCTTTGCCAAAACTTGACCACGTTCGATTTCGTTACGGTCAACACCACGCAACAATGCACCAATGTTATCACCCGCTTGAGCTTCTTCCAAAGTCTTACGGAACATTTCGATACCAGTAACAGTTGTCTTCTTAACTTCATCCTTCAAGCCAACGATTTCAACTTCAGTACCAGTAGTCAATACACCACGGTCAACACGACCAGAAGCAACTGTACCACGACCAGTGATTGTGAAGACGTCTTCGACAGGCATCAAGAATGGCTTTTCAACTTCACGCTTAGGTTCTGGAATGTATGAATCAACAGTATCCATCAATTCTTCGATAACCTTAACTTGTTCAGCATCACCTTCAAGAGCCTTCAAAGCTGAACCCTTGATTACAGGAATATCATCGCCTGGGAAGTCATATTCTGACAACAATTCGCGAACTTCCATTTCAACCAATTCAACCAATTCTTCGTCATCGACCAAGTCAGTCTTGTTCAAGAAGACAACCAAGTAGTCAACACCAACTTGACGTGCCAACAAGATGTGTTCACGTGTTTGTGGCATAGGACCATCAGTTGCGGCAACAACCAAGATAGCACCGTCCATTTGTGCGGCACCAGTGATCATGTTCTTAACGTAATCGGCGTGACCAGGGGCATCGATGTGGGCATAGTGACGTGCTTCAGTTTCGTATTCGATGTGTGAAGTGTTGATCGTGATACCACGTTCCTTTTCTTCAGGCGCGTTATCGATTTCAGCAAAATCAGTTGCTGTGATACCTTGCTTTTCAGCCAATACCTTTGAGATTGCGGCAGTCAAAGTCGTCTTTCCGTGATCGACGTGTCCAATAGTACCAATGTTAACGTGGGGCTTTGTGCGAACGTAAGTTTCCTTAGCCAATGTAGTTTCCTCCAAAATTCATTTCCCAGTAATCTGGAAAATGTTTATAAATATATTTTACAACGCAAGCCATTAAAAGACAACAGTTAATTGCGTTTTTCCGGCTCTTTAAGCCAAAAATTATTATACCGACATATTAAGAAAATGTAAATAGTTTGCCCGCTAATTTTCAAAAAAATTCGTGGTTAAATCCCTTACTGTCTCATGCCATTTTCGCTGTTCAGCCATCTCTGACAAATTGCGCCGTTCATAATATTGATCGATACTTGCATCAACCCAACCTTCAGGGTCAGTGACCACTTCTGTCACCCGAGGATAAAGCAAAGTAAGTTCAAAACGCACCTGTTGGGCTAATAAGTCTAACGCAATTGGATCGTCTTGCCCAACTTTTTCATCCAGGTAGTCTGCAATTTCTTCAAAAATTTCAGAATCAGTGAGCAAAGGCAATTGATTTAACGCAATCGTATAGATTTCATCATCCAACCATCGATATTGCACAGGCTCGGCGACTTGTAATTTTTGTAAATCCTCTAATAAAGTTGCCCGAATAATTGGTGTCGCAAATGGATCCACCAAAAGATAGCGTGCGCCGACAATAAATTCATCGACTGGCAAGTGCCGTGCCGACTCATACCGATCGCGTTGCTCCATGATACTGTAATCACTCAGATGATAAAACTGACGTGCAATTGTTTGAAATGTAGTCGCCATTGTCGTCTTGGCTCGCACCTCAGCATCACGAATATCTGATAGCACTGCAGCTTGTACCGTTTCGTCCTGCCAAAGCATCACAAGCTGTTGGGCGTAAACAAAATTTTGATTTTGAATAGCTAATGCGACTAGCATCCGAAAATCAGTCTCTTCTTCAAGGTAATTGAGCAAAAAGTCATCAGCATAAGAAGCTGCTAACTGGTATTGTTCATCCATAAATAATGCCGTGACTAAGCGATAATTCATGTCAAATGTCGCAATTGTCTCGTAAATTACTGTCAAGCTTTCAGCAGCGTCGTGCCAATTTTCTTGCTTCATTTCCGTTTGCGCTCGCGTCATCAAAGCTTGCATTTCTGGTGTTAAATGATCTTCTAATGCCATAAACTGTGTGGATTAATCAATTGCTTGATAAATCGCGCCCCTTTCTGACAAAATGCGCCAACATTACTCGCCAGCACGCGTCGCCTCTGCTGGTTTAGCAGCGGGCTTTTTAGGCCGTTTTTTTGCTGGCTTTGTAGCCTTTACTTCTGATTTGTTTGGCTTATTTTGTCGTTTTTGTGTGCCATTTTGGCTTGTCTTGTGTGCCGTTGGTCGCCGATTTTGGTTGACTTCCATTACAACTGGCATCACCATTGGGCGACGGCGGGTCTGTTCAAAGAGATAACGTGACAAAACTTCACGCACGCCATTCTTTAATTCGTTCCAGTCAAAACTCTTGGTCGTGTTCAAATATTTTTCAATTTGTGTGACAGTTAAATCAGCCGCCTCCTTCATCAAATCACGATTTGCTTTCACGTAGACAAAACCGCGGGATGTCAATTTAGGCTTTGAGACGACTTGACGCTTCTTTCGGTCAATCGTCACAACTGATACAAAAATGCCGTCTTCTGATAAGATACGACGATCACGCAAAACGACGTTTCCAATGTCGCCAATGCCTGCCCCATCAATTAAAGTTTCACCAATTGTAAAGGAGTCTTTTAATTCAAAATGATCCTCTAACCATGTAAACTGATCACCCTTCATGGCCATCATGATATGGTCGGCCGCCACGTTGACTTCTTCGGCGGCTTCGCGGGCCGAATTCATCACACGATATTCGCCCTGAATAGGCATAAAGTATGCCGGTTGCAAAATATTGATCATCATTTGCAGGTCATTACGTGAAGCGTGGCCACTAGAACGCAAATCACTGTTGATTTGCTTGACGTCAGCGCCTTGCTTAAATAACATATCACGGGTCTTTGCGACAATGCCTTCCATCGCTGTAGACGGTGTTGTTGTAATGAATACCAAATCATTTTCACCGATCCGAATGTATGGGTCTTCGCCATTGGCCATGCGATTCAGATGCTTGATTGGTTCACCCATGCGCCCTGTTTCTAAAATTACCGTGCCTTCAGCTGGCAAGTTCTTGGCATTTTTTAGGTTCACAAAGAGCTTGCTTTCTGGGATTGGTAAGTTTAATTTGCGTAAACGAATCGCAGTACGAACAACGTTTTCAATGTCATTGCCTGACAAAACCAATTGCCGCTTCGTCGCTACCGTGGCATCAATCACTTGTTGGATGCGTTGAATGTTAGAAGCGACCGCAGCGACAATAATTCGTTTCTTTTTATTATCACGGAAGGTATCCAGAATATAGTCGCTAATTTTTGACTCGTTAACCGAATCTGCTTCGTTACCCGTCCCAGCAGCGTCTGCAAGCAATGCTAGTACTTTACCCTGCCCAACTTCAACTAACCGTGCAATGTCTGTGCGGTAATTTTGATCCGCCGTTTGATCAAATTTGAAGTCACCTGTATAAACAATTTGTCCATAGGGTGTGCCTAAGACAATACCCAGTGAATCTGGGATTGAGTGCGTGGTGTTAAAGAATGATACAGTCACATCGCCAAAATCAATTTCTGTTTTTTCATTGATAACATGATAATCATCATAGTCTTTTAGTGCTGGTTGTTCTTTAATCGCAAGCTTAGCTAATTCAATCGTTAATTCAGAACCAAAAATTGGTGCCGTCACCTGTTGCAAAAAGTAAGGCAAGGCCCCAATGGCATCCGCATGACCATGTGACAAAAAGACACCAGCAATTTTGTCACTGTTTTTAATCAAATATTCAAAATCAGGAACGACAACATCAACACCTAACTGATCTGTTTCTGGGTATTTTAGCCCGGCATCAAAAATAAATATTTCATCGTTCACAGTCACGGCATACATATTTTTACCGTTTTCACGCACACCACCAAATGGGATTATACTTAAATCTGTCATTATTTCTTTCCTTTATAAATAGACTTATTCACTAAGCCAATAGTTCTTCGTAAATATAACAAGCGGACGCTACTGGTTTCTAAAACGCTGAGTTAGTCCATTTTTTTGTCTCGATACGTAATTACATCTATTTTAACATACTTTTATCATTTTCTGTTATCATTATCTATGGAAAGGAGTTGTGGCAAGCACTTCGCCACATCACAAATCATCATGCAACGTCAACCATTTAAGAAATCACACAAAACACGCAATACAGTTATTGTCATTGTACTCATTGTGCTCGCTGTGATCGCCCTCTTCACGCTGCTTGGTCATACTTCTGACCAATCAAAAAGCCATAGTGCCGCATCGTCTTCTTCGCACACGAAACAGGAGAAGAAAACAAAACAGGCTAACACGGCAAGTTCGACATCAACCACGGCAGATACATCTGCCGGTGATGATGCCACGGCTAGCACTTCAACCAGTGTGACGCCAACACCGCCAGCTGCTAAAGCGGCAGCAACTGCTGCCATGAACGCCGTAAAAGGCCAAGCAACCGGCGCACCAGTTGCACCGCAAGCACCAGCAACTGATTCAGCAGCAAATACAACAGCGAGCTCAAGTTCGGCACCAGTCGCCAAATCTTTTGGTAATTGGTCATTAGCCACCTATAATGCTGTCAACATCGGTTCTGCAACTTATGAACAAATTACAGCAGCTTATGGCGCACCGACATACGCCACTGCCAGTGATCAACTTTATGCCACTTGGCAAAGTACCACCGGCCAAAAGGTTTCAATCACCTTTACCCCAACCGGTACAGATGGTGTACAACTCATTGCCAGCAGCAAGTCACAATCAGGGTTACAATAACAAAAAACAATGACGCATCGTATTGATGCGTCATTGTTTTTTTGTCATCTTTAATCAAAAAAAAACACGGAAAATCCGTGTTTTTTAAAAGCAATTTTAGCGATCAACCTTAACAGTTGTTTCCAAAGTTGCAGCGACACGTTCTTGTACCAAAACGTTGTCTGATGCCAAAGCAGCTTTAGCTTGTTCAGCCAACTTTGCAAAAGTATCAAAATCAGTCACAGCAATATCAGCCAACATCTTACGGTTCAATTCAACACCAGCAAGTGTCAAACCGTGCATCAACTTTGAGTATGACAAACCGTTCATACGTGCTGCGGCATTAATACGCGCAATCCACAACTTACGGAAGTTACGCTTTGTGTTCTTACGATCACGGTATGCGTACAAATATGACTTCCATACTTGTTGCTTAGCAACCTTAAAATTAATACGACGTTGACCACGGTAACCCTTGGCCAACTTAACCATCTTCTTACGACGTGCGCGTGAAACTGTACCACCCTTAACTCGCATGGGTAATTCCTCCTAGAATTTTAAAAATAACTTGTTGGATTAAAATCCAAAATGTAGATAGATGAACTATCGCAACGCGAATTAGATGTTTGACAACATCTTAGCGTATGTCTTAACAGTCGTTGAATCCATCATGCGTGTGCCACGCAATTGGCGACGTTGCTTCTTTGTCTTACCATGGAAACGGTGTGAAGTGTAAGCTGAAGCTGACTTCAAACCACCGTTGGCTGTCTTCTTAAAGCGCTTTGCTGATGCGCGGTGTGTCTTCATCTTTGGCATGTGACTAATTCTCCTACTTTGTGATTTTGTTTAAGCTTGAAAACAAGCGGTTAAACCTTTAATTACTTGGCGTCTTTAGGTGCCAAGACCAAAAACATTTGGCGGCCGTCCATCTTGGCACGTTGCTCAACCTTAGCAATGTCGTCAAGTTCTGCGGCCATACGGTCTAATACTTGACGTCCGATGTCTTGGTGCGTAATCATACGACCACGGAAACGTAAGTTTAACTTAACCTTGTTGCCTTGTGACAGGAACTTGATTGCAGCTTTCTTACGTGTTTCGAAATCGCCTGAATCAATGACCGGTGACATACGAACTTCCTTCACTTGCACGATCTTTTGGTTCTTGCGTTGTTCTTTTTGCTTCTTTTGCGCTTCGAACTTCGCCTTACCCCAATCCATGATTTTAGCAACTGGTGGTTCAGCATTTGCTTGCACCAATACCAAATCTTGGTCTAAATCATTAGCAATCTGTTGTGCGTCTCGTGTTGACATTTCTGTCTGCTTTCCATCATGGATCAGCAATACACGAGGTGCGCGAATATTATCGTTGATTAAATCAACTTGTCGTGGTTGACGTGCTATTGTCAGGCACCTCCAAATTTATTTTGTGAATCAAGAAGAAAAGTGGGTAAAGAACCTAATCTTCACCCACTTCAACACTTGCAATCCATTCGGATAACTGTATCTGCCAAGCAACTTTATCACGTGGCGAGAAGCGGGTGCTTCTACTTGTTCAACAAATAATAGTTTACCGTACTATTTAACGCGTGTCAAGCCTCTTGCTGATTTATTTGAATCAGACGAATACCGTAATGGAAGACAACCAACACAGCAAACTGTGCACCAGCAAATAGAATAATGAACGCCAGCATATGATAACTCAACGAGAAGACGATGTTTTTGATCACATCCTTAAAATTGAAGAAAATGTCCCATGAATTGAGCCTGAGATAGCGTCCCAGATAAATGCCCAACGCAGAAACAACGGATAACCCAGCTGTCATTAAGAAATATAGCCAATGCGCATGCCGCCTGAGTAAGGCTTGCGTAATTATTTCTAAGCTCAAAATCCCCAGTCCAACCCCAATAAAGATGCCAGTTGATAAAATCGCATAGTTAAAAAATTGCGTCGCTTGATCTAAATTGGTACCGATGGCATAAAGATGAATAAAATCAGTCATCATGTACATCGTGTTTGGAAAATAGAGCAACCAGAGCACGGCAAAAATAGCTTTAATCACCCGAACACGCGTGGCCGAAACAATCAGCGCAAAGTCAAATGGTAAGAGTGCCAAAAAGACATTCCAATTTAAAAAGGTAAAACGTGTGGGTGTTAAATGCACGAAAATAAAGAATAAGACAACCATCACATGGATGACGGCAATATTCAAACTTTTACTGTTCATAATGTAACGCCCCCTTTTGACAATGATACTAGTGTATCACAACTCATAAAAACTGTTCAATCATGTGATTGAACAGTTTTGGTTATTGCGCAAGTGTCTTGGGCTGCCGATAAGCAACGCATCCAAACAACACCAACCACAGTGTGGCGCCGATAGCCGGAATACGCGATTCTGAATTGAAAAATAGTGTGACGAAAACAAAAATGAAAAACAAGATAGCCATTGGCACCAATAGGCGTGGTGCAATGACCAAAAAGCCATCTGCCAAATAGTCTTTAGATTGTCGGTAACGCCAATAGGCAACTAAGATCAAGATGTAGATCATTAAAAAGAGATCGGTCGAGGCACTGGTGACAAAACTAAAGGCATTGGTAATACTTGGAATGACTGAAATCACCGCCGAAAATCCAATCATCAACGCTGTAATCAATACTGCCGGCACTGGTAATTGTGCATGTGATAGTTTCTTAAATGGTTGCAGGAAGGACGCTTTTGATTGGAAGGCCAGCGCATAAAAATTACGGCTCGCACTAAAAATCACGGAATTCAAGGCTGAAGCTGCACTAGTCAGCACAACGAAGTTAATTAAAGCTGCCGCCCATTTAATCCCCACTAGTTCAAATACCATCACAAAAGGGCTTTGATCGGCAGGAATTTTTTGCCAAGGATAAATGGTCATAATAATAAACAATGCGCCTAAGTAAAAGAACAAAATACGCCAAGGAATTTGATTGATGGCTTTGGGCAATACTTGCCGTGGATTTTCAGTCTCTGCAGCAGTCATCCCAATAAATTCCATCCCAACAAAGGCAAACATCACCATTTGAAAAGCATCAATAAAATGGCCAAACCCATTAGGAAAGAGTGAAAAATGTTGCCAGACATTACTAAAAGCAACATCCCCCACCGGCGTTTTAAAGCCGGTCAATGCCATGATGATACCCGTCACAATCAAAGCTAAAATGGCCACAATCTTAATCATGGCAAACCAAAATTCAGTTTCCCCATATAACGCCACTGCAATCAGATTAATCACGGTCAATGCCACTAACATCACGACTTGAATCGCCCAACTCGGTACGTGTGGCAACCAAAATTGGATATATTTTGCTACCGCCGTTAGCTCCGCCATTCCCATAAAAACAATTGTAAGCCAATAAGACCAACGAGCAAAGAATCCTGCGCGATTGCCAACATACTTCGTAATAAACGTAATAAATGTGTGTTGCTTTGGATCGGCATAAAGCAGTTCGCCAATGGCTCGCATCACGACAAACATGAAGAGGCCAATGATTAAATAAACAAGCAAGATGGCCGGACCGGCATAATTAATTGATCGGCCCGCCCCCATGAACAAGCCAGTACCAATCGTGCCCCCAATGGCAATTAATTGCACGTGGCGATTTTTTAACCCGCGTTTGGCGGGCTGCTTACTGTCTCCAACTGTTTCAGACATGATAAAATTTTTTTCTCCTTTAACTGACGTTAAATTTTGGTCATAAATAGTAAAGCACCTGACGAGCATCCCGTCAGGTGCTTTTACATTAATTTGTTGTTATTTCGCGTGAATAATTCGCAACATCCGCCAAGATAGCTTCTTGGAATGCTGAGAAAGTCATTGTTTCGGTCTTTTCTTCACCATACTGACGTACAGTCACAGTCTGACCAGCCACTTCGGCATCTCCCAAAACCAGTGTATACGGTACTTTGTTCGTTTGTGCTTCACGAATCAAATAGCCCATTTTGGCATCTTTTGTTTCCACATTGGCACGTAGACCTGCGTCTTGGAGTTGCTTTTTAACTTGTTCTGCATACGCACCATGCGCACCCAAGTTAACCGGAATGATTTGCACTTGCAATGGTGACAACCAAGTGGGGAAGGCACCCTTATACATTTCAATCAAGTAGGCCGTGAAACGTTCCATCGTCCCGACAATCCCACGGTGCAACATGACTGGCCGGTGGTTATCTTGGCCGTCAGCCCCGATGTAGGTCAAGTTAAAGCGTTCTGGTAACAAGAAGTCCAATTGAATCGTTGACATGGTTTCTTCACTGCCCAAAGCTGTTTTTGTTTGCACGTCAAGCTTTGGTCCATAAAAGGCCGCTTCACCTTCAGCTTCATAGTAATCAAGTTCAAGGTCATCCATGGCACGCTTCAATTGCGCTTGCGACTTTTCCCACATGTCGTCATCATCAAAATACTTTTCTGTGTTTTTTGGATCACGATATGACAAACGGAAACGATAGTCGGTGATGTTAAAGTCACGGTAAACTTCCATCATCATCGTCAAAATTGACTTAAATTCTTCTTCCAACTTTTCTGGTTCAACGAATGTGTGGCCATCGTTCAATGTCATTTCACGCACACGTGACAAACCAGTCAACGCACCTGACTTTTCATAACGGTGCATCATCCCCAATTCCGCAATCCGGATTGGCAATTCACGATATGAACGTGGCTTGTGCTTGAAGACCATGATGTGTGATGGGCAGTTCATTGGCCGTAGTTCAAGGAATTCGCCATCGCCCATGTCCATTGGTGGGAACATATCTTCACGGTAGTGATCCCAGTGCCCAGATGTCTTATACAAGTTCAAGTTAGACAACACGGGCGTATACACGTGTTGGTAACCATTGGCCAATTCTTTATCCGTAATGTAACGTTCAACTTGTCGACGAATGGTTGCGCCATTTGGTAACCAAACTGGCAACCCTGAACCAACTTCTTGACTTGTGAAGAACAAGTCCATATCACGGCCAATCGTCCGGTGATCACGTTCCTTGGCTTCTTCACGACGCTGCAATTCAGCTTCAACATCGGCTTGCTTCCATTCAGCCACACCATAAACACGTTGCATCATTGGATTAGATGACTTCCCGCGCCAGTATGCACCAGCAACAGATGTCAACTTAAAGTGCTTCAACCAACCTGTTGATGGCACCAAACCACCCTTGTCTAATTCAACATGATCCCCTTGCACAGCAATCGTGATTGTCGCATCTTCAGGCAAATCTGAAATCAATTCAACCTTATAAGGATCTGCTGCAAACATTGTCAAGGCTTCTTCACGAGATACTTCACGCGACACAATTGGCAAGTCTTCCTTGGCAATCTTGTGCATCATCGCTTCGATTTCAGCAAAATCTTCAACCGTGACTTGGTTACCGGCACCATTATCCGTATCATAATAGAAACCATTATCGATAAATGGCCCCACCCCAAAGTGCATATTAGCAAACTTTGGTAAACGCTTCAGTGCTTGCGCTAACAAATGTGAGGCAGAATGACGTAGCAAATCCAAGGCTTCATCATCTGCTGTTGTAATCAATTGGAAATCACCGGATGCTGGGATGACATCATGCATTCCCACATAAGCGCCGTTTAACTTTGCTGAAACTGACTTCTTTGCCAATGATTTTGAAATGCTTTCAGCCACTGCCAAGGGCGTTGTGCCTTCAGAGAATTGCTTAACAGCACCATCTGGAAAAGTAAGATTTAATTCTGACATGTCATATATTCCTTTCACTGACGTTTGTGATAAAACAAACGTTGTCGCCGTTGATTCAAACAAAAACGTCCCTCCGAGCCGTTGCGACTCAAAGGGACGTTTCACCGTGGTACCACCCAAGTTTAGCACAAAAGTGCGACTTAAATGACAGTTAACGGTGTCACCCGGATAGCTTTCAGCCTTTACTCACTATCACTCAAAGGTAGTCTCGCCTGCACAAGCCACTCATTTCCACCATCCATGAGTTCTCTATTCGCTTGTTAACAATGGAGTTGTCCTTATCAACGTTATTGTGATTTATTTTATCACTGTTCTGATATTTGTGCAACAATTACTTTGTTTGCACATTTTCCAGCACAAGCGCTAAGGCTTCTTTGGCGAGCGCATCGTGATCTAAAATGCCGTTATCAAAGGCAACCTTGAGTGCTTCAAATTGTGCTTGCGTGAGTGTCATGACGTTTTCCTCTTCATCTATTGTTTCATTTTATTATAACGATAAGCCACTAAAAAACAACCCATGCTCAGCAAAAGAAAAAGGCCTTAAAGGCCTAAAAAGTATTTTGAAAAAAGTGCGGCAAAGATTGCCCCTACAAATGGCGCAATTCCTGGCACCAGCAAGCCATATTTGAAGTCAACATCAGCCCGATTTTGCCATGGCAAGATGGCATAGGCTAATCTTGGTCCCATATCCCGTGCTAAATTCATCGCAAAGCCTGTTGTCCCACCCATGCCCATGCCGACAGCCCAGACGAGGAAGCCAACCGCCAACGGCACCATCCCCGGCACATGACCTGCGCGAGCAACAATTGCTAAAATACTTGTCAAAAAGACAAAGGTCGCAAAAGCTTCGACAAAAAAGTTACGTGGTAGATTGCGGATGGCTGGCGCAGTTGAGAAAATGTTGCGCACAATCACAGGATCAATGTCTTTTTCAGACAATTTAAATTGATCTGCATACATCACATACACAATCAGAGAGCCAACGACCCCACCCAAGACTTCAACCAAACTGACAATTAAAAAATACCAAATATCAATTTTACCAAGCACTAATTGTACCATCGCCATCGCTGGATTGATGAACACATCCCCAAACACAAACAGCACAATTGAGATCCCAAAACCCCAGGTTGTAATCGCAAAAATGTGCCCCGAACCGTGGTATTTCGTCCGGTTCAATACTTCATCGGCATGGACGCCGACACCAAAAATAATCATGAGCGCCGTGCCCATAAATTCAGCCAACAACTGGTGTATCATTTGTAATCTCCTAAGCGGTCGCAAATCTATCAAGAAGTCGCGGTTTTTTATGTTAAATTTCCATTCCTTATATTAAGGCCTCGTTTAGGGGGTGTAAAGCTATTTTGGCGTTTTGTCAACAAACTGTCACATTTCGTGTTTTTCTTCACGAAGTCTGGCTGTAAATTTACCACTGACTGCTTTATAATGAATACTAATAACAATAGGGAGGAAATGGTCGCAGGTTTTTTGGATTCATAATGACCTGCTCCATATCACGGGACTCATGCAGGCACACGTCGTTTATGCAACAATTACTGGTAATAATGAAGAGGTCGCAGATATCATCGTCGCTGCTTTTGAAGCTGAAAATGTCGCAGTGAAAAAGACCGAAATCTCACAAACTGAGGTCGACGAATTCGAAGACGTTGACATCGCAGTCGTTGTACCTTATACCTATGATCAAGGATCGCTACCCGATGAAGGGTTGGATTTTTTTGAAGAATTAGCCGATGCAACACTTGATAACGTTGTTTATGGCGTCGCTGGCTCAGGCGACACCTACTACTTGTCTGATTATTGTGTCGCAGTGCCGAAGTTTGAAGCCCAATTTGAACAAACACAAGCAATTAAAGGGGCAGCGGGTGTGAAAATCAACTTACATCCCAATGCAGATGATGCCCAAGCCTTGACTGCTTTTGTGCAAGCACTCATTGAAAAAGCTAAAACATTGTAGTAAAAAAAGATCTCAATCGTGAGATCTTTTTTTGTTAATCAGCAGTGGTATAAACTGCCAGCACATCTTCATTTTCTTCGAGTTCATCCACTAATTTATCGAGCTTCTCTCGATCTTCATCTGAAATTTCAGCAGGATTTTGAGCAATCATCGTCACTTCAGCATCTTCAAAAACATACCCAGCTGTCGTGAGTGCTGATTCAACTGCTTGAAAATCTGCGGCTGTCGTATAGATTTCAAAGACTTCATCTTGTGTTTGAACATCTTCAGCCCCTGCTTCTAATGCGGCTTCCAGCACGGTGTCTTCATCTAATTCTGGAAAATCGGCCCGATTAATCGCCAAGTAACCTTTGCGATCAAATTGGAAGGCCACTGAACCAGTCGTCCCCAATGCGCCACCAAAATGTTTAAATGAGTTACGGATGCTTGACACTGTTCGGTTAATATTATCTGTCGAAGTTTCAACAAGGACTGCAACACCGGCTGTCCCGTAACCTTCATAAGTTACTTCTTCAAACTTTTGGCCCCCTGCACCGGATGCCTTATCCAACGCGCGTTGGATATTATCTTTTGGCATATTGGCTGCTTTTGCCTTTTCAACTACCATACGCAACGAGGCGTTCATATCGGGGTCGGCGCCCCCAGCTTTAGCTGCCACATATAAATCATGTGCTAGTTTCTGGAAAACTTTACCACGCTTAGCATCTTGGGCGTTTTTACGGCCTTGGATGTTATGCCACTTACTATGTCCTGACATGTTAACATCTCCTTGATTTTGTCAATATAATTTTAATTTTAACAAAAAAAAGCCTGTCTGACTAGGGTTGTCCCAACGCGGCCCATTGTCTGACGAGACTTTCTAATTGGCGAGGTTTTAGTAAGTATTACCACCTAATAATTCCAAGTAGGTCATTGCCGAACTTGCAATCAACGCCGCCAAAATGTCATCCAAATAAACGTTAATGCTGTCTGTTTTATCATTGATTTCACCAATCAAGCCTGGCTTCAAATCATCCAACAACCCGTAATGCACTGTGGCTGCCGCAGAAAACTGTTGTGTAATGGCGATTGCTAAAATTTCATCAACGTTATGCCCATTCGCATCGCGTTGTAAACGTGCTTTTAAGGGTTGCGTTTCCGGCATCAAAGCCGCTTGTTCGTCGAGATAAATTGCTGTCAAAATGATGTCAGCAACCTCGTCTTTATGCAAGACATAGTCAACGGCTGCACTGAGTTGATCCTCAGAAATGGCATCATGATACTTTTCTGTCAAAAACGTCCGAGTACCCGCCGCAATAGCGGTTGTTGCCACCCCACGTTCGGCCAATTTGGCAATCGCTGCTTCTTGTAATTCTTTCATGATTTCTATTCCTTATACTGTTTCGTTGACATAGCGACGAGTCAAAATGACATGAGGAATTTCATCCAATGCGGTTTTGACATATTCTTGTTGTGCTGTGGTAAAGTCATTAATCGCCACAAGTGTGTAGGCATACGGCCCGACTGCGCGATTACTCAATTGTTCAATGTTAATGCCATTATCACCAAAGAACTTTGAAATTTGACTGATCATGTTAGGCACATTCTCGTGAATGATGCCAACGCGATATTTGGTAACAAATGGTTCATCAATGTCTGGATAGTTCACCGAATTAATAATGTTACCGGTGGTCAAATACTCGTCAAGTTGGCGGGCCGCCATCAACGCACTTGTGTCTTCAGCCTCCACGGTTGAGCCACCAATATGGGGCGTAATAATAACTTTAGGGTGGTCAAACAGCGCTTCGTCCGCAAAATCTGTGATATAAACACGCAAAGCGTCTTGATCCAAAGCCGTTTTTGCCGCCAAATCATCTACAATCCCGCTGCGTGACAAGTTTAATAGTGCAGCGTTGGGCTTCATTTTAGCCAACCGTTCAGCGTTGATGAAAAAATGATTTTTTTCGGTATAGGGAATATGCACCGTGACATAGTCTGCTTGTTCCAGTACCTCATCGACTGTTTTGGCACGCGCAATGTGACGATCAATTCGCCAAGCCGAATTGGCATTCAGGCCTGGATCGTAGCCAATCACGTCCATGTCCAAAGCCAGTGCAGTATTGGCAACTTTTGAACCAACGTTCCCTAGCCCGATCACCCCAAGTGTTTTTCCAGCAAGCTCAGTCCCACGGTAACCACCTTTATTGACTTCTGTTCGCAGCGACACATCCCCACCGCGCGTTTCATTGGCAAAACCAATGGCGCCGATGACCGGCCGTGCAGCTAAAATCAACGCAGCAATGGTTAATTCTTTCACAGCGTTGGCGTTGCCACCTGGCGTATTAAAGACCACAACCCCGCGCTTTGAGAGCGCTTCAACGGGTATATTGTTAAATCCTGCCCCTGCCCGGACAACAGCACGCACAGTGTCTGCGATGGGTTCGTCATGTAAATTTTGTGACCGGAGTAAAATGGCCTTGGGCGATTCTTGGCTATTAATTTCATACCCTTGGTCAGTCAGATAATCGCGACCTTTGGCACTAATCGCGTTGTAGGTTTTAATATTTGTCATGCTTGTTCTGCTTCCACTTTCTTCAAAAACGTGATTAAGGCGTCCACGGCTGCCATTGGCTGAGCATTATAGAGCGAAGCTCTGAAACCACCAACTGAACGGTGACCCGCCAAATTAAATAATCCTTGGGTTTCTGCTTGCTTTGCAATCATCTTGTCACGCGCCAAATCGCCTGTTGTAAAGACAATGTTAGTCAATGAGCGGGCCGATTTCTCGACTGGTGCTGTATAAAAGGCTGATTGGTCAAGATAATCATAGAGACGATTGGCCTTTGCCAGATTACGTTCGTGCATCGCGGCAACACCACCTTGCGCAATCACCCAATCCAACACAAGGTCTAAGGCATAAATTGCAAAGACTGGTGAGGTATTGTACATGGATTGTTTGTCAATATGATTTTGATAACGCATCATGGGGCCAACACCAGTAAGATCTTGTTCAGCTAACCAATCTTTTTTGATAATCGCAACCGTCACACCAGCAGGGCCAAGATTTTTTTGTCCGCCAGCGAAAATGGCATCAAAATCGGTCACTTGATAAGGTTCGGCTAAAATATTAGAACTCATGTCCGCAACCAAGCGGCCAGTTGTTTTGGGTAAATTATTTTGATGAAAGGTTGCCCCCTCGATCGTATTATTTGTCACAATATGTAGGTAATCATATGCCGCGGCATCAAAATCTTGTGGTAACGCCGGCAAACTTTGGTAATGCGTTGGCTTAGTGCTTGCTAGGACAGTCACGCTTTTTCCCAATTGTTGTGCCGCTTCACCTGCTTTTGCTGCAAAATTGCCAGAATCAAGGAGCGCAATTTTTTGTTGTTTGGTCGCAAAATTTAATGGCAGCATTTCAAACTGCGTCGAACCACCACCTTGCAAAAAGACTACCCCATAGTCATCAGGGATTTGCATCAGCTGACGCAATTTTTGCTCGGCATTGGCGACAATTGTTTGAAACTGTTGAGATCGGTGAGATATTTCAACGATACTCATATGTGTGTGTTCGTTCTTTTCAAATTCCTGTTTGATTTGTGTGATTACGGTTTCTGGTAACACACCTGGTCCAGCTGAAAAGTTATATGTTGTCATCATGATTCTGTGCTAATGCACACCCTCCAATCGGCGATACCAAATTGCAACAGTTAATGTGCAATTCACGAACAATAATAAGATACAACGATTAAAATTCGCTTTTTAAGTGAACTTCATTTGTGTTCTATCCCCTTTTTAGGCACAATAATACAAACATTCACGTAATTTCATCGTTGGTTTATATCTTACTATATTGGCATTGAAAGTCAATCTTTTCATTTGTCCCAAAATTTAGTATACTTATTGAGTAATGCCGCTGTGGCGGAACTGGCAGACGCGTACCGTTCAGGTCGGTATGGGAGCAATCTCGTGCAGGTTCGATTCCTGTCAGCGGCATATTTACCGGTTTACCATGCTATTGGTAGAACGGTTTTTTGTTAGTTAAAACCTTGGTATACACTGGTCAAGCGTATGGTTTTTAAATTGAAAAACACGGTCTATATTTTTAGACCGTGTTTTTGTTATAGCCAGCACATTGCACGATACCATCGTTGCATATAATAATGCCCATTGTTTTTCAGATAATAGCTTAATTTTATACCGCATTCAACCTTTGTATGCTACTTACTCCTCCTGACAAAACGTTGACTAAGATAGTTAGTCCATTTTTTTATGTGAAACATCAACCACGCTTCATAAACCTTACAAACCTAACATGCGTTTAAAACCAATAGCAAAGATAATAAACTGTGATTATATTAATACAATTATTATAATATAATAGATAGACTTTCAATGAAAATTTTTTCGCATTTTCAGAAAACAAATGAAAATATCTTCAAAAAAATACTTGACCCCATAAACTTTATGGAGTAGAATTCAAATTGTTAACCGGAGTTAACAAAAAAAGAATGGAGAAAAACCCCTATGAAAAAAACTCTCGTCTTGTCAGTTACTGCAGCATTGCTTACTGGCGCTTTGACCCCTGCTGTCTTTGCTGACAGTACAACACCAAGTTCAACGACAGCTGCCCCCACAGCTTCAAGCACAGCAACACCAGTATCAGGCGCATCTGGAACGCTTGAAACTAATGGCGCTATTCCAACAGATAATGTGATGCCTATCGTTTCTGGTACGGTTAACTATAACAACTTCACAGGTATTCAATACAACTGGACAGGTACACCAGGTGCCCAAACTGCTTCTTTGTCAGATGGAACTTCAGTAGCCACTGGTAGTTTTTATGTTCAAAATCTGAAAACTCAAAGCGATTGGGTGTTATCTGGCACATACGCAGATAAAGATACAACTACTAGTAGTAGTCACACCGTTACAATTGACCCTCTTAATTTAAGTGCTTCTGCGTTAAAAACTTATAACACTACCACATTCTCAGGAACTTCAGCACATGTCACAAAACTAACAAATGGTGCCCAAAATTTCAATGGGACTATTACTTACACAATGACAGCAGCAAACCCTCAGTAAACATTTAAGTTTACAATCACTTCCTGGCAGGATTACTTTGTGTTTTCTGCCGTACATAACAATATCGATTATATGGAAAATATTTTATGAAAAAACTTTATTTCAGCCTCATCACGCTTTTGATTCTATTGATGCCACAAATTGTGTATGCTGATGGTGCAGACTTCACCCTTGCCCCATCCCAGAATCAATATCAAAGCGGGAATTATAACGGTTACTTTGCATTGAAAATGCCACCCAAAGCAACTACAACACTGGGTATTACGATTTTTAACACAGGTAAGTCGACCGACAGCTTTGATATTATGGCTAATTCTGGTGTCACGGATTTTAAAACTTCCTTGAGTTATGCAAACGTGCCTACAAAGGGGGCGCTATCTGTGCCGAAAAATTTGCAATTTAGTCAAATTGCAACAATTCCTCAAAAGAAAGTCACGATTGCGCCTGGTGCGCAGACAACCATTCAAGTCAACATTGTTTTACCCGATACCAGCTTTGACGGTAAAATTTTGGGTGGTATTACCGTAACCCGAGAAATGCGACCTGATGAAAAAGCGCAAACTGGTACAAAAAACCAATTTGCCTATGCAATTCCAGTTGTCATTCGGCAAAATGACCAAGCAGTCACCCCACAACTGCAAGCGAATCATTTAAGCATTCAAACCAAATCAAATGAGACGAATTTAGCGGCAGATATTCAAAATGTCACAGCGACCATTCTTAATGGTGTTACCATCGAAACGAAGTTAAGTGATCAAACTGGTCACGTGGTATTCACAAAAAAAGATGCCAACCATAGTATCGCACCACAAAGCAATTTTACTTATCTCGCCTCCCTTAGCAACCAAACGATTGCCAACGGTAAATACACGTATGATATGACAATCACTGATAACGCTAACCACAAATGGACTTGGCAAAAAACGTTAACCGTTGATCAAAAACAATCACAAAATATTAACAGCGCAGCAAAACATAATACCATCAAAAACCCAATTAATTGGATCTTTGACGGCATGATCGCTATGGCAGTCATGATTTTCTTGCTCCTAGGTGCCTTGGGATATTTACTCTTCAAGCGCCAAAAGAAAACACCATTGTCTAAATAATCAATCATAGAAAAGCAGACCAATAACTTGGCCTGCTTTTTTGTAAGAATTTATAAAAATAACTAGTGTTTTCTTAACAGGCTGGTTTTGTCACAAAAGTGTCATGTTCACGCGTTATATTAAAGATAACGTTTAGGGAGAACGCTATGCGACAACAGCATCCACAACACCATACCCAGTGGTGGCGGTTGATTGGTTGGATCTATCTCTTAGGTTTATTGAGTTATGGTATTTTCATCATCTTGACTAATTTACCAAGATAAGCGCCATCCGACTTTCTTGTCCGCTATGCAAGCCAACAAGCACACCACACGAATTGACACGTCAAAAATAAGTCACGTGACGATGGTCTATTTTTGTTGTGTCATTGCAAGTGATCGCAGCAGCTCAAACCCGATTTAATCAGCTTCCGAAATACTAGAATGGATACCGCCTTTGAAACCAATTGCAACACAATCTGACCTCTTCGATTTGATGGCTCAACATCACGTAAAACTGGCCACCCTGAAGTTCTATGATATGGCTGACCGCTACATTTTACGTGTTGGCGATCAGCATATTTCGCTTGCAGAACCTATTGCCAATCAATTATTGACGACACTTGCAAATTTATCACATGTCGAGATGACTACTGAAAATGCTCATCCCGCAGCCATCATACATTTCCCATAAAAAAGCTTGTCACGTTCACGTGACGAGCTTTTTTACTATTGTGCCATGGCTTGTGCTGCGGTAATAATCGCCACTTTATAAACGTCTTCTTCATTGGCGCCACGCGACAAATCTGAAACTGGCTTCGCCAAACCTTGCAAAATTGGGCCGATGGCTTCAAAACCACCCAAACGTTGTGCGATTTTATAACCAATATTCCCAGCTTCTAAACTAGGGAAAATGAATGTATTCGCCTGACCAGCAACCTGAGAATCCGGTGCTTTGGCCGCACCAACAGTTGGGACAAAAGCCGCATCAAATTGCAATTCACCATCAATTTGATCAGCTAGGTCAGGGGCCATCGCCTTAGCAAGTTTCGTTGCCGCAACAACCTTGTCAACCAAAGGTGACTTGGCTGAACCCTTGGTCGAAAATGACAACATCGCCACCTTCGGTTCAATATCAAACACCTTGGCTGTTTGGGCTGATTGTACGGCGATTTCTGCCATTGTCTCTGCATCAACATCAATGTTGATCGCAGCATCAGAGAAGACATAGCGTTCGTCACCCTTTTGCATAATGAATGCGCCAGAAATACGTGATGAACCTGGTGCAGTTTTAATGATTTGTAAGGCTGGACGGACCGTATCGCCCGTTGGATGCTTTGCACCAGAGACCATGCCGTCGGCCTTACCTGTGTACACGAGCATCGTGCCAAAGTAATTCACGTCACGCAACCATTTTTCAGCAGTATCGGCATCGGTTTTTCCCTTTCGGCGAGCCACCAAGGCGGCATTTAATTCTGCGAGTGCTGTCGCGTCATATTGCGTAGGATCAATCACTTCAAGCTGAGATAAATCAAAATTATTTTCAGCGGCTGTTTGCGCAATCGCTTGCGCATCCCCCAATAAAATTGGCTTAATCAAACCATCGGTTGCCAAACGCACAGCTGCGCCTTGAATGCGTGCGTCTTCTCCTTCAGGAAAAACAATTGTTTTGTTTTGACCGCTTATCTTGCCCTTTAATTGTTCAAATAATTCAACCACGTGCGTTCCTCCAACGTGTTTCACACTGTTTTATTTTCATTTACAAATTTATTGTAACAGAACCACTGTGTTTTGTCTGTGTTTTTCAGTTAATTTGTGATTAATTTCACTCATTTTAACCAATCGATTGGTTCTCGGTGATGCAGCGCTAAGAATGCATTGGCTTTAGAAAACGGTTGACTTCCAAAAAAACCACGATAGGCTGATAATGGGCTGGGATGAGCTGACATTAAGACGAGATGCTTGGTCTCATCAATCAAACGCCGCTTAGATTGCGCATACTTCCCCCACAAAATGAAGACTTTCGGTGCGGTATCCTCTGCTGCTGTAGCGATAATGGCATCGGTCAAAGGCTCCCAAACTTGTCCTGCATGACCGTTTGCATGACCTGCCGGCACCGTCAACACGGCATTAAGAAGTAAGACCCCTTGTTGGGCCCAAGACGTCAAATCATGAGACGTTTTAGGCCCAATATCGGTCGCCAACTCTTTTAAAATATTCCGCAACGATGGCGGCGCTGGTACCTCATCTGGCACAGAGAAGCTCAAGCCCTGCGCCTGCCCTACTTCGTGATAAGGATCTTGTCCCATAATGACCACTTTAGTCTGGGCCAATGACGTCGTGAGAAGTGCAGCAAAAACTTGATCACGTGGCGGATAAACCGTTTGATCTTGATAAGCTGTCGTTAAAAATTGTTGGATAGCGTGAATTTGCGTCGGTGTCAATTTTGCTTGAATATACGGCGCCCAAGTTGTGTTAGCAAGTGGCATATTTACTCTACTTTCATGTTAAAATAAGGTCAAAGAGGCAATCATGTTAAAATACTATCTGCGACAACGGCATAGCATTGAGGATGGCGTGAATATCGTTTATGACGACAATTTTCAGGCCAGTTATTTGGTGTCTGGTCGAACGGGTAAAAAGCATGATGAACTCCAAGTGCAAGACATGCACGGTGATGTACTGGTACGCATTGAACAAACTTCTTATGGTATTTTACCACGCTTTACCATCAAGTACCGCGACCACTCAGTCGGTTCAATCAGTTTGACACTCGGTCATCTCGGTGATTTGGTGTATGTCCGGCATCTTGGCTGGCTCATTTCTGGTAACTTTATGGTTGGTCGCTACCTTATCACCCACAATACCAAAAAATTGCTCAGTGTTAAACCCGCAATTCAACCTGATGGCATCTATAACCAACTCAACATCACCTTTGAGTCACAAACACCCGTTTTAATCGCAATTGCTGCCTTATTAGACATTTGGGGTACCAAATCAAACCCTATGCTGAAATTCAAATGGCTGCCGGATCAAGACGATCGCTATAAGCTCACATGGGCTCATAAATAAAAAGAGTTGCAGCCACGCGTTGCAACTCTTTTTATTCGGAAATTAACTCAAATGCGTGATCCTCAGCCGTGTATTTAAACTGGGTATCATAAAAGGCGCTCAATTGATTTAAGCGTTCAAAAATCTTTTCAGCAACAGCTGGTGTTGCCAGTTTCGGTAAGCCACGCTGTATGGGATTCTCTCGATCTAACCCCAAATCTAAAGGCAAGACTTTGAGCTGCACCTGGCCGTTATCAATAGTGACTTCCAAGACAATATTTTGAGAGAACTTGGGGTGCGCATTGAACCCAACAAATTGTCCCGCTTCGCCAATTGCGCGATGATGATGCAAATCCGAGGGTTTTGCGTGTGGGTCGAGTTGATAAGCTGCATACATTTCTGGGGGAATAATCGATTCGCCCGCTTCAAATTCCATCAGTAAACTGCCTAAATTATAGAAAATTGGCTTGCCGTGATAGCGTTCTGCGCCACGCATAAAGTGGGCCCCGTGACCAATGACCAGATCCGCACCAGCATCAATGGCTGCGTGCGCTGCCTCAACCACAAAGTCAGCCGGTTGGTCAGCATACCAATCAGCGCGAGCGCCTTCATGCGTATGCAAATTGAAAAAGACAAAATCACTCCGACGTTTGGCATCAGCAATACTTGCCTTTAAAGCAGCCAAGTCAACGGGTTCAACTTGCGTTTTAAAAGCGGCGGTGGTGGCTTGTTCAAATTTCAAGTGAGATTGGAAAAGTGAGCCGAATTCTAAAATATCTGCTGGCGGTTCTGGCCAGCGCTCAATCTGTCGCCCCTTTGCTGCACTGGCTGACAACCCTAATTCCGCTGAAATGCGTTGTAGTTGGTCAAATTGTGCTGCCGTGACTTGATAGGTTTCTGACCAGCGTAGTGGATTGACCCCTGGGCGTGGTGGTACGCCGTTGCCACCGTTACTGGCCATAAAAACATCCGCTCGCGTAGCCGTTGCAGTGACAAAGCCAATGCGACCATCAGCTGCATCGTAAAACTTTGGCAAACGTGCTTCATCTAATGACTTCGCCAAACCACCGACAATTAATTGCTGATCATGGGCAGCTTTTAGTGTATCTAGCATCCCGGCCGTACCAAAATCACCGCTATGATTATTGGCAAACGACACGAGTTTAATGTTCAATGCTTGAAATTCTGCTAGCGTGTCTGGCCGCACAGCGGTGACATAGCCACGACCTGCCGCGACGGTGGTCTCAGGTTGAGGCGTTGTAAATTCTGCATTGGTGAAGACCGCATCCGCACGGTGCAACCGCGCAACGAGTGTTGCATCTAAGCGATTTGCCAAATTCCGACTTGAAAATAGCGCGTCCCCAGTTAAAATAATTCGCATATTCCCCCCTATTTTGCCAAAGTCGAGATTGGTTTTTCAACTGACATTTTACCAGGATAATACTTTTTCAACCATTTTTGAATGGTTGGGTCATGATAAAGTGTGACAAGTTTTTGGTAGTTTTGGTCGTGTTGATGCTGTTTATTGGTCACAATGACATTGACATTAGCTCGCGTATTTTGGTCCAACTTTTCGTGAAAAATGGCGTCCTTAAAGACGTTTAACTTGGCTTGTTGCGCAGTATTGTTATCAATGGCTACCGCAGCAACACCTTGGTCATGAAGTAAGGCGGGCGTTGTCGTTGAGACCACTGGCTTGATAGAAAACGATTTTGGGTTTTTGGCAATATCATTTGGTGTCACCAAGTCATCTACTGCATGTGGCTTTAGTGTAATTAAGCCCGCAGATTCTAACAATTTCAAACCGCGACTTTCAGCGGCAGGATCATTGGCAATCGCAATTGTAGCGTGTTCTGGGATGCGATCAACCGTGCGGTAACGTTGTGAATAAAGTCCCATCGGCTGAATATAACTTGTGCCTAAAGCAAACACTTGATTTTTAGGGTTTGCCTTATTGTAGGTGACGTAATAGGCATATGATTGGAACGCGTTGGCTTGAATGGCATTATCGGCCAGCGCACGATTTAACGCAGCTGAATCTGTAAAATCTTTCACTTCAATCTTTAAACCAGCTTTTTTGGCTGCTTGTGAAGCAGCAATATGTTGCCAAACCGCCGTGTCCGTCCCTTGCGATCCCAAAACGATCGTCGTCGTAGTTGATGTTGTATTTTTCTTGGTATGGAAAAATCCCACCCCAATCGCTACGACAATCACTAATGCAACACCCAATAATATCACTAATCTTTTCATTTTTTCTTCCTATGCTCCTCTGATGGCAAATTTATCGCATTGATCATTGTACACACAGATAACATAATTTTTGCATCATCATTTCTCCAGTCAACTAAACCCATATTGTAATCGTATTCATTCATGGCGTCAAACATTTTGCTTACAAAAAGTCCTTTGGTTACCCCAAGGACTTTTTGTAAACGATCTATTCAATTAGCCCCCTAAGTAGGCTGCTCTCACCTGGCTGGAAGCCAATAACTCTGCACCAGTCCCCGTGGCAATAATTTGCCCACTTTCCAAGACATACCCACGATCAGCGATTGTGAGCGCTTGATGCGCATTTTGTTCAATCACCAATACCGTCACCCCACTTTCTCGGATTTGCTGAATAATGTCAAAGATTTTCTGAATAAAAAGCGGAGCTAAGCCCATCGACGGTTCATCCAATAAAATCATCTTAGGTTGAGCCATTAAAGCACGACCAATCGCTAACATTTGCTGCTCACCACCAGACAAGGTCGCGGCATCTTGCGTCTTTCGCTCCGCCAAAATTGGAAACAGGTCAAAAACATGGGCCAATGTTTTTGAAAATTGTTGTTTGTCGTGCATCGTGTAAGCCCCCAAACGCAAGTTTTCTAACACGCTCATCCCCGGGAAAACATGCCGCCCTTCAGGCACTTGCACAATCCCCTGTTGCACACGGCTTTCAGAAGACAGGCCGTTTAAATCTTGGTTATTAAACATCATTTGGCCCGCCACTGGCTTTTCCAAGCCTGAAATACCGCGTAAAATCGTACTCTTGCCAGCACCGTTTGCGCCGATCAAGGTGACAATTTCGCCACGATTGACGACAAAATTAACCTGTTGGACAGCTTTAATCGCGCCATAATGAACGCTAAGATCGGTGACTTGTAGGATACGCTCAACCATCAAATTTCCTCCCCTAAATAAGCCTTAATCACTGCCGGGTGTTGTTGTATCTCGCTTGGCGTCCCACTCGCTAAGACTTTACCATACTCGAGCACGTAGACACGTTGACTAATAGCCATCACGAGATTCATATCATGCTCAATTAAAATAATGGTCATTTTAAACTGCGTCTGCACTTGTTGAATTAATTCAGTCAAGGCCTGCGTTTCTTGCGGATTCATCCCGGCCGCTGGTTCATCTAAAAATAGAATTTTGGGCTTAGTGGCCAGTGCGCGAACAATTTCCAATCGGCGCTGTTGGCCATAAGGCAAATTACAAGCCAATTCATCCGCAACATTGGCCATATCAAACATCGCTAGGAGCGCTAGGGCCCGTTGCTTTTTGTCGGTCTCTTGCTGATAGAATTTTGGTGTTCGAAACAAGGCCCCGACTGTCTGGGCTGGGCTTGATATGGTCATGGCAATCAAGACATTTTCCAAAACTGTCCGGCTGGTAAACAACCGAATATTTTGGAAAGTTCGCGTCATACCTTGTTGTGCTCGGCGATGCGGCGGCAACCCATTCATTTCCGACAATCGTTGCCCATCAAACATCGCCACTGTGCCCGATGTTGGTTGATACACACCAGTGAGTAGATTGAACAGTGTCGTTTTCCCTGCACCATTTGGGCCAATCAGACCAATTAATTCGTTATCATGCGCTTCAATATTGACCTGATCAACGGCGATCACGCCACCAAATGCAATGCTTAAATCATGCGTTTTTAGAATGGTTGTCATGACTGTCCCCCGTATCAAACAATAATTTTTTTAACGACAATTCCGATGTACCAAGCAAGCCTTTGGGTCGGAAAATCATCACAACAATTAAGACAACAGCGTATATCACCATCCGGAGTGGCCCAAAGTTTTGTAAAATAACATCCAACACGCCTAAAATGATCGCTGTCACCACGGTCCCACTCATCGAACCAATCCCGCCTAAGACCACAATAATCAAAATCGTGATGCTTTGCATAAAGGTATAATCTTGCGGTGAAACAGATTGAATAAAACTCGCGCGCAGACCACCTGCCAAAGCAGCCAACATTGCCCCGATGACAAAAGCTATTACTTTATATTTGGTCGTATTGATGCCCAGTGACGCAGCAGCAATTTCATTATCACGCACGGCAATAATTGCTTGGCCAGTCGTGCTACGCACGAAGTTAACAACCAAAGCAATCACAATCACACTGATGCCGAAAATCACCTGCCAATTCACAAAATTAGGTATGCCAAAAATACCAGCTGGACCACGCGTTATTTTCAAGTTAATAATCACAATCCGAATTATTTCAGCAACACCAAGTGTTGCAATCGCCAGATAATCGCCACGTAGCCGCAAGGTTGGTATCCCCACAAGTAACGCCACGACGCCACTAACGCTCATACCAATCACCAAACTCAAGATAAAGCCGCCAATATTGGGTATCGCACTAGCAATCAAAGCAGTCGCATAAGCGCCGACAGCCATAAATCCAGCGTGCCCCAATGAAAATTGCCCCGACATACCAATGACTAAATTCAAACCCACCGCAGCAATTAAATTAATACCAATCAACACCAGGGTGGTCATGCCGTACTGGCCAATAACATCAAAGATTGTCATGACAGCAATCAAGACAAATAACATCACGACCAATCCCGCCCAACTCAATGTATATTTTAAATGTGTTCGATCCATTGTTTTACACCTTTTCACGCCCATTCTTACCCAAAATACCGGTCGGTTTCCAGAGTAAAATAACAATCAAAATACCATACACAACGGCATCTTTGTAATCTGATAGCCCAATGGCTTGGGTTAAGGTTTCTAAAATACCAATCAACCAACCACCTAACGCAGCCCCTGGAATAATGCCAATGCCGCCAAGAACCGCTGCCACAAAGGCTTTAATGCCCGGTGTCATCCCCATTAACGGGTCAATATTATTGTAGTAAAGGCCAATGAGGACGCCCCCCGCGGCGGCTAACGCTGAGCCAATGGCGAAAGTAAATGAAATCGTGCGATTGACATTAATCCCCATCAAAATCGCCGCTTCTTGGTCAGCTGAAACCGCTCGCATGGCACGCCCCATTTTTGTTTTTTGAACAATAAGCGTCAAACCCAACATCAGCACGACAGCAGTGCCAATAATGAGGAGTTGAATGTTAGAAATTTGTAATTGGCCAAAATGATACTGGACAGTGGCAATGGCTTGTGGAAATGCCCGTTTATCCGAACCAAAAAAGTAACTCATCCCATTTTCCAATAAAAACGAGACGCCTAATGCCGAGATTAAGACAGCAATACGCGGCGATTGACGCAACGGCCGATAAGCCACAAATTCAATGACCACGCCAACACCAGCACTCACTGCCATTGCCAAAACAAGGGCAATGAAAAAGTTAAGATGTAACACATTGATGAAAAAATAACCGAAGTAGGCCCCCAGCATATAAACATCACCATGCGCAAAATTAATCAACTTGATGATACCATACACCATGGTATAACCTAGGGCCAGTAAGGCATACACGCTGCCCAAGATCACACCGTTTAGCAACTGTTGTAAAATACTTGACACGATTTTGCCCCTTATTTGACCACTGTTGCGGTTGTATCTTTACCATCGGTCTCCCCGACCATCACAATTGACTTTTTGGGGTTATGGAACGCATCCATGGTCATCTTTCCCGTGACACCATCAAAGTTTTTGATGTGCGCCAAGCCTGTGGTAATCTTTGCCTTATCAACTGACTTTTCATCCTCGATGGCTTGCTTAATCATGTAAACCGCATCGTAGGCCAATGCTGTAAATTGTGAAGGATCTTCGCCATAAGCTTTTTTGTAGGCCGTGACAAATGGTGTGGCAGCATCTGTAGCTGGCGCTTGCGTTGAAAAATGGGCGGCATAATAAACATTTGACGCATTTTGATTGCCAGCAATTTCGGCCAACTTTGGATCGCCCAAACCGTCTGGGCCAATGACCGGCACATTAATGCCCATGTCACGTGCTTGTTTCAAAATAGCGCCGGCCTCGGTATAGTAGCCATTAATCACGATTGCATCAAATTTCTGGTTCTTAATTTTAGTTAACATGGCTTGAAAATCAGTATCGCCAGCCTGATAAGACGCCGTGTCAACGACATGTCCTTTGTAGGCTTTTTTGAACGCTGACGTAATACCGGTCCCGTAATCTGATGAGTTATCCTGGAAAATCACCACATCCTTAGCCTTCACCTGCTCATCAGCAAATTGCGCCATCTTAGTCCCTAAATAAGAATTTTTAAATTGCGCGCGGAAGATATAAGGTTGCACCTTGCCGTTCTTTTGAACTGTAATGCTGTCAGCGCCTGCAGTCGGCGACATCATAGGTGTTTGCCCCTTAGTAGCGGCCGGCACGGCAGCTTGCGTGGCAGCAGTCGTGACTGGGCCAACGATAGCATTGACTTTATTATTACTGATTAAGCTAGTCGTGACTGATGCTGCTTCCGTGTTGTCTGACTTACTATCTTTATTCACCATTTCTATGGTGTATGTCTTACCGTTGACTTTGATGCCACCAGCAGCGTTAATCCGCTTGACGGCAAAATTAGCCCCTTTCTGTTCCGCCTCACCATAAGCAGACGCATCACCAGATGTATCAAACACGCCCCCAATTTTAATCACTGTACTCGTCTTTTCGGCTGATTTTTTTGACATACCAATGCCAACCACTGCCCCAATGACAACAACAAACGCTGCAACAATTGCAATTACTTTTTTCATTATTTTTCTTCCTCAATTCTGGTGCTTAAATCATTTCCAAATGCAATTGATTTGGCTTTGCCCACCCCATCTTACGCATCACACGGTAACCAATAAATGACACCACCACAGGGACAGCAACACCCACAATCATATATGCACCAAAGGCGACTGGATTAGACCCGGCTAAAGCCAATGGCACAATGAATGAATTAAAGCCAATACCAGCCATAGCAAATGGTGCCGTCACATGGAACACCATCGTGGCAATTGGTGCCGCAATGGCTGCACCAATCATTGGTGGGATAATCAACGCAGGATTTTCGGTTAAATTTGGGAATTGGATTTTTGGTGTGACAATACCTTGGGCAATCGTTGCGCCAATCTTATTTTCATGAAATGACATGGCTGGGAAGCCAACAAAGACTGCGGTGGTACCAATCAAAATTGCCCCGGCTGCTTCAGGTGAAGTCACCCCAGTTGCGCCAATCGCCACCGCCAAAGCGGCAGCTGATGCAGGTGTCATTGTCAAGCCTCCGAAAACCATGGCAACAACAGCTGTCCCAACAATTGGATTAACCGCAACACTTGAAGCAATAAAATGACCAATTGCTACTAAGGCCGGCGTTGTTACCATCGCTAAGTAGTAACCGCTCACCGTGCCAACAATTGTCGTGGCCGCAGGCACGATGACCATATCCAACGGTGTCTTCCCACTCAACCACTTGCCAAATACAACAGCAATCACAGCAGCAATGACTGCCGAAATAGGTTGTCCAGTCGTCATGATTGCAGATCCAGCCGCTTGTGGGCCAGCGTATCCAGTGGCCGTTACGCCTTGGACAGCTGCTTTACTAAAGAAAACAGCATTCGCGCCAACAGTTGAAGCAGCCATCGCGCTAAACATGACCATCGTGTTGGTTTTCATTTGTGAGGCTACAGCTGCACCAAACGCCGCTGGCAACATCACTTTGGTGATGGCACCCATTTGAACCATCGGTGCCCAGTGGATAAATCCAGCAATTGTTTGTAACAACAAGCCCATCCCCAACGTCACCAAAATAGCATTGGATACCGCTGCTGAGGTGTTATAAACCAGTTCCCGCATGGAAGCTTTTGCTTCAACAACTTTTTCTTGCATCTTTTCTGTATCAATTTCACGACCTGGTGTCATTGCGTTTTGTGCCATAATATTTCTCTCCCTTTTGTTTACACTTCAGTTGAGCAGTGCAATCGTTGGGAACAAGAAAACGCCCCAACGATTGCTCGTTAGGACGTTTTCACGTGTTTTTTCCTAACCAGCCACTACACTTTACAAAAGTCTAGTAGCTGATTTGCTCAAATAACAACCTACTAGACTCAGATGAGAAGGAGGTTGAGGAGGAGTGTATGATTAACTTGCTTGCCGAATGTATGTGTCATTTTGCGATCTCCCTTTTTGAGCAATTACTTGCTTGTTTCTTGATGAGTATTACTATACACACCTAATAAAAAAATGTCAACACTTTAATTTTTACTCAGTTTATTTTTATTAAAAAAGGTAGCGTTAAACGCTACCTTTTGTTACATCGTCCCAAAGAGACGATCACCCGCATCGCCAAGACCTGGCACAATATACCCATTCTCATTTAATGATTCATCTAATGAACCTGTGTATATATCCACATCGGGATGCGCATCTTGTACGGCTTTTACGCCTTCTGGCGCCGAAACCAAAGTAATCAGCTTAATGTGTTTTGCGCCCCGCTTCTTTAATGCCGAAATGGCATCCTTTGCGGAACCACCGGTCGCCAACATCGGATCAACCAGCAACACATCGCGTTGGTCAATATCTTCAGGTAACTTGATAAAGTATTCAACCGGTTCAAGGGTTTCTTCATCACGATACATGCCAATATGGCCAATTTTAGCAGCTGGAATCAATTGGACAATGCCATCGACCATCCCTAAACCAGCCCGTAAAATAGGGACAACCGCTAATTTTTTTCCAGCTAATTGCTTTTTGGTCGTTGTAGCAACCGGCGTTTCAATCACGACATCTTCCAATTGCAAATCACGACTGGCTTCATATGTCATCAGCATTGCAATTTCGTCGACAAGTGCCCGGAAATCTTTTGTTCCGACATTTTTTTGACGAATCATTGTTAATTTATGTTGGATCAAGGGATGATCCATCTCGACAAATTTTCCCATGATAATCATTTTCAGCGGGCAACTGGTGCCTTACCACGCCTTTCCTTCCAATTAGTTCTAAGTCTATTATAACAAAAAAGCCCCCATTAAAGGAAGCGATCTCAAGGTTAGTAAGATTCATCAACATTAACGGCAACACTTTGCTTTTGAGAGACTTGTGCCAAAGTATACAGGCCCAGACCAACAGCAGCACCGACTAATGCTGGGACAATCCAGCCAAACCCTAATGCTGAAAACGGCACCAACTGGTGATATTGGCTCACAACTTGTTGGGCAAAGTGCCCCGCCATAAATGGTGAACTTGCCAAGGCATCGAGCAAGGCAGGTAAGGTCACAAACCCAACGACACTGCGATACACCACTTTGGAGTAGTTAAAGAACTTCGCTGTAAGTGACAATAAGATTAAGACCAATGACAAAGGATACAACAACATCAAGACAGGCACTGACCAAGCGACAATGTTGGTCAAGCCAGCATTAGCCGTCACAAACGACCCAAAAGCAATCACACGAAGGAACCACAAATAACTGACTTTAGGAAATGCCAAGTGCATATCTTGTGCAAACGACACAAAGAGTCCCATGGCGGTGGTAAACACTGCAAGTGTGACAACCACACCTGTCAATGCCGTCCCGAAGTTGCCGGCATAATGGGCAACAATTTGTGCAAAGGCATCACCACCGTTTGCAGCCGCTTTAAATTGCCCCAAGCTAGTCACACCGAGCAGAACCAAAGCCGTATACAGTAAAGCCTCAGCCAAAATACTTAATAAGCCAGCCTTTGCCAAGACTTTAGACACTTGAACATCGCGAAAGCCAAGCGCCTTAACAGCATAGACGACAGAAACGGCCAAAGCTAATAAAGCAATCCCATCCATCGTGTTATACCCATCCAGGATGCCTTGGAAGCCAGCATGTGCTTGATAAGTCGTGCTCACCACCTGATGCGTGTTTCCCATCGGCATAAAGAGTGCCATAAGTAAGACTAACAAAAGTAAGACCATAAATAGTGGATTTAAGTATTTACCGACCCATTTCATCAAACCTGATTGTTTCACAGTCAAATAATATGCTAACCCGAAGAACAAGCCAGAAAATACAAGCATCCCCAAATCTTGATACTTTGGGGCGATGAATGGTGAAACACCCATTGAAAATGCGGTGGCTGCCGTACGCGGTGTCCCAAAGAATGGTCCAATTGTCAAATGAATCGCCACCAAGAAAGCCAAGCCGAACCAATGACCAACTGGTCTAGCAACATCATAGACACTGCGGCTACGCGTGACACTAACTGCCAGCATGGCCAAGAAAGGCACCACGGTCCCTGTCACCAAAAACCCTAAGGTTGCAAGGAGCCAGTTGCCACCTGATAATTGGCCGAGTTGAACTGGAAAAATGAGATTCCCAGCGCCGAAAAACATGCCAAAGATTAATGAAGCAACTAACACCAGTTGTTGCCAAGTGAGTTTTTTATTTTCCATGGTTACTTACTTTCCTTTCACATTTAACACAACATCACCAAAGCCACCCGTAAAGGCCACGCGCCATTGGCCTGCATTGAGGGTCGGTGGCAACAAGAACGTTCCTGTAGAGGCTTTGGTCCCCGCAGGGAATGTCTTCCCTTGTTCGGCTAACTTACTAACCAACCATTGTAATGACAACAACGGGTTGCCCAAAACTTCTGAGCCCTGACCTACAGCTACTTTTTCATCATCGTATGTGAGTGTTGCTTGCACTTCGGCAAGTGCCGCCACAGTCAACGTGTCGCCGTCTTTAGCTTCACCCACAACTACCGCCCCACCAACGGCACAATCGCTCAACACCAAATATTTATCGAGCTGGGGAAACCACGTCTTAAACCGTGCATCTGGCACTTCTAATGCGGGGGCCACGGTGGTATTTTCAAGTAGTGTCTCAACCGACATGTCCGGCGTTAACGCTGTCTTTGCAGTAAAGACCAGCTCAACTTCAACCAATGGTTCATTATAATCAGCCAATGCTAAAGTTGCTGGTGAGTTAACAAATTTGTCAGCGACCTGTGCCCCATATAACGGTGAATCTGATTGAAACATCGCCTGCGTCTCAGGGGAAGTTAGCGATACCTTATAACCCGCAACTGCTTGACCTTTATGGGCCATCACCGTATCTTGTACTTGATAAGCTGTCTCAAAATCTGTCACGGTCCCAACGAAGGCGTCCCGATCTAACGGCTTATTTTCTTGGTATGCATCAAATAACGCTTGGGCTAATGTTGTTTGTTCTGCTGTTAATGTCATCTTTCTCTCCTAACGAAATAAAACAAAAAGGACACGCTGCAATAAACTGCAGCGTGTCCTAAACGATCATCAGCTGCCTATCAATCATTGATAGGCACCACAAATTGTCAGCACCTATCACGAAATAATGATAATGCTGATAATAATTTGTGTGTTTGTGTGAGCTGATAATGTCATGTGATATTTCTCTTTTACATTTAATGATTTTATTAAAACACACACATTAAATCTTGTCAACCTTAATTTTAAAATGAGGCCTTTTTATGCCAAGTTGGTATATTCTCTGATTTTGATTTTTATTCGTCTTACGGTATAATATGATAGTTCGCACTAATAGTTTAACGGGATAAAACGGGGACCTCCTAAGTCTTTGCTCCCAGTTCGAGTCTGGGTTAGTGCATCAAAAAAGCTGTGGCAGTATCGCCACAGCTTTTTAATTTTGCCCGCCTGTGAGGCCTGCCCGTGCCGCAACCGGCACAATCACATTGCCAATCACCATGACTAAAATGAAGCCCACAATGATTTCAAAAATGGCATTAAATGACACAATGCCAATCAACCAACTCAGCAAATGATGGTTTGGAATACCCGTAAAGTTCGTGTGCATAACTGAAAAACCAATCGCCGTTAATATAACGACACCTACGGTGTTAATTAAAGCAGCCAGTATCCCTAACAACCCGAGGCCAACAAAACGGATCGGCGCTGTGCGCTGGCGTAAAAAGCGATTAAACAGCCACCCGATAATGACCCCAACCAAAATCCGAGGCAATAAGGCGGTTACAGGATTTTGGAACATCAACGAGCCAATTGTCCCAGGATGCGTTAACGCGTTAAAAAACGACATCATGCCCCAAAAAAATCCCACAATTGCCCCATATTTGGGTCCTAAAATAATACCTGCAAGTGCCACTGTAAATTGAATGATTGTCGCACTAGCACCAACTACAAACGCGCCGAGTGGCATTGTGCCTAACCATGGGACAAGTGTTTGTACAAAAACAATCGCCACAAATAGCGTTGTTGTAATATAGTATGTCGTTTTCTGATTTGTCATAAGCTGTCAGTTAAAAGCTCCCTTTCAACCGCCCTTCTATTAAGATAAATCTATTGTATCTTATGTTATAGGCCGAACACAATACGCAGGCTAAAAACCATGACTCACGTCATACGTTCACCGTTGACACTTGAAAATCTTGCCTTAGCGATACATGAATCGCTCGGCTAATTGTAAAATGCGCTCACCATTCATGTCATTAAAATCATTGAGCTGAATGACGGCTAACGGCACACCGACCTGATCAGTTTGCGCCTTCACTTCGCCTTTTAAATATGCCAGTTGTGGCGCTAAGAGTACAATACTGGGCTGCTCTGATAAAATTTTATCATCAATATGCGGCGATGTTGTGGCAAAAACCATCACATTTTTATCTTGTGCCGAAATGGCTTTTTCTATCGTCGCAACAAGCAATGGTGTTGTGGCACTCGCATCACATGCCAGCATGATTTTTTTTATGGCCATGATAGTTCTCCTACCTTAAGTATACTGCGGATACAGTCTAAAAGTAAGCGCTAACAAAACTTATCAATCAAAAAGCGACGCCATCTAGCATCGCTTTTGATTTATTCAAATCCTTCGGTTAATGCTTCAGGATAAAATTCACGAATAATTTCTGCTTCGTGCTTTGATAATTCTGGGAAATCAGGATCAGCCCCCAAATCTTCGTGATACATGCGATCACGTGGTGACACACCACCCGCAGCATGTGCCACAACAATCCGCAAGCCGTCATAATCCTTCGCCTCTCCGGCTTGTGCAACGTCTTCAACATGCAATTGTGAAACCATCAAAAGCAAACGAACATCGGCGTTTAAATCTGTTAACAATTGTGCTTGTTCAGGTGTCACATACAATGTCAAAGCGGCCTCAGCATTCTTACCAATTAATTCCGCCGTACGTGCCTCTTCCAACGCCTTATTAACTGCGTCACGCATTGTCATGAATGCCGCCCAGTTCGTTAATAATTGTGTCGTATCGCCAAGATCTTGGACTTCTGGCATTTCTGACAAATAGGCAAAGCCAGCTGTCTCATTTGGCAGATATTCCCACACTTCTTCGGCTGTATGAGGCAAGATTGGCAACATCAACTTTGTCAAAGCGAGCAAAGTTTCATAGAAGACTGTTTGCATTGAGCGACGCGCATGACCTGTTGGCGCTTCAACATAAACCACATCCTTGGCAATATCCAAGTAAAACGCTGACAAGTCAACGTTGACAAAGTTAATCATCCGCTTAAAGATATCATTGAATTGGTAGTTATCATAATAACCGCGCACATCTTTGACGAAGTCATTTAACAAAACTGAGAAGTATTGGTCGTGACCCGCACGATCAGCAAACGCCACGGCATCAGTGGCATAGTTAAAGTCAGACGTGTTAGCCATCAAGAAACGCAACGTATTCCGTAACTTACGATAACTCTCAGAGACTTGCTTCAAAATTTCGTTTGACACTGGCATATCTTGTGACGTGTCGACAGAAATTGTCCACAAACGGAGAATTTCAATGCCCATTTGATCAGCCACATCAAGCGGTGAAATCGTGTTGCCTAATGACTTTGACATCTTGTTCCCGTTACCGTCAAGTGTAAAGCCTTGTGACAAGACATTTTGATATGGCGCATGACCAGTTGCTGCAACAGAAGTAATTAATGATGAGTTGAACCAACCACGGTATTGATCAGACCCTTCCAAATACAAATCCGCTGGGTAATCAAGCTGTGGGCGAGTATTCATGACACCGGCCCAAGAGGAACCAGAATCAAACCAAACATCCATAATGTCCTCTTCTTTTGTGAAGTGGCCATTTGGTGAATGTTCATTCGTATAACCTTCAGGCAGTAACTCCGTTGCGTCATGTTCGAACCAATAGTTTGACCCATGCTTTGCAAACAAGTCCGCAACATGATTAATGATTGTTTGATCCAAAATCGGTGTTTGATCTTCTGCATAGAAGATTGGCAATGGGACACCCCAGACACGCTGACGTGAAATGACCCAATCCCCACGGTCACGAATCATGTTGTACAAACGCTTCTTGCCCCAATCTGGATAGAAATTCACGTTATCTAATTCGTTTAAGATGTTTTGACGGAACTTTTCAACTGACGCAAACCATTGTGGCACAGCACGCCAAATGATTGGCTTCTTCGTCCGCCAGTCAAATGGGTATGAGTGAGTAATCTTTTCTTTTGCTAAGAAAACATTAGCTTCAGATAATTTGTTAATCACCAAACCAACCACGTCATCATAGAACTGACCTTCAAAGTCTGCGCCGGCATTCTTGGTCATGTAACCTTTTTCGTCAACAGTGACTGCAACTTCCAGGCCATACTCTTTTCCAACGTTGAAGTCATCTTCACCAAACCCAGGCGCGGTATGCACTAACCCAGTACCAGAATCTAACGTGACGTGATCCGCATTCATCACGAGCTCTTCAACGTCTTCATCCCAAGGATGATAGGCTGTGATACGGTCTAATTCTTGGCCCTTGTACGTCGCAAGCACTTCGTACTTGTCCCAACCGAACTTAGGCGCAATAGCTTCTAGGCGACCTGTGGCCACAACGAATTTACGTGTTTCCCCTTCAGGTTGTACCACGGCATAATCCATGTCAGGCCCCAAAGTAATCCCACGAGAAGCTGTTACCGTAAATGGTGTGGTCGTCCAAACAACCAAGTAGGTCTCTGAATCAAGAATCCCCTTACCATCCTTCACGCGGTTGGCATAATAAAGTGACGTCGAATCAATATCGTGATACTCAATTTCCGCTTCAGCCAGCGCTGATTCAGATGACCAAGACCAATAGACTGGCTTTGAGCCCTTAAAGATGTAGCCCTTACCCGCCATTTCACCGAAAACACGGACTTGCGCTGCTTCAAATTCAGGTTGCAAAGTAACATATGGATTTTCCCAATCAGCCATAATCCCCAAACGTTTGAAGTCATGACGTTGCTTATCCACTTGTTCTAAGGCAAAGGCCTTGGCTAAATCGCGCCAAGCTGCTTTGGGCATTGACTTACGATCATGGCCCGCCTTAGTCAATTGTTGCTCGATTGGCAAACCATGTGTGTCCCAACCAGGGACATATGGGGCATAGAAGCCAGCCATATTTTTATAGCGTACAATAATATCTTTTGAAATTTTATTCAATGCGTGACCCAAGTGAATGTTCCCATTGGCATATGGTGGGCCATCATGTAAATTAAAATGTGGCTTTTGTTCGTTTTGAGTTAAACGTTGTTGGTACAAGTTGGCATCGTACCATTTTTCTTGCCGAACTGGCTCTGTTTTGGGCAATGACCCACGCATTGGAAAATCAGTTTTTCCAAGATTCAGTGTTTCTTTATACTTCATCAACTATCTCCTCTGATGTTTTCTCAAATTATAATCAATAAAAAGCGTCCCTAGGCAATTGCCTAGGGACGCTTTCGCGTGGTACCACCCAAGTTTAGGTGTATTGGACACCCCTCAAATCAGTTTTAACGACCTGCACCGTTTGAACTTACTTACTTTCGGTCCAACAAACTTAATAACTGATCTGAAAGGCTGCAGGGACGATCATCTCAAACCAACATGACTCGCTTTGCGTATGTCAACCAATCTTTCTGTGTTACGCTTTTTATTAATTATTATCCGGCCTCTCCGCCTCGGGAAACACGACAACAGGTCCTTGTTCAGCATCTGTTGTCGCCTCAACAGCAACTACCGCTTCAGCAGCCATTTCAGGTGCTGGTGTAGCAGCAGTTTCTGCACTACCTACACGATGTGTTGTTGCTTCGCCCATTGGCAAACGATGAACCGCCTCAGCTAATTCATCATTTTCTAATAGTGTACGCTGTTGTGTTAACAATTTCAAGAAGGAATCTTTGAAATTTTCCACTTCGGCGCGTAGCGCGTTTTGCTCTTGCACGAGATCGGCATTTTCTTGGGCTAAATGCGTTGCTTCAGCTTCCGCCTTTGTGCGTGCATCACTAATGATTTTAGTTGCGGATTCTTGTGCGTGCATCAATTGCTTCTTAACTTCCGCATCAGCATCTTGCTTCAAACGGTCAGCAGCTTCTTGGGCAACAAAAATCGACTGATTCACTTGTTCACGTTTTGCTTCAAGTTCGTCAACTTTAGCTTGCAACGCCGCATTTTCATGTGTCAATTGATCACGGGCCGCAATTAGTGCTTCATAATCACTGTTAATTTGGTCCAAGAAAGCATCAACTTCTGAAGCAACGTAAGCACGTGACCCCTTTTTCGTGAATTCATGGTTCAAAATTTCATCTGGTGTTAATCCCATCATCGTCTCCTTTTCAATTAACCGCCCCGCCATGTTATCGTCGAATAATATGGTAAAGCACTTTAATTTTATCTTTTTTACTCAAACCGTCAAGTACTGTAAGCTTGACTCGGCCATATTTTCGCACAGAAATCAAATCCCCAATTGCGACGGTATGATCGGGTTTTTCTTGGGTTGCCCAATTGAGTCGCACCTGCTGTTGCGTAATTAATGTCTTAGCCAAACTACGTGGTATTGCAAACGTTGTAGCAACCACGGCATCTAACCGCAATGACGGCAGTAAGCCAAAGGCTTCCACCCAGTCATCTTGCATCACAATACGCGCATCACGTGGGCAAATTGTCCACCGAATTTTAGTCCGACCAATGGTTGTCACGTTTTGCTGAATAAACGCCACCATGCGCGCATCAACTAGCACTTGCCAAGCTTGACCATCAGACAAAATATCGCCCACAACCGCACGTTTAATGCCGGCATGCATTAAAGCACCCAATATCGACGCATGCTGTAAAGTTGTGTATTTTGTCGGATAATCAATCGTTAACAACGAAAGTTCAAAATCAGCTTGCGCTACTGGGAAAATATCTGGGGTGATGATGGCACGTTGACTTTCAGCACCAGCATAACCACCGTCGTATTTCACCATTAAACCACTTGAACGATTAACTAAAGTTGTGAGCATGTATTGCTCTCTTGGATTTAAAAATCTTGTGAGAATCGCGCGATATTCATCTTCACTCTGTCGAATCCAATCACTGGCTTGTTGAATAAATGCTGCTTCTTCTGGTCTAAAATGTTGTGTAATTGTTGATACAGTGCCTTCTGACATATTAGACAAATAATAACACAAGATGTGCTAAACCGCTCACCGCAAAATTCAATGCCAAAATGGCAACAATCGGTGAAATATCGATCATGCCACCGATTGGTGGAATAACACGGAACAAATTCAAATACGGCAAGACAATTCGACCAAGCCACTGACCAAGCCGGGATTGTTGCGCCCCAGGTAACCATGACATTAAAATGTAAATGACAATGGCATACTCATAGTAATGTGCAATTCGAATGACCCAACTTAGCAATTCAAGCATCGATTAATACCGCGTATTGGGTTCCAAATTATCAGTCAGTGTCCCAGAAATTTCAAATGTATCCGGTGTGACTAAAAAGATGGATTGTCCAATACGTTCAATTTCACCATTGACAGCGTATACCGCACCACCTAAAAAGTCAAGGATACGTTTGGCTTGTGCTTCATCAATTTGTGTGAAATTAACAATCACCGCTTCGCCGCCGAGAATTTGTGAGGCAATGGCACGCGAATCAGAATAAACTTTAGGTTCAAATAATGCAATTTTGCTATTAGCATTATTTGGGTCGGTCATCATTGGTTGTGCCGCTTGGGTTGTTGGCCGGTTAAAGTAAGTGCTTTGTTGTGGGTTTTGTTGCGCAGTTTGTTGTTGGTAAGCTTGTTGGGGCTTTTCTTGATAACCCGTATTGCTATAACCTTCTTCGTAATAATCGTCTTCTTCATTGCTGAAAAGACGTTTTAGCGTCTCGCCTAATGCCATGATTTCTCCTTACTGCATTGGTTGATGTTTCATCTCTTGTCCAAAGGTCTTGCGTGATTCGCCAACATAATAAGCGATTATGCCACTAGAATCATCACGTTATTAACGCTTTTTAAAGAATGGTGGTTGCTCGTCTTCATCTTCAGCGTTTGAAAAATCAACTGGTGCGTGATTTGACGTTGGTGTATTGAAGACATCAAAATCCTGCTTTTGCACGCCGTCAAAACGTTCATCTTCGGCGAAGGCATCTTTTGATGCACCCGTCATATTCCAATCTGCAAAGGGATCATTTTGTGTTGGCTTTGGCGCAGCTTGCGTCGCTTCCGTTGCTGGCTTTTCAAAAACGGAATTGTTCGCTGGTGTAGCGTTTGGCGCTTCAGTTGGTTGTGAACCAAACAAATTCGTTTTTGCCGTTTTAGGCGCTGCTTGCTTAGCACTTGTTTCGTTGGCTAACTTTTGCAAGCCCGTTGCAATGACCGTCACACGAATAGAATCCCCAAGTTCCTCATCAATTGAGGTACCAAAGATCACATTGACTTCACGGCCAGCTTCTTGGGCAATGACTTCTGAGGCCGTTTGTGCTTCAAACAATGACATGTCCAGCCCACCGGTGATGTTCAACAAGACATCTTCGGCACCTGACATATCCACTTCAAGCAATGGTGAAGAGATGGCCTGCTTAGTCGCATCAGCGGCACGTGTTTCACCACTCGCTTGACCGACACCCATCAAGGCAGGACCGGCATCTTGCATGACAGTCTTCACATCAGCAAAATCCAAGTTGATAAAGCCGGGGTTGGTAATCAATTCTGAAATACCACGAACACCTTGGGCAACCACTTCATCGACCACCTTAAACGCTTCTGACAAAGGTGTACGTAAATCAATACGATCCTTCAAACGTTCGTTGGTAATGACAATGAGTGAATCAACTGATTCTGACAAGGCTTGCAGCCCTTCAGCAGCAAAACGGCCACGCTTAGGCCCTTCCCACTTAAATGGCCGCGTCACCACAGCCACTGTCAAAGCGCCTTGTTCCTTGGCAATACGTGCGACAACAGGGGCAGCTCCATTACCAGTTCCACCACCCATGCCGGCCGTAATCACGACCATGTCGGCACCGGCAATCGCTGCGGCAATATCTTCAGCTGATTCTTCGGCTGCTTTTGTCCCGCGTTCTGGATTAGAACCGGCACCCAAACCACCTGTCAACTTTGGGCCGATTTGAATTTTAATATCTGCCTTTGACTTATCGAGTGCTTGCACATCCGTGTTGGCCACGATAAATTCAACACCATTGACACCTTCTTCGATCATATGGTTAACAGCGTTTGATCCACCGCCACCAACACCGATTACTTTAATGATTGCGCCAGCTTCTTGGGCGTCATCAATTGAAAAATCCATGAGTTGTCTCCTTAACTATGTTAATCTTCGCTAAATAAATTTTTGATTGATTGCATCAAACGACCAAAGAAGCCTTGACGCGGTTTTTCTGATGTGTTGCCACTGTATTGATAGTGATCAAATGGCTTCACAGACGTTTCAGCTGTGTCGACATAGGCTTGTGGTGCCATTGGCAATGCTTCAACGGGTTGTGCATAGGGTACTGTTTCTTGTTGAGACATGATGACTTGTTTAATGACTTGTTGTGTCATACTTTCACGAGAAGCAAACATCGCATAGGCCATCGCACGTGTATACGAGGGATGACGCAAGCCAATTTGGTCGGGTACGAACAATCGAACATTTTCACCAAGAACAGATTTTGCAAAGTCAACCATTTTTGGCAAGGCAGCGTTCCCACCTGTCAGCACAAAACCACCGGGCATATTCAGTCCATTAACAGCATTGAGTGGTTCAAATGCACGTGTGTAGATTTGCTCTAAACGTGCCGCAATAATTTCAGATAAGTATTTTTCCGAAACGACTTGTGGTTGATTTTCTCCCACAACTTCCACTGAAAAATTTTTGTCATCACTGGCATACGTTGGATCAGCAAAACCATAATCACGCTTAATGCGTTCCGCATTAGCGTATGACGTGCCTAAGACGGTTGAGATATCTTTTGTGACATTATCACCACCTTCGATATCCACCGTATTAAACTTCAGCTTACGATCATGAATAATCGACGTCGTGGTTTGCCCACCGCCAAGATCAATCAAAACTGTACCAAAATCTTGTTCACCATCATTTAAGATACTTGTCCCAATTGCCAGTGGCGCTAGGACGAATTCACGCAACGATACGCCAGCCTTTTGAATGGCCATCCGTGTGTTATCCAAAATCTTGCTAGGCCCAATATACGCGGTACCGCGCATTTCAAGCCGGACACCGATCATTTCATGTGGGTCTTTAATGCCATCAAAGCCGTCCACACTAAATTCATCTGCGATCAAATCAATGACATCTCGATCTGCTGGTAAATGATTAGACAATGCCTGTTGCGTCACATGTTGTACATCATCATAAGTAATCCGCTTATTTTGATTTGCGATGGAGACTAACCCATCGACATGAATCATTTCAATTTGATTGGCTGGAATGCCAGCAACCACTTCATTAATTTGAATATTGGCTTTTTCTTGTGCTTGATTAATGGCTTCGCGAATCGCATTGGCCGTCGCATCAATATCGACAATGACACCCTTACGTAACCCACGAGATGGCGCAGTCCCCGCACCAATCACATTAAACTGGTTGCCGGTTGTTTGCGCAATCACAACTTTGATTGATGTGGTGCCGATATCTAACCCAGCCGTCACGCCTGCGTTATTCATGCGTTGTGCCCCTTTACAAAATTATTTTTTATAAAATATACCTAAGAATAATAATAGCATAAATTAGGTCTATTCTGCCATAGCTTATGGCGTTTGTGTTGTTTTTGAATCCTTTGTCTTTTGTGCCGAATCGCTTTGAGAACCGTACCCATGCGAGTATGCCCCGAACTGTAAATCAACAATCCCTTTTTCTGGCATTTGTGCGACAATGCCTGGGTAAAAACTAATTTTCTTACCAAATGTTTGGCACGATGCATACACTGTATTGCCGTCATCCATCACAATGACCAAACGATTCGCATTATCTTTGGTGGGTGAAAACGTGATCTGACTGATGTTTTGGCGCATGGTCAGCTCCAGACCCACAAATTGGCTGACCACCTGTTGCAAAATCTTTGTTGATTTAAAACCAGCATACACTGGTGCATCCCCTTTTGGCGCAGTAATTGGGCGTTGGTGACCATTGCGATCAATCACCTGCCACTGACCATTTTTTTGGACATAACCAGCAGTCACTTTTTCAACCACATCAATGATGAGTTGTTGTCCAGTTAATGTGACTTGCGCTGAATCCAATAGATGATTGCGGCGTAATAACTGTTGGGCAATGAAACCAGTCTGGCCAGTCACCCGCCAGATCGGTGTTTTATCTGACACCTGAGCATCTGTTGCAATCACTGACGCTGGTATGGTTGCTGAATGAACCGTCACTTGTTGAACGGTTTGCCATGGTCGGATGACAACCATCAAGGCAATCAGGCCGGCGGCAAAGATCACAAGATTTAGCCAAAATTGACGTGGTACCGGCTTTTTTTCTTTCATATTGTGCGTTACCGTCTGCAAATTTTTAATCTTTCTTTTCTGCAATTGCTGACAACAAGAGCTGATATAAACGATCGCCAGCATCAGGCATCCCGACCTTCGTGGCTTGGGCAGCCATTTTATCACTAAGTGTTGCATCTAATAAAAGTTGATCCGCCGCAGCGACAAGCGTGTCACCATCTAAAGCGGGTTCGGGAACAATCAATGCTGCCCCAGCATCCACCAAACTTTGTGCGTTTTTGGTTTGATGATCACCCGTCACATGTAGACTTGGAATTAAAATTGATGGGATACCCAGCGCTGTAATTTCAGCAATGGACGTCGCCCCAGCCCGTGAAACAATTGCCGCCGTCTGCGCTAGGACTTCTGGCATATTATCAATATAAGGTAAGATTCTGACATTATCTGCCGGTGATATCCCTTGTTCTTGTAACAAACGTCGCACATTGTCATAACGTTTTGGCCCAGTGACAATCACCACTTGATAGGCGCGTTGATTAAACGCGTTCATCGCTTCAATCACCGCCAGGTTAATTGCTGGTGCGCCCTGTGAGCCACCAAAAATCAATAATGTTGGCTTATCATCACGCAAACCAAGCGTTTGCCATGAAAAAGTTGATTTAATTTGTGCCACTTGTTGGGCACGTGGATTGCCAACAAGCACTGCCTTCCCCGCTGGAAATTGTGCCTTAGCAACCGTAAAAGCAACGCCAATTTTAGTTGCCCCACGAGCCAAGAATTTATTGGTGACACCGGCCACTGAATTTTGTTCATGGATAACGGTCGGAATATTCATCCGTTGTGCGGCATAAACGACCGCTCCAGCAACATAGCCACCGGTGCCGACAACAATATCTGGTTTAAAGGCTTTAATGATTTTTTTGGACTGCTTGACTGCTTTCAAAAACAAACGCACAGTTTGAATATTTTCAAGCGACAATGAACGACTGAACCCTTGCACCTTTAATTGCTTAAACGCCATCCCTGTCGGCGGGACAATATTAGCCTCAACGCCCCGTTCTGAGCCAACATACAAAAATTCCGCCTCAGGATCATGTTGTTTAATAACTTCAGCCAACGCTAAGGCTGGATATATGTGGCCGCCTGTGCCGCCACCTGATAAAATTACACGCATATTATCGCCCCAAAACTTTCTTTAGTGCGGTGACAAATACATCGCCGCGGACTTCAAAATCCTGATATTGATCCCAACTGGCCGCTGCTGGTGATAATAACACCACCTCACCAGCTTGGGCCATGGCTACCGCCACTTTTGCGCCAACGGCAACGTCATCGACAGTTTGTACCGGTAGCCCTGCTTTTTGCGCAACTGCAACAATTTTTTGCTGTGTTTCACCAAAGGCAATGACCGCTTTCACATGGGTCAAGTTTGGCAACAACCGCATCAAGTCATCCCCACGATCTAACCCACCAGCTAGCCAAATAGTTGGTTGGTCAAAACTGTTGAGGGCTGTTTGTGTTGCTTCAATATCAGTGGCTTTGGAATCGTTATAGTAGAGTACATCTTGATCAGTAAATAAATACTCTAGTCGATGCGCCACACCGCCAAAACTTGCCAACACTTGCTGAATAGCGGCATTTTTAACCCCAGCCAAATGCGCGACTGTCGCAGCAGCCAGCACATTTTCTAAATTATGTGGGCCGACCAATTTAATCGCCGTCAGTGGCATGACCGTTTCACCTGCAATCACAAGGTTGCCAGCCGTGCTATCAACTAATTGACCGGACTGAGTGCGCGAAAACAGTACGACTTGGGCCGCTGTTTTGTCAGAAAACGCCGGCGTGTCTTGTCCGTCTGCGTTTAATACCAGCACTTGATCTGACTTCTGGTTTTTAGTCAATTGGAACTTAGCCGCGACATAGGCTTCGCGACTACCATGGTAATCCAGATGATTGGCAAAAATATTGGTAATTAACGCAATGTCTGGTTGGATGTCTGGCAAGCCCATCAATTGAAAACTTGATAACTCAAGCAATAACGTGTCGGCCGGTGTTAACTCAGCAACAACCTCACTCACTGGTGTCCCAATGTTGCCAGCTGTGGTTACTTTTTGCCCGTCAGCCAGTAACATTTCCCGAATAAGTGACGTGGTGGTTGTTTTACCATTTGAACCCGTGACAGCAATTAACCGGCCTTTAAACGAACTCAACGCAACCTCGACTTCGGTCAACACAGGAATCCCTAACGCCATGGCCCTTTGAACAATCGCTGTGTCATACGGGATACCAGGATTCTTAACGACATAAGCAAACGTATCATCCAAAGCGTTGGCATCATCATGACTAATGAAGACCACCCCGGTAGCTTGCAATTCATCTCGCAATGGTTCTGCTTCAAAATCACCACCATTAACAACTGTGACTTGCGCCCCGAGAGCCACTAAACGTTTGGCGGCCGCCTTACCAGAACGTGCCCAACCGAATACCATCACTTTTTTATTGTTAAATGCTTCTGCTTCCATTTTATCCGTCCCTTATTATTTATGTACGTGAGCCACGCTCACTTGTTTAATTCATGTAGAAAATGCCTGAAACGGCAAGAATTGCTGAAATGATCCAAAAGAGGGTATCAATTTGCCATTCACTCCAACCAAACTTTTCAAAGGAATGGTGAATCGGTGCCATTGGAAAGATGCGTTTGTGCCAGTAGTGATAACCAACCGTTTGAATAATCACTGAGAGTGTTTCAATCACAAAAATCAAACCGAACCACACCAAGGAGAATGGCACCCCCAATATAATTGATTCAATGGCCAAACCAGCCCCCAATGCTAATGAACCTGTATCTCCCATAAAAATTTTAGCTTTTGGTTTGTTAAAAATCAGGAAGCCCAGTAATGCCCCAATCATCGCAAAGTTAAAAATCACAATGGTTTGGTGATGCATATGATTGGCGATAAACGCATAGGCAGCATAGACAACCACGCTCGTCCCCGCTAAAAGCCCATCTAAGCCATCAGTCAAATTCGTTGCATTAGACCAGCCCACAAGCCAGAACCACAAGAATATGAAGTAAAACAGACCGAGGTTAAATGTCCCAATCATTGGCACATAAACGGTAAATGGAACATGCATCGCCCACATAATCAACATCATTACAAGTGCACTGACAGTTTGTGCAGCAAGCTTAGGCTTGAAGGCAAAACCTTCATCAGCGTGACGGACGAGTTTTAACGTATCATCAATTCCGCCGATAATGGCATAAGCCAATAAAGCAATCACAGGTAGTGACATTGCCGCTAATCCCGACAGCCCACCAGCCGTTCCAGCGCCAATCAAAGCACTTAACGCGGCGGCCACCACAAACAAGGCCCCGCCCATACTTGGCGTTCCAGCTTTTGCTTGATGATCAGGGCCTAGTTGGCGAATCACGGCCTGTTCTTTTGACTGTTTTAAAAATTTGATGACCATCGGCATGAAAATCACCGTAACAATAAACGCTCGGGCTAAGGCCCATAAATTATCTGACATTCTCTTCTCCTCTTATCTCTAATTCTTCTCTTTTAAGGTGATGGCCACTTGACTTGTATCAACGACCAATTGGTCCTTTCTCAGACTTTGTCCAGCGACATATCCTGAACCAGTCCATGTTAACTTAAATCCAGCTGCATGAGCAAATGCTTGCGCATCCGTTAAACTCCAATCCGTCATATCCGGCAAATGTGTGTTGCCTTTTGCCTTTAAGATAACTAACTGATTGGTCAATGACTTTTGGTCTGGCAGTAACGATTGACTCGTCACTTGACCATCTGATCCAACAACTGCTGTTCTAAAGCCAGCTTGTTCAAGGGTGGCTGTGGCTTCTTGAATAGACTGCCCAACGACATTTGGCACCGTTTGTTTGGTTGTTTTTGATTTTACCGCACTATCACTACTATTTAAAGCTTGTAGCATCAGTGGCTGGAAAACTTTATTCATTGTGGTTTGAATCGTTGGATCCGGAAATACCTTGGGTTGCTTAAGTGCCAAGTAAAAAATATACTTCGGATTTTTTTCTGGTGCCAACACCATGACGGAATGAATAGCATTATTTAACCCTTGAAGGTACTGACCACCCTGCGACACTTGCGCCGTACCTGTTTTAGCCGCAATTTGATAGCCAAATTTACGTAAATCAAATTCTCTCGCTGTCCCAGTCTTTTGATTAACAACATCAATCATATATTTCCGCACTTGTTGAGCTGTGCTTGCTTTAATCGGGCGGGCAACATCAGTCGTTTTACCTTGTTCAATCACCGCCCCAGTCGCGGGGTTGACAACCTTATCAACAAAATAAGGTTTGATTTCTTGGCCGTCATTTGCAATGGCTGAATACGCTTGCAGCATTTGAAGTGGTGTCACACTAATCCCTTGCCCGTAGGCCGTGTTCGCTTGGTCAATTGGGTAATCAAATGACATACTACCTGACGCTTCATTATTTAACCCAGAATGCGTTGATTGTAAAAAGTGGAATTTCTCAAGATATTTACGCCAAGTTGTCGCCCCTAATGCCTGTTCAGTTTTGGCAAACGCAACGTTTGATGATCGCCAAAAGCCTTCACGATAGGTTAAGATGCCTTGATTTTGGCCAAACGCATCGACCACTTTTTTACCGTCAATCAATAAGGTGCCAGATTGGTAGGTGTCATTTGGTCGCCATTCACCCGTGTCGATTGCCGCAGACAACGTAATGCCTTTCATGGTTGATCCAGGTTCAAATGCCCCTTGGTCTAACAAATTCGTCCAGAGTTGCGGCGCATCATTTTGGTCGTTGGCATTAAAGTTTGGCCGTTGTGTCGCTGCTACAATTCGGCCTGTTTTGGCTTCCATCAAAACGCCGACCGCTGAAACCGCTTTTGTGCTCGAAAACAGGTCGTCCATACGGGTTTCTAACGTATTTTGTAAATCACCATCTAACGTCAGATAGACATCGTTCCCATTTTGTACAGTTTTGCTATCCTGTACATTTTCAGTCTGACCATCATAATTTTTGATGCCGTTTTTCCCAGAGAGCAGGCTGTTTTCTGACGCTTCAATGCCCATCAAGCCGGATTGTATCATTTGACCAGTCTTTGGGTCTTCATTGCTTTTCGTCATCCCAATCAGATGTGACGCGGTGCTATCTTCTGGATAACTTCGTGCCGCATGTGGGGTGAAGTTAATCCCTGGAAGGTTCATTGCCTGAATTTTTTGATATTGCGCAATAGATAAGTTTTTACTGGCCTGACCCTTGGTCGAAATAAATTCCACTTGGTAGGCTTTCTTTTCCAAACGCTTCAAAATTTCTGACTTACTCATCGCAATGACTTGACTGAGTTTTTCTGCGGTTAAATTCTTGTCTTCAACGTGGCCAGATCCGCTGACATATTTCCCTGTTTTGGGGTCTTTAACCCGCAAGACTTTCGTATCAAGCACTGCATAGAGGTCATAAACTGTGGTATTTTCAGCTAAAACCTGCCCCGTCGCATCATAGATTTTACCGCGATTGGCCGGCACAATTTGTTTGGCCATAAAAGCTTGCCGTGTGGCATCATTGAGATTATGCCCGTCAACAGATCCTCCAGCGATAATAAAAAGACGCACCCCGAGCCCAAGTGTCACAAGTATCATTGCCCCCAACAATACACCGCCAAAAATTTTGGCGTTCTGTGTGACTCTTTTATTCGGTATACGTCTCACGTTTTTTTTCATCATTATTGGTTAACATTTCTAACATTGCTATCTGATAATGACATATCATACTTTTTAGCAACTTCGTCCAGGTTCTTTTTGCTTGTCTTGTTTTGAATGTCCGTCCGCAAGGCATCATTGGCTTGCTTCGTGTCATCAATCTTTGACTGCATGGTTTGCGTTGTCGTCCGCGCAGCGTTGGCTTGCATACTTGAAAAAACAACACCAACCATCAAAACCATGACAACAGCCGAAACAAAAGCCACCATCATACGTTCTTTTCTCGTCCAACGCGCGGCTTTGTATTTAATGCGTGTTTTAGGTTGTGATAACGGCAAGGCTTCTGCTGTTGATGTGTATTGATATGCATTTTGTGCCATGTGCAACTCCTAAATCTTTTGTCGTGCGATACCGCGTAATTTCGCTGATTCTGATCGATGGTTTTCCGTCATCTCGTCTTGACTTGGCAAAATCGGCTTGCGGGTTAACAACGTGTAGTCAGCTTCAAATTGGCCTGGTAAAACGGGTAGCCCCGCCGGCAATTCTGGCGCGGTCGTCTTTTCTCGGAACATTTGTTTGACAAGTCGATCTTCTAATGACTGGAACGTAATGACACTAATGCGACCATTGCGCGCAAGTAAATCAATGGCTTGCGTCAGTGAATCTTCCAATGCGCCTAATTCATCATTCACCGCAATCCGTAATGCTTGGAACGTGCGCTTTGCTGGATGGCCACCCTTACGTCGTGCTGGCGCTGGAATGGCTTCTTTAATAATATCGACTAACTCAAAGGTTGTATTGATTGGACCATTTGCCCGGTGTTGCTCAATCTTGCGCGCAATTTGCTTTGGAAAACGATCCTCACCATAACGGCTTAAAATACGCAATAGATCGTTAAACGGCCAATCGTTCACAATTGTCTTTGCTGTCAAGGTTTGGCGTTGGTCCATGCGCATATCAAGTTCAGCATCGAAATTGTAACTAAAGCCGCGTTGGCCATCGTCGAATTGCACCGAACTGACACCCAAATCATAAACAATCCCATCAACTGCATGAACACCACGCTCAGCCAAAGCTGAAGTTAAGGTGCGAAAATTTTGATGGATTAAGACAAGCTTGCCCGCCGCGATGTCGTCGGCGTACTGTTCGGCATTGTATTGGATCGCCGTATCATCTTGATCAAAACTAAATAATGTGCCGGTCGTGAGTTGCTTTAGGATTTCACCCGTATGACCACCACCACCAAGGGTGGCATCCACATAAAGGCCGTCTGGTTTAATATCAAGCAAGGCAACTGCCTCATGTAAAAGTACTGTGACATGTTCAAATTCTGACATTAAACCCTTCCTTTATCACTAGAAGTCGAAATCAACTAGTCCTTCTGCAATCTCATCAAAATTATCCGCCGTAGCTGACGTATAATCTTGCCACTTGCCAGTTTGCCAGATTTCAAACGAGTCGCCTGACCCAGTAACCGTGACATCCTTTTCCAAACCAGCATACTCACGTAAATTTGCTGGTAAAATAATTCGCCCTTGCTTATCAATTTCTGCTTCCATGGCGCCAGCCAAAACGAAACGCTTAAACTGTCGAGCTTCTTTTTTCCCTAAAGGGAGTGCGTTTAATTGTTCTTCTAACTTTTCCCAGATAGGCATGGGCATCGCGCGTAACGCATGCTCCATCCAGCGTGTGACAACGAACTTGTCGCCTAACTGGTGACGAAATTTTGCCGGAATAATGAGTCGCCCTTTTGTATCAAGCGTATGTGAATATTCACCCATGAACATCAGGACAACCTCCTTTAAAAAATCTATACTATTAATTTACCACATTTCCCCACTTCCCTCCACCATATTCCCATTTTGTCATAATTTAGTAAATTTTAATCAACAAAAAAGTACGACTATCCCTTGATAGTCGTACTTTTTTATTGCTGTGGGGGTTAGTGGTAGATAAACCCAATAATTGTCACAATAATGACCAATACTGCGGCAAAAAGGCCACTCCAAGACCAATATTTATGCCAAAATACCCAAAAAGGCCAGTGTTTTTGCGTTAATCGCCAAGATAAGCCAATGCCAATGATGAACCACCCCATGAGAAACCATGCCCACCAGCTCACACCAAACCGCATCCCCATAGCCATATGAAGACATAACCATAGCGGAATGACCGCAACGTCGAGTAAATTGATTGGCAACCGACCAAGATGAATTGTGCGAGTTATTCCCAAAGCGCCAATCAATAGGATTACCGCACCAACTGACCAAAACCACCACTGCATATCATTACCTCATATTTCTTATCTTAAACCAGAATACCGAACCCCCGTTCAAAAGGCAAGTAGGCTGTGGTAATTGCGCCTATGAGATGAACTGTGTTACACTGTTTTTGAATGAAATTACGAGGTGAATGATGACTGACGAACAAACGCCGCGACCAGTTAATGCAAAATTACAAGCAGAGATTGACGCCAAACTCGACCAACACCGTGTGCCAAAAATTGAACGCAAATCTCGCACCCGCATCGAAAAGATGACCTTAGTGATGTCTTGGGTCATGGTCATTTTGATGGTCGGTAGTGTCTTCTACGCTGCCGTGAACGCCTTAGGCTGGTTATAATTGCAAAAAAAGACAGCTTTTGCTGTCTTTTTTTATTCCACAGAGATGAGGAATGGGTACAAAGGTTGCTTGCCTTCGTGAATCTCAACTTCCAAGTCGTCATCGATGGCTTCAATTGCCGCAGCTAACTTGTCAGCATCCTTTTCTTTTAGGTCTTCGCCAAAAATAATCGTCACAATTTCAGATTCATCATCTAACATTTGACCAACAGCTTCTAACGCGGCATCATGAACTTTCTTTGCGACGACAGAGATCTCGCCATCAAGAATGCCCAGCCAGTCACCATCATGAATTTCAACACCGTCAAGCACCGTGTCACGGACCGCTTGTGTGATTTGAGCGGACTTTACTTCGGCCATGGCAGCAGCCATGTCATCTGCGTTCGTAGCCAAATCAGCTTCGGGGTTGTAGCCCATCATAGCCGTCAACCCTTGTTGGATGGTCCGTGTCTTCACCACTTGTGCAGGTATGTCAACGAGATCAACAGCTTGTTGCGCGGCCATAAAAATATTAGAGTTATTCGGTAAAATGATGGCATGCTTCGCACCACTGGCTTCAATTGCAGACACAATATCGGCCGTTGATGGATTCATTGTTTGACCACCAGAAATGACGGTGTGTACACCCAAACTCTTGAAAAGTTCAGCAACACCCTCGCCAGCAGCAATCGTAATCACTGCTGTGTCAGATACCGGCACGTTAGCCGCCGCCATTTTAGCTGCTTGGCTTTCTTCAGCACGTTGAGCATCAATCACTGCTTGCTGTTGGTCACGCATGTTATCCACTTTGACTTTCACCAAAGAACCATAGTGCGTTCCCCAGCTAATCACTTCGCCTGGATCTTCGGTATGCACATGCACCTTCACAATTTCATCATCGTTAATGACTAACAATGAGTCACCTAACTCAGCCAAATGGTGATAGAAAGGCTCATAATCAAATTCATGATCAAAAGTTGTGCCTTTACCGATTTGCACCATGACTTCAGTACAATAGCCGTATTCAATATCATTAGGGTCCAAATTACTATTGGCTTGTGCGCCCGCATGTAATTCCTTCACCATTTGATCCAAGGCGGCATTGTCAGGCGCCTGCAAATCTTCTTCGTTAAAATTACCACTCAACACTTGATAAAAGGCACGTAAAACAAAGACCAAACCTTGACCACCAGAGTCAACAACGCCGACTTCTTTCAAAACCGGCAATAATTCTGGCGTGCTGTCAAGCGCTGCTTGGGCTGCTTCGTCCACCGCCTGCATGAGCACGACAACATCATCCGTCTCATCAGCCACTTGATTGGCTTTGGCAGCTGCTTCGCGAATCACCGTCAAAATTGTGCCTTCAGTTGGCTTCATCACGGACTTATAGGCAATTTTAGCCCCAGCCATCAAGGCATCAGCCAAGTCCCGGGCTGACAACGTGGCTTTATCTGCCACCGAATTAGCAAAACCGCGGAAAATTTGTGACAAAATGACCCCAGAGTTACCACGCGCACCCATTAATAACCCTTTTGAGGTCGCCTTTGCCAACGCCCCAATATGAGTATCCAGTGCGTCGCGTTCATATTGTGCGCCGCTAGCCATTGAAAGGCTCATGTTGGTCCCTGTATCGCCATCAGGTACTGGAAATACGTTTAATTTATTAATTTTATCCGCATTCGCGGCCAAAGCAGCCGCCGCAGCGTTAATCATCTTACCAAATTCAACATTGGTAATCGTTGTTATCTTAGTCATGACACTCCTAGTCTGTGACGCGTACACCTTGAACAATCACATTAACTTCTGTTGCGTGAATGCCGAGCAATGCGTCAAGATTATATCTCACTTTTCCTTGAACTGATTTTGAAATTTCTGATAATTTTGTGCCGTATTGCGCCACCAAATAAACATCAACACTGACACCATTAGCTTCTTGGTAGACCACTACGCCTTTGGCGTAATTTTCACGATTCAAGATTTGATTCATCCCGTCGCGAAAGGCAGCTTTTGAGGCCATCCCCACAACCCCTGGATTCTCAATTGCTGAGCCACCCACGATTGTTGCAATCACATCATTTTCAATCGTGATGTCGCCATTTTTAGCTTTGATTTTAATCGCCATAATTCATCGCACACAGTCATCCAGTTACCCATTGGGCCCCACAAATGGCTGCGTTTTCCTCCTTGAAAGGTTTACTGCTACCATTTTAACATATCTCATATTGAAACGTCTTTTAGCAGTTCTAACACATAAAAAAACCACCTTAATGGTGGTCGTTTGATGTTAGCCGTGTTGTTTAATCAAACAAATGCGACACGCATCGTTTTGTCGATTAGACGCGTTCGATTGAACCGTTCTTTAATCCGGCCTTCAAAGTACGCGCTGTTAAATAAACTTTCTTTGCAGACGCACCGTTAATCTTAACAGTCACTTTTTGCAAGTTTGGCTTCCAACTACGACGACTTGAGTTCAACGCGTGTGAACGTTGGTTACCAAAGCGTGTGCGTGCGCCAGTAATAGCATCTTTTGCCATGTTCGACCCTCCTTTTCGAGCTAATGATTTTAAAAAGCTCTTTCTACAACAATAGTAAATTTTACCAGATTTTAAACACCATGGCAAGTTATTTTGTATATTTCGCTAAAACATTTGCCAATTGGTCTTTTGTGTGGAATCCTGTCAATCGTTCAACGACTTCGCCGTCCTTTTGAACAAGTAAGGTTGGGATCGCACGAATGCCAAATTCCGCGGGCGTTTCAGGATTTGCATCAACATCCATCTTCACAAAATCAACATTATCGACTTCATCTGATAGTGCTTCTAAGACAGGTGATTGCATCCGGCAAGGCCCACACCAAGTCGCCCAAAAATCCGTAATTGTTACACCGTTGGCTGTTTCAGCCTTAAATTCTGCATCAGTAATTGCTTGTACAGTCATATTTTCCTCCTGACATGCCACATTCAGTGAAAAATGTGCCATTAATCCCTTGATTGTGTCACCATAACAATACCAGTTTTTAAGCTGATATGCACAACATCTGTTTTAAACTCGTTTGACGACCACATTTTAGCAACATTTTCGGTTAGGGCTAACGGATATTTGGCATCAATGATATGAAAATCAGCCACATCGTTAATCGGCATAAACCCAAGATACTTCGTGTGCGGCACTTTGCGCACTGTCTTTTCGCCTGGTTGTACATAACTCACGGTGTTTAACCGGTCAATAAACGTGGTTTTTTCCACAATATCATGAAAAACAGGATCAGCCATTAACCACAGGTTGCTTAATAAATGATCCACGCGACCGCCAGTTGCCCCAAACACCTTGATTTGATCAGGCTTTTGCTCTTGGGCATAACGCAAGGCAAGCTCCGTATCCGTTTCATCCTTTTCTGCTTGAACGTGGATAATTTCGTTTGCTTGAAGGTGTGCTTGCAACGTTGCTAATTCAGAAGCGGCCAGGGAATCAAAATCCCCCACCGCCATCATCATGGCCATACCATGTTGATATAATCGCCATGCGCCGCGATCAGCGCCAATCCATAACCCTGGCTCTTCAAATAAATTATCCGGCCAAAGCTCGGTTGGCCCACCAGCTAAAATGTTGATTTGCATTATTTTGTCAATTCTTTCAAGGTTGCGATCTTAGCGGCTGGATCGACTTTATCATAAACATATGATCCAGCAACAAAGACATTAGCACCAGCTTCATATGCTGCTGAAATGGTCTCGTTATTGACACCACCATCAATTTGAATATCAAAATCATAACCTAATTCATCGCGAATAGCCTTGAGCTGTGCAATTTTTTCAATCGTTGATGGCAAGAACTTTTGACCACCAAAGCCAGGGTTAACCGTCATGACCAACACTTGGTCAACCATATCAAGCACTGATTCAATAGCTAATACTGGTGTTCCTGGGTTAATGACCACTTCCGCCTTCACCCCTTTGTTTTTAATCATTTGGAGTGCCCGATGAATGTGTGGTGTCGCTTCAACATGCACGCCAATGATATCTGCGCCCGCATCAGCAAATTCGTCAACAATTTTTTCGGGGTTCATCACCATCAAATGGACATCTAATACCATGTTTGTTTCCGGGCGGAGTTGCTTCACCCAGTTTGGCCCATAAGAGATAGATGGGACAAAGTTGCCATCCATCACGTCGATGTGCAAATACTCCGCACCCGCAGCTTCCACCAGCTTGACATCACGTTCCAAATTGGTGTAGTCGGCACTTAAAATTGATGGTGCAATAATTCCTGACATGCTTAAAATTCCTTCTTCCTAAAAGTTTCGGTTATCTGTGTTATATCTTGGCTTTTGCGCTTTAATTAAGTCGTAGAACGCCTTATAGCTATTATACCGTGATTCGGCAATCGCGCCAAGGGAGACGGCTGCTTTAACAGCACAGCCAGGTTCATTTAAATGCAAACACCCGCGAAACCGGCACGCTTGACGATGACTGACAAATTCTGGAAAATAATCAGCCAAAGTTTCTGCGGGAAAATCAAATACTTCATACGATGAAAATCCTGGCGTGTCAGCAATCAAGGCTTCAGCCACTTGAATCAAAGTTACCTGTCGTGTCGTATGTTTACCACGACTCAGCGCCTTTGAAACAGCTCCTGTTTCTAAGCCTAACTCAGGCGATAAGTGATTCAGCAACGTTGATTTGCCAGCACCCGTTTGTCCCATAAACACCGAAACTTGACCCGCCAACGCTTTTTGCAATTCAGCAAACGCTGAATCCGCCTGATCGATTTGCGGCAGAATCACTTGGTATCCAATGGCGCGATACTGTTTTGCAACCGTTGTGGCTTGGCTGTATTCGGCGTCTGATAACAAATCTGCTTTAGAGAAATAAATCATTGGTGTGACGTTGGCAGCCGCTAAGGCAATCAGCTGACGATCTAGTAAATTGGGGGCAAAATTAGGCTCTTTGAGCGCTGTGACAATGACCGCCACATCGATATTGGCAACGGGTGGTCTGACCAACACATTTTCACGGTCATGAATCCGCCAAATCAAGCCTTCATCATTTTCACTTTCAAAATCCACAAAGTCCCCAACCAAAGGTTTTTGTCCTGATTTTCGAAATTCACCACGGGCACGCGTGCGTTCAATCGTTCCCTCAGCTGTTTGTATATCATAATAACCGCTTAATGAGCGGATAATTCGTCCTGTTTTCATAATGTTATTGTAACAAAAAAGCCGACCTTAATCGACTTGTATTTGCAGGCTAAACCCGCTTAATTATTTAGATAAGGCATTGGCACTACCATTGGCAGCGCTTGAGGCACTACTACTTGATGAACTTGAACTACTTGAGCTACTACTATCTTCTTGCGGACCTTGTGAAATCGTCACAAGCAAGACCATGTCTTTCGTAATGCTGGAGCCGCCACGAATTGATTGGCTAATCACATAGTTTTTCTGCGTGTTCCCATCAAATTGTGTATTGAAGTTCACGACAATATTATGTTGGTTCGCCCAATCTTGCACTTGCTGTTGCGTTGCCTTGTTCGTGAAGTCTGGTACAACAATTTTGACTGCCCCAGTGGAAACAGTAAACACCACAGACGTCTGCGTTGGGTCAACCTTACCATTTGCATCAATAGATTGCGCAATAATTTTCCCTGATGGCACACTATCTGATGCAACCCCTTGCTTACTTATCGCATAGCCTTGCGCGCGCAATTGGGCTGCTGTGAGGCCGTAATCCGATCCAACATAATCCCCAAAGCGGACTTTGGCACGACCAGAAGACACAATTAGATTAACCGTGTCACCCTTTTCAGCTTCCGACCCGCCGGTTGGCGTCGTTCGCACAACATTGCCTTGAGCAACTGTCTTTGAAGTAGTTGAACTCACACTACCAACCGTTAAGCCAGCCTTTTTCAACTGACTTGTAGCCATATCTTGGCTGAGATTGGTCACATCTGGCACAGTGACTTTACTGGACTGGTAGTTTAAGAAGAACACACCGGCCACAAGGAGCAACAAGAAGACCAGCAGCACCCAAGGCCATTTACGCGCCTTGCGGAATTTGATCCCATTTTCTTTTAACACACGGCGTACATAAGATGGGGTGCGGTCGACAATTTTAGCAATCCTTTTGACCGTGTATCCTTTCTTACCATATTCAATAATGGTCTCGGTCACCGAAGGCTCTTCGGGCACTTCGTCAGGGAAAATTTTGTCAGATGACACACCAGTTTTGAGCTGATCTTGAATCTGCGCCATTGGAATAATGCGTGTATCATCCGAAGTTTCAGACATAGGGGCAAAACGTTCTTCGTCTGATCGCCGCGCAGAGAGCGCAGTACTTAAATCATCTGCCATTGCTGCCGCGCTCATGTAGCGATCTTGGGGGCGTTTTGCAGTGGCCTTCAAAATAACGTTTTCTAATGCTTGGGGAATACGTGGATCAAAATCTCTAACCGAAGGCATTTCCTCAGTTGCATGCTTCATCGCAACGGCAACTGGCGTATCACCCTCATAGGGGACTTGCTTGGTCAACATTTCATAAAGCATCACCCCAAGTGCGTAAATATCTGATTTTGCCGAGGCAAAACCACCGCGGGTTTGTTCGGGTGACAAATAGTGCACAGAACCAATCACCGTGTTGGTCTGTGTTAATTCATGGGCCGACTTGGCAACGGCAATACCAAAATCAGTGATTTTCACTTGCCCTTGCGTATCAATTAAAATATTTTGCGGCTTCAAATCGCGATGAATGATATCAGCATCATGGGCTGCCTGAACAGCACTTAAAATTTGCATCATGATATCAACGACTTGTTGATAAGGAATAGGAAAATTCTCGGCGATGAATGTTTTAAGGTCCATGCCTTCGACATATTCCATCACCAAATATTGGGTGCTTTCATATTCACCGGTATCATATACCTGCACGATATTTTGATGGACTAATTCCGTTGCAGCAATGGCTTCGCGCTTAAAACGCTGCGCTAAATCGGCATCGTTTTTCATATCAAGTCGCATCATTTTAAAAGTCACATCACGATCTAAGAATTGATCGTGTGCCAAATAGACGTTGGCCATCCCGCCACCGCCGAGCGATTTAATAATCCTATACCGATTGTCTATCACTGTATCTGGTAACATAACTACTTTGTATCCTCTTCACTGTTACGACTAACCAACAAGGCCGTCACATTATCTGGTGCGCCATGACGATTTGCGGCAGCAATTAATTCATAGGCACGCATATCTAACGTCGTTGCTTCTTGCATAATTTGCTGAATGGTCGACTGATCTAAAACTTTCGTGATGCCATCTGACGTTAAAAATAACATGTCATCAGCAGTAAATGGGTACTGGCTAATTTCAATTTCAGCATGATCATCCACCCCAAGATAACGCGTCACACTGTTGGCTTGCGGGAGATTTTCTGCATCTGATTGGCTTAACGTGCCGGTTTTGAGTAATTCATTTTTAAGATTGTGATCACAAGAAACTTGCGTGAGCTGATTGTCTTGCAATAAAAAGGCCTTAGAATCACCCAAATTGCCAATCACAATTTGATCATCAAAAATGATGGCAATAACCAAAGTCGTCGCCATATGCTTCAAGTCATCAAAACGATGACCCGCAGCCAAAATCGCTTGGTTTTCTGCCAGTGTCGTGTGCTTTAACCAATCAATTGTTGGCTTAATGGCTTCAATTGTTGTTGATTCCCAGGCATGTCCAAAATGTTCCACTGCCATCGCACTGGCGACTTCACCGCCATGCGTTGAAGTCACACCATCAGCGACCAGCACCATTAAACGGCCCGCTTGGTTCGTAAAGCCACCGACATAATCCTGGTTTTCCTGACGTTGTACGCCAGAATCTGTATGAAATGCTACTTGCATAAGTTTATTCTTCTATCACATACTTTCGCGCATTAGGCGGGTGTGCCTGACTTTTTCTTCATTGTTGCCACAAAGAAACCATCAGTATGATAATCATTTGGATAAATATGGAGCACTGCCTCGTGTCGATCTGGCTTGAGTTGATGTGACGTTACCGTTTTTACCAACTCAAACTCTGGATGATTCGCCAAGAATTGCGCCACAACGTCATCATTTTCTTGACGCAAAATCGTGCAAGTGCTGTACACTATCATACCATTTTCGGCGACTTTTTGGCTAACTGAATCCAGAATTTCGCCTTGCAAGCGTGCCAAGTTTTGCACATCAGCCAACGTTTTATCATACCGAATTTCCGGTTTGCGCCGTAACAAACCAAAGCCTGAACATGGCGCATCCACAAGAATCCGATCAAATGTCGTTTCCATTTCTGAAGCAACTTTTCGGGCATCTAAGACTTGTGTTTGAATGCGATCAGACACTTGCATGCGTGCGGCGTTTTGTTCAATTAACTTAATTTTATGTGGATGAACGTCTAGCGCGGTTATTTTAGCATCAGCAGCAATAGCCTGCGCTATTTGGGTTGTCTTACCTCCGGGCGCAGCTGCTGCATCCAAAATGGTTTTAACCGCTGGTGTTAATACCATGCTCTCAACTGGTAACATGGCACTTTCATCTTGTAACGTCAACCAACCTTTTTGGTATACTGTTGAACTCGCCACATGGCCCCCTGATACAATATAGGCGTGGTCTGCCACTTGCGATTTCACAGCTGTCAGGTTTTCAGCCGCTAATGCAGCGACCACCTCATCATCAGAGGCTAGCAGGGTGTTCACATGAATGGATTGCATCGGCGCGTCATTAATCATTGCTACCAAAGCACGCGTTGCCGCTTCACCATTTTGTGTGACAAGTTCTTCAATTAACCAGACCGGCAAACTGGCTTCAATTGATAAGCGCAAAATTGGGTCGGTAATCGCACTGATTTCTGGCAACCCTTGGCGACTGATATTATGCAGAATTGCGGTCACAAACTTTGCAGTCCCGACATGTCCCAAGATTTTGGCCACTTCAATGGATTCATTAAAAATGGCATGTTGGGGAATTTTATTCAAATATTGCATTTGAAACAGGGCTGTGTAGAGTAATTCTCTTACCCATGGGTTAATTTTTTTATCCCCAATAAAAGGGGCTAACCAATATTCAAAGGTGAGACGATGCTGAATCACACCATAAACAAGGGTGGTTAACAAGCGCTTATCTGCCTCACTCAGTTGATGTTGCTTAATGACTTGATTTAATTGTAAATTGGAATATGCTCCGTTTTTAATTTTAGCCAGTGTTTGGACGGCTAAAACGCGCGGGTTATCACTGTAAACTCGTTTATCACTCATGGCTTGGTTCCTCTGCCCATTGTTGTCCAGCGGCTAAGTGGCTCCCAGCCCCATTGAGATAGGCTTGAATTGGCATCACTGATTTACCAGCTGGTTGGAGTTGATCAATTTGCACAACTGACTGATTAGCCGCCGCAATTGTCAACAGCTTTTTTGTGCGGGCCACGATATGCCCTGGTGCCAAAGTCGTTGTCTCAGGCAATGGCGTCACCTGTGTCAACTTCATTCGTTGACCGCCCACTTGTACATAAGCCGGATGCGTTGGATATAACCCGCGAATATGCCAATCAATTTCTTGGGCGGTCTCTTGGGCAAAATTGAGATTTTGCTGGGCATGGGAAATATTTGGTGAAAAGCTCACTTCAGACTCGGCTTGTGGGACTGGTGTCGTGTCACCGTTAGCAATTCGAGGGAGTGTGGCCAATAATAAATCTCGGCCCGCCAAGCTTAACTTGTCAAACATCGTGCCCACATTATCTTGCGCGGTAATCGGTACTTTGACCACATCAATGACATCACCTGCATCCATTTGCTTGACCATATACATGATTGACACACCGGTCTCAGCATCCCCGTTCATGATGGCATAATGCACCGGCGCCCCACCACGGTACTTCGGCAAGAGCGATGCATGCGTGTTGACCGCGGCGATTTTAGCTGCCTCAAGCAATCCTGTCGGTAAAAACTGTCCGAAAGCTGCAGTGACAATAAAGTCTGGCACCATCGCCATCACTTGTGCCATCGCATCTGAACCAGCCAATTTCTCAGGTTGTAACACTAATAAGTCATGAGCTACCGCCGCAACTTTGACTGGGGTTGGTGTCAACACGTGTTTGCGACCTTGTGGTCGATCGGGTTGCGTCACCACCGCTTTAACTTGATAGTTTGGGTCAGCAATTAACGCTTCTAAGATCGGCACAGCAAATTTTGGCGTGCCCATAAATACCACAGTATAGGTCATCTTTGTTCTCTTTTCTGATTTTACTCCGCCGCTTGTTACACCACAGCAAACGGCCATCATCGCATTTGTTTGCATGTTGTTAAAAACGACACACACGAAAAAATACTCGTCATCACGAGTATTTTATTTCCAATCCTTATTATAACATAGAAATCTGTCATCCCTTTGTCACATAAACGACACTGGGTCGCGATCAATACTTAATTGTAAACCATGTTTGGCTTTTTGGGCGCGGTTTTGCAACTCTGTTAATAGCGCATCTAAACCCGTCCGCTGCTTAAACTTTAAAATAATTTGGAAGTAATACCGATTGCGTAACTTGGCAATCGGTTTCGGCGATGGCCCTAAAATAATAACATCAGCTTGCACGCGATGTCGCAACCAGCGAGCAATTTGAAACATTTGCTTAGCAGCTTCATTTTCTTCTGTATGACTCGCTTGAATTTGCACCGTGTAAAAATACGGCGCATAATTGCCAGCGTGACGCACCGCCATTTCTTGACGGTAAAAGCCTTCGTAGTCATGCTGTTGTGCGTAGGTGATTGCGTAATGCGTTGGATTAAAAGTTTGCACAATGACTTCTCCTGCCTTTTGCGCGCGCCCTGCCCGACCACTCACTTGCGTCAGCAATTGAAACGTGCGTTCACTGGCGTGAAAGTCCGGTAACCCTAACGCTGTATCTGCATTTAGCACACCCACGAGGGTCACATCAGGGAAGTCCAACCCCTTCGCAATCATTTGCGTGCCAAGTAATATGTCTGCTTGATGATCACCAAACGCTTGTAGCATCTTATCCATACTGCCTTTTTTGCGCGTGGTGTCTTGATCCATCCGCAAAACGCGGGCGTCAGGGAGTAATTCTGCCAGCTCAGCCGCCACCTTTTCAGTCCCCGTGCCATAATAGCGAATGCGGGACGAACCACAGTTGACGCATCGCGTTGGGATTGGTTCTTCATGGCCACAATAGTGGCATTTTAACGTGTGCGAATCCATGTGCAGTGTCATAGCGAGATTGCAGTTGGGATCACGTGGGACAAACCCACAATCACGGCACATCACAAAGCTTGAAAAACCACGTTTATTCAACATCAGCACCGCTTGTTCACCACGAACCAAGCGCGACTTTAATTTTTCTAGTAATGGTGCTGAAAAGTTGGTTTCCGGGCCATCCGATAACATTGTCTTCATGTCAATGACTGTCACTGGCGGTAAACTTGCCCCGCCAGCGCGTTGAGTGAGGACCAGACGTTGATAAACACCCCGTTGAGCGCGAGCGCGACTTTCAAGTGAAGGTGTCGCCGAGCCAAGAATGACAGGAATTTGGTGGTATCGACCGCGCCAAAGTGCCACATCGCGCGCATGATAACGCGGATTATCCGTCTGTTTATAAGTGGCTTCATGTTCTTCATCAACAATAATTAAACCCAGATTATTTAGCGGTGCAAAAACCGCTGACCGTGCGCCAACGACAATTTTAACATCACCACGCTCAATTCGCCGCCATTCATCATAGCGTTCGCCATCAGATAAGCCTGAGTGCAATACCGCTGTTTGCGCACCAAAACGTGCTTTCACGCGCCTGACCATTTGTGGGGTCAATGCAATTTCTGGTACTAAAAAGAGCACCGTCTTGCCTTGGTCAAACACATGCTGGGCGGCTTGCAGATAAACTTCTGTCTTACCTGAACCTGTGATACCAGCCAATAAAAACGGCTGGTATTGCCCACTATCGGCACTCAGTTTAATTTGGTCAAAGGCATGCTGCTGTTCGGTATTTAGCGTCAGTGGTTTTGAAGGCGCAATGGTTGTCGTGGCAAAAGGATCACGTAATTGCTCCACCTGTACTTTTGCCAACCAATTGGCTTGTACCGCTTGGTTTAAAGTCGCATCACTCACGCTCACCTGCTGTTGCAATACTTTTTTGCGCCAAGTTTCGCCGAGATGCCCCAAGATGAACCCTAATAACGCCGCCTTTTTTTTGGCGGTTTTTGGTAAGGCTTGGTAGGCCGATTCAAGCAATTCAATGTCTGTACTGAGCTGATAGGCCAATTGCGTTTTAGGTTTTGCACGGTCACTCACCACAATCGTTTGCTCAATCTGATGCGTGCGTCGTAATTGCGCAAATTTTGCGATATCTTCTTCTGACCAGTCGCTCACACGGAAAGTGATTTGATCCAAACCACGAAATAGACGGGCCTGCACTTCCTCGGATACCTCGTCAACAATCGTCATGACCCGTTCATAAGTCGCCTTCAACGCATTTGGCAACATGGTTTGCAAGACTGAAATACGAAAAGCAAAGGTTTCCCGCGCAACAGCTTGAGACAACGCTAAAAGTTCCTCATTTAATACAGGTGACAAGTCCATCAGCTGTGAAATTGGTCGCATTTTATCGACTGACTCAGGTGGTGTCTCGGCCATCCCCACGACAAATCCCATCACTTGTCGTGCGCCAAAAGGCACTTCAACACGCATACCTGGTTGTAACGTGCCATGCATTGCGGCCGGGACCAAATAAGTATAAGGCTGATCAGTTTGCATTGTGGGGACATCCACAATGATTTGTGCGTAGAGTTGGGTTGTCATACTCTTATTGTATCAAACGTGCCACGTTTTCTGTTGACATAAAAAAACCAACAACACTGTTGGTTTTCACATTGCCATATGTGCTTCAATCCATGCCCAAACTTGGTCTTTGCCGTACTTTGTTTCCGATGAGAAAAATTGAAAGCTACTTTCAGCGGCATCAAATCCCAAAGTCCGTTTAATATTGGCCTCGAACTTATTGAATTTACTCTTCGAAATTTTATCTGATTTGGTGGCAACCACCAAAATCGGAATATTATAATAGTGCAACCATTCATACATGGCGATATCGTCGGCACTCGGATCATGCCGGGCATCCACCAAACTAATCACACCACGTAATTGCTTCCGTGAGGTAATATACTCTTCAATCATGTGGCCAAAGGCTTCTCGTTGTTTTTTTGACACTTTGGCATAGCCATAACCAGGCACATCGACGAAGTACAACTGGTCTTCCACATTATAAAAATTGAGCGTTTGAGTCTTGCCGGGCTGTGAAGAAGTGCGGGCAAAATTTTTACGCTGAATTAGCGTATTAGTCAACGACGATTTTCCAACGTTTGACCGACCAACCAGTGCAATTTCAGGCTTACCATCCGTTGGGTATTGTGCAGCTGAGACTGCACTCATCACCATTTCAACATTGTGTACATCCATATTAGTCCACCTTTTTCAAATGCAGCTCTGGTTGTGCACCATCTAGTACACTAGCTTTGGTAATAATCACTTTAGCGACGTCGTCCCGACTGGGAATGTCATACATGACATCCTTCATGACATTTTCAATAATTGAGCGCAAGCCACGTGCCCCTGTGTGGCGTTGAATAGCTAATTCCGCCATCGCTTCTAAAGCGTCCGGTTGGAATTCAAGCGCCACATCATCTAATCCAAGGAGCGCGGTATATTGTTTGATCAACGCATTTTTTGGTTCCGTCAGAATTCGTGCTAGGTCAGCGACTTTCAATTCATCAAGCACCGTCACAATCGGCAGACGACCGATAAATTCTGGAATCAAACCAAATTTGGTCATATCTTCTGGTTGCACATGGGTCAAAATATTTTCGGCGTCCAAGGCAGCCGCGTTGTCATTGGCATGTGAACCAAAGCCAATCACACGTTCTCCCAAACGTTCTTTAATAATTGTATCAATCCCAGCAAATGCACCACCGACGATGAACAAAATATTGGTCGTATCGACTTGTATCAATTCTTGTTGCGGGTGTTTACGACCACCTTGTGGCGGCACACTAGCAATCGTCCCTTCAAGCATTTTAAGCAACGCTTGTTGGACCCCTTCACCAGAGACGTCTCGGGTGATTGAGACATTTTCTGACTTCTTGGCGATTTTATCAATTTCGTCAACATAGATAATGCCACGTTGTGCAGCTTCAATATCAAAGTTAGCCGATTGCAGTAACTTTAAAATTATATTTTCAACATCTTCTCCGACATACCCAGCTTCAGTTAACGTCGTTGCATCAGCAATCGCAAATGGCACGTTCAAAATACGCGCCAAGCTTTGCGCTAAGTATGTCTTACCTGAACCCGTGGGGCCAATGAGGGCAATATTTGACTTTTGCAATTCAACATCGGTGGTTGGTGCAAAATGTTCATTAATCCGCTTATAGTGATTATACACTGCCACGGCTAATGTCTTTTTGGCATCCTCTTGTCCAATCACATAATCATTTAATTGGGCGACAATTTCATGCGGTGTTGGCAATGATAAGGCCGTAATCGCTTCATCTACCGTCAATTCTTCATCGATGATATTTTGGGCTAAAGCCACACATTCATTACAAATATAAATGCCGTTTGGTCCGGCCACAATATTTTTTACTTCATTCGCAGATTTGCCACAAAAACTACAATAAATTTCTTCTTCAAAACCTGGTGTCTGCGCCATATTTTTTTCCTTTATTTGCATCGTTAAAACGATTTTTTACGCATTATAAATACTATTCCATTTTAACAGATTCCCGCCTGTGATAGCGACTAATTATTCACAGCCCAACGGTTTGCCATTTTGTCACAAACCAATAAAAAAAGCCCTATTGGGCTTTTAATCATTACTTTGTCTTTGCAGCGTCTGTGATTGTCTTGATCACTTCGCGCATGGCGATGTCATGCTTTAACAATGAATCTGACAAAGTAGCACGGATTTGTGCAGCATCCATGTTATATTGCGCAGCCAAGTTGTTAATTTCTTCTGTCACTTGTTCTTCTGATGGTTCGATGCCTTCAGCCTTAACAATGGCTTCAAGAACCAAGTTAGTCTTCACACGAGTATCAGCACCTTCTTCGAATTGCTTATGCAAATCATCTTCAGTTTGACCTGAAATTTGGAAGAACATTTCACGTGAGATACCTTGTTGTTGCAATTGACCCAAGTATTGGTCGATTTGACGGTGAACGTCTTCTTCGATCATAGCTTCAGGGATCACATCACCGTCAACTGATGCATTGTCAACAGCCTTTGTAATCACAGCATCTTCGAAAGCAGCTTGTGCAGCTTCGGCCTTTTGTTCTGACAACTTCTTAAGTGTCTTTTCCTTCAATTCTGCCAATGTTTCAACTTCTTCGTCAACATCCTTGGCGAATTCATCGTCTAATTCAGGCAATTCCTTACGCTTCAATTCGTGAATCTTCACTTCAAACAACGCATCCTTGCCTGCCAAGTCAGCAGCTTGGTAGTCTTCTGGGAATGTCACGTTAACAGCGACTTCTTCACCAGCTTCGTGGCCAACCAATTGGTCTTCAAAACCAGGAATGAATTGACCTGAACCCAATGCAAGTGAGAAGTCATTTGCTTGCCCACCAGCAAAGTGATCGCCATCAACTGAGCCATCAAAATCAATAATGACAGTGTCGCCGTTTTCAGCCTTAACCCCAGCTTCTTGCAAAACAAGTTCAGCTTGACCGTCTTGCAAACGCTTGATTTCAGCATCAACATCGGCATCTGATACTTCTGTATCAGCCGCTTCAACTTCAAGGTTCATATATTCGCCCAACTTGATTTCAGGCGCAGTCGTAACTTCAGCCTTCAATGTCCAGGCTTCACCCTTGTTCATTGCGACTGGTTCGATGTTTGGACGACCAACTGGTGTGATGCCAGCTTCATCAATAGCTGCTTCATAAGCGGCTGGCAAAATGATATCCATCGCTTCTTGATACAAAGCTTCTTCACCAAACTTTGAGAAGAACAAGGCCTTAGTCACCTTACCCTTACGGAAACCAGGGACAGAAACTTGGTTCTTGTTGCGTTGGAAGGCTTGTTCCAAGCCTTCTTCAACTTGTGCGCGTGAAATTTCAAATGTTAATGTGCCTTGGTTCTTTTGATCCGCAGCGGGTGTCCAGTTAGACATGATACGTCCTCCAAATGTTTTAAATACTTATTAATTTTATCTTAAAAACCAGTAAATCACAACATTTTTGTCTGATTTCTAGAAACTAAGACATACACAACGGCCGCAAAAATCATCGTCAGCCAATTGGACCCGACTGTGGCAACAATAATTGGGACTTGTTGCAACACAAAGTAGCACCCCATACTTAATCCCCAAACGAGATAGGCACGCAGATTGAAGCCGCTTGTATACCAATACGTCCGCCCCTGATTAAAAGCCGTGCGATCATAGTTTTGCTTTTGCACAATGAAGAAATCTGCCAATAGAATGGCGATTTCTGGCCCTAAAACCATCCCGATTAAATCTAAAAACCAGATAAAGGTCTCAATGAAACCACCGACAATAAACGGAATAAAACTCATGAGCGTGGCCAGAATTGTCACTAACCATAAACTTGGCGTGAGCTTTAATTTGGGAACAATATTATTTAATGCTGAGCCTGCTGCCATCAAGTTGACGGCATTGGCTGTGGTAGATGTTAACATAATCACCACTAACGCCAATATCCCTAAACCAAGCTTAGCGGCAACAGTTGACGGATCCGAACTGTTGGGATCAAAGACATGCGTCCAGACAGCTGCGGCAATGGTAGTCAACGCACCCACAATGGCAAACCAATACAAGCCAAGGGTTGCCCCGATAAAAGGCGCCGTTGTGGCCGCCGATTTTTTACTTGCAAACCGTGTAAAGTCCGCCCCCGCTGTTACCCAAGCCAAATTAAAAGCTGCAAAAACATCAATTGCTTTTCCAAAAGGTAAGCGCGCTGCCTGAGGCGCCTGCCAAGCCATAATTTTTGAAAGTGGCACTTCTTGTAAAACAACAATGGTTTCCCACACAACCAGTAAGATCACCAAAATCATCCCGATGCGTTCAATGAGCCGAATTGAACGTTGACCCAATGAAATTGAAATCAAATGCAAGACACCCATCACACCTACACCAATTAGCATACCCGCTAAGCCACCCGGCTTAAAATGCGCCGGTCCAAATAACTGGCTGAGCAAATAGCTCACCGAAATCGCTGCAATGTATGTATTCACTGCTGCCCAGCCCATGAACTGGATTACATTAATTAGCGATGGGCCAATTGAACCGCGCAGCCCAAAAGCTGGTCGCATGAGATTCATGGTTGAGGCCCGCACTCGATACCCCATATAGCCCACCAAAGCTAAAAAAACATACGCCAACGGGCCAGAAATCAAAATCACCCCAAGGGCGCCTGCAAACCCTAAGGCAGCCAATACACCGCCCATATACCAGGTGCCATTATTTGCGTTAGCGCCAATCCAAGTGGCCAACTGATCCCAAAATCCCATTGCCGCGACGTGTCGCTTTGACGCGTCCATTGTGCGTTGCACTGCCATACTCGCCTCCAAATCCACTACATATTACCTTTAATCATATCAAAATCTTAACGTGCGTTGTGGCCTTTATGGCATAAAAAATAAAACCAACGTAGTTGGTTTTACTCGATGTGTTTAATATTAAAGCCGGTACGCTCTTGAATGGCATCTAAAGCTTGCAAATAACGCGCATAATAGCCATAAGGATCATCGCTGCCTCCTTTGGCATCTAATATCACAACTTTGTCCATAAAGCCATAATCGGCAATAACCCGCATTAATTCACGGTGGAATGTCCAACGTGATGCCTCATCAGCCGTGGTCATGTTACGAAAACCATCATCAACATACGGTGTCACCGGTGGAATGACTAAAATTAAATCAATTAATTCTTCACTAATGGTGTTATCAAATAGTGGCTGTAATTGGGCACGGTCTGCTGCGTTTAGCCACATATCCGCATAGACTTTGGTCACCATGGCATCCGTATCAAAAATCGTCAAGCCGTTGTTGGCAGGTGAATTAATTTCCCGTGAATTGGCGTCGTATTGACCTTGTATCAGGCGGATATAGTCTTTCACGATCAATTCATCATCACTCACGTTTGATCGTTCTTGGTACTCACGCGCATATTCTTCAGAAAATGGCGAATTACTGGTACGCGCCAAACGCCTGACCAAAGTGGATTTACCCGTTGATGCAGACCCCATCACAGTCACTTTTTTGGTGAAGTGGCGACGGAAAACACGATTGATATAATCCCAATTGGCAATTGGATTCTCGCGAATTGCCGTCGCTGAGATACTTAATACCGTGCGATCCATCAAACTTACTTTAAACTGCCCCGTTTGCGGTAACCTTTTTTCAAGTTCTGCTTTATACTCGGGTTCACCAGTATAAAAAGTGATTTTTGCCGCTGGATTAACAATATTTCGCATCACCGTTTCAACCAAGATACGCGTCCACTCAGACCAACCATCTGGCATTTGCGGGATATGGTCTTCATTAATGTAGTCAATTTTAATATCTGATTCATCACTAAAAGCTTCCCGCAAGTAGCGAAAACGCTTTTCAACAGATAACCCCATTTGGTCCCCACGGTCGCCTGTATAGCCCGAAGCAATCACCACGACACCATCATTTAAAGCCGCTGCTTTATAGATTTCTGCTTGGTGCCCAACGTGCATCGGCGCAAGGGTTCCAAAAAACACCCCGATTTTATCTCCTTCTAAATCATCTTTATAGAGATTCCCTGCAAAAGTCCTCATGTGATTTAATGTGACGCGTACTTGATCGCCGCCACACCCTCGCTTTCTTTTTTCATTACTTGCCATTCATTATAACAATTTCAACGCATCAGGCCAAATCATTGCCCAGCACATGTTGACAATCAAAAAGCATGCATCACGCGATGCATGCTTTTTTGATTAATCTAAATTCGTAATTTCAGCAATACCCTGGGCATAAATGGCAATGGAACGATACAAATCGTTTAATAAGGCAAATTCATTCACTTGGTGCATCGTATCTGGTGAATCTGGGAACAAAGCCCCAAAGGCGACACCGCGTGCCATCAAACGACCATACGTGCCGCCACCAATGACTTGGTCATGTGCTGGCAAGCCCGTTTGTTCATGGTATACACGGAGCAACGTTGAGACAATCGGATCAGTTGGTGCCACATAATGTGGCACTTGGGCATGCCCGCCAATCGTTGGTGTCACATCCCAACCATCTAAGTGTGCCGTAAGTCCCGCCACGATTTCGTCAGGCGTGATGCCCTTTGGATAACGGAAGTTAAAGTTGATAAAGGCTTCTTGACCAGCCACAAACTTTTGAATGCCGACGTTCATTGACAAAGGTCCCATCACGTCATCCGTGTAATTCACGCCAAACTTTTCACCGATTGTATCTTGATGTGCAGGTGTGCCTAAGTAGGTCAAGAATGACTTGGCTGTGCCGCCAAAATCATAGTCTTGCAAGAAGTTCGCCAAATAAGTGCCAGCATTTTCACCGGTTTCAGGCATGGCCCCGTGGACTTGCTTACCATTGACGACTAATTTAACATCATCCCCATCCGCTTCAACATTACCTGAAATTTGTGCGTTCGCTGCTAAAAATTCTTGGAACGCAGCGACCAAGGCTTCCGATTGTGTCGTCACAACTGTGGCACGGGCGATGCCTGGCACCATGTTCGTGCGCAAACCGGATTCAAAGGCCACCAACTTCACTGACCCACCGTTAGTCGCCTCACCGTTCAAGACAACTTGCACGTTACCCTTTTCGCCGTTGATAATTGGATATTCAGCATCAGGTGAGAAACCAAATACTGGTGCCGGCTCAACTTCAAAGTAACGCGTCATGCCAGTCCAGTCATTTTCTTCATCCGTGCCAAAAATCAAACGCACACGGCGCTTCAAAGGCACTTTCAAATCAGACAAAATCTTGAACGCATAGTAAGCGGCCATCCCTGGACCTTTATCATCTGATGCACCACGCGCAATAATCTTATCTGCTGTGACAACAGGCGTAAATGGGTCTGTTTCCCAACCTTCACCGGCTGGCATCACATCCACGTGAGACAAAATGGCAACATATTCTTCCGCATCTTTGGGGCCAATTTCAATGTAGCCGACCAAGTTGTCAATGTTTTTCGTGGTAAAACCGTCGCGTTCAGCGATGGCTAACATCTTCAATAACGCATCCTTTGGTCCTGGGCCAAGCGGTGCGTCTGGGGTCGCCTTTGAATCGTCACGAACCGATGCAACTTCTAATAAATCTTTCAAATCTGTTATAAAATCAGCTTGTCGTAAAGCCGTTTCTTGTTGCCAATCAATAGTCATAAGTTTTAAAAAACCTTTCAGTAGGATATACCTTATTATACTATTGTCAAGGATTATAGCAAATTCTTGATAGTTTATGCATTGAAGCATCATCTTTTTTTAATAAAATATTACGTAACCAATGGGCCACATGCGATGTCATCTGTTTGTAAAACAACTGCAAATCATTTAAAATGAAAGCAAGTATGAATTAACGCCAGGATTTGTTTTGGGCCAATGCTTGCGTCAAAACGAAAATACAACTGGGTTAAATGCGGGGGAATTATGAAGAAATCAACACTTTATGCGACGATCTTTGCTGTTATTTTAATGTTTGTGTCATTGGTCAGCTGGGTTCTCAAACAAGATACTTTGGCTATTTTGGCTGCTAACTTTGGGTTAATGGTTTTAGCCGTGGTCACTTTGTGGGAGAATCGTCAGAATTTAACCCTTTAAATCCTGATTATTGCTGGTGACCAATTCAGACACATCGAGGGAAGCATCGTGAAGCCATTAACTGAAAACATTTTAACCAAAGTCATCAAAAAACGCCCCACCCATGCCTATAAAGGTACTTTTGGTCGGGTCTTAATCATTGGCGGGACACTGCAATACGGTGGCGCTGTCATTATGAATGCTTTAGCTGCTGTCAACGCCGGTGCCGGTCTTGTCACGGTTGCTACTGACCCAGCAAACTTCACCGCGATTCATAGTCAGTTACCTGAAGCGATGGTCGTCGACTTTAATTCGGATCTCGTTGAACTGGTACAACATCACGATGTGATTCTCATCGGTTCTGGCCTAGGCGATCGCTTGGATATTTTAAAAGCGACCTTTTCAGCAGTTTACCCAAAGCAAGTGGTGATCGTTGACGGTTCAGCATTGACACTCGTGGCTGAGCATCATTTAGATTGGCCAAAATCGCAATTGGTCATTACACCACACCAAATGGAATGGCAGCGTGTTAGTGGTGTCTCAATTGCCCAGCAAGCGTTTGAAGCTTTCAATGTTTTAGCTTGTGCTAATTTCAATGTGCGGCCAATCTTAGTTTTAAAACAATTTCATACCCAAATTTATACCCCAAATGACATTTATGAGTTAAATATTGGTGGCCCACATCAAGCCATGGGTGGCATGGGAGATACATTAGCCGGCATTATTGCTGGCTTTGCCGCCCAGTTTTTTCTCGCCTCGCTTTCCGATGCGGTATTAGCCGCGGTCTATACGCACTCTGCCATCGCAGACGAACTCGCGCAAACCCAATATATTACACGCCCCACGGAAATCAGCCAACAATTGCCGCGTTTTATGAAAAAATACGCAAATTAAACCATAAAGGAAATCATGATGCATTTTATCTCTTGGAATATCGATTCAATTAACGCTGCCATTGAACACAAGTCCGCACGTGGCGAAATGACCTGGGCGGTCTTGCAAGACATCGCTGCACAAAAACCAGCCGTGTTCGCCATTCAAGAAACCAAATTAAAAGCGACCGGCCTCACAAAAAAACAGGCCACGGTTTTGACTGAACTTTTCCCAGACTATCAAATTTTTGTCAATCCCAGTACGGCCCGTTCCGGCTATTCTGGCACGATGGTCTTAACCCGTTTGAATCCACTTGCGGTAACTTATCCAGCGATTGGTGCGCCAGGTGACATGGATCTTGAAGGCCGCATTATAACCCTTGAATTTGATGATTTTTTTGTTTCAACAGTTTATACGCCCAATTCTGGTGCTGCGCTAGCCCGTTTAACTGATCGCGGCGACTGGGATGATGCCTATCGCGCCTATATCCAATCTCTGGATGCGCAAAAGCCAGTAATCTTTAGTGGTGACATGAACGTGGCGCATCACGAAATTGATTTGAAAAATCCAAAAACGAACCATCAATCAGCGGGCTTTACGGATCAAGAACGGGATAAGTTTTCTGCCCTATTGGCTGCTGGATTTACTGATACGATGCGCGCACAAAACCCTGATGTACCTGGCATTTATACGTGGTGGGCACAAATTAGCAAGACCAGCAAAATCAACAACTCTGGTTGGCGAATTGACTATTATCTCGTCAGTGACCGTCTTGCTGATCGCGTTGTTGAAGCAGCCGTGATTGATACTGGTTTACGCCAAGATCACGCCCCCATCTCACTTAAATTAAACAGCTAATCAAAATGACCTCGCCGCTTGGTGAGGTCATTTATTTTTAACAAATGGTTTGATATTTTCTGTGCCAAAATGCTGGGCTTGATAAATCAAAATATTAGCCGCAGCCACGGCATCATCCAAGGCATTGTGATGATGCGCCAACGTAATCCCTAGATTTTCCGCCACTGTATTGAGTTTGTGATTCGCAAAATCTGGGAAAAACTTTCGACTACTGCGCACGGTATCAAGCAACATATAGTGCGGCTGCTCAATACCATAATAGGCTAAGGTGCCGGTTAACACACCATGATCAAAAGGTGCATTATGTGCCACCACGAGTTTTTCCTCAGTAAAAAGTGGCGCGACCTTAGCCCAGATTTCTGGAAACTTTGGCGCATTTGCGACGTCTTGTTCGTGAATGCCGTGAATCGCTGTATTGCGCGCACTAAAATAAGTTTCGGGTTGAATCAAACTATAGAATTCGTCGACGACCTGATCATCTCGCACAACGGCTAAAGCTACCGAGACGGCCGAGTGTTTTTCATGGTTTGCGGTTTCAAAATCCATTGCAACAAAATTCATGTTTCGCCTCCTGTTAAGCGATTGTTTTGCGCATGCGCTGTAGCTTGGTTTCACGCCCATTGGGCAAGATCAGCGGTGTAAGCTGCCCTGTTGTTTGGAAGCCAAACTTCTGATAGATGTGTTGTGCAGGCCGATTATCATGCTGAACATCCAGCCAAACTTCAGTTAGGCCAACCTGTGCTGCCCAATCCAATAAGGCGGACAACAAGCTTTGTCCCAAGCCGGCACCCTGAAATTGTTGTAAAATAGCCATCCCCACTTCACCGTTTTCAATCGACCCAATACCAACTGGCAACGCCAATTCACCTTGTTCAGCGATTAATAACAGCGTAATTGCTGGGCCTTGGCTAACTTCAGGTATCACTTCACCGTCGCGCACACTGGTGATTAAAAAAGTATCCGTTTCTGTCATTAACTGTTCAATCAGCGCTTGCCATTTGGCTGCTTGGTCGAGCTGTGCTTCAGTTAATGAAAAAACAATCGGCTGTGTCATATCAAAAGTCATAGCTGTGCCTCAACTTGAGCAGCTGCCCCGATGCCTTGAATGCGTATCGTGCGGACGTGGTCGTCATCACCACGTAAAAATGTCAATGCTAAACGATCATTGGGTAATAAATCAGCCATGAATTGTGGCCATTCAATCAAAGTCACCCCATCCGTCCCAACATAATCTTCAAACCCTTGATCCTGCGCACCTGTTTCTTCCAAACGATAGGCATCAAAATGATAAATTGGGAACTCACGGGCCGTGTACGTATTCATAATATTAAACGTTGGGCTTTTCACACGTGACTGCACCCCAAGTTCACGGGCAAATCCTTGCGTGAAAGTGGTCTTACCGGCACCCAAATCACCTTGTAAGGTGATCACGAGACCCGGATGGACCAATGCTGCAATTTGGGCAGCAAGCTGTTGTGTTTCTGCTGAATTGTTCGTTAAAATTTCTTTCATGTTTTCATTATATCACGGCTTTTACTGGATATTTTTGCTATAATGAGTTTAATAATTTTAAAGGAAATCACCATGATTTATCCAGACGATTCACTGACGTTACACACTGATCTTTATCAGATTAACATGATTTATACTTACTGGCAGGCAGGTATTGATCAACAACCCGTTGTTTTTGAAGCTTACTTTAGACATGAACCTTTTAATAATGGCTATGTCCTCTTTGCCGGTTTGGCCCATGCCAGTGCCTTTCTTGACAAGCTTAAATTTTCAACTAGCGATATTGACTATCTGCGTAGTCTTGCGCTATACCCAGAAGCTTTTTTACAATATTTAGCGCAGTGGCGCCTAACAGCAACGATTCGCGCACCCCATGAAGGGGAAGTGATGTTTGCCCAAGAACCTTTACTCCAAGTTGAAGGCCCACTCGTTGATGCGCAACTCCTCGAAACGGCGTTACTCAATATGATTAATTTCCAAACGCTGATCGCCACGAAGGCAGCACGCGTCCGCACGGCTGCAGGGCATGACCCTTTGATGGAATTTGGGACGCGTCGTGCACAAGAATTAGACGCTGCCCTTTGGGGCACACGGGCGGCCTTTATTGGCGGTTTCAACGCCACGTCCAACGTGCGGGCGGGTAAATTATTTGGCTTACCGGTCGCCGGAACGCATGCCCATGCACTCGTCCAAGCTTATCAGGACGACTACGCGGCATTTAAAGCATATGCCATGACACATCACGACGTTGTCTTTCTTGTCGATACTTTTGATACGTTACAATCTGGTCTACCCAATGCCATTCGCGTGGCGAAAGAATTTGGCGATCAGATTAACTTCCAAGGTGTCCGCATTGATTCTGGTGATATGGTGGTCTTGTCACAAAAGATCCGCCAGGCACTCGATGACGCCGGCTTCACCCAAGCTAAAATCTATGCATCAAATGATTTAGATGAGTATACAATTACTGACCTTAAAGCACGCGGGGCAAAAATCGATGTCTGGGGTGTTGGTACCAAGTTAATTACCGCCTTTGATCAGCCTGCTTTGGGTGCCGTCTATAAAATGGTGCAAATTGGTGAAAAAAAGACGATTAAACTCTCCGACGATGCCGATAAGATTTCTACCCCTGGTAAAAAACAAATCTGGCGAACACCTTCTGGCGATGTCTTAGCATTGGCCACGGAAACACCCATCGGTACACCCTTATTACAAGACATCTTTGTTGCTGGGCAACGCGTTTATCAAACGCCAACTATGACAGACATTCAAGCGTATGCCACCCAACGCTTAGCAAGCATGCCGGAAACAGTCACACGCTTACAGCAACCAGACACCTATCCAGTCACCTTATCACCAGCTTTGGCGGCGGCTAAAGCTGAAGTGATTCAAGCCATGCAACACCAACATTTGGAGAACTAACATGCGACCTTTACAAGCCAAAATTATCGCGGATTTACACGTCCAACCAAGCATTGACCCGCATCTTGAAGTACGCCGCTCGGTTGAATTCCTGAAAAACTATCTCTTGCAAAATCCACAATACACCAGTTATGTGATCGCTGTTTCTGGGGGCCAAGACTCCACTTTGGCTGGTAAACTTGCTCGCCTAGCAACTCAAGAATTAACGACAGAGACGGGACAAGCCTATCAACTGATTGCTGTACGGCAACCCTATGGTCAACAGCAAGATGAATCAGATGCCCAAGCCGCACTTGACTTTATCCAAGCCGACCAAGTGATCACCACAAACATCCAAACTGCAACCGATGCGATGACACAAGCTTTGCGTGCTGGTGGCCTGAGTGTTGATGATATGAGTCGTGGCTCAATCAAACCAAAAATGCGTATGATCGCCCAATATGCTGTGGCGCGTGAACACGCTGGTGTTGTAATTGGCACCGACCATGCCGCAGAAGCTTTTGCTGGGTTCTTTACTAAATATGGTGATGGTGGCACTGACATCAACCCACTTTGGCGGTTGAACAAACGCCAAGGGCGTGCGATGCTTCAGGCCTTAGCTGCGCCTACGGCACTTTATGAAAAAGTACCAACCGCTGATTTAGAAGATGACCGACCACAATTACCTGATGAAGTTGCACTTGGTGTGCCTTATGACGTGATTGATGATTATCTTGAAGGTCAAACAGTTGCAACACCACTAGCAGAAAAAATCGAAGCCTTGTATCGCGCAAGTGCGCACAAACGACACGAACCAGTTACGATTTATGACACTTGGTTTTACTAATCACTGGATTAACAAGGAGGTTAACTGATGACAAATGAATCACCCGTCTGGGTTTACTATGAAGATATTGCCACCCAAGAAACCATCCAAGCACCACTGCGTCTCGATGGCGCAATTGGTAGTGCATATCAGATTACTTTACCAGAAATTGCCAATTACACTTACGTTGATGCGTCTGGCGACTTAACCAGTATTTTTGGGACGTTACCACAATCAGTCCATCTCTATTTTCGTCCGAGCCATTGGCGCGAAGTTCACCGAGTCACCATGTACATTGGCATCCAAGCAGAAATTTTAGCCTATGATGCACCCAGTGACCAAGCGCAGCCCAGTGCCAATATTGCCAGTGGCAGCTTTTGGGCAACCCCGTTGCGCGTTATAGCTGCTAGCGGCCAATTCTGGTATCAAATTGGTGATCACGCTTGGTTACGCTACGATCCAACCGTGATGTCACTTTCTGACACCGCCCCCACTGCTGAAAATATTAACTACATTCAAGCCCGTACCGTGGCTAATGACCAACCCAATGCGGTGGTCAATTTCTTACCGAACCAAGCCACAGAAGTTTTCTCAGAGCCATATGGCCTCCCAATTGGTAGTGTCGCTGATGGCGACTTTGTGGCCATCGCTGATGAACAACAACACGACAACGGCATTGTGTGGTATCAATTAGCCCATCGCGGTTGGATTAATAGTTTATATATCACAAAATTATAAAAAGCATCGCCGTTTGGCGATGCTTTTTTAACGTTCTTTTGTTTGAATGATTTGCCCAGTAGCCAGATAATTTACCGCATCGTCAAAAGTCCGCACGGGAATAACCTTAAGATTGGGCGCATACTTTTTAGCTGTATCACGTGCCAGTTGATAATTGGTTTTGTGTTGTTCTTCATATTTCAACAACGTCTTTGTCGGTTCAACATATGGCGCGAAGAACACCGTTGACCCAGCTGCCTTGGCCGCCATGACCTTCTTGTCGATGCCGCCAATTTCACCAACATAACCATTCACATTCATCGTCCCAGTACCTGAAATATTCCGGTCCTTTGACAAATGATTACCTGTGAGTTGATCATAAATCTGTAATGTGAACATCAAGCCGCCTGATGGCCCGCCGATCTGCCCCGGATCCACATCGACCTTTGGTACCGTGTCTACTGCCACGTTGTCGGTCAAAACAATGCCAAGACCAGAACGGCCATGAGGGTATTCTGATGACTGGCTGCTAGGTAGTTTAATTGTCTTACCTGATGTCTGACCGTGCTGACCGTTACGTATATAATCAACGGTGACGGTGACCCCTTTTTTCTTATCGGCCAGATATTTGATAAACCCATCTGAGTTTTCATAGTGATGTCCATCGACGGCCGTGATGGTATCGCCAACATGGATGCTGTTTTTAAAATGTGACCCCGCACTGACACTTAAGACATAAATGCCCCGATAGGTTGTTGTGATCGGCCGTTGCGCTTTTTTGAAAGCCACTTGTTCTGCATTGGCGATGGCACTTTGCATGTAAAAATCTTGTACCTGGGCAAAGACCGCTGAACTTTCACCACCTGTAATGTCTTGAGCTGATGAATAAGACAGGTGCGGGTTGATTTTAGTTTGCAAGTAACCAAACACATTGGCTTTGGACAAATAGACTGAGGTAATATTATATCGGCCTTTTGATGTATCATTTTGGCCGTCAATTTTAACAAATTTGGCTAAATCATCGGCTTCGCCTGGACTCTCAATATAACCATCTAAGGGCCAAAACATGGCACCAATGCCCAATAACATGAAAATTGCCGCAACAGCGGCAATGATTTGACTTCTTTTTCGCATCTAATTTAACCGCTCTTTCAACGCATCAACAACCACTTTCGGGACAAATTTCGCCATATTTTCAGCGCCCATGCTGCCAATTTCTTTCACCATCGAACTTGAAATATTTTGATTTTCCGGCTGAGCTAACAACAAAATCGTCTCCACATCCGCCAACGCACTGTTGACCCCGGCAATATCCCGTTCATATTCAAAATCCTTCGAATTGCGCAGGCCGCGTACGATAAACTTTGCGCCCACTTCTGCCATAAATTGAACCGTCAAGCCATGCATTACCGCTACTTTGACGTTTGGCAAGTCTGCAACGACCTGGGAAATCAAATGAATTTTTTCTTCTGGCGTAAACAAAGCTTGTTTACTCGTGTTATGACCAACGCCCACAATCACCTCATCAAAAAGATGACTGGCACGCCGAATAATGTCTAAATGCCCATTTGTCAATGGGTCAAAGCTTCCTGGAAATAGTGCAATACGCATCATCATCCCCCTATTACTCCCTAGTTATCAAATTGATAAATCGTCACAACAGTAATGCCGTATTGTTTTTGCTGCACAATATCAAATGGCGCACTCGCCGCTGGTAAATTAGCCGCATCATTACTTTCAGCTAAGATGACAGCCCCTGGTGCTAATAGACCATTTTCGGCCAAGAACTGCATATCCGCTGCAATGGTTTCTTTGGCATATGGCGGGTCCAAAAAAACTAAATCAAAAGTTTTTTGCGCCCCTTTTAACTGTTGCAATGCTTGTTGCGATGGCATTTTTAATACAGTAAACGCTGTTGTATCATGCGTTTTTTCAATATTGGCTTGGATCACTTTAATGGCTTGAAACTGCCGGTCAACCAAAGTGGCATGCGTCATGCCCCGAGAAACGGCTTCAATACTTAAACCGCCGGTTCCAGCATAAAGGTCTAACACCTCGCCACCACCCAAATAAGGCATCAGCATGCTAAACATCGCCTCTTTCACTTTGTCTGTGGTTGGTCTTGTCTTATCTCCGGACACGGCTTCAAGCCGTGTCCCGCGAAAACGTCCTGCTACTACGCGCATCAATTCTAATCATGGCGCATATCATCACACATCGTGCGTCACGCCATTCTCCTCATCATAATTTTCAAAGAATATGTCATCGTGCATGTCCCCTAAATCAGGATCAATATCTGGTCTTGGTGAACTTAAAACTTCCCGCACGAATTTGTATTGTTTAATTTTATCAATCTGCTGCTCAATCGCTTCATCATTGACATAAAGCATCACAAAACTCATACGCCGTGAGACATAAGTAATCTTACCAAATTTTTTTAATTGTGGCACATGACGCTTATTCTTCAAATAAACATATAAGGCACGCCGTGCTTGTATTTCAAATGTCATTTGTAATCCTTTCTGGCTAACGTATCTGCCGGATGAATGCTGACTTCACGCTTTTGCGTGGCCGCAATATTTAACGTGATCCCAATGGCGGCACTAAAGACAATGTAGGATGACCCACCACCCGAAATAAAGGGAAAGACCACCCCAGTAATTGGCAATACACCAATAACCCCACCTAAATTAACCAACATCTGGATAAAAAGCAACGTCGCAATCCCAAATAACAAGAGACGATAGTATTGGTTACGCTGACGAATCCCTAAAATGACCATGCGGCAAACCAAGATGAGCAGCAAAATGAGCACAGCGGCTGTGGTGACTGCACCAAGTTCTTCTGTCATGACGGCCATGATAAAATCTGTATTGGATTCTGGCAAGTAAGGTTTGATCAAAGAATTGCCTAAACCAACCCCGAAAAAACCTCCATGAGCAATGGCATAGTAGCCATACAGTAATTGCCGACTCGCATCAGCTGCATTTGGGTCCCAAGGGTTCACAAAACTGGTTAAGCGTGCCAAAGCATAATGTTTCCCACTATTAAAATTAAAATAGTGGTTTAATAGCCGAATGATTGTCTGTAAAAAGCCAAAGCCTAAACCACCAATGGCGGCAATCAACGCAATCGTTTTGCGCGAGACACCAGACGCTAGAAAAATGGCTAATAATATCAAAAGTAAAATTAAGCCATTACCATTATCTGGCATAATAAAAACTAAGAACAAAGCTAATGCTGGCCAACGCCAGGCTTTCACCCGCGCGATGGGTTGAAACCGGAGCGGGACATGTGCTTGCCATGGTTCATGGGCAAAAAAAGCAGCAAAATACAAGATAAGCGCAAGCTTTAAAAATTCGGCTGGCTGAAGTGTCACAATGCCCAAGTTAATCCACCCTTGCGCGCCATTGACTGCTGGCATCATAAATTTAGCAATGACTAACGCCCCAATCACAACCCCTAAAATTTGCCTCAAAAGCTTCATTTGCTGCAAAGTTTTCAAATTAAAATGATATAGCGAAAATGCGCCAAACAACCCAATCACAACAAAGAGCGCTTGTTTGATAAAATTCGTTAAGGCGGTGGTTGTCCCTTGCGTGGCCGAAAAAACCATCACAACACCTAACATACTCAGTGTGGCAAATGGTACGGCAATCCAATAATCGAGTTTCTGTAACTTTTTAAACATGCAACTTTAATCACCCATAATAGTTTTGAGATTGGTTTGGTCAAGCGCCTTGGCAATCGCAACGACAAAAGCAGTGGTGGCCTCAAAATCAGCAATTGACCAAAGCGTCTGATGTGTATGAATATAGCGCGACGCCACCCCCAACGCAACGGCTGGGATGCCATTTAATTCAGTTTGTGCCGCCGCCGCATCTGTCCCACCTTTGGGTACAAAGTATTGATATGGGATATGGTTATCTTCAGCAATTGACAACAAAAATTCCTTTAATCGCAATGGCATGACAACGGTTGGATCAAAAACACGTAATAGTGTGCCTTGGTCTAACCGGCCTTGATGCCCAACTGCCCCAGCCGTGTCATCGGCAGCACTTGAATCAACCGCAAAAAAGATATCAGGTTGCATCAAGTTCACCGCACCGTGCGCACCACGCAAACCGACTTCTTCTTGGACATTGGCGCCCATGATCAGTGTGTTAGGGGTCGATTCACCTTGTAGTTGGTCTAAAGCCTCTAAGATTGTCACCAAACCAAAACGATTATCCCACGCTTTTGACATCACCCGTTTCTGATTCGCCGTGAGGACTGTGGCTACCTCGGGTACGATGAAATCCCCTGGTCGGACACCAAAGGCATGCGCCTCTGACGCATCCATAAAGCCGGCATCAAACAAAATATCAGCTACGGTTGGCAACTGCGGCGTTTGCCCAGTGCCACGCAATAAGTGAGGTGCCACTGAACTGGATACGACCGGATAGACTTGGTCTTTGGTAAACAAGCTAAAGCGTTGTGATGAAATTACTGCGGGATTCCAACCGCCAACTGCTGCTACTTTTAACGCACCGCTAGGTAAAATGTCTGTCACAATAAACCCAACTTCATCCATATGCGCGGCAAACATGACACGTGGTGCCGACGTATCAAGATGTTCTTTGACCCCAAAAATACCGCCCAAGCCATCTTGTTGCACGTGATCCACACGTGGCGTCAAGTCACTTCTAAAGGCTTGCCGAATGCGATGCTCTTGGCCAGACGTCCCCTGCAATTCCGTATATTTTTTAATGCATGTCCAAGTGTTTGTCTCCAAGATGCGACTCCTTTTCATGATGTGATTGCTGGGTTGTGATGGCGTGAATATCCTGCCGCTGACTGTAATTGAGTTGTGCATCCACTTGATAAAAAATGGGATCGCCATTGGCAATCTCAAGGCCATCAATGTCTTCATCACTGATATTTTCAATATATTTAATCAAAGCGCGTAAGGTACTGCCATGCGCCACGATGAGTTGATTACGTCCGGCTCTTAAGGCTGGGGCCACGACCGCCTGCCAATAAGGCAACAGGCGCTCGCTCGCCATAGCCAGGCTTTCGCCTTGTGGCTCAATACCGGCGGGATAACGCCGGTCAGGTGTCGTTTCAGTCAACAAAGGCGGCACGGCCGTATAGCTTCGTCGCCACAACGCCACAGCTTCTACACCATATTTTTTCCGAGCCGCATCCTTGTTCAACCCCCGCAATGCGCCATAATGTCGTTCATTTAAACGCCATGTTTTGTGCAGCGGCAACCACGATTGATCCATCTCAGATAAAATAATGTTGGCCGTCATAATCGCCCGTTGCAGATACGACGTATGCACGTCATCAAAAATGAAATGGTGTTGTGCCAAATTCTGTCCAACCAGATGCGCTTGTTGCTGCCCTTTTGGCGTCAAAGGGACATCCGTCCAACCTGTAAATTCATTATCTCGATTTGCAGTTGATTCACCGTGGCGAACCAACACCAACTGCGCTGCCATCACACGACTTCCTTAAATTAATGTTGCTTCTATTATAGCATTAAAAATTCGACAAGTTACGCCTCTCAACACGCCTTTTTTCTTACAATCATGCCAAACCAAATCGAGCAATCACATGGTGTACTTTTCGAACAAAAAGCGAACATTAATAAATACTCATTCGGTTATAAACCGCTTACATGTTTTCGTTTTTATAATCGATCGGATTTGCGGCTTTTTTTTACACGTTTTTGGTTTAATTTCGCAAGTCATGCTGCTAAACTTAAAGAGAACGTTTAACGTTACAATATTTTTTGGGAGGCAATCATGTCTACGATTGCAAAGTATTTTAAGCTTGACGAACTCAACACGTCAATTCGTACTGAATTCATTGCGGGTCTGACGACCTTCGCATCAATGGCCTACATCCTCTTCGTCAACCCATCAGTCCTTGGGGCTGCTGGCATGGATAAAGGTGCCGTATTTACTGCAACAGCCGTATCAGCTGCTGTTGCGACCTTGTTTATGGGTATTGTTGCGCTTTATCCGATTGCTATTGCGCCTGGCCTGGGTGTGAATGCTTTCTTCGCTTATTCCGTGGTAATTGGCATGGGTGTAAAATGGCAAACGGCGATGGCTGGTGTTTTGGTTGCCGCTTTGATTTTCTTGGTGCTGACATTTTTCAAAGTGCGCGAAAAAATCATTAACCTGATTCCACAAAACCTGAAATTAGCCATTGCTTCAGGTATCGGTTTGTTCATTGCTTTCATCGGTTTACATGATGCCGGCTTGATTGTGGCCAGCAAAGATACGATGGTCTCACTTGGGCACTTAACATCACCTACTTCATTATTAGCCATTTTTGGTATCATCGTGTCATTTATCCTCTTGTCACGACAAATTCCAGCGGCGATCTTTATTGGTATGGTGTTGACATCAATTGTGGGCATCTTGTTTGGCCTCATCAAGTTGCCAGCAACTTTGGTTTCACCAGCCCCTTCATTAGCGCCAACATTTGGGGCAAGTATCGCACACTTGGGCGATATTAACTCAATACAATTAGTGACGGTTGTCATCACTTTCTTGTTAGTGACTTTCTTTGATACAGCAGGGACGATGATTGGCTTGGCCACACAAGCTGGTTTCATGAAGAACAATGAAATGCCACGTGCTGGTCGCGCCTTGATGGCTGATGCGGTCGGCATGACAGTTGGTGCGGTCATTGGGACATCACCAACATCTGCTTACGTTGAATCTTCTTCAGGTATCGCAGTTGGTGGCCGTTCAGGTTTGACAAGTGTCTTTACTGGCTTGTTCTTCTTATTGGCTTTGTTCTTCTCACCACTGCTCACAGTTGTCACATCACAAGTCACTGCCCCTGCCTTGGTCGTGGTTGGTGTATTGATGGCAAACAGTTTGCGTCAAATTGATTGGGATGATTTCGCAATTGCTGCCCCAGCATTCTTAATCGTGATTGGTATGCCATTGACTTACTCAATCTCTGACGGTATTGCACTAGGATTCATCTTGTATCCCATTACTATGATTGCCACAGGTCGTGCAAAGCAAGTTCACGCTTTGATGTATGGCCTAGCCATCTTGTTTATCTTCTTCCTAGCAATTGTCGCACCTTAATGTTGCCAATAAAAAACAACTGACTTGACTGTCAGTTGTTTTTTTATTTGGCATGTGTTTTCAATGCTTGTTGGCGTAAGTCTTGCGCATTTGCTAACGCCGTTGTGGTAATATCATCACCAGATAACATCATCGCAATCGCCCGTTCACGTCCTGCCTCATCCAACGCAGTGACTTGCGTCACAGTGCGCGCATTTTCCGTTGTCTTGGCAATGAGAAAATGGTGCGTTGCGGCTGCGGCCACTTGTGGCAGGTGCGTAATGGCTAAGACTTGCGAATCCGTTGCAATCGTGAGCATTTTTTTTGCAATGGCTTGCGCAACCCGCCCAGAAACACCGGTATCTGCTTCATCAAACACAATAGAAATGATATGTTGTTGCTTGGCAAATGTTGTTTTTAAAGCTAACATCAGGCGTGCAGCTTCGCCACCAGACGCAATTTTAGCAAGCGGTGCCAAGCCTTCGCCTACGTTCGTTTGGACATAAAACTCCACTTTGTCCGAACCAGAGGAAATGAAGCCGTTAATCGGTTCAAAATGCACGGCAAATTCAGCCCCAGTCATTAACAACTCACTCAATTGTCGGTTAACATCCTGTTCCAAACGCCGCGCAACCTGTTGCCTTGCTTCGCGTAATTTGACTGCTTGCTTCCGAATGACTTGCCGAAGTTCATTTTGTTTGACCTGCAGTTGTTCAATATCCAACTCATCATGATCTAATGCCGCAAGTTCTTGGTCAACTTTTGCTTGAAATTGTAACACATCTGCTACTGTTGGCCCATATTTGCGCTCCAACGTATGGATCAATTGTAAGCGCTCTTCAATGCGTAATAACTCAGCTTCATCATAGGTCAACGCCCCAATTTGTTCATCAACATCTCGCCCAACTTCTTGTGCGGTATAATAACTATCCGCAATTGTCGTCGCGAGCTCACCATACGCGGGGTCAAATTCTGCAATTTCTTGTAATTCATGCATTGCCTGCGCTAACAAATCGACTGCGCCACTCTGCTCCCCATTTAAAGCGATCTGTGCATTTTGCAAACGATCGGCGATTTTCTTATGATTAAGTAATTTACCCCGCGCATCAACTAAATCTTCTTCCTCATGGGGCTGTATGGCTGCTTCAGCCAGTTCTTGCTGCTGAAATTGCAACAAGTCCAAGCGTTGTGTCATATCTTGTTGGGATGTTTGAATTTTCCGAACCCGCTGGGTAATTGCCCGAAATTCTTGAAAGACTTGTTGGTAAGCTGCCTTAGTCGACTGTAATGCTTCACCGCCAAAGCCATCTAACAAAATTAGATGCTCATCCACATTTAACAGTTGCTGCGTATCATTTTGTCCTTGAATATCGACTAGATATTGGCCAACGCCGGCCAAAGTTTTCAGATTTACAACCACGCCGTTGAGCCGAATTAAACTGCGTCCGTTCACATTCAACTCACGATAAATGATCAGCTCGCCGTCGTCACACGGCACGCCAATGGCTTCAAGTTGCGCTAACAACTGATCGTTTTGTGGCAGGCGGAAAACCGCTTGTAAGACTGCCTTTTGACACCCATGACGAATCATTTCAGAACTTGCACGTCCCCCCGTCAGCATCAATAACGCATCAATGATAATCGATTTTCCCGCGCCAGTTTCTCCGGTCAGCACACTCATGCCTGCTTCAAACTGCAAATCAACTTTTTCAATAATGGCAAAGTTTTCAATGATCAAATTTTCTAGCATTGCTATCACCGTGCTAAAGCACCTATCTTTCTGATTATTTTTCAAGTAATTTTTGGATAATATTTGTCATTTGCGTGGCCGTGACACCTTCTTTCAATAATACGAGCACTGAACCGTCGTCACTTAGCGTCCCAAAAACTTCCGGAAAATTGACTTGTTCAAACAAATTGGCGACCATTTGGCCACTCCCTGGTTGAACTTTCAAAAATACTTGTCCGCGCTGCGCACGTTGACTCAAAAAAGCTTGTTGCAAAACACGGCGTAAACGTTGCAAGTGCGGGCGATCATCTTGTTTAGGCAAATGATAATGGAACCCCCCATGCGCATTTGGCACTTTGATCAACCCAAGTTCGTTAATGTCACGTGAAATTGTCGCTTGTGTGACCGTTTCTCCGAGTGTTTCAAAATGTGCCACAATATCTTCTTGTCGTCCGACTTGTTGGGTTTGAATCAAAGCTAAGAGGGTTTTTTGTCGCGTTTTCTTATTCATTCTCATTGCTTCCTGTATGATTTAATTGCGCATAGGTTTGCGTCAGTAATGCATCAATATCAATCTTATCAGCAATTTTCGGCGTTGCATCACGGGTTAAGACGGCCAAAAATTCAATGTTGCCTTGGCCACCTTTAATCGGTGAATACGTTAATTCAGTCACGGAGAACCCATCATTAACCATCATTTGCGTCACTTTTTGCAAAACTTGTTGATGAACTTTGGGGTCTTTAATGATCCCGTTTTTGCCAACATTTTCACGGCCGGCTTCAAATTGTGGCTTAATTAAGGCTACAACATGCCCACCGATGGCTAAGATATCCGCTAAAGGCGGCAAAATCAACCCTAACGAAATAAAGGAAACATCAATTGTGGCAAATTCAGGTTGGCCAAACTTAAAATCCTTCAATTGTGAATAACGGAAATTCGTATTTTCCATAACCTTCACGCGCGCATCTGAGCGTAACTTCCAGGCTAATTGATTCGTGCCGACATCTAAAGCATAGACCAATTTGGCGCCGTTTTGTAGCGCAACGTCAGTAAAACCACCCGTTGATGAACCAATATCTAACACCACTTGATCTTGCACGGTGATGTCAAAATCATTTAAGGCCTTTTCCAACTTTAAACCACCGCGTGAGACATACTTCAAACGGTCACCCTTAAAGTGTAACGCCGTGGTCACAGGAATTTTTTCACCAGCTTTGTCGAGTCGTTCCTCATTTTCTCCCAAAATTTCACCAGCCATCACGGCACGTTTGGCCTGTTCACGTGAACTAAAAAGACCTTGTTGCACGAGTAAAATATCCACCCGTTCTTTATCTACTGCACCCATTCTCAATCTCCAATTAAATTCAAAAAATCATCTAGCAATGTCCGGTCAAACGTCTGTGATAATGCCGTTATGCTTGTCAGACGCTGACGCGCATCTTGGATGTAACGATCACGCATGGCACCGGCTGCCGCAACGCCAATGAGATGTGGCAAAGCACTGACGTCTTCCAAATCATCTTGATCAAAGTCATCTAAATCATCTTGAATTTGGAAAGCCAAACCAAAAGCCAAACCAAATTGTGTCATTTCTTGCACCATGCGGGCTTTGTTTGGTTGGTTCGTTTCATTGTCCAAGGCCAACTGACTACCAAGCTTGGCCGCAAACATCAATAGTGCGGCAGTTTTTGGTGTATAGACTGCTTCTAGCAACCATGCCGTCTCCGGTTGCGTGCTTTGGCCATGATTTTGCATATCGTGTACTTGCCCAATGACCATACCTGACGCGCCTGAAAAGTGCGCCAAATCTTGCACAATCGTCAACAAGGTCTCATTTGAAATGGCAGCTGCTTGAGAAGTTTTGAAGTTGGCGGTTGTCACAACTGAAAACGCCCCAGTCAACAAGGCATCCCCAACCAAAATAGCATTGGCTTCACCATACTTTGCGTGCACACTGGGTTGACCGCGGCGAAACATGTCATTGTCCATGGCGGGCAAGTCATCATGAACTAAGGAATAAGAATGTACCCATTCCACTGCCGTTGCGAGTTGCAATGCTTGGGATGTCATTGGTTGCTGGTAGCTCGCCATCACAGCCAAAGAAAGCAACGGGCGCAGACGCTTTCCCCCATTTAATACGGCATAAGCCATCATGTCAGCAAACGCCGTATCAGTGCTTGCTTGCCGTAAATCCATCGCGAGTTGAGCATCAATTTTGGGGCCAAATGTTGCTTGAAAATCTGCAAAGTTAGTCATTTGTTAATTCCAAATCCTTTAATTCGCCTTCATCAGACATGACTTTGGCCAAAGTATCTTCTGCGTTTTTCAATGTGTCTTGCAAATCTTTGACTAAACCAACACCCGTTTGAAAATCGGCTAATGCCCCTTCTAAGGGGCGATCCCCCTGTTCGAGCTGACTGACAATGGCTTCAAGTTGTTCTAACTTCTCTTCAAATGTCATCTTTTGACTCATTTTAATTTACTCGTTTCTATAATTTTTGCTGTCGCTTCCCCATCAGTTAACCGTAAGGTAACGGCTTGACCTGGCGCTAACTCGTCAATATGTCTGACTACTTGATCGGCTGATGATAACACCACATAACCCCGCGTCAAAATTTTTAAGGGACTCATTAACTCTAATTTAGCAGTCAAGAGTTGGACTTTTTCCTTTGGTCCTTGTAACAAATTTTGTCGCACTTGTTTTTGGCGCAGCACAAGATTATGCAACGTTTGGTCTGCCGTGATCACGCGCTGTTGTATTTGCTGGGTAAGGCGCTGTGATAAATGATCCACCCGTTGGTTATAACCCACGTATAAGCGGTCTGGCTGTTGAAAAATTGCGCGTTGCGCAATGCGCGATAAACGTTGCTCGCGCGTGGCAATCAAGGCCTGAATCCGCTGATTTAACCGCACTTGTAACTCATTGAGTCGGGCAACAAGTTGGGCCAACGTCACGGGTGTCGCTAACTCGGCTGCCGCAGTCGGCGTGGCTGCACGATGATCGGCCACCAGATCGGCTAGCGTATTATCCGTCTCATGCCCCACTGAACTAATGATTGGCACCTGTGCTGCAGCAATTGTCCGGGCTAACTGTTCGTCATTAAAAGCCCACAAGTCTTCAATCGCACCACCACCGCGGCCAACAATCAATGTATCATACTCGCCACTGGCATCAATGCGTTGAATTTGTTTTGCCACTGAAGCTGCTGCTTTATCGCCTTGCACAAGCGCTGGAAATAAGACCACTTGCGCTGTTGGAAAGCGGCGTTGGACCGTTCGCGCAATGTCTTCAATAACCGCCCCTGTTGGCGATGTCACCACCGCAATTTGCTTTGGAAAAAGTGGTAGCGGCCGCTTGGGTTGTTGGAATAAGCCTTCAGCAGATAACTTTTTTTTGAGTTGTTCATAGGCTAAAAATAATTCCCCAACCCCATCAGGTGTCATCTGTTCCAAAATAATCGAATAGGTGCCGCTTGGTTCATAGATTTGTACACGACCCACCGCATTAATTTTCATCCCTTCTTCTGGGATAAACTTCAATCGGTTGGCATAAGAAAACATGGCCGCCGAGATGACAGCTTGCCCTTCGGGATCCTTAATCGAGAAGTACAGGTGTCGCCCGCGCCGTCGACCAACATTAGAAATTTCACCCGTCACGTAGACTTTTTCTAAGTAGGGATCTGCATCAAATTTTCTTTTGAGATACGCTGATAATGCACGAATTGTTAAATATTTTTCCGATTCTGACATAGTTTAATTATACCATTTTTTGTATATATACAAAAAAGCATAGCGTGCTATGCTTAATCTAGAAGTGTTATTGTGAAGGTTTTGTCATTCGCCTGTCGAATCAAAATAGCTTGCAACTCATTAGCTGTTTGCACCTCAATACGAACAGGCACGTTGCTAGGCAAGAACTTCAAAGCAGACTGAGAAACATACGTTGTGAAACTTTCAATTTCAGTTTGACTATAGAATTGCGTGGTCACCGTCACATTCATGCTAGACAAGACACCGCCCTTAAAATTAGCCACAGCCGTTGCACCGGCAATATTTGGGAAGAAGTTCGCCACATCGTTTTTAAAGTTGGCAAAGCCATTATTTTCATCAGTCCCTAATTTTGAAGTATCCGTGGCTTCTTTAGGCAGAACAATCGACTGATTATCAAAAGATTGCCAATTCTTTAATGTCGTCCCTTGATCACTGGTTGCTTCAGCGTAAAAATTACCCGGTGCAAGTGAATCTGCTGGTGCGTTGGCATACATTGCAATCACAATCGGTGTGTCTTTGGCGACACCAGACTGTGCACGTACTTGTTCAATAATTTTCGGGGCAATCTTTTTACCATAAGCAATCCGATCAGCATCTGAAATATTTTGCGTGTAGGTTGCGCCATATTGCTCTTTTTGATATTCATCTTGCGTGTTCATGGCGACACCAATCACCATCCCAGCTAATTTCAGGTTATTGCCATCTTTTGACATGAAGTCTTGTTCGGTCAAAGTTTGCACATAGATTGGATTACGAGAATTGTCTGTTTTGCCGTTATCCTCAGGATTCAAGCCATCTGGATTGCTTTTACTGTTACGATCCAAAAGATTCGTCACCGTATCAGATGATAAATATTGGCCTTCTTGGAAAATATATTGGTTTGGCTTAAATTTTGTCTTGGCTAAATCCAACAAGCTCGACTCAAAATGTTTTACATCTAAATTATTAGGTTCTGAACTGGCTGTGATGCCACGCGCTGCACTCACCAAATAACGCCCATCTTTAATCACTGTCTGGTATTGCCCAGGTGAATTTTGCGTAATTTGCACACCACTCGTCTTTTTTGTTGCCGTAGGCGCAACACGGTTCATATTAAAAATATAAAGTCCCCCAACAGCAATAATTAATATGGCGATCGCAATGATCATATACCCTCGAAATCCAATTCGCTTCATGCTTCAATACCTTCTTTTGCTTGTGCTTCTAAAAATTCTTGCTCAGTCCAAACAAGCACCCCTAATGCATTTGCCTTATCTAGCTTACTGCCAGCCTCGGCGCCCGCAATGACTAAATCGGTCTTGGCTGACACAGAACCAGCCACTTGCGCGCCGTGATCTTGTAACCACTGAGTCGCTGCCGGTCGACTGCTCTTCTCTAGTTTACCAGTTAAGACAATCTTTTTGCCATAAAAAAATGAATTTTCGTCGATTTCAACTGTCGACAAATACGTTTGGTTTACCCCTGCAGCAGTTAATTCAACCAACAGTTGTTGTGATTCGGCGTGTGAAAAGTATTGCACGATCGATGCGGCAATGGTTTCCCCAATCCCGTCAATTCGCGCAATATCCGTAGCAGTTGCCTGTGATATGGCTGTTAACGTCTTAAATTTTTCCGCAATCAAGCGCGCAGCCTTCGCGCCAACGAGACGAATGCCTAAGCCAAATAATAGGCGCTCAAGTGAATTATTTTTGGATTGGGCGATAGCAGCATGTAAATTAGCGGCTGATTTTTCTTTAAATTTAGGTAACGTCAGCAATTGGTCGGTTTCTAGTCGGTAAATGGACGCAACATCGTGAATATAATTAGCCTGCAACAACTGGTCAATGACCTTTGGCCCCATGCCATCAATATTCATGGCGTTACGCGAGGCAAAATGTGTCAGCCCTTCTTGAATCTGTGCAGCACAAAATGGATTAATGCAACGCAATGCGACTTCACCAGCAATATGCACTAGTTCTGAGCCACAAGCAGGGCAAACGACGGGTATTTCATAGGCCATACTCGTCGCTGGCCGTTTGGCCAAAATAACTTGTCCCACTTCCGGTATGATGTCGCCGGCCTTGTGTAATGTCACCGTATCGCCAATGCGAATGCCCTTCATATTCAAATAATCTGGGTTATGCAGACTCGCACGTTGGACAGTGGTACCCGCTAATTGGACTGGATCCATGACGGCAGTGGGTGTCACGGCCCCAGTACGGCCAACCGTCCACTCAATATCGCGAACCACCGTTAATGCTTCTTCAGGGGGGAACTTATAAGCAATGGCCCAACGTGGAATTTTAACCGTATTGCCCAATTCGACTTGATCATCCAAAGCATTAACTTTCACAACGACCCCATCAATGCCATAGGCTAACGCATCGCGTTGCGCCGTGTAAGTTGTAATGAAATCCGTGATGTCGGCCATTTGGTCAATCACTTGATTATGCGTATCGGTCGGTAAACCGAGTTCAGCAAAACGTCTTAAGGCATCACTTTGTGTCGTGACACCTAATACATCTGGCTCCGCAGTGTAGTATACAAAAGCCGATAACTCGCGTTGTTTCGTCACCTGCGCATTGAGTTGACGCAAAGAGCCAGCAGCCGCGTTACGTGGATTGGCAAATGGCTCTAAACCATCCGCCTCACGTTGGGCATTTAAAGTGGCAAAGCTTTGCTTTGGCATATAAATTTCGCCACGAACCTCAATCGTCAAAGGCTCTGTTAATTGTTGGGGAATTGCTCGAATTGTTTTCACATTTCGCGTCACGTCTTCCCCAATCGTCCCATTCCCACGGGTCGACGCTTGCACAAGACGGCCGTCAACATAAGTCAACGCAACCGCCAGCCCGTCAATTTTCAATTCTAAGTTATAGGGCGATTGAAAACCTAACCCTTTAGTCGTACGCGCGTCCCAGGCCACTAATTCATCTAAACTAAAAACGTCACCTAAAGACAACATCGGGGCAGGATGCGTCACCTTGGCTAGTTCCGACTTGGTCAACGCTCCACCGACATTTTGCGTGGGTGAATCTTGCGTGACAAATTGCGGAAAAGCTGCCTCTAACGCCACCAATCTGGCATACAAGGCATCATAAACATAGTCTTCAACCAACGGCGCATCTTGTTCATAATACGCCACACCGTATTTAATCAGGTCTGCCTGTAACGTGGCAGTCTCTTGTTGGGCCGCTTGGCTGGTCAATTGTTCAATGGGAGTAAACTCTGGTAACATACTTATTCCTAATCTTGTCTTCAGGCTGCCTTAGTCGACTTTGGTAATCGGTGCAAAAGCTGCCAATAATTGCTTCACGCCTTCAGATGGGAAGGCCACCTTCAGTTCTTGGTCCGAGCGCTCGCCACTCACAGCCACCACTGTCCCAATCCCCCACTTTTTATGGGAAACCTTGTCCCCAGCCGCCCACGCTGTTTGATCACCACCAGTTGTGCCACTGGTGGTTTTGGTCACTGCCGTGGCACGATATGTGGTGGCTTGTGCCAACTGGTTTTTTCGGTCAAATGGGAACTCGCGACGCGATGCCACCTGTGTATTGTTGCCATACTCTGTCTCAAGTAAGGCTGGAGAAATTTCGCTAATAAAGCGTGACGCCTCATTGGCTTGCGTCCGACCGTACAATAAGCGAGAAAAGGCGTTGGTTAAGAACAGCTTTTTCATCGCTCGGGTAATGCCAACATAGGCCAAGCGCCGTTCTTCTTCTAATTGATCCTCGGCCATTAAAGCACGTGACAATGGGAAGATCCCTTCTTCCATCCCCACCAAAAAGACCACTGGGAATTCCAAGCCTTTGGCTGCATGAAGTGTCATCAGTGTCACAGCGCCATCGCCTTCTTCAAAGTCATCTAAATCACTCATCAAAGCTGTCGTGCCCAAAAAGTCCGTCATCGGATCCACTGCTTCTGGATCGTCTGGTTGATACTTGGCATCAAATTCTTTGGTCACTGACAAAAATTCTTCCAAGTTTTCCAAACGAGCTTGACTATCCGGATCATTTTTTTCGGCTAACATTTGGCGATAGCCTGAACGCGTCATGGCAATTTCAGCGAGTTCTGTCACATTCAAGAACTCTGTTTGCTGGCGTAAATCATGCATCATTTCGGCAAATTCGAGGAACTTTGAAGTGGCCTTGGTCGAAATGGCGGGTGCCAATTCAATACTTTCAATCGCCGTCATATAAGACACGTTCAAACGATTGGCCAATTCCCGCAACCGTGTAAGAGATGTCGCCCCTAGGCCACGCTTCGGTTCATTGACAACCCGTTCAAAGGCTGCATTATCGTTGGGATTGGTCATCAGCTGCATATAAGCCATAATATCCAGGATTTCTTTACGCTCATAAAACTTATGACCGCCAACCATCGTATAGGGCATATTCGCTTTCACCAAAGCCTCTTCGACGTTTCGTGATTGTGCATTCGTTCGGTATAAGACGGCAAAATCGCTATAGGCCATCTGCTTTTCAGCCCGCATCTTTTGAATGTTCGCCAAAATAAAATTGGCTTCATCATGTTCAGATTGCGCCCGATAATACGTAATTTTGTCGCCTTGCCCATTTTGGGTCCACAGGTTTTTTGGCAAGCGTTCATTGTTATTATTGATCACTGCATTGGCTGCATCCAAAATATTTTGCGTGGAACGGTAATTTTGCTCTAACAAAATGGTTTGCGCGTTGGGATAATCCTTTTCAAAATTCAGGATGTTGTTCATATTCGCCCCACGCCAACCATAAATCGACTGATCGGCATCACCAACTACCGCTAAGTTTTGTGACCGCTGTGCCAGCATATTGACAATGGTATACTGCGCATCATTGGTATCCTGATATTCGTCGACATGCAAGTAATCAAATTGATTTTGATATCGTGCCAAAACATCTGGCGTTGATTGGAACAGATCAATCGTTAACATGATCAAATCATCAAAATCAACACTTTGCGCGCGTTTAAGTTCGGATTGATAAGCTGTATAAACTTCAGCCACTGTTTCTTTAAACGCATTATCGGCTTGTTGCGCATAGTCTCTTGGTCGCAACATGTCATTTTTGGCATTGGAAATCATACCTAATATGGTGCGTGGATCATATTGATTAGTATCTAAATTTAAATCGGCAATGACACGCTTCATTAATGTGCGTTGCGCACTCGTATCAATAATGGTGAAATTACGCGACAAGCCAATATTTTCACCATCCCGCCGTAAAATACGCACCGCCAAAGCGTGAAAAGTTGAGACCCAGATATCGCGCGCGACATCTTCAGTTAACAAGGCACCAATACGTTCGCGCATTTCTTTAGCGGCTTTATTGGTAAAAGTAATGGCCAAAATGCGCCATGGCTTCACGTCCAAATCTTGCACCAGATGTGCAATCCGGTGGGTCAAGACACGGGTTTTCCCCGAACCAGCACCTGCCATAATCAGCAATGGGCCTTGCGTTGTTTGGACGGCCTCGGCCTGTTTATCGTTCATTCCATGGATGAGTTCTTCGACTGACATGTGCGCTCCTAAAGTGTAAATTAACTCTTATTATTATAACAGATTTCCACACGAACAGCAGTTCGCAAAATAAAAAAACGAGCTTTCGCTCGTTTATTTTTGTGGCACATCAAATCGTGAAAGGTGCCAAGTTTGAATAATATTGACTAACTTCTCAGCATATGTCGGATCAGTCGCATAACCATCTTTGGTCAAAGCTGTTGCTGCCGTTTGATAGTCTTTGGCTGCCAAGACATGCTGATATTGTGCGGCGTTCCAGCTTGTCCCATGATAGAGCAACTCCGCATGCGCCCTCATACTTTGCTGCCATGAATCGTAGGCGGCAAAGCGTCCTTGGATTGTCAGCCATTCACCGTTTTCAAATTCTTGCGTTGGCAACACCACACTTTTTTGACCGACATCAGCTTTGATGCCATACAAATTATTGTATTGCGTTGATAAGACCGACGTATGCCAGTCGGACTCTAATATGGCTTGGGCAATGCTAATGGAAGCAATCACACCATATTGTTCTTGCATCTGACGGGCATAGGGGGCCAGTTCATTAATCCATGCAACCCGTTGGGCCTTGATCTGGTCTTGTTGCGTGGGTGGTGCTGGCTTAAATATTGTGGTTTGTGACCAGAAACTAGCAGCAATTGCTAGAATCAAAATACTACTAATCCACAGCCATAAATCCAATTTAAGTAAACGCTTTTTACCGCGTCGCTTTCGTCTTTTCTTTGCCATTTAATGAAAGTTATCCAGTGCTAATAATTGTCTAAAATGTGCTGAATTGGCACGTAAGTTCTGAGGTGTATCCGCCAATGTAAAGCGACCCTCTGCTAAGAAATAGGCCCGATCGACATGATTAATGCCGGTCAAATGATGCGTTACCCAAATAATGGTCCGATCACTTAACACATTAAAAATTTGATCCAAAACCAAGGCTTCAGTTCTTGGATCCAAACTAACCGTTGGTTCATCTAAAATAACAATTGGGGCATCCTGTAACAAAATCCGGGCCAATGCGAAACGTTGTTGTTCACCGCCAGAGAAACGCTTACCGGCTTCTTGCATTTTTGTGTCATATTGCGCCGGCAGGCTATCAATAAGGGGCTGTAAGCCAGCTTTTTGAATGGCAGTTTTAACTTGTTCATCTGAAGCAGACGGATTACCCATCCGGACATTGTTCATAATCGTTGTATCAAAAAGATAGGCTTGTTGATCTAACACAGCAACGAGACTGGCCAATTGCGGTTGCAACTGCGCGACAGGATGTTGTCCAAGCATAACCTGTCCCGTGGCTGGTGTCAAGTCCCCTGTCATAAGTTTTAAGAGCGTCGTTTTCCCGGATCCTGAGCGCCCCAATAGTGCAATCTTTTCCCCTGGCGCAACCGTGAGGTTCAAGTGGTCAATGATGACTTGCTGATTGTATCGGAACGTCACGTCTGTTAACGTCATCGTGGCATCCGTGACAGTAGGAACTGGTGCGTCTGATACTTTAGGCACAGGTAACTCATTCAAACGTTGCAAACTGTCCTCGTAAAATGAGGCTTCACTCACACCTTGGTTAACACCAAGAAAACTGTCCACTAGTGGAAAGATTGCTAAGGTAAAGGCGGCAATGAAATTAACAGCGATTTTTTGCCCGGCAAACTGATGCCCCGCCCAAAACAATGTTGTCACGGCTAAAATCAAGACTAACAGTTGAATGGTAAAATCACGCCACCAACCAAAAGCCATCCCTTGATGCTTGGTTTGCGATAAGTCGGCCATGACCCGACCTTGTCGGGTCATTAAATCAGATTGTCGGCCCGATAAGACCCAGTCTTGTAGCCCAAGCACCGCATCCGTCGTATCCGTGTACATTTGTGCTTGTAATTGTTTTTGTCGCCGGACACGCTGCCGATTCGCCCAAAAGCTTACCACTGGCACAACCATTAAAATAATGGTCAACATGATGAGCCACCAAAGCATAAACGCCCAATTCACGATGCCAAAGCCAATACTTACAAATAAATATAACACTAAGCCAGCACCAAGTGGAAAAATTGTCCGCAAATATAAGTTTTGCAGTTGATCCAAATCATCAGCAAGAAGGCTTAAAATTTCACCAGTCTGTAACTGCCCACGAATGCTACTAGCTGTACTGGCAACACTTTCATAGAGGCGTTGCCGCGACTTGGAAACAAATTTCAACACCCAATTATGGGAGACTAACCGTTGTGCATATCGAAAGATTGGTCGCGCGATACCAAAACCACGCGTTAACACAATCGGCACGTAAATCAATAAAATATTATCTGGCCGCTGTGCCGCCCGTGAAATCAAATAGCCCGACACAAACATCAACGCCCCCGCCGCAAAGGTGGTTAAAAAAGCGAGTAAAATTGACCAAAACAAGCCATTTTTTTGCGTTTTTAAATAGGGGACCAGCCAGTGATCTCGCCGTAATCGTGTCTTCAACTTTGTCATTGGCTCCCTCCTAGTTCTGTCCGTAGCTGATTCAATTCACTCTGTTGGTCTGCTAGCAATGCTTTGGGCACACCCTGTTCAACCAGTTGCCCATCACGCATGACCAAGACATAATCCATTTGGTCAAGCCAATGGAGCCGATGCGTGGCAAAAAAAACTAAATGATTGGCTAAAATCGGCGCCATCGTTTGTTTCAACTCGTATTCCGTCTCAATATCTAAATGCGCCGTGGGTTCGTCAAATAGCAAGACGTGTCGTTGCGCATCGAGTAACATACGCGCTAGTGCAATACGCTGTGCCTGCCCACCAGACACTTGACGACCACTTTCGCCAATCATCGTGTCAAGCCCTTCGGGCATGGCTGCAACGAGCGCCGTCAAACCAGCCTTTGATACAGCGTCTTGAACCGCTGTTTCACTGGCATTTGGCGCATAAAACTTAATGTTGTCGCGAAGTGTTTCATGAAAAATGTAGGGTTGCTGTGGCATATAAAAGAATTGTCGCTGCCAATCGTGTTGTGCCAAATGCGGTACAGACTGACCAGCAAGGCTAATTTCACCAGTTATCGGTTGCAAAAAGCCACCAATTAAATTAAGCAACGTTGACTTACCAGAACCACTCTCACCAACAATCCCAATTTTTTGGAAACCTTTGGCTTGAATCGTGATGTTTTTTAAAACCAAGTCATCCGCGTAACCAAAATTCAAACCTGAAATGGCTAAACGCGTTGTCGGTGTCCACGTCTTCAATGCTAAGACGTCTTGCTGCGGTACAGCTGGTGTTTCTAACATGCCTAAAACATCCGTTAAGGCGTTTTTGCCGTTTAACGTCGCGTGATAGTCGTCAGAAAAATTACGTAATGGTAAAAAATATTCTGGCGCCAAAATTAGAATGGTCAGTGCCGGCAACAGTGTCATTTTCCCATCAAGAAGGTCAAATCCTAAAAAGACAGCCACGACCGCAATTGATAATGTGGTAAAAAAATCAAGTGCGAAAGTTGAGGTCATTGCAATACGCAGTGTCCGCATGGTAGTTTGACGATAGTCTTCAGAAATACGATAAATCTGTTGACTATAATCATCGGCCAAACCCAGTTGCTTTAACGTGGGTAAACCACGCAAAGCGTCGACAAAACGATTATTCAAATTTTTGAAATTCGCAAACTCAGCATCAGCCTTAGATTGAGCTGCCAACCCTAAAATAATGAAAAATATGATGACAACTGGAAAAATCAACAACAAGAATAGGCCTTGTTCCCACTTCAAATAAAAAATATAAAGTAAGATTAACCACGGAATAATGCCTAAATCAAACACTTTCACTAAAAGTAACTGAAAGTAGTTCTTCACATTATCAAGGCCAGCCCCCAACGTTGCCACCGCATTCCCGGTGCCCTGTTCAACGATCACTGTGGAACCCAATGCCGTATATTTTGCGAGCAATTGCACCCGATAGGTCTCAACAGCTTGGTTAGCGTAACGTGCCATGAGTTCGTTTTTAAGCACAATCAGTGCTTGACGAATGATAAAAGCCACGGCAAACCAACCAATTGCGATCACCGTTGTCTGGCTCTTGTCACCCTGCCATAGACTGACAATCGCCCGCGCTAAAAAGATTCCTTGGGCCAAAATCGCGAGTGCCTGAATCCCAGTGAGAATCACTAACCCCAGCAATGTGCCAATGATGCCTTTCAATTTAAAAAGTCTTTTATCAATCATATTATCTGTTCCTACGTGTCGTTGCATGATGCAACAACGTACATCGTTTAATGGACGATTTAAAATAAAAAACGCCTACAGTCAATTGTAAACGTTTTTTCCAATGTTATTCAACCACTTTGTGTGAGACGATGCGCTTGCGGAAAACCCAGAAGCTCCAAATTTGATAAGCCAAGGTTACCGGCAAAGCCGTAATCACCACAATGGTCATCACTTTTAAGGTATAAGCTGATGATGAAGCATTCATAATGTCCAATGTGTGTAGTGGGTTATTAGCCACCATCACACGTGGGAATAGTCCAACAAATAGTAAGACAACGACTTCAACTAATGCCAAACCTGACAAGATAAATGGCCAAGCTTCAGACTTTGTCTTCAAAGCAGTATACCAACTCACGACCGTCGTCAATACAATGACAACTAAGATAGCAAGCGTCCAAACTGGTTTTGTTTGGATAAAGTCTGTGTAGAAAAATAGCAAAACAGCAAACAAAGCTTCCCCAGCTAACAACACTGGGTACAAGAACTTTAACTGCGTCAAGGCGCGTTCACGCAATGGGCCATCGATACGCAAACGCGTGTAGTTCAACCCATGCACATAACTCATCAACGCAACCGCAATCCCACCAACCAAAGTAAATGGTGTCACATAATCAAAGAAGCCAGCCGACAGGTTCCCACGCGCATCAATTGGTGTTCCTGAGACCATGGCAGTAAAAATCATACCAAGGAAGAAGGGCACTAAAAATGACGTAATTCCAATCAAGCGTTCCCAAAGTTGTGTGCCTTGAATGGTTGGCATCTGTTCGCGGAATTCAAATGATACCCCACGATAAATCAAAGACAACAAAACAATAAACAACATCAAGTAGAAACCTGAGAACAATGACGCATACCAAAATGGAAAGGCAGCGAAAGTGGCACCACCGGCTGTGACCAACCAAACTTCATTGGCATCCCAGTTTGGGCCAATCGCTTGGTACAGTGCTTCACGATCATTTTGGTCACGCGCGTTCATAATGAATTGCATCCCAATACCAAAGTCGAAGCCTTCAAGAAAGAAGAAGCCGGCCCACAACACGCCAATCAAGACAAACCATAAAATTTCTAACGTACTCATTAAGCTTCACCTCCCTTGGCCAAATGACTATAGGGGTCACTTGGAGACAAGTGTTCTGTTTCTTCGGCATTTGGACCCGCATGCAATGCACGACGTGCCAACCAGATCATCACCCCACCTAATGTTGCAAACGTCAAGAAGTAAACAATATTTGAAATCAAAAGTGAAGCAGCTGAAACATTTGGTGACACCGCATCACTGATTGGCATCAAACCATACACAACCCATGGATAACGCCCTAATTCAGTCACTAACCAGCCCGCAGTGTTAAGTGCGAATGGCGCAAATGTCGCAATTCCCATGATCCATAAGAACCAACGTTGTGTCAAAATCAATTGTGACTTACGACGGTTCATCCAAAGTGCCACAATACCAAGTAGCAAGAGTGCCCCAGCACCCATGGCCATGACACGGAATGAGTAGAATAACGTATTTTCAGGCACATAGTAGTTTTTGATGTCGCCATGTGCTTTGCCATACTTCTTTTCAAATTGCTTTTCTAATTCTGTTGTCCCAACCGTATTACCACCAGTCAATGAGTGGTTCCCCAAGATTGACAAAACGTATGGAATTTCAACACGCGCAATCACGCGGTGAGTGTCAGGGTTTGTCACCGAAATCAATGACCAAGGTTGCGCCTTATCTTTACGTTCAGACGATGTAATGGTCTTATCGACACCTTCCATCGCCGCATACTTCATTGGCTGCATTGATTGCAAATCAAAGGCATGCTTATCCCCAGTTCCTAAGGCGCCAGCAATGCCCACCAACCCAACAATCAACGCAATATTGATTGACTTACGGAAAAAGAGAATCTCACTGTCCCCTTTTTTCAACTTCAACAATTTAAAGGCTGACATACCAGCAACCAAGAAGCCAGCTGTCACCAACGTACCAACAACAACGTGTGGGAATTCGACCCATAATTGTTTGTTCGTCAACAAGGCACTAAAACTTTTCAGTTCGGCACGGCCCATATGATTATCAATTGCATAACCAATTGGATTTTGCATAAATGAGTTCGCAGCCAAAATCCACAATGATGACAAAGCAGACCCAATTGTTGTAATCCAGATGAATAGCACGTGGACACCGGGCTTAAAGCGATCCCATGTAAATGACCAGAGACCAATAAATGTTGATTCCGCAAAGAATGCCACCAAGGCTTCAATTGCTAAGAGCGAACCGAAAATATCCCCCACATAACGTGAGTATTCAGACCAGTTCATACCAAATTGAAATTCTTGAATCAATCCGGTAACAACCCCTACCGCGAAACTCAACAAGAAAATTTTTCCCCAAAACTGCGCCATCTTCTTGTATATCTCATCTTTTTTAAAGACATACAGCGTTTCCATAACGGATACCACAACACCTAAACCGATTGACATCGGCACAAAGAAGAAGTGGAAAATCGTTGTCATTGCGAACTGAAAACGCGCAAGGTCAAGGATCCCTACTAAAGTAACCATTTGTTCCTCCCAAATATAACGTCCCACTCACTGATTAATGGTGCTAATCATCACGCAGTGGTTATATATTCTTAGTATTCAAGTTTTCAGCCAATGGCCAAAACTCTTCTACGTAATAGTTTATCACTTGATAAGCCATTAAATTGTTAAACTTTTGTAACAAAAAAAACGCAAAACGCGTTTTCTCGTGCTTATTCGAAGTTCGCGTCGTCTTCCAAGAAAGTGTTCAACACTTCTTCAACCATATCCCATTCTTTATCATCTTCAATTTGAATCAGATCTTCTTCGGTTGCATCACCGTTTTCATCTGGATTGAAAATATAAGCTTGGATATCCACTTCTTCATCATCTTCAACACCTTCTGGCACCAGCAAGATATAATCCTTGCTGTATTCTTCAGAATGGAAAGTGAATAGCACTTCGTATAATGCCTCGTCGCCATTTTCATCAACAAGGGTAATCTTTTGAATGTCTTCTTGGTTTGCCATAATTTGTTCACTGTGCGTGCGCCTGCAACACAGGTTGGGGACGCTTTTTCCCGCACATTCCCTTCAAGTTTTGTATCTCTATTATAACGTAAAAACAACGCCTCGTATAGAAACGTTGTTTTTAAAGCACTATTTGGCCAACTTGCCGTTGGCATCTAAATAATTTTGTAAAATAAATTCGGCTGCAATTTTGTCAATGACTTGCTTGCGCTTTTTCCGTGACACGTCCGCCTCTTCAATTAACATGCGCTCAGCTTGTACGGTTGTTAGCCGTTCATCCTGAAAATCAGTTGGCAACCCAAATTTTTCTGTCACCATCTTGGCATAACGCCGCGCTGCTTCTGCACGTGGGCCTTCAGAATTATTCATGTTTTTAGGTAAACCTAAGACAACACCTTTAATCTGTTTTGCCTGAATAATTTCACCCAAACGTTCCAAGCCAAATTCTGATTCATCTTCGTTGATGCGAATGATTTCAACGCCTTGGGCTGTCCAGCCCATCGGATCGCTCACCGCCACACCCACTGTTCTACTACCGACATCTAATCCTAATACACGCATTATTTATTCAAATAGGCGTGCACAAGTTCTTCAATAATTTCATCACGTTCGTGACGCTTGATCAAGTTTCGCGCGTCATTTAAACGTGGAATATAGGCGGGATCCCCAGACATTAAGTAACCCACGATTTGGTTAATCGGGTTATACCCTTTTTCTTCCAAAGCTTGGTAAACAATTTCCAAAGTTTCGTGGATTGCTTTTGGCTGTTGATTGCCAAAGTCAAAAATTGCTGTTTCATCTCCTACTGTCATCGCACACGCTCCTTTCTTTAGTCACTTCGCTTGACGCTTCACGTCAAGTAGACTAATAATCCTAACCTTATTTTACCTTATAAATATGACAACTATATCACAGAACCATAAGATTCCAAATAAATGATGTTAGCTTTCAGCCAAGAACTCAGCCACCGCCGCAAAGGCATCAGGAATCCCTGCTGGCTTCTTACCGCCCGCCTGTGCCATATCTGGTCGACCACCGCCGCCGCCACCAACATGTGGCGCAATGGCTTTGATCAGGTCGCCGGCTTTAATGCCTGCTGCATTCGCTTCAGGTGAAGCTGCAACAATCAAACTCACTTTACCAGCAATATCTGCGGCCAAGACCAACACTTCTGACGGATAATTAGCCTTCCAATTATCGGCAACTTGACGCAAACCATCCATGCCAGAAACTGGTAGTTGGGCCACAATATACGTGTGGCCATGGCTTGTTTTCACATCGTTAAAGACTTCATCAGCGGCAGCGTTTGCCAACTTCGCCTCAACTGATTCTAACGTCCGTTGCGTGGCCTTTAATTCGGCTTGTAAGTCCGCCACCTTTGCCGGCGCATCAGTAATCTTTTGTGCCTTGACTTGGGATGCAATCGTCTTCAAGGCGTTTTCTTCTGCCTTATATTGAGCAAGTGCGTTTAAGCCTGTCACAGCTTCAATCCGGCGTACCCCAGCCCCAATACCTGATTCTGAAACAACCTTAAATAAGCCAAGTTCTGCCGTTGTATTTGCGTGTGTCCCACCGTCAAATTCCTTGTTAAAGTCACCAATAGAAACAACACGCACCACATCGCCATACTTTTCCCCAAAGACAGCCACAGCACCCATTTGCTTTGCAGATTCAATATCTGTTTCCACCCATGAAATCGGCGCATTTTTGGCGATTTCTTCATTCATGATTCCCTCGATTGTATCAAGTACTTCAGGAGAGACTGGGCCATCATGCGTAAAATCAAAACGCAAGTAGTCGGGTTCAACCAATGATCCCGCCTGGTGGACATCTCCACCAACAACATTACGCAAAGCTTGATCAAGCATATGTGTGGCGGTGTGGTTTCTTGAGACAGCCGTATGGCGTGCCATATCCACACGCAAATCAACGTGTTGACTTAACTGAATGTCAGACAAAATATTGACTGTATGGACATGTTGGCCATTTGGCGCTGTTTGCACATCAATCACTTCGGCGACAATATCACCTTGCTTGTTCAAAACTGTGCCGAAATCAGGCACTTGTCCACCCATTTCCGCATAAAACGGCGTTTGATCAAAGACAAGCTGGCGTTGTTGACCAGCCACTGCTTGATCCAACAACGCATCGACGCCATCCGCGTCTTGTCCAATAATCGCCACAATTTCTGCCCCGTCAACTGTCGTTTCAGACCAACCCACATATTGAGAAGCTACCTTCAAATCAGTTAATACGGCGTTTTGAACACCCATTGACTTGTCATTTGACCGTGCGGCACGTGCCCGTGTCCGTTGCGCCTGTAAGGCATCGTTAAAGCCAGTCACATCAACTGTTAACCCTGCTTCAGCCGCTTGTTCTTGCGTCAACTCCAATGGGAATCCATACGTATCAGACAATTTGAAGGCGTCTTGACCAGCAATTTGTGACTGACCCTCTTCCTTTGCCGTAGCAATCACATCATTGAGTAATGTCAAACCACCAGCCAAAGTAGCGTTAAAGCGCTTTTCTTCCGCTACGACCGTTTTTTGAATACGCGCTGTATTGGCGAGCACTTCAGGATAATAGCTCTTCATGATATCGCCAACAATTGGCACCAATTGTGTCAAGAATTCACCTTGAATACCTAACTTTTGACCGTGCAAAACAGCCCGACGGAGCAAACGACGAATGACATAGCCACGCCCTTCATTTGACGGCATTGCCCCATCACCAATGGCAAAGGTAATGGCACGAATGTGGTCTGCAATCACCTTAAAGCTGGTATTGCTGTCAGAATCCTTGGTGCCATCATACTTAAAGTTTGGTGACAAAGCTTCTGTGGCGTGGATAATTGGCAAGAAAAGATCCGTATCAAAGTTTGTCCGGCCATTTTGGAACACTGAGACAACGCGCTCCAGTCCCATCCCCGTATCAATGTTTTTATGTGGCAATTCTGGATACTGGGCATTATCCGTCAAGCCAGGCAAATGGTTAAATTGTGAGAACACAATATTCCAGATTTCAAGATAGCGTTCGTTTTCACCACCTGGATACATTTCTGGATCCCCATCTGGCAAATCTTGAAAGGCTGGGCCACGATCGAAAAAGATTTCTGAATCGGGACCTGAAGGTCCTTCACCGATATCCCAGAAGTTGTCTTCAACTTCGTAAATATGACCAGCTGGCAGATCTGTTTTTTCTTCCCAGATCTTTTTAGCTTCTTGATCTTTTGGATAAACTGTGACATAAAGCAATTCTTTATCCAAGCCATACCACTCAGGGCTAGTCAACAATTCCCAAGCCCAAGGAATCACTTCCGCTTTAAAATAATCGCCAATTGAAAAATTCCCCATCATTTCAAATAAGGTATGATGACGGGCTGTTTTACCAACATTTTCAATATCATTGGTCCGAATGGCTTTTTGGGCGTTGGTAATGCGAGGATTTTCCGGTACAACCGTCCCGTCAAAATACTTTTTTAGGGTTGCAACTCCCGAGTTAATCCAAAGCAACGTTGGGTCTTCTTGTGGAATTAAATTCTTTGAGGGCACGATTTCGTGCCCTTTTGATGCAAAGAAATCCAAAAACATTTGACGGACTTCAGCAGACGTCAATTCTTTCATTTGTAATTCTCCTTGGTTTTGAAATATAAAAAGACCAGAACAAAGTGCGGACGCTTTACCGTGGTACCACCGCATTTTGTAATGATCTTCAATCTTTACCTTCATTATCTCATAACGCTGAGGCGCGGTAATCTTTCGATTACATCATGATCTGGGAGCACAAAAATTGTGATGTGTGTTTTTCATCAACCAACACATTTCTCATAGGCATCTTACAACGTTTGCATGGCCAGATTTCTTAAATTATTATAGCACATTACCAGCCAATATGATTATCTGTTTCAGGTAAGTGCAAGTTACCAGCTAACAATGCCTCAAATGTCTGGGTTATTTTTTCAAAAGCGGTTGCCAATTGGTCCAGCGTGATGACGAGGGGTGGTTGAAAACGTAAGACATTGCCCCGCAAACTGATCATAATCACACCAAGTTCAAATAAGCGGTAAATAATTTTCGTCGTCGCATCAACATCAGGTTGACCTTGTGCATCCACAATGTCAATCCCGCCATTTAAACCATACATGCGCACATCACCAATAAAGGGATATTTTTGTGCAGCCTGTTCAAAGAAGGCTTGTGCCCTTTGGCCCAACTCGGCCGAACGGGCCACGAGTGCTTCATCAGCGATGACATCAAGTGTCGCCAAGGCCGCTGCTGCTGTCACTGGATTGCCCGCTGTCGTATAAACATTGGCAGGCGCAGCTAAGCTGGCCATTATGTCACGCCGGCCGACAACAGCACTCAACGGTAAGCCGCTGGCAATAGATTTACCCATGCTTAACAAATCTGGCGCAATCCCAAAGTGATCAATTGACCACATTTTACCTGTGCGCCCCAAGCCTTGGTTCACTTCATCCACTGCAAACACGATGTGATGTTGGCGGGTAAATTCATAAACCAATGCCATGTATTTTTGCGGCGCTTTCACGATCCCGCCATCGCCTTGAATAGGTTCAATAATGACCATGGCTACTTCATCAGCTGGTAGGTACGTGTCAAATGGGAGTTTAAAAGCGGCAAATAAGCGCAACGAAAATGCCTCATCGGATTCTCCTGCCAAACGTTGTGTTTGATCTGGATACGGCACTTTGACAATATCTGGTACCAGTGGGCCAATTTTACGTGTCATATTTAAACTCACACCAGATAAGGATATCGCCCCATAAGTTGAGCCATGATAAGCACCCGTAAAGCTCACAATATATGATCGACCGGTATACGCACGAGCGAACTTGATCATTGCATCGTTCGCATCTGACCCTGAATTGCCAAAGACCACCTGCTTTTCAAAGTCACCTGGTGTCAGTTTAGTCAAGCGCTCAGCTAGTTGGGCCGTGGTCGTATTCGCAAAATACGCGGGTGTGTATTGAATTAATTTTTGCGCCTGCGCAGTGATGGCGGCCACTACCTTTGGATGTGAATGGCCAGTATTCGTCGCACTGGCACTAGCTAAGAGGTCAATATAGTCACGCCCATCAGCATCGGTAATTATCGCCCCTTTGCCATGATCAATGACTAAATCAAAATACTTAACCCGAGAAACATCAGCTAAATGCTTTTTTTCTGCAGCTAAAATCGTTTTATTTTTTGACATCGCCCCACCAAACCCTATTTTTTTTTACAAGAAAAGCCCCAGTAAACTAGGACTTAATTTTTTTTTATCACACATTTTATTTTGATAACTTACTATGCCGTGACCCATAAACGGCATAAATCACCAAACCAAGCACGAACCAACCAAAGGCATATAGTTTTGCTTCATTATCCAAATTATAGAAAATAAATGCAGAGCCTAAGGCTGCCAAGGCAGGCAGCACTGGATATAATGGCATTTTGAAGCCTGGCACTTGAATGTCTTTTCCTTCTCGCGGACGCAAAGCGTAAATACCAATTGACACAATGATAAAGGCAATCAACGTACCAGCAGAAATCAAGCCCGCAAGTTCAGTGAAACTAAAGATTGAGCCAATTAAGATAGCAATCACTGATAAGACCAACAAGGCATTGTTAGGCAAACCTTTATCATTCACTTTACCCAAGAAGCTTGGCAACAACCCATCACGGCCAAAGGCGTATAGCAGGCGTGAGCCAGCCAACATCATACCAATAATTGCGGTAAACATCCCAATCAAAGCAACCACCGATAACAAGTTCGATGTGAAAGGATGTCCAGATTGCAACAAGGCCCATGCTGCTGGTGCGGCGTTGTTTTCATACTTTGAGTAATGGAACATGCCAACCAAGACCAACGCAACTGTCACAAATAAAATTGTAGCGATCACCAGTGAACCAATAATTCCGCGTGGCATAGTCTTCTTTGGATCCTTTGCTTCAGCGGAGTTAGCAGCGATGGAATCAAAACCAATATAGGCCAAGAAAATTTGTGAGGCACCAGCAACAATCCCTTGCCAGCCACCAAAACTTGTCCCTGCCTTATGTGCTGGGATAAATGGCACATAGTTGCCAGGATGGATTGCTGTCAAACCAACCCCAATAAAGATCAAGATTACCAAGACTTTTCCAACAACCAAGGTATTTTCAACCCGTGCAGTTGTGTTCGTCCCGCGCCACAAGAGCACCGCCACGATTAAGACTGCAAACAAAGCTGAAATATCCACAACCCCACCGTGGCCAGCAGCAAATGACCCAGCCAACGCAGGTGGTAATACCATATGGTGTGACGCTAGGAAAAGCTTGAAGTTAGCTGACCAACCAGAGGCCACAAAAGCCACCGCAATAAAGTATTCCGCTAACAATGCCCAACCAGCAATCCAGCCAAAGACTTCACCAAAGACAACGTTCGCCCATGAATAGGCAGATCCTGCAAATGGCAAAGCCGAAGCAAATTCAGCATAAGCAAATGCTGCTAGGCCAGAAACCACCGCTGCAATAATAAATGAAATTGCCACGGCTGGGCCAGCGTGATCGGCAGCAACAATACCAGGTAAAGTGAAAATAGCAGTTGACACGATTGTGCCAATCCCCAACGCTAACATTTCTTTAACACCCAGTGTTTTCTGCAAATGCGCATCGCTATGTGAAAAACTGGCGGGGCTTGCTTTATGTAGCCACCCAGTCTTCGGTTTTGAATCCGACATGAATCTATCCCTCCAAAGGTTACAAAGTTACTTGATTATATTAACATTTTCTAATATTAGTGTCAACAAAAAAACAGAATTAAAAATTCTGTTTTAAGGTTTTATGCAAATAATGTTGTCATGATCAGAATCACAATTAAACCAGTCACCGAGATGATTGTCTCCAACACGGTCCAAATTTGAAATGTTTGCTTAACAGACAAGTCAAAGAATTCTTTAAAAATCCAGAAGCCAGCATCGTTGACGTGTGAGGCAATTAATGACCCTGCCCCAATCGCCAAAGCGACAAAGACTGGTAACAACGTGTTACCTGGATTGGCTGCCAATATTCCTGTCACAATCCCTGCGGCCGTCATCCCAGCCACCGTGGCTGAACCGACTGAAATACGCAACACAGCAGCAACACCCCAAGCAAATAATACCACCGCAATCGGACTCATCGACCCGCCTGCTTGGAAAGTTGTCGCAATCTTATCTGATAACCCTGAAGTCACCAGCACCCCTCGCAAGGCACCACCGCCACCAACAATCAATAAGATACCAGCAACCGCTGACATGCCTTCATTCAAAGACTTGCCGACTTCGGTCATTGACTTATTTTGCCAAATGCCCATCGTAAAGATTGCAAAAATCAAGGCAATTGTCATCGCTACAGCAGGATTAGCCGCAAATTCAACAATTTGATCAACCATGCCTGGATTTTTAGGTGTAACGCCGCCTGTGTAAATCAACTTATACACTGTTGCGATGATCATGAAGATCAAAGGGAAAACAGATGTGAGCACAGACAAAGCAAAATTAGGCGTTGCGTCTAAATCATATTCCTTTACAGGACCAACAGCTTCAATTTCTGTTTTAAATTGGAATGCGTCTGGTGCATACTTTTGTGCTAACTTGGTAAATGCTGGCCCAGCAACTACTGCTGTGATGACCGAAACAATCAAACCAAAAATCAACATCATCCCAATATTTGCACCCAAAGCAGAGGCAACAGCCGTTGGCGCTGGCTGTGGTGGTAAGAAGCCTTGCGCTGATGACAAGGCTGCTGTCATTGAAATCCCAAGATAGAGCAATGGCACCCCAGCTTCAATGGCAACCGCAAAGACGATTGGGATAAGCAAAACCATGCCGACACCAAAAATCATTGAAATACCAATGATAAATGACGCAATCAAGACTGCCCATTGCAAGCGCTTCACACCAAACCAATCAATCAAGGTTTTAGCGATTCGGTATGAGCCACCCGCATCAGCGACCAAGCGACCAATCATGCCACCAAAAATAAAGATGACTGAGTTTGGTCCTAAGATGTTTCCGACACCTTGTGCGCCAAGCACAGCGTCTGGAATTTTCATTGGCTTCATGCCAAGGAGCAAAGCCAAAATAAAGGCCGTAATAATCAATGAAACAAATGTATTCAACTTGAACTTGGCAATCAAGAGCAACAAGATCAAGATTGAAATAATCAACATGACGAATTCCACGTGTATATATGGCGCGTTCCCGTTATGACGCGCTTTCTCCTAAATCTAATGTTTATTACTGCTGTGGTGTTTCCCACCAATTTACTTGGTATGCTTGCGTTGGTATGTCGCAATATTTTCATATTCTGTCTGCAATTGGCGCGACAAGCGAATGAAAATTGGCGCTAATTCGCGGTAAGCTTCAAAGTTTTCTGGCATTGGTTGGTAAGTATTGGCTGAACCAACATATTTCTCAATGTCATAGAGATCATCAATTAACCCTAAAGCTTTTTGGGCAACAATGACCGCCGCTAATGAACCCGATTCAAAAGCTTCTGGCACCGTGACTGGTTGTTCAAAAATATCGGCAAACATTTGCCGCCACAATGGTGAACGCGCAAACCCACCTGTGGCTTGGATTGACTTCAAGTTACCCACAACTTCTTCTAAGGCCAAGCTGACCATGTAAACGTTGAAAGTAATCCCTTCTAGGACTGAACGCAGCATATGTGCACGTGTGTGTCCATGATTCAAGCCAAAGAATGATCCACGTGCGTTAGCATCCCAGATTGGGGCGCGTTCGCCACCTAGGTAAGGGTGGAAAATCAAGCCTTCAGAACCAGCTGGCACGCGGGCAGCAATTTGTGTCATCAAATCATAAGCATCTGTGCCCAGCAAAGCTGCTGTTGACTTTTCCGCATCAAACATATTGTCACGCGCCCAGCGGAAGACATCCCCACCGTTGTTGACTGGTCCGCCAACAACCCAGTGATCCTTATCCAAGGCGTACGTGAATGTCCGGCCCTTTGGATCAATGACTGGTTGGTCAGAAACGACACGAATGGCACCGGATGTCCCAATGGTAATTGCCGCCACGCCTGGCTTGACCGCGTTGACACCCAAATTAGACAATGGCCCATCACCGGCACCATAGACAAACGGTGTATCGGTTGGAATACCGATGATCGCCGCGTATTCAGAAGCCATTGTGGTTTCATATTCATATGGTTCAACTGGTGTTGGTAATTGTGCTTTAGTAATCCCTGTCACCGACAAGGCTTGCTCATCCCAATCGAGATTAAAGATGTTAAACAACCCTGTCCCAGAAGCCAAAGAAATATCCATCTTATTGGCACCAAACAAACGGTGGAACAAATATTCTTTAATACCCATGAAATGTGCTGCTTGATTGAAAATGTCTGCGTGTTCAGCTTTAAGCCATAACAACTTAGACAACGGTGCCATGGGGTGAATTGGTGTCCCAGTCTTTTGGTAGATTTCTTGGCCAACACCGGAAGCCTTTAAGTCTTCTGTGTATTTCACTGCACGTGTATCCGCCCAAGTAATGACCCGAGTTAATGGCTGCCAATTTTGATCAAAGGCAATCAAAGAATGCATCGCTGATGAAAATGATACCGCAGCAATCTTATCATCGTCTTGCAACTTTGCTGCGCGAACCACTTCACTCAAGGCGTCGATCAAAGCTTCAAAGATTTCGTCCAAATCTTCTTCAGCCATGTCAGGCACATCACGATAAAGCTTGTACCCTTTATTGGCACTTGCAACCACTTGGTTTTGATCATTAAACAACACCGCTTTTGTTGATGTTGTTCCTAAATCAACGCCGATCATATAGTCCATAATATTACCTCATATTATTGATAATCGTTCAACAAATCACATGACACAGAAAAAGCCCCCTAGCGGGAGCCGTCTGTTCATTGATATGAACAGTCCAAAATTGCTTACTTAGCAGAGTCCATTGCGTGACCACCGAAGCCATTACGCAAAGCTGAAACAACCTTACCAGTAAATGTGTCGTCTTGCAATGAACGGTAACGCATTGCAAGTGACATGTAGATAACAGGTGCTGGTACGTCAAGATCCAATGATTCTTGAACAGTCCACTTACCTTCACCAGATGAGTGCATACGACCAGCAATAGCATCCAACTTAGGATCCTTGGCGAATTGTTCTTCAGCCAATTCCATCAACCATGAACGGATAACTGAGCCGTGGTTCCACAACTTTGAAACTGCTTCGTAGTCGTAGTCGAATTGTGAGGCTTCCAAAACTTCGAAACCTTCGGCGATGGCTTGCATCATACCATATTCGATACCGTTGTGAACCATCTTCAAGTAGTGACCTGAACCCAAACGACCTGTGTACAAGTAACCATCTTCTTCAGCGATTGATTCAAACAATGGTTCGATGATCTTCCAAGCTTCGGCATCATCGCCACCAATCATGAAGTTACCACCATTACGGGCACCGTTCATACCACCAGATGTACCAGCATCGAAGAACTTGATACCAGCAGCAGTTGTGCGCTTGTTTTGTTCCAAGTTATCCTTATAGTTAGAGTTACCACCATCGATGATGATGTCGCCCTTGTCCATCTTTTCAATCAATGTGTCGATTGTTGAGTTGGTTGGTACACCAGCTGGCACCATTACCCAAACAGCCTTTGGTGAAGGCAACTTTGCCAACATGTCATCAATGTCAGTTGCCCCTTCAATAGCTGATGAATAATCAGTTGCTGCCTTAACAAAGTCAGCGTTCAAATCAAACGCAACAACTTCGTGACCGTTATCAACGGCGTTCTTTACCAAGTTCAAGCCCATCTTACCAAGGCCGATCATCGCAAACTTCATGGTTTACTTACCTCTTATGTTTTTTGTATTTTTACTACGCTTTTATTATATGAAAATTTTTTACATAATGCAAGCGTATTATTGTAAAAAGTTTTCGTTTCTTGTATAGTTAGTTTATAGGAACAACGATATTTTGCGCATTGCGCAGTAAATAGGGAAAGGCCCATGGCTCAAAATATTATCGCGCAACTTCGCGCCCAAAAAAAACAATTTAACGCCACTGAAAATAAACTTATTGATTATATTCTAGCAGACACCCAGCGTGCGCAAGAAGCGACCATTCAAGAGCTTTCTAACGGTTCAGGTGTTTCCACAGCAACCATTTCTCGTTTCGCCAAGAAAACTGGTTTCGACTCTTTCCGTGAATTTTCCGTGGCGCTGGCCAGTGCTGCAACCACTACGACACCGGTAGATTTTTTCGGTGAAATTACGGATGATGATGACACGATTGCCATTTCACAGAAAGTTTTTGCCGGTGCCACGAACGCTTTGCATGCCACGTTAAACCATTTAACTGCTGAAGCTTTAGAAACCGCTAGTAATGCACTCATTGCTGCGCGTCGCGTCGGCTTTTTTGGTATTGGTGGGTCATCCATTGTCGCCTTTAATGCGTACCACAAGTTCTTGCGGACACCACTTGACGTGATTGCACATCCCGATTATGATATTCAACTCATGCAGGCTGTTAAATTAGACGTTGACGATGCGGCCGTGGTCATCTCGCATTCTGGTCGCAACAAGGATACCCTGTTAATCGCGCAAAAACTCAAAGAAAACGGCGTCAAGGTAATTGCCATCACCTCTTTTGCCGAATCGCCACTCGCAAAAATCGCCGACTTGGTCCTTTTGTCACTCGCCGAAGAAATTAATTTCCGCAGCGAATCCATGAGTTCACTGATTGCCCAAATCACTTTAATTGATACGCTATTTACATTGGTTGGCTCTCATTTCTCACAAAACACGCAAAATGTCGTAGATAATATGCGCAGCGTCATCGAAGAGACGCGCGCCCACTAAAAAACAGCCAAACGTGCTCACGTTTGGCTGTTTTTTAGTCTTTTTTTAACATCGCTTTGGCCTGATTGGTCAGCATATCAATTGCCACCAAATTCTCGCCACCCTCTGGGACAATGATGTTCGCATAACGCTTGGTGGGTTCCACGAATTGATGATACATTGGCTTGACCGTCGCCAAATATTGCTCAATGACCCCACGAACCGTACGCCCACGTTCTTCAATGTCGCGTTCTAGACGGCGTAAGAAACGAATATCGTCATCTGTATCCACAAATATTTTCATGTCTAACAAATCACGCACTCGTTCATCATTGAAAAGCAACACACCATCAACAATGACCACATCTGCTGGGGCCACCCGCTCAACCTCTTTAGATCGCGTATGATTGGCATAATCATAAATAGGCTTATCAATTGCTTCATGGCGAAGCAACCGGCGCAAATCTGAAACAAATAAATCTGTTTCAAAAGAATCTGGATGATCGTAATTCGTCAAAACCCGTTCAGACATGGGCTTTTCCGATTGATCTTTATAGTAAGAATCTTGTTGTAACAAAATAGCAGATGAACCATCTACCGTCAATCGTCGCACTAACTCACGACTAACCGTTGTTTTCCCAGAACCAGATCCGCCAGTAATCCCAATCACAAGGGGCTTTTTTGTCATTACTTGCGCCCTCCTTCACTGGCTTCAATCCCTGCAATGAGGCCATCAAAATCTAAGGTCATTTGTCGGAAATCAGGGTTATCAATTGGGAGATGTTGGACGAACTCATCAAAAATTTGTAAATCACCCGTCACCTGCTCGGCAGAAAAGTCAAGAATATGCCCAGCAAACTGATGGTCGTCTGACAAAAAGTGCACGTGCCAGCCAGCAGCGGTTGGCCCATTAAAGATTTGTGGCGCAAAATACCCCACAACGGTCCCAGAAATATTTTCTGCTTCAAATTCTGGTTGGTTTTCAGCCACTGATAATAGGCTTGGATACGGCGGCACTTGCTTTGGAGCAATTCTAACGTGCATGTGTGAAAAATCACCGTGGAATTTGATCGCCGCAAAGACTTGTTGCAACTGGGCGGTCTTTAATTGCGCACTCAAATTTGAAAAAGTCACACTTGAAAATGGCAACTTTTGTGTTGGGGCATCAAAATGGACTGAAGCAAACGGCAACAACGTGTCCGGATCAGTAATGTGATTGACTTGGCCGTCACTTTGCGCTTGATAAACTTCACCAGCCAAAATAATGACTTCGCCATCCAACCCATCAATGGTCCCAATGCCGGTATCCCCTTGTTGTCGCAACTCAGCTACTGTAATTGTGCCTTGCATTTGTTTACCCATGAGCATTGCCAATGTCCCATGCTGATATAACCGACTCATCTTATATTTTTGTGTGTCTGTTGACACACTTCCTCCAATTTATACTGTCTTATATTTTAAGCGAATAAAAAATGCCTGTAAAGCATTACGGCTAATTTTTTTTCAAATCATTGCCGCAAATAAAAAAACTACCCTAAGGTAGCTTATTTGACGTGATTGACCCGACTCACGGTTTCAACCAATAAACGGACGTAATTACGATCACCTAGTGGGCCTTGATGTACCCCATCATCAGCAAACCAATCGGTGTGTTGCTTTGCTAAAGTATACCAATCCACAACATGCAAATTATGGTAATCTTTTTGGGCAGCGGCGAGCATCTGATTATTGCTATCCTGCCAAGGCCGTGATTGAACAAAATTGTTCATCCAGTAAACTTGGCGTTTTTTGCCGACGATTGCCATGATTTGATCAAGATCTTGGCGTTTGATTTCCCCGTTTGTTCCCAGACCAATCAAAATGTTCTCTGGGAGTTTTTCTGAACTAGCCGCTTGCGCGATAATTTTTGGTGTTTGATACGCTTGACGCCCAACCGCGGCATCGACCACCATATGGGGGTTGACCTCTTGCAAGTAAGGCGCGGCATCTAACATGACGGAATCGCCAAATGCTTGAAACGCCATCCCTTGAAAGGCTAAATATTGTGCCGGTTGCAACCCGTAATTGGTCACAAGACTTTTTTGATCCGGTGTTAATGTAGCATTTTGCCTGTTTTTTGACGTTTTTGCAGCGTTCTTCTTGGCTAACGCATTGCGTTTTGCGACTTCGGATTGATTCTGACGCAGTTTCTTCTCCAGAGCCGTTTCAGGTTGTGCTTGACCGGCACGCGGGTCTAATAATCCGTGACCAATAAATAAAATCACGACCACAAAAACGGCAAGTAGACCAAAAAAACGATTGCGTGACGTTGCTAACCGATGCACACGATTTTTCATATCACCTGGTTTGCGGAACCTGGTTTCCACAAAGCGATAACTTAATTCACTGATCAACAAAACCAAAGTCACTTCAATGATGAGCTGCCACCAGCTCGGCTGGAAATTTGGCACCAATTTTTCATAAAACACAAATACAGGTAATTGATACAGATAAATACTATAACTTCGTGTCCCAAGATAATCGAGGACTGGATTATCCAAGCCCCGACTTAACCAAGATGAGGGATGTGCCACTACCGCAATTAAAATCGTCATGATGGCGGTCATGAGGTACATCAAGCCATAATACGTCGCATGTTGCTGACCATTGAGGCTAATCAAACCGACTAAAGTTAACGTTAAGGCCACCCCACCGACAATGTCTAAGCCTTTTTTCACCTCAGGTTGCACTGCTGGATTCAGATGCGTTGATGGCCAGATAAAGGCGAGTGCCGTCCCTAACAAAATGGCAAATAACCGTGTATCCGTGCCATAATAAATGCGATTAATGGCATCCGGTTGATAGAGAACTGCCATCAAAAAGGCACTAATTCCCGACACAACCAACAACCCTATGGCAACGTGGTGACGCTTAGGACGTAATTTTAAGATGCCCCATAATACAAATGGCCAGACAAGATAAAACTGGCCTTCAATAGAAAGTGACCACAAGTGCGTAAATGGTGAGGCACCGCCAAACTGCTGGAAGTAAGATTGCCCATGACCAATCGCCCAAAAATTATACACATACAATAAATTTGTCAAAACGACATAGCGTAAATTATAAATTAACTGGTGGTCAAAGAGTAAAATCATGACCACGGTAAACATCAGCATCCCCACCAAAGCTGGATACAACCGTCTTAAACGCCGGAGATAAAATTGCCAAGGGGCGATTTTATCATGACGATCAAACTCTTGAATCAACAAATCAGTAATTAAATAGCCTGATAACACAAAAAAAAGTGGGACACCAAGCCAGCCACCAACAATTTTGGTTGGCAAAAGATGAAAGGCAATAACACCAATAACGGCGATCGCACGAAGGCCGTCAAACCCTGTGATGTAACGTCTTTTCCTCATTTGAAACGGACCCCTCCCAAGAATGATTTGCAAAATAAAAAGCAAACTACTCTAACTAGTTTACTTTTTTAACGTTTAAATGTCAATTGTTACCGTTATATTTCTTTAGAATGAGAAATTAGTTGATTGTCGTCCCGCGACGTTCTAATGTATGCGGTAACTTGACCTGTGTATCGTCAATAATTTCGTTATTCATCAATTTTGTCAACATCCGCATGGAAACAGCACCAATATCATATTTGGGCTGCCCAATTGAGGTTAAATCAGGCCGTGTCACGATGGCAAACTTGGTGTCGTTGGACGTGATAATTTCAAAATCTTCTGGCACACGTTTACCATGATCTTGCATGTAATTCATAATGCCAAGTGCCACTTCGTCATCATAAGCAATCACGGCATTTGCTTCAGATTGCATAATCTTTTCGGCAATTTGCAGCCCTGCGGCATAGTCTTGGTGGGCTGTGAATAACAAATCCTCATCAAATATAAGTCCCGCTGCATCCAATGCCGATTGATAGCCAACTAAGCGATGCATGCGATTAATGGCATGTGACATTGGCCCAGTCACCAAGGCAACGCGCTGATGACCATGTTTGATCACCGTTGCTGTTGCTTCTTCAACTGCTTTCACATAATCGATATTGACACTTGGCAACTTCCCTTCGCTGTCCAATGAGCCAGCCAAAACCACTGGCGCATCTGCTGCCGCTATGGTGTTGAGCACTTCACGGTCCAACTCGTTTCCCATGAAAATAATGCCATCCACTTGTTTGCTGGCAAGATTATTAACTGCCATTGTTTCGCGCACAGGGTCTTCATCCGTATTCGTCAGCAACACATCATAGTGATACATATTGGCAACATCATCAATTCCACGTGCCAATTCGGAATAATACATGTCTGTCACGTCCGGCATGACCACACCAATCGTCGTCGTTTTCTTGGAAGCCAGTCCCCGCGCCACAGCATTTGGATGGTAGCCGAGTTCTTCAATGGCATCAAGCACCTTACGTTTTGTCGATTCACGGACGTTGCTATTACCATTAACAACCCGGGAAACCGTTGCCAGAGACACGCCGACGCGGTTGGCGACATCATATATTGTTGCTGAACTTTTTTTCTGCATAGTTGACCTTCTTTGCGTTTTGTATTTAAGAAACCGTTTTCACACTCATATACCTTTTTTCATTATAGCAAAAATAAATAAAATTGCAAACGCTTACAAGCGTATCTCCTCAAGTTTTCATCATTGTTTCTGTTTGTTACAAGAAAAGATACTTTTAAATGGAAGTGTTAAAATGGAAATAATACATTTTAACAAAGGAACGACAAATGACTAATCAAAAACTCACGACATTAACACATTGGCTCACCGAACAACATCTCAGTGGCGCAATTCTCACGAATTTCCATACGGTTGCTTATTTGTCTGGCTTTACCTCTGACCCAATTGAACGCGTCCTTGCTTTGGTGGTTTTTCCAGACCATGCGCCTTTTCTTTTTGGGCCCGCACTTGAAGTCAACAGTATGCAAGCCAGTGGTTGGACGTACCCTGCCTATGGGTATGACGATCAAGAAAATCCTTGGGCAAAGTTAGCCCAACATATTAAAAAAGACGCGCATGGGACAGCCTTCGCCATTGAAGCCGATAATCTTACCATGGCGCGCTATCAAGCGTTGCAATCAGCCTTTCCTGAGGCAACTTTCAACGCAGATATCACCGAAAAAATCAACACCATGCGTCTCATAAAAACACCGGATGAAATTCAACACATGCTGGCTGCTGGACGTGATGCCGACCGCGCTTTTGCGATTGGTTTTGATGCTTTAGCAACAGGCGTCACCGAGCTTGGTGTTGCAGCGCAACTGGAATATGAACTCAAACGCACCGGCGTGCCTGCGATGAGCTTTGACACCCTAGTCCAATTTGGTGCGCATGCCGCTGATCCTCACGGCGCAACATCCTCACGTCAACTTAACCCAGGTGAGATGGCGCTGTTTGACCTTGGCACCATGACTGAAGGTTATGCATCAGATGCGACGCGTACTGTCGCTTTTGGTAAAATCAGCGACAAAGCGCAAGACATTTATGCCGTCACACTTGAAGCCCAACTTGCTGCCCAATCACAAGCAAAAATTGGTATGACTGCTGGCGAACTGGATGCTATTGCCCGTAACATCATTACGAAGGCAGGCTACGGTGATTACTTTGTTCATCGCCTTGGGCACGGTCTGGGAGCATCGGTCCATGAATTTCCATCGATTATGGCCGGCAGCGATCTCATCCTTCAAGAAGGCATGGTCTTTTCAATTGAACCTGGTATCTATCTGCCTGATGTTGCCGGTATACGCATCGAGGATTCGGGTTACATGACAACCGATGGCTTTATACCTTTCACGCAGACACCAAAAACTTTGCAACAATTTTAAATTAAAAAGCGCCTAACAGCTGTTAGGCGCTTTTTACGTCATTGGCAAGAAAACCTGCAACAATAACGGGATCATCGATAACGCATTATTTAACATGTGAATGGCAATATTATCTTGAAGATGCCCTGATTTTTTGTAGACAAAGGCCAAGACCATCCCCATACTCATGTAAAGTAAATAACTCAATAAATCTGACAAATTCGTTGGGATTGTTCCCATGTGTGGAAAGGCAAACAAGAAACCAGATAACAAAATGTTGGCCCACCACCAACTTTGGCGGAAAAAGTAATTAATCACGAGTCCCCGAAAAACAATTTCTTCCACAACCGGTGCTAAAAATATCGCATAAATCATCATCGCAACCATCGTGATGTTCACGTGTGATACTAATGCTTCAATTGCCGATTGGTTTTCTGTGTCAATATTGCCTGTCAATGCCATGCGGATTAGATTAATGCCATACTCAAGGCCAATCATGACAAAAAACATGCCCACAATATACCAAAGATGGCGCCAATCTCTCACATTTGGTCGGTTAAAAACTGGTTGATTAGTCGCCTTTTTCAACAAACGATAAGCGACATAGCCAATACCGAGATAAACGCTGAACATGCTGCCAACTAATAGGACCTGCATGCCAATACTTGACTGCTGATTAGCTGCAACCAATAAACTTGGCGCAACCAATAGTAGCAAAACGATCACAATAAAATTGAATAGTCGTTTACCGAATGGCTTGGGTTGTGGGTCTTGTGTGAAATCTAGCAAAACTAATCATCCTCTTCTTCATCTAAATGCGGCCGCTTCGCCAACCAAAATAGCCAAATGTAGGCCATATTGACCGCAACGACCAGCCCAATGACACTGGCTAAAGTAACAGTGAGCGACCAGTGTTGCTGGTCACTCACCACAAACAACGTGATAAATAAGCCGGTTGCTAACACCCCAAGCACCCATTGGGCAAGTAACGCAGTGTGGTGATTTTTTTTAGGCATAATTCTTCAAAAAATCGGCGATTGCCGCTTCATTATTCGTTGTTTTTAAGACAACATCAGCTATGGCTTTAATTTCTGGTTTCGCATTAGCGACCGCAACCCCAGTCCCTGCTGCTTGAATTTGCGCTGCATCATTTAAGTTGTCACCAATGGCTGCTGTTGCTTCTCGGGTAATGCCTAGAATTTTGGCCAATTCAAGCCCAGTAACGCCCTTATCAATGCCCTTAGGATTAAACTCAACGTAACGATTTGAGCTAAACGTCAATAACACATCATCTCCGACTGCCGCTGTCACTTTATCGGCAATTTCTTGCTGCACAATTGGGTCAGGATGTTCAAAAATCACTTTCATAATTGGTCCGGCGTCATTTAAAAAAGTCAGATCTGCTGACGGCATTTCAACATACGGCACTTGGCGTTCTGCCATATATTGTTTATCAGACGGTGAAATATTGTAAATATACAAGTCATCGCGCGTATAAATGTGAGTGTCAACCGCCGTGTTGACCTGGCCTAAAGCAAAAACTTGTTGCGCCAATTCAAGCGACATGCCATGCTCAACTACGATGTCTGCTTGCCCGTCAGGGGCAATGGCAACAATGGCCCCACCATTATAAGCAACAACATACTGCGTTTGTCGATTTAACCCCAACGTGGCTAACGTGCCAAAAACTGATTTATAGGATCGCCCTGTATTGGGCACAAAATACCCACCATTTTGGGTAAATTGTTGAATTGCGGTAATGTTGTCTGGATGGATGGTGCCATCATCATTGAGTAAGGTTTCATCCAAGTCCGATAAAATAAGTTGTATCATACGTGACGCACTCCCATGTCTTTTTGTTCATTATACCCGAATCAGTGAACTAATTGCGAACTTCACCAATGAATTCTAGACGCGCTTGACATTGCCCACAACGGTATTTTACAACCTGAATCCGGCGTTGTCTGACAATCACGTGACCATTTAAACAGCGATAGGTCCACCGCGGCCTACTTGGCTTGGGTGGCGTCAACCGTGGTGCAAAGCGCGCCCCGCCAACTTGGTTGAGTAATTGCTTAAATGCCTGATCGCTATGGCGATAACCACTGCCGGATAAATGCAGATGATAGTGGACTAATTCATGCTTGATGATGCCATCAAACGCCGGTAAATCGGCCATTTTAGGATTAAATTCTAAATGATGCGTTTGCAACAAATAACGCCCACCGGTCGTTTTTAGCCGTGAATTAAACGTCGCCTGATGCCTAAAAGGTCGCCCAAAAAAGGTTTGCGATAAGGTTTGTACTCGCTGTTGTAATGCTTCTGGTGTCATCATTTTAATAACCCATGGGTCTTTAAAAAGTGTCGCGCAACACTGGCAGCGGATTGATGTTTCACATTCACGGCGTAGTTCATGGCTCGCATGTCATCGTCTGAAATTTGCCCTGCTAATTGATCAATGGCTGCGACAAGCGTTGGGTGCGCAGTGGCAAAATCAGCGCGCATCAAGGCAGCCCCTTGATACACTGGGAAAAAATGCCGATCATCAGTTAGCACCTGCAAATCATATTGTTGAATTTGCGCATCCGTGGTATAAGCATCCACAACCGATACTTGACCATCATGCAGTGCTTGATACCGCAAGGCTGGATCTAAACTCACCGACGGTATTTTAAGCCCATATGTTTTTTCAACGCCTGGCATACCATCTGGGCGATCCAAAAATTCAGCTGTCATACCCGCTTTAAGCTGGGGAACCTTTTTTAAATCACCGATTGTTTTTAAATCATACGTTTGGGCTAGTTTTTTGGTCACAGCTAACCCGTAGGTGTCATTGAATTGCATCGGCTTGGTCAAAACCAAGCCATTTTTCCGTGCCACTTTTTGCGCAGCAACATAGGTGGCTTTCGCGTCAGCGCCGGCAGCAAGTTGTACCGGTGAATTAGCGATTGAGGCAGTGACGGTGCCAGTAAATTCTGGGTAGAGGTCAATTTTTTGATTTTCCAACGCACGATACAGAAACGACGTCCCGCCAAAACTGGGCTTGAGCACCACGCGTGTTTTGGGTTGCGCTTGCGTAATCAAATCTGCATACATATGAATTAAGATGTCTGGCTCAGAACCCAGTTTCCCGGCAATCGTGATTGTTGCAGGTACCTGTTTGCTTGGCAGCATAGGGAGCACACTGCCACCAATAAACAAGGCACTCAAGCCAATCAAGAGACTATTGCGCCAGAAAAGGCGGCGATTGGCCACCCATTGGACACCAAAACTGCCAATCAATGCTAAGAGAGCCGATGCTAACGCCCCAATTAAAATTAAGGCCGTATTGTTGCGATCAATGCCGAGTAAAATAAAATCCCCAAGTCCGCCAGCCCCAATCAACGAAGCTAACGTTGCGGTCCCAATAATCAACACGGTTGCTGTTCGCAACCCAGCAACAATACTTGGTTGTGCCAAAGGTAATTGAATCTTGCGTAAAACTTGATGACGAGATAATCCTAAAGCCCGCCCACCATCTAAGACATCATGCGCGACGCCAGTCAAGCCAAGGTAGGTATTTTGAAAAATAGGTAAGAGCGCGTAGATGACCAACGCAATTAAGGCTGCCGGTGCGCCAATACCAACTAACGGGATTAACAACCCCAAAACGGCTAATGAAGGCAGTGTCTGAAAAATGCCAGTCAGTTGTAATAGCCATTCCGCATATCGCCGGTTTTTTTCCGCCCAAATCGCTAGCGGTATCGCAATGGTTGCTGCAATCACCACCGCCATCACTGTTAATTGGACATGCTGCCAAAGCGCAGCAAGTAGCTGATCATGACGTGTCATGAGAATTTGCCACATACGTATTCACCTTCTATGTACTGTTCAACCCTGTTATTCTACCACGATTGAACATTGGCGCCAAAAAATTGACACCTTAATTTTGAATTTTCATCACGCATCAAGCGTTAAATTATGCGACGTAAGCTAATAACGTCTGGACAAAGTGCGTCAAATCCGCTTGATCTTGTGCCGAAAAGCGGTTCAGTGTCGGTGAATCAATATCCAACACGCCGAGTTTTTTGCCATCAGCGGTCGTAATTGGCACCACAATTTCTGCATTGGAATCTGGATCACAGACAATGTGATTGGCAAACGTGTGGACATCATCAACGACAACAGTTTCTTGGGCACTAAATGCATGCCCAACAACCCCTGCATCTGGTGAAATCAAGGCGACTGCCGGCTTCCCTAAAAAGGGGCCGACAACGAGTTTTTCTTGGGCTTCATCATAGAGGTAAAAGCCAACCCAGTTAATTGCGGGTACATTTTGAAATAGGATTGCTGCTGCGTTCGCATAGTTTGCTAGCGGGAATTGCTGACTGGCTTCCCCTTCAATCCAAGTCGTCAATAATTGTGAAATAAGGGGTGTTGTTGCTTGTACTTCTGACATCGTTTATCCTCCAAAATATCAAGTGCGTCGTCATCATCATTCAAAGTCGAAAAAAGCGTCCCGATACAAATGTTAACATTTGCATCGGGACGCTTTGCGTGGTACCACCCATGTTTGTAGAATCACTCTACTTCAAAAATTCAGATGCAAGTCTTTGACCAACATCAAAATCTTGGAAGCTATCGGTTCCTACCGGTCGCTGAGCTTGCACTAAACGACGTGTTTCATGAGTTCATCTTCACGTTTTAGAAATGGCTGCTTTCACCAAACGCAGCTCGCTAGGCATTTCCTCACCGTTACTCTTCTCAACACATTAAAAATGATTAACTTAAAAGTTAGTATATCTTAATGTGTCGTGCGTGTCAACTTAATTTTGGTGCGCCACAATGTAATCGACTGTTTGTTGCAAAGTTACCAAATCTTCAGCATCTTCATCGGAAATCGTCACATTAAACATGTCTTCAACTTCCAATACCAACTCAACAAAATCAATTGAATCCGCGTCAACATCTGTCAAAAAGTTTAAGTCAGGGGTCACCGCTTCGCGCTTAATATTAAAACGGGTTGCGATTTCATCAGCCATCATGTTATAGATCGCTTCTTTTTCCATAGCCATTCGTCAATCTCCACTATTTTTTCAAACTTTGAATGCTTTCAAGTATACCATATATTAGGCATTAACTTGCGTATTCAGTGCTTCTTTGCCTGCTTGTAATTCTTCTTTATGCGCGTCGATAAAGTTTTGGATGTCAGGGACGAGGCGATGGTCTAACATCGTTTGAATTTGACCCATCGTATTGGCAACCGCTGGGGCTTTGGCTGAACCATGCGTCTTCACTACGGGCGCTTGAACCCCTAAAATCACCGCCCCACCGGCTTCATTATAGTCTAATTGTTTTTGCACTGTTTTAAATGCTGGCTTGAGCAAGGCACCACCAATTTTGCCGCGAAGGCCTGCACCCATAATCGCTGCTTTGATTTGCTTTAGCATCATCAGCGCCGTACCTTCAGTCGCTTTCAATGCGGCGTTGCCGGAGAAGCCATCAGCGACGACAACGTCAGCTGTCCCAGCAAGTAGTTCACGCGCTTCAATGTTGCCCAAGAAATTAAATGAAGGGGCATCTTTCATCAAAAGATGCGCCGTCTTATGCACCTCATCCCCTTTATCTTCTTCCGCACCATTATTCAATAAGCGGACCGTCGGATTGGTAATTCCCAGCACGTGAGAAGCGTAAAAGCTTCCCAAAATGCCATATTGGTAAAGGTGTGCTGGTTTACTTTCAGCATTAGCACCTAAATCCATAAAGACGAATTGGTCATGTTCGCCACCAAAGCTTGGCAAGGCAGTTGCCAAAGCCGGGCGATCAACCCCTTTAATGCGACCGACTAAAAAGATAGCGCTTGAGAGCAATGCCCCCGTATTACCGGCACTAAATAACGCATCAGCGCGACCCGATTTAACAGCCATTGCGGCTTGCACCATCGACGAATCCTTTTTACTTCTCATCGCTTTAACAGGCTCGTCACCCATTTCAATGACCTCAGTTGTTGGCACCAAAGTCAACCGTTCCCAGTTCTTTACCAGTGGCTTGACAGCTGATTCTGTTCCAAAAAGCAAAAATGCTAATTCTGGATAGCGGTCACGTGCAATTTCGACCCCTTTTACAATTTCTAAGGGGGCATAATCGCCACCCATGGCGTCTATTGCAATTGTCTTAGTCATGAATTATTTTATTGGCTGTGGCGCAAGCATCCCACGATTGACGTGGTGCTCGCCCACAGCCTTGCCTCCAAATATTTAATCTGCTTCTATTTTATCATTTATCAGCGCAAAACGCCGAAAATATCATCTTTATTTTTTAGCAGATGGCTTATGCGTGATGAAAAAGACGATGGCCATCACAAAGAGGAAAATAAGTCCGATGAGTAATGGCACGCGTGTCTCTGGATTAATCACCATATAAACTAGCGTCACCAATAACATAAACATGGCAAAATAATTCGTGTACGGTGCCCAAGGCATCTTGAAGGGGTGGTGTTCTAGCATGTGTTGGTTTTCACGCCTAAACTTAATTTGACTGAGTAAAATGACAAACCATGGGACCATACCAGGTAACGTACTTGCTGAATAAACCAAGACAAAGACACTTGAGCTGCCGCGCCAGAATAGTGGCAATAAGGCGTTTAAAATGATCCCCAACAGAATGCCACCAGATATTGCCAACACCGGCAAAGTTGGGACATGGTGCTTAGAGAGCTTCAAGAACTTTGGTGATAATTCTTTGTTTAATGCCAAAGTGTAAAGCATCCGACTTGAACTAAAGATGCCTGAATTCAAAGCTGACATCGCTGCTGTTAACATAACAAAATTGATAATCCCTGCTGCTGCAGTAATGCCAACCCGTGAGAATGTCTCGACAAATGGTGACCCAACCTGATCGAGCTTATTCCAAGGATAGATTGTGATAATCACAAATATGGCACCAATATAGAAGATTAAGATACGCGCCACAATTGATTTGATTGCAGCCACAATGGCATGCTTGGGATTTTGTGTTTCTCCGGCAGTAATCCCGATAATTTCAATGCCTTGATAAGATGTCATGACAATTGACAAGGCAAACATAAAGCCTTTTAATCCACCAGCAAAGAATGGCCCATGCGTCCAAAGATTAGAAAAGCCAACGGGATGCCAATGATTTCCAAACCCAAGTAAAATCACCATCAACCCTAAAATAATCATCAGAATGATTGTGACCACCTTGATCATTGAAAACCAAGATTCCATATTACCATAGGCTTTAACGGTGGCCAGGTTCGCCAACGTCAACGTGACGAGTACGACCACTCCAGTGACCCAACTTGGCACACCCGGGAACCAATAATTCAGATACACACCAACGGCGATCGTTTCTGACACACCCACAGTCAACCATTGAAAAACATTCGCCCAGACCGTTAAATAACCGGCTAATGGATGAATATATTTTGTGGCATAATTTGCAAATGAGCCCACGGCTGGATCAACGAACAGCATTTCTCCTAACGCACGCATCACTAAATACAGCACTAACCCTGCTAATGCGTAAGCAAAAATAACGGAGACACCCGTCCATTTAATGGTGGCAGCAGAACCCATAAATAGGCCAACGCCAATGGTGCCGCCTAAAGCAATCATCTGCATTTGATTCGATGATAAATCGCGATTTAACTCTCTGTTGTGTTTTTCTGACATAACACTCCCTTTTACCTTTCCCTGTCCACGTCGGCATAAAAAAAGCGCCCCTAGAACCTAATCTAGGGGCGCTTTTGCGCGGTACCAACCCAATTTCTAGTCTGTCATCTGACACACTACTTAAAAACAATTGGGATAACGACCAATTATACCGACAATCCTTTCAGTGTGCACTTAATCAGATTATGCTTCAACGGTAGTTGTTCAACTAGCACCTTCATCATTTTCACCAACCATGATGTCTCTATTAAGGTTAACCAGTGTCCGGTCCGTCTCAACGCTTGTATCAATAATACTATGATTCTAATGATTTTGCAAATGATTTTCTGCAGAAAAAAAGCAAGTAACTCAGTTACTTGCTTTTTAATGGAATATCCCAAAGGTCACCTGATAGTTAAATCAGTGCTCCCTCTCGGACTCGAACCGAGGACCTTGGGATTAAAAATCCCCTACTCTAACCAACTGAGTTAAAGGAGCAAACATGCCGTAGCACATTTATATATATTACAGACATTCCAGCAAAAAAGCAACCCCCTAGGCGAAACTTTTTTCATTATGTTTTTAATACCCATGTTATGGGCGTTTATCGGGGGTTAAAGCACAAAAAAATGCCGTCACCGGCATTTTTAATGTTTATTTTTCAATGTCGCCATCACTCAAATCATCAAGATCATTCGTGCCAGCTAATTCAGTCAAATTGTCATCAATTGATTCATCGTCACCAACTGCAATGTCTGTTTCATCATCGTCGTCTTCAACTTCAATTTCAGTATCTGCCACGTCCACTTCTTCTTCAGCAACTTCACCGAAGTCTTCGTCTTCAGGATCATCATCGTTATAATCAATGACATCGTCATCTGCGGCGGCATCAGCAAAGACATTGACCTTCTTTGCTGCCTTTTTGCGCTTTGGTGTGTCATCATCGTCATCAATTTCATGAATTGATTCATCAATGGCATCAACTGGATACCAAGCACGCAAGCCCCATTCATTATTACCTAATGAAATGAATGAACCATCCGTGTTCAGGTCAGTGTAAAATTGTGAGAGACGTGACTGGAACGTCTCCGCATCAACTGCCAAAAAGTCCTGAATTTCTTGAACCAGTGAGCTAAATGGCATAACTGTCTTGTGCTCTGCCAAAATTGCAGTTGCAATTTCAACCAATGCTAATTCTTCTTTTGGGTGATTGCCTAATTGTGTGAGTGCCATAGTGCACGTCCTTTCGAGTTTCTAACTAATTAAGTTTACTAGATTTAGCATGAAATTGCAACCGTAACTCATATTCCCCAATCAGCGCTGCATTGGCGAGTAACTGATAGGCAATGACCGCCTGACCCTGTCCCGTGTGCGCATCAACATCGACTTGCAGCATCGTTGTGTAGGTCGTGAGTTGCATTTGCCCAGCAGGTGTTTGGTAAAAAGCCGGCACATGCTTTTCTGGTCGGAACACAAGCTTGGTCTGGCCATCACCTGAGCGGTGTAAGTGAACTGCTGCTGCTTCAAATTTAAAACGCACTTGTGTTTGTTGCTCGCCAATCGTTTCTGTATAGCGTAAAAATATTTGACCATCTTTCAACAACAATTCACCAGCTGTATCAAAGGCAAACGTTTCAACTTCGCCAGCCTGTGTGATTTTTGTGGTTAATGAAAGTTGCACCGGTTGTTTCTGGGCTTGTGACATAAAATCCTCTTAAATTAGCAGCCGCTCACGATTGATCGTATACTTCAGACAATCATGTCTTTTTCTAGCGATCACTGAGCAGACATCTTTTTCAATCATTTCGTTAATAATCTATTATAATATAAGAAAGGTAAAAAGGGGCAAATGATGTTAACAGAAAAATTGAGCCACGAGAAGGTATTACGTGACCCCATCCACAAATTTATTCATATCCAAGATCGTGTCATTTTGGATTTAATTAATACAACGGAATTTCAGCGATTACGCCGTGTGCAACAGCTTGGCATTACCAGTGCTGTTTTTCATGGCGCCGAACATTCACGTTTTGGTCATTCCGTTGGCGCATATGAAATTGCGCGGCGCATTACCGAACATTTTGACCAATATTACGCCTCGGTGCGTGCAGATGACGGGCTATGGCACCCAGAGGAGCGTTTAGTAACTTTGTCAGCCGCCCTGTTGCACGACATCGGACACGGGGCCTTTTCACATACTTTTGAGCATCTTTTTGGCACTGATCACGAAGCCATGACCCAAGCCATTATCACTGGCGACACCGAGATCCATGCCGTTTTGGCAAGTGTTTCACCAGATTTCCCCAATAAAGTGGCTAGCGTGATTGCTAAAACTTACCATAATCAGCAAGTCGTTCAATTAATTTCGAGCCAGCTCGATGTTGATCGGATGGACTATTTGTTACGTGATGCTTACTTCACCGGCACAAAATATGGTGAGTTCGACATTGACCGTATTCTTCGTACCATGAAGCCGACCCCCAACGGTATTGGATTTGATATTTCTGGGATGCATGCCGTTGAAGATTATGTTGTCAGCCGCTATCAAATGTATCTTCAGGTTTATTTCCATCCAGTATCACGGGGTATGGAAGTACTATTGGAGCATTTATTGCGTCGCGCACAAGAACTTTATCTGGCTGAAACCAGTAAATATTCCGCAACTTTTGGCCCCCTCCTGGCCCCATTATTTAGTGGCGAGCAGTTAAGCACGGCTGACTATTTACGATTAGATGATCATGTATTCATGGCTTATATCGGCATGTGGCGTAATCACCCAGATAAAATTTTATCTGACCTCTCACGGCGATTCCTTGACCGTCGCCCGTTAAAGTCGATTGTCATTGATAATAAAACCGCGCCATTATTAGAAGAACTGGAACAATTAGTCGCTTTTACCGGTTATAACCCAATTTATTACACTGCTAGAAATGACGCGTATGATTTACCATATGATGATTACAAGCCAAATGTGGCAAAACCCCGAACACAAATTGAATTTATCTTAGGCGATGGCACGCATCGAGAATTATCAGATCTTTCACCGCTGGTTGCGGCAATAAAGGGACAAGCTTCATTAGATCAACGTTTCTTTTTTCCAAAAGATATGCTGAGCATTGAACCTGAAGACCTTTTTGCCGATACATTTAAGAAGTTTCGTAGCTATATCCATAATGACGCCTTAACAACACCTAATCCTGAAAGTTAAAAATTGCTCGCCATTCCACGCAATGTAAAATAAAACACCCGATACGCTTTCGGGTGTTTTATTTTACTAGCCAGTCAGCCAACCATTGCGCCATCGTAGTTTCTGCTTGTTCGGCAGCTAACCACTTTAGGCCAGGGATTTGATGTCGTAAATAGGTCAATTGCCGTTTGGCATAACGCCGTGAATCTTGTTGCATCTGTTGTGTGGCATCAGCCAAGGTGATGTCTCCTGTCAAATAAGGAAAATACTCTTTGTAGCCAATGGCTTTACCCGCTTGGATGGTTTCACCCCCAGCAGCTAAAATTCGTGCCACTTCATCAAGTAAGCCTTCAGCAAGCATCTGCTCTGCGCGTGCATTGATTCGCGCATAAAGCACCTCACGTGGCCAATCAATGCCGACGGTCAAGGCCTCATAGGTAGGGCGTGCGATTGGCGTTGTCTGTTTCCCATGGCGCGCGATTTGAATGGCCCGAATCACGCGTTGTTTATTATGTAAATCAACGCGTTGGGCTAATTCCTGCGACGAGGCTTGCAGTTCAGCCACGAGATCAGACAAGGCTTGGTTTTGTAATTGCGCAACTTCGCCGGCATCACTGGCGACATAGTCAAGCGACTGTTCACCAAGTAGGGCCTTCACATAAAAACCTGTCCCACCCGCGATAATTGGGAGTTTCCCGCGAGCTGTAATATCAGCAATTGCCTGGTCTGCGCGTGTAACGAACTCGGCCACTGAAAATGCGGCGGTCATGTCAACGATATCAATTAAATGGTGCGGGACAAGTTGTTGTTCCGCTGGTGAAACTTTGGCGGTGCCGATGTTTAAGGTGCGATAAATTTGCATGGCGTCAGCTGAAATAATTTCCCCGTTAAAGCGCTGCGCCATTTGAATCGCCAAGTCACTTTTCCCCGAGGCCGTTGGCCCAGCAATGACCACGATTTTAGTCATGCGGCTCACCTTGAACTTCCGTCCGAATTTTTGTGGCAAGTGCCACATCATTTGTAATCAAGCCGCGCAAACCAGCTTTAAACACTAAACGCATGTCATCCGCCTTATCGACTGTCCAGACCCGTGTATGCCAAGTTGATCGCCAAAAAATTTTAGGCTTATGCTTGAGTATGCGGATATCGACGTGGACATAATCAAAAACACCACGCCATTTCAGCCAGTAAACTTTATATCCCCCCCATACGGCTAATGCTGCAACATCAGCCGCTGGCGCCAACCGTCGAATGGTCTTTAAAGTCTCCAAGTTAAAACTTTGGTAAATAATCGCATAGCTCGGCTTAAAATCAGCCACCATCGCTAATATTTCGGCTTCAATCCCTGGATAATCTTGGTGATCCGTCTTAATTTCAATCAGCAATGTTTTAGCAAAGTGTTGGTCTTGCAAAAACGTTAAAAACTCCGCAAAGGTTGGAATGGTCACACCAGGCATTTTAGGCGCTTTGTATTGTCCAGCATCCAATGACTTAATTTCAGCCAATGTCAGGTCTTTGACCAAGCCAGTCCCGTTGGTCGTGCGATCGACTGTTTCATCATGTATCACCACAAGATGGCCATCTTTTGTGCGATGCAAATCCATCTCAAGCATATCTGGATTATAGGCCAAGGCTGCTTCAAAAGCTGGCAAGGTATTTTCAGGGGCCACAGCGCAATATCCGCGATGGGCAATAATTTGTGTTTGCTTATTCATAGCCTAATTATACTAAATCCATTTACAAATTACTTAAAATAGTTGATAATAGACTTTAGAAAAACTTAAGAAAAGAGAGTGATTATGAAGTCATTTAAGTCAGGCGTTATCGTTGGAATTATTGGATCAGCCCTTGTAGCAGCAGCTTCAGCTGTTGGGTACCGTCAAACAGTGGTCAAGCCAGCACAAAAGGCTGAAGCACATCACGATGAAGTATCAAAACAAGCCATTCGTCGCAGTATTGCGGCACACCAATCACGCTTTTAAAATCAAACAGCCAATAAATGGGCTGTTTTTTTGTCTGCTTAAACAAAAGGAAATAAGTCATAAAAAAGGATTAGCTGAGCGGCTAATCCTTTTTCGTCATCTAATCACGCGTTGCGATCCAATTGTTAATCTGGTCAACCAATTCTCGTGGTTGTGCGACACCAATCACGATGCGCGTGTAACGTGCATCTTTGAGTTGAATCACAACTGGTTCACTGGTTTGTTTAATATTAAAGAACGTCTCTTCCCCCGCTTTACGAAAAGTCCCCGCCCAATAACCTGGGATTGCTGTGCCGGGCATCCGTAATCCCTTACTTTCCTTTAAAATGCCTGCATCAATTGATGCGCCCACGACATGTGCTTTTGGAACACGGACTGCTTCTTTTAACGCTGCAATTTTTGTCATCCCGATTGGGGTCACGACCAACTGATCTGATGTTAATTCAACTGTGTTTTCCATCTGGTATTTCTCCCTTTAAAATCCCACTTTGGTTCAATATTTGCTGACCTAACTGTGTCAAAACTGTTGTTGCATCTTGCTCGTTGTACCACCCCCGTATCAACGTCTGAACAGCCAAACTCGTTTGGCTGAGTTCTAGTAATGCCACTAAAATCAAACGCCAAGTTAATTCTGACTGCGATTGGTTGGCTAATCCTGCTGACAAACAGGCAATGAACATCCCCTGTTTACTGCCAAATACACGATATAGGCTGCCACGTAACACGCCTGTGGCAGCCACAATATCATCCAACGCAGTGCCGGCGTAACCAAAACGCGCAAAAACCTGGCTCATTTGTAAAATAACGACATCGTGATCAAAGCTTGTTTTTCTTCCCATACCCTGATTATAGTTTTTGTTGACTGATTAGTCAACAAAACTTATGCCTTGCATTTAAGTGGCACAACATTGTATACTAGTGGCAAATTCATAACGACACATTGAAAAAGGAGCAAAAAGATGACAAGCAACTTGATCAACCAACCGTTAACTGACTTTTCTGTCAACGCCTACCATCAGGGTGAATTCACAAAGGTTACCCAACAGGATGCAAAAGGCCATTGGAGCATCTTCTTCTTTTATCCTGCTGATTTCTCGTTTGTATGCCCAACAGAGCTTAGTGATCTAGCCGATCATTATGCTGAATTTCAGGCCCTTTCTGCAGAGATTTATGCTGTCTCTGAAGACAGCGAATTTGTTCATAAAGCGTGGGCGGAGGCGACTGATACCATTGCAAAAGTGCAATATCCCATGCTAGCTGATCCAGCCGGCCACTTGGCCCGCGCCTTTGGTGTCCTAGATGAAACGTCTGGTTGGGCGTACCGCGCAACCTTTATCATTGACCCAGATGGCAACATTCAATCCTACACCATCAATAACACGGGGATTGGTCGTAACGCCGAAGAAATCCTACGAACGTTATCGGCGGCTCAGTTTGTCGCTGAAAACGGTGATCAGGTCTGCCCTGCCAACTGGCACCCTGGCCAAGCTACAATCACACCCAGTGCCGAACTCGTCGGTAAAATTTAAAAAAGCAACGCCCATACGGGCGTTGCTTTTTTAGAGTCGGCTTAAAAACGTCATCACGGCAGCATTAAATGTCGTGGGGTCTTCAATATGCGGGATATGACCCGCTTCAGGCAAAATCACATACTGGCCGTAACGCGTCATTTCCGCTAATAACTTGGCATGATCTGCTGGCCATAACGGCGACTGCCCACCAGCAATGAATAAGTGTGGGATCGTTTCGCGACGGACAACATCTCGCCAATCCTGCAGTGCACTATTTTCCAATAATGGGGCATTTAATTTAAAATCAAAAGGTTGAAAATGTTGCCCAATGGCCCGTTTAATGTCAGCTGACAGCTTTAAGTTGGTTAATTTCGTAGTAGGTAATTGCGCCAAAGCTGCCGGTAAATGTTGCCAATCGGCTCCCAATAGCCCATATGGCCACTCGGTGGTTTGCATCATTTTAGGTATCTGATCTTCAGTAATCACGGCACGAATGGCCGTATCCCCAAATAGGGATAAATACGCCCAAATCGTGCTAGCGCCCATTGAATGCCCCAATAAGATCGGTTGTTTGAGATTTAAGGCTGAGATAATCGCTGCTAAATCCAACCCATGCCGCGATAGCCGCATGCCGTAAGTCACTTGATCACTCTGCCCATGGTTACGACGATCATACGTAATCACTTGATACCCGGCTGCCACAAGCGCTGGGATTTGTGCTGTCCACGTGGCTTGATTACCCGAATAGCCAGCAATTAAAATAATGGGCTGCCCAGCGCCGAAACTTTGGTAGGCTAATTGCACGTCGTCATTTGTCGTAATGTATGCCATAATCCTCCTCAATTAAAATGACGTTGCCAGGTGTGGGCAACGTCATTTGCTGCTGAATTTAGTCTTTAAATATGAATAGGTAACCCATCGGCCAATTCGGCGGTATCCATAATGGCTTCACCCAAGGTTGGGTGTGGGTGGATTGTCAATGAAATATCCTGTGTGGTCAGGCCATTTTCAATGGCCAAAGCCAACTCTGAAATTAAATCCGAAGCACTTGGCCCAACGATTTGCGCCCCTAAGACCGCATTGGTCGTCTTATCGCTAATCAAACGAATGAATCCCGCCGTTTCACCCATTGAAATGGCACGACCATTGGCTGCAAACGGGAATTTAGACACTTTAACGTCGAGTTTGTTAGCTTGGGCTGATTCGGGTGTCTCACCAACGGTTGCCAGCTCGACTTGCGTGTACGCAACGGCCGGTAACCCATAATGCATATCATGGGCTTGCGGGTCGCCAGCGATAGCCGCGGCAGCAATTTTGCCTTGGAAGCTGGCCTTGTGGGCCAGCTGTGGCCCTGCGGTCACATCACCAATCGCATAGATATGTGGTACGCTCGTCTGCATGTCATCGCTAATCTCAATTAGGCCCCGATCTGTGAGCTTCACATCCGTATTATTGAGGCCAAGTGTGTCTGTGTTGGCGCGACGGCCAACCGCCACGAGTAAATAATCCCCCGTAACCGTGTGTTCTTCACCAGCCACCGTGTACGTAAGAGACACCTCATCATCAGTTTGTGTGGCTGACTTGGCTTGTGCGTCAGTGACGATAACGCCACCCTTTTGCTTAAAATCAGCCAAGACGGGACGTGTCATGTCGGCGTCAAATCCATTTAGGGTATGGTCTAGTCCTTCAATGATGGTGACTTGTGTGCCAAGGTTAGCATAGGCGCCGCCTAACTCAGAACCAATGACCCCGCCGCCGACAATGATTAAGCGTTTTGGCACTTCAGGTAAACTTAAGGCACCCGTTGAGTCAATAATGCGACCACCAAATGGCATACTTGGAATGGCAACCGGCCGCGAGCCAGTTGCGATAATGGCGTTGTTGAATTGTAATAATTCATGGCCATCTTCTTGCACCACGTTTAACGTTTCATTATCAGCAAATGTGGCTTCACCGTGGACAATTTCTACCTGATGCTTTTTCAACAACATCGCCACTCCACCTGTGAGCGTGTTGACGACTTGGTTTTGCTTCCAGTCTTGGGTTTTTTGCCAATCTAAGGTCGCGCCATTGGTTGTGAGGCCAAACGGCGTGTCTGCCTGGGCTTCTTGGTAACGATGACCGACATGAATCAGTGCTTTAGATGGAATGCAGCCCACGTTCAAACAAACCCCGCCAATAGCATCACGTTCGATAATGGTCACTTTTTGGCCCAACTCGGCGGCACGAATGGCTACCACATACCCACCAGGCCCAGAGCCAATCACCACTGTATCAATTTCACGTGCTTGTGCGCCAACAACCATCTTACACCTCCATCAACATATACGCTGGATCAGCTAACAACTGCTTCAAATAATTCAAGGCACTTTGGCCTAACATGCCATCAATCAACCGGTGATCATAAGTTAAGGACAGCTTCATATTCTGACCCACCACAATTTCTCCAGCTGCATTCACGATTGGCTCCTTGACAATTGAGCCGAGACCTAGAATCATCACTTCATGCCCATTAATAATCGGTGTAAACCAAGTACCCCGTGCTGAGCCAAGGTTCGAAATTGTCATCGTGCTGCCCTGCATTTGCTTTGGTGAAATTGAGCCATCACGCACAGCATCAGCCAGAGTGGCAATTTCTTTGGCAATTTGGAAAATCGACTTCCGGTCAGCTTGCGCAACCACCGGTACAAATAAACCAGATGGGGCATTGACCGCAATGCCCATGTTCACGTCGTCATGATAGACAATTTCTTGTGTGGTCATATCCAAACTGGCATTAATTTCTGGGAATTTCTTCGCCGTGGCGGCCAACGCTTTGACCACATAAGCCAAGTAAGTCAAATGAATGCCTTGTTCAGCGGCCTGCGCCTTGAACTGTTGACGATGTGCCACCAGTTGACTCACTTCAACACTATCAAAGTTTGTCACGGCCGGAATTGTCGCATTCTGATTGGCCATGGCCTTTGCAACCGCCTTGCGCACTGGCGTCATTGGTTGCCGACCTTCATGTACTGGTGCCGGTGCGACTGGTGGTTGTGGCTTGTTATCTGCAGGCTTTGGTGGCGTTGGCTCGGCTGGTGACGCGCCATTTGCTGGTGCTGCCACAGGTGTCTCAACCGCTTGGAAATTCATCACATCGGCCAAAGTCACATGGCCATGCCGACCAGTGGCGGGTACTTGCGTCAGGTCAATGCCCTTTTCAAACGCCAAATGACGAACCGAAGGCATGGCCAAAACGTGCCCATTCACCGTTTGAACTGTGCTGGTGGCAGGTTCTGGTGTCGGTTGTGTTTGCTCAGGTGCTGGTGCAACCGGTGCAACCTCAGGTGCTGACGCTGTGGTAGTAGTCACTGACGTAGTGTCCCCACTGCCATCCCCATCAAATTCAATCAAGGGATCACCAACTGATACAGTTGTCTCAGCTGGGACAAACAGTTTGGTGACTTTACCGGCATACGGCGACAAAATTTCTTGAATCAGCTTATCATTTTGCACTTCGGCCACGGGATCATCCATGGCCACCGTATCACCGACTTTCACTAACCAAGCCGTGATATCACCTTCCGCCATCCCTTCACCAATATCTGGCATTTTAAAAATCTCAGTCATAATTCACAACCTCCGTCACTTTAGCCACAACGTCGTCTGCTTTAATCATCCAATCATTCTCTGCTTGGCCAAATGGATAAACAGAATCTGGCGCCGCTACCCGACCGATTGGCGCTTTCAAATCTAAAATAAAGCGCTCAGCAATTTCACTCATGACATTGGCACCAATACCAGCCATGCGTTGAGCTTCTTGGACAACAACCACGCGCCCCGTCTTTTTAACCGTGGCACCAATGCTTGCAATATCTAGCGGCGAAACGGTTCGTAAATCTAGGACTTCGGCTGAAATATTGTCTTTTGCTAGGGCTTCCGCCGCCTTCAGTGCGACTGGTACCCCGCCACCGTAGGAAATGATTGACACATCAGTCCCCTCACGCGCAATTGCGGCCTGATCAAGTGGCGTCGTGTAGTAACCTTCTGGCACCTCGCCCTTTAATGAACGATAAAGGTGCAGATTTTCCAAAAAGACAACGGGATCATTGGATTCAATCGCACTCAGTAACAGGCCTTTGGCGTCTGCTGGGTTAGCTGGCATGACAACGCGAATACCAGGAATCTGAGCCACCATGCCTTCCAAATTATCCGCATGCATCTCTGGTGTTTTCGTGCCACCACCATAAGGGGAGCGCACCACAATTGGCATTTGGCGTGTCCCGCCAAAACGGAAGCGATTGCGCGCCATTTGACCAGCAATAGAATCCATTACTTCAAACACAAAACCAAAGAATTGTATTTCCATGACTGGCCGATAATTTTGGGTGGTTAAGCCAATAGCAAGTCCACCAATACCCGACTCAGCTAACGGCGTGTTGAAGACACGATCTTCGCCATACTTTGCCTGTAAGCCGTCAGTTGCACGGAAGACACCACCATTTTTACCCACATCTTCACCAAAAATGAGGACGTTGTCATCTTGACCAAGTGCGAGATCCATCGCCTCGCGAACAGCATCAATATAACTTTTAACAGCCATCTTACTTCCCCTCACTTTCAAACTTTTCGATTTGCTCCGTCATGGCATAACTTGGCACTGCCAACGTATTTTTAATAAAATCAGAAATTTTTTGCTTTGGCACGTTATCCGCAATTTTAATTTGTTCATCAATTAGAGCATTGACTTCGGCAATATAAGCCGCTTCCTTTTCCTCATCCCAAATGCCTTGGTCGGTCATAAACTTGCGCATTCGGATAAGTGGTTCCTTTTGCCACCAAGTATCAATCTCATCTTGTGTCCGGTAGCGTAATGGATCATCACCTGCTGTTGAATGGGGTTCCAACCGGTCTGTCAATGTCTCAATCAACACAGGGCCTTTGCCTGACGCTGCCCATTGCCGAGCTTCTTTAGCCGCCAAATACATTGCAATTGGATCATTCCCGTCTACCACGAGACTTGGCACACCTGCCGCCCAGCCTTTGGCCGCCAAATGCGGTGCTGCGGTTTGTAAGCCACGCGGCGTTGAAATCGCATAGCCATTATTTTGAATGAAGAAAACAGCGTTGGCATGGTAGGCACCAGCAAAGTTCACACCTTCATAAAAGTCGCCTTGTGATGACCCACCATCACCAGTATAAGCATACGCAACCGCATCTTTTTGTCGCTTCTTAAGGCCAAGACCAATCCCAGCTGCTTCAACGTATTGCGCACCAATAATAATTTGTGGCATCCAAGCGTTGACTGGTTGCTCATCTGCCGTTGTGAATACATTCCCTAAAACATGGCCGCGCGACCATAAGATGGCTTTCCAGATAGGCCAGCCCTTCACAATAATTTGTGGAATATCGCGATAGCCTGGCATGAGCCAATCCTCATCATTAAAAGCATAAGATGAAGCCATTTGTGAGGCTTCTTGACCGGCAGTTGGTGCAAAGAACCCAAAACGGCCTTGCTTTGCGAGTTTGGTTGACCGAATATCTAACTGCCGACTCAACAACATCCGCTGCATAATTTGCACCAAATCCTCAGATGATAGGTTTGCCCGTTCTAAACCAGCTTGGTCCATAATTTCACCGGCCTGGTTTAAAATCTGCAACGTTGGAAACGTCTCATCTTGTAAGGTTAATTGCCCACTAAAGTTTAAAATTTTTTCATTTGTTACTGTGATATCAGACATGTGTTTCTACCTCATCTTTCTGAAAAAATACTGCCAATAGTTCATCGATAGTAATACTACCAAAGTATTGTCCGTCTTGGTTAGCTAATAGTACCTTTGCCACCGCAGGTTTGGTAAACGGTAACCCAATAAATTGCGCTTTTATTTCACGCCAATCGCGTACACCCAAGAAATCACCGATAAAATCAATATCCGTGATATTGCCGTCCACGACATCAACATTCACATCGATACTGCCGCCATCGTATTTGGCATGGTTATGATACATAAAGTCTGGGCTTTGCCCATAATTCCATGACCATTGTGAGAATTGTTGATCGCGCAGCGCTAAAATGGCCGCCTTTTGCGCATCCGTTAACTGGTATTCACCATCCCGCCCTTCATTAGTCAGATAATAACTTAACTGTGCGATAAACGCCTCAATGGTCAATGCATCTGGCGCATAATCTTTAATATTCCCAACGCGGGCGCGAACTGATTTCGCGGCTTTTGAAATAAACTTTTCATCCGCCACATTTAACGATCGCACCATCGCGTCCACATCGGTATCCCACAACAAAGTACCATGATGCATTAAATACCCCCCCGCGTAACGTTGGGCATTGCCGGAAACTTTTTTACCATCAATTTCCAAGTCATTACGACCTGAAATTTTGACATCAATCCCGACTGCTGCTAACGCGTCCGCCATCGGCTGCACAAACTGATGAAAATCAACGCGCGCACTACTAGCCACTGGTACAAAAAAAGTAAAGCAAATATTTCCTAAATCATGATAAACCGCGCCACCACCAGAAACGCGACGGACCACTTGCACATCGTTTTCAGACACATAGTCGGCATTTACTTCGGAAAATGTATTTTGATTTTCTCCGACAATAATTGCCCGCTTATTTTGCCAGAGCGCAAAAACCGGTTCGACAGGTTTTAGATTTTTTAATAACCAGGCGTCCATTGCAATATTTGTGTAGGCATCATGATTAAAGTAGTTAATGTATTGCATGATTTTCTCCTTTTGTAACCGCTTACATCTATTATTATACGCTTGTTTACTGAAAATTAAAGGCCATTTTCAGCCCTAACAGACATGAAAATAAAAAAAGGTTGTTGCACAATTAATGTACAACAACCTTTTGAGATAAGCAATTTATTTGGTCTTTTTCCCAGTATATTGCGCAAAGCCACCACGCAGAATATAGATGCGCTCTTTTTGATACCCTTGCTTCTTCAATGTCTTACTTACCCGAATCACATCACGTAGCCGTTCGTCATATAAGAAGATATCACGGTCTTGACGTAAACCAGATTTCCCCTGTGAAAAGTTCATCGCTGGGATGTTCCGGGCCCCCATAATATGTGAGCGCTTATAAGCCGCTGACTCACGAACATCAATAATTTGCGCGTTTTCATTGGCAATTTTGTTTGCAAATGCTTCAGGTTTCAATAACGTTCCCGTCATCTTAGCCGATAATATGACCCATAACCAGCCACCAAAGGCAATTAAAATCCAAACAATAATGACAATTAAAACAGTTCCTACTAAATTCATTGTTTACCTCTTCCAATCAAGTCAATGGTTCTATTATATCAAAAAAACGCGTCACCGCGTTGTTTAGAATAGTTTGTTGATCTGCGCCAAAGCATTGCGACTCATAACTAACTCACCATGCTCGCGTAAGACATCATTTTTCACAGCTGTCTCTTGAGCGTATTCGATAATCATCGCTTTTTGATCCTTCATCATCTCATGACTCATCTCGTCTTGCGCATAATGCAAGGTTAAATAGAATTCAGCGCCATAACGGTACAAATCTGACGCGACATCTTGTCGATTGCTTAACTGTGCAATGGGAATGATCGTTTCAAATGTTGGTAACTTAACCGTCAATAAATTATCAACTGGTTGCTTATTTTTTTGATGTTTGAAGGCATCAGTCTGATCTTTGTTGTCCGTTGGCACAACCTCTTGCCCATCATCGGACTGTCGTAACGCAGCGCGTCGTTCATCCGAGACATCATCGCCATCGTCCGCCTTATTTTTTGCATAAGACATCAAGTTATTAATAATATCGCCAACTTGATTATCTTCATCTAGACGTGAAATAAAAAGTTCGAGGCCATTTCGGTTGGGTAAAATTTGAAAGGTGACTTGATCATCTTCATCAAAGTCATGGTTAACATCTACTTCAGATAGAATACTATAAAAGAAAGATTCAATTTTGTCATGATTGCCAAGCAATTCCATAATTGAAATCCCACGATCCTTCAGGTCGTTATTTTCGATCATCACGCGAATCGTATTCTCGTTGATACGTTCCATTTCCATAGTGGAGCACCACCTTTCTCAAAAATAGTGTTAATGACTGGTCGATAAACAAAAAAGACTGACGCGTTCAGCCTTCTTCAACCACTAAATCTTTTGCTTCTTCTGCAAAGTCGGCTTTAAACGTTGCGCGAATCAGTTCACGCTGCCGAACTTCACGCGGCAAAAAGCGGCGAATTTCATCGTCATTGTAACCAATTTGCATACGCTTATCATCAAGAATAATTGGCCGTTTTAATAACGAAGGATAGGTGACAACTAACTCAATTAACTTATTAATTGAAATGTCATCTAAATTTAAGTCCAACTCAGAAAACACTTTCGATCGTGTCGAAATCAACTCTTCGGTACCATCTTCAGTTAGCCTTAACATAGCCTTCACTTCATCTGGGCGTAATGGTTCTTTACTCAAATTACGCTCGGTATAAGGCAGGTGATGTTCAACTAACCATTGTTTTGCTTTACGACAAGAGGTGCAACTCGGAGACGAGTAAAGTGTAACCATAAAATGTTGCCCTCCTTGAAATATACTAAGTCTATTATATCAAAAATATTAACGAAAGTACATGACAATAAAAACGGAAAAATAAAAAAGCACCCTTCTCAGAGTACTTCCTATGTACGGCACCGCGTCTTCCTATCCTCGCAGCCAGCGATCCGGCAACTACTTTCGGCGTGATAGAGCTTAACTTCTGTGTTCGGAATGGGAACAGGTGT
>NZ_JAAXPO010000010.1 GCF_012396485.1 Leuconostoc holzapfelii
AGATTGTGTTTGGGGGCGGTGTGCCGCATCGTGAGATTCTCTTCCCCTTAGTTCGAGAGAGCTTTGCTGAACAGATGAGTGATTATTTAGATGTTCCACCATTGGATGATTATATTGTGCCAGTGGCAAACGGTGATAATGCCGGCATCTTGGGTTGCTTCTACTTGGCGAAAACTTTGCTATAATGAACAAAAATCGGCAAACTAGTCATTAGTTTGCCGATTTTTTAATGCTTGTAACGCTAAGTTGTGGGCACCAAGATTGTCTTTTTCTGGCAACCATTGGCTGAATACGAGCCGGTGGGACGCTAATAGGGATAAAATGCGATCGACTTCGTCTTGATAATGCTTGGCGTAATGTTTGTGTAGCGCTTCAATGAGTAGTTTTGAATCACTATAGACGGTTAAAATATCCTGATGATCAGTTAATTGTTCTAAAGCCCAAATTAAGCCCTGAAATTCCGCTGCATGGTTGTCCAAGGATTGAAATACCGGGGATTTAAATTGTTGTTGTGCTTTTTGTTGGATGAGCACAGCACCAGCTGCACTTAAACCAGTATTTGGTTCACGAGCAGCGTCAACGTATAGCGTTAGCAATGAAATTTCCTCTTAAATTGACTGCATTTTTTAATTGTAATAGCAGTAAGTCGCATCATATTGGTTAAATTATACCTTTTTTTCTGGAAAATGTGATTAAAATACCAAGAGAATACATGGTAAAATAGTAGGTAGTGAATTCAAAAAACGATTAGTCTATCATACAAAAATCATCACGAGGCAAAAACATGATTCCAAAACGCGGGTTCTTTCAACCCTTAGAAATAACAGGACAAATTGGTTGGTTATGGTGGGGCATTGCTTTAATGGCTGGCCTAATTACATGGAGTGAGTTGGAATTCAAATTAGAAATTGTGGTTTTGGTTTACATTCTAGTCGTGTTAATGCTTGGTGTGATTTTAGTTGTTCGGCGCCGAATTTACATTGCCGGACCACGGCTGTTTTTAGCACATGTTTTGTCATCTGAATATGAGGAAATCTCACTATTGACACTTGAAAATTGGCAACTCAACGGCCATGTATTAAGTTTTACTCGGGCTGGTCGCGAACGCAAATATTGGTTAAGCAAGAATATAACGCAACAAATTAAGGAATATACAGAAACCCATGACGGACGCAATCACAATTAATATTACAGATCAAACTGGCCGTATTGATGCCATTTTGGCAAATGAAAACCTACCGTATTCACGGACAGTTTTGGCTAGTTGGATACAATCAGGCGAAGTGTTGGTCAATGGCCAACGGGTAAAGCGGTCATATCAAGTCGTTTCAGGCGATGTGATTCATATTTTACCACCGGCAGTCCAGACAACAGAGATTGTGCCAGAAGCAATTCCGCTTGACGTCCTCTATGAAGATGACGATTTATTGGTGGTGAATAAACCGCAAGGAATGGTTGTTCATCCAGCTGCAGGGCACACGTCTGGGACGTTGGTCAACGCGCTACTACATCACGCACCATTGTCTACAATTAATGGGGAATTTAGACCAGGAATTGTGCATCGGATCGATCGTGATACGAGTGGTCTGTTGATGGTTGCCAAAAATGATCAAGCACATCAGGCCTTATCGGCACAATTAAAAGCTCATAAGAATGAACGAATTTACTACGCGCTGGTACGCGGTGAATTTGAAGAAAATTCAGGTACGGTCAATGCACCAATTGCACGTCATCCGGTGGATCGCAAAAAACAGGCTATCCAAGAAAATGGTCGCGAAGCCGTAACGCACTTTGAAGTCATCACGCGCTATGTGGGTTATACTTTACTGAAAGTGCGATTGGAGACAGGGCGCACGCATCAGATTCGTGTCCATATGACATATATTGGGCATCCAATTGTTGGTGACCCTGTCTATGGTTCAGCACAGAAGTTGCCAGGTGTGTCATTAGCTGGTCAATTATTACATGCAAAGACCTTGTCATTGACCCAGCCAACGACTGGTGAAAATCTCACATTTGATAGTCCGCTACCTGATAATTTTGAACGTGCTTTAGCCACATTAACCCCCATTAATCCCAATCATGATTGATGACAGCATATGAAAGGAGCTGTGTGGTCAGTAATCACACAACAAAAATATGGCAAATAAAGAAGTTTTGGATAATGCGTCATTACAACGCGCATTAACGCGTATTACCTATGAAATTATTGAACGCAATAAGGGTGGTCAAGATCTCGTCTTGGTGGGAATCAAAACGCGCGGGGAGTTTTTAGCACATCGCATTGCGAATCGATTGGAGCAATTAGAAGGGGTTAAAATCCCGGTAATGGCCATTGATATCACAAATTTTCGGGATGACGTATTAAATCACGATGATAGTTTGGGCTTAAACGAAGAAGAAAAAACCAATATTGCGGACAAAAATATCGTCCTAATTGATGATGTCTTGTTTACAGGTCGGACCATTCGGGCCGCGTTGGATGCTTTGATTCATATTGGTCGACCAAATACGATTGCGTTAGCTGTCTTGGTTGATCGCGGGCATCGCGAACTACCAATTCGCGCTGACTTTGTTGGAAAAAATATTCCAACAGCGCAAAATGAAAAAATTAAAGTCTTTGTCCAAGAAATCGATGGGCGCGATGCCGTCGAAATTGTCCATTAAGAGGAGATAAGATAGGGTATGCCATTGTGGCTGACCTATTATAAGTAATACATATGATGCAACGGCATTTGATTCTTGAAGATGGCACGGTATTTCAAGGCTTAGGCTTTGGTGCACCCGCAACCACTTTTGGCGAAATTATTTTTCATACAGCCATGACCGGCTATCAAGAAATCATCACCGATCCAATCTATGATGGGCAGATGATTGTTTTTGCGATGCCTGTAGTTGGTGCTGCCGGTATTCACGCCGAAGCTTATGAATCGGTCAAACCAACGATTCGCGGGATGATTGTGCATGATTTGGCAGAGGTGTCTGTGAATCGACAACGACGCATGAATTTGGACCGGTTTTTAAAGCAGCACAACATTCCTGGGTTGTATCAGGTGGATACCCGGCAGTTAATTCGTCATTTGCGCGAAACTGGTCCACAAAAGGCGACCATTGTGGATTATGCGGATGAACACGCGGTAGACCAATTGGTTGCGACTGTTTTGACGAACAAACAGGTTCAAAATACGGCGACACCTAAACCTTATGCCAATCCTGGTCGGGGTCGGCACATTGTGGTGATTGATTTTGGCCTCAAGCACGGCATTTTGCGGATGCTTGGGGACTATGATGCCAATGTGTCCGTATTACCCTATACGGCTACCGTCGAAGAGGTCTTAACACTTGATCCTGACGGCATTATTTTGTCTACTGGGCCTGGGGATCCGAGGACGTTACCGGAAAGTGTGCTGACACTAATTCGTGTCTTGCAAACCAAAGTCCCAATGCTTGGGATTGGTTTGGGACACGAATTATTTGCCATGGCCAATGACGCCGAATTGATGCCATTGCCATCAGAGCATCATGGGATGAATCACCCGATTCAAGAAATTATTTCCCAGCAGATTTTTTATGCGATGCAAGGCCAAGGTTATGCGGTGGATGAAACCACGATTAATCGCAAAAAGCTCTTTGTGACGTATCGCGATCTAGTTGATGGGGCAGTCCAAGGCTTAAGACATCGTGAATTTCCCGCCTTTAGCGTCCAATTTTTCCCGGATGCTGCACCAGGCCCACTTGAGGCAACTGCAGTATTTGCAGATTTCTTTGAAACGGTAGAAGATTATGTCGAACATTACAATCAATACTAATATAAAAAAACTGCTGTTTATTGGCGCAGGGGCCAATGATTTTGGGCGCGAGGCGGAACATGATGCTGCCATTTATCAAGTGATGCCAGAATTACGCGGCCACGGAATTGACGTTTTTGTGATTGACGAAAATCCGTACGCATTATCATTGGAAAGTCTAGCCGCAACCAGTTTTTGGCAACCATTAACCGTTGACAATATTAAAATGATTATCCAAGCCAACCAGATTGATACGGTTGTCCCATTGTTTGGCGGGGAAGCCTCGTTACGCATTTGGGCAGAAGTTGTTCAGAGCTGGTCGCATGGGGATGGGGCATTACCGAATACACTTGGACTCAGCATTGATATGCTGTTAAAAGTGAATAATATTCCCGCCATGACGGCTTTTATGGCGGATAATGGCTTGCCGGTGATAAAAAACTATGTGTTAAAAGCCCAAGATGAAGCCAATGAACTCTTGCGGACATTACAATTACCCTTGATGGTGCGAGCGTTACATCCCAACCAGACGAACACGCGACACATTATTGAGCGATTGGATGACTTTGAAGCAGCCATTCATTTGGCAAAGTCCCAGTCAGTCACGCAAGAAGTCATTCTTTCGCGGGCGATTAATGGGTTGAAAGAAGTGAGTTTAGAGGTGTTGCGAGATGTTCGTGGCAATAAAATGCAGATTGGTGCGAGCGAAGATATGGATCCAATCGGTATTCATACTGCCGATTCGCTGAGCGTTTCGCCTATTTTAACCATTCAAGATCAACTCATTAGTCGCATGCGTGACTACGCCTTTCGGGTGGCGGATATGTTGCAATTGCAAGGAATTATGCATGTGCAATTTGCCGTTGATGATGACACGGATAAAATCTATATCATCAAAGTATCCCCCTATATTGATCAAATGGCGTCACGTATGGCGTTAGCAACAGGTTATCCCACGATGCTGGTTGCGATGAATCTGGCGATGGGTGTGCCTTTAGAAGCCATTGTGTTACCTCACAATTTTGGGCCGCAAGCCGCGATGATGGAGCCAATGATGGACCATGTCGTGGTTAAATTACCAGTTTTTCCATTTGGTGAATTGGCCGAAACAGGGATACATGTTAACCGGCAATTAAATAGTGTCCAAAAATCAGTCGGTTCGACACTTGGGTTTGGCCGAACGTTTATTGAAGCCTTGGAAAAAGCCATTCGCTCAGCGCATTTTAACAATGCGAGTTTTTCACCAACCAATATGGCCCACATTAACGATGATGAATTAATTCAGCAACTTATTCATCCCCAAGATAACCGGGTCTTATTGCTAATTGAAGCGATAAAGCGTGGATATGAAATTGACGAATTGGCTGAACTAACGGCTATTGATGAATTCTTTTTCCACCAGTTACAACATTTACATCAATTGGAATCAGAAATTGAGGCGGATGCTGATAGTATTACGTCGCTGAAACGAGGCAAAAAATATGGGCTGTCTGACGGTTTGTTGGCCCGTTTCTGGCATACAGATTTTAAAATTATCCGAACGTTAGCGCAAACCAACAAAATCGAGGTCACATATAAGGCAGTTGAACCATCTGCTGGTGAATTTCCCGAAAATGCCCGCCAATACTATGCCACGTTTGAATCAGAAAATGAGTCAATGCAAGTGGCCGAAGATGCGATTTTAGTCATTGGCTCTGGGGCATTTCGCATGGGAGATGCAGCGTCGGGTGGTTATGCGACAACCATTACCATGTCTGAGCTGCATCGTCTCCAACACCCCACCATCATCATGAATAATAATCCCAGTGATGCGACCTTACTGCCACATCTTGCTGATAAGCAGTATTTGGAACCACTGGAGATTTCTGATGTGATGAAAGTGGTTGAACTTGAACAGCCCAAAACCATAATTATCCCAGGAAATCGTCGAAAATTAATACGCGCCTTACGCGAATTAGGACAACAGGTTGTCATTTTGCCCAAGGAAAAACATACCCCTGGCGGCCCAGATGAAAACGAATCCGAGTTTGCATTAAACCTCTTCTTTGATGGGGAAGAGGTTTATCCAATCAATATCACGCAGCATATGGCAGGTGAAATGCGGGTGATTGCCCCAGTCAACGCAATGCCTAGCACGTTGACATTCACTGCGCTTGAAAATCCAGGGGTTTATCAAATTATTTGGTATGAAAGAACGGTGCTGTGGCGTCAGGCCGTGGACTTTACGCGCATTCAAGAGGCCTCCTGGCTGCGACCAATGCCATTTGGTCAAATTGCTTTTTTGACCAAGGCGATGTGTGTTGAGTGGCTGCGGTTGACAATTCGGGCGGCATTGCATGAGCTGACGGCGCAAGACCGGACGTTGCTGGCTAATGTCCACGATTGGGTTATACCAGAACCAATCGCGATTGTGGCTGCTGATGTGAATTATCGTCTGCACCTACAGCCGAGTGAAGTGATTGATGGGACAAGATTTGAAATTGGGGTCAGTGTGAGTGATTATGGGCGATCGTAAAAAGTATGTCACACATTTATTTGACGGTGTGATTGTTGAACAAAATTTATCTGGGCACTTTGAGCCCAAATCAGATGCCGTACCGCACACTTGGCGAACAGGTAAGCATACCAAGGGCCAATTTAAGCAGATAGGTCAGGTGTTTTTAACAGAGAACGGCCAAATGGTCGCTGTATTACGGCAGACACCATTGGCGTTCAACCAACGCCATGACTATTCGCCACTGCAACGTTGGACCTCAGAACAAGTTGCGCCTGAGTTGTTACAGCAATGGCTTTAAAAAAGACCTGAACAAACGTTCAGGTCTTTTTATGTCGTTTTTGGTTTGATATGTTGACTTGTAAAGTGAAATAGGGTGGCGTTGATGATAATGATCACGGCACTAAAGATGAAAATGGCCCGGTAATCAAAAAGACTGGCAATGACTGCGCCCATCATTGGGCCCATGACCGAACCGAGGGACTGAAAACTCTGATTATAACTAAAAATACGGCTGGTCATTTCAGTGGGTGAATTTTTAGACAATAAGGTTTGGACGGCTGGTAACATTGTGGCATCACTGATACCCACTAAAAATCGGAAGAACATGAGCATGGTGATGCTGGTAACAAATGCCGTTGGAATGAATGCGATCACGGCAATCATGAAACCGATTTTGATCATCCGCTGGGTCCCAACGCGATCCCCAATCCGGCCAAATTGTGGCGCCGCGATCACAGTGGCGATACCGGGCATGGCGGCGACAATACCAGCAATAAAAGTTGTATCCGAAGCGTGTTGCATCAATTCACGAACGAAGAGACTTATGATGGGATTGATTGCCGTGTTGACAGTTTGAACTAACATGGTTGTGACGAAAAGACCAACAATGAGTGGCTTATTGGGAATATTTTGCCACATGGTTTTGGTTGAGACGCGTGCAACACGAATTGAAGCCGGGCGTGGGGCCTCTTTGACGAGAAACAATGTGAATAAAAAGACCAAAAATAAGATGACACCAGTAATATGAAAGGACGTCCGATAGCTAAAGAACGTTGCTAAAACGCCACCAAATAATGGGCCAATAAGATTACCCGCAGTCATACCAGTAACTAAAATACCTAAGGCTTTACCGGCATGTACTTTGGGTGTTTGCGTGGCCACAAGCGCATTGGCATTTGAGATGAAGCCGCCCATGGCCCCTTGCAGGGCACGAAGGACAAAAAGTTCCCAGACGTTTGTGACGTTTCCCATGAGAAACAACACAATGGACATACCCAGTGCTGCGCGTAAAAGCATTAGCTTACGGCCTTTTCGATCGGCTAATTTGCCCCAAAAAGGGGAAACAACAGCAGTGACGAGAAATGAAACTGCGAAGATGGCACCCGAGTAAAAGCTTAGTTCGTTTTTACTAAAGTGACCCAGCGTGTCAATGAAAAGGGATAAGAAAGGCATGACCTCGCTTAAAGCCACCCCTGTCATGAACACGCCAAACCAAAGCACAAAGACGTTTTGCCGCCACAAAGGCTCGCCGTCAGACTGGGCCTCTTGCTTGTTTTCAGGCATATACATTTTCCTCCGAAAAAAATTAATAGTCTTAGTTTATGCTTATTTGTAAAAATATGCACGTTATAAGACTTAACTTGTGAATGCATTAAATTTTTATTATAATAAAGCTACGTTTGAAAACGTAATAAGGCAGATTGCGGTTTAAAAAATAGTGATGTGTCTTCCGGAAATTATGAAGGGAATGTGCTTGCATGCGTTTGTTTGCAGGACATCGGCGATTTTTGGCGATGCATCAAACGACTGGGTGCACGATAGCACGCAAAAATTATGGCAAGAACAAAAAGCTATACGGGCCAAGAGGTGCTCGATCTTGTAGGGCAATACATGGCGCCAGCAGATGCTGACAAAGTCAAATTGGCCTATGAGTGGGCATCGGACTTGCATCATGAGCAATTCCGAAAATCAGGCGAACCCTATATTATTCATCCAATTCAGGTAGCAGGCATTCTGGCCGAACTCAAGATGGATACGGCGACGGTGATCTCGGGTTATTTGCATGATGTTGTCGAAGATACACCCGCAAGTTTAAAAGACATTGAAGATAAGTTTGGCCCAACAATTGCCCAAATTATCGACGGTGTGACCAAAATTAGTAAAATTCAATATCAAAATTCACAAGAACAGCTGGCGGAGAATCACCGTAAGCTGCTTTTAGCCATGTCAAAAGACATTCGTGTCATTATTGTTAAACTAGCAGACCGCTTGCATAATATGCGAACCTTAGGGGCCTTGCGTGAGGAAAAGCAGCGCCGAATTGCCAGTGAAACATTGGATATTTATGCACCACTAGCAGACCGTTTAGGTATTAGTACCATTAAATGGGAGCTTGAAGATCTAGCGTTGAGCTACTTAGATCCTGAAAAATACTATATGATTGCGTCACAGATGAATATGAAGCGTGACGAACGTATTCAGTATGTGCAAGAAGCTGTCTCAGAAATCACACAAGCGATTCAAGATCTTGAGTTGGAAAACGTGAGTGTTTACGGCCGACCTAAACATATCTATTCCATTTATCGGAAAATGACAGATAAGCACAAGGCCTTTGAGGAAATCTATGATTTATCCGCTGTGCGTGTGCTGACCGAAAACATTCCTGATACCTATGCCGTGCTGGGGGCTATCCACTCAAAATGGATGCCTTTGCCCGGACGATTTAAAGACTATATTGCTTTACCAAAGGCCAATGGTTACCAAAGTTTGCACACGACGGTCATTGGACCAAGTGGTCGGCCGTTAGAGGTCCAGATTCGGACGCATGCCATGCATGAAGTGGCGGAATACGGGGTAGCGGCGCATTGGGCATATAAGAAAAACAAAGGTTCCAACAAAGAAGCAAAAGTTAAAGACCATAACCAACAAGCATTGAATGTAATTCAAGGCATTTTGGAATTACAAGAAGATGCGAAGAACGCCGAAGACTTTATGGCTGGTGTCCAAGGGGATCTCTTTAGTGATCGCGTCTATGCGTTTACACCACGTGGGGATGTTTTTGAATTGGCTAAAGGCGCCGGACCGCTTGACATGGCCTTCTCAATTCATACGAATGTTGGGATCAAAACCACTGGCGCCAAGGTCAACGGGCGCATTGTTCCTTTAGATTATAAAATTAAAACTGGGGATATTATTGAAATCATTACCAGTTCAACCGCTAAGCCCAGCCGAGATTGGCTAGACTTAGTATCGACACGGCGCGCGCGCAACAAAATTAAGCAGTATTTTAAACAATTGGATCGCGATGACAACATTGAAGCCGGGCGCGAATTGTTATCGCGTATTCTACGAGAAACCGGTTTTGAACCGTCACATCTTCTAACCATTGAGCGGTTGATTACAACCGCTGATATGTTGCACTATCATACCTATGAAGATATGCTTGCTGCTATCGGGTATGGCGATGTGGCCGTCCCAGGCGTTGCCAATAAGCTCACAGAAGCCATTCGCGAAGCACAACAAGAAGCAGAAACTGCTGAGTTACAACGTGAATTGTTAGAAGAAGGGCACGAAATTAAACGAGACGAGACGGCCTTGACCCAACGGCAAAAGGCGACCGCAGATGATATTGTCATCGCTGGGGTTGATAATTTGCTTGTACGCTTGGGGCGTTGCTGTACACCAGTACCAGGGGATGCAGTCAAAGGTTATATTACCAAAGGGCGTGGTATTTCTGTTCATCGGGTCGGTTGCCCAAATATTCGCGCCGCTGAGACGCAAGGACAACGGTTAGTCGATGTTCAATGGGAAGATGAAAAAGGGCTGAAGCCAAATTATGATGCCGATCTGACAGTGCATGGGGAAAACCGCAATGGTTTATTAAATGATGTTTTGCGGTCCGTGAATGGGCGGACGAAATTCGTTAATTCAGTGAATGGTCATGTCACCAAAAATGGCATGGCGCAAGTTTCCTTATCTATTGGGGTCAAAAACAATGAACAACTCGGATTGATTATGGATGCTTTAAATAACCTACCAGCAGTTTATGATGTGGAGCGGGCTTTTCATTAAAATGGCTGGGGTGAGCTTTTTATCGAACGATAAGGCTTGAATCCATGCTATATTTTAAATCATAATAATGATTTGAAACGAGAGCAAAATGAAAACCCCAATTTTAATGGCTATTGCCCCCATTCAACAAGCTAATCAAAACGGCGTGTTACTTGTTGACAAACAAGCTAAACAGGCTTATTTTACAGCGCAACAATTACCGACCGCCAAAGCACAAAAGTGGCTGTTGTGGTTACTCATTTTCAGCAGTATTTTGGTGACCCCTTACTGGTTGTTTGATCGGATGTTACACTTACCACACTTTCCAATCCATCAACCTATCATTTGGTGGTTGGTGTTAGCACTGACGCTTGGATTACCAATTGTTGCCTGGTATGTCGGGCGACAACGCGCGCATTATGATTTCCAGCGCGTCACGCCGTTGGCAGTTGATCAAGCCACATTGGATCAAGCGCTGAAATACTGGTGGTTTGAACGGTTGTGGGTTGCATTCGTGTTGCTATTACTACCGCCAACGTCAGTGTTATTTTTGGTGTTGTATGTGATTAAAAGTGATCCGCTAGATGCCTTGTTAATTACTGTCCATGCGACGCTCTTTATGCGGCGGTTGATTCCGCATGCATTTTCTCGAATTATGGTATCTAAACAAGCAATACAGGAGTGGCAAAATGAAAGTCGTATTACAACGGGTAACGTCAGCACAAGTGTCAATTGACGATCAAATTGTTGGCCAGATTCAGGCAGGCTATGTCCTACTAGTTGGGGTCGCAGATGGTGATACAGCGACAGATATTGCTTATTTAGTCCGGAAAATTAGTCAGTTGCGTGTGTTTGAAGATGACCAAGGTCGCATGAATTTAAGCATTCAAGCTATTGATGGTGCAATCTTATCGATTTCACAATTCACATTATTTGCAGAGACAAAAAAAGGGAACCGGCCTAGCTTTACCAAAGCGGGCGAACCAGCCTTTGCACGAACAATGTACGCGCAATTTAATGCTGCCTTACGTGAGGTTGGGTTACCTGTTGAAACGGGCGAATTTGGCGCTGATATGGCAGTTAGTCTAGTGAATGACGGGCCAGTTACAATTCTATTTGATACCAATGACAAATAAAAAAGGTCCGGCTCAGTGTGGCGTACCCTAAAAGTGACTTTAACTTTTGGGATATACCGCACAGCCGGACCTTTTTATTTATGATGTGTTTGTTGATAGTGATGATACCAACCAAAGGGCACGGTGCTTTCCGTGCCGTTTATAATGCGCTGAATATTGCTGCGGTGACGATAAAAGACAAAACCAGTCAAGACAGCAGCCACAACGGTTAAAATCCAATCATGGTAGAAAAACGATGTGACTAAGGCAAAGCTAAAGCCAACCATTGAACTGACCGATACCATTGAAGTCAGCAGCAACATCACAATGAAGACGGTTGCAACCATGAAGAAAAATTGCTGGTTATAAGCAAGCAAAACGCCAGCAGAAGTTGCGACAGCCTTGCCACCTTTGAATTTTAGCCAAATGGAGAAAGTGTGTCCAAGAATGGCTGCAATCCCAACGAGCATTGGATTAATTGTACTATGAAAAACGATGGGCAAAAGTCCGGCAGCTGTCCCTTTTAACAGATCTAATACCAATGTGGCAGTCCCGGCAACGGGGCCAAGGACACGAAATGAATTGGTCGTGCCGATGTTACCAGAACCTTCATCGCGAATATCTTTGTGATAAAAGATTAAGCCAATCCAAAATCCTGGTAAAAGTGACCCGAGCAAGTAAGCACAGGCAAACATTATTAGTGTTGAAAACATTTTTAAACTCCTCAATGTTGTGAATAAACACAAAGTTAATTCTATCATAAAAAAAGATTGTAAAGGGGGTAATGGGTTGAAAATGTCATTTTGAGACTTGTCAGAATAACTTTTTTCATCTATGATAATATAGATTGACGCATGGTATCGAACAATTGTTCAATCATGACAATGTTTTAAAATAAGAAAGATATGAGTATTCATGGCAGAAAAAAATCACTATGATTCAGATTCAATAAAAATTCTTGAAGGGTTAGAGGCGGTGCGTAAGCGACCTGGAATGTACATTGGGTCGACTGACGGCCGTGGTTTGCATCACCTAGTTTATGAAATTGTTGACAATGCAGTTGATGAAGCCTTAGGTGGCTATGGTAACGATATCCGGGTGACAATCCATGAAAACAATGCCATTACGGTACAAGATTTTGGTCGTGGGATGCCAGTCGGGATGCATGCATCTGGGAAGCCAACGCCCGAAGTTATTTTAACAGTTTTGCACGCCGGTGGTAAATTTGGCCAAGGGGGCTATGCCACTTCAGGTGGTTTGCATGGTGTTGGTTCATCGGTTGTTAACGCGCTGTCTGAAAGTTTACAAGTCACGATTGTACGCGATGGGCACAAATGGCAAGAAGACTTTATCACAGGGGGGCAACCTGTCGGCACCTTACGTGACCTCGGGGTTACCAAAGAACATACGGGCACCACTGTCACCTTTAAGCCAGACCCTACGTTGTTTAGTGCAACCGTGTATAAGTATGACACGTTGTCTGAACGGTTACGTGAATCGGCCTTTTTGATGTCAGGGGTGAAATTCACCTTGACGGACGAACGTGTGACCCCAGCACGTGTCGAAACGTACCATTATGAAAAAGGCCTTGAAGCATTTGTTGGCTTTTTGAATGAAGATAAAGAAACCATCGGCCCAGTCATGACTTTTGAGGGGAGCCAAAGTGGTATTGCAGTGGAAGTTGCTGCCCAATATAATGATGGTTACTCTGAAACGTTGCTTTCTTTTGTCAATAACGTGCGGACGCAAGACGGTGGGACGCATGAAGTTGGTTTCCGAACAGCTTGGACGAAAGCCTTTAATGAATACGCCCGTAAAGTGAACTTGTTGAAAGAAAAAGACAAGAACTTAGAAGGGACAGATGTTCGTGAAGGTTTGGCAGCTGTCATCTCGTTGCGTGTGCCAGAGCAATTCTTGCAGTTTGAAGGGCAAACCAAGGATAAGTTGGGGACGCCTGAAGCTCGTGGAATTGTAGACGCTGTGGTCAATGAGACGCTTGGGCGTTTCTTGATGGAAAACGGTGATTTTGGACAAAACTTGATTCGTAAGGCAATCCGAGCCCGTGAAGCACGAGAGGCTGCGCGCAAGGCACGTGATGAAAGCCGGACAGGTAAGTCGAAAGGGCAAAAAGAACGGCTATTGTCTGGGAAATTAGCACCAGCACAATCTAAAAATGCGGCACGCAATGAACTGTTCTTAGTCGAGGGTGATTCGGCCGGTGGCTCAGCCAAGCAGGGGCGAGATCGTAAGTTCCAAGCGATTTTGCCACTTCGCGGGAAGGTATTGAATACTGAGAAGGCGAAGTTAGTTGATATTTTAAAAAATGAAGAAATTTCAACGTTGATTTATGCGATTGGTGGCGGCGTTGGCAATGACTTTAAAGTCGCCGACACGGCCTTTGATAAAATTATCATCATGACTGATGCTGATGATGATGGGGCACACATTCAGACGTTGTTATTAACGTTCTTTTACAAGTATATGCGCCCCCTTATTGAAGCTGGACGCGTGTATATTGCGTTACCACCACTTTATCGTGTCAAGTACGCTTCAAAGAAATTTGAAGATCAGTTTGCTTGGACCAATGATGAATTAGAAACGATTACCAGTCGCAATGATGCGCGTTATGAACTCACCCGCTTTAAGGGACTGGGGGAAATGAATGCACCATTACTCTGGGAAACAACCATGAACCCAGAAACACGAACGTTGATTCGTGTCAAAATTGATGATGCCGTCTTAGCCGAAAAACGCGTCACAACTTTGATGGGGGACAAAGTGGAACCTCGCCGTGATTGGATTGAGGCCAACGTCCACTTTACATTAGATGAAGCTGGGTCAATTTTGGACACAGTGGATGGTGAACAAACCAATGCCAGTGATGTCTTTGAAAAGGCACGCCAGCACGAAAACAAGCAAGCAACAGCGACGGAGTCAACGACCACAACCGGGCCAGTCATTACAAATTGGCAAAACGGGCAAGGCGCAGGTGCTTGATTTTTGCGTTGTCAGTCACTAGGCGTGACGGCTGCTTGTCAGCAGATTATTTGAAAGGAAATGTGTTCAATCCATTGATGATGGAGCACAAGTATATATGGCAGATCGTATCACTGAACTGTCACTGGAAGCAGTGATGGGCGAGCGCTTTGGGCGCTATTCAAAATATATTATTCAAGAACGCGCGTTGCCGGATATTCGTGATGGCTTGAAGCCGGTTCAACGCCGTATTCTTTTTGCGATGGCCCAAGATGGCAACACCTATGACCATCCCTATCGTAAGTCTGCAAAGTCCGTCGGGAATGTCATGGGTAATTTTCACCCGCACGGCGATTCTTCAATTTATGAGGCAATGGTGCGGTTGTCACAGGATTGGAAAGTCCGTGAACCATTAATTGATATGAACGGTAACAACGGCTCTGTGGATAATGATCCAGCTGCCGCCATGCGTTATACTGAAGCGCGCTTATCAAAAATTGCTGGCGAAATGATGGCGGATTTGGGCCAAGAAACAGTTGATATGGTGTTGAATTTTGATGATACAACCTATGAACCAACGGTTTTGCCATCACGCATTCCAAGCCTATTGATTAACGGGGCCACGGGGATTTCAGCAGGTTATGCGACGGAAATTCCGCCGCATAACTTGAAGGAAATCAATGCCGCACTCACGTATTTGTTAGACCATCCGGAAGCCCCATTGTCTACATTGATGCGTTACGTTAAAGGGCCTGATTTCCCAACCGGAGGGATTATTCAAGGTCTTGATGGGATTAAAAAAGCCTATAAAACTGGCCGTGGGAAAATTGTTGTCCGCGCCAAAACAGCAATTTCTGAATTGAAGGGCGGTAAGAAAAAGATTGAAATTACCGAGTTGCCTTATGAAGTTGTGAAGTCGACTTTAGTGTCAAAAATTGATGGTATTCGTTTGAATAAAGAGGTTGCCGGTATTGTCGAAGTACGTGATGAATCTGATCGCGAAGGCATGTCGATTGTCATTGAACTCAATAAAGACGCCAATGCCGATGGCATTTTAACTTATTTGTTTAAAAAGACGGATCTGCAAATTTCTTATAACTTCAATATGGTGGCAATTCACGACCAACGACCTGTCTCAGTGAGCCTCAAACAAGGACTGGAAGCATTTTTGGATTTCCGCAAGGAAGTCGTGTTAAAACGTGCCGCCTTTGAGTTAGCGAAAGCACAAGCCCGCCAACATATTGTGTCAGGCTTGATTCGGATGTTGTCAATTCTAGATGAGGTCGTGGCTGCTATTCGTGCATCTAAGAACCGGAAGGATGCCACACAAAATTTGATTGATCAATTTCAATTCACACAGCCACAAGCAGAAGCCATTGTGACCTTGCAACTTTATCGTTTGACCAATACAGATGTCACCCAATTGGAAGAAGAATTTGCAACGTTGACCGCTAAAATCAATCATTTGAATCTCATTTTGACAGAAGAATCTGCTTTGAAAGATGTGATTCGTGAAGAAATTGCCGCCATTACCCAGGCTTACACGTCACCACGCCGATCACAAATTGAAGCAGAAGTGGAAGATTTGGTCATTGACACCGCAGTCACAATTGCTGAAGAAGATGTGCAGGTTTTGGTGTCGCGCAATGGCTATTATAAGCGCGCGTCTTTGCGTTCATATAAGGCTTCTGATGCTGATAATGGTTTGGCAGATGATGATTTACCAGTTTTTGTTGGTCAGTTGAATACAACGCAACACTTATTTATGTTTACCAATAAAGGGAATGTCATTTATCGCCCAGTGCATGAATTGCCAGACTCTAAATGGAAAGATACTGGCGAACATTTCTCCCAGCAACTTGCCAACTGGCGCCCAGATGAGTATGTGCTGCAAGTCATTGCGATTTCAGACTTGGCGCAAGGCGGGGCCTTTATGATTGTGGCCAATGATGGCTTCATCAAGCAAACGGCACTGGCAGATATGGTACCTAAGACCTATAAGAAGAAGACAGCAATGGCCATTAAGCTCAAAACAGCAACAAGTGCTGTGGTCAATGTGGTGTACAGCCAAGCGGTGACAGATCAAGATGTACTCTTGTTATCACATCATGGGGTTGGGTTACGCTTTAGTTTGACTGATGTGCCAGAAATTGGGGCGCGGACAGCTGGTGTCAAAGCGATGGATCTGCGTGGTGATGACACAATCGCTGCAGCCTTGCTGATTACTTCCGCTGCACAGCAAGTGGCCATTGCCGCAGAAAATGGGGCTTTCAAATACATGCCTGTCGCGGAAATTACCCATTCAAAACGTGCTAACAAAGGGCTTTTGATTTTCACGCAAAAGAAGACGGTTGCCTACTATGTCGCTGCTGCCACACTATTTGATGCTGATGTCAGTGCACTAGAAATTTTGACAACGCGTTGGCAAGTCCAGGATTTGCAATTAAGTGATTATCGACCATCTCAACGTATTGGCAATGGCCAATATGTTGTCGATGTCGATAAAAATGGCGCCCCTTGGCTGATTCGCCCATTGAAGATAGCAACGACAAATGCATGATTTTCTGATAAAATAAACGTATTACGAACTAGGAGAGTTTCACTCATGGCTAAGACATTAGTTTTCGGGCATAAGAACCCTGATACAGATACAATCGCTTCAGCAATTGCTGCAAGCTATTTCTTAAACCAAATTGGTGAAGGGGCCGAAGCGGTTGCCCAAGGTACACCAAATGCGGAAACACAATTTGCTTTGGATTACTTCAAAGTTGCTGCGCCACGGGTGATTACTTCAGCAGATACAGATACAGTCGTTTTGGTCGATCATAACGAAGCCGCGCAATCAGTTGATAACTTAGCAGATGTCACAGTCGCTGGTATTTATGACCACCACAAGTTCTCATTTACAAATACAACACCACTCTATATCACGGCGAAGCCATGGGGTTCAGTTGCGACAATTTTGTACTATGAATTCAAGCAAGCACAATTTGACATCCCAACTGAAATTGCTGGTCTATTAGCTTCAGCGATTATTTCAGATACGTTGTTGTTAAAGAGCCCAACCACGACAAACTTTGATGAAACAGCTTTGAAGGCTTTGGCTGATATTGCTGGTCTTGAAGATTACGAAGCTTATGGCTTAGACTTGTTGAAGGCAGGCACAGACTTGTCATCACGCACTGATCAAGAATTAATTGATGGCGACGCCAAGTCATTTGATATGGGTGGTCATCAATTCCGCATTGGTCAAGTTAACACGGTTGCCATTGAAGATGTGTTGTCACGTCAAGCAGGCATTGAAGCTGCGATGACAGCAGAAGGTTATGATAACTTTTTGTTTGTCATCACTGACATCTTGAATTCAAATTCAAAAGCCGTTTTCTTGGGCGAAGCAACAGCTGAAGTTGAAGCTGCATTTGCTGGTCAATTGGTCAATAACGTGATTGATTTGCCTGGTGTTGTTTCACGTAAGAAGCAAGTTGTGCCACCATTGGAAGGTCAATTTTAAATCAGGATCTAGCAGTAAGAGATGGCTGAGATAATAGCTTTTGTCGAACAAATTTTCGTCAAAATTTATCAAAACGCTTTACACTGATGCTGGTATCATGTATAATAACTATTTGTATTGACAAGCAAATAATTTTAACAAACCACACTAAGGAGTAAGGATATGCGTATTCACGTTGTTCTAGGAAATGATGAAACTGGTGAACGTATTTACTTGACGTCAAAAAACCGTCGTAATACACCAGATCGTCTTGAGTTGAAGAAGTACTCACCAAAACTTCGCAAAGTTGTAACATTTAAGGAGATTAAGTAACATGGCAAAAAAGTCAAAAATTGCTAAGGCACAAAAGCGTGAAGCTTTGGTTGCAAAGTACGCTGACAAGCGTGCAGCATTGAAGGCAGCTGGCGATTACATCGGTTTGGCTGCTTTGCCAAAGGATTCATCTCCAGTGCGCGTACACAACCGCGATTTGATTGATGGCCGTCCACACGCTTACATGCGTGAATTTGGTATGTCACGTTTGAACTTCCGTCAATTGGCACACAAGGGTCAAATTCCTGGTGTGCGTAAGGCTTCTTGGTAACATTAAGTTTTCGTTGAAATTGCGTAACTTACACCAGTAAGCATTACGTGGGCGCGTTAAAAGTCAATTATTATAGCATCAGCTAAATACAGTGACTGCCTCAATGAGCATAGCGAATGGGGTCATAAAGGTTCACACACGAGTTAAAACCACAGCGATGTGGTTTTTTATTTTGTTTAAAAGTATTGAAGTTTGCAATTTCTTAAAAATTGCGTTATACTTAAGTTTGTTAATTTACATAGATATTGTAAATGAGCGGGTCACAGCAATGCGGCCGGCTCATTTTTTATGAAATTGGCGCTTGCTTGCAATACAGGGTACAAATTCATCAAAGGAGGGTAGGTAAATGGCAAATAAAGTCGAACAAGCAATTGTTCAATTGATCACACCGATCGTGGCCGAACAAAATAATTTGTTATGGGATTTAACTTTTAGCAAAGAAGGCGGTCAAAAGATTTTACGCATCATGGTGGATAAGCCAGATCATGCCTTGATTACGATGGCAGAAATCACGGACTTTACCCAAGCAGTGAACGAACTTTTGGATACGGTCGAACCAGATCCAATTCCAGAAGCGTATTTATTAGATATTTCATCTCCCGGTGCAGACCGGCCGTTAAAGCAACCATGGCATTACCAATGGGTGCAGGAAGCTGATGAAACCATTTTAGTGGCGCTTTTTGTGGCTAAGTCAGGTCAGAAAAAGTGGCAAGGCAAAGTGAAGTCGGTGACTGAAACGGGTGTCGTCTTGTCCACGACACAAGGTGAGATCGCACTGCAATTTGATGAAATTGCTAAAGCAGTGCTGGATATCCAGTTTTAACCCCCAAGTGTTGCAAATTGTTGCCGAGGTAAATTGGCAGCTTGGTTAAACACCTGTTGGTAATCGTTGCCATAAGCAGCACACTATTAATTAAATGAGGATAGGCGAATGAGTAAAGAATTAGTCGACGCGCTCGATGCCCTTGAAGCTGAACGCGGGATTGAACGCACGATCGTGATCGAAGCATTAGAAGATGCTTTAAGAGCTGCTTATAAAAAGCAATATAATGCAGAACAAAATGTTGAAGCCATTTTTGATACCAAAAAAGGTAATGTTGCGATCAAACAAGTCAAAGTCGTTGTCTTAGACGAAGATTTTGAAAACGAAGATACTGAAATGGCTTTGGAAGATGCCTTGGCCATCAACCGTGCCTATGAACCAGGCGATGAAATTCGTTTTGACGTGACGCCTAAGGACTTTGGTCGCATGGCCGCACAAGCAGCTAAACAAGTGATTGTGCAAAAAATGCGTGAAGCTAGTCGTGAAGCGATTTATAATAAATTTGCAGACTATCAAGATGAAATCATCACAGGTGAAGTGGATCGTCAAGACACACGTTTCTTGTATTTGACGTTGCCAGGCAACCAAGAAGCCGCCATGGCACCGGCTGACCAAATGCCAAATGAACATTACCGGATGGGTGATCGGATCAAGGTTTTGGTCAACAAAGTTGAAAATAACGCTAAGGGGCCACAAATTTTTGTTTCACGAACAGCACCTGACTTGGTGAAGCGTTTGTTTGAACAAGAAGTGCCAGAAGTGTATGACGGCACCGTTGAAATCATGAGTATTTCACGTGAAGCAGGCGACCGCTCAAAGATTGCGGTTTACACGCATGATGCCGACCTTGATCCAGTTGGCGCAATGGTTGGGCAACGTGGTGCCCGTGTGCAAGCAGTTGTCAATGAACTTGGCGGCGAAAACATGGATATTGTCGAGTGGGTTGAAGACGAGGCGCAGTATATTGCCAATGCATTGAACCCATCAGAAGTCACGGATGTGATTTTTGATCCAGAAAATGATCGTGCCGTCACAGTGATTGTCCCAGACAACCAATTGTCATTAGCCATTGGTAAAAAGGGTCAAAATGCCCGTTTGGCAGCCCGCTTGACTGGCTTTAAGATTGATATTAAGTCTGAATCCGAAGCGGCTAACGCCTTAGCAAGTGATGTCGCCGTTGAAAACGACAGCAACGAATAATCTTAAGAAAGGAAACGTGTTTCTGCTCTGCGGAGCATAAAGACACGCTAGATATTATGAAACCAAGAAAAATACCTATGCGAAAAGACATCGTTACCGGTGAAATGTTTCCTAAAAAAGAACTTGTTCGTGTCGTTCGCGATAAAGAAGGACATGTCAGTTTAGACCCAACATCAAAAGCCAATGGTCGCGGTGCTTATATCGGTTTAGATCGTGAAATTGCAGCGACTGCAAAAAAGAAGCGCATCTTTGATAAAGCCTTTGAGGTGAAAATTCCCGATGCGTTTTATGATGAACTCATTGCTTATGTGGATCATCAACAAGCACGACGGGAGTTGTTTGGTGATAAGTAAAGACGACCAAATTTTAAATTTACTTGGCTTAGCCATGCGTGCCGGTAAGTTAGTGTTGGGCTCTGACTCGACATTAACAGCAATTCGCGGCAATAAGGTGCAAATGGCCTTTTTCCCTAGCGATGGTGGTCAAAGTCAAGCTAAAAAATTCGCTGATAAATCAGCATTCTATCAAGTCACACTGATTCAAGACTATACCAAGGCGCAATTAACCGATGCAATCGGCGTAAATCGCAGTGTATTTGCGATTGCGGATCGCGGTTTTAGTCGCAAAATTAAACAATTAATTTCAGAAAAGGAGCGGAACTAAATGGCAGAAGAAAAGAAATTCTCAGGCTCAAACCGTCCTGCACGAAAACAGGCAGTCCCAGAACGTAAGGAGTTGCCCGCATCACAACGCCGCCACGCGGCAAAATTGACAGAAGGATCAGCAGCGTCACAATCAAGTGCTGGTTCACGTTCAAGCCGTCCCGCACGTCCAAATAATGGCCAAGGACAGACGCGTAACGCCTCACGTCCAAATGGTGCTGCTGCAAGTCGCCCAAACAATGCTGGTCAAAACCGCAATGCGCGCCCTGGTTCACGTATGCAACCAACTGGTGGTCGCCCTGAAATTCGTGAAAAGAAGAGCTGGTCAACGAAGCCACGTGAAGGCCAAGTGGATTACTCAAAGCAAACGGATAACAGTTTGAAGCAATACGTGAGTGAAAACGAAAAGCGTAAGCAAGCGGCTGCCGCTGCAAAAGCACCCAAAAAGCCAGCCACGCCAGCAAAGCCTGCGGCGAAGCCAGCTGAAGCCAAGAAACCAGCAGCACAAGCCACTACGACAACAGCGGCTGCCGGCACTGGTAAGTTTGGCGGTGCTTTGGCATCAGGCAACAACTCAGCACGTAACAACTCACGTAAGCGCAACACTACTGGTACTGGGCAACAAACACCGCGCCGTAATGATAAGCCACGTGGTTCAAAGAAGTCACGTCGCATTGCGGCTAAGAAGGGGCCAGTCACACCAGTGACTGAACGTAAGGAACAGCCGCTACCACAAGTATTGGAATACCGTGTGGGGATGAACGTGCAAGACTTGTCTAAGTTGTTGCACCGTGATACAGCTGAAATTATCAAGAAGTTGTTCCTTTTGGGCATCGTCACTAACCAAAACCAATCATTGGATTCAGATACCATTGAAATTTTGGCGGCAGATTATGGCATTGACGCCCAAGTGAAAGAAGACGAGGACGTGGCCGATATCGACAAGTTCTTTGATGATGAAAACATCGATGAAGATAAGTTGGTATCACGTCCACCAGTTGTTACCATCATGGGACACGTCGATCATGGTAAGACAACGTTGTTGGATTACTTGCGTAACTCAAATGTGACTGAAGGTGAAGCCGGCGGTATCACTCAACACATTGGTGCTTATCAAACGCAACTTAACGGTAAGACAATTACCTTCTTGGATACACCAGGTCACGCGGCCTTTACGGAAATGCGTGCGCGTGGTGCTAACGTGACTGATTTGACGATTTTGGTTGTGGCCGCCGATGACGGTGTTATGCCACAAACTATTGAAGCTATCAACCACGCCAAGGCGGCTGAAACACCAATTATCGTGGCAGTGAACAAGATTGATAAGCCAGGTGCGAACCCGGATGACGTCATGAACCAATTGATGGCCTATGATTTGGTGCCGGAAGAATATGGTGGCGACACAATCTTTGTTAAGATTTCTGCGAAGTTTGGTCAAAACGTTGACGAATTGCTAGAAATGATCTTGTTGCAAGCCGAAGTGCTTGAATTAAAGGCTGATCCAGATATGCCAGCACGTGGTTCAGTTGTTGAAGCACGTTTGGATAAGGGGCGTGGTCCAGTTGCGACAGTCTTGGTACAACAAGGGACAATGCGCGTCGGTGACCCCATTGTTGTGGGAAACACTTATGGTCGTGTCCGGACAATGACGAATGAACGTGGTGTTGAACTAGAAGAAGCTTTGCCAGCAACACCGGTACAAATTACTGGTTTGAACGATGTGCCACAAGCTGGTGATCGCTTTATCGTCATGGCGGATGAAAAGACAGCCCGCGCTGCCGGTGAAGAACGTGCCAAGCGTGCACAAGAAGCAGTGCGTAATTCAGGTTCTGTCGTGACTTTGGATACCTTGTTTAGTACAATGTCTGAAAAGGCCATGAAGACAGTCCCAGTTATCGTGAAGGCCGATGTGCAAGGTTCTGTTGAGGCCCTTTCCGGCTCATTGAAGAAGATTGAAGTTGATGGCGTGCGTGTGGATATTATCCATACAGCTGCTGGTGCGATTAATGAATCTGATGTGACGTTGGCATCAGCTTCTGGTGCGATTATTATTGGCTTTAACGTCCGTGCAACACCATTGGCGAAGGCACAAGCAGACACTGATAAGGTAGATATTCGTTTCTATAACGTGATTTATAACGCCATTGATGATGTCGAAGCAGCCATGAAGGGTCAACTTGAACCTGTTTATGAAGAAAAGGTTATCGGAACAGTCCTTGTGAAGGAACTCTTCAAGTTCTCTAAGGTCGGTATTATTGCCGGTGCCATGGTTGAAGAAGGTAAGATTACCAAGGATTCAAAGGTTCGTATCATGCGTGACAGCGTTGTAGTTTATGACGGCGAAGTAGCCTCATTGCAACGTGGTAAGGACGCAGTGAATGAAGTGAAGATGGGTTATGAATTTGGCTTCACAGTGGCCAAGTATAACGATATTCGTGTTGGTGATGTTGTTGAATCATATATCATGGCCGAAGTGAAGGTTAAGTAAGCCATTAGGCATGAACAACGTATAAGTAAGAAATGGGGGCACGAGTTATGGCTAATCCACAACGTGCAGGTCGCCTCGCACAAGAAATTCAACGTGATGTCACAGATCTTTTGTTGAAGCGGATCAATGATCCACGGGTACAAGATGTGACTGTAACGAGTGTTGAATTATCTGGTGATTTGCAAATTGCAACAATTTATTATTCAATTTTGTCTGATTTGGCAAGTGCTGGGCAAAAGGCACAAGCTGGTTTGGAAGCGTCAAGTGGCTTAATTCGTAAAGAATTGGGTGCACGCTTGACAGTTTACAAAACACCAGAATTGCGTTTTGTGCGTGATCAATCAGTCCAATATGGGAATCACATCGAAGATTTGATTCGCAAGCTTCATTCAGAAAATTAAGAAATAATGAACAAATCAACGCTACGCCAAAAGGGGTAGCGTTTTTTGTGTTAAAATAGACTTACGCTAATTTGACTAAAAATGAGGACTTCAAACATGACAAGCTTGCCGCAACCGTTAAATCCAATCATCACCGATCTTGCACCGGATCGGTTATTAGGATTTCAAGCGCAAGTCAGAGACATCCCTGGCATTTTAAAACTGACCTTTGGTGAGCCAGGTTTTGCAGTAGATGAACGGATTAAGGCAGCCGCAGTTGCAGCGATTCATAACGATCGTTCACATTATGCTGAAAGCCAAGGTGAGCGCGCCTTACGTTTGGCAGCGGTCGATTATTTTAATCAAACCTATCATTTGAATTATGCTGGCGAAGAAAACGTGATTGTGACCCTTGGTGTGAGTGAAGCAATCAACGTGGTTTTGCTGACATTGTTAGGTGACCAAGATGGGTTACTGGTACCAGAACCCGCTTATGGGCCTTACTTCACGTCACTTGCCATTGCACGCGGCACGCGGATCGGGATTGATACAACAGCTAATCGTTTTAAGTTGACACCACAAATGATTGATGACGCAGTAGCCAATGCGAAAGTGCCGGTACGCGCTATTTTAATGAATTATCCTAATAACCCAACCGGTGTGACTTATTCGCGGGATGAAATCATGGCCTTGGCAGCGACATTTAAAAAACATGGCATTTGGGTTATTTCTGATGAAATTTATGCGGTCTTGACCTATGATCAAGCGCACGTGTCTTTTGCAGAAATTTTGCCAGAACAAACGATTTACATCAACGGCTTATCTAAGTCTCATGCCATGACGGGGTACCGTGTCGGCTTTATTTTAGGCAGCGCAGCAGTGATTGCGCAAATGCAAAAAGTTCATGGGGCGCTAACATTTGCCATTCCGACATTCATACAAGATGCAGCGTTAGTGGCTTTACGCGATGTGACGGACACTCCCCTTGCAATGCGGGCACAATACAAGGCACGTCGGGATCGCGTTTTACCACAATTAACAGCGTTGGGCTTTGATGTGGTCCAGCCTGAAGGGGCCTTTTATCTCTTTGCCAAGTTACCCGCCGATTTAGGCGATGATGGCGACGCATTTGCGTTAGCGTTGGCTCAGCAAGGGAAGGTTGCCGTTATGCCGGGCTCTGGCTTTAGTACGGCAGCAAAGGCCTATATTCGGATTTCTTATGCGGCATCAGATGCGGACTTGACCGAGGGTATGCGGCGAATGACTGCGTATATTAACCAATTACGTGGGAAATAACTGAGAGGTAATTTATGAACTGGTGGCAAAATTTATTTATTTCATCCAGCAAACACCCAACAATTAAATCAACCGGGCAGATCAATGCCACGCACATTGCGCGCAATTCAGAATTGCCAGTCGTCGTTGCACCAGTGACCGGCCAATTACAAAAAATTGTGGTGGAGAAAGAACAATTAAACCATCGCAATGGTTTTATGATGATTCCAAACGGTAATAATTTAATGTCACCAGTTTCTGGCATCGTTATTGAGGCAAACCCACGGGCCGTGACAATTCAAAATGAGCGTTATGGTAAGGTGGTTGTTCAAGTCATTTCTCAAGATCATCGCGATGTGCGGTTAGCAGCATACGGCACGGGGCAACAATTACATGCGGGCGATTTGATCGGTGCAGTGCGCCAAGCAGAACAACCCGTACAAGTTTATGTTTTATTTGAAGACCAAGTGACACCAAATGTTAACTATGGTGCCGTGTACGCTGGCCAAAACATTTGGCGTCAGCAAGAGGCGACAGATGATGAAGAATAACCCTGTTGACGGTGTCATTGTTGTAAACAAACCAAAAGGGGTCACGTCCTTTGATGTGGTGGCTAAAGTGCGCCGTGCAGTTGGGCAAAAAAAGGTTGGCCACGCCGGTACGTTAGATCCCAATGTTGATGGTGTATTAGTTGTTGCTTTGGGGAAAGCAACAAAGCTCATTGATGAACTTCAGTCGCGACCAAAACGTTATATTGGCGAAATTACCTTAGGATTTGCAACGGAAACGGAAGATTTGGATGGGGCAGTTATTGCAGAACAACCGATTAAAACACCGTTTTCAGATGAGGCAATTGATCAAGCCATTCAAGCCCTAAATGGTGATATTGAACAAGTGCCACCCATGTTTTCAGCAGTCAAGGTGGCGGGTAAGCGATTATACGAATATGCTCGAGCCGGTGAAACCGTGACACGACCAGTGCGTGCGGCAACAATTTACGACTTTCATCGTACCTCACCAATTACTTTTAATCAGGCGCAACAAACGTTTCAATTTGAAGCAACGGTGTCTAAAGGCACCTATATTCGCACCTTAGCGGCCGATACGGGTAAGCAACTTGGGGTACCCGCCACCATGACAAGTTTGACGCGGACCATGGGTAGTGGCATGGATTTATCACAAGCTGTTGATTTAGCACAAATCATTGCCATGGATCGTGAAGCGGTGTTGACTCATGTGGTGCCAGTGAAAACAATATTAACATGGCCAGTTAAGGCATTAACTGATGATGAATGGTTTGCTGTCAAAAATGGGCAAAAAATAACCAGCTGGCCAGCAAGCGATGCTTATTTACAACTGACTTATCAAGGGGAGTTAAAAGCGGTATATGCCTATGATACCGCTGATCAACACTGGCAATCTCGCTATGTGTTTACAAATGAATAATATGGTTGAAACAATTTATTTACATTATCCAATTCAAAATTTACCAACTCCTGAGCGACAAGTTGTCACGATGGGCTTTTTTGATGGCGTGCATTTAGGGCATCAAGCGGTTATCCGACAAGCTAAAGCGACGGCAACACGTTTAGGCTTACCTTTGGCTGTTTTAACCTATGATCCGCATCCTGTGATTGTTTTTAAGGCTTTGACTAGCCCATTACATTATTTAACGCCAATCGATCAAAAGATCGCAGCATTTGAAGCGTTAGGTGTGGATCGGGTGTATGTGATGCGTTTTACATCACAGTTGGCCCAGCTGCCACCACAACAATTCGTCGATGACGTCCTGATGGCCTTGCAGCCAGCAGCTGTGGTCGCAGGTTTTGATCATTTATATGGTAGCCATGAAGAAACAGCAAACATGCAAGCGTTACCGCTGTACGCGGCTAACCGATTTGAAGTGATCACCGTCCCAGCGTTTGAAGAGGCCGCCCAAAAAGTTGGCTCTTCAGGGATTCGCCGCGCACTAGATGCTGGGGATATGACGACGGTCAATCGTCAACTCGGACGTGTGCATCAAACCACTGGGATGGTGGTGCATGGCGAAGCCCGCGGGCGTGAATTAGGCTTTCCAACAGCCAATATCCAAACACCAGAATTAGAATGGTTACCAGGCATTGGCATTTATGCCGTTGGTATCCAGATTGCTGGGACGTGGTACCAAGGGATGGCAAGTATCGGCCGCAATGTAACGTTTGGCGATGCGCGGCCAATTACCGTTGAGATTAATATTTTAGATTTCAAACAAGCTATTTACGGCGAGGCGGTCACGGTCGCGTGGCATCATTATTTACGTGGGGAAGTGAAATTTACCACAGTACCGGATTTAATCGACCAACTCAAACAGGACGAACAGGCGACACGCCGCTATTTTGAAACCCTTAACACGCGTTAAGGGTTTTTATTTGGCACTCAAATAAAAAGAGTGCTAAAGAACTTGCATTTTTTGGAAAAAGGTGTATCATAATAGATGTTAGCAGTTGGTATCTATGAGTGCTAAAACGGAGGTGGTGGCATGCTAACAGAAAGACAAAAATTAATTTTAGGCGCCATCATTTACGAATACACACAAACTGCACGCGCAGTTGGGTCGAAAAGTTTGCAAGAACAACTTGACATTAAAGTGAGTTCGGCAACGATTCGTAATGAAATGGCGGCACTAGAAGCTGCTGATCTTATCAAAAAATTGCATACGTCTGCGGGGCGTGTCCCATCACGTGCAGGGTATCGTTATTATCTGGATCATTTGATGACGACACGCACCGCAACTCATCAAGATGTCGCTATGGTCATGCAATCTTTTCGTGGCATATTTCATGAAATTGATGACTTGCTGGACGAATCAGCTCGCACGCTATCAGAATTGACCGGCGCAACAGCCTTAATTCTCAAGCCTAAACGCTTAAATGTTAAGGTGTCGGGCTTCCGTTTGGTACCTTTAGAAAATCATCAATTGATTGCAGTATTGGTCACCAGTGACGGCAAGGTGACGAGTCAGACGTTCAAACTACCGCGTGAATTGGCTGTTTCGTCATTGGATAGCATGGTGAAGTATATCAACGATCAAATGATCGGACATCCAATTTTGGAAGTTTTGCGGTTGATGCAGTCAGAAGAGTTACCAACTCAAATGAATCGTGTCATCAAGACACCTGCGGCATTTTTGCAGTTGTTCGGTGATGTCTTAGCACGATCAATTGGTGATAACGTGCATATTGGCGGCCGGTTAAACGTTTTAGATTTCGGGGAAAACGTAGACGAAACGAAGAAAGTGAAGCAATTGCTAGAATTTCTCTCGTCAGCACCGGATATTAGACGCGTCGCTACGGCGCAGCCACACCATGTCACTATCAAGATTGGTCAAGAGATTGGTGAGCCGTTACTGAAACAGTTTAGTTTGATTACCAGCGCTTTCCAAGTGCCAAATCAAGGCGATGGGGTCATTGCCCTGCTCGGACCCATTCGAACAGCTTATGGCCGAAATATCTTGTTGATGGATGCATTTGGTGAAGCGTTGAGCCAGAAAATGCTGGAATATACATAAATTAGGAGGTCACCCACGTGGCAGACGAAGTGAAAGAAACAGTGAACCCAGAAGAAGAAGTTGTAACAGAAGACGTGACAACAGATGATGAAGCTGTGACAGAACAAATCGAAGCGGATGCAGATGCGTTACAAGCTGAAGCAACCCCAGAGGCAAGCCAAGTTGCAGCTCTTGAAGCAAAAGTTGCTGAATTAGAAGATAAGCTTTTGCGTTCACAAGCAGAAATTCAAAATATTCAACAACGTCATGCACGCGAAGTGCAAAACGTCCGCAAGTATGACGGTCAGAAATTGGCTGGGGCAGTTTTACCAGCCGTTGATAACCTTGAACGGGCATTGCAAGTTGAAGCAGATGATGCGGTGACCAAGCAAATTAAAACAGGCGTTGAAATGACGTTGAAGACATTAGTTCAAGCATTGACAGATAACGGTATTTCAGCAACGGGTGAAGTTGGTGAAGCCTTTGATCCAACAAAGCACCAAGCCATTCAAAGTGTTGACTCAGAAGACGTTGCGTCTGATGAAATTGCCTCAGTTTTGCAAAAGGGCTACATGATTCAAGACCGTGTTTTGCGACCAGCCATGGTTGCTGTTGCAAAATAAGGTCAATTGCCATGGTGATTCAGCGTCAGCACCACACCTTAAAAAGATAAAAATAGTTGATTAAAAAGTAAAGGAAGAATAAATTCATGTCAAAGATTATCGGTATTGATTTAGGAACAACAAACTCAGCAGTTGCCGTCCTTGAAGGTGGCGAACCAAAAATCATCACAAACCCAGACGGTGGTCGTACCACGCCATCTGTTGTCTCATTTAAGAACGGTGAAACCCAAGTTGGTGACGTGGCTAAGCGTCAAGCCATCACAAACCCAGACACCATTATCTCAATTAAGTCACACATGGGTGAAGCTGGTTACAAAGTCACAGCTGACGGTAAGGACTACACACCACAAGAAATCTCAGCGATGATTTTGCAATACATCAAGGGTTACGCCGAAGATTACTTGGGTGAAAAGGTTGAAAAGGCTGTTATTACAGTGCCTGCCTACTTTAACGATGCCCAACGTCAAGCCACTAAGGATGCGGGTAAGATTGCTGGTCTTGAAGTTGAACGTATCATTAACGAACCAACGGCCGCTGCTTTGGCTTATGGTTTAGACAAGTTGGACAAGGATGAAAAGATTCTTGTTTACGACTTGGGTGGCGGTACATTCGATGTGTCTATCCTTGAATTAGGCGATGGTGTCTTTGAAGTTTTGTCAACAAACGGTGACACACACCTTGGTGGTGATGACTTCGATAACAAGATTATTGATTTCTTGGCTGCACAATTTAAGGCGGATAATGGTATTGACTTGAAGGCTGACAAGTTGGCTTTGCAACGTTTGAAGGATGCCGCAGAATCAGCTAAGAAGACATTGTCTTCTGCAAACGAAGCACAAATTGACTTGCCATTTATCGCTTCTGGTGATCAAGGCCCATTGCACTTGCAAACATCATTGTCACGTGCAAAGTTCAATGAATTGACAGCTGACTTGATCAAGAAGGCGGAACAACCTGTCTTGAACGCTTTGAAGGATGCTGGTTTGTCATTCTCAGACATCGATGAAGTTATCTTGAATGGTGGTTCAACACGTATCCCTGCCGTACAAGAATCAGTTAAGAAGTTGACTGGTAAGGAACCTAACCACTCAATTAACCCTGATGAAGCGGTTGCCCTTGGTGCCGCAGTTCAAGGTGGTGTGATCACTGGTGATGTGAAGGATGTTGTCTTGTTGGATGTGACACCTTTGTCATTGGGTATCGAAACAATGGGTGGTGTCTTCACAAAGTTGATCGATCGTAACACCACAATCCCAACTTCAAAGTCACAAGTCTTCTCAACTGCTGCTGATAACCAACCAGCCGTTGATATCCATGTCTTGCAAGGTGAACGCTCAATGGCTGCCGACAACAAGACTTTGGGACGTTTCCAATTGTCAGATATTCCTGCTGCAAAGCGTGGTGTACCACAAATCGAAGTGACATTTGACATTGACCGTAACGGGATTGTCTCTGTTTCTGCCAAGGATTTGGGTACACAAAAGGAACAAAAGATTACCATCCAAGCCGCTGGTGGTTTGACTGATGAAGAAATCGAACAAATGATGAACGATGCCAAGGCCAATGAAGAAGCCGACGCAAAGAAGAAGGAAGCTGTTGATACACGCAACGAAGCTGACCAATTGATCTTCTCAACGGAAGCGACACTTGAAGAAGTGGGCGACAAGTTGGGTGATGATGACAAGAAGGCAACACAAGAAGCGCTTGAAGCATTGAAGCAAGCCAAAGAAGCTGCTGCCGCTGATGATGCAGATTTGACTGATTTGAAGGCAAAGTCAGAAGAATTAGCCAAGGCTGCACAAGAACTTGCAATGAAGCTTTATCAACAAGCTGCCCCACAAGAAGGCGCTGAAGGTGAAGCTAAGCCAAAGGATGATAACACGGTTGATGGCGACTTCGAAGAAGTAGACCCATCAAAGAAGTAATCATTTCGATGATATATCAGTAACATGCGTCACTGATGAATAGGCGAACCGCATTCGATTGGATGCGGTTCGTGTACATAATATGAAAAAGGAGCGGGCTGTTGAATAATACAGAATATTATGACCGTCTTGGTGTTGATAAGAATGCGAGCCAAGATGATATTAAAAAAGCATACCGAAAGCTATCAAAAAAGTATCATCCTGACTTGAACCAAGAACCAGGTGCCGAAGAAAAATATAAGGGCGTGCAAGAAGCTTTTGAAACATTAGGTGACCCACAAAAGCGTGCCCAATATGATCAATTTGGTCCCGCAGGGGCCAATGGTGGTTTTGGTGGACAAGGTGGCTTTGGTGGCTATCAACAAGGCGGCTTTGGCGACTTTTCCGATTTGGGTGATATCTTCAGCCAAATGTTTGGTGGCGGCTTTGATCCCAACCGACCACGTAAAGGTCAAGATTTGCAGTATCGTATGCGCTTGAGCTTTGAGGAAGCGGTTTTTGGTAAAGAAGAAACCATCAAGTTTAACCGTGGTGATGGGCCACACGAAATTAAGGTCACGGTGCCAGCCGGTGTTGAAACGGGTCAACAGATGCGTTTGGCTGGTCAAGGTGAAGAGGGTGCCAATGGTGGCCCACGTGGTGATTTGTTCGTGGTCTTCCAAGTCGCACCGTCAAAGGATGGCTTTGAACGCGATGGCGCCGATGTTTTCTTGGAACAAAAGTTGAGCTTTACCAGTGCAGCCTTAGGAGATGAAATTCAAATTAAGACCGTGCATGGTGACGTGAAGTTGAAGATTCCTGCCGGCACGCAAACTGGTAAGCAGTTCCGTTTGCGCGGCAAGGGTGCCCCACGTTTGCGTGGCACAGGGAATGGTGACCAATATGTCACAATCTTTGTTGAAGTGCCAACAACGTTGACAAAGGACCAGAAGAAAGCCTTAGAAGTCTTTCAAGAAGCGATGACTGGTAAAAAGAAAAAGAGTTTCTTTGATAAATTAGAAGAATTAGCAGATTAAGTCAAAAAGCACGCGAGATGGCGTGCTTTTTTGTGTCATAATGAAAATTTCATAAGATTGTGGTATAGTAAAATTTAATTTTAACGACAAAGGAGAGCGCCATGCGCTTAAAAGCTCAATTAGCTGGTTTGACACATTTACAAACAGAACGCTTAGTTTTACGACCGGTAGCATTGGAAGATGTTGAGGCGATGTATGACTATTTACAAGATGAGGAAACGGTACGGTTCATCACCGTTCCACCAGTTAAAACACGTCAAGAAGTTCTAGAAAATAGCATTCAAGGTTATTTCATGCTTGATCCGATAGGTAAGTGGGCGATTGTTTATGATCAAAAAATGGTTGGCACCATTGATTTACGGCTTAATGAGGCGCACCGACAGGCAGAGATTGGCTATGTTCTCAATCAAAATTATTGGGGACGCGGGATCATGCCAGAAGCCGCCGCAGCAATTTTGGCCGTTGGCTTTGACGAGTTAAAGCTTGTCCGAATCTTTTCAGAACATGATGTCCGCAACCCAAAATCTGGCCGCGTGATGACCAAGATTGGTATGCAACAAGAGGGCGTCGCTTATAAATCACAAATTATAAAGGGTGAAGTGGTGGATATGGTACATTACGGCATCACCGATACGCAATACCAAGCAAAAAAGTCACAGGCGAACCTGTGACTTTTTAATCGATGTATTTAGTCTCATCATCAACTTCCCAAGGGGATTTCATATCAATGTGATCGTAGTATAAGTGACCATGGAGATGATCAATTTCATGTTGAAAGACGATTGCTGGATAGTCACGCAACTTAATCGTTTTTGTTTCACCTTGTTCGTTTTGATAACGCACAGTGATGCGATTGGCCCGTGGTACAAAGCCTGGCACATCTTCATCCACTGACAAGCACCCTTCACCAACATCTAAGGCGGCACGCTTAACGGATTCTGAAATAATCACTGGGTTAAAGATGGTGCCTTTAAAGTAAGGTTCTTCATCGTGTTCATGTGGATCAAGTGACGGAATCAAAACAGCGGCCATTTGGAGTGACTCACCAACTTGTGGGGCAGCCAAACCAACCCCTGGGCGAAGCCCGTACTTTTCGTTTTGTGTCTCATCTTGAGAGATGACAAGATAAGTCATCATATCTTCAGCCAATTGCGCATGGTCTTTGCTCAGTGGAAACGGCACTGATGCGGCAACTTGTCTGAGCACTGGATCGCCATCACGCGTGATTTTGTCCATTGTAAATCGAATTGTCATGTATTTTCACCTCTTTAATAGTATATCAAACTGCACAACATGTTAAAATAGACCTATGAGTGAAAATTATACCTTACCAATTGATAGTAGTTGGACTGTTGACGAGATTGTGGCGGTTTCAAATTTTATTGATAGTGTCTTGGCGGTTTATGAGACTGGTGTTGCCAAGGCCACATTAATGGCGCACTACGCCCAATTTCGCGATGTGATGCCAGCTAAAAGTGAACAAAAGCAATTTGACCGGGATTTTGAACGCCAAACAGGGCGCAGCATTTACCAGACAATGAAACTTGCCCAAACCACGACAAAAGATCGGGTGCGGGGATGACATTAAGCCAGTTTGAAATACAAGAAATTGACCAAACCGTTCTGCTGTGGCTTGATGAAGCCCGGAAACAAACATTGGCAGCCATGGCCCAACAATTGGACGTGGGCACCAAAAGCAATCGTCGCGATTTGGTGACAAACGTTGACCAAGCCAATGAAGCCTTTTTAAACGCAAAAATTCGTGCTTTTGACCCTGAGGCCCATATTGTGAGTGAAGAGGGATTTGGCGATCATCAGCTAGACATGCAAGGTAATGTCTGGTTTGTGGATCCGATTGATGGCACGATGAACTTTGTCAAAGAGCAAACGGATTTTGCCATCATGATTGGCTTTTATGTCGGGAGCCAACCTGTTTTAGGTTGGATTTTGGATGTGGTGAACAACGTGGTTTATCACGGTGGGCCTGAAATTGGGGTTTATGCTAACCAATTGCGCATCAGCGCGCCCAAAAACGAACCTTTGGCAGAAGGCTTGGTTTTGTTAAGTGGTGCACGGTTGCTTTATGGCATGTTTGGTTATGACGAAATTGCCAAGGCCGCTTTAGGCTTTCGCATTATCGGGGCCGCAGGGCCATCGTTTATTCGCGTCATTTTAGGGCAAGCCGTCGGCTATTCCTCAAAAATGATGCCGTGGGATTTTGCAGCCGGGCAAGTTTTAGCAAAAACACTGGGTTTATCTGTTTCAGATATTGACGGTCAGCCACTAGATATGTTATCATCAAACATAGTATTAGTGGCTACAAATCGTGCGCATCGTGATATTTTAACGTTGCATCAAAGCTAGGGCACATTGGACCCTAGCTTTTACTATGAGATAAGTAGCATTAAATTAAAGGAGCACTAGGAAATTGGCAAATCGCGAAGATATTCGTAACATCGCTATCATCGCCCACGTCGATCACGGAAAGACGACGTTGGTTAACGAACTTTTGAAGCAATCAGATACATTGGACTCACGCAAGGAATTGGGTGATCGTGCGATGGATACAAACGACATCGAAAAAGAACGTGGTATCACGATCTTGTCAAAGAACACAGCTGTTAAGGTTGGCGACAAGCAAATCAACATCTTGGATACACCAGGACACGCGGACTTCGGTGGTGAAGTTGAACGTATCATGGGTATGGTTGATGGCGTTTTGTTGGTTGTTGATGCCTTTGAAGGAACCATGCCACAAACACGTTTCGTGTTGAAGAAGGCCTTCGAACAAAACTTGACACCAATTGTTGTTGTCAACAAGGTTGACCGTCCTGGTGCACGTCCTGAAGAAGTTGTCGATGAAGTGTTGGATTTGTTCATTGAACTTGGTGCCGATGAAGAAGACTTGGATTTCCCAGTGATCTTTGCGTCAGCTATGAACGGGACATCATCATTGTCACCAGATGTTGCGGATCAAGAACACACAATGACACCAGTCTTTGACAAGGTGTTTGAAACAATCCCAGCCCCTGTTGATAACTCAGACGAACCTTTGCAATTCCAAGTGGCGATGTTGGATTATAACGACTTCGTTGGTCGTATTGGTATCGGACGTGTGAAGCGTGGGACAATCAAGATTGGTGATAACGTTGAAGTGTTGAAGCTTGACGGTACATCACAATCATTCCGTGTGACAAAGCTTTCAGGTTTCATTGGTCTTGACCAAGTTGAAATCGAAGAAGCTAAGGCCGGTGATTTGATCGCTGTTTCTGGTATGGAAGATATCTCAGTTGGTGAAACTGTTGCTGACCCAGCACACCCAGAAGCTTTGCCAATTTTGCGTATTGACGAACCAACTTTGCAAATGACTTTCCGTCAAAACGACAGCCCATTTGCTGGTAAAGAAGGTAAGTTCGTGACTGCACGTCAAATCGAAGACCGTTTGCGTCGCGAATTGCACACTGATGTTTCTTTGCGTGTTGAAGACACAGATCAAGCTGGTGCTTGGTTGGTTTCAGGACGTGGTGAATTGCACTTGTCAATCTTGATTGAAACAATGCGTCGTGAAGGCTTCGAATTGCAAGCATCACGTCCACAAGTTATCTATCGTGACATCGATGGTGTGCAATCAGAACCATACGAATCAGTGCAAATTGACACACCTGATGAATATGCTTCAACAGTGATTGACTCATTGAACCAACGTAAGGGTGAAATGGAAAACATGGAATCTGTTGGTAATGGTCAAACACGTTTGACTTATATGGCACCTTCACGTGGTTTGATTGGTTATGCCACTGAATTCATGTCAGCAACGCGCGGTTATGGTATCTTCAACCACACATATGCTGAATATCGTCCAGTTGTCCGCAACTGGGAACCAGGCCGTCGTAACGGGGCGTTGGTTTCAATCAACCAAGGTACAACTTCTAACTACGCCATCATGGGTGTTGAAGACCGTGGACAAATGTTCGTCGGTGCCGGTGTTGAAGTTTATGAAGGTATGATCGTTGGTATGAACGCGCGTGACAATGACATCTCTGTCAACGTGACAAAGTTGAAGCCACAATCAAACGTGCGTTCATCAAACAAGGACCAAACAGCTTCAATCAAGACACCACGTGTCATGAACTTGGAAGCCAGCTTGGAATTCTTGAATGATGATGAATACGTTGAAGTAACACCTGAAAACGTTCGTATCCGTAAGGCAATCTTGAACACGGCTGAACGTGAAAAGGCTGCTAAGCGTCGTAAGGCATCAAAGTAATTTAATTTAACAAGAACCCTTTGTGGTTCTTGGTTATGGAGATATGGCACAATCTGGTACTGCAACGGACTCGAAATCCGTCGAGCCGCATTTCGCGGTGTGCGGGTTCAAATCCCGCTATCTCCTTAAGGGTATTTCATATACAGCCAAAATATGTACTAAAACGTTGATATATCAACGTTTTTTTGTTTCTCATCACGTAATAGAACATCTCACGCGGAGCCAAATTGGCGCCACGCTAAATTTGTCTTAACCTAAATGCTCAAGTGATTGTCACTCTGGATTAAAGGCGTAGCATGCGTTGTTCAGGAGTTTTAGGCCTAATCGGTGTGTCTTCACATATATGAGCAAGTAGTCCGGTTTCATTTAATGATTTTTCTCTATTGGGTGCTGCCAATGAAAATATCAGACGTTCTTCCCATGATGTTTGGGACAGTGTATTTCTAAACATCAACTTATGCTTATTGTGACATTCATTTTGTTGAGGTAACAGAGACGGCCTTTCTGGTCTTCTCGATTTAAAAATCATGCAACGTGAAGAGAATTTAAGGCGATCACATGCTGATGACGAGGACAAATACCAAGAGATCGTTAAGAAAGACAAGTTGACTGGCAAAATCTACACCACGTGGAAGAAAGTTTATTCCAGAACAGATGATGACAACAATGGAGGTGGTAGAGCACAGAACAAGCACTCACGGCCCGCTGATGATGAATTTATTCGGGTTCAGATGGATCCAGTCCTGAACAAGTTGAAAAGCCAACGAGAAGATATTCAGCGCTGGTTAACCACCTATGAACCTCACAAGCGAATGGTTGTAGGCTACTATTATTCCAGTAGGTTGATAACTTGGACTAAAGTTGCCAAAAAATATCATATATCTGAGCGTACTGCGATGGGGTGGCGTGCAGAAATCAAACACATATTAGGCGCAGTGCTATAATGCTGCATTTTTTGTGCAGTTTTATGGTTAATATATGGTGTAAATTTGTAGTGTTGAATGATTATAAGGTTGAACACTTCATTTAAATTCTAATCCAATTCATTTTTTCTGGTGGTATGATTAGTGACATGGACGAAAATAGCAGACAGAACAGTAAATGAAGGAAGAGGAAAAGTAATGACGTATCATCTTAATTTAAAAGAAACCGATAAGTTGGCATTTGTTGGTTATAAAGAAATCGATAAGGTGCTAGTTGTTTGTGATGATAAACCCGATCGTAATTTTTGGTATTTTACAAAAGACGGCAAGAAGCTTTCAGCGCAAGACATTGCAGATGTTCTAAAAACAACAAAATGGAATAACGCATTCGATGACGATGGTTATATCAGCAGTGACGCTGATGCCCGCTCAATAGACAACGAACTAAAACAACTTTAATTATTTAATTTGATCAATAAGCGTTTAGGCGCTTTTTATTTTGTGGTGATTTAAGGCCGTTATTAGGTTGTGAGAGAATAAAAGTGCGGAACTCTAATAATATTACGTTTCCTTTAATGGTATGATTATTGCTATTGGAGGATTGAAATGCAGAGGTTAGTAAAAATTATTAGTAACAAATGGACATATTTTATAATATTAGGATTGTTCATTGCTATTCCGGTAGTTATTCAAATTTCCCAAGCCTTTCTTGGCGATAAGACAACCCATGGTGATTGGTTAGGGTTTTGGGGTAGCTATTTGGGGATTATTCCAGCTGGTTTAATTACCTATTTTATGTATTTGAAAGAAAGGGAAATAGACAGAAAGAAAAATACGAGTGCGCTTTTAGTGAAAGATACCGATTTGTTCATTTCGCAATGTGAAGAAATAATCAGTGACATTGATAAGCTAGAAGAAAATGTCAACAACGCAATAAAACAGATGGGTTTTCTCCAACAGAAGTATGCGGTAAAGGAAAGTATTTGGCGTTTTCAAGATGAAATATCAACAATTTATGAGAAGGAAATACCTGCGGTAAACGATAATTTTAGAGACGATACTTTGGATGAAATAAACAAAATAGTGAAAAAATCCCTTGATTTAGTCGAAGAATCTCAAAATACAATCGAACTTCCAGATAAAGCATATTACGTGACTGACCGGTTGAAACCTATTAAACAAGCTTTAAAATACGAATTGGTTAATTCGAGAAAAGAACAACTCAAGGCAAAAAGGATGATACTTGAATAAGCGCATAAGCGCTTTTTATTTTGCAGTAAAACGTTGAAAGGAACACTTTATGGATGCGTACTGGACTTGCATATTTGCATTATTACTATCCTCAAGTATAGAAATTACCGTGGGAACAATTACACTGGTCTGTATTTATAAGTCGTTGTGTGCCATTAAAGAATTAATTGAAACCTATTTTGGTGTTTAGCTAAGGAGTCAGAAATGCAAGTCAGAACATGCAAACAATCTAATTGTCATAACTTAGCACCATTGCCACATTGGTATTGTGAAGCACATCGTGCGTTAGAGGATGATTACCTGAATTCACGCATGAAATATAGCCGAACGAGCAGTGATGCATACCGCAAACGTTACGATAAAGTGGACCGCAACGCGAACGAAGTTAAACGTTCACAAGTTAAGTTTTATCGTAGTAAGGTGTGGCAATCATTGCGAGAAGTAGTGTTAACCAAGCAGCATCTTTTGAACCAGAATTATTTAGATAATCGGTCAGAATATGTTGGAAGTTACACACCGGTAATATCGAGGCTTCTATAGAATAAAGGATGATTTATATGTTCACGACAAACACATAAGATTGGCTCTTTCGTATAATTACCTTTAAAAGAATAACTAGTTTTAGATTGAGAGAAAAGAATGAAAATTAGATATATTGCTTTAAGCATTCTGGGGACAGCAACGATTGTTGCTGGCGGTTTGGTATATTGGGGTAGCCAAAATCAAAAACCTATTCAAGCGGAAACCGCTAAGCAATCCCCTTCAACGATAAAAAAAAAGAGTGACACCAATGTTCTTGTTGCAAGTGGCGTTGACTACAAGATAATACAACCCAATGGTTTGGGTGGTGTTATTGCGCCACCTATTCCAATAAATAAGATAATGAGTAAAAAAGTTGCATTAGACGTTGTTGCTTCAACGCCAAACTTCAACCACTCGAAGTTAGTGCATATCAATCCTGATGGTGATAATTGGATTATCGAAGTTAATAATAAAGGGATTAATTACACAGTCACTCTTAATCATTATCAAGATAAGTATGGAACAATAGTAGTAAAAGATTTAACGAGTTATGGATTCACAATACCTGAAAAATATTATGCGCCTTACAGAGAGAAACAAGAAAGTATTAATACCGCGTTTTCCGCATCATTGGCTGCTGGGAATAACGGATCGACAAATAATAGCGATTCTGATGAGTATTATGTGAACGCATATGGGCATACTATCAAAAAAGGTGAGACTGATAACACAGGAATTGCGCAGCGAGATCGCGAAGCCCATGCTGCTGAACAAAGTGCGTCTAATCATACTGTAGATGACGGTTATGATTATGTATTGAACTTTTCTGATGGGACACAACGGTTAACAAATACAGCGCCAACGGGGCCTTATTGGCAAAAAGGCACAACTTCAGCGCCTGGTAGCAATCAAACGGGTAGGACGAATTTTAATCAAATAAAGCCGAGTGATCCAAGTCAAATGGAATCCTTCAACAATGATAATCAACAAAAAATTGACAATTCTAAATTGTATACAAATTCAAATTAAGGAAGAGAATACTAACTAGTTATTCCAACAAATGCCGTTGGCATCAAGTATGGTCAATATGGCGAAGTTTGGTTCAACGCAGATGCATTCTTGCGACTTTAATTAAATATATTTAAAGCCCGACTGGATTAAATTCTGGTCGGGTCTTTTTGTTTTTAGTAAATAACTGGTTTTATGCGGGATTATACATATTGTTACATATTAATAAACTCTTTCGGTGGAAAACCAGTATAGATATATCGAATCTTTTATAAAAGAAAATTTCAACAATGTTTTCTGTGGATGTAATATTAATTTATTTCATTTAATGCTAATGCATCTAATTCTTCATCTTTTATATTAATAAAAAATAAAAATTTACATTTTTAATCCTATTTTTGGTAATATAGGCGTATGAAGCAAAATATGTACAAAATCTATGTTCCGACAATGGTCGAAGATTCTAATGAAAAAGCATTTACAACTTTATCAAATTTTGATAAACAAGTTAATGCTACCTTAAATAGGTTAGATAGTACGGAATCAATGCTACCAGTTGTTTTTAGTTTTGAAAAATGTAAAGGATTGAGTACATATGCAATCGCATACATGGCAATTATTTCAAACTATATTAAGACAAGGGGGAGAAAACTTTTTTATAGTTGGGCAACAGCTACCGATGAAGTAAAAAAGGATTTTGAACTCAGCGGATTTATTAGTAGGTATTTTAAAAAATTCGTAGAAACATCACCATATATTCAAGATGAGGAACACAATGAAATTCAGTTCCGAGATTTTATCGGTAGTGAACTTGATGATATTATTGATGATGTTTTTGAGTATTTAGAAAAACAATGGTTTGAAAACATGCAATTTAAATTTGATGAAAGTTTATATAGCGAAATGGTAGGAAGTTTCGTAGAAATGTTTGCAAACGCAATTGAACACTCTGGAAATGGTCGCGATGTAGGTATTGCTGCATACGGTAAACTAAATAATAACGCAAGTGAAATATATCTTTGTATAGTAGATCGAGGAGTTGGCATTGTAAATAATGTCAAAAAGTATTGGGATAAACATCATGCTGAAGACGATACGCTTGATGATATACAAGCAATGAGATGGGCCTTAAAAGTAAATAATACCACTAGAGAGAAGAGGCTGGGTGGACAAGGTTTTAGTAATATTAGACAATTCATAAGGGCAAATCAGGGAAGTTTAGATATTTATTCAAATTCGGTGCACGCACGAATGGAAAGTGACTTGCCGGATAACATTACTTTAGCAAATGAAAGTTTCCCTGGAACGATGTTGATATTCAAGCTAAAAAATGCGCGAATACTTTACAAAAGAAAGGCTTAATAATATGACTACAACTTATAAGATTATGGCAGATTGTAAAATTAAACCGAACACCTTGCATAAAAAAACTGCAGAGACTTTAATGGTAATTGACTAAAATCAACCATAAAGGATCTGCAGCTTATGTCTTCTAGTTTATCAGCTCACGAA
>NZ_JAAXPO010000011.1 GCF_012396485.1 Leuconostoc holzapfelii
GTGAGCTGATAAACTAGAAGACATAAGCTGCAGATCCTTTATGGTTGATTTTAGTCAATTACCATTAAAGTCTCTGCAGTTTTTTTATGCAAGGTGTTCGGTTTAATTTTACAATCTGCCATTTATATAAAAAAACTATTATCTTCATATAGTGAAAGTTAACTAGTCCTTAGTCAAGTGATAATATTTGATTGAGAGATAGGAAGGGAAATCATGACAAGAAAATTATTCTGTGAGATATCACCACTAACATACAAAATATCTTATGAATCACATATTTTAAAACGTAAAATGACGGATGCTTTGAGAACGCATATAGCTAAAGATAAGGAAGATAGTAAATTACCTTTTGTTATTTTTGAACATCAGTCCTTGATGCGCAGAAGATTACGAAAAGTACCGGTCCCTGTTGAAGAAGCAAAGGTAAATAATCTCAAAATTGCTGCTCCAAAGGTAGACCGTGTATTGATTAGACCAGGAGAAACCTTTTCATTTTGGAGTTTGGTGGGAAGATGTACGGTTCAAAATGGTTATCAATCAGGTTTAATGGTTGCGAATGATGGTCAACTGAAAAAGGGAACTGGTGGTGGACTATGTCAATTTAGTAATTTAATTCATTGGATGATTTTACATTCGCCACTAGATGTTGTTGAAAAGTATCATCACGAGCAAGTAGATATGTTTCCTGATTCTGACAGACAAGTGCCGTTTGGCAGTGGAACATCGATCGTTTATAATTATCTTGATTATCGGTTTAAAAACAACACAGGCACAACTTACCAGTTGATAACATATGTAGGTGAAAAATATCTTCACGGAGAGTTACGTGCTTCAGATGAACCTAAAAATACATATGATGTCAAAATGGTTGATGAAAAGTTTGTTGAAGAAGCTGGTAATGTGTATCGTTGTGGAAATATTTTTCAGCGTGTCTTTAACAATGGTAACTTAATCTCAGAAAAACTCATTAAAGCTAATCATGCTAGGGTGGCCTATGATACAAGTAATTTACATGTAATTGAAAAAAACAAATAAAAGGATATTTTCTCCTATCATGCAATTTACTTTGTTTCAAAGTGCTAAAACGGGTCACTCGTATTTTGTTGTTCCTCGAAAAGGTAACGCCAGCTATCATGGAGACTTATAGCGAATGTTTGTTATCGTTTGAAACGAAAACGATATAATTTGAAGCCATCTGAAACAATCACGATATAATTTGAGTTCGTTATAAACTTGGTTAATAACGGATATATTTTATCCTCGTATCATTGGTTAAGATAGAACGCATGTGCTTGTATCAAAATAAGCTAAATTGCGAGTTGATTTGTGTTTGATATATTGATTAATGTATATTTCATATCAGACAGACCTTAAATGCTAAAACGGCTCCAAAGATTAATAAAATATATAACAAAAGGCACGGACTGGATAATATAAGTTCGTGCCTTTCTGTTTGTGTGGTTGTTTAATTAGAGGGATGATAGCACTTAAAAATGTGATCATAAAATACAGTCATGCAAACTTACGAATTCAACTTTCACGTTGTGATCAAGGTTAAACCTAACTATTATAAATTTTAAATGCTTTGTTAAATTTTTGAGAGGCCTACTTGGATTACTAAATTCACTTCCAGAAAGCCTATTAACGACTTTGAACATACTACTGTTTCGTTTTCTAATGTGTCCTATTTCAGTTTCAAATGGAATAAAGCTCCCAGATTTACCTAAAATATTTCTATGTTCAGAGATAGGAATTTCATTATCTAAAAAGTAGTTTGTAACATCTTCTAAAAAAAATTTGGATACGTTTCTACGAGATAACATAAGCTAGTCATTGATTGTTATAATTACTTGTGTAAGTCTTATTTGAACTTTAGGCATCTCATAATGCTCTCTTGAAATGGTTCTTCTTAAAGTGTTACCCTCAATATAATTCAATGCCAAAGTTCTTGAGAGTTTCTAGCTCATTTAATATGTATCCTCGTTGTCTAGTATAAATTCATCATCTTTTTTGATAAATAAAGAGTGTTTGCATCATTAAAATGATCTATAAAATGGGTAATTATTTCAACGTACTTATCTTTTTTTGTTGGTTCTGATTCTATTGATAGCCCATTTAAAGTAAGAATCTCTAAGATAATCTACATCTACATCCATAACGCCTTACACGCCTTTCATTTTGACTTAACAATGATATTTTGGTAACTCCATTATACATTAAGTGAAGTCTCTTCTGGATCAAGAATATTTAAAGAAAGCCTGTGAACTGAACGCCATAGCTTGGGTTTACTCGACTTATGGGTTCAGTTCATACAATAGTGAATGACTTTTTATTTTTTTAAAAAGAAATTCAAAGCACTAATGAAACTTATCACGAACATCATTATGCCTACAATCTTATATTTTCGGTTGTTTTTTTCTTTTGCTAGGATAAAAAAGCAAGCGCCACAACTAGCTAAGGTAAATACTGTTAGTAAATCCATAGTTCCCCCAAGATTGATATACTTTTTAACGAACTTTTTGGTTTCATAAGATTACCAAATAATTTATGAAACTGTCGTCGTTCCAACGTGAGCGGTGTTCAAAGTTGTTTAGACATGTATATTTGCTGCAAGTACATGCTTGAAATGTTAGCCAGTAATATGAAGCCATGGATTTAGCAGGAACCATACGCCAAGTAAAAAAATCAAACCATTATACCAAATTAACTTACCATCTTTCTTTATTGCGAAGATACTACAGATAATCGATAGTAAGCCAATAAATGTTGAGCCAATTCTGGCATAAAAATGTTTGTTGGCTACTATAGATAAGATCATTAACATCATTAATATAGAAAAAGTAAGTAAGGCGATAAAAAGCGCCCAAACTTTATGTTTCATTATTTATCTCCAGTGGCACTTTTAACAGGGTTTGTAAATAATACGTGTGTTGCGCGTATTTTTTTATTGCGATGGCAACACCATTGGTAAATGCACTGCTTGTTAATTGCAAAGGCTAAATATATTTGCCAACAAGATTCATTATTTTTCTCTTAGTTATAGTGGTTTTCTTCGATTGATCAAACAGCGTTGCTAGTTCATGAATCATCGCACACTAGCGTCAACGCTTTTTGGCGTAAAAAAGTGTTTCGCAGCGCAGTCTAAATGAATCATTATTATAAAAGTGAACTTAATACGAATGAATGGTAGGTCAGTAGATGTTGAATTGCTACGCTTACTTTTTTATTCTATATTTGTTTAAACAATACAAAAAGATTGGCACAAGTGAGTATGTAAAAAGCCATTTATAATAAAAGTTGCCACTATTGATCAATAGGTTCAGAATAAATCCGATTAATAATGTGCCAAAAATAAAAAGCATATACTGTGCCGAGTTCAATTTGTTGACGTATCTGACAACACCATTATTTTCTTTTCCCAAAATGAAATTGAATAAAGTAAAAATTAAAAACCAACAAATAATAGTTAGTAGTAGTTTCATGATTAGATATAGCATGATGGCCCCCCTCGATAGAACCATGAACTTTTATTAAGCAGTTTTCTTACTGTAGATTGCGCTATTGTGGCTTTTTTTATGTCAGTCATGTTGAGGCTATATAAAATGGCCTGTGCCTGCACGTATTGTACCAGATAAGCCAGACTGTTTAAAGATACATAAGGCGATTGAGGGACAAGAGTGCCAAAGTGGCAGCCTTTCAAATGCATTGTTTGGGAATGTGCGTGTGTGAATATTGCATTCAAGGGCATAGACATGTATTTCAAAAAGTGACAACCGTTGAAAGGACTTACAGACTCTGTGAAAAAAAGGCATACCTTGTTGTTAAATTGAGGTGTGCTGCTTTTATATCTGAACGAATTTTTCCATCTTTGGATTGTAGTTTCCGGCTTAATTGTGCTAATATTATTACGAAATACACATGATTTAATATGAAAGTGGGTCATAAAGTATGGTGAATAGTGATGTTAAGTATGGCATTTTTGAGAAACACAGTTGGAAAGATGTCCTTTGGAATATGGGGAATCAGACAGGCGGCTTAACACGTCGATATTATTTTTACGAGGAACGTCATGGTAATCAGAAATTATTAACAAAAAGTGACTTGTTAGCTTTATTATCAAAAAATGAAGTTATAGCAGCGTATATTTCAAAAGAGGACCGGAATAAACAATATATTTCTCCTGAAAACATCGTAATCAGTGATAATGGTGAATTCTTTGTTGGTGTAGTTAACATGGACTATGTGAAAAAAATCCTTACTTACCTAAATGCGACAGCAGCAAATAGCTAATTTATCGTATTGTCATTAATGATGTGTACACCACGAAACGCAATTTAGAAAAACAAACTACGTGCTTTTTGAAAATACCCCATGCTAGTAAATTTAGCTTTGTCTTGATTTGAAAAAGTGTCCGATCAGGTATTTCAATCCGCTCACCAGGGTGAGTACGGCAAATAATAGTGTCATCGAGCCATTAGCAGTCAAACCGTGTCGTGAAATTGTTAGCGCAACCCAGAAGTCAAAGCCACCACTCAAACCGGTATATAATGTGAGTAAACTTAGAAATAAGGTGAGAAGCAACAAAAAAGTATTTTTTGTCATGTTTTTAACCTGTTTTCTGAAAATATGTCAAAACGCTTTAAATTATACGATTTTGAGTTCATTGCGCTTTATCGTCGCCGAAATCAGCTTATCCATGCAATGAATGGTCGAGTGCTGGCTTTTTATCGAGATGTAACACTAAAATTAACAGACCCATGAGTAAAAATATTAAGACAAGGGTGATGCCGAGCTTATTTTGTCCGCGAAAAAGGGCATCACCGCCAAAACTCAGTAGGACGGCAGAAGGAATTGCGCCACCAAGAATTGACAAGAATGTTGTGCTTTCAGGAAGTTGTAACTGATCTGCGGTGTAATTCACGAGAAAGACTGGCAGAAAGGGAATCATGTATGACACGGTGAGTATAGCAGCCGGGTGCTTTGCTGATGCAATTAATCGGACCCAACTATTTTGCGTATATGGTTGCTCTATAATTTTAAAATGGCTAATTAAAATATACGATAAACTGTTACCAGTAAAGGTACCTAAGGTATTAAGTATGATACCAACAAGTGGCCCAAAATAGACGCCAATTAACACACCCACCATCGAAGTTGGGACGCCTGGTATTAAACAGCAGACGGCTAGCAGTGTTGTCAGAAGTAGTGCGGTCACTATGCCATGAGAACGGACTTGGGCCCGCAACACCTCAGGCGTGAGATGATGATTCAGTAACGACATGATATCTGGATATATATTTTTTAACAATAAAAGCGCTAGGATGATAGTTCCTATGGCGATTAATAGACTTATTTTTGTCAGTTTCCTCACGAAAAATTGGCCTCACTCTGCGTACGTGTAGATAGTATTAAAATACTATACAACTCATCAGCTGGTAAAAACAAGTGACATAACGGTCGCACGTAGGAGATAAAGGTCAATTCTGCCATAACTAACATGGCTTATTATTCAAACTGCAGAAAACAGCTGACTTAAGTCTTAGGCTAAGTGCTATCCATGCCAGCAGTCTTTTACCATTTTCGGATTCTTGTACGAAAGGCTTTAAATGGGCAATAGAATTCATGTGAATTCATTTCCAAGTTGATAGGCTAGATTTGCAGCAGGCGTGCTAAATGGCCCTTTTAATAGTTATTGTTAATCAAAGCTGATATCATTGTGGCAATAAAGAAGAAATAAAGGACGCCAAAAATTACTGCAATAATGAACTGAACAAGACCGGCCCGATTCCAAGTGGCTTGGACAGCTTTAAACGTTTTAATGTCTTGATAATCACCTTTTTGCCAAGCCCACTCATTGCCCTTAAACCCACAGACAAATATCCAAAAAAGATTGAACACGGGGATCAGACAGAGGAGTGGCAGATAAGTCTTATTGCCAATGCCCCAAAAGATATTGTAAATAAAAGCCCCCCAGTTCCAGCCGCGTATTTCTTCAGGCACTACTTTACCGTTTTCATCCATGATTAAATTCCCCCCTATTGTATTGTTGATGGCACGTGACAAGTCACGTCAATGTGATTACTTCTAGGATAACAAAACGCGCCTAAAAGTGATAGGAAAAGGCTTTAAATATACCATTATGTCATCTTGGTTGTTTTTCTATTGCAAAACGAAACGTATCGTTTTATAATTAAAACAACAGGAGGACACAATGCATAATCCCAGTACACAAAATAAATCCGTTGGTCGGCCCCGCAGTGAGACGGCCAAAACAGCCATTATCCAAGCAACCATCTCATTATTAGATACGGTGCCGTTTTCAAACTTGACGATTGAAGCCATTGCGAAACAATCAGGTGTCAGTAAGGCCACGATTTATCGCTGGTGGCCAAATAAAGAAGCCTTGCTTTTTGCCGCCTTTTTACACGTTACGTCAGTTGAAGTCAATTTTGAGCCAGCCTTGTCAATTGAAGAAAACTTTCGCCAAGTGATTGGAGAACTCGTCGCGATATTGAATCGGCCGCTTGGTCGGGCATTATTTGCCGTTTTAATTGATCAACCTGAGCTTTTGACTGCGTTTCAAACGACTTTTTTTGCCGCAAAAAGGCAGGCGGCCAAGCAGCTTTTAGCAGCTGGTCAGGCACAACAGGTGATTAAGGCTGATATTGATTTGGATAAGGCATTGGATATGTTATTTGGTGCAGTTTATTTACGCGTATTTTTGTATACAGAGGTTGTAGATACGGACTATATTACGGCAGTGATTGCTACATTTATGCAAGGTATTCGTCACGTTTAAAAACGAGAAAGGTCGTGTCACATGACAGATGAATTGGTGGTACAAGTTGCCCAAGGGCAGTTACTTGGGATAAAAGAAGGTCAGACGCAAGTGTTTTACGATATCCCGTATGGACAGTTCGCCGAACGTTTTAAGTATGCTGCGGCACCTAGCTCATGGGCGGGGACCAGGCTAGCCACCAAACCAGGTCCGATTTTCAATCAAGATATTAACCGTTTAGCACCAGTAATGGGCAGTAAAAAAGAAGAAAAAAATCAGTCCGAAGATGCTTTTCGATTAAATGTCTGGACAACTGGCGCACAAACGAAAAAGCCCGTGTTATTTTGGATTCATGGTGGCGGCTTTTTAACTGGTGGTGGGGCGCTACCGTGGTATAACGGGCAGCGTTTGGCAGAAAACGGGGAGATTGTGGTAGTCACCGTGAATTATCGGCTAGGCGCCTTGGGTCATCTCTACCAACCAGGTGTTGCGGATGACAATTTAGCCCTACATGATTTGCTGATGGCGTTAACTTGGGTGAAAGACAACATCGCGGCCTTTGGTGGCGACCCCGACCAAATAACCGTTGCCGGACAGTCAGTGGGTGCCTGGTATACATTGGCCTTATTTGCTTCACCACTAGCAAGCGACATGATTCATCGGATTGGGCTATTGAGCTTTCCAGGTGCCGCTGAACCGTTAACCACAGCAAAAGCTGCGCTGTTAACCGAAATTTTATGCGCGCAGTTGGGGATAGCTGATCCGGCTGAATTGCGTCAAGTACCAGTTGAAAAAATTGTGACCGCACAAGGTGCCGTGGCACTTGAAATGCAAAAACGGACCGGCGATCCCGTCCCTACAGGTTTTTATCCTTATATTGATGGGCACATGATTACTGGGTCCATTATGCAAGGCGCAATTGCCCGTGCCAATGCTGGGACCCAGCTTTTTACTGGGACGACCAGTAATGAAACGACGGCTTTTTTCCAACAACCAGCCATGAAGGCCCAAGCTAATTATTTGGATATGGTACAAAAAACAACGGCCGATATTTTCCAAGCCCCAACACAGAGCCTGGCCATGGGGTTTGTGGCACAACAAGCCCCAAGTTATCTATATGAAATGGTATTTGCGGCCAAAGACCCGATGATACTGGCTTGTCACTGCATTGAACTGCCGTTTATCTTTAATAATTTTGCCGAGTGGGATAATGCACCGATGTTGGCAGGCCTCGATACCGACAAAGCCTATCCATTGGCCGAACAGATGCAGGCGTATTTTACCAATTTTGTGGCAACTGGCAATCCGAACGCAACTAATCAGCAAGCTTGGCCACGATTGACGACCAAGCAACCTGAAAAAATAATCTTTAATCAAACACTGACTGTTGAAGCCCTTAAGTCAGACGACGTTGAGAAGTGAGACTGTCGCCAAATCGTTTGAAACGCATCTAACGCGATGCGTTTTTTTTTGATTAAAAAAGCCCAGCCGCTTGCAAAAATTTTGCAAGTGACTGGGCGTGACGGTTGGATTAATCTAACCGTGGATATTTCATTTTCAGGTTGTTGAAAATAAAATCAATGGTTGGCCGGACGATGAAAAAGAAGACAGGCACCGCCACAAAGAATGTTTTGGCCCAATTACCAACAAAGCCCGATACGAAATACGGGTAAAGCTTACGGTGGGTTTCGGTTAAAATGACCATCATCACGGAAACATTACCAGTAATCACAAAGAATGGGATGGAAACGTGTCTTGGGATGACTTGGTTAAAATGGTGTGGAAAATAGTCATGAAGCTTTAGTACTAAAGGCAATGTCACATAAGTACGTAAGCAGTAGATAAATAGCACCGCCAATGGGTATATTTTTAAAATTGTGAGAATGACTGGCCACGACACACCATAACGGATAATCGTATTATAACTCAGCATAATCATGACCATGGTACTCACTAGGGTCACTACCACTGTATTAGGGTGATGTAAAATGCGATGCATGGTGTTTTGTAGTCGTGTCATAGGCAGGGCCGTCCTTTTAAATTTTTAATGTACACCGATCGTTTGCGTATGCGTTATCGGTCAAGTGCCTGTGTTGTGGTTGATCACAAGCACAAGTAAAATTGCAATTTCACTGATAATTCAGACCTATTTATCATATCAAAAAGTCATCAGAAGATAAAGAAATTAGCACATAAAACTTGTCAAAACCCCGACAATCTCGTAAGCTTAAACTACCAAATGAAATGACAAAACAGGTGAGGATTGGATGATGAGCGATAAGACAACTTTTTCTGATTTTGAACGTGAAGCGATGCGCGAGCGCGCTGCCGAGTTGCGCAAAACAAAGAACAGTGAAGCGGATTTGCTAGAAAAAGTAGCAGAGATGCCAGAGGCAGAAGCACAGTTGGCCTTGAAAATACATGAGATTGTGACGACTGTGGCGCCAGAACTCCAACCAAAAACTTGGTATGGCATGCCAGCCTATGCCAATGCGCAGGGCAAGACCCTTGTGTTCTTTCAACCGGCAACGAAATTTAAAGCACGTTATTCAACTTTAGGCTTTAACGATGGCGCACAACTCGATGATGGTCAAATGTGGCCAACTGCCTATGCCATCACAGCACTGACACCAGCGGTGATCAAGCAAATTGAAACGCTTGTTAAACAAAGCGTTGGCCGTTAAAAAAGCACAGCGATGAGCTGTGCTTTTTTAAGGCTTTTTATTGACTTCTTCAAAGTCGCCGTCAAATGTATTCGGGTCCTGTGGGCCATGTGGTGGCTTAATGAAGCGGGCGCGGATCCAAAAGGCAAGCCCAAACAGTAACAAAAGGCCAACAATGGCAAAGAAATTTTTAATGATAAAGCTCACGAGTAAAATCAAAACGATCGCTAAGATTAAGCGGGGAATAACCCCAAATGTGTTCGTAAATAAGAAGGCAACAAAATAAATGCCGAGAAAAATAATCAGTGCTGGGATTAAAAGTAAGCTTAACATGGTGATCCTCCAAAAGTTTGGTTTTGATTAGCGTCGTAATTTCTGCGCTTTTTGAGTATTAGCAAAATGCACTTTGGCAAAATGATTTAAATCCAAGCCATGGTCGAGTAATGTCGCGGCGACTTCGTCAGCTTGACGGCCGGCCCCAATTGGTAATTGCAGGCCTGCTTCTTGGCTTAATTTGGCGATACTATCGAGTTCAACCACGCGGGCCAAAATGGAGGCGGCGGCGACACTTAAATGATATTGTTCACCTTTCGTCGTGAAATAGACATTGTCTTTAACGATTGGGGATTGCTGGGCTTGGTTTAAATACTTGTAATACGTGCTAGCCTGGGCAAATTGGTCAATGAGAATGGCATCTGGGGTAGTCGGGGCAATTTTTGACAACACCTGACCGAGCACAAAATTATGTGAGATGGCTTTCATTTGGTTCACGTTATTGGTCGGTTGCATCTGATTATACTTTTCCGGCATTAAATTCACAACATGATGCGGTAAATTGGCAATAATTTCCGGCGCAATTTGACGCATCTTATCATCCGTTAAAGTTTTAGAATCTGCGATTCCAAGTTGTCTTACCCATGCTAATTGTGCCTTGGGGACATAGACTGCCGCAGTGGTGAGTGGGCCAAAATAAGCACCAGCGCCAACTTCATCCGAGCCTAAAACTGACCAATCGGCAAAACCTTGCGGGATATTGACACCCGGGGTTGTTGACTGTTTGCCCGTTGCCGGGCGTGAGGCCTGTTGTTGTGTGGGTGATTGCCAACGTGCGGCTTCTTTGTCGTAGTTTGCGCCTTGAAACATGACTTTGCCTGAGCGATAACCGGTAATCGTTGTTGCCCCTTTTTTCGCAACAAAGATTGCGCCTGCTGGTTTTTGGCCGGTTACTGAATTTGCGTAGTATGCTGCAATTTTTTTTAATTGTGTTGAAGTCACTTGAATAACAGTTTGCATACTTGTTATTATATCAGTTTTGGCCGTATCAAATATGGTGTATAATGGATTAGATATTATAAGGAATAAAACAATGGCTTACCAAAACGATAAACGACAATATCAGGCAAATTTAGCCGGTAAAAATTATACAATTTCTGGTCACGCGAGTTTACCACATTTCAAGGCAACGGAAACGTTGTTGAATAAGCAAATGACGCAAATTAAGACGGTCGCACCAAAGCTTGCGCCGCTTGACCAAGCAATTTTGCTCACTTTTAATGCCCTTTCAGATCAGCTTTATAAACAAGCTGAAGTTGATGCTTTGCAACAACAAGTTGCCGCTTTAACAGCGGAAAATACCCAATTGCGTCAAGCTGGAAAAACTGTTATCAAGCGTGAGCCGCGGAATGCGATTGGCTCAATCATAGATGATGCCAAGCATGACAGTCAAGTACGCACGACGGATAAATTATTTAAACAAGGAACAAATACATGATTTTACTTGGTAGTGCAATTATTTTTGTTTTTCTTTGGCTGGTCTCCGGCTATCGCCATGGCTTAGTTAATGGGCTATTGCGGTTAGCGCTATGGGCTGTGGTGTGGTATATTGCCATTAAATTTGCCCAGCCATTTGGGCATTTCTTGTCCCGCTTTGTGGCCGGGCAGTTTGTCCGCACCACCGTGCCACAAGAAGTTGTGAATCAAGGGTCACAATTCTTAGGTTCAGGCATTGCCTTTAGTGTGTTATTAATTTTAGGTGGTTTCGTCAGCCACTACGTATTACGCTCGATGCGTGTGATTCGCCACATTCCCTTTTTAGGTTGGGTTGATGGGGTGTTAGGGGCATGTTTATACGGTGTGATTGGTGTGGTGATTGCGTTTTTTGCCTTGCAAGTTTTGTCAGTGGTCCCCAATGTTTGGGTGCAGGACCAATTTTTAAAAACACCACTCTTGAATCAACTCTTGGATGGGGTGCCATTTTTTGCCGAACAAATCTATCAGTGGTGGCTCTAATATTTTAGTGCTAACTGATCAAACCAAAATGAGCGCGATGGCGCATGAAAAGATATGAATAAAAAAGTTTTAAAAACACTTGAATATGACAAAATTAAGTCACAACTTGGGGACTTTTTAGCGACGCCAGTTGGCCGTCAAGAGGCTGAGCAATTACAACCGGAAACGGATGTGGCAGTGATTAACGCGTGGCTGCAAGAAACAGCCGACGGTGTGTTAATTGACCGACTAAAAGGTGGCATTCCGTTGGCTAAATTGGCTGATATTACGCCACATTTAAAGCGCTTAACCATTCATGCGAGTTTAAGTGCCACGGAGTTATCGGAATTAAGTACGGTTTTACGTAATACGAATGCGATTGCCCACTTCTTTGACCAAATGGCAGATGAAGCCATCGGGGACTCCTTACAAATCCTGCCAGCGCAAGCGCAAGACTTGGCGACACTGCCTGACTTAACGCGGCAAATCGAGATCGCCATTGATGCCACCGGCCGAATTAATGATGAAGCCTCGTTTGATTTGAAAAGCATTCGTGGCAAGATTACTGGCAATGAACAAGCCGTTAAAACCAAGATGCAAGGTTATACGCGGGGGAAAACCGCGCAGTATTTGAGCGACCCAATCGTGACCATTCGCGCTGATCGCTATGTTTTGCCAGTGAAAGCGGAATATCGGAGTCAATTTGGCGGTGTGGTGCATGATCAAAGTCAGACGGGTCAAACGCTTTATATTGAGCCACAAGCTGTGGTTGAACTCAATAATAAGTTGAGTGAGTTACGCGTCAAAGAACAAGCCGAAGAGCAACGCGTGCTGCAAGAATTGTCAGCTGCTTTGGCGCCTTACACGGATGAAATTGCCCGTAATGTGACGATTTTGGGACATTTTGATTTTATCAATGCCAAAGCCCGGTTGGCGGCGCGCTTAGATGCCATGCAACCAGTGGTGGATCCGGAAAATCATGTGGCGTTACAACAGGCTTGGCATCCCTTGTTAGATAAAAATATGGCAGTCGCCAACGACATTGTGTTGGGTGAAGACTACAAGGCCATTATTATCACGGGGCCAAACACTGGTGGTAAGACGATTACCATTAAAACGTTGGGCTTATTACAATTGATGGCGCAATCTGGTCTATTTATTACAACAAAGCGCCCATCAACGGTGGGCGTTTTCCACGAGGTCTTTGCTGATATTGGGGATGAACAGTCGATTGAACAGAGTTTATCCACATTTAGTTCACACATGGCCAATATTGTTGGGATGTTGGACCAAATCGATGAGAAAACATTAGTAATTTTTGATGAATTAGGGGCAGGCACTGATCCGGCCGAAGGGGCCGCGCTAGCCATTGCCATTTTGGATAAAGTTGCCAGTCTAGGTGCCTACGTGATTGCCACGACGCATTATCCAGAATTGAAATTGTATGGCTATAATCGTCCAGAAACATTAAATGCATCAATGGTCTTTGATGTGGAAACATTGAAGCCCACTTATCAATTTTTGATGGGCGTGCCAGGGCAATCAAATGCCTTAGCGATTGCTAAGCGCCTTGGTTTTGGCGACGATGTGATTGGTGCTGCAACAGCACTAACTGATGAATCAGATCAAGACTTGAATCAAATGATTGCCGATTTAGTCGCACAGCGAGAAGCAGTCAAGCAGCATGATGCCGAACTTGTCGCCAAGCTGAATGCAACAGCTGAACAGGCCGATTCACTAACCGCTCAGCAGCAACAATTGGAAAAAGAACGGGCACGGATTGTCTTGGATGCCAAGAATGAAGCCAATCATATTGTCGCAGCCACGAAAAAACAAGCTGAACAACTCATTTCAGAGATTCGAAAAGAACGCCTAAATGCTGGTCAAAATCGTGGTCAGTTGAGCGAGCAAGCCTTGCAAGGTAAAAAAGGGGCGTTGGAAAGTTTGCGCCAAAATGTGAGTTTGGAAAAAAACAAGGTCTTGCAAAAAGCTAAACGTGCCAAAGTCCTTGCGGCTGGGGATGAAATTGTTGTGCAGTCTTATGGCCAACAAGGGACGTTGGTTAAACGTCACAGCAATGGGCAGTGGGAAGTTGAAATGGGCATTTTGAAGATGCTTGTCGATGAAGACGACATTGTCAAAACGGAGGCTACTGCCAAGGCGCAACAGGCCAAGCAAAAGCAAAAACAACAAAAAATTGTTAAAACGAAAACGGCTGGCGGATCAGCCCGGACCTCAGCGCGCGCAAGCTTAGATTTGCGTGGTGTTCGCTATGAAGCGGCATTAGCTGAACTCGACCGTTATCTCGATCAAGCGGTTTTGGCGAATTTAGGGACCGTCGAAATTATTCATGGTAAAGGTACTGGCGCGCTTCGCCAGGGTGTCACCGAATTTTTGCGTTCGGATCGCCGGGTCAAGGCCTTCCGTTTTGCCAATGCTAATGCTGGTGGTGATGGCGCAACAATTGCCGAATTGGCATAAATAAAGCGAAAAAGTTGGCTCCAAGGTCTTGGAAGCGGCTTTTTTTGTTGGAGAACATTTATCAAGGGTGTGATGTGTTAAAATTAATGGTACATGTTACGTGCCGTGCATGAATCACGGACTAAAAGCTTGAGTCTAGAACTCATTTTGTGAATGATAGAGGTGTGTATGCCGGAATTACCAGAAGTTGAGACGGTGCGTCGTGGCTTAGAAAATTTAATCGTTGGTAGTCGCATTACACAGGTGCGCTTACCGTATCCAAAAGTCATTACAGGGGACTCGCAAGCCTTTATAACAGGGGTGTTGCAGGCACAATTTACAGCGATTGACCGACGCGGGAAGTATCTGCTACTTCGCCTTTCCAATGGGCATACCATTGTGTCGCATTTGCGGATGGAAGGTCAATATTCAGTTGAACCTTTATCGGCTACGCCACATAAGCATACTGAGATTATTTTTGAACTGGCCGATGAGCGGGTGCTTTTTTATAACGATACGCGACGCTTTGGCCGCATGGCGTTGGCAACAACTGGCCATGAAACGCTGGCAGTGCCGGCATTAGGCAAGTTAGGGCCAGAGCCGACTGAAACCGCGTTAACCATAGCGGATATGATCGCTAAATTTGCCCGATCAAAAAAGCCGGTGAAATCATTCTTATTAGACCAAAATCAAATTGCTGGCATTGGCAATATCTATGCTGATGAAGTGTTGTGGCAAAGTCGTATTCATCCAGAAACACCGGCTAATGTACTCACAGCGGCACAACTGGCGACATTACGCACGAACATCATTTCCGAGATGGCTCGAGCAATCGCACACCATGGCACAACCGTGCACAGCTTTAGTAATGTCTTTGGCGAAGTCGGCCAATTTCAAAATGAATTGCAGGCTTATGGCCGTGCTGATCAGCCTTGCTTACGCTGTGGTACTATGCTTATCAAAATTAAAGTTGGTCAACGTGGCACAACTTTTTGCCCAGTGTGTCAAATTAAGCAAGCAGCCAAATCAAAGGAGTAATTATGAATTCAACAGAACCAATTAGTATTCGCGGGGTGAAGCGCGAGGCCCGCGCATTATACCGTGGCCGTTATGGCACGGCAATTAAAGTGAACATCATCCCCATTATTTTGACCATTTTTTCTGTCTATGCAGCCGGCCTGGCAACTTATGCTATTTGGGCCGTGATAGCGGCGCCAAACCAGGTCGTGGCAAACGACGGGAGTGCTGCCGTGCAAATTAAAGGGACAATTCAAGATATTTTAAGTCAAGCAATCACGTTGATTTTTTCTTGGACCGTTAGTTGGACGCTGATTGATTGGTTTGAGAAGCCACGCACACGACCAACCTTTAAAGAGACGTTTCAAATCTTTCAGCGGGGGAACTTTTGGCATACCTTGTTGCTAACGATTGTGCAAAGCGTGCTCCTCTTTTTGTGGACATTGCTGATGGTGATTCCGGGTATCATTAAAGGATTTTCCTATTCACAAACGTACTTTGCGTATAAAATTGACCTTGAAAACGGGACACGTCAACGCCAACTCACAGACTACATTACAATTAGTCGGCGGGTCATGAATGGGCGTAAATGGGAGCTTTTCTTGTTGGAATTAAGCTTTATCGGGTGGCATATTCTAGGTATTCTCACGGGTGGCCTGGTCTATCTTTACGCGGTGCCCTACATGAATGCGACACGTGTGGCTTATTCACGTCATTTATTCTCGTTGGCGCTCTCAGAAAGTAGGGAACAATAATGCTCATCGTCGGTCTCACTGGCGGTATTGCGACTGGGAAATCAACTGTCAGTGCCCAATTACGGGCGGCTGGATTACCAATTGTAGATGCAGACCTCGTGGCTCGGGAAGTGGTTGAACCAGGGACGCATACATTAGAAGCCATTAAACTGGCTTTTGGTGGGCAGATTATTACCAATGGCGTGTTAGATCGTCAACAGCTTGGCCAGCGTGTTTTTAGTCATCCGGCTGAACTCGCACGATTAAATGCCATTATTCAACCAGCCATTAGTGCGGCAATGACGGATAAAATCAATTTTTGGCGGCAACAAAAAACACCAATTTTGATTTTGGATGTCCCATTATTGTTTGAACGCGGTTATGACACGCAACAACGTGTTGATAAAATTATCGTTGTGACCGCCGATGCACAGCAGCAATTGGCGCGTTTGAAGGCGAGAGATCATCTCGATGATCAGCAGGCCCGCGCACGGATCCAATCACAAATGCCTTTGGCTGAGAAAGTAGCTCAGGCAGACTATGTGATTGATAACACGGGTGACGCGGCCCAATTGCAAGTACAAATTCAACAGCTATTAACGGAACTAAAGGAACTTGCCCCAAAATATGACACAAAGTAATGACACAATTGAATTTCACGCTGGCGCTGGCGTTTTTGTCCAAAGTGATCACCTCATTACTGGTGATGATTTGTCGCGTGTCTTTAACTTGTATTTACCATTTATTGGCGCGACGAGTTATGCGTTATACCATTTGTTGGTCAACGAATTACCTTTTGCACAAGATCAAGTGAAGCGACAAGATCATAACTTTATTATTGATAGCTTGAATATTAGCTTACCCAATTTTGTTAAGTTTCGTCGCCGATTAGAGGCCGCTGGATTGATTAAGACCCTTTATCAGCGGGATGCGATTGGGGAGGTCTATGGGTATCGCCTATTGACGCCGTTGGCGGCCGATCAGTTCTTTAAAGAACAACTTTTGGCTGGCTTGTTGTACAAATTTGTCGGTGAAGCACGCTATTTGACCTTACAACAACGCTATGATGTGCAGGGACAAGCTGCGCTGCAGGGCGATGATATTTCGGCGCGCTTTTTACAGGTCTTTCAAAATCAAAATGATGTCCAAGTGCCAGCGACACCGTTAGTTTATCAAGAACCTGTTGTGCGTGCCGACCCAGTGGGGTTCCAATTTGACACTTTTTCTGAAATGGTTCGCGGTGTCACACCAGCAGTGCTGCAACACCAGCGGAATTTCTTAGTGGCGATGCATTTAACCTATGGGGTAGATGAAGTGACGTTAGCTGGCGTCGTCAATCAAAGTGTGACGCTTGATACCCACGAGATTAACACGCAGGAGGTGCAACGGCTGTTGCGTCAGCAAACAAAGCGGACCGCCGGACAACCAGAAAAGCGGCCAGCAACAACAGACACTGCGGTGCCTGAAATTAAAAACGCAGAAGCACGGGCATTGATTGAGATTGCACGCGACACGCCAGCACAAGAATTTCTCGCCTATGTCAAAACAACATTGAAAAACGGCCTTGTGTTAAAAAACGAACGTGATTTAGTTGATTATTTAATTGCGCAAAGTGTCTTGCCGGTGGCGGTTGTGAATATTTTGGTCCATTACGTTTTGATTGGCTTGCAAAATGATAGTTTGAAACCGGCATTAGTCACGACGATTGCTGATTCATGGACACAAAATCAGGTCGATTCGCCGGAAAAAGCACTGATCCAAATTCAACAGCGGCAACAAGCAAACCAAGCGCGCCAAGAAAAGCGGTTCAGCCGTCAGCAAAAACCAGAAAAAACGACGCCAAAATTTGTTAAACAACCACAATCGGTGGCAAAAACGACTGCTGAGACAACTCAGTCAGCAGCAGACGTTGCGGCTGCCTTGGCTAAATTGAAGAATATAAAGACGAAGAATTGATATGCAAAACTTATCTGATGTATTAAAAAAATTTCAACAAAAATATCCGCAAATTGACGCAACGCAATTATCAGAAATCGTCCAAAATATTGCAGATGATGCAGATATTCAACAGTTCTGGGCAGCGCATCAAGATGAACTCCGACAGGATGCATTTCAACTTAAAATGATGGATTTGCATGAATTTGTGCAGCAAAAAAAGCGCCGCGAACGTGGGGAAAAAGCACTTTATCCTGGGTATTATCCACAACTTGAGATTGAAAAGGGCTATCCTCATGTGCGGTATGTTGCTGATGAACAAACAGCGCAACGGCAAATGCAAGCTAACAAATTGACGGCTTATAAGATGCCTAAAGCCATTCGGCAGGCCGACTTACAAACCATTGCGACTGACCCAGGCCGGGCTGAGGTTGTCACAGCGATAGTGGATATTTTACCCAAGTTGCTGGCAGCAGACGGTGAATACGTGCAGGGGTTGTATTTGTACGGCGATTTTGGCGTAGGTAAAACGTATTTGATGGGCGCTTTAGCAAACGCGTTAGCGGCGAATAATATTGACGTCATGTTGATTCATTTTCCATCGTTTGCTGTCGATTTAAAGAACACTATTGGTCGGGATAATGCAATGCGCGAACGCCTACTCAATCAAGCCAAGACTGCCACGGTGTTGATGATTGACGATCTTGGGGCCGAAAATTTAAGTATGTGGATTCGAGATGATATTCTTGGTGTTATTTTGGAATACCGGATGCAAAATGAATTGACCACGTTTATCACGTCCAACTTTGATTTGGATGAATTAACGGCCTATTTGGCTGAGACCCGTGACGATCGTGATCCAGGCAAAGCAGCGCGGCTTATGCAACGCATTCAATTTTTGACACGACGGGTTGAAATTACTGGAAAAAATAGGCGGTTGGAAAAGTAATGTTACAAAAGCCAACAAAAAAAATCATCATCATTGTCTTAGCCGTTGTTGCGGTCTGGTTTTTCCTGCGCAATGATGCTTTTTTGTATCACGGGCCTGTTGGTCAAGTGACCCACGTGACTGAAAAAATGACCCAAGCAACCACCGATGAACATGGCAATGATGATAAAGTGTATACGCAACAACTCACCATTGCGGTGTTAAATCGGCACCAAACGCTTAAACTAACAAATACTTACGCGCAATCGCAAGTGATAACGAACCGTTATCGGGTTGGTGATCAACTCTTATTGGAAACTGTTGGTGAGGCCACGCATATTTTGTCATTAAAACGCGACGCTTGGCTGGGAGGGTTGACGACTTTATTTGTCGGCTTGTTGGTCATTTATAGCCGCTGGCGGGCAACGAGCTGGTTATTGCTGAGTTTAGTGTTGAATGTTGTCATGTTTGGCTTTGCCATTCAAATAGATATCCATGATAAAAATGCCAACGTCTTACTGGTATTTAGCATTTTGGCGTTGTGTCTTGCGACTGCGAGTTTGGCTTTAGTGTTAGGCAAAACCATGCAAATGGCACTGACTTTGGTCACGACCATTGTGACGACGTGTTTGACCATGATGATTTTATTTATGGTGTTGGCTTTAACCCATAGCAAAGGGGTACATTTTGAAACGATGTCATATGTGACGCAATTACCAAGCGCCATTTTCATGGCACAAACGGTCATTGGGGTCTTGGGCGCGGTGATGGATGAGTCAGCAGACATTGTGGCCATGCAATTTGGCATGCAACGAGAAAATGCTAGTCGTCATTTCTCAGATTACTGGCAAGGCGGACTTTCGGTCGGTCGTGACATTATGGGGACACTGGTGAATGTACTCTTTATGATTTTCATTGCCGAAACGTTACCGATGGTCTTTTTGATGTTGCGAAACGGCAACAATTGGTCATACATTATGGACCAAATCATGAATCTTGGGATTCTTCAAACGGTTGTTTCTGGTATTGGGATTGTCTTAGCCGTGCCGGTGACCAGTGTGGTGGTTGGTTTGGTGATGTCACGAAAGGCGGTGATGCAATGAATGCCATTGGTGTATTACTTCTGATTTTGTTGGGTTTAATGATTTTTGTCGGCCGTGGGCAAGGGCTCAAAGCGTTTTTGGGGCTCGTCTGCAATTTCGTGGCGATTTTTGTTCTCATCGTTTTGATTAATTGGCAATTTAATCCATATATTGTCATTGCTGTTACGAGTTTAATCATTTTAGCCATCGCCATCTATTTAGGGGCGGATGATTTAGAAGTGACGAATGTGGCGTTTAAAACGAGTGTCATCGTGGTGGCCATTTTAATGGTTTTAGCCCGTATCATGCAATATTTTGGCCAATTTCAGGGCTTCGCTACTGAAAATTCTGAAGAATTAGAAGGCTTATCCATGACCGTGGGCCTATCCTTTAATCATATTGCGCTGGCAGTAATGGTCATTTCAGTGTTAGGTGCTGTGGCAGAGGCGGCCATGGCGATTACCGCTGATTTATCAGAAGTAGTTGAGCGCACGCCTAATATGTCTGCCACGAGCCTTTTTGGCCACGCTCGAATTATTGGCGGACAAATTTTAGGGACTGCGATTAACACCTTGTTCTTTGGTGTGTTAGGGGCGAATTTACCACTGATCATTTGGTTTGTACGGTTAAAATACCCGATGGCGATGTTCTTTAATGCTAAGCTCCTAACGGCCGAAGTGGTCACGATGCTGTTGGGGATGCTTGGGATTTTGTTAAGTATTTGGGTTGCTAGTTGGTTAGTCGTTCGCGCTAATATGCAGCAACAAAAGGTAGGCATAAAAAATGAATGAAACGTTTAATTTAATTGAAGAAATTACGCGCCTTGATGAGTCAATCTATTTTGAACTGGGAAATATTACCCACAATGGACGGGCGGAATATGCAGCTGAGCATGGTTATATTAAAAGTGTTCGCATTCTGAAGATGAATATTGCGCGGTCAGCGAGTGTTGAAGCACTTGAACAATACATTAATACGCACTACGAGCTGTTACCCTTAGAGTATGACGGCTGGGAAGAATGGCAACGCACACCAGAAATGGCGCAGGCGATGCAGCAAATTCTCTTGGAAAATAAATTGGGATAAGCCGCAATTTTGTGAGCCATCGTTTTTAAGGTATAATAGTTGAAATGAATTTGAAGAGGAATAGTGATGCGATCAGTATTTAATCAGCCTGAAGCAGTGGTGTTAGCTTCTAAACACCTAATTGACGGCTCAGGACAATTGCGTTGGGTTTATCGAGAACTAGCGCCGACAACACCGCAAGATTCTGGTTGGTTTTTGTTTGCGGATAACGATTCTGAACAGTGGAATGCGGATCCTGCAAACTTCATGCCACTCGTTATTGATACAGCAACCGCATTGGCACCTAGCCTGAAGGCCATTCTAGATTTACCTTATGGCACTGACCTTGTGTTTGATGCGCGACCTGGTGTCCAAGGTTGGTGGGACCCAAAAACTAAAACGCCGGTTTGGTTGGCCGATGGCTCGGTCACACCCAACATTCAGGTTGTTGCCGGTGAAGTGATTGAGTCTGAAACACGATAACAAACCATTTGTAATTTAAGCGGTTTTAACCTATAATAATAAACGTCGTTGTGGTTTGAAAAATGTCAGACAAAGGTGATGCGCCAAAATGTCATCAGACAAAAACAACAACGTGATTCTGGTAATATGGCCAAGTGGTAAGGCAACGGTCTGCAAAACCGTCATCGCCGGTTCGATTCCGGTTATTACCTTAAAAAACGATTGCCAATTTGGCAATCGTTTTTTAGTGTGCAAGCGCGTCTAGGGTCGTCTTGGTGTAAACGCCGTGCCGGAGATTATCCGCAATAACTGCGCCATGTGCTTGCCAAGTTCGGTATTGCGCTGGGGTGACGTAGCGTATTTGTGCCGCCAATTCAGATAAATCATCGATGACCAGCCCCAAGTCGTAAGTTGTGATCAGCTGGCCGATGGCGCTTTGCGACCAAGCAATGAGTGGCAGACCAGCGCGTAAATACAAACTGGCTTTGTGTGGCGCATTATATTGGGTGTAACTTTGATAGGTTTTATCGTCAAAATCATTGTCCCAGATCAGACCAAAGCCAGTATGTAATTGGTTTAAGATGTCATCAGGGTCAAAGTTACCTTGATAAACAATATTTTCGGGGAAGTCAACGGCTTGCCATTTTTTTGGCTTTGCGCCAAATAAGGTGATTGGGACAGCCGTGTAGGTTGTGAGCCAAGGGGATTTTTGAAAAGTCCCAGCAAAATTGATTTGTCGACTAAAGCTGGCCGGTGAGACTGGATCGCCCAGATAATCAAAAAAAGGCTGGCTGATCATATTGTTGGTGACACCAGCTTCCCGCAGACGTTGGGCCATCGCATCCGAATGTACTACAATGGTCTCGTATTGATTCAAAACGTCAAATTCCCAAGGCGCAAGCTTATTGAGACGCAAGGGTTCAATGTCATGAATCACAAGCGCACAATGTGCTTGACGGGATTTTAAGGCAGCGACAAAATGTTGCTCAAATTGTGCACTCATATAAGTTGGAAATTGGTGCACAACGAGATCATTAGGCGTGATAGGCGTGAGCCATTCGGTGATGTGTGCCGCTAAGGTCGCTTCATCAAAACGCGCATCGTTGTATCGATAGAGTGGTAACAGGGACCACCCCGCTGTTTGAGCAATTTGGGCATAGTCGGCTTTGGCTTTTAATGCGCCTGGTGGCATCCAAGGTTCAATTGTTTGCGTTATAAAATTAGTCATACGTCTATTCTATCAAAACACGAACTTTTTTTCTGATAAAGTTACAAAAAACGAACATAAAATAAAATATAAACATAATGTTCGTCTATAAAAACGGTTTTTAATCATTTTTTCATGGTTCTATCAGATAAAAGTTGGATAATAAAGCTATTAAATATTTAGAGGAGATGTGTGACTGTTATTAGTTACACGCAATCATATTATGCAACGCTCAGCACAAATTGGTATTGGAATTCTTGCCGTCGCCGTTATTGGTGGTGGTATTTACGCCGCAACTCGTGGCGGATCAGATGCAGCAAACAAAAACTATACAGCTGCACTTGTCACTGATGGTGGTGGTATTGACGACCGTTCATTTAACCAATCAGCTTGGACTGGTTTGCAAGCTTATGGTAAGGACAATAAGTTAAAGCAAGGCACAACGGGGTATAACTACTTCCAAAGTTCAGACACTTCAGACATTAAGACAAACTTGCAAACTGCCGTCAAGGGTGGTTATAAGTTGGTTTATGGTGTTGGGTTTGCTGCAGCACCAGCAATGAACACGGTGGCTAAGGCCAACCCTAAGACTGACTTTGCTATTATCGATGCGGTTGTACCAGATAAGAACGTCGCATCATTGATGTTCCAATCAGAACAATCATCATACCTTGCTGGTGTGGCGGCTGCTAAGCAAACAAAGTCACACACAGTTGGCTTCATTGGTGGTGTGCATGGTGACATCATTGACACATTTGAAGCTGGCTTTAAGGCTGGTGTAAAGGCAACTAACCCTGATATCAAGGTTGTAACCCAATATGCCGATTCATTTACTGATGCAGCGAAGGGTAAGACAATTGCCGCTTCAATGATTGCTGGTGGTGCCGATGTGATTTTCCAAGCTGCTGGTGGGACTGGTTCAGGTGTTTTTGCTGAAGCAAAGGCCAACAACCAAAAGTTGTCAGCTGATTCAGACAAGAAAGTTTGGGTCATCGGTGTTGATATGGATCAAAAGCAAGACGGTGATTACACTGACAAGGACAACAAGAAGTCAAACTTCACGCTTGTCTCAGCTGTGAAGCGCGTCGACAACGCTGTTGAATCATTGACAAACAAGGCAAGCAAGGGCAACTTCCCTGGTGGCAAGACAATTACTTACGGTTTGAAGCAAAACGGTGTTGGCTTGGCAAAGGATTCAGCTTCTGCAGATGTCTGGTCAGCAGTTGAAGCCGCACAAAAGAAGATTATTGCTGGTGACATTAAGGTACCGGTACACCCATAATTGGATTAAAAAGCAAAAAGTCTGAACTTTTAGCTTTTTTTTGCGATTAAAATATACGTATTTTAATCGCTTTTGTTTCTTGATGAGGCGTTTTCTAGGTTTAATGCCAGTCAATAAATATAAAATGATAAACAATGTTCGTCATATTATTCATTAACGAGATTTCATGTCAAGAAAGATGACATAGACAAGCTGCAGCCATGATGTCGTTTGATAGAATGATGATATTATGAAAAAAATTAAAAAATATGTGTTGATTGTCGCGATAGTATTGCTGTCGTTTGTAGGCATGGGAATTGAAGCGCACGCCGCCGATAAACCAAATTATGTGATTACGACGGATGCAACGTATCCACCCTTTGATTTTCAAGATAAAAATAACCAGTATACGGGTATTGATCAAGAAATCTTGAAAACCATTGCCAAACGTGAAGGGTTCACTTACACGTTGAAGCCCATGAGTTTCAACTCAGCAACGCAATCTGTTGCTTCGGATCAAGCTGATGGTGTCATTGCTGGCATGTCAATCACAGATGAACGTCGGGCCGTTTTTGATTTTGGCACACCATACTATCGTTCAGGTATTGGTTGGGCGGTTAAAAAAGGGTCAAATATCAAGTCATTAAAAGATTTGAAGGGAAAAACCGTTGCCATTAAGACGGGTACTTCAGGGGCGGATTATGCCTTATCAATTCAAAAACAATACGGCTTTAAGGTCGTTTATTTTAACGACTCAGATACCCTTTACAATGATGTGATCAACGATAATTCACAGGCAACATTTGGTGATTTGCCTGTCATTCAATATGCTGTTAAGAATGGGACAGCACTCAAAGTGATGAACCCTAAAGCACCAATTCAAGCCGGATGGTATGGTTTTGCCGTGAAGAAAGGCAAGAATGCGCAATTGTTGGCAGCGTTCAACAAAGGTTTTGCCGCGATTAAAAAAGACGGCACGTACGATAAAATTGTAGCCAAGTATCTTGGTGCCAGCGCTGCGACATTCACAGGTAGTAAGAAGGATAATAATTCCACTTGGGGGATTTTAAAAGCGAACCGATCAGCTTTCCTTCAAGGTTTGTGGCAAACGGTGCTTCTGACAGTATTTGGTATTGTCTTGGCCTCACTTTGGGGTATTATTCTTGGTGTGATGGGCGTGAGCCAAAATGCGGTCGTGCGTGGCATTTCAACGACCATTATTTACATTTTCCGTGGGTTACCATTGATGGTATTGGCATTCTTCATCTATATCGGCTTGCCTGGTGTCATTGGTATGAAAATACCAGCGGTCACGGCCGGTATTCTAACATTGGTCTTGAATGAAGGCGCATATACAGGCGCGTTTGTGCGTGGCGGTTTTGAAGCAGTTGATCGTGGTCAGATGGAAGCCGCACGTTCATTGGGCTTACCCTATAGTCGCGCCATGCGCCGTGTCATTATGCCACAAGGCATTCGGATTATGATTCCAAGCTTTATTAACCAGTTTATTATTACCCTTAAAGATACGTCGATTTTATCGGCCATTGGTATTTTAGAACTCACGCAAACAGGTAGCTTAATTGTTTCGCGTAATTCTCAAGGATTCCGTGTCTGGGCGATTGTTGCTGTGATATACTTAATTGTGATTACGTTACTCACATGGTTGAGTAATTGGGTAGAAAAGAGGAGCCACGCATGAGTGATGCGCAAACAAAAGTTAAAGTCCACGTTGAAAACGTCAACAAATCTTATGGTGACAACCACGTTTTGCGAGATATTTCGTTAGATGTTTCTGAAAATGAAGTCGTTGTGATGATTGGCCCTTCTGGTTCAGGTAAGTCAACTTTCTTACGGATGTTAAACCAGTTGGAAACGCCAGATAACGGCACGATTGTTGTGGATGGTTTTGACATCTCTGATAAAGCGACGGATATCAACAAAGTGCGCGAAAATATCGGGATGGTTTTCCAAAACTTTAACTTGTTTAACAACTATACCGTCCTTGAAAACATCATGTTGGCCCCAGTTGAATTAGGGAAGTTAGATAAGGCAGCGGCTGAGAAAAAGGCCCGAGAATTGTTGGCAACAGTTGGCTTGAGTGATAAAGCTGACGTTTCAGTCAATTCATTGTCTGGTGGTCAAAAGCAACGCATTGCCATTGCCCGTGCTTTAGCAATGTCACCAGATGTGATGCTATTTGATGAACCAACATCAGCCTTGGATCCAGAAATGGTTGGCGATGTGTTGAATGTTATGAAGAACTTAGCTGATTCTGGTATGACGATGATTATCGTGACACATGAAATGGGCTTTGCCAAGCAAGTGGCTGACCGGGTTGTTTTCTTTGAGTCAGGTAAGATTCAAGAATCTGGTACACCAGAAGCAGTCTTTAACACACCTAAAAATGCACGTTTACAAGAGTTCTTAAGCAAGGTCATGCATGCCTAATGCGCTTGCCTAGGGTAACTTAAACTTTTCGTGCATCAAACGATAGGATAAAGCCGACCGTTTGGTCGACTTTTTTGTGGCGTAGAGGGAGAGATTTGAGATCATGTTAAAAAAATTCGGTTTTGGTTTTGCAGCAATCGTCTTGCTATGGCTCATGGCACCAACGGTGTCAGCCAATGAACCACACTATACGATTACAACTGATGCAACTTATGCACCGTTTACATTCCAAGATAAAAACAGTCAATATGTCGGCATTGAGCAAGACATGATGAAAGCCATCGCAAAGCGTGAAGGCTTCACTTACACGATGAAGCCAATGAGTTTCAACTCAGCAGCGCAACTGGTATCCAACGGGCAAGCCGATGGGATTATTGCCGGCATGTCCATTACGCCAGAACGGCGCCAAGTCTATGATTTTTCAACGCCTTATTACAAGACGGGTGTCGCTTGGATTGTTAAAAAAGACAGCAAAATCAAGTCACTCGAAGATTTAAAGGGACAAACGGTCGCATTGAAAACTGGGACAGCAGCCTCTGAATATGGTTTGTCCCTACAAGCGAAATATGGTTTTAAGGTCAAGTACTTTAATGACACGGATACCATGTATAACGATGTGGCGGTTGGTAATTCAGCAGCGACTTTTGAAGATATGCCAGTGATTCAATATGCCATCAAAAATGGTATGAAATTAAAAGTGATGAATCCTAACCAGCCAGGTAATGCCGGTTCTTATGGCTTTGCTGTGGAAAAGCATAAGAACAAAGCACTCTTAACCGCTTTTAATCGTGGGTTTGCTGCAATCAAAAAAGATGGGACGTATGATAAAATTGTGGCCAAGTACCTTGGCGCAAGCCAAGCTACTTTCTCGGGCACAAAAGCAGACAATGAGACAGTTTTTGGCATTTTAAAGTCCAATCAGCAAGCTTTGGTCAGCGGTCTTTGGCAAACGATTGAATTGACAGTCATTGCGATTGTATTGGCTTCCATTTGGGGGATTTTGCTTGGTGTGATGGGTGTGAGCCAAATGGCTTGGGTTCGGGGACTTTCGACGACAATTATTTATATCTTCCGTGGCTTGCCGTTGATGGTGTTGGCGTTCTTTATTTACATTGGGTTGCCTGGTTTGACTGGGGTAAAAATTCCAGCCTTTACCGCCGGCATTGTAACATTAATCCTCAATGAAGGGGCTTATACAGGGGCCTTTGTGCGTGGCGGTTTTGAAGCGGTTGATCGTGGTCAGATGGAAGCTGCCCGTTCACTGGGATTGCCCTATGGCAAAGCGATGCGTCGCGTGATTATGCCGCAAGGTTTGCGCATTATGGTCCCAAGCTTTATTAACCAGTTCATCATCACGTTGAAAGATACGTCGATTCTATCGGCCATTGGCTTACTTGAATTGACACAGACAGGCTCATTGATCGTGGCACGTAATTCGCAAGGCTTCCGCGTTTGGGCAATTATTGCCATTGTCTATCTCATCTTGATTACGTTGTTAACTTGGCTGAGTCGTTGGGTAGAAAATAAAATGACGATGCAATAAATCACATAAAAGCACCACACGTTCGTATGATGAATGAGAGGTGCTTTTTATGTTGATTGCTTTAGATGAGAATAAAGCGTATACGCCAGCGCAACAGGCAGATGGGCAGCAAGTTTATCGCTGTCCGGGTTGTCGTGAAGTGGTTCATTTACGCCAGGGTGACATTAAACAGCCGCATTTTGCCCATCAAGCAGGTGCCGCTTGTCAAACTTTTACAGAAAATGAATCGCCCCAGCACTTAGCTGGCAAGCTGCAACTAGCGACGTATTGTCAACAGTTTGGTACGGTCTTCCTTGAAGCGGTGCTGCCGGAAATTCAGCAGCGACCAGACCTACTCCTAGTCCGTGGCACGGAACGGCTGGCCATTGAATATCAATGTAGCCCAATTACTCAAAAGCGCCTTGATGCGCGAAATGCGGGGTATCGGCAGCACAACATTTCAGTCGTTTGGGTGTTGGGGCCAACGTATTATCACCGGCAGCTGGCGCAGCGAACAATTTTAAAATTTCTCACCAAAGTAGGCTTAACGTTCTATTTACCCGATACACAACAATTTATCCAGCGGGCCCAGTTTGAAAAAATTGATTTTGGACGGCTCACCTATGTAGAACAAAGCAGTCCGCAATGGCTGAATCACGAATTACCCGGCAAGCCACACGCAATTGACCTGGTGAAACAAATTTACAAGCTACAACAGTTGGTATTACAGCAACGAGTGGATAAACAGCTTATCGCTTACCTTTATCAACAAGAACGCCTGTTGTTACAGGCGCCACTGTGGATTCATCAAGGGCGGACGTTTGGTTTGACAATCAGTAACTGGCAATGGCGCCTACAGTGTCTCTTGTTCCTTGAAAAAGTGGGCGTTGGCCATGTGAGTCAACAACAGCATTTCATGAACAAGTTCAAACGCTATGTCTTAGGATCCGCTGAATTTCAATCTCAGCAAGTGCGGGGGTTATTAGTTGAGCCAGAACAACAAGCGTTCATTCAACTTAAAGGCGCCTATCTGTTAGTCACAGCGTTGCCCGTCTGGTATGGCTCACTACAACAAAAATTAGGCCAAGTGAGAAAATAGTGATAAAATAAAGTATGATATTTTAAGAAGGGAATGCCGAATAATCCACCTGATTTGAAGATTGTTCGGCCACAATAGTGATGGCACAATTAACACGGGATGAAGTACCTGAAAATCTAACTTGGAATTTAACCACAATTTTTGCAACTGATGACGCTTGGGAAGCGGCGTATGATGCAGTACATCAGGGCGCACAGACATTAAAACAATTTGCAGGGCATGTGGGCGATTCTGCGTTAGCGCTGCAAACAGCACTTGAAGCCGATCTTGATGTCGAACGGCAATTAGAAAAGGTGTATGTGTACGCACACCAAATTTATGATCAAGATACGACGAATCAGAAGTATGCGGCCTTTAACAGCCGGGCGCAAGCTTTATGGTCAGAGGTGAGCGAGGCCACTTCATATTTTCAACCAGAAGTTTTAGCCATACCTGAATCAACGCTGGCTGACTATTTAACCACGCCAGGTCTCAAACCTTATCAACATCTATTTGACCAAATTCTAGCGCAAAAGCCACACACATTGCCCGCCGAACAAGAAGCTTTGCTTGCGGGCGCAGGCGATATTTTTAATGCGTCAGAGAACACCTTTGGTGCTTTAGATAATTCAGACATGACTTTTGGGGATGTCCACACTGAATCTGGCGAAGTGGTGCCATTGACTAATGGGCTCTATAGTTTGTTGTTGGAGTCAAAGTCTCGCGATTTGCGTCAAGAGGCTTTTGAAACTTTGTATGACAGTTACATTGGGTTACAAAATACATTCGCTTCAACGCTGTCATCACATGTCAAAGGGCATAACTATTTAGCCAAAGTCCGGCATTATCAATCCGCGCGTGAAGCTGCGATTCTACCCCATAGTTTGCCAACCGCCGTTTTTGAGACACTGCGAGCAACAGTTGAAGACAACTTGCCGCTTTTGCACCGCTTTGTCTCACTCCGCAAGCAAGTTTTGGGTGTTGAAGATGTCCATTCTTACGACCTCTATGTGCCGTTGGTTGATGAAATTGATTTTGATGTGACGTATGATAAAGCCAAAGCCATTGTGTTAGCCGCCTTAGCGCCATTGGGCGAAGACTATGTCGCTGTTGTGCAAAAGGCGTTTGATGAACGTTGGATTGATGTGGTGGAGAACAAAGGTAAGCGCACAGGCGCATATTCAAGTGGGACTTACGACACGAAGCCATTTATTTTGTTGAACTGGCAAAATAACTTGAACAACGTATACACTTTGGCACACGAAATGGGCCACTCTGTACATTCTTATTTGACACGGCAAGCGCAGCCATACCACTACGGCGATTATCCCATTTTCTTGGCAGAAATTGCGTCAACGACAAATGAAAGCTTACTGACTGATTACTTGTTAAAGACAAACGATGACCCTAAGTTCCAAGCTTACGTGCTGAACCAGTATCTTGATGGCTTCAAGGGGACGGTGTTTAGACAAACGCAATTTGCTGAGTTTGAAGATTGGATCCATGAACAAAGTGCTGCTGGGGTAGCTTTGACAGCAGATGCGATGTCTTCGTACTATGCTGCTTTGAATCAAAAATACTACGGCCCAGATTTGTTCCCTGATGAAGCGATCGCTTATGAGTGGGCACGTATTCCACATTTCTACTACAATTACTATGTTTATCAATACGCCACAGGTGAGGCTGCGGCCACAACGTTGGCTGACCGTATTTTGAATCAGGACGGGGCGACAGCCTATAAGACTTATTTGAAGGCTGGCTCGTCAGATTATCCATTGGCCGTGATTGGTCAAGCCGGTGTGGATATGACGCAAGCAGACTATTTGAAGCAAGCTTTTGGTGTGTTTGCTACGCGTCTTGACCAATTGACCGCTTTATTGTTAGCACAATAAGCGACAGGATTTGTCCCTAAATCATGATTAAAATTATGGTAAAATAATAGGACAAATACTGGAGAAAAAACATGCAAACGATGCCACCAGAAGCGCTCGTTAAGCTGGCACTACAAGCGCTTGACGAGACATATACGCCCTATTCACATTTTCCTGTAGGAGCCGCCTTGCAGACTGCAAGCGGTGAAATTTTTAAAGGGATCAATATTGAAAATGTGTCGTTTGGTCTCACGAACTGTGCTGAACGGACCGCCATTTTTAGCGCTGTGGCTGCTGGGCATCGCCAATTTAACGGCTTAGTCATTGCGGGTCGCACCCATGAACCGATTGCGCCATGTGGCGCATGTCGGCAAGTGATGGTAGAATTTTTTGCCCCAGACATGCCTATTTGGCTGATTAACGACACTGCCCAAGCAGTTCAAACAACCATTGCGGATTTGATGCCGGGTGCATTTAACACACTTGAATAATATACGTTGAGCTGATAGTTCAACTACTTGGTTTAGAAGGAGCGCTTATGCCAAAAGTACTTGTTTTTGACGACATTGCCACTGCAGCAGTCGATTATTTAAAAGCCCATGATGTTGAAGTGATTTCAAACCGTCAGCTTGCCGACGCTGATTTTTTGGCTCATGCTGACGCGGACGCTGTCATTTTGATGATGCATCCAATGACTGATAAGCTCTTTTCACAAATGCCTAATCTGAAAATCGTGGCCCGCTATGGCGTTGGCTATGACAATGTGAACTTGTCTGATGCGACTGCCCACGGTGTTGCGGTGACCAACACACCAGGGGCCAATGCCACGGCCGTGGCCGAAACAGCCGTGATGCATATGTTAATGGGTGGGCGTTATTTCTATCAACAGCGTCAAGGGATTACGGATACCACCGTGCCGAGCGGTACAGGGCAAGAAGTTTCTAACAAAACAGTCGGCATCATTGGATTTGGCGCAATCGGACAAAAAATTGATGAACTCTTAACGGGTTTTCACGTGGATGTTTTAGCTTATGCGCGTCACGACAGACCAGTTAAAAACGGTCGGATGGCCACCTTGTCAGAAATTTATGCGCAGTCAGATTTTGTTGTGCTTGCGCTACCTGCGACACCAGACACACAAAATATGATTGATGCGACTGTTTTTAAGCAAATGAAAAACAGCGCAGTTCTGGTTAATATTGCGCGTGGGGCAGTGGTCGATGAGGCAGCACTGATTTTAGCTTTAAAAACTGGTGAAATTGCTGGTGCTGGATTAGATGTTGTCACAGTTGAACCTATTGATGAAAAGAATGAACTGCTCACGCTACCCAATGTCTTTGTAACGCCCCACGTGGCGGCCAAGTCAGTGGAAGCCTTTGATGCGGTTGGATTAGCAGCAGCAGAAGATGTTGTTCGTGTATTACGCGGCGAAAAACCAAAATTCCAAGTGAATGAATAAAAAAACACCGCCCTGATTTGTTTCAGGGCGGTGTTTTTTTATTCAGGTTGATGCAAGGTCACCGGTAAGACATCTAATTCTGGTAATGCTGCATGGTTGATTTCAGCAAAGAGCACATCAATCAAACGTTGCGCTGCCTCATGGATGGGCTGCACGATTGTTGGTAGATCGGGATGCAATTGTTGCACAATTGGCGAGCCATCATAGCCTGCGACAATCACGTCTTCTGGGACGCGTAAGTTGGCTTTTCGGAGTGCATTTTGTAATTGGATGGCCATCATATCGTTGTAGGCAAAGACACCGTCAATTTTATGTGTCCGCACGCTCTCAACGATTGCCGCGATATCTGCTGGGGCAACGAATGTATTTGAATCAAAGTTTTTGACTAATAAATGGCTTTTGCCGGCGACGGCGTCAGCAAAACCGACATAACGCTTGGAGGTTGGCGACGTAGAGGCATCATTGTCACATAAAACCAAGAGGTTTTTAGCGTTTTGTGACACAAAATACTCGCCAATCAATTGGCCGCCTCGGTAATTATCTTCATGCACAATCGGAATATTGTCGGCCAAGTGGCGATCATATGACACAATGGGCAAAAAGTTATCTTGGTAACTCGCGATGCCTAAATTGTGTGATGATGTAATGATGCCTTCAACTTGGTTTGCGGCCAACATTTGTAGGTATTGTTGTTCTTTTTCAACGTTGTTGGCACTTGTGGCAATAATCACTTTATAGCCTTTTTCAAAGAGTAGCTGCTCAATTTCACTGGCTAAAGCTGTGAAGAAGGGGTTTTGAATATTTGGGAAAATCAGTCCGATAAATTGGGATGATTTACCTTGGAGGGAACGTGCCATTGCGTTGGGTTGATAATGTAATTCACGCATCGCGGCGTGGACTTTATCAATTGTTTTTTGGCTCAATGAGCCATAGCTATTAATTACGCGTGAAACTGTTGTAATAGATACGCCGGCTAATTCGGCGACGTCACTTAATTTTGCAACCATAGAAACCTCCGACTGATGTTAAAAAATTTATTTTGTATTTTTAAACAAAACACTAAGCACCTTCTATTATACACAGTTTAGGCTTAATTCTTTTATTTTAAAAATGATTAACGCTTGACAAATGATTTAAAAGGTTTATGATTGTCCTTGTAAGTTAAATGTATCACAAAGAAAGAGGAACGGAAAACATGGATGCACTAGTATTAACAGGCATTAAGTCACTTGAATTGCAAAATATTGCACAACCTGAAGTGAAGCCAAATGAGGTTAAAATTCACACAGCGTTTGCTGGAATTTGTGGCACAGACCACGCACTTTATGCTGGTTTGCCTGGTTCAGCACCAGCAGTACCACCAATCGTGCTTGGTCACGAAAACTCAGGTGTTGTTGCTGAAGTTGGTTCTGCTGTGACAAACGTCAAGGTGGGGGATCGCGTGACTGTAGATCCTAACATTTATTGTGGCCAATGCAAGTTCTGCCGCACAGGTCGCCCAGAACTTTGTGAAAACTTGTCAGCCGTTGGGGTGACACGTGATGGTGGCTTTGAAGAATACTTCACTGCGCCAGCCTCAGTTGTTTATCAAATTCCTGACAACGTGTCATTGAAGTCAGCCGCTGTGGTTGAACCAATTTCATGTGCCGTTCACGGTATTAAGTTGTTGAAGGTCACACCATACCAAAAGGCTTTGGTTATTGGGGATGGCTTCATGGGCGAATTGTTCGTGCAAATTTTGCAAGCCTATGGTATTCACCAAGTTGATTTGGCTGGTATCGTTGATGAAAAGTTGGCCATGAACAAAGAAAAGTTTGGGGCTAAGCGCACATTCAACACGATGAAGGGTGATAAGATTCCTGAGGGCGAATATGACGTTGTTATTGAAGCCGTTGGTTTGCCACAAACACAAGAAGCTGCGATTGAATCTGCCGCTCGTGGTGGTCAAGTCTTGATGTTTGGTGTTGGTGGCCCTGATGCGAAGTTCGAAATGAACACGTATGAAGTCTTCCAAAAGCAATTGACGATCCAAGGTTCATTCATTAATCCAAATGCCTTTGAAGATTCATTGGCCTTGTTGTCATCAGGCAAGTTGAACGTTGAAGCTTTGATGTCACACGAATTGGACTATGATACAGTTGATGACTTTGTAAATGGTAAGTTAGGTGTCGTATCAAAGGCTGTTGTGAAGGTTGGCGGAGAAGAGGCATAATCGGATGACTGCTCAAGACGTAGCACAAAAGGACAACAAGGGTGATGGTCGCACGTTGACAATTGGCGCGTCGTTATCATATTTCATCTTGTCGCTCGTCATTAATGCCGCTGGGAATGTGCTCACGGTGGTGACGAGTCAAAAAATTCATCCGGCATTTCTTGGCTCGGCTTATTGGACAGCTGCGGAATCAGGTTTTAACAAGGCAGTGTTCAACGGATCAAGCACGATGCTTGGCTGGGTCTTCTTCATTGTTGGTGTCGTCATTGCGGTATTGAACGTCTTCTTGCAAGGTTACTTTGACTGGCGAAAGTTTTTTGGCAACATTGCCTTTATGGTGCCATTTTCAGTCTTGATTAGTTTCTTTGCTGGTCTGTTCTCAAAGGTATTGCCAGATTCACATAGTGTTTGGTTAACGGTGGTTTATACCCTCTTGAACTTTATTGGTGTGGCAATGATTGCGATTGCGATTTCAATCTATCAGCGTACTAACCTTGTGCTACATCCCGCTGATGACTTGATGCAAATCTTGCGCTTCAAGTACTTTAAGGGGAACGCAGCCAAGGCGATGTGGGCCTCGTACATTCCACCAACAATCATTGGTATTATCGCAATTATCATTTTGCCTGACTTTTCAAACTATGGTTTAGGCACAATCTTTGCTTTCTTATTCCAAGGTAGCATTACAGGTTGGGGAGATCACGCGATATTCCCAAAGTTGACGCATCAAGGATTATAAAATTGGCCGCGTTCTGACGGGATGAGCGTGGCAAGACAGCTTAAAGGAGGATAACATGGCATTTTCAGATTATTATTCAGGTTTACAACACGTTGGTATTCCAACGCATGATTTGGCTGTTGCAGAAGCTTTTTGGACAAAATTAGGCTTCACAAAGACAGGTGATTTTCCAGTCGGACAAGTCATTTTTATGAAACGAGACAATCTTGTGATTGAAACGTGGCATCAAGATGAAGTGGCTGGTAAGCCGGGCGCAATTAATCATCTTTCAATGGATACCACTGACGCTGATGCCGCCTTTGTGGCAGCAAAAGCTGAAGGTTTTGATTTAATTGATTCAGAAGTGCAACATTTGGCATTCTGGGATAAGGGCATTAAGTTCTTTAATGTGCAAGGTCCTGATGCTGTCATCGTTGAATTCTGCGAAATCGTCAAATAAAAAAGACGGCTCAAACGAGCCGTCTTTTTTGTCGTTGGGAAAGGTAATTGACACCATCATGTTTTCACAAACGTTTCTGAAAACAAGGAAATTTACATTATATTCTTTTCAAAAGAAATCCTGATAAACGCTTGACACCAAGAGATAAAATCGCTTAAACTAATCATGTAAGCGCTTAACAAAAAAATTAAATAAGGAAATGATATGACAATTCAAAACAAGGCGATGTTAATTACATACGCTGATTCCCTTGGGAAAAATATCAAAGAAGTGCATCAAATTTTAAAAGAAAACTTTGGTGGCGCTATTGGTGGCGTCCATTTATTGCCATTCTTTCCTTCAACGGGTGATCGTGGTTTTGCGCCGTCAGACTACACCCGCGTTGACGCGACATTTGGCGATTGGGCGGATGTTGAAGCACTTGGGGAAGACTATTACCTCATGTTTGACTTCATGATTAATCATATTTCCCGCGAGTCTGTGATGTATCGCGATTTCAAACAAAATCATGATGCGTCACCATACCGTGATTTCTTTATCCGTTGGGAAAAGTTTTGGGATAAAGCCGGCCCGAACCGGCCAACCCAAGCCGATGTGGATTTAATTTATAAGCGAAAAGACAAAGCGCCCATTCAGCCGATCACTTTTGCTGATGGGACAACGGAACATTTGTGGAACACGTTTGGTGATGAGCAAATTGATATCGATGTCAATTCAACGGTTGCCAAAGCCTTCATCAAGCAAACGCTTGAAGACATGGTTGCCCATGGGGCCGATTTGATTCGTCTGGATGCATTCGCTTATGCGATTAAAAAGATCGATACGAATGATTTCTTTATTGAACCGGAAATCTGGGATTTGTTGCATGAGGTGCGTGACATTTTGGCCCCATTAAACGCTGAGATTTTGCCCGAAATTCATGAGCATTATACGATTCCAGAAAAAATTAACGCCCACGGCTATTTCACTTATGATTTCGCCTTGCCAATGACAACGCTGTATACCTTATATTCTGGTAAAACAAAACGTTTGGCCGATTGGCTCAAGCAATCACCAATGCGACAGTTTACGACACTAGACACGCATGACGGGATTGGGGTGGTTGATGCGCGGGATATTTTGACAGCAGATGAGATTGCTTATGCCTCGGAAGAACTCTATAAAGTTGGCGCCAACGTCAAGAAAACGTATTCTTCAGCGGCCTATAACAATTTAGACATTTACCAGATTAATTCAACCTACTATTCTGCGCTGGGCAATGATGATGCGGCCTACCTACTGAGTCGTGTTTTCCAAGTCTTTGCACCAGGCATTCCCCAGATATACTATGTCGGGCTGCTGGCTGGGGAAAATGATATCGCGTTGTTAGAGTCGTCAAAAGAGGGGCGCAACATTAACCGACATTATTACACAGCCCAAGAAGTGCATGAAGCGGTTGCGCGCCCTGTGGTAGCGGATTTGTTACAATTGCTCACTTGGCGTAATCAGTTTGCCGCTTTTGATTTGGACGGGACGATTACGGTGACAACACCGTCAGACAATGAGCTTAAGGTTGTGCGGACCGATCGCAGTGGCGAACACGTGGCCACACTAGTGGCCAATGCGCAGGACAAGACGTTCACGATCACAGCTGATGGTGAAACAGTTTTAAAAAATAGATAAGAAAAGAGAAAAATCATGGGATTATTAGGTGCAATTGAAGCAGGCGGCACAAAGTTTGTGGTGGCTGTGGCAGATGAAAACTTTAACATTGTGGCACGGACAGCCTTTCCAACGCTAGATGGTGAAAAGACGTTAGATCAGG
>NZ_JAAXPO010000012.1 GCF_012396485.1 Leuconostoc holzapfelii
ACGTTCGTGAGCTGATAAACTAGAAGACATAAGCTGCAGATCCTTTATGGTTGATTTTAGTCAATTACCATTAAAGTCTCTGCAGTTTTTTTATGCAAGGTGTTCGGTTTAATTTTACAATCTGCCAACTATTGTTAAAGCTCTAGTCTTTTACAGCAAATGTCCTGTGAGAGACCAGGGCTTTATGTACATAGTGACTTTATTATTGGCGTGGCTCGTAGCGACCAGCGAAGAGACAGTGCCACGCCTTGCCCCAACGCGAAGCGTTAAGGGGGCAAGGTGCGTGGTCGCGGTTAAGCACACACGACCAGTGTGTGTCAGCGACTGGCACATGCGCCAAAAATAAAGTCACCAAAAAGGCTTTAACCCCCAGTTACTAACAGGGGGGTTAAACCGGTAAAAACGCTGAAAGCGTCAACCCAATATGGGGAACAAACGCCGATATGAAGCCATTTAGAAAAAAAAACAAAAATTGCGGGTTGAAACCACCAAAACCGCAATTTTGAGAAAGGAAAGCCGATATGATAACGATTAACAATGAGTTAAAAGCTTATACGCCTATGTTTCTAGGCACAACACAACATAGTTTACGATTATCGTTGGAAATACTTATCATGGTCGGTATGAAATTGAATGATGAAATTGTTGAGACTTATAACGTGATCGTATCAGCTATTGAGCTAGGACATTTACCTAATATCGGTAGTGAAATTGCAATTGATGAAATTACTGGTAGTGAGTTGTCGGGTTTCAAAGCAAACATTAGACAGTCTGATGCAAAAATACAAAACACTGTTTCTACTGAACTAGAAAACTTAATTGATTTAAAAAACGTTGGTCGATACCAACTATTGAAAGGACAAAAAGATGTGACACAAGAATTAAATGTACCTGCATTAACAAACAATAATTTGATATTGATGCGACAACTACTTGAAGTAACACAATCAGAGCTAGCCAAAAAGATTGGTGTGAGTGAAAGAACGGTTTGGGGTATAGAAAATGGTACTCAAAAAATATCAGATAAGTTTGTTGATAAATTGTTGGTTGCTTATCCAGAATTAGCAGAAAGTATTGAGGTTCAATTTGATTGGGTTTCGTTGACATTCCCTGATTTAACTTCAAAGCAAGTAATTGCTGATGTGTTGCTATTGCAGGAAAATCTGTTTTTAGAACGTCCTACGTCTCAAAACTTTTATACTCGTGAAATGGCATTTGCTGGCGAAAAGAATATTTACATACAAGACTTTGCACCAGTGCAAAACCCAGAAACACAAGCAGTGGATCAAAAATTTGGGACAACGCTTTATTTAACTGGTAAAGGCACACGACTGTTTGAAAAAGCTTTGTTAGAGCAGAGTATGAATTGGCATGACCTTTTTGCAAAGGCAAGATTATATCGGGGGCATCTAACACGATTAGATATTGCAATAAATGATAAATGGGGTCTGCTGAACATGAATGACCTTGTTAAAGCTGTACAGGAAAAGCGTTTTTGGAGTAAATCAAAGTCTTATGCGGTTCATGGCAACGTTGATGACGGCTGGACAGTTGATTTTGGTCAGTCACCATTTGTTATCCGTGCTTATGACAAACATAAAGAACAAGCGAATAAAGGCTATGACACTGATGTTAAAACTCGTGTCGAATTAGAATTGCATCAGGACAAAGCAGAGTATGTCCTTGATGAGTGGCTTAACAATGATAAAAAATTGGTGGATATAACTTTTGATATTTTGTACAGCTACCTTTGGTTTACTAATGGCAAAATTGAAGACCACCAATTGAAATCAGATACAGTGCGTGATGAAATTGAAGCAACAGTTGAGCCAATGCCTGCGTGGTCGTTACTAACTGCTTTAGGTAAAAAAATGAAGTTTGTTAGAGAACCAAAAAAGCAAAGTGTTGAGCGTATTGAAAAATGGGTTTTGCAATCGGTTGTGCCTAGTCTAGCCGTATTAAAGAAAACAGGCCACTGGCATGAAATCATTGAAGCAATCAATACAGCGGAATTGTCGGCTGAACAAGAAAAACTGGTTATGGCAACTAATAAGAATGCGATTACACGAGCAAGCAAGCAGTTAAATATCAATTTTGAAAAGCCGACTAAAAAATACAACGAAGATGACAAACGAGGAAAGGGGGCATGACAATGTATAAAGCAGTTGGTTGGTATTCACAAAATGAGTATATGGCTGGTAATAATCTTGCTGATGTGATGCGTAAATTACAAAAGGAGTACCCAGCACCCAGACGTACTTCTAGGAGTTCGTCCACGCTACATATCTACTCAGAACCGTTAAAAATTATTAGTGTAGCGAGTGAAATTGTAAATTAAATCATATACAATAGGATTAACGGCGACAAAATATAACCAATACTCTACAATAGATAGAGGAGAATAAAAAATGAAAACAATCTCAATAATTGGAGCAGGTGTTGGTGGTCTAACTTCTGCAATTTACTTACAGAACCATGGGTATCAGGTCACTATTTATGAAAAAAACAGTCGACCTGGTGGGAAAATGGACATTATAGAAGAATCCGGCTTTAAATTTGACACCGGTCCAACAATCGTTATGATGCCCGACATTTATAAAAAGCCGTTTATAGATAGCGGAGTTGATTACAAAAATTATTTTAAAATGAAACGTATTAATCCCTTCATGGATGTTGTAACACACAACAAAAAAATTGCATTATCTTCTGATCTCGTGGATTTAGCAAAAGAATTTGAATCTTATGATGAGTCAGAGATGCTTGGATTTTTAAAATATTTAACAGATATATATAGTAAATATATAAATGCCAAAAATAATTTTATTTATAAAAGTTTTAGAGGTCCCAGTGACTTTTATAATATCAAAACACTTTGGAACGCTTAAAATTAAAAACATTTTCGTCCTCGTTTGAAGCTATTCAAAAAAATATCAAAAATACAGATCTGCAATACTTAATGTCATTTCAAACGCTATATATTGGTATTTCACCATTTAGTGGTCCTTCTATATATAATATTATTCCAATGATTGAACTAATCTATGGCGTTTGGTTTATAAAAGGTGGCATGTTTCAATATGCAAAAGCATTAGAAAAACGCTTTATAGAGTTAGGTGGAAAAATAGTTTACAATTCAACAGTAGAAAAGATCATTGTTGAAAATAATAAACATGTCAGTGGCTTGCTCATCAATAACACCTTAAAAAATTGTGATGCCGTAGTTGCGAACGCTGATTTTCCTTACACAATGACACATTTGTTGGATATGGACGATAACAAGAAAGGAAAATATCAAAAGAAAAATATTGAAAAAATGGATTATTCCATGTCATGCTTCTTATTGTACCTAGGCTTAGATAACAATTATGATCAACTGAATCTTCATACAATAAAAATGGCTAATAATTTTGAAACTAACGTTTACGACATTGATAACGGTATTTTACCTGATGATCCATCATTTTATATTTACAATCCTAGTGCAATTGATAATAGTTTTGCACCAAGTGGACAATCTGCTTTATACGTCTTAGTGCCAGTCTCTAATTTAAAGGAAAATAGCAGCTGGTCGGAAAATGATATTGATAAATTTACACATAAAATAATTCATAAAGTAGAAACGGAACTTAATTTAGATAATTTAAATGAACATATCGTTTTTAAAAAGGTTCATACGCCTAAGACATTTGAGACACATTATAACAGTTTCTACGGTGCAACTTTCGGACTAAAACCAACTTTAAAACAAAGTAATTATTTCCGCCCGCATAATAAGCATGCTAAAATAGATAACCTCTATTTTGCAGGTGCCAGTGTGCATCCTGGTGCTGGAGTACCTATCGTTATTACTAGTGGAGAATTGACCGCGAAAGAAGTAATGAGGGACTTTTAAATGGTAACTATTCCAAAAATACCAAATAGAGTTCTTGAAATTTTTTCTAGTAGTAAAGCAGCAATTAAACAAAATTCATCATCATTTTATTTTGCCTTTTCAAAATTAGACAAAGATCAAGCTTATAGCATCTTTGTCATCTATGATTATTTACGTCAAATTGATGATGCTGCTGACAACCATGACAGAATAACATTTAATAAATTAATTTTTTGGTGGGAGACGGCTTGTAATACCAATAATATTGTAATTAACAAAACATCAAACATTGCTGATAGAGTAGCCTATATTTTTAATCATTTTTCTATAGATACCAAGCTGATGACTGACATGATTCAAGGACAACTTCGTGATCTCAATAATATTGAAATTAACACACTATCAGAATTAGAAACTTACTGTTATCAAGTAGCAGGAACCGTGGGGTGCATGATTTTTTGTATACTCTCTAGAAACTCTATTGAAAACAATCGCAAGGCAGTAATAAACTTGGGAATAGCTCTTCAGTTAACCAATATTTTAAGAGATGTACATGAAGATGCTATGGCGGATAGATATTTCATTCCCAAGCAACTGCTATTAAAATATGATATCCAAAAACAAGTTTTGTTAGAAAGTAAACCTGATATTCAAACACAATCTTTGTTGCAATATTTAGCAAGATTAGCACTTTCTAAGTACGCCGAAACTGATGTGATTACTGATCAGATTTTAGATAGAAAAGGCAAAGTAGCATTAGAACTATCCATTAATGTCTACAAAAAGATCCTAACAAAATTAATGAAAAATAACTTCGTTGATTTATCAAAAAGAGTATATGTGACACCCCAAGAAAAATTACTATTACTATTAAAAACCTTTTCAAAACACATTAAGTGACATATTAATAATAAATAGAATTAATAACAGGAGATTATTATGTTTTTAGCTATTAAAGAGATGCTACATGAAAAATTGCGTTATAGCCTAATAGTGGTACTTATATTTTTAGTAAGTTATCTTTTGATTATTCTTACTGGTTTAGCCACTGGTTTAGCTAACCTAAACAAAGCGGCAATTAACGAGTGGAATGCTTCAAGTATTGTCTTAAATAGTGATTCTGAAGGACGTTTACAACAATCTTTTCTTTCACAGGATGAGGTTGCTAGTTTACCCAATAATGGAACCAGAATTTCACAGTATAGTACACTTGTAAAATCAGAAAATGGATTAAAAGAGAATGCTCAATTAGTAGCTCTTGATTCCAAATCGTTCATATTTAAAAATTTGAAAATAACAAGTGGTAGTAAAAATATCCGAAACAATGCCGGCGTCGTATCGGATAAATTCAAAAGTGATGGATTCAAAATCGGTGACTATTTGTTAGTTGCTAATTCATCATTGAGGATTAAAATTACAGGTTTTACACCCAGGGCAACTTTAAGTGCTCTTCCCGTGGTTTATATTTCACCAGACACTATTCAATCACTGAATAAAGGTGTAACAAATGCTGTGGTATTCAAGAATACGTTAAATAATTCAAAAATACCAAAAGGGACTGATCAGTTGAGCATTGACTCATTTATTAATAAATTACCTGGATATAGTGCACAACAACTCACATTCAACTTCATGATTGGTTTTTTGTATATTATTATTCTAATTGTTATTTCAATTTTCTTGTATATTCTGACCGTTCAAAAATTACCCAACTTAGGTGTCTTGAAGGCGCAAGGAGTCTCAACGCAGTATCTTGTTTTGAGTACGTTATTTCAATCATTTATTATGTCAGTTATTGGCGTTATTATAGCCATTATATTAGCTGAAATAACAGCTATTACGTTACCCAGCGAGGTACCCATTGTCATTGATAAAAGTAATATTATTGTAACTGGAATCGGTATTATTGTTATGTCCTTGTTGGGTGCATTGATACCAATTCGCCAAATTGCCAAAGTTGATCCTTACAAAATTATTGGAGGTTAATTTCATGTCAAATCTAATTTTCGACTCAGTCACAAAAATTTTTGGTGAAGGGAGTAGTAAGTACGTAGCACTAGAAAATATTAATTTCGAAGCAGAAAGCGGTCAGCTTATTTTAGTTGTAGGGCCATCAGGATCAGGAAAAACTACATTTTTGACTATAGCAGGCGGACTACAGACACCAACTAATGGTGATGTAAAAATAAATGACAGTACAATTAACAGTTTGTCCAAAAAACAACAAACAAAATTAAGATTGGAAAAAATAGGATTTGTTTTACAATCTTATAACTTAGTCCCATTTTTAACGGTCGAAGAACAGTTTAAATTCGTAGATAAACTAAAAAAACAAAATTTGACTGAACCAAAAATGCATGAGCTTCTTTCTGATTTAGGACTTTTAGAACTGCTAAAAAAATATCCTAATCAACTTTCTGGTGGACAAAAGCAGCGTGTGGCAATTGCTAGAGCATTATACACTGATCCTGACTATATTTTAGCAGATGAACCCACAGCCGCATTAGATACAGATAGATCCATGAAAGTAATCGAGTTACTCAGAGATTTAGCGCACAAAAGAAATAAAATTATTATTGTAGTTACTCATGACTTAAGGTTAAAAGATATGGCAGACAAAGTTTATCAGATAATTGACGGTAAAATGACGATCCTGGAGAAGTAATTTAATTTATGACTAATAATCAGCAAAAATATAATTATGGCTAAGGAATATTTTATTAACTAAATGTTGAGATAGCACAAGGAAATATTTATGCTATCTTTTTTATTTATTAGGAAAAGAGAAAAAATTATGCCAACGAAAATATGGTTAAAACCAGAACAATTAGATTTGTATATTAAACATTTAGAACGATTTAGAGACTTATATAGTAATGGGATATTAAATCGATACGTCCGTCGTTTTATACCGAAAGAACGCAAAATTGAAACAGTTAGCGCCAAAGAATTAGATCAAATTAATCATTGGATCAATGCGAGACCAATGAAAACACTCAACTGGCAATCACCACGAAAGGTTTTTCAGCAGTTTGCAGTGTTCGGTTAATTCTTGCAATCTACCATATTCAAAATTAGTAGGTGACTTCCGTAATTATTGGTTTTTGAGCTCAAGAAAGATATACAAACGACAATTGTCAAAATAATATAAGTTAGGGGATAATTTTTGTGACTAAGACAAGCGTGATGTGGTTTAGAAGAGATTTAAGATTAGCAGATAATACGGCATTAACGGCTGCAGTCGCTAATAGTGATCATCTTGCTTTAGTGTTTATTATTGACCCAAACCAAATCGTAGCGAATGGCAGTGTCAATCAAAGTGCTTTTTTTGCCAGTGTTTCTCATTTTAAATCAGTTTTAAAAGCCAAAAAAATCAGCTTGCATATTTTCTCAGGAAATGTCACAACTGTGTTTACAGCATTAAAAAAAGAGCTGCCGGAGTGGCAAGATTTGTATTTTAATTTTGATGAACGGGGTTATGGTAGAAAACGAGATCAAGCAATTGCAACATATTGTCGTGATGAGTTGCAGGTAACGCCGCATCCTTTTTTAGATTTCACATTGCACAGCGCGTTTGATATTAAAAAGCAAGATGGTACTGGGTATAAAGTATTCACACCTTACTTTAAGCAATGGATACAACGACCTAAAAAATCAGCAAATTATGATCTAAAGCATTCGGAAGTTGTCAAGAAACAACGGGAACTGTCGTGTAATGAGGCAACAGCTGAGCTTAAAAAGCTAATCCGTCCATGTGACAGTTATGCTTACGAAAACCAAATTGGAGAAGTACTTGCTAAACAAGTATTGATCGACTTTGTATCACATAAGCTTGCTGACTACGATAAAAATCGTGATATACCAAGTCTCGATGCTACCAGCCATTTATCGCGATATTTAAGGACCGGTGAAATTTCAATTCGGACAGTTTTTGATGCTGTCAGTCAGGAACCGGAAAGTGACGGTCGTACGACCTTCATCAAAGAGCTGTGTTGGCGTGATTATTACAATATGATTTATGCCATGTATCCAGATCAGCAAGAAAAAGCAATCAAAACATCATTTCAAAATGTTGTTTGGCAAAATAATGAGGATCATTTTAAAGCATGGCGGACAGGGCGCACTGGTTTTCCAATTGTCGATGCTGCCATGCGTCAACTCAATGAAACGGGTTGGATGCACAACCGCTTGAGAATGGTTGTTGCTTCTTTTTTAACCAAAGATCTATTAATTGATTGGCGGTGGGGTGAGAAGTATTTTCGAGAAAAATTAGTTGATTATGATCCAGCAAGTAATATTGGTGGTTGGCAGTGGGCTGCGTCGACAGGTACAGATAGTGTGCCGTATTTTAGAGTATTTAATCCGACAATACAGTCAGAAAAATTTGATCCTAATGGCACGTTTATCAAGCAATATGTTCCGGAATTGAAATCTATCAAGGGTAAAAAAATACATCAGCCTAATCAGTTAACTGATGCGGAACAAAAAGCTTATGGTGTGAAATTAAATGATGATTACCCTCAGCCAATTGTGGATCATAAAGCTGCGCGATTAAGAGCGATCGCGATGTATGGGCAAAGTAAAGATAATTTTTAAAAGGGTTTTGTGAAAAGAATCCAATAACAGGAAGATATTATATTAGCCACATCAATATCATGATGTTGTGTTTTACGATGCTTTTTGGCGACCCCAGCTCAATTTCAGTGAGCTGGGGTTTTTAGATATTTTATAAAAAAGAATGGAGAATATCATGAAATTTAGCGAATTAGCACACGAAAAGTCAGCTTCCCTTTGGCTGTCAAGCGAGAATCATCCTTTTATTAAGGGCATTGAAGATGGGACGTTGCCTTTGTCTGCCTTTAAGGCATATCTGATACAGGATAATTACTATGTCAAAAATTATTTAGCAATTTACGATAAAATTTTGGCGACAAGTCAAGATTCACAAGTTATTGGTGCTTTAAAATCAGGTATTCAGGCAATTACAGCTTATGATGTTGACCAGCAAAATGGGATATATCAAGGTCTTAATATGACTGAAGACGAGATTCAACAGGCTGAAATTTTACTAACAACTTATCAGTATACTTGCCACATGCACCATGCCTTTGATAGTTATGGGGAAGTGCATGCATTAGCAGCGTTACTACCATGCCCATGGTTATATCTAGAGATTTTCCAAGAAATGTTAGCAAGAAAAGATTACTTAAAAGGCACACAACAAATTTATATTGATTTTGTTAATTCGTACGCTGATGAGACATTTCAAGCTTACGGTCATGAGATGATTCAATTATTAGATGAATTAGTGACTAAACATCAAGATGAACTTGATATGGATTTGTTGTTGCAACAATTTATGTATAGTAGTGCAGAAGAATTACGTTTCTGGCAAATGACATTATTGCCAGAAAAATGGGACAGCTACACTACTGCGCAATCCAAATAAATTGAAATTTGCCCAGGTTTTTTTGTGATCCCCGAATATCATTATTTTCATAATTAATATGTCGTAGTGCTATAATGAAAAGTGATTTGTTGCACAAAATTTTGATTAAGGGGTTACATCATGAATAAGAATTATATTGCGCGAATGCGGGAGAAAGTTGGTCATGAGGGCATGATTTTTGTTTCTGCGTTTGGAGTTTTATGGAATGACGCTCACGATGCTATTTTGTTGGAAAAACGTTGGGATTCAGATGCTGGCTGGGGATTTCCTGGTGGATATCTTGAATATGGCGATTCTCCAATGCAAGCGGTTGTACGGGAATTTAAAGAAGAAACGAATATTGACGTTAGCGTAACCAGAGTCTTGGGTATCGCCACAAATGTGACGGACAAAAATTCTTGGGGTGATGCACAAGAGACTATTGGTATTGGTTTTGAAGTTGAACAGGTTGGTGGATTTTTGCAAAAAGATGGCACAGAGACATTGGATTTGCAATTTGTACCCATTCATCCGGAACCAAAAATGTTTGTGCCTCAAGCGCAACAAACTCTGCATCGGATTATCACTGAAAATGAAGTTAGTGATCGACCATGGTTACGCGAAAATGGTGATTAATCTGTTTATTTGATATATTTGTGCATGGTCGTTCGATTTTTACAGACCTACTATCTAAAAAGTAAAAAACTGAGACAGGTAGTCCACGACTAAAAAATGCTATGTAATCGAATAAATACCATAGCATTTTTATATTATTCAAAATTGACTATATTTTGTTCATTAATTTACGCTGTTAACTATGCTGCCCGACAGATATGTCTGTAAATTAGCTATTGTAATGGATAACAGTCTTTCGCGTGTTTCAAACGGCGCCCAGGCAATGTGAGGGGTTATATAGCAGTTTTTAGCTTTAAGTAAGGGATTATTTTTTTGAATTGGTTCTTTGGTGACGACGTTAGTTGCCAAAGCGTATAGTTGATCTTGATTCAGGGCATCTGCCACATCGCTTTCATTAAATAGTTTTCCTCTTGAAGTATTCAGGAGAATAGCAGTAGACTTCATTTTAGCCAGTGTTGTCTTATTAATTAAGTTGATTGTTTGAGGAGTTTGAATAACATGTAGACTAATAACGTCCGACGTTTTCAATAATTCATCTAACGAAACTTGTTTGAGCCAATTTTCTTTTATTTTTTTAGGACGATGATTATAGAACACTACATTCATTTCAAATGCATGAGCTAATTTTGCTACTTTTTGAGCTATATGACCGTAGCCAATAAGTCCTAATGTTTTATCTTTTAATTCGTATAAAGGCTTGTCCCAAAAAGTGAAATCGGGTCCTTGTGACCAACGATCTTGATGAACTAATTGGTTATGTAGTCCAACTTGTCCAGTCACTTCAAGTAAGAGAGAAAAAGTGAATTGAGCCACCGCATCACTAGCATAGGTAGGAACGTTAGTTACCTCAATATTGTGCTTACTAGCACTTTCTAGGTCAATAACATCATAACCTGTACCCATAATTCCAATATACTTCAGGTTTTTAGATTGGGAAATGACATAGTCATTTATAGGAGTTTTGTGAGTGATAACAATTTCTGCACCATCAATTCGGTTTATTATTTCTTTTTCATTAGCTGTATTGGTACGGTCATAAAAAGTACAGTCGCCAACAGAACTTAACTTATCCCAATCTAAATCGTCATTTAATTCATAGCCATCTAAAAGAATAATTTTTGCCATATTCATGCTACCTCTTTTTCGATAATCATATCATGAAACTATTTAAACAATCGATAATTTACATAAACGCACGAAAAAAATTAAGAAATCATCTGAAAAATATAAATAAAAGTTGAAAATTAAACTATTAGTCACAAAAAAGTTAGTTCTTAATGAGTACTACTTTTTTTATTTTCATTAAAAAACGAAAGGAATAAACAAGATGCCTACAAAAATATGGTTAAAACCAGAACAATTAGAACTGTATATTAAGCAGTTAGAGCGGTTTAGAGACTTATACAGTAAACTAGACCAGACTTTAGAAAGTGATAGACAAGGATTTCAATTCAAAGCTGGTGCGCCCAACTTCCAAACAACGTTGAGCGTATCAATGCAATTACAAGCTAAAATTAGACAAGCACAATCTCAAGCATATGGAGATGTGCTTTTTTTTAACAAAGAATTAGCATCTAGGGTGCAAGAATTGGTTTCCAAATCAATTGAGTTAACCTTTGCTTATCGTGATTTGGATTTGCTTATTAAGGGAACTGATCGCAATACTGAAAGTGGGTTGAACAGGATTGAAGAACAGTTGTATCAAGCAAAAAGGCAGCTTGCCGAAAAATATTAATAATTTTTATGCTTGGAATCGGACCAGTTTTTGTTGTACACTGATTTTATGTTTAAAAAAAGAATTAGACTCAATACATCAAAGCTGTCAGTAGTATTATATGGTGCACTTGTAGGTTTTTTAACAGGAATAGTTGTTAGCGTTTTTCGATGGACAATTGAAAAATTGCTTCAATTCGTGCAAGCGTTGTATGTAGATATCTCACATGGCAATATAACGCTAATATTTTTTTTGATGATAGCCAATTTTATAGGCTTTTTAATTGTTGCATGGCTGTTAAACAAAGAACCTAATATATCCGGTTCCGGCATCCCGCAGGTTGAAGGTCTATTATTAGGTGAACTAAAAATAAACTGGTGGTCGACATTGTGGCGAAAATTTATATCAGGAATTGTGGCTATTGGTAGTGGTTTGATGCTGGGGCGGGAAGGTCCCTCAATTCAACTGGGTGCATCAATTGGTCAGGGTGTAGCATCATATAGACGTCTTAGTCATAATCAATCGAAAGGGCTTATAGCCAGTGGTGCCGCTGCTGGTTTATCAGCTGCATTCAATGCGCCTTTAGCCGGCGTTATGTTTGTATTGGAAGAAGTCTATCATAGTATTTCTCCCTTTGTCTGGGTTAGTGCATTGACAGGCGCAAGCGTTTCGGATTTTGTCTCTACGGTTTTGTTTGGCCAAACACCAGTTTTATCTGTTGGTCACTTAAGCGTTTTCCCGGTACAGTTATATGGCTTATTGTTGGTATTTGGTATTATATTAGGTTTTTTTGGCTTTTTATATCAAAAAGTTTTACTATTCAGCTTAAATTGTTACAGTAAAATTAAGGTCCCTAAATATTTATACGGTATGGTGCCGTTTACTTTGGTGATACCAATTGGAATCTTATGGCCAAATCTTTTAGGTGGGGGCAATAATTTAATTTTGTCGCTGAAAGAAACACCTATGACAATGAAAATGATCATCGTAATTTTGTTAGTTCGATTTGTTTTCTCAATGATTAGTTACGGTTCCGGTCTGCCAGGAGGCATCTTTTTACCTATTTTGACTTTAGGTGCACTAAGTGGTTCATTAATGGCTCATATATTTGTCTATTTACATCTCATGAGTGCAAATTATGCTTTAAACTTTATTGTGATCGGTATGGCCGGTTATTTCGCATGTATTGGTAAAGCACCATTTACTGCAATTATTCTTATTTTTGAGATGGTGGGGAGTGTGACCCACATTTTACCTTTAGCACTTGTAAGTTTAGTAGCTTACTTAGTAATTGATCTATTAAATGGTGCACCAATATATGAATCTTTACTAGAACGTTTGTTAAAAAGAAAATCAGTGTATCTAACGATGTCTTCCATAACAACAACGGAAGTGCCAGTTCTTGCTGGTGGTATCTTAGAAGATCAACAAATAAGAGATTTGCAACTGGGTTCAAATAGTTTGATTACACTGGTCAAGAGATCTGAACATGTACTGATTCCAAAGGGTGATTTAGTATTACGAGCTGGTGATATTATTTATATTAGAGCGAGTCAAAATGACACACGACTGATAAGAAATCAAATAAGCGTCAAGAATTGAAAAACGACTCTGAAAAATTTTCCAGAGTTGTTTTTATTTAACTTCAAAAAAAATCTTCATTATGCTTAATACTTTAATATATTGTGTTTTAAAAAATAAAATAATAAGCAACATTGTGAAATGGTAAACTTGTTATAAGGGGTAAATACCTAAGACTAAAATAATCATAATTAAGGAGAAAATATGTTTTATGAGTGATGAAACAACACAAAAACGCAAACGACAACCACGGTTGAATGAGAACCAACGTCACATGCTTGAATATTTGTGGAATATTGAGAAAATGACACAAGCAGATATAGCCAGACGTTTAGGCTATACACCGTCATCAATACTACGTGAATTACACCGTGGCAATACGCTTGATTTCTCAAATTTAGATAGACGAACACTGTTGAATATGGACATACACGCACGTATCAAGTATTCGGCACAGCGTGGACAATATATTGCTTTGAAAAAGCGCAGTAAAATGGGTACTGGTCTCAAACTGACGCCAGAATTAAAAGAAATCATTGAAACCTGGGTCAATGTTGAGCATTGGACGCCAGAGCAAATTGCTGGTAACGTGCAAGATGTTGATGTGTCGGCATCAGTGATCAGATTATGGTCTAGGCAAGGACTTATCAACATTCGCAAACAGAAATATCATCGACAAAATGGTACACCCAAAGAACGATCTGTGGCACAAACTAAACGTGACAAAGAACGTGAAATTGCACGTTTGCGTGAGCAACTAAAAAATGACGGAGAATTAGTCCGCCATTCAATATTTGATCGTTCACAAGTTGTGGAAAGTCGTAAACAGTTTGGTCATTGGGAAATTGATTTAGTGTTGCCAGCTAAAATGAATAATCAGCGTTATCAAGATACCACAGCCATTATGACACTGACTGAACGCAAAACTCGGTTTACTGCCTTAATAATAGTCCGCAGTAAGAAGTCTAGTGATATGATTGATGCCTTTAAGCTGTTTTATGAACGCTATGGTAAAGCCGTGCGCACAATCACAGCTGATAACGGTTCTGAATTTATCTCGTGGGACTTTTTAGAATACGTGCAGAAACAGCTCAAAATCAAGCTATACTATGCGACACCGTCATCACCACAGCAACGTGGATCCAATGAAAATCGAAATCGTAAGCTACGTGATTGGTATCCTAAAGGCACTTCTTTTAAAGACGTGAAGCAACGACAATTAGATGAAGTGGCTTCAAAAATGAATGCGATGCCACTTAGACAAGCTCTGAATGGAAAACGACCAATGGTAGTCTTTGCACAAGAATATAAAGCGATGCAACGTTATCGTAGAGCTTATGAAAAGCGTAAACAGCGAATGCTCGAAGAACGCCAAAATGATGAAAAATAAAGAATAAAAATTTGTAATAAAGATAATAGACTTTAGACACGGGTTGTGTCTTTTTTTATTGTGATTAAAATAAAACTATTTGAAAACGGTTTTATTGGTTGAAACATTTGATATAATAGTGAGTAATTAGATTGCTAAAAGCCTTTGTATAGACATTCCAAAAGCGTGGACGCTCCGTTTACTTTTAAACACAATCATGTTATTCTTGAGGAAGTTGTGCCTTACTTAAAAAATAATCATCGTTTATTTTACACAGAAGTTACTGGTAGATTACCAAAACATTAAACATGTGGTGTTTGGGTTGACATTCGCCATACCAATCTAAGTTGACATAATATATATTATCGAAAGTTAAATGCAATGAATTTTGGCTTTCATTTTTCATTTTTTCATCTAGAATTTCTTGTATAAGATCTAGGTATTAGCGATAGAAAGCACAAAGAGATTATCAAACTCTACGTAATGCTAAAAAAACAAGTAGATTTGGCTTATCAACATTATAGTAGTGTTCAGAAATTCTTTTTATAACTCATTATACGAACAAGTGTTCATCTGAATTTGAGCAATACAGCAAAAGCTCACATTTATGAAAATTTTGAACTGTGTGCTATAATTAAGGCATAGAAAAAGAGCCGTAGCGTGAACTACGACTCCTAGCAAACCCGTTTCGACGGTAGCTAATGTTAATAATCATTAAATGATCATCAGCCGGCTAAAGCAAGATGGTCATTTTTTTGTGTTGTTTTTGATCAACACAAAAACTAAAGTAATTAACGATAGGATCAACATCCCAAAGCTAATCATCAGCTGTAATGCATCCGATACGGACACAAGGCCTCTCCTTTCCTAGAATCTGGGTTTACAGTTTTAACACCATAAGCACCACCTCCATTCAGGATAGCCACCATCTTAACTTGTTTGCTTTTAACAGTATATCATAATGGCAAAAATGAATTGGTCTAAAATGAGTTGGTTTGTGAAATGATCATGAATGTCGACTTTGTGAACACTAAAAATAGGCTCAAAATAAGTTTGTGAATTTTCTTTTTTCACAAACAAAAAACAGGCCTTGAAAAGCCTGCGATAGCGTTACTTATGATAGTGGTGCTTACTACCAGTAACATGTATGTAAAACTAATGATGATTATTTTTCAATCAAGGCACAACTTCTTTTAGAATATCATGATTTGGTTTAAAAGAAACTGAGTTTCCACGCTTTTAGAACGCCTATACAAAGGCTTTTAGCAATCTAATTACTCACTATTATATCAAATATTTCAACCAATTAGAGCGCTTTCAAATAGTTATATTTTAAGCACAATAAAAAAAGACACATTACGCGTCTCTTGTTTATTATTTATATTAGTGTTCAAAATAGCTTATTTTCACCATCTTGACATTCATCAAGCATTCTTTGCTTACGTTTGCGTGTTTAACTTCATATTGCGTTCGTTTACATAATAGCAAATACTGGTCGCCCTGCGTTCCAGTCGCCAGGATCTCGACTAAGCGTATTCGAAAGATAATTCACATCGTACCAACCGTTAAAATAGTATCTATTATAAGGGTCATAGACTTGTGTTGCCCCGTTGCTATAACCATAAGTCGCAATGGCGTGTCCGATATTATTGGCAACATTGACATAAAATATCACTGGAACGCCTTGTTGCAGTAACTGTGCTGTTCGAGCCACTGTATTAATCTGCTCAACTTGGCGGCCATAATAATGAACGGTATTAATTAAATCAATCCCTGTAGCACCATAAGATGATGTGCTAATAGTGTTCATCACATTTCGAACATCATCAGGGCTTACAGTGATGCCGTATGAACCATTTAAGACCATGGCAATGCTGGTTGGAACACAACCCGCTGGTCCCATTGTATAGTCGTTAAATCTATGGTTTGCCCAACGGCCGTCTAATTGGGAGAAATACACGGGTTGATTAGCATGCTTCGTATTGACTTGATAATTTGAGCTATCTAAGTATGCAAGACCAGTTTGAGGTGCCGCGTCACCCTTCCTAACCAAATTAAGCTGGATAGCCTCGATCCGTTTGGCCAAACCAGTTGAACCAGCAATCCCATTGTCCGCCGTCCAAGCTAACCAACCAATATCTTGAATGTGAACACGATAAAAAATGTCATAATAATTGGCCAAGTCATCAGTTAAGTTAACTTTTATGGCTTCCATTTGGCGTGATTGTCCCACTGTACCAGCCAGTTGGCCATCTGATACGGCATTTTGCCAACCAGTATTAGCAAGATGTACCTGATAGACAATATCACCTGTTAAACCATGATTGTCATTGTAAATCTTAATTGCTTCAACACGTCTACTTTGTCCTGTGGTGCCGCCAATAGCATTATTAGCTACTGTATTTTGCCACCCATAATCTTGACCTTGAACTTGAAAACTCATGTCAGCGGCACTAACACTTGCACGTTGTGTACTTTGTGTGAATGCTTGTTGTTTCAGGTTCAACATAAACTGAATAGCTTCAACGCGCAAAGCTAAACCAGTAGACCCGGCAACACCACCATTAGATGTCCAATCTAACCAACCAAAATTTTGAATATGAACGCGATAGTAAATATCATATTGATTAGCTAAATCACCCGTTAAATGAACTTTGATTGCTTCAATCTGTCGTGATTGACCAACCGTGCCAGATAATTCGCCATTTTTGACTTCATTCTGCCAACCAGTACCAGCTAAATGTGTCTGATAAATAACGTCACCTTGATAAGTGCTGGCGGCATTATTGACTGTGATCTTAACGGCTTCTAAACGTTCAGACTGGCCAACTGTACCCGCTGTTTGGTTTTGTTGTACAGGGTTTTGCCACCCATAATTTTGTCCCTGACCCTGCAAAGTAATATCAGGTGCTGGGACTTTTTTTGGTGTATCAGACACAGTTTGTGATGATGTGGTTGGTGTTGGTGTTGGAATAGTGCCACTATTGCTTGTCGTGTCGTTTATTGTAGCTGACGTATTTTGTGTACTAACCGTCCCATTGGCATTGGTCGTACTTGCGGACACACCAGCATGACTAGTGATTGTGTCATTGGTAGTGTTTTGTGCCACAGGTGCAGCTATAATGTTTGTTGTTGGTGTGGCAGCGTTAGAGACAGGCTGACTATCCACTTGCGTATTTGTATTAGCAGATTGTGTTTGCACTGTTTGAGTTGCATCACTTGATGTCACTGTATCAGCATTTGCTTGTGATATGCCTGTCAAAACAACCAAACCAGCAACAAAGAGACCAGTCACTAATATTTTGCCTGATTTATATAATTTGTATTTTTTTATCATCTTGCCCCCTAAAAGCCCTAAGAATAATAGTATTACAGTACCATTATATCCGTTTTTAAATTATATGCACATTTTTACTTTCCAACAAGCTAGTTCACCGGGCACGGCTCTTGTTTATTATTTATATTAGTATTCAAAATAGCTTATTTTTCACCATCTTGACGTTCTTCAAGCATTCTTTGCTTACGCTTCTCATAAGCGCGACGGTAGCGTTGCATTGTTTTATATTCTTGTTCAAAGACTACCATCGGACGTTTACCGTCTAATGCTTGCCGAAGTGGCATCACATTCATTTTTGAAGCCACTTCATCTAATTGTCGTTGCTTAACATCTTTAAAGGACGTGCCTTTAGGATACCAATCACGGAGCGTCCGATTGCGGTTTTCATTGGAACCACGTTGTTGTGGTGATGACGGTGTGGCATAGCATAGCTTAATTTTAAGCTCTTTTTGAACATACTCTAAAAAGTCCCATGAGATAAATTCAGAACCATTATCCGCTGTGATGGTGCGAACTGCTTTACCAAAACGCTCATAAAATAATTTAAACGCATCAATCATATCACGAGACTTTTTACTACGAACTAACACTAAAGCTGTAAACCGCGTTTTGCGTTCAGTAAATGTCATGATAGCCGTAGTATCTTGATATCGTTGATTATTCATTTTGGCCGGTAAAACTAAATCAATTTCCCAATGACCAAACTGCTTACGATTTTCAACCACTTGCGAACGATCATATATAGAATGACGGACTAATTCGCCATCTTGTTTTAGTTGCTCACGTAAACGGGCAATTTCACGTTCTTTAGCACGTCTTGTTTGAGCTACTGCACGCTCTTTAGGTGTACCATTTTGTCTATGATACTTTTGTTTGCGAATATCTATTAAACCCTTTCTAGCCCTTAATCGAATGACTGATGCGGACACATCAACATCTTGCACATTACCCGCAATCTGTTTATTTATTCTCCCACACCATAAAGTGCCATTTTTTATTATTAATAAGTTTGCTAGTTAAAAAACTGTTCTGAGTAATCTCCACACGAAAACCATTTCTTTGATAGAGATTGATTGCATTCATGTTGTTGGATCCGACATATAATGTTAGTACCTCTGTACGCACACTATTCTGACATTGCTCCACTTTAAAATATTCATTTTTCATATATTCCAATGTGTTTATTGATAAACCTCACTCCAATGAAAAGGTTGTAAATCAGCAAGAGGGATATAGTGAATCTCACCATTTGGTAAAGTGTCAATGCCACATTGCGTTGTCTTTCCCCACAGATCCAATCTTTCTTGACAAATACCACAAGGGGTAAGAACTGTTAAACTATCATGTTCATTTTCCCTAACCAAACATAGGGTATGTGTAACTTGCTGCCTTAAAGTAGCAGCTTGAATATAGCTACCTAGCTCCATACACACACTTGATGCTGCGTTTGGAAATTCTGGCGAAATACTAGTTAGAATATCGCCATTTTCTAACAACACCCCACCAGCTCCACCCCAACCAGCGGGATAGTGATCATCTATTGTTTTTTTCACAGCATCAAACAACTTATCTGTTTTTGTTTGCATCGTAATTTAGCCTCCTGAGTGTATCTTTGTTCCATTTTCCTTATAATTTGTATATTGTTTTAACAAGTTGATGATTTTTCAACACATAATGAAGGTCGAAGTGATTTTTGACAAAGTACCTGTCATGGGAGACAGCAATTACTGTTCCTTCATAATCATCTAAAGTAGCCTCTAGCATTTCAATAGACCCAATATCCAAATCATTCGTTGGTTCATCTAAAACAAGCACATTTGGATGTTGACCTATAATTTGTGCCCAGCGTAGCCTCTTACGTTCTCCACCTGATAATGTTTTTACTTTTTTAAAAACATCTGTTTTATAAAATAAAAACTTTGAAAGTTGATACCTGGCATCTGCTTCACTCATTGGCACTTGTTTGATATATGATTCAATAATTGTTTCTTCTGATCCTAACTCCGATTCAAATTGTGAAAAATATCCAATTGAAAGATTTGGGCCTATATTAACAACCCCACTGTCAGGTTGTTGAAGCCCAAGTACTATTTTCAATAGTGTACTTTTACCGACACCATTATCACCTAAAATTGCGACGCGATTACCTCGTGTTACTGTTAAATCAATATCTTTTAAAAGTGGTTGGGCATCCAAGTTGTATGAAACCCCTTTAATATCAAAAACAATTTTACTAGAATGATCATCTGCTGATAAATTCATTGTCATATTTTTTTCCGTTAAGTTTGGCCGTTGGATAATTTCAAGTTTATCTAAAGACTTTTGCATGCTTCGAGCTCTAGAAGCAAATTTCTCATTATTATAAATATGCGCCCATTCTTTTAATTGATGGATACTCTGCTTCATTTTTTTGATACGATCTTGCTGGTCACTATACTTTTGAAATGCTTTTTCAACCCTTACTTGTTTTTCTGTGACATAAAAAGAATAGTTACCGTCATACATTGACGATGTTCCGTTTTCAATTTCAATAACTCGCTTCACGATTTGGTCAATAAAATGACGATCATGAGATACTACGATGACGGCCCCTTTATAATGTCTGATGTAGTCAATTAGCCAATCAGTTGTTTTTAAGTCCAAATGATTCGTGGGTTCATCTAAGATTAATAAGTCGGATGATTTTACGAGTGATAGTGCTAGTTTTGACTTAGTTCTCTGCCCACCGCTTAAAGTTTGCCATTCTTGTGATAACAAATCACCTATATCCAATCCGTTAGCGATGGACGCTATTTTCGATGTCATTTCATAACCACCGGATACTTGAAAGTCATCTAACAAATTGCCGTAGCGCTCATAATCTTTTTCAGAAAGTATTTCGCCTGTCGACATTCTTTTTTCGAGTTGCGCAATTGCTTTTTCCATCCTAACCAATGATGGAAATCCCTTTTTCAATAGATCGTGCACTGTTTGATGTTCCGTGATATTGAGCCGCTGACCAACATAAGCAATTTTCGTATCTTTTTGAAATGCAATTGTACCTGATTTTGGTTGGTTTTCTTGCGCAATAATTTTTAAAAGTGTTGATTTACCACTGCCGTTGCGACCGACAATGGCAACTTTATCTTGTTCTGAAAGAGTAAAAGTAATATCGCGTAAAATATCGTTTCCAGCAAATCCCTGCGATATTTGATTTAAATCTAATATATTCATGAGTTATCCTTTAACCACAAAAAAACTGCCCCAAAATGAGGCAGCCATTAATTCATGGTTCTCTTAATTTAGGTTAGTAAACACGTTCAATTTTACGAAGATGGACAGACTCCACCCCTTGGCGTGCCAATACGTACAAAATTGAGTGTACGCGACTAACCCATTGTGATTTAACGTGTGTCATGAATATACCTTTCGATTTCTAATTAAAAACAATAATACCATATTAATAATATATATTCTAGATAACTCCTACAAAAAAATAAAAAATGATTGATTAGTCTTGAAACGGCGATGAAGCTTGTTCGTCACACGTTTCCCTTCAGGTCCCTTGGATAAATCAAACTGACGTGATTGCTTATGGTAGCCAACACCCTTTAGCCCCATTTCATGCACCAGCCGTTGCACTTTCTTGTGATTTACTGCTTTAAACGCTGGTTGTTGACGTAACTTTAAATACACGCTTCGTACACCATAGTGCTTATCAGCTTCCCAGATTGCCCTAATAGCCGCACGAAATGGTGCATCAGAGTCATCATTTTTAAACTGTCGTTTCCAGTAATGCACTGTACTTTTTGCGATTGGCAGAAACTTTAGGATAGCCACCAACTTAACAATTTAAATTGCGTCTCGATCCGGCAAGCCACTTCTGCGAGTTGTCGGTTCATTGCTGAATCGAGGCTAATAGTTTTAACGCTTCATTTTCAATCTTTAATCGCAGGTTTTCGTCTTCTAATTGGGCAATACCTGTATAGCCGAACTTAGCAGCCACTTGACTGTGAGAAGCGTTATTTTGAATGGCCCATGCCATGACGCCACTCTAATCCTAAATTCAGGTGTGATTGCTGGCGGATTAAATAATATATCTGGTCCAAAATTTTTGTATGCTGCAATAAACATATGAAAGACACCTTTATCAATGCCATATCGAGCAGTAATGCCACGTATGGTATATTTTCCAGACAGATAATCTTGCATTGCCTGAAGTTTAATTTGTTTTGAAATTTTAGTCATAAATAAAACCCCGAAAGTTACTTTAACTTTCGGGGTACACCACAGATTGTAAAATTAACCGAATACCTTGCATAAAAAAGCTCATCATTTAGCCCAGTGTAGTCAGCACAAGCACGGTCGCCATCCGACCCTAACACCTGAAAGAACGATTGAGCCGACAACATATCGTGAGACATGTCAGTGGCCGCAATAGTCAGGCAGTGACACCGGCTATTATTAGGTTTTTCAAGGGAATCAAAATGCTAAATCAATTACAGTTGATCACGGTAGAGTGTTTGTAAAATATGATGAATTTGAGGAAGTGCTAGGCATACCGATGTATTTTGCGCACCCGTACTCACCAGAAGAACGTGGCAGTAATGAAGTACTGAATCGATATGTTCGGCGTTTTATACCCAAGGAACGAAAAATAGAAACAATCAGTCAGAAAGAATTAGATCAAATCAATCATTGGGTTAATGCCAGACCATTGAAAACACTCAACTGGCAATCTCCACGAAAAGTCTTTCAGCAACATGTGGTGCTCGGATGGTTCTTGCAATCTGCCATTTTAAAGATATAAATTTGCCTTTTTAAGCGATCAACTCATTAATGGTCGTGATAAATATTTTCAGTACGAAAAAGCCATTTCCATAAACAGTTTACCTGACTGTTCGTGAAACTGGCTTTTTTCGAACCCTTAGCATTCTTTAAGTTATAAGCAAGCTGAAAAGATACTAATCGTACCTATTATTAAAATTATTAACAGTTGCTAAAAAGCTAACTGGTTTCAGTTCGACATTTTCCATATCGTGACCCGTTAGTTTAAAGAACTCAATATCATTTGCTTCATTCAAATCAGTGAAATTATACACTCTATATATCACGTAATTATCTGGATGTTTTTTTGCAAAGTTCACCTCATTATCGCTCATATAAAATGGCGCACTTTTGCCTTGTGAAGTGGTTTTTACCTCAATATAAATCTCCTGACCTTCAGTATTGAAAGAAAGAATATCAAATCCCAATCCATCTCCTCTAGTTTGGGAAACGTGTTTAATTTTTTCAGATAAACTCGGATATTCCTTTAATTTTCTCTGTTCATAGTTTAATACAATTTTTTCGCCTAAAAATCCAATCATAGAGTTTTGTTTTTGTAAAGTAACGTAATCAATCTTGCGGCCTTTTTTATCAGTCTCTTTCAATGATGATTCTTCAATGAGCGTGACATCCGGTAATTTTTTTGCAATTTTCTTGATACTATTATTAGATAATCTTGGATTCAAATTCAAATCTTGTGTAAGTATAAAATCTATATTTTGCTTAAAATCATTTTCATTAATAAGATCAGACTTAATTTCATTCAAGCAAAATAACATGTCTTTTAAATCAGTCAAGAGTTGGTCGTCTTTAGGCAGATTATCACGTTCATATTTGATACTAAATATATTTCCCAATTCATAACCAGTTACGAGATTGTTTTTTCTCGGCAATGCGCTAGTTAAATCAATTGGGTCAATCGTCATGCGGTCAGTTCTGTTAGCAAGCGTATTTTGCCAATATGAAGCAACTTTCTTAATTGTTTTTTCTGCATTATTACCATAGTTTTCATTAAAGAATGTCCACCCCTGGTTGAGCGACAAATAAACTCGACTCATGTCTGGCGAGAATAGGTAAACAATATCGAATCCTTTTGCAGCTGAAGTTGATATTTCAGCATCAAATATAGCGATCCACGGAGCAGTTGCCCATTTTCCCCTTCCGGCTGATCCTTTAGTTATGATATTTCCAGTAATTAAATCATTGCTAACTGCAGTTCTTAGTCCACTCCTCAGAAGTTTAGCAATCCTGTTATCCTTGAATTCATTATTCGTTTCTTCTACATAGTTATATAGAACGGTCTCTAATATTTTACGTATTGACATCAATCTTCTCCAAATCATACCTTATGGATTATTGTAGAACATTATCCGTTCTAGTAACAGGTACACGTTGGAAAGAATATCACACAATCGTATCCTAATTGCTATCTATGTTGCTTCCCCCCGTTCGTATTCAAGATTTTCCGACGGAATGACTGCCAGAATTAATGTTAATTCCGATGGCTTCAACTGATTACGGACTACAACTACACAGGAAATAATGCTGTTGTAGTCCTTGATAATGTAAGTCATCATCCAAAATAAAAATATGGCAGATTGCAAGAATCATCCGAACACCGCATGTTTCTGAAAGACTTTTCGTGGTGATTGCCAGTTGAGCGTTTTCATTGGCCTGGCATTAATCCAATGATTAATTTGATCTAATTCTTTCTGACT
>NZ_JAAXPO010000013.1 GCF_012396485.1 Leuconostoc holzapfelii
AGAAAGAATTAGATCAAATTAATCATTGGATTAATGCCAGGCCAATGAAAACGCTCAACTGGCAATCACCACGAAAAGTCTTTCAGAAACATGCGGTGTTCGGATGATTCTTGCAATCTGCCAAATAGAAAAATTTTGTCAAGTGTTGCTATAATTATGGTAACAAGTGATTAAAAGGTAAATTAAATAATTCACATATATAAATCATACTGCTCCTATACTGAAAATCCGGACTGCTTCATCTCTCGGGCATAATCCGAGATAATCAAGTATAGATTTTTTATGAAAACTAATTGATATATCAGATAGGCTCATATTCGTTACATCGCCAATATTTGGCCATCCAATGGCAACGAAACCTTCTGAGATAAATTTACTATATCTATCAATTCTGTTTGGGAATGCTCTGATTTCATAAACTGAATTATCCTCTTGACTATCCATAAATAAGCTAACTAAGCTAAAAAACTCCTTTTATAAATTTAAGATTATATTGAGCAATTATACAAGAAACAAAACATATAATGTATCAGATTTAAACGAAATCTCTTTTGTTCCCATAATGGTACAAAAATTACATTTAAAATGATTGAATGGCCCTCAAACATTTGGATTCTTTTTAAATTTGTATTGCTGGCAACTAGCACCAAATATACAATATGGGATAAATTTTAACATCTTAGTTTAAGTTCTACTTAAATATTGTGCGCCATCCGCTACATGTCCCGATGCCGTAACGGCGTATTTTGGTATATTAAAAAGACGCAGTACATTTGTTGCATCACGGATGTCTCGTTGCCAAAAAGACCTTATATATGATATTTAACTACAGTGGTAATGCTTCTATTACTCATTAAATCAGAAGTTAATACCCCGTACCCCGTACTTATTTTTCTCCTGTAGGATAGTGACAATGAAATTGGCTTTTAACGACCTAATCAGCCAAAATAAGACCCTAATGTGCTATAAAAAGGATGAAATTATCTAATTTAAACTTGTGATTTTAATCACCAAGTAGTACAGTATAGGTATGTTAAAAACGGGGGTCGTTGTTATGAAAGAAACAAAATTTATTACGTATCTGAGTTGGGTTGCCACTGTGATGGCTGTCCTAATGTACGTATCCTACATTCCGCAAATTGCAGATAATCTATCTGGGGCAAAAGCTAATCCAATTCAGCCGCTAGTTGCCGCAATTAACTGCACACTCTGGGTTATTTACGCTTTAAAAAAGTCACATCGTGATATCCCAGTTGCTTTGGCCAATTTTCCAGGTATCATCTTTGGGCTCATTGCGTTTTTGACAGCGCTTTAAGTCTCAATATTTTGTGATTGAATTAACTAAATTTACGAATTTTCACTAAAAATCAGTGTAATCCAACCCGATTTAGTTAAACGTTGAGCCTCTTCAACTCAGAACTTTTTATAATATCTTTGCAACAGAAGCTTAGCAACACTTGATAAATATAATAGTATTGCTAGTTTTTGGTTTCAAAATCTTACAAGTAAGGTTTTTATAAGTACACTGTTTTGCTCCTATCACAGAGATAAGTAACCAAAAAGCACCATTGTTAAATTCTTTTAACAATGGTGCTTTTAAATATTTGAACCTAATTGATTAAACGATAAACTTTAGCCTCAAACGGCCGCAATGTTGTACCGGCATCATCGTCATAATTACTGATGATAAGGGTTGCCGTATCAGGGACTTGATAATCCCGTGTTAAGGTATCACGTGTAAAGTTGTTAATCACCAGTAAGGTATCGTTGTCACCAAGCCGGCGATAAGTATAGACTTGCGCGTCCGTTGGATCCAACAATTGGTAAGTTCCCGTGGTGATAATTGGTAAGTCATGCCGGAGGCGAATCAATTTCTGGTAATAATAGAAAATGGAATTCGGATCATCTAAGGCCGCTTCAACGTTAATCGTCTGATAATTATCATTTAACTTCAGCCACGGTGTGCCAGTGGTAAAGCCCGCATGAGCACTGGCATCCCACTGCATCGGTGTCCGAGCGTTATCCCGACCTTTGGCATGAACGTATCTTAACATTGTGACTTCATCAGTTAAATGCTCTTGATCAATCAAGTACTGAAAGGCATTTTTAATCTCAACATCATCGAAATCTGCTCGCTGTAAATTGTAAGCATTGGTCATCCCAATCTCTTCACCTTGGTAAATGTAAGGCGTGCCTTGCATGAAATGCAGCAGTGTGGCCACCATTTTAGCAGAGACCACACGAAATTCCGGCCGGTCATCCCCATAGCGGCTGACTGCACGTGGTTGATCATGGTTATCCCAGTACAATGAATTCCATGCTTTCCCTGACAAATCGTTTTGCCATTTGGATAAATTTGCTTTTAAATCAACCAGTGAAACTTTCTGATCATACCATTTGCCAAGCGCTGGGTTGGGATTATTATCAAGATCCATATGTTCAAATTGGAAGACCATATTCAATTCTGAATGATCCTGATTGGCATATTTCACCGCATTTTCAATATCAACCCCTGATGCTTCGCCAACGGTCATCATATCTGCCCGATTTAAGACCTTTTGGCGCATCTCTTGCAAATAGTCATGGACATGTGGGCCATTGGCGACCGCCTGATTTGAATTACCATAGACCCCACCTGCCGGCACTTCGCCATCAGGCAAGCCATCAGGTTTTGAAATGAGAGAAATCACGTCCATCCGAAAACCATCAATGCCCTTATCCACCCAAAAGTTCATCATATCAAAGACAGCTTGTCGTACTTTAGGATTCACCCAGTTCAAGTCTGGTTGACCTGCAACGAATAAATGCAAATAATACTGTCCCGTAGCGTCATCAAATTGCCAAGCTGGCCCTGAGAAGAAGGAACCCCAGTTATTTGGCTCATGTCCAGCGACTGGATCGCGCCAAATATAGAAATCACGCTTGTCATTATCTTTTGATTGCCGACTTTCAATAAACCACGGATGTTGGTCTGAGGTGTGATTAACCACCAAGTCCATCATAATCTTAAGCCCCTTATTATGGGCTTGTGCTAATAGGTCATCAAAGTCAGCCATTGTGCCAAATTTGGTGTTGATCGCTTGATAGTCGGCAATATCATACCCATTATCTTTATCTGGTGACGCGTACACAGGATTTAGCCAAATAACATCGGCGCCTAATTTTTTGATGTAATCAAGTCGTTGTGTCATTCCTTTTAAATCACCAATCCCATCGCCGTCAGTATCTTGAAATGACCTTGGGTAAACTTGATATACGACGGCTTTTTGCCACCATTGAATTGCTGCTGTCATGTTCATTCTCCTTTTTAATCACGCGCTTCTTCTTTAACTATCCAAATCAAACAGCCACCAATCATTAAACAAACACCGGCAACCGCTAACATATTGGCCATTGTTTGCCCCACCGCTGAAAAAATGGCAAAGCTCGCCACTGAGGCCACAATTTGCGGGATACAAAGCGGGATACAAATGAAGCAGTTAAACAAGCCCAAGTACACCCCATCGTGTTTCCCGTCTAATGCATTCGTGAGTATTGTAAACGGAATTGAAATCAAGGCCATCCAACCAATACCAATCAAACCAAACCCAATCAATGAGGACAAATGCGTATGACCATACGCAACCACCATGAATCCAACTCCACCAGTGAGCAAGCTCAAACAATAGGCCCATTGACGCGTCCGGTTGGTTAAGCGTTGAAAACCAATTCCTACAAGAATAGCGACTAACGAGTATACGGCTTGTAAAATCCCAAACCAATTACCAGCCGCTTGATACCCAGCTGAGGCAGGATCAGAAACATGCCAAATATTTTCAGATAAGGCGCCTGTTGAATAGGTCCACATATACGGAATACCAAACCAAACAAAGAATTCAACAATGCCAAGCGTCCAAAATACTTTGGGGGCGTGCTTCAAAATGGTCAGCAATGATTCACGTACCTTAGTCTCCGGTTGATAGCCATGGTAATCAGCTAATGTTTTCGGGTCATATTCTTTCACATTCATAATCGTGAAAACCGTTGAAAGCAATAAAATTGCCGCAGCCACATAGAATGAAATTTTAACCGAATCTGGTACAACACCACGCGATGCCGTGTTGGCAACACCTAACGCCGTTAGCAAAAACGGAAAGACGAATGCAATCACACCGCCTAAACTCCCCCAGATATTTTGTAAACTCCAGGCTTTATCCTTTTGATGCGCATTAACCATATCGGGAATCAACATTTTAAACGGTTGCATCGATACATTAGCCGATAAATCCATAAACAAGACAGTCACAGCACCAAACCATAATGCCGTGACCGAACCATAACCAAAGCCTAGCGAGCCGGTATTTGGTAAGAGTAGCAGCACAATGAGTGAGACCAAACAGCCACCAATCAAATACGGCAGCCGGCGCCCAAGTTTGGGTAACCAAGTCTTGTCAGAGAAATAGCCGATTAACGGTTGCGTCACCATCCCTGCCAATGGTGGCAAGATAAAGAAAAAACCTAATTTCGTTGGGTCAGCGCCTAAAGTCTGAAATATGCGACCCATATTACCAGTTTGCACTGAAAATGCAACTTGAACGCCAGCATAACCAAAAGTCATTAGGAATAACTGCATACTGGTGAGCATCGGTAGTTGTCGCTTGTTTTGCGTCGTACGATTCAACATCATCACACTCCTTTAAGTGATCATCAATAACTATTTTGTTGAGAACCCGACTATATTTAAGACTGCTAGCATATTAAATATAATCTTTTTTGGATTTTGAGTAAACGTTTACGCACTTCGTATTGTAAACGCTTTCATTTTGTTTGTCAACTGAATTTAAGCTATAATATGGATTATGGCTATTACAATTAAGGACATTGCAAATCGCGCCGGTATTTCAGCGGCATCTGTCTCACGTATTTTGACAAATCGTGGGCGTTTTAGTGCGGCAACAGCGCAACGTGTCCGCCAACTCGCTGAAGAGATGGGCTATTATAAAAACCAATCGGCCGCTGACTTATCACAAAAAGCAAGTCGCGTGATTGGTGTGCTTGTCCCAACGACACACACCAACTTTGCTGATGAAATTATTAAAGGCATGCAACGGCAAGCATTTGAACTGGGTTTTGAACTACTCATTGTTTTTCTAGAAGATGATGTCCAGCATCAAATTAAAACGGTTAAATCATTACTCTCACGCCAATTACTCGCTGTCGTGATGTTGGCGGTTGACCTTGAAACTGCCGTCTTTGATGTCTTAACAGCGGCTGATACGCATCTTTTGAGTATCTCCAATCAATTAAATAATGGGATTCCGTCGATTTCGTCTGATAATTATGCGATGATGCATACCATCGTTGATTATTTATATGATCAAGGACATCGTCAAGTCGCATTAATTGGTGCTGCTGATCCAGACTCAGTAGTCGCGACATTACGACGTCAAGGCTTTATTGATGCCCTAGCAAAGCACGGCATTCGTTATAATCCGGCCTTGATTTGGGGTATTGACAATGCTTACAAAACCGGCCTTGAGACCATTCAAAATTTCGGCGTACCATTACCCTTCACTGCCGTGATTGGCTCTGCTGATATTGTCGGGATTGGCATACTCAATGCTGCAAAAGATGCTGGCGTTGCTGTCCCTGACGATTTGTCCATTATCACCGTTGATGGTACGAATCTCACCCAGATCACAAGACCGCGTTTGACTGCCGTCCAGCAAGACTTTGCCCAAATGGGCGAACTGGCTATTACGACGATTGCCAACCAGACACTCTCACCCAACACCATTATTTTTACAGATGTGGAAATGAGACCTGGTGACACCGTAGCAAGCCTATAAACTTATGCAAATTACCGCATCGTACAAGAATATGGAGAACCCCCAATGACCCCAGAAGCATTATTTGAAAAAGCAAAAAAAACACACGCAATCCCTGACGACGCGCAAATGCAATCCGCGTTCCAATTTGGCGTTGATGCCGATGAGTTAGCTAACCTCGTTCTAAACGGTATCAAAACGGCTACGACCAGTGCGCTTGATTTATATCAAGACGATGAACCGTTACCACAAACAGGCGCCTATGATGTCGTTTTAGATAGCCAAAACCAAGCAGTGTGCATTATCCAAAATGATCACGTTGTAGCCACGAAATACCTTGATGTTGATGCCGAACACGCCTATCTTGAAGGCGAAGGCGATCGTAGTTTAGCCTATTGGCGTACTGTTCACCATGCATTTTTTGTTAAAGCCTACCAAACCGAAGGCCACATATTTGATGAACAAAATGCTAATATGCTCCTAGAAAACTTTCACGTGGTGTACCCCACGGCATGATATGACAGCACAAAAAAGCAACGATTGTCATCGTTGCTTTTTTGCTTAATATTCATGGCGGCGATAATAATCATTTGGCCGTCGCAGTAACTTAACAACCAAAATAATAATCACAATGACTAGAATCAAGATAATCCAACCGGCAAAGCCGCCAGATTGCGTTTGCATTCTACCATCTTGATCATAGTAAGTATTATTTCCAAAACCAAACATCGTGTGCCATAATGAATTTCCCATGTGGCTCCCAATGGCCCAGCCAGCACCCCAACCAATGCCTCGTGTCAAACTTCGCCCAAAATCAGACATCATCCCACCCTGACGAGGTTGAGACCGATAAGATTGATATTGTGTCTTCGAATTTGTATCCCGATTGACACGATAGGTTTTGTTGTATGAATTGGCCTTTGGCGTTTGTGGTTTCTGATAACTTTTAAATGTTGACCCTGGATTTGACCGCGTTGTGGTACGCCCACTACCACTAAAACTACGTGCCGCCGCGTTATCTGGGGCGACCACAAATAATGGGGCAATCAATAATATTAGCCATACTTTGGCCATTTGATGTGTGATACGTTTCAATTTTTTCTCCTAATTACCAAACAATTTTTGCAGGAAGGATTTTTTCGGATCGCCAGTCGCTGATGCTGTTGGCCGAACTTTGTCATAGCTGAAATGGTCATAGTTATCAGATGTCATATAATTTTCAAGCGAAGCAAATGCATGCGGTGAATAAATCACCACGTCCCAACCCAATTGGTGAAACATATTATAGGCAACGACATCTTCAAAGGTAATTTCACCCATGGATTCTTGATGCACCACAGCGAGTAATGGCACTGCCTTTGGGTAATCCACTTCAAGACTCATTTCGAGTAACTCTTTGGGACAGTCTAACAAAACCGATAAGACCGTCTGCTTATGATCAGTGGTTGCCGGCATGCTAAATGGCCAATCATTGACTAACGTCACAATGGCTTCAGCAATTTTATCTTGGAGTAATTTATTCAGCACCTGATAAGCCCAAGCATCCGATTGTTGCACCGTTTGCGGGGTGAAATCGGCCAAAATGACATCAAAATCAGCCGACGAAATGCGCCAATCACTAGCCGTCATGTGCCGCGTGACTAATGCCTGCAAGCCGGTCGTATCACGAATACTGTCAAGATGTTGCCAATATGGCTTTTCATTTGTTGGTAAGCCATCCACTTTAGCAAAAACCGTCGGGATCATGATGGTTTCCTGCGTATCATCTTGTTCAAATCCCGTCCGAATCATGGCGGGCATCTCCAGCAAGATATTAAGTTCAGCTAACGTCGTTTCAATCCGTGCGACGTCCATCTGATAAGCTTTTGTCGCAAAATCACCTTGGAGTAAGGCACTATGATTTGATGCTTCAATCAGCTCGTCCTGTGCTTGTCGAGCTAATGTTTTAACTGTTTTCTTGCCCATTATTTGCTACCTTTACATCATTAACGGCTGCTTGAAAGTCCGTCATCATTTTGGCCATTTGTTCCCGTGAGGCCTCACGCTTTTTAGCGTTCTCTTGCTCAATGGTCTTCGTCTCTTGCACGGCATTGAGAATTGTTGTGACAATGCTTTGCATGTCTTCAACAGAAACGGTTGGTTGCCCACTAGATTCTAAAATAAATTTATTATTAACGGCCAAACGCTCCGCGTTTTTCTTCATCAAATCCGCTGTGGCTTGCTTTTGCGCATTCAGACCTTGCTGGGCATAGTTACCTTGTAGCGCCGTCACGGCTTGTACCAAGCCAGTCTGCAAAGCTGGAATTGTATTGATGAATGCCGCGTGATACTGCTGAATCAAATTCAAATTATTATCTTGCGTTTGCTTAATTTGTGGCGCAGTAATCATTGCCATTGCTTTCGCCTGCTCCAAATCAAAAGCACGCTTATCCAACACTTCGGCCACTTGTTGCAATTTTGGCAAAGCAATTTGTGCTGCCTCATCCCCGCCTTGCGCCGCCAACATGGTATTCTGCACGGTCATGGCTTGGCGATTACGCAAAATGTAAATCAGAGCAATATATTGATCCAAATTTTTGGCATAGGCCGCATTGGCACTAGCGAGTTGATCCATATCATCAACTCGCTTTTGAATGGTATTTTCATAAGTTTTAAGCGCGACAAATAGTTCATTGACTTCACCACCAATGGATTGGTACTTGGCAACGCGTGCTTTAAGCGTGGCTTCAGCGCGACGGAACAAGGCTTTTAAACCGCGTTCTTGATCTGGTTTTAGTTCTTTAAACTCAATTTGTTTCGTCAATTTGACTAACGAATCTAAAACCTTAGTTGACCCAATCGTATCAGCAACCGTCAATTTATCTAACAATTGACCCGCAATGCCCGACATTTTATCAGCTGGTTCTTTCCCTAAATCATATAATGCCACTGTATCTGCCAAATCAACCCCGTCGGCAATCTGAATAACCGCTGGATCAGACATCAATGCCTTGGCACTAATTGATTGTGGTTCAAATTGGTTGTTGTGTGGCGCAACGGCCGATGTCTCAACCGAGAATAAATTTGTCATACATGTGACGTCCTTTTTTATGGTTTTGAAATTTCTTTATTATACTATGGTTATAATATAAAACTCAACTTTTACAACATTGCAGTTTCTACCATAACTGATTAAAAACAATGTTTTAATTATTAAAGGTAATCAAAAATCGTGGTATGCTAAGTGTGTTTAAAGGAGCATGAATATGACAATTCAAACAACACTACTGATTATTGGTGGGAGCGATGCTGGTATCTCCGCAGCGCTCCGCGCCAAAGAATTAGCGCCGGAAACTGAGGTGACGCTTTTGCTTGCGGATAGCTACCCCAATTTATCCATTTGTGGCTTCCCTTATGCGTTTAGTGGCGAAGTCCCAAGTTGGGAAAATTTACGTCACCGCACCTTGGCGGATTTAGAAGCAACCGGCGTTCATTTTCACTTGGAAACCACGGTTAATGTCATTAATTCGGCAGCCCACCGCGTCACGACAAACCGTGGTGACTTCGAATATGAGAAACTTGTTGTGGGTACGGGCACCCTTCCCGCAACCAGCCACATTAAAGGCGCTGACAACGCGTTTGTCTTGCATGATATGGCCGACTATTTTGCCATAGATCAATACGTCACTGCCAAAGCGCCAAAAACTGCTGCCATCATCGGGGCGGGTTATATTGGGATTGAAATGGCCGAAGCGTTGGTCAAGCGCGGGGTAGAAACGACGCTGTACCAACGTGGCCCTGAAATTCTTTCGACCATGTCACCTGACATGAGCCACCTGCTACACGACACGTTACGTGAAAATGGCGTTGCCGTTGTAACTGACGATGCCATTTCAGAAATTACACCTGATGGCCTCGTTATTGGGCAACAGGCAGCCCCATTTGATCTGGTTCTCGTCGTTACCGGCGTAAAACCTAACAGCACCCTTTTGGCAGAAGCTGGTGCCGAATTGGCTGAAAACGGCGCCGTGATGGTCAATGATTTCATGCAAACCAACCTTAAAAATATTTACGCTGCGGGTGACTTGACGATTACCAAGCATCGTTTACTCGGAACGACCTATCTGCCTTTGGGGACAACAGCCCATAAACAAGGGCGAATTGCTGGTGCGCATGCCGTTGGTGTCGCAACGCCATTTCAAGGTATTGTCGGCAGCCAAGTGCTTAAAGCCTTTGACAAAGTCGCCGTGCGGACAGGCTTGTTGCCCGATGAAGCCACGCAAGCAGGATTCACACCACTTAGTGTGACCAGTGTGGTCGATGATCATAAGGCCTATATTCCTGGTGCGACCAAAATCACCATCCAGATTACTGGGGATCAACATACAGGTCAACTATTAGGTGCACAACTCATTGGCCAATTTGGCTCAGAAATTGCCAAGCGGTCAGATGTGTTAGCCAGCGCGATTTTCAACAAGATGACTGTTCGTGCGGTTAGTGATTTGGATTTGTCTTATTCCCCACCAATCGCAGCCCCTTGGGATGCTATCCAACAAGCTACGCAAGCTTGGGAAAAAGCATGGCGAACAGCACAAAACCAGGCCTAACAATACGGTTTTGCATAAGGAGAACGCGATATGTTGCAATATATTCAATCGTTTGTCACGGTTTATCAAGTCCGAAGTTTTACTAAAGCCGCTGACCAATTATTCATCAGTCAACCGAGTGTATCAGCCCATATTAAACATTTAGAAGCCGCGTTAGGCGTCGATCTGTTTACACGTGGTAAGAAATCCGAAGTGCAACGGACTCCTGCGGCAGATTTATTTTACCCGCAAGCACAAAAACTACTCGCCGACTGGCAACAGGCACAGAAATTCTTCTCAAAGCACGAAAACTGTACTGACAAAGTGGCCATTAAGGTAGGCGCCTCTCATTTTTCAGCTTTGACCTTGTTACCCCAACTTATCCCGGCATTATCGCATTTACCGATTCAGCTCACAGTCGAGATGCGAAATTCACACGCCTTGATGCAACAAGTTTCTCAAGGCGCGGTTGACTTTGCCTTCGTCGAACAACCGGTCATGGATTCAAGCTTGTCCGCTGTGCCACTCATGACGGACCAATTAGTACTGGCCGGCAACGGGGATACCTGGCTACTCCGAGAAGTCGGCGCCAGTGCCCGTGCGCATATGGAGCGCTATTTTGCCCAACATGGGTTGCCCGACAACTACCTCACCATCACCAGCACGGATGTTATGTTGGCCCTGTTACAAGCTGGCTTTGGGAAAACAATCATCTCGCAAAAGCTCATTGCCGAACATATCCCCTATGCCCCGCTTGATGAGAGTTTCCAACGCCCCGTCAACTTGATTTATCGTGCACCGCTTAATGCCAGCAAAACCAATGTCCTGGCCATATTGAAAGACCTATATTAACTCAAAAGCTGCCGCGAGGAAGCGACAGCTTTTTAATTGACTTGGTTTGCCGGTAGCCATTCTTTTTTCAGGATGGCAAAGACCATCGTGGTTTCATAGTGCGGTGAACCATCTGGGTTATTAACAAACGAGATGAAATCTTCATGGGTGCCTTCATGTCGCATACCCAACCTTCCGCATAAGGCTTGTGAACTGTCATTATCTACTTCGACATAGGCATAGATTCGTCGAGCCTGCATTTCTTCAAAGAGAAAATCAAAAAAGGCTGTTGCAGCTTCTGTAGCATAGCCCTTACCATTGTAATCGCTAAGAAAATGCCAGCAAATGCTGTAGGTATCCGCATCCTCCCAGTGACCAAACAACGTGCCAATAAACGTGTCTGTATCTTTTAAACAAACGGCCATTTCAGTGGCACGTTGCGTTTCTTTAGTTAAGACAATGTCGCGTGCTGCTGCAAAAGTGCTAATTTTATCCGGCATAAAACAATGCACGGTTGGTGCCTTATACAAGTCAAAATAACCAGCAGTATCTTTTTCTTGAAATGGTCAAATGACCAAACGGGCGGTCTCAATTTTAATCTCTGTCATCATTTATCACCTGTTAGTATTTCATTACTGCTGTTACCACGATCCGCATCACATCTGAGTTCATAAATTGGTTGCTCACAAAATGACTTCGACCGTGAAGACGGTTTCTTCACTATAAGCTAAGGATTTTAAAATGTTTTCATAACCATGCAGTTCCCCATTGCCAGCCTGTAAACGTCCTTGGATTAACGGATCACGCTTAAAACGGGCAACTTGTTGCTCAAGTTGTTGTTCATCAGCGGCTAAAATATCCATGCAGGCATACGTGCCGGCGGCAAGCTGATAGTCATAATCACCAGCATGACTTGGAAAGCAGGCATCAATCTGCCCATCACGATGCACCATGTAATTAACGTGGTCAATTTGAAAATAGTCACTTTGTGATGCCGCAAACAGATCAACTTCCCCGTGGTGCAAAAAGTCGACTGGAATTTTCTTCAAAAATCGGGTCGGTTTCTCACAAAAGAAAATGTCATTGAATTGGGTATTTCCTTGTGCCTGAACGATTTCTTGGATATCCGCCTTCACTTTGATTAACTCATCAATTTGTTGCTGTATTTTTCGTTCGGCAAATTTGAACGCATCTGTCAATTCACCTTGCGATAAAACAGTTTTAATTTCAGCAATGGTATGCCCAATTTTTCTAAACGTGATGATTTGGTACAACCTGTAAAGATCAGCATCAGTAAACGCATAATAACCATTCCCCGTATTTTTTGTTGGTGTTAATAATTGCGCATCAACATAATGACGGATGGTGTACTTGGTGATATTGAAAATTTTGGCCACCTCAGCGATTGAATAGGTTTGCATGCCGGTTTCCTTTCTTGATCGATTGGCTTTATTGTACACTGTGTGGTAACCACACAGTCAAGGGTCTGCCTAAAAATAGTGGCCGTCATTTTTCAATGCGATTCGTGCTAAAATATTGATAGGTAAAATATAGGGTTGTATGAAGATGAATTCAGAGAAAAAATTAAAGCTTCTAGATATGATTTTAGTCAGCCTCACGGCTGTCATTTTGCTAGTTGTTGTGGGTCTGGTGATCTTGCAACCTACTAATCATAAATTAGTCTTGGTCGTTGTTGGTCTTCTAGCATTGGTTTTGATTGCATTATCAACGTATCGCTATTGGCTCGCATACCCTGAACAAACTGGCACAAAAGCACCCTTATTTGTACCAAAAGCGCTTGGTTTGGGCTGGTCCGTTAATCCAAGAAATCCGATCGGCATGGCGCTGACGATCGCAACTGTCATTCTGGTGCTGGTGGTGTTTGGTGTTGCGTTGTTTAAATGATTAATCGTACAGGAGAAAGAGACAATATCATATTCGAGGTTATTTTATGCATAAATTCTATCAGCGTTGGCAATTTTGGTTGTATCTCGTCGTTGTCATGTCAAATATAATTGAAATCACTTACCGCAAGCCATTCAACATGTCAAACTGGCAATCATGGCTATCAGTGGGCATCATCCTACTACTTAGTTATAACATTTACGATGAAATTAAACAGCCATCAGCTTCATAACAAAAATAAACATTAGACTAGTCTAATGTTTTGACTTAAAATCATGTGATGTCAAGTGTATTTTTAGTTAAGGCATACGCACTTGCTAGTACTGTTTTTTGCCGTTAAAATCAAGATCAACAATAATAAAACGCCGTAGCGACTACTATGCCGCTACGGCGTTTTATTGTCAGAATTTATCTAAATGAACACGATTGATAACCCTTTTGATTGCAAGTGGTGGCGTCTGTCGGCACAACACCTTTTACAATTTAGTAATCAAGTGATTGCAAATTATACCGTTCAACCAAACCAATTAACGCACTGGCATACGTTGGTGCTGTTGCATAACCAGCAGCTTGCAAGCCGTTAGCCATGTCGACATAATTTTTGGCATTAATCACCCCGTTTGCCGCATAACGGCTATTAGCTAGCAGAAAGTTCGTGTGATCTTGGAATGAAGCCATTTGAGAACTGTATGCTCTAAATGGTGCCACAACAGTGGTCCATTGGCCATTGACAAATTCAGAAGTATTCAAGTTAACCACCGCACCAGTCCAGCCAAAGCCTTGTTTAATGCCAAAGAGGTTATGGTATGGTGCTGATCCTAAGGTTGATTGTCCCCAACCACTTTCAAGAATGGCTTGGGCAACTGTCACAGAGGCCAAAACACCAGTCCCAGCTGTGGCGGCTTTTGCATCAGAAACTGCTGTCTGCAACCAAGCTGCTTGAGTAGCACTCAATCCAGCGGTGGTTACGCCACCAGGCGTCGCGTTTGTCGGCGTTGTTGCCATTGGTGTTACCGGTGCAACTGGCGTAGCCGCAGATGTACCAGCTGTTATCAACGTTTGACCCACATAAATCACGCTGTTTAAGTTCAAACCATTCAATGAAAGCAACGTACTAATATTGACACCAAGACGTGCCGCAATAGCATATAACGTGTCCCCAGACTTGACTGTGTAACGCCCGGTTGTTGACGTTGGTGTCACGGCCGGTGTCGGATTATTGTTCGTCGTGTTGGTTGGTGTTGCTGGATTTGTACTAGTGCCAGCGCTCACCTGCAATACCTGTCCAACAGTAATTGCATTCACATTGGCAATCTTGTTCAAAGACGCAAGGTCTGACAAGCTCATGTGAAATTCTGAAGCAATCCGAGAGAGTGTATCCCCTGACACCACCGTATAGGTGGCTGTGTTGCTAGGTGCAGTATTTACTGTTGGCGCCTGATTAGGCTGTGCTGGTGCTGATGTGTTAGATGCGCCACTAACTTTTAGTACTTGACCAACGCGAATCAAGTTCACATTCGAAATACCATTTAATGCTGCCAACTGCGAGAGTGACATTTGCTGTGTGGCAGCGATACGAGATAATGTGTCGCCCGCCTTTACCGTATAAGTCGACTGGCTCGATGCCGAATTTGAATTGTTGTTTACTGACGCACTTGGGTTGGCTGGCGCTGGATTAGGCGTTGTCCCAGAACCATTTACCTTCAAAACTTGACCAACACTGATAAAGTTCACATTCGAAATACCGTTCATTGCCGCAATCTGTGCCACACTCATTTGGTGGTCAGCAGCAATTTTTGATAAGGTATCACCAGACTGGATAGTATATGTAGCAGCAGATGGTGCTTGTGCTGATGTATTTGACGCGCCCGTACCCAAAACCAGACTTTGTCCTGGATAAATTGTGTCGGATGTCAAATGGTTGGCGGATTTAATATCATTCACACTCAAGTTGTTTCTTAAACCAATTGCATACAACGTATCCCCAGATTTAACTTGATAAGTTGTGCTCGCGGCCGCAGTCATTGCCTGTCCGCCAACAACCGATGCCGCGACTGCACCCATCAAAAATGATTTTTTCATACTTTTTCTCTCTTTCAAAACAATTGACTATTAAATTATAACACATTTGATAAGATTGTTAAGAAAAACATAAGAAAATAAGCCGAATTAATAATTGCTTAGCATTCTGTATACTGTTGTGTGTTTTTTAACGATCAATCGTCTGAAATGACGTGCTTGGCTTGCTTGCAAACAATCATTGCAAAAGTTAAAATAACCAGTTTTTTTACTAGACAAAACCCACAAAACGCTTTATTATACTTATTATTAGTAAGCATAATAAAGCGTTCGTAAAGGAAAAGTCGCCATGTTAAATACTACTTATCAGCTTCAACACCTCACCTTAATGGCTGCCGAGGAAATACAGATGCGCCGTTTTTATCGTGACATTTTGGGCCTCGCTGAAACTAACACTGACGAAAAAATTTATCACTATGCGTTCACTCAAAACGGCGACCCATTTTTAACGCTGAACTTTAATGGACGCAAGCCAACAGCGCCACGGCAAGGATTATATCATTTTGCGTTGCTACTGCCCGATACGGCAAGTTTAGCCAGTTTAATTGAACAGCTTGTGTTCATTCAGTATCCATTAGGAGCTGGCGATCATGATGTGAGTGAAGCGTTTTATCTCAACGACCCCGATGGTAACGGCATCGAACTTTACCACGATCGTCCGCAGTCCCAATGGGTCTGGGATCATCACTTTGTTCGTATGGGCACAAAAGATGTCAACGTTAGGGCCTTACTTGCTGCCAAACAAGGACGTTGGTCTGGCTTCCCATCAGAAACAACCATTGGCCATTTGCATTTTGTAGGTGATCACTTATCAACTGGGGATCACTTTTTTGTGCGAACCCTACAAATGGACATGACTGCCACAATGGCACAAAGTGCACACTTCTATTCGCATAACCACTATCATCATCACCACGCCTATAATACCTGGTTTGGTGAGCAAATCAAGCCCCGAGCGTTAGCTGAAACTGGCCTAGTTTCCTGGCGTGTGTTAGTCGACCCGCCTTACTTTGAACACTTACAGATGCAGTTTTCTGGCCATGTCCATTGGGTTGCCGCCGATACATTCACTGTCACTGATCCGTTCAAGAGCACGCTGATCATCAAGAAAAGCTGACTATCATTCACGTGAGGTGTCATGGTTCTCCAGCTGCCAAAGTTTGGCAAACAAGCCATTATTTTTCAGTAATGTCGCCTGATTACCTGTTTCTTTTAATTGGCCATCGGCAAGCACCAAAATTTGATCGGCAGATTCAACCGTCTTTAATCTATGAGCCACAACAATGACTGTTTTCCCAACCACTAACTGACTCAATGCTTTTTGTACGTAGAATTCATTCTCGTAGTCTAAACCTGAGCTCGTTTCATCTAAAAACAGCATGGGACTGTCTTTTAGAATCGCACGCGCAATCGCCACGCGCTGTCTTTGTCCGCCTGAAAGCAAACGCCCATTTTCGCCGATCGCCGTATCATACCCTGCCGGCAAACGTAGTGCGAATTCATCACATTGAGCTAATTTTGCCGCTTCAAGTACTTGCGCATCAGTGGCACTAGGATTTCCAATTCGAATATTTTCTTTAATTGACCTATTGAATAAAACGACCTCTTGAAAAACCATCGAAATCTGGCGAAATAGGTATTCAGGGTCAATATCTTTGACTGGTACACCATCAAGTTGTACCTCACCCATTTGATAATCATAAAATTTTGCTAATACACGTAAGAACGTGCTTTTCCCAGAACCGGACGGCCCAACAATCGCCGTCACTTGCTTCTCTGGAATGTGGCAAGTAATGCCTTTTAAAATTTCATGGTCTTGGTCATATCCAAAATGAAGATTTTTAACATTAAAATGGTAGTGTTGTAAATCTGGCTTTTGGGTGCCGCTTTGTGACTGGGTGTCATAAATTTCTTGCAACCGGTTAATACGGATCTTGGTAAAACGATATTGTGATAATGCTTCAAAAATCGACACAATTGCAGTGTTGAACCGCGTCGCCACTAAAATGTAGATGAGTAAGGTCACCAGACTGATCTGATTCGTTGTCCACCAAGCCCCACCAACAAAGAGAATCAGTAAGAGATTGACCTGGATCACACTCGTGATCAAACTATGAAACACCGCTGTTGATAGCTCTGTTTTTAAATGACTTTTTTCTTGCGTCTTCAACAAAGAAAAAAATTCATTTTTAGCCTGATCGACAAAGTTAAAGAAGCGCACTTCTGGCATACGTTCGATAAACTCTTGAAAAGTGCTGCTCTGGTGAGCTAATTGCGTCGAATATTTCTCATGCGCGCGCTTTTCAATTTGACCCGTCAACCAAAAAATTAAGGCACCAACGGGATACGTCGCAAACAAAATCAACGTCATCTCAAAGTTAAAGCGGCACATACTAACAAAGCCCAACAGCATAAATAATAGCGAACCAATCATTCGTGGCATTGGCCCACTCATGAGTTTTTCTTGGTCTGCCACATCATTGAGAACCACGTTAGTAAGATCTGTTGTGCTATGCTTGGCATAATAACTAATTGGTAATTCTCTCATCTTATCAATGAGCCGGAAACGATTACGGGCACTTTCTTTATAAGATGAAACATATAATTGTGCATAATCAAAATAATTAACAACATATAAGACCGCCACAATTGCGCACACTGTCATCATCAAGATAAGTGGCGTGGTCATTAGCGCTTGTGTCCCATCGATGCCGAGTAGCAACATAATGAAGACCATCATTGGCAACATTTTGACCACGTTATTGCCAAATGCGAACACACAGGATTTGATAAAGCCCTTTGCCCCTAAGTGTGACAAGGCGAATTTCTTTGCAATTTTTTCAATCATTAACTTTCACCTCCCAATCGCCAGTTTTGTGTCTGGAGATGCATATCAAGCATCATTTGATACTGCCCATTTTTTTCTAATAATGCCGTGTGCGTGCCGCGCTCAACAATTTGGCCATGATGAAAGACCAAAATCTGATCAGCATACTTGGTAATCTTTAATTTGTGATCAATTAAGATCACCGTCTTTTCTTTTGCTAGTTGAATAATTGCTGCTTGCATTTGATTTTCATTTTCAGCATCAATTGAAGCCGTGACCTCATCTAAAATCACAATTTGTGCTTCACGTAAAAATGCTTGGCACAAGGTCAAGCGTTGTTGCTCCCCACCTGACAGATAGACGCCATCTTGACCGATGACAGTGTTTATGCCCTGAGGTAATTTCGCCACTAAGTCATCACAAGCTGACCATTTGAGCGCTTGCTGAATCTGTTGCGCGGTAGCAGAAGGATTAGCTATCTTTAAATTGTCTAAAATCGAGCGATTAAAAAGACGGCTATGTTGGGAGATATAGGTAATATTTGCCATGAGTTGCGGTTCAGATAGCTTTTTAATATCTTGGTTGCCAATGGTAATCGTCCCAGAATAATTGCGATAAGCACCAATGAGTAATTTGGCAATCGTCGATTTCCCACTGCCACTCGCACCAACAATGACCGTCATCTTTTGGTGCGGTAACTTAAAACTGATATCATGTAAAATCGGTTGATCTTTGAGATAAGCAAACCCAATATTGTTAGCCACCAAGTCCTTGTTCGCAAAATCAACCTGTGATGGTGCGGTGGCCATGGTTGATTCGATATTTTCTTCATAGCCATTAAACATGTGATCAATACGATCAACTGCCTGTACTGACATATAAAGGCTTTGCCCAATTGTTAAAACTTTCATGAGCAGCATGACAATTTGGACGCTAATAATCAAAACAAAAAGCGCCAAGGTAAACTGTGCCGATATCGCCTTTTGCCACCTGAGGGCAAAAATAAGTAAAATTGGGAATACCTCTAGCACGATTTGATTGCTGATATAGGGTTGTCGGACTGACAACGAATAATTCAAGGCCCACTGACCATAGTGCGTGATTGATTGTTTAAAGCGCTTAAACACAGTCAACGGCACATCAAACAATTTAACTAATGCCATGCCACGGACAAATTCAGTTGATGTGGCAGTCATTTCATCCAATGAATCCATATAGTGCTTAATGTCTGCTGTATTACCTATCATCCGATTTAACAAAAACAGCGATGTGGCGACGATGAGTAGCATAAGTACACCATATACCCAATTGATATAAAAAATACTCATTAAAATCAATGCAGGGGCAACAATACTACGAATCGTATCTGGAATATTATGGGCGACAAATGTATGCGTCAGTGAAGCATTATCATCGATTGTTTTCCGAATCGCGCCGGACTCTTCTTGATCAAAAAATCGTAACCCAACAGTTAACAGTCGGTTGACGCCATAGCTTCGCATATTTCTTTCGAGTCGAAAACCTGCCATATGACTTAACCAAAGCGCAATAAAAAAAGTCAAGACATCCAACAAAATACCTATCACAGCAATGCTGCCATAATGCATGAGATCTGCTCGCATCACTGGCCCTTGCAATGATAACTGAATCAGTTGATAAATGCTGAAATACGGGATTAACATCCAAATTGCACTTAACATCGCAAAAAACATGGCCCCAAACAGATGTTTCTTATACTGACCTGTAAAATTGATGATGCGCTGTAATCTTTGCATCTTCATACCTCCGAGAATTTAAAAATTTTACCTTTCTACTTAAGATCGCATTGCAATCTTAAGTAGAAAAAATAACACTTTTATAATATCATCGCACGATTAAATGTCAACATCTGATGTTAATAGATAAGCTATCCAAGATGGCATCATAAATAAATAAACCTCATGTATCAACCGTTTTGTCTTCTCTAACGTGTATTCATGCATCAAGATATCAAAGACTGTTGCCAAATAGGCATAAATGTAAAGATGTATATTTTCGCCTTGGTCTTGCATATCCCGCTTAATCAAGTGTTTTTCTTGCAACCATTTGAGCGTTTCCATCACGCGCATTTCAGAAAAATGAGTGATTTGTTCCAAAACATTTTCATACTGTGACCCATCAGACTTAAACAAAATGAGTTTCGTGATATCGGCATGTTGATACATATACGTAATGATTGGTTCCAATTCGTCACTATTCTTTTCCCAGTAAACCTTGACAAAGTCAACATTTGTGTCTGCTGCCTGAACGTCTACGGTATGGACGAAGGCTTGAAAATGCGCTACCCCTTCACTATAAATGTCCTTCAGCCCCATTAAGTACGGCGCCACAAGTTCATCAATTAATACATCTTTGGTCTCGAAATGTTTATAGAATGCCCCTGTTGTGACATCTGCTGATTTACAAATTTGACGCACACTGGTCGTTTCAAAGTTCAGTGCAAGAAAAAGCTTGAGTCCACTGTTGAGTAACTTTTGATGTGTCTTTTGATAATCTCTCATATTTTTCATTTTACTTCTCTATTCCTGGCTATCAAAGATATTGCAAATTGCTATTAATAATATTATAACATTATTACTAAATCAATGACTTGTCGTCACTTGCTGCTCGCCTGCCCTCATGTCGTCATCAGCGATTGCCATGATGAAAAATTGCTGCCATAAGTATCACTGGCGACGTAAAATCTTGAAACAATAAAAAAAGACACATCATGGCTTTGTGTCTTTTGCTCTCAATTGTCGGCCCGTCGAAATGGTCCCAGCATTTATCATAGTAGCTTGTCAGTTATTTTACATTCAAAATGCCTTCATAAACCAAAGAATCCGTTTTGTTTTGCTGTCCATCAATAACTAATGGGTAACGAGCTAATTGGTAATTATTTGTTTTGACAATATCAATATTTTGCTTTTGTTGTGTGTTATTTTTAATGATAATTTGATAATGCCCAGGCCTAAAATCATGCCAAATATGGTATGAACCACCCGCAGCAGTCATTTGATATTGTTTGCCATTATCGCGATTCTTCAAATAGACTTGCATGATGGCATGGTCGTGAACTTGAACAGAAAAATAGTTGATCGCGCCATTGAGATCGACAGCCTCAGTGATCGTCTCACCTGGCACCATTTTATCTGGTTGGGCACCATACTGTAACGACAGCTGACTGCGCTGCGCGGCAACGACGATGGTTTGAGGATGTTTATCGGCAACGACTTTAGCCAAACCGACCGTTAAAAAGACAACGATTGCCATCACGACTACACTATATTTTTTTAAGGTGACAAATCGAAGATTTAAGATTTTACGGGGCGATCTTACGGGAATCGCGGCGAATGCAAATAACAAAAGCGGTAAGATTGCTTGACCGTAACGTGACTCTACCTCCCAAAGCAAGGTGTGAAAAGCAATATAGCCAAGGGCTGTCACGACCGCAATCAGCGCAACAACTTGCTGATGATCCGATAAATCGATCCGCCAGGTCATTAAGCGTGTGATTAAGATGAGCCAAAACACAGCCGTAGCAGTGGTATAAATGAGTGAGATCACGACGTTAAAGAACTGTGCGTGCTGTTGATACCACACAGGGGCTGACCGAAAACCACCATTATACCAGTCTTGAATATCACCGACATAAAGTAGGAGCCCTATTTTTGTGACCCAGAGTTTAATCACGCCGATAAAACCAAGTTTTTTGATACGGCGCGTTATTTGTTGCACATCATAGCTTTGTCGGGCTTTTGGATTAGGTTTTGCATCATCATGAATGACGTCTGTCCCTGAATAAGTCCCTTTTGTTCTAGAATTGTACCCCATTAACATCCAATGTGTTGCGGGAAGTTTGAATTTCGATTGCGTTTGATAATTACTGGCTTGATAAATTACTTGCGTTGCCGGCACGCTCAAACCAAACCCCAGCACCACTAGAACGATTGGGACAATTAACTGACTTCTCACAAGCCTTTTTCTTACGCCTAACCATACTGCAACAATGATTAATGCCGGAATTAAAACAATGAGATTTGGTTTGATGAGGTCCCCAATCAAAATACTGACAACCAAACCAACCCCAGCACTAATTTTCTTAGCCCGTGAGCGCTTTGGCCATTCAAGGAACCAGTTGAGCACCAATAATAGCACTAACATGGTTGGTAGATCTGAATAAAATACTTGTAAATAGTAGGTATAAGCAAAAGGTGTTAGCGCAAACAATGCAAATGCACCGCATAACATGCTGTTGCGCTGGTTTAACCGCCGAATTGTGACCAAAAAGAAAATAATGAATGTATCAAGTACCAAAATGCTGAGAAGATGTATCGCAATATTTGTCGAAAGACCAAAACATTGCGTAATCCGCAACCATAATGACATCAGGTATGCCAGAGGGACGTTATTTGGGTAGCGCCAAAAATAAGTAATGTCCCATGTGTTTTGATTGGCAGCCATCTGATCTGCTTGGGAAAGCACGCGATAAGGATCGTGATAAACAGTATTTGGGAAAAATACTAACGTCATGATTTGTGCCATCAACATGATGCCGAGGCCAATCAACATACCAATACGAATTTTTGAAAACGACATCCGATTCAGTTGTGGGACGAAAAGAAAACTGATGCCCACAAGCAAAACAATAGCTAATAGCGCGATTGCAGTCCCAGTGTCGAAAATCATGTTTGCAATTAAGCCGATGACTAAGCAAATTATTAAAACGCCTGGTAAAAATGATGGGACGACAATTTTTTTCATTATTTCCTACTCTCGCATGGTTTTAAGTGCAGCACAAACCCATTTTACTCGATGGAATTGACATATCTATGTTAAAAATGAAGTATTCATGCGTTATTTGGCGACTATTTCTAGGGTTAAAATTAGGTCGCAGGTTAACCCTTCAGCTGATAGATTCATTATAAAATTCCTTGCGATCGTTAATCTGATTCTGATGTGACATTATTCTGATGTTTTGTCAGCATGTTGACCAAAATTGCAAATTATGAACCCTTTTTAAATCTGAACTAAAAAAGACGGGTATTGAATCCGTCTTTGCTTACTTGGTTAAAAACGCTCTGCCCAAAAGTCAAATTTATCAGATTGGCGCTGACTCAGGTTGCACCATATAATCCAACAGATCAAACATGATCTTTTTGTTTTCTGGCGGGACAGGTTGCGCTAAAATGGCTTGACCTGTTTGGTTTAACGCGTTATTTTCCAAGGCATAAGGATAATCATTCATCACCATTTCATTAACATTATGTTGCTCAGGTTCAAGATGACATTGTAACCCAATCACGTTGTCTCGGTATATAAAGCCTTGATTTTCTACCAATTGGCTGCTAAATAGTAAGGTGGCTGCTTCAGGAATTTCAAACATTTCTTCATGCCAATGTAACGCTAAAATATGATCCGGTAGGTTCGGCAAAACGTTGGTTTGCAATGAGATATTTGCCCACCCCACCTCTTTGTGTGGTGCCTTCACAATTGCCGCACCTAAAGTCTTTGCAATTTGTTGCGCGCCAAAACAGGCACCAAAAATCGGCTTCCTTTCAGACAACAACGTTTTAATTAAGTCACGCTCCGCCTCAATCCAATCCAGTTGATCATTTGGCCCCATTGGACCGCCTAAAACAATTAAGAAATCTGTCTCATCAGCTTCAGGCAACGCCTGCGCCAGCGTATAAGGGTGATACACAAACAAGTCATGTCCACGCATTGCTGCCCACGCTGCAATGGCACCTGGCCCTTCATTGGGCGTATGCTGTAAAACGTTAACTCGCATAATTATCTTTCTATCACCAGCAATGTTCATTGGGTATCGCCTGCACATCCGACTTTATTTTTTCAGTATATTTTATGACGAATTAAAAGTCAAATAACTCAGCAAAAAAATCAAAAATCTCGCAATTCCCCAACCAACTAGTCAATTAAATCATTGTCATGGGAAAAATGCGCCATATCAACGCATATTAAACAATAAACATTTTTAAATGACAATGCATGCATAAACAAATCAAATCGCATTAAAATTCGCATAAAAAATTTGGGAAAGGGCCACACATACTTTTTCAAATACCTCTTCAACCTAAAACAATCGACTGAAAGTGCACTCCGTATTGTCTCCGATTCTCCATCAATAATCAAACCAAATAACTTAAGTTAATCCATTTTAAAATATATTTGGCAGATTGCAAGAATCATCCGAACACCGCATGTTTCTGAAAGACTTTTCGTGGTGATTGCCAGTTGAGCGTTTTCATTGGCCTGGCATTAATCCAATGATTAATTTGATCTAATTCTTTC
>NZ_JAAXPO010000014.1 GCF_012396485.1 Leuconostoc holzapfelii
AAGGCACTTGTGGCTAGCTCGGCTGTCATTGTATCGCCAATTTTATAGCCCAATACTTTTCTCTTCTCAGGATCCAAAACGGTCGCTAAATAGACCCATCTGTGATTAGTCAACTGAATATAAGTGATATCTGTTTGCCAAACACCACTCAAATCATGCAAGTGTCTAATCAGATTGGGCTTTTGATCAACCGTCACAACAGTTTTGGGTTTGCGATAACGTTTTTGCATGCGGGATTTAATCCCTAATTCACGCATTGAATAGCTTCAAGCCTCCTAGGCCAATGTTTGGTTTACTTAATGCAGCTTATTCAGATATCAATTAATTTAGGGTCTATAATTATATAATCGCCCCTGAGAAAACCTATTAAAACAGCCCTCATTGTCTAGTGACTAGATAATGGGGGCTGTTTTAATTATAAAATGACATAATAGCCCTTTAATATTGCTATATTTTCCGTAATTATATAAGCAGACCGTTATATATGACTTATGTTTCCACACATCGCCCTACAAATCAAAGACTCCGCCATCTTTCAAAGTCATGCCGATTATTCGTGGGGGTGCAGCAAGTAAAGTTACTGTTTCACTTGAGTTCAATTTCATGAAAGCGTTTTCTTACAGTGATATAATTAATGTATTAAATCATTATAGGAGGGCAAAATATGTCTATCAAAAATGTAACTGTCGCCGGTGGTGGGGTTTTAGGTGGGCAAATTGCCTTCCAAAGTCAGTTCATGGGATTCAATGTTACTGTTTATGATGTCAATGATTCGGCTCTAAAGCACTCTGAACAATTAATGACGTCTTATCCAGACACTTATAAAAATTTCTATGCAGATGGTGAAAAAGCGGATAAAGTCATTGAAAACATTCGCTTTAGTTCTAATCTAACTGATGCTGTTCAGGATGCAGACCTAGTCATTGAGGCAATTCCAGAAGATGTCAACATTAAGAAGAATTTCTATGAGCAACTTTCGAGAGTTGCCCCCCAAAAGGCAATATTTGCTTCAAATTCTTCTACGTTCGTACCATCTCAATTTGTTGACAGTGTTGATCGTCCAGAAAAATTTTTAGCCCTACATTTTGCTAACCAAATATGGGTCAACAATAATGCTGAAATTATGGGACATGCGGGAACTGATGAGAAGTATATTGACGAACTTGTGAAATTTGCGCGAGATATCCGAATGGTCCCTTTTAAACTAAACAAGGAACAACATGGTTATATTCTAAATTCACTCTTAGTTCCATTTTTAGATGCGGGAACAAAACTGTGGGCAAATGAAATTTCCGATCCCCATACAATTGATAAAGCTTGGATGTTAGCAACGAAGGCTCCAATGGGACCGTTTGCAATATTAGATATGGTTGGTCTACAGACACCCTATAATTTAGCTTTATCAAGGTCAGAAACAGATGAAGAACAAGCCAAGATTGCTCGTTTGATAAAAGAAATGATCGATAAGGGACATACGGGATTTGCATCAGGAAAGGGCTTCTATGAATATCCTAACCCTGAATACCAACAAGAGTCATTCTTAAAGTAAGGATGACATTAACGTTTTTTAATAGACTATATCAACATAAAGCATAGTAAAAGGAGGCCATTATGCGATATTCTAACGGAAATTATGAAGCTTTTGCACGTCCAAGGAAGCCCAAAAATGTGGATCAAAAATCAGCGTATATTATTGGAGGAGGTCTGGCCGGACTGGCTACCGCTGTTTTCTTAGTGCGGGATGGACATATGTCCGGGGAAAAAATTCATATATATGAGGAATTGCCTACTCCGGGTGGATCGTTAGATGGAGAAAAACGTACCAACATCGGCTTTGTGACACGTGGTGGTCGAGAAATGGAAAATCATTTTGAAACTATGTGGGATATGTATCGATCAATTCCTTCTTTAGAAATTAAAGATGCCTCTTACTTAGATGAATTTTATTGGTTAGATAAAGATGATCCAAATTCATCTAATACTCGCCTAATTTATAATCGTGGACAGCGCGTACCAACTGATGGCCTGTATACTTTGGATGAAAAATCTAAAGAATTAATAGATTTAGTTTTAACTCCTGAGTCAAAATTGGGTAAGACGACTATTGAGGAATTCTTCTCAAATGAGTTCTTTGAAAGTAACTTTTGGATGTACTGGGCAACTATGTTTGCTTTTGAAAAGTGGCACTCTGCAGTTGAGATGCGTCGATACACGATGCGATTTATCCATCATATCGATGGATTACCTGATTTTAGTGCCCTAAAGTTCAATAGATACAATCAGTATGAGTCTATGGTTCTACCAATTATAAAGTATTTAGAGTCATACAATGTCGAATTCATATATGATACACAAGTTAATAATGTTGTGGTAGATTTCGAAAATGACGAAAAAATTGCAAAAAAACTCGTGATCCAGGATGGTGATGATGTTAGCCTATCACGTGATGATCTTGTATTCGTTACAAATGGTTCTATTACAGAAAGTTCAACATACGGCAGCCATGATAAACCCGCTCCTATATCAAAAGAGTTGGGTGGTAGTTGGTCACTATGGAAGAATCTGGCAGAGCAATCTAATGATTTTGGTCATCCAGAAGTATTCTATGATAACCTACCTGAAAAAAGTTGGTTCGTATCAGCGACAGCCACTATAAAATCACCAGAAATTGAACCTTACATTGAACGTCTCACCAATCGTGATTTGCATGATCACAAAATTAATACTGGTGGGATAATTACCATAACCGATTCGAACTGGTTGATGAGTTTTGCTGTTCACAGGCAGCCACATTTCAAAGAACAAAAAGAAAATGAAACAACTGTATGGATATATGGACTATATTCAGATACCAAAGGAAATTTTGTTGATAAGACCATTGTAGAAAGTTCTGGTGAAGAAATTACTCAAGAACTCCTTTATCACCTTGGTGTCCCTGAGACAAAAATCAAAGAATTGTCTAACCAAAACAATATAAATACCGTTCCAGTATTTATGCCATTTATTACATCATACTTTATGCCCCGCGTTGCGGGTGATAGGCCAGATATTGTTCCTAAGGGATCTGTTAATTTAGCCTTTATTGGTAATTTCGCAGAGTCACCTAGTAATGACACTGTATTTACTACCGAATATTCAATTAGAACGGCCATGGAATCTGTATATACTTTACTTGAAGTTGAACGCGCTGTTCCTGAAGTTTATGGATCCATTTATGATATTCGAGAACTACTTAAAGCCATCTACTACATGGGAGATAAAAAAACCATTGATGAGGCTAATTTAGGAATTCCAAAATTAGCTAAAGTAGCTCTAAAAAAGAAGATAAAGGGAACGTTTATCGAAGAGTTACTTAAAGAGAGTAAATTACTATAAAGCATGATATCTGTTAGGGCGCTGATGTCAAGATTATGGACAGGTTTTTTCGGCACCGAGAGGTGCCGGACTCCGAAAATTTTTCGAAAACCGGATTTCAGCTTAAAACGGCGTGATTTCTGGGTGTTTGTGTAGGTGGAACAGGGCCGATCCCTGCCGGTGAGAGAAAACAGGTGGTATAGATTGTGAACCAGTCGGATTTCACAAGTTGTGTCGTGCAACAAATAAGCTTTCACAAGGCGAATTTTTGAAATTCACAAGTGACGGCTTATAAACGGCGTCGTATCGGTTAGTGCCGATAACCGAGATTAAGTAAAAAGCGCTATCCTTACTCGCTGTAAGGATAGCGCTTTTATATTCATCAGAAACTTTGTGAATTTTACGTTTTTTAATTGGTCTAGCCCTCTAAACCTTGGTTTAATCACGTTGCCGGTTTGTGAAATGACTGGATTTTAAGCACGCTTTTTTATGGATACTTGTAGGAATATCAGATATGAATCCATAAAAACTACAAAGTAGACAACATAAAACCAAAATGATGTGCTTAATGAAACACCGTCTAACAGTGTTGATACAATAATTTAGGACTGACTAATAGTGAAAATACACTTCCGGTAAATACAGAAGGTTTAAATTTGAAAGATAATAGTCCTATAAACAGTAAACTTGCTAATAAATATAAGTTAATTGTTTTTTAGCAGAAAAATTAATTATAGTTAAAATGTTAAGCATTAATCTTGCTAGTTTTATTATTTTTTAATATAATAATACATTTGAGCTCTAATTAAAATACAAGGGAGATTTTTTATGTGGAAAGAATTTAGAGACTTTGCCTTTAAGGGAAATGTCGTCGATCTAGCAGTGGGTGTCATTATAGGTGGTGCTTTCGGATTAATTGTAAAATCATTGGTTAATGATATTATTATGCCACTTGTGGGGATATTAATCGGAGGGATTGATATTTCTAATTTGGCTGTAAAAGTTGGAACAGCTACTGTAGCCTATGGATCATTCTTACAGACAGTTATTAACTTTTTGATCATTGCTTTTTCAATATTTATAATGGTTAAAGTATTTAACAAAGTAAGTAAGAAGCGTGTTGAAGAAAAAGTTGTTGAAGAAACCAATACAGAAAAATATTTGAAACGGATTACAGAACTTCTTGAGAAAAAATAAATTATAATTTTTAACATACGTACTGATGCCTTATTATTTGGCGTTAGTACTTTTTATTCTTTTGGATAATTAATTTTAATAAAAAGGCCATTCCCCTAGAATGGCCTTTTTTAAGAGAGAATAATTGATGAATAAAATTTATGGGAGAGAAGAGAATAGTCATGTAATTGACTATGTATTGATTATAAAATATCTAGATTAACTCTAGGCTAAATAACAATATAGTTATTACTTATTCGATTTCGTATTTTTTCGTTCATCAGAATACCATAGATAGTTTGAAAGTATATCGGTTATTAAACTGATTAAATCAGCTATGATTGACAACATAAACCCCCCTTTCTTTTCAAATAACAAACTTTTTGTCTTTAAGTAGTTCGTCCTGTTTTTTATCAAGCGCATACGTATAAATTGCATGTAAAACTTTTTTCTTGTCGGGATCTTTGACATCAGCGACGTATATGAAAGGCCTTGATTGTGCATCTTAACAAGAGACTGCTTAAATTCTTTTTTGTATCGAATCATATTAAAAAAAAGCTCCTATGCTATTAGTTTACAGGGCAGAAGAAAATCTGTCCGTAAATCTAGCATAAGAGCAACCAATACTTCTGTATCTGTTTCGGTAGTAAAAGTATGACCCTTGTTGATCAATTCTTCTCTAATACCTTGGTAGTTATAAATTTCTCCGTTAAAAATTACTGCTTTTGATTTATCTTCATTGTAAATAGGTTGCATACCACTGTTGATATCAATGATACTCAATCGACGAAATCCTAGCGCCGTATCCTCATTAACTAATTCCCCCGAACTATTTGGACCACGATGTTTGATCGTATCCATCATAGCTTCTATAACTGGATTTTTGTCAGCAATCTTCTTGTCTACGAAACCGGACGATACCGCACATATGAATTCTCCTTAAATTTCAAAACTTACGAATCTGGTTGCTGCACCATATCCAAATATTTGGAGCAACATTTTGTCGGGATTGATATTAATGAAATATCCAGCTAATTCGGAAATCTCATTATATCGGCGATCCCATTTTTTATTATAATCAGTCGTGAAGCCATGTTTTTTACCCATTAAGGCCGAACAATTTAATATTATATGATTAATTCCATTAACTTTGTAGTACTTTTCATAATGCATGTGTCCACAAATATAATTCGATATGGTCGAAATACCGGTATCAGTAAAGTTATAGCGAACATTAACTCCAAAATCACCGGATAATTCATTTTTAAGTTGTCCAGAATCCTTATTATTAAAGCTAGTAAAAATCTTCTGAACTAAGTCACCGTTGAAGTTCAAAGCTGAACGACCACTTTGATTGATCAAATTAGCATGACCAAAAACTACGACATGCTTATCAATTGTCTTTTCTAAAATAGATATTAAATCTTCGATCTGTTGCTCGCGGATACCACGGACTTTTTTGAAGTCGTACTTCTTGGTCCCGCCATTTAGGATATAGGGAATATCGCTCGTATTCAAGAAAATTACTCGAATATCCCCTTTATCGATCCAAGCAACTTTGGAACCAAGACTCAAGCGTTTGATCTCAGGTTGTTCGAAATCATGTTTCGTTACCAAATTATAGTAGTCGTCACGTCTAAATGAGGCTGAAGTAATAAATTTGTGTTCATCATACTTATCATTTTCATCGTGATTACCTTCCAGCACATAAAAAGGACGCTGGCTATTTTGGTAATTTTCCATCGTGAATTGTAACAATCCTCGACTGATCTCTGGCTTATCACTACCGTCGATCAAATCGCCTAAATGAATATTGTAATCCACTGGCAATGAATCGCAAGCCTTATTGGCTTCGATAATATGCCTTACCCCGTTGAGACCATAGTACGATGAACTGGCAACAGCTTTTTCATGAGTGTCCGTTAAAACCGATAAAGTCAAGCAATTTTGGCTAACGTTAGGTTCAACGTTCTTTCTGAAAACTTGCTCGATATATTCTGTAAAAAACGGTCTCGGCTTTAATTTTCTCAAAAAGTTATCAGTTTGAACAGAGATAAATTCAGATGGTCTCGGTCTAAAAAAATTTTTAGTAAGAAATTTGATTTTCACGATTTTTATTCTCCTAATTGACTAAATCTTATCATGTTTTAGACTCATAATTATTTGCTCTTATACTAAAAAATGGCCTATTCTTATTCAGTCCGTAAAATGAAAGTATAGGAGTATTTTTATGTCAATGCGTTATTCACAAGATTTTAAAGCGAGCAGCCATCTTAGTAGCCAAAAAATAGTCTGTAATGTGGGATTGCCGATAGTTAATCAATTTTTAGCATAGGGCTACGTGCATGTGCGTATTTTAAGTCCACTTAAACTCAAACCTAGTACCTATTACAACTGGCGCCATTAGCAACCCAGTAGACAAGCAAAGCATAGAGAATCCCTAAAATCTTATATTTTAGACGTTTGGAAAACCTTTAAATTTTATGGTTATCGTCGTATTGCTGCTTATAGTCAACAAACCGACGGGCCAAAGGTATCTGAGTATATGACACTCAAATTAATGCATCAATTAGGGATTAGATCCCGCATGCAAAAACGTAATCGTAAACCCAAAACTTTGGTGACTGTTGATCAAAAGCCCAATCTATTGACCCATGAGCAGGTTAATCCGCCAAAATTTTATTATACACTTACATTTACCGATTATTTTAATGTGGTTAAGCTGACACCAGCTTACCCCACGCGGTTAGCGTTCTGCATGACATGCTCTCACTGAAGGTGATCTTGCAATGATAAATTGCCCCGTCACGGCGTGACCCGCCGGAGGTTTTACGAGCCGGATAATAGGCGCTGTAAAATAGCAGTTTCCCCAGTAGGAAGGGGAAACGCTACTGTCATCGCTTGTCGATGACACGCCTCGCAGAGCCTGTCCAAAATATCATTTTGGTATAACAGGCTATACCAGATTTTTAACGGTGTTATACTGGTCTTGGAAAACCTTTTTCGAGGAGGCATTTTTGATGGCGCATTTAAAGAAAAATACGCGTGGCGCAGTACCTGGTTTAGCGGTCCATTTTGAACGTAAAACCGACCATCATACTAACAAAGAAATTGATGTGTCGAAATCCTATCTGAATCAAGATCTCATGGCAGATGGTTCAGATATGCTTTCACGTTTCAACGAGCGTTTAAATGACGTTTATTGCATGAAAAGAGACGATGTGAAGGCGTTAGCGACGTGGATAGTCACTTTACCTGAAGAACTCACAGAAGCCCCCTACGAGCAACAGAGCGCCTTTTTTGAAGCAACCACAAATTTTCTCAACGAACGCTATGGGCAAGAAAATGCCGTGGCCGCTGTGGTGCATTATGATGAGACAACACCACACTTGCACTATGCCTTTGTCCCAGTGGTCTTTGATGCAAAAAAAGCGCGTGATAAAGTATCCGCTAAAGAAGTACTCACGCGCCATGATTTACAAACCTTTCATGATGATTTAGATCAGCATTTAAAAAAAGTGCTGCCCTTTTATGAACAAGGTATTTTAAATAACAAAACCTTACCGTTTGAGAATGTCGCTGAAATCAAAAAATACAACGATCAGTTTAACGCCTTAAAAAACGAACTAGCTGACGTTGAAGAAAATATTAGGGCTAAACATGCCGTACTTAAAATCACGGATCAAGCCTTAACGGAAGTTGACTTAGCCGAAAAACAAATTGATGCCTTTAAACAAGCCTTATCTAAAAACCTCTTTGGTAAGACGGTGCTGAAACCAGATGACTTAGATCGCTTTAAAAACGTGTTAGCCACGATGAAGAAAGCCACCTTGGAAAGCCAGCATGAGACGGAAGAACTCAAGCAAACGTTAGGACAAGTCAAAGCGCAATTAGCTGACATCCAAGCTGATTATCAAAACCTAAAAGAAACGCATCAAGCGCTACAGAAGCGGCAGCGCGAACAGCAACAGCTGGATTATGCCATGCGTGACATGCTTAAAAATGATTATGGTGTCGAAAAGCTATCGCATACTGATGTGGAGGCTCGGTATGTTCTTTATAAGCTGGATCATGAAGAACTCACAAAAAATAAAAAAGTAGCCCAGTCCTGGTTAAAAACCTTGACGACAGCTAGAGCAGATCCAGACACCAAAATAGCGCCAACTAGATTAGATCGCGGTATCGAACAAGTTAAAGCATTAATCAATCGAATCATTGAATTAACGCGTGATGTTTTTAAAGGACCAGGTCTCTAACGTTAAAACGGCCTATTTGCCCGTCTAAGCGTTTTTAGCCATAAGACTGAGAAATAGTCATCAAATAGATTCAAACGTCGCTATTGGCGTAATAAGTGGAAATTATGATAGATAACTAGGTATCTATCCTTTAAAATAATTCAAAAAAGAACACCCTGTACAAAATTTATGTACAACGGTGTTCTTTTTGTTTTTTATTTTATTGAATCAATAAAAAGGCGCAGCCTATTATAAGTTTATCTTTTATATTTTAATCTTTTGTTCTTTTGCGCAGTTATAAAGTCAGTATTATCAAGGGTTAACAAGAGGATACCCCACAAAAAAACTGTGTATACCCCACAAAAAAACTGTGTATACCCCACAAAAAAACTGTGTATACCCCACAAAGATAAAAATAAATTGTGGTACATAGTGATACAATAAAAGCATAAAGAAATTCCCGTCTAAAAGTTTTTCTTTATGCTTATCCAATAACACGCCCAAAGGAGCGTATTTATATGTCAATTATACCAGAATCAAAAACAAGTCAGGTACAGACCTTGAATGAGTTATCAAAACGAAAAGTCGTCGAACATAATAGTTTAATCACATCCATTGCCAAGATGGATAAAACACCCCTCAAAATGTTTGAACTAGCGGTGTCTTTAATTGATACCGACAATCCACCTCAAGATCAAACGGTGTATTTATCAAAGCAAGAAATGTTTGCTTTTTTTAAAGTCAATGATAATGATAAGAACAGTCGCTTTAAACAAGCGATTGAAAAAATGCAGAAACAAGCTTTTTTTCAGATTAAAAAAGAACAAGATAAAGGCTTTAAATTTATTAGTATTGTACCAATCCCGTATGTGGAATGGACAGATTATAATGACGAAGTAAAAATTGAATTTCATCGTGAAATTATGCCTTATCTAATTAATCTCAAAAATAATTTTACGCAACATGCTTTGTCAGATATTGCAGAATTGAACAGCAAATATGCAATAATTTTGTATCGTTGGTTGTCGATGAATTACAATCAGTACGAACATTACAGCGTCAAAGGTGGACGACGAGAAGAACAAGTAGAAAGCTATCGTAATCCCAAAATCGGTATTCGAGAGTTGCGAGAAATGACTGATACTGTTAATGAGTATCAGAGGTTTGATAGGTTTGAGAGTTATATCTTGAAAAACTCTTTAAAAGAAATCAATGCTCATACAACCTTTAACGTGACGCACGAGAAAGTTAAAAAAGGACGCAACATTGATAGCATTATCTTTCACATTACTAAAAAACCAGTGGCAGATGATATTAGTTACAAGCTAGATGATCCAACTTATATTGACGGTAAGATAAGGCAAGAAGAAAGTGAAAAAGACCTCGTATATGAAGCTATGAAAAGTCCATATACAAAATTGCTGATGGAACATTTCTTGTTGTCATATATTGATTTGACGGATACGTCTATTTTGTCAGGGTTACAGAAAAATGTTTATCCACTTTATGACGAATTAAAAGAGTTACGTGGTTTAAAGGGCGTGAAAGAACACTTAGCCTATATCAGAGACAAACAAGATGATTATTCGAAAAAGAATATTGCTAAGTATCTTAAAAAATCGATTGAACAATATCTACCAATCGTTAAAAGGCAGGATATAGATCATGAGTGAAAATTTAAAAACAATTCGAGAACTTGCTGATGAGTTAGGAGTTAGTAAGACTGCAATTAACAAAAAAGTTTCGGATAGCGAACGAAAACAATGGTTTTCAAAAAACGGAAACCGGTTTTTGGTTAACGAAAACGGGCAAAAGGCTATAAGAACAATGTTTTCGTCTGGAATCGACAACCATAAATCGAAAACCGAAAACACATATCAACAACCAGAATCAAAAACCGAAAACTTTGAAAACGCCAACCTAAAACATTCAGATATTAACTACTTAAATGATATTATTAAGTATCAGAATGCACAAATAGAAGATTTAAAAGAAACTAAATCACAACACTTTAAGCAATTGACTCAAATGCAAAATTTATTAGATCAACAACAACGATTAGCCTTACAAGACAAACAACTGCTCGAAGAATACAAGGCAGAAATTAAGGACTTGAAAGCCTTAACGATGGCACTGCATGATGATGGTGAAAAAGAGGCGACGTCAGACAAACAACCGGAACCTGAAAATAGCACCCCGGAGGCACAACCTAAACCGAAAAAGTGGTGGCGTTTTGGTAAATAGTTACAACTAAAAAGAAAAGAAGACTAGTTAAATGGCGGAAGATAAATTTGAACAAGCTGTGATTGAGAAGTTAAAGAGCGAGGGGTGGGATTACCTCAGTGAGTATTCTGGTGTCACGGTTGATCGGCTATATGACCACTGGCGCGACATTCTGAATGCCAACAATCGTAAACGACTAGAAGATACCCCGTTATCTGATAATGAGTTTGAACAAGTGAAGCTGGAACTAACGAAGAATAAAACGCCGTATGATGCGCAACTCATGTTGGCGGGTGCGGGTGGTGTTGGGACCGTACCGTTGAATCGTGATGATGGGACGCAGCTAGAACTTGAAATATTCTATGGTGATGAAGTGGCTGGTGGACATTCACGTTATGAAGTCGTTAACCAAATTACGTTTACGGATTTAGCAACGAGTCTCAGCTCTAAGCGCCGAATTGATATCATGTTGCTGATTAACGGGCTACCAGTGGCCCACATTGAAGAAAAAGATGAGTCCCTGCAAAACCAGTGGAATGCGTTTGAGCAGTTCCAAAAGTATGACGGTGACGGCATGTACACGGGACTCTTTTCTTTTGTGCAAGTGCAATTTGTCCTATCACAAAATTCAGCGCACTATTTTGCACGACCAAAGAATAGCGACTCTTATAACCGTGATTTCGCCTTTGGCTGGCGTGATGATGCCGGTAAGGATGTCACAAATACGATGACCTTTATTCATGAGGTGATGGGTATTCCAGCTTTACACCGCTTAGTAACCGTGAATATGATTCCGGATGCAGCCAATGATAATTTAATGGTCATGCGCTCATATCAAATTCAAGCAACGCGTCAAATTTTAGATCGTATGCGTGAAATGGATCAAAACGGGCTGATTGAAAAAGAAGGTGGCTATGTTTGGCACACCACTGGCTCTGGTAAAACGGTCACGTCATTTAAAGTGGCGCAACTACTGGCTTCACGACCAAGGGTTGAAGATGTTTTGTTTATTGTGGATCGGGTTGACTTAGTCAATCAGACCTATGAAAACTTTAAGTCATTTGCCTATAAGACCTTTGAAAATCGGATTCAAGTGGTGAATGGGAGTGAACTAAAGCGTGCTCTTAAGCACGATAACACGGCCCATATCTATTTGATTACGTTACAAGGCTTGGATAAGGCCATTAAATCAGGTCTAGCCGCTAATAAGCGGATGGTTATTTTAATGGATGAGGCCCACCGATCAGCCAGTGGTGATGCCGTCAGCCGAATTAAACAAGCGTTACCGAAAACCACTTGGTTTGGGTTTACCGGGACGCCTAATTTTTATAGCGATGAAGTCCATGACGTGAAAACCTCTAAGGATGTTTCAACCTATGATATTTTCGGTCCGCGTTTACACCGGTATACGATTAAGGACGCTATTGGTGACGGTAACGTCCTTGGGTTTGATGTGACGTATTATGAGACTGATTTTGAACACGATCTGGATAGTGGTTTAACTGAAAAGGAACTGGAAAAAGAAGTATATGCCAGTCTGCCATTCCGCCAAGCGGTTGTGGCAGATATTCAGCGTAATTGGGCTACGAATGCTAGCGGACCAATTAACATGGGTGTCCGTGAGCCTAATCAATTCCAAGGTATGTTAGCCGTATCAGGTAAGCAAGCCGTTGCTTCTTACTACAGTCTCTTTAAGCAACTAGCACCTGAATTACGGGTGGCTATGACGTATTCTCGCGATGAAGCTAATGGGACGGGGGCGTCAGATTTACAAGCTGCTTTAAAGCAAGCGATGCAAGACTACATGACGTTCTACGGCACACGTAATTTCTTAGAGGACAAGGATCCACAACGGGCGTACCTCAATGATATGACCAAGCGCATTGCCCGTAAGAAGCCCTATAACAAGGGTAATGATGCCGACAGATTGGACTTGATTATTGTGTCAGATCAATTATTAACGGGCTTTGATTCAAAATTCGTTAATATCATTTACATGGATAAGATTTTGGGTGAAGGTCCTCTTATTCAAGCGATGTCACGAACTAACCGGACGATCGATAAAACAGCTAAACCTCATGGTAAAGTGCGTTTTTATCGTCAAGGTGCGGTGATGGAAGAAAAAGTGAAGGATGCGTTGATTATCTATACCAAAGGGGGCAATGATACCTTAGCGGATGCGGGGAATACCCCGGATGATCAGGAACAAAAAGAGTTGTTTGATGAAGGGATTTTGGCGCCTAAGGCAGCTGATAAGATTATTGACTTGAACCCTCAAATCAAGAGGCTGCAGCAGTTAGCGGGTGATGATTTTTCACAAATGCCGCGCTCTGAAAAAGAACAAGTCGAGTTTGCCGTGACAGCCGCCCAAGTTAACTCGCAAGTCCAACAACTAGTGCAACAAGGATATGTCTTGGGGAACTCTGTTGAAGGACCAGAAGGACCTATCACACTAGGCATTGAGAGTGCAACGCAGCTCAGCTCATTGCAAGCACGCATGAACGATGTGAATGAGGTCTTGCCACCCGACAAGCAAGTTGATTTAACGAATATCAAACTGGTGTTGCAATCCTTTGCGAATGAAATTATTGATTACGATAAACTAGTCGATTTATTGAATGCATATATGAATGAAACCAGTGTTGCCAACCGTGCAGCGGTTGAAGAGCATGTACAGCCCTTAGATCAAGATAATCGTGAAGAGATTGGACAAGTCTTAGATGGTATCGAACAAGGGGAGTATACGGAGCCTTTTACAACTGAAACGCTCAAGTCAGTCCGTAAGGCGATTCGTACCGCGCAACAAGACCTAAAAATTTACAAGTGGGCAGCCGACCATGATTACAATGGTAACGATATTCTAGCAGCTTACGAGCTATACCGACCTGGTATCGCGTTAGTTGATAACACGGCGCTGAATCAATATCTACAAGACTTAGAGAGTCGCTTGGATATTGGCTTCTTTGAGCTAGCTGACTTTGAAGAGTCGCTACTGAACTACTTTGCTAAAATCACAAAAAAATAAATTACTCATCATAGAAAAGGGCTAAACATGGCATTAACAGCAGATAAACAAGCATTAATTTGGAAAACATTGAACGAGACCCGCGGTAAGATTGAACCTTCTGAATATAAGAACTATATTTTCGGGTTGATGTTTTATAAGTTTCTATCTGAAAAGGCGCAAACATGGCTGGATCAGCAATTGCGTGGCGAAACTTGGGCCTCAGTCTGGGAACAGAATCCTGAAAAGGCTGCGGCCTTTATGCAAACCAAGTTAGGGTATGTGATTCAACCAGGCGAACTCTTTAGTGACTGGCAAGCAGCTATTAACGTGGATCAATTCAACATTACCAACGTGGCAGATGCGTTGGTGCACTTTAACCAAGGCATTCAACAAGGTGCAAAGGCCACTTTTGAAGGTATCTTTGACGACATGGACTTGGCTTCAAGCCGTCTTGGTAGCAATACGCAAACGCGGACGAAGACCTTGATGGATTGGATTAGTTTGATTGACCAAATTGAGTTAGATGAAGATGCCGATGTGTTGGGTGATCTCTACGAATACTTGATTGGGATGTTCGCGGCTAATTCTGGTGCAAAGGCTGGTGAGTTCTATACGCCACACCAAGTGTCAGATATTATGGCGCGGATCCTAACGGCTGGTCGTGAAGATATGCTAACGTACAGCCTCTATGACCCAGCCATGGGATCAGGATCATTGCTTTTGACGACTGCTTCATACATGCAGAATGATGGTGTTCGTGGGGCCATTAAGTACTACGGCCAAGAAGTTATCACAACCACCTATAACTTGGGCCGAATTAACTTGATGATGCACGGGGTGGAGTATAACGATATCCATATCCATAATGCAGATACCTTGAGTTCAGACTGGCCTGATGGTGTCCAAAGTGGGGTGGATAGCCCGCGCATGTTTGATGCCGTGATGGCGAACCCCCCTTACTCACTTAAGTGGGATAACGATAATCGAGAAGATGACCCGCGCTTCAAGGCCGGCATTGCGCCAAAGTCAAAGGCTGACTTCGCGTTCTTACAACACGGCTTGTACCACTTGAAGCAAGATGGCCGGATGGCGATTGTTTTGCCACACGGGGTCTTGTTCCGTGGTGCGGCAGAAGGTCGTATTCGCCAAGCATTACTGGAAAATCGTAACATTTCAGCGGTGATTGGATTGCCCGAAAAGATCTTTACGAATACGGGTATTCCAACCATTATTATGATTCTGGAAAAGAACCGAACGACTGATGATGTGCTCTTTATTGATGCGTCAAAGGGCTTTGAAAAGCAGAAGAACAATAACAAGTTGCGCCAAGAAGACGTGGACTTAATTGTGGAGACGTTCTTAAAGCGTGAAGACGTGGACAAGTATGCGCACGTTGCGAGCTTTGAAGAGATTAAGGAAAACGACTTTAACCTCAACATTCCACGTTATGTGGATACCTTTGAAGAAGAAGAGGCAGTTGATTTGGTAGCGGTTAGCCATGAACTAGGTGACGTTAATCGTGATATTGAACAAAGTGAATCTGACTTATTAGCAATGATTAGTGATTTAGCGGTCACAGATGAGAGCGAGGCGATTATCGAATCAGCTAAGCAAATATTGGGAGGCAAGCATGAGTAACAAAGTGCCTCAACTAAGATTTAATGGTTATAGTGATGCTTGGGTACAGCGTGAGCTTTCCGAAGTAGCGCGTTATCGTAATGGAAAAGCTCACGAGAAGTCAGTTGTAGAGACAGGTCCTTTCGTAATTGTAAATTCTAAGTTTGTATCCACTGAAGGTCAGGTACGTAAATATAGCGACGTAGATATTGAACCTCTGATGGAAGATGAAGTAGCAATCGTCTTGAGTGATGTTCCTAATGGCCGCGCAATTGCGAAGACCTTTAAGGTTGATCGTAGCGGTGTTTACACACTGAATCAGCGAATTGCTGCTTTGACCGCAAAAGAGAACTTTAGTCCATCTTTTCTACAACTAGTATTGGATAGAAATCGTTATTTTTTGAAATTTGATGACGGTGTGAGTCAAACAAATTTGAGCAAATCAGACGTTCTACAATTCACAACCGCATATCCAACTATCGAGGAGCAACGAAGGATTGGGCTGCTTTTTGAGTCGCTTGATAACCTTATCGCTGCTAACCAGCGTAAGTTAGATTTGCTCAAGGAACAGAAAAAAGGCTACTTGCAAAAAATGTTCCCTAAAAATGGGGCCAAAGTTCCTGAATTGCGATTTGCGGGGTTTGCTGACGATTGGGAAGAGCGTAAGCTTTCAGAACTTGCGACGATGAATGCAAGAATTGGTTGGCAAAATTTAAGAACCTCAGAGTTTCTTGATAACGGTGACTATATGTTAATCACAGGAACTGATTTTAAGGCCGGGGAAATCGATTATTCAAATATTCACTACGTAGAAAAAGAACGTTTTGAGCAAGATAAAAAAATTCAAATTTCGAATAAAAGCATCCTAATTACAAAAGATGGAACTCTTGGTAAGGTTGCTTATGTTGAAGGTTTAACGATGCCCGCAACTCTTAATGCAGGGGTGTTTAACGTCAGGGTCAAAGAAGATCTTGCTATTGATAGTAAATATTTGTTTCACTATTTAAAGGCACCTTTCCTTTTGAAGTTTGCAGATCAACGATCCACCGGGGGAACAATTAAACATTTAAATCAAAACGTCTTAGTGGAATTTCCTATTCCATTACCAAGTTTGGGAGAACAACACAAGATAGCTGGATTATTATCAAATTTTGATAATACTATCGCTCTTCATCAACGTAAGTTAGATTTATTGAAAGAACAGAAAAAAGGCTACTTGCAAAAAATGTTTGCAAAGTGATTATTAATTACAGAAGGAGGGTGTAGAAGTGTTGAATAAGTCTATTTTTATTTCATATGCTTGGGAAAAAGACGAGCCACTAGACAAGAAAGTTAAAAAGTTTTCACAATGGTTAGCAATTTATTTGCAATCTTGGGGGTTTCGAGTCCATCTTGATGTATTGGAAAACCACCCAGGAACTAAACTTGATAAGTTCATGCAAGACGGTATTGATAATTCTCACTTTGTTATTTGTATTTGTACGCAAACTTATTTACAAAAAACAACCGATTCAGCAACTGGCGTATATAACGAAATAGAATTAATTAAACAACAAGCTGATAGCCCTTTTATAATTCCTATAATTGAGCAAGAGTCATTTATTGATCTGCCGGATTTTTTTAAAGGAAAATACGTCAGTCAGTTAAAATTTGACAATCCATATTCTCAAGCGAATAAAAAGGGAATATTTGAGTTAGTATCCACTCTACGTGATGAAATGGTTCCAAGTAAAAAAAGTGAAACTAAAACTGACGCTAAAGCTAGAATTGAAAGTTATTACAATAGTGTTGAAAAAATAAAATTTTCTAATGATTCAGCTAATTTAATGAATTTCAACCCACAATCAGAAGATAAAATCTCTTTTCAGTACCTACTTAACGGAGGAGACTTTAAATTAGGAATTTCACCAATGGACTTTATAACTCATTGGTCGACTAGTGGGGTAAATACAATTCACTCTTATAACAAAGTCAGTAGGATGATGAGAATTCATAACTTTAAAAATTTTGAAATAATAAATCATCCAGCAGATATTAACTTGGATAACCTCATTGCTATTGATTGGGCTGTATCATTGAAAATAGGAGACGGTATTGTCTGGATAAATGATAAAAATTTTTTAGCGATAGGAAAAATAATTCAAATTGACTTGGATTCAGAGGATGAGTATAAAAATATGGTAACCCTTGCTTATAAGATTTTAAACCCAATTGATCTGACGGACGATTTCATCGATAGCAAATAGCCTATATATTTATTGGCGCTCATAAATATATAAAACAAAAGATTCTATATTTTTACAGGGTCTATAATTACATAATGACCCCTAAAAAAGACTATTAAAACGGCCCCCATTATCTAATCATTAGATAATGGGGGCCGTTTTTTTGTTAAGTGATATAATAAACCGTAAAAGAGGTTTAGAAATACGGTCCTGGTCATCAATAAATAAACAATTTAATTATTTATTTAATTTCAGAAAGGTATATATAAATCATGGCGCAACAAATTGTCCTACCCATCAAAGACTCCAACGTCTTAAAGATGGTACAAGATACACTTCTCGATAGTTTTCGGGCTGGTCGTCGTAACTACACCATCTTTCAAGTTGGCAAAGCTACCCTACTACGTGTGAGTGATGTCATGACATTAAAAAAATCAGATGTCTATAATCCAGACGGCTCTGTCAAAAATACAGCCTTTATTCATGATAAAAAGACCGGTAAAGCAAACACGTTATATTTAAAGCCTGTTCAGCAAGACTTGTTGCAATATCATGATTGGCTGGCCCAAGAAAATATCAATTCGGACTGGTTATTTCCCTCAACGGCCCATCCAGACCGTCATATCACTGAGAAGCAGTTTTACAAAGTGATGGCGCGTGTTGGTGATCTATTAGGTATCAACTATCTAGGCACGCATACCATGCGTAAAACAGGTGCTTATCGCGTGTACACGCAATCGAATTACAACATTGGCTTAGTCATGCATTTATTGAATCACTCAAGTGAAGCCATGACATTAACCTATCTTGGTTTAGATCAAGCGAGTCGAGAAAACATGTTAGACCAAATTGACTTTGGTTAACCTAAAAAGTGTTAAAATTCTTGTCAGAGGGGGAAATCACGATGAAAACCTATACGGACTATTTCTTTGATGAGCCAGCGTTTGATCTCCACGATGGCGGGTACGTGCCGCTTGGCGTCAGTGATGCGCCTGAGAAGCCCTTAAATGTGCCGCCGTTGTTGAAACCGGATAAAGAGACGGCGACCGACGTTTATTACACGGTGACAGCAGAGGCTGGGGAAACGCAACTGTTACCTGGGGCGAAGACCAAGACGTGGGGCTATAATACCAGTCTGTTAGGTCAGACGATTGTGTATCGCCGGGGTCAGCATACGCATGTGACACTGAAAAACACCCTGCCTGAGTTGACCACTTTTCATTGGCATGGGGCTAATGTCAGTGGCCCTTATGTTGATGGCGGATGCCATGCGCCGGTTTATCCGGGTGAAAGTAAGCATATCGACTTCACATTGGAACAACCGGCGACGACTTTGTGGCTGCACGCGCATCCGTGCCCATCCACAGCCGAGCAGGTTTGGCATGGTTTGGCTGCCATGGTGATTGTCAAAGACGACCATGAAGCCAGACTGCCATTGCCAAGGAACTATGGCGTTGACGATATTCCGGTCATTTTGCAAGACCGGCGTTTTCATGAGAACAACCAGTGGGACTACCGGGCTGATTATGATCCTGACGGTGTTGCTGGGCCAACTGCAATGATTAACGGTACAATCAATCCCTATTTTGATGTCACCACGCAAAAGGTCCGGTTGCGTTTTCTGGATGGTGCTAATCGCCGTGAATGGCGGTTGCATTTTTCCGATGACCTGCCATTTACGCAAATTGGCGGGGATGGCTCACTGTTACCGGAGCCGGTCAAATTTACCCATTTGATGCTGACTTGTGCTGAGCGTGCCGAAGTGATTGTTGATTTTGGCCAATACCATGAAGGCGACGAGGTCACCTTATATACGGATGATGTGCCATTGCTAAAGTTCCGCATTCATGCGTTCAAACCGGACCAGACTACCTTGCCTGATAAGTTGTTCGATGTGAAGGCCCCAGTGGTTGACCCGGCTTTGCCAGTTCGCCACGTTGTGATGCAGGGGATGGACGAAGGTGTCTCGATTGATGGTAAAAAGTTTGACATGCAGCGGATTGATGCCACGCAACCAATTGGCAAAGCCCAGTACTGGGATGTTACCAATAGCAATGATGCGCCTGGAATGGTTCATCCATTCCATGTGCATGGAACCCAATTCTTAGTCTTGTCGCGGAATGGGCATGCGCCGTACCCAAATGAATATGGTTTCAAGGATACCGTTGGCGTAAATCCTGGTGAAACGGTTCGGCTGCTGGTTCGCTTTGATTTGCCAGGGGTTTATATGTATCACTGCCATATCATTGAGCACGAAGATGGCGGCATGATGGCACAGATTGAAACATTCGATCCAGCCAAGCCAAAGCAAGAATATAAATTGATGGATATGGATACGTTAATGATGGCCTTGGCTAAAGAACGTGGCGTCAAACCATCTGAGATTTGGATGGGCGGTATGCAGTCTTATGAGAAAATGGGAATGAAAATGTAAACGTCCCACAATACTAATATAGAAAAAGATGATTTTAATATGAACTCTCCAACGATCAAACATCGCGGGGCTTTGCTCAGAAGTCAATAAATTGGACTATTTTTATTCAGTTACTTAGGCAACATTTGAGATTTAAATTAATACGATAGGTAATTATATTAGTATTCAAAATAAGTTGAGATAGATACAGACACTATCTCAACTTATTTTTTATGTGTTTAAGCTGACAGCAGCTTGCCCCACGCGGGTAGCGTTCTGCATGACATGCTCCCGCTGAAATCGACCCTGCAGTGGTAAACTGCCCCGTCACGGCGTGACCCGCCGGAGGTTTTACAAGCCGGATAAGTGGCGCTGTAAAATAGCAATTTCCCCAGAAGGAAGGGGAAACGCTACTGTCATCGCTTGTCGATGACGTGCCTCGCAGAGCCTGTCCAAAATATCATTTTGGTATAACAGGCTATACCAGATTTTTAACGGTGTTATACTGGTCTTGGAAAACCTTTTTCGAGGAGGCATTTTTGATGGCGCATTTAAAGAAAAAT
>NZ_JAAXPO010000015.1 GCF_012396485.1 Leuconostoc holzapfelii
GCAGATGGCGTTAGATAAGCATCGAAAGCCACTCATTATTCATTCAGATATGGGATCACAATACACGAGTGCTGAGTTTAATATTAAATGCCAAAATTATGGCTTGAAACATTCTTATTCACTCAAAGGCCATCCGTACGATAATGGCCGTATGGAAGCGTTTCATTCAATATTGAAGCGTGAAGAGGTTTATTTGAAGGCATACCAAACATTAACTGAAGTCCAAGCAGCCATTGGTTGGTATATCAATTTTTATAATCGCAATCGTATCTCAAATGTCGCCTAATTAACTGAATAAAAATAGTCCAATTTATTGACTTCTGAGCATCCATTATAGCCCATACATTTTCTATTCTTTTTATTACCAATAATTTTGATATTCAATTTTTGATAATCAATAATTATTAGTTCTTATTGTGCATATTATTTTTAATTAGATCACGTAATTGACGAAAATCATTTTTTACGTCGTAATCGTGCCGCTTTTGCGAAATTAGCTGTTGTAACAGTTCTTCTATACGCTCTACGTCAGTTTCGTCCGTGTAATTGATCCAATCGACGTGCTCTAACCAATCAATATAGGCATGCTTTCCTTTTCCATAACTATTTCCAAATAACAAGCAAGGTGTTCCTGTTAGAACGGAAAATACCATTGCATGCCAGCGGTCTGTAATAATTATTTCCTGGTGCGAGAATAGTTCTAGTTCTGAATCAAATAATGCCTCCCGAGTAACAGGTGTTATCTTTTGTGGTTCGTCTAGAACGGTATCAACTCTTTTTACAGGGCGTTCATTCCCTAAAATATCTTTTATATTGTCAATCGTACTTTTTTTAACAACTTTTTCTGAATCATGCCGTAGAACGAATAAAGCCCCATTTCGATTGAAATTCCAGTTGACAGGTTTCATATATAAAACCATGTCAGGTGTAAAAATAACTGGGTTATCAAACGTTGATTGCATACGATGAAAACTTTGAGCATCACGTGCCACTAACACGAGATTAGGATTTTTTCGGTAAGCCGCTTGACTCTTTTGTTTTTCAATCTCACCATCTTCATTGTCTTCAAAATGTATTGATTGAGGAAATGAAATTGTCAGATTGTTCACAAAAGTTGAAAAAACCTTACGCCGTGCCTCCTCATGATTATGGTACAAATTGCCCATATTCCCCCCGCCAGTAAACGCAATAATATCAGAGGGCTGTAAATGCTCTTGGACAATGGGAATAGCATAGTCATCGTCTTCCTCAATAATTTCAATATATTGATATTCGGGGAATTCATTTTCAATATATTTTCGTTCTGCTAACGAAACTGCTTGATCCCCCATATTCGTGTAGCTTGGAACACCAAACATGTAAAATTTTGGTCGATCATTATTAGGCAGTTTGTGCACAACCTCTGTTGTGTTAACATAAAAGTTTGCCATGTGAATTAATACCCCTTTTATTTTTATACTTCAGCATTTTCATATGCTTTTTTCATTTTACGACCATTAACAAATATAACGGACAACAAGATACTAAAACCGTTGGTTAGTGCAAAGACGAAGAAAACAATAGCTGTTCCTAACAATGCAATAAGCTGCGGATAAATTAAACTAATAATAAAGTTAGTAAGCCACGTTGTCGCTGTTGCGACTGACATAAATTGTGCTTTAACTTTTCCCGGAAACATTTCTGCTAATAATAACCATGTGACCGGGCTAACAATACCTTGATGATTGGCCAAGAATAAAGTCAAAGCGATCAGTACCAATACATTTGTTATGGTCTGCGAAAACATCGTTGTTTTCATAATCAAACCTAATAGTGCTAAGAAAACGACATTGCCAATCAAACCAATAACTAGCATTTTATGATGATTAGCTTTTTCAATCGTACGCGTACCAAAGATACTAGCAATAACTGACACCACACCTATTAAAATATTTGCGTAGAGTGAGCCTCCGGCCCCCATTCCCACATTTTCAAGTAAAATCGTGCCATAATACATGACGGTATTGACACCAGAAATTTGTTGAATCAACGCAATAACTATTCCGGTAATTAATAAATAAAGTAATTTTTTATTTTTCAAAGCAACCGACCAGCTAAACTCTTGGTCATCAGATTCATCAATCGTTTCAGTTCCACTTATTACGAGCTTTTTAGTATTGCTGAACCCTAACCGACGAAATAATTGTCTAGCTTTATTAACTCGTCTTTTGAACAAAAGCCACTGCGGACTTCCACTGATTCGAAATGAATTAATCCATAAAATCACCGATGGAATTGCCGCAGATAAGACCATAATACGCCATATAGGACCCCAGTCACCCCAGATGTTTCCTAAAATAGCATTGACAACAAAGGCACTGAGTTGACCAAGAACAATAAAAATAGCATTCTTATTAACATTCGCACTGCGTAAATTATCTGGCGATATTTCAGCTAGATACATTGGTGAAAGACTCGATGCCGCTCCCACGGCAATCCCTAAAATAAATCTAAAAATAGTCATGAACCAGAAATTAATAGCTAATGCACAAAGAAAGGTTGATATGGTAAAAATAATTGCAATCAAGCGTAGCGTTTTTTTCCTCCCTACTTGATCGGCTACCTTCCCACATCCTAATGCTCCAATACAAGCACCAATTACAAGGGAACTCGATACTACGCCTTGTAAGGAAGGGTTAAGATTAAGTTGATCTGGACGGCTCATAAAAGCTAGCGCTCCATTTATTACTCCTGTGTCGTAACCAAATAAAAATCCTCCCAAAGATATTACATAAACACAATAATTCAAAAATTTTAAATTAGGGTTTTTATTCGTCATTTTTCTTTTTCCTTTCTTTAATTTTCTATACTGTTTTTCATCAAATCCCTAAAAAGTTCCTAATTTAAAAAATATTCGTTTAAAAAAAAGCCCAAACGCTGTAAAAGCAATTTGTGGCTCGCGTAGTAATCTAAAATTCCATGACTCTAGTCTGCCTTCTTATAATCTGCAGTCTGATCATTATGATCAAAAATATTTTCTTCATCATTAGATTTAGGATCATCTTTTTTATTTTGCTTGTTTATTTCAATGTTTGATTCGAGTTGTAATCCAAGAAACAATAATTACTAGAATAACTGCTCCTATAATAGAAGGCACTAATGCCATGCCAGCAAGACTAGGCCCCCAGCTACCTAACAAACTTTCACCTAACCAGGAGCCAATTAATCCAGCAAGTATATTGCTAATCCAACCCATAGCAGCACCTCGACTAGTAAGCGCTCCGGCTACTGCTCCAATTATTGCACCGACTATTAAGGTCCAAATAAGTCCCATTTTCTATTCTCCTTTTTGCTGTTAGAATATCTTAATTGTATCACTTACTAAATAATATAGTTTAATAATGCTTACGGTAGATTGTAAAATTAAACCGAACACTTGAATAAAAAGCCGCAGCGCCTTTAATGGTAATTGTCTAAAACAACCATAAAGGAACTACGACTCATGACTAGTTTATCACCTCAAGAACGCACTGTCATTCAAACTTTACTCGAATTGAATTATTCTGTTCGTGCCATTGCGCGCTTTATTAAACGCTCTCCTTCAACCGTTTCGATTGAAATTCATCAAGTTACACCCTATAAAGCTGAGATTGCTCATGCGTTGGCATTGAAAAAACATCATCTATGTGGTCGTCATGACACACTAACACCAGCTATCGCTGTCTTTTTGAATCACCACATTGGCAGCCCAGTCGACAAGAAAAGCGTAGAGAATCCCTGAAACCTTATATTTTAGACGTTTGGAAAACCTTTAAATTTTATGGTTATCGTCGTATTGCTGCTTATAGTCAACAAACCGACAGGCCGAAAGTATCTGAGTATATGACACTCAAATTGATGCATGAATTAGGGATTAAATCCCGCATGCAAAAACGTTATCGCAAGCCCAAAACTGTTGTGACGGTTGATCAAAAACCCAATCTGATTAGACACTTGCGTGATTTGAGCGGTGTTTGGCAAACAGATCTCACTTATATTCAGTTGACTAATCACAGATGGGTCTATTTAGCGACCGTTCTGGATCCTGAGAAGAGAAAAGTATTAGGCTATAAAATTAGCGATACAATGACAGCCGAGCTAGCCACAAGTGCCTTACAGATGGCGTTAGATAAGCATCGAAAGCCATTAATTATTCATTCAGATATGGGGCCACAATACACGAGTGCTGAATTTAATATTAAATGCCAAAATTATGGCTTGAAACATTCATATTCACTCAAAGGCCATCCGTACGATAATGGCCGTATGGAAGCGTTTCGTTCAATATTGAAGCGTGAAGAGGTTTATTTGAAGGCATACCAAACCTTAACTGAAGTCCAAGCAGCCATTGGTTGGTATATCGATTTTTATAATCGCAATCGTATCTCAAATGTTGCCTAAGTAACTGAATAAAAATAGTCCAATTTATTGACTTCTGAGCAATGGGATATGTTTTGAAAGATTGGAATACAGGTCAGTAGTTCAAAATTGGAGAAAAGGAATGCTGATTTTATAACAAATTAATCAATAAGGTTTTCTTATATTGTTGAGAAAGGAAGTGTGATTTTTAAATCATCACGCTTCCTTTTTTTGATTTGTTTTCATCTGATATTAACAAATTACATTGTCAAGTATCTAGGCAAAATTTTTGTAACCGCTCTCTACTAATGATATAGTAGGCATAACAAACAAAGTGTTTGTTAAACAATATACACGTTATTAGTGCGTGTCAGGATTGTGCTGAGTATTGTATGAAAAAGGGAGGAATTACATGACAAACATAAATGGAGAATATGCAAAGCAGAATTTTCCAAAACAGAGTCAACCTGAACCAGGATTACAAAGCAAGATGTCGCCAACACCAGATGATGGTGCAGAAAGTTACGTTGGGCATGACCGCCTGCAACATAAGAAAGCACTGATAACCGGTGGTGACTCAGGAATCGGCAGATCTGTGGCGATAGCGTATGCGCATGAAGGTGCTGATATTGTGTTAAATTATCTTCCTGAAGAAGAACCAGATGCACAAGAAGTTAAGGGCATTATTGAATCATTGGGTCGTAAAATCAAGCTAGTTCCAGGTGATTTAAAGAATGAAGCATTTAGCCAAAAGTTGATTGATGAAGCAGTTTCATTTTTTGGTGATTTAAGTATTTTGACGTTAGTAGCTGGTAAACAACAAGCGGAAGTTGATATAGCTAATTTGTCGACACAACAAATAACCGACACTTATGCAACAAATGTTTTTAGTCTCATTTGGCTTGTTAAAGCGGCTTTACCACATATGCAACCTGGCAGCAGTATCATAACAACGAATTCTATTCAGGCAGAACAACCATCGTCATTTCTCGTGGATTATGCAGGTACAAAAGCTGCTATCAAGAATATGACGATGAGTTTGGCTAAACAATTGGCTAATCGAGGGATTCGCGTGAATAGTGTGGCACCTGGTCCCATTTGGACACCTTTGCAGATTGTTGGTGGACAGTTACCGGAGAACATTCCAACATTTGGCCAGTCGACCCTCATCGGTAGAGCTGGTCAACCGGCAGAATTAGCCGGCGCTTACGTTTTCCTAGCTTCAAATGAATCTAGCTATGTAACAGGTGAGTCAATCAATGTTACTGGTGGCTTAAAGTAAATCATGAGCTCCTTTGAATTTCGAAGATACTAATCAGAAATTTGGTTGGATCAACGGAGAAAGTGGAGAAAAGATGGATAAAAAGAATAAAAAATTTGGCTTTTGGGATAAACTGTCGATGCTTTTGACGTTGTCTCAACTATTGTTCAGTTTCTATTATTTTGTAAGAAATTGGAAGAAAACAAAAGAAGATTAAAAAATTTTCATTTTAGGCATAAAGGAGGAAAACTATGTTAAAAACTGTACTTAAGGTATTGTTAGCATCTACATTAATTCTAGGCGGTATAGCGGTTGGAGGGACCATATTTGCAGCTAAAGGCATCGACAAAGCTGGGGACCGTTTGGAAGAGGAAATCCATAATTAAATCATTGAACAGATAATAACGATAGCAACTTATTGATGGTGAGCTGTTGTTTTTTAATCTTTTAAAAATAACTCATAATTTCATTGTTTTGTAAAGGGGGTAATCGTTATTTTTGTAAACACTTTTCGATAGTGTTATATTTAGGCTAGTGAATTGCATATCATAATTCATAGAGAATAGAATGGAGGAAAGATTATGATTTGGTCATTAATTGTAGGTGCCATTATTGGTGCCATTGCAGGTGCTATCACAAATCGTGGTGAGTCAATGGGTTGGATTAGCAATATTATTGCTGGTCTAATCGGATCGGCTATTGGCCAGGCTTTGTTGGGTCAATGGGGACCTAGCTTGGCGGGAATGGCAATCATTCCTTCGATAATTGGTGCTGTGATTCTTGTACTAGCCGTGTCAATGGTGCTTGGTATGAGAGCAAAACGATAGCATAAGGTAATAGAGAGGTATGATATGAAGAAAAGTCAAAAAATTGTTCTGAGTATTTTCAGCCTCGGATATTTGGTTGGGCTTTGTTTGTTGATATGGCCACAAATAATTGATGAAGTTTTCAAATTTTTAGCAGAGTTTAATATACATTTAGAATTTAAGAGTGATCTTTTCATTTATTACTATGGTCTTGTACTGCTGGCACTGACCGTGCTTGTGTTTTTACTCATATTGATATGGCCGGTAGAATTACCAGATATTCTTTTGAAGCAAACCAAAGAAGGACGGCTTGCGTTGAGTAATCATGGTATTAACCAATTTATTCAGACAAAGCTCTCAGGTGAAGATTTATCAAATATTAAAGTGAGATTGAAAAATACTCGTCGTCAACGAAAATTTTATATTATTGCTGATTCAGTTTATAAACAGGCGACAGTCAAAGAATTACCTCGTATTTCATACGATTTAACGAAAAGCTTGAATAATTTACTCGCTGGCGTAAATCGAATTCCCATTAAAGTTGATATTAAAGTAAATCAGAAATCAGACTCAAAGCGTAAAGTCACACGTGTGATTTAAAAAGGAGTGCGGATATAATGAAAGACAAAAAATCAATTAATATTTGGGTTGGTGGTCTTGCGGGTTTCATTCTGTCAACTCTATTGGTAACTGTAGGATTTTGGAAGACGATTTTGATTATAGTTGTCACCTTACTAGCAGGTTGGATTGGCTACTTGCTCGAAGCGTATAATGCCGATTTGTCAATTGTCTCTAAAATATTTACACGTAAAAATTAATTATTTAGCTATAGAAAGGATTTAATTATGTCTACAGAAACAAAAACTACACAAAATACTGCAACAGAGAATCGTCAACCTAAAGGTGAATTAACATTTGATGACAAAGTGATTCAAAAAGTAGTGGGCTATGCAATTGAAAACGTGACAGGATTGCTAGGTGTTGACGGTGGTTTTGTCGCAAACATTAAAAATAAAATTGTGAATACGGATAGCCCCACTGATGGCATTGGTGTCGAGGTCGGAAAAGAACAAGTTGCGGTAGATTTAAATATTATCATGGAATATGGACACAACGCACATGATATTTATAAGCAACTAACAGAAGTAATCACAAAACAGGTGCGAGAAACAACAAGTTTGACGCTAGTTGAGTTAAATGTTGAAGTAGTTGATATTCAAACACAAAAAGAATTTGACGCATCACAAACAAGCTTACAGGATCGCGTAACAGACGCTGGTAGGACAATCAAAGAAAAAACTTCAGATGGCGTTGATGCCGTGAAAAAAACAACTTCTCAAGCAGTGAACGATGACGATAATCGTGTCAAGTAAATGTACAAGCGGTTTGAAGTTGCAGTAGCAAGTCTCAGCACAACGGTCTAAACGTTGTGACGTTTCGCAATCAAACGTTATTTTGATGATCTTAATGATCGTTAAAATAATGTGGGCACCTTAAGGGTGCCTTTTTGTTTGCTTTTATTGTATAACACCTATTAATTGCGATAGTCCACTACAATTTTTGGTTCTGGTGCAAATTTTCCTCGCTGACTTGATTTTAGTATACTGGGTGCCAAGAAACGAGGGATTGCGCGCATGAATCACTTTAAGGGACGCCACTTTCAAAAGGACATCATCTTAGTAGCCGTTGGCTACTATTTCAGATTCAATCTCAGCTGCTCAGAAGTCAATAAATTGGACTATTTTTATTCAGTTACTTAGGCAACATTTGAGATACGATTGCGATTATAAAAATTGATATACCAACCAATGGCTGCTTGGACTTCAGTTAATGTTTGGTATGCCTTCAGATACACCTCTTCACGCTTCAATATTGAATGAAACGCTTCCATACGGCCATTATCTTACGGATGGCCTTTGAGTGAATATGAATGTTTCAAGCCATAATTTTGGCATTTAATATTAAACTCAGCACTCGTGTATTGTGACCCCATATCTGAATGAATAATTAATGGCTTTCGATGCTTATCTAACGCCATCTGTAAGGCACTTTTGGCTAGCTCGGCTGTCATTGTATCGCCAATTTTATAGCCTAATACTTTTCTCTTCTCAGGATCCAGAACGGTCGCTAAATAGACCCATCTGTGATTAGTCAACTGAATATAAGTGATATCTGTTTGCCAAACACCGCTCAAATCATGCAAGTGTCTAATCAGATTGGGCTTTTGATCAACCGTCACAACAGTTTTGGGTTTGCGATAACGTTTTTGCATGCGGGATTTAATCCCTAATTCATGCATCAATTTGAGTGTCATATACTCAGATACTTTCGGACCGTCGGTTTGTTGACTATAAGCAGCAATACGACGATAACCATAAAATTTAAAGGTTTTCCAAACGTCTAAAATATAAGGTTTCAGGTCTCGTTTCAATCGAACGACCATGCACAAATACTTGTCGTCTACCATCAGATTGACGCTTTTGACGGATACCTTTGTCAGGTAAATCAGCCAATGATAGTTTGAGTCGACCAGCATTGAGCCAATTATAAATCGTTTTGAAAGGTAACCCTAAAACATGCGCAGCGGTTTCTGGTGACCACTTCAATATACCAATGTGGTGATTCAAAAAGACAGCGATAGCTGGTGTTAGCGTGTCATGACGACCACGTAGATGACGTTTTTTCAATGCCAACGCATGAACAATCTCAGCTTTATAGGGAGTAACTTGATGAATTTCAATCGAAACGGTTGAAGGAGAGCGTTTAATAAAGCGCGCAATGGCACGAACAGAATAATTCAATTCGAGTAAAGTTTGAATGACAGTGCGTTCTTGAGATGATAAACTAGTCATGAGTCGCAGTTCCTTTATGGTTGTTTTGGACAATTACCATTAAAGGCGCTGCGGCTTTTTTATTCAAGTGTTCGGTTTAATTTTACAATCTACCATTTCTATTCAGTTGATGTGTTGCCACGTAGTTTGGGCAGTGAAGCGGTTCGATTATTGTTTAACGATCAGCGCTCTGTCCTGGAGCAAACTAAGGCAACAAGCGTGATTGTGCCGTACCGTTTACCTGAATTTTGTGATGAGACGTGGTGAATTAAAATAATATTGCACGAAAGGCGCATGTCTCAAAAATGACACTTAGCCATGTAATTAATCATCCAGATCAAGTATCACCTGAACTGATGGTGCGAGTACAACATGCAATAAAAAAAAGACCGTTGACTATCTGCCAAATCAAGTCGTACGGTCATTAGTCAACCAACGCCATTATGTCATTCGTTTCTTACTTTTAGAAGATGTTACAACAGTTGAACCGAATTATTGATTCGATTAGCTATAATTTACAACAAAAAGGTTAGACACTGAAAATTAGCTTAGATATTACGGCAGAGACACAATCTATTGACGTGAATAATCGAGCAGGCATTGAATAAACGACTGAATATATGTGCCGGCAGGGATATCGTGATATTTATTATATTGTTTTATCGTTAGATTAGTATTGAACTTAATGCACAATTTCTAATTGCCGACTACGATTATCCGTGCGAGCGATTAGATTGCACTTGTTGTGCTAAGTGCGGTTCAGCCGAAATTAAACACCCATAAGACAAGCGTTTGCCTTAATTGTTGAAAAAATTGTCGCACAAATTATTTCTTAAATTGAATCAAAAAACGATAGAATTAGGAAATACCAGCATTTCAGCAGCTATAGCTGTTCGATAAACAATAAATTTGCATAATGTTATCGTTAACAATATGCAAGCGCTTCCATTAATTATCCCAATATTCTATACTATAAAAAGTAAACGGTTACATATATTGGTGTTCAGAACATGTTCCTGATTTCTAAAAAAACAGTTTCATCACGAATTGTTCATATAAATGGTGCATGATTAGAGCAAATCAGTTATGTTTCAAAATAATTTTCGGAGGAAGTAATTATGGCAGATAAGCAAAAAGGGCAGGGGCTACCCAACTTGCCGCTGAGCACCATTTGGATGCTGAGTTTTGGATTTTTGGGCGTGCAGATGGCATTCTCATTGCAGAGCTCCCAAATGGGACGTATTTTTCAGACATTGGGTGCTGATCCCACTAAGTTAGGATTTTTCTTTATCCTACCACCGTTGGCAGGATTGTTCGTACAACCACTTGTTGGTTATTTCTCAGATCGCACATGGACAAAACGTTTTGGTCGTCGTATGCCTTATTTATTGGTTGGCGCTCTTGTGTCAGTCATCGTAATGTTCTTGTTGCCTAACTCAGGTAGTTTTGGTTTTTCAACTACTGCTGGGTTATGGTTTGGGGCTATCACAATTTTGTTCATGGATTTGAGCTCTAACGTTGCGATGCAGCCCTTCAAGATGGTTGTTGGTGACATGGTTAATGAAGACCAAAAGTCATACGCATACTCAATTCAAAGTTTCTTATCTAATACAGGATCTGTGTTGGCAACCATTTTCCCATTCTTGCTGACAGCGATTGGTGTTGCTAACACAGCGCCTAAAGGTCAAGTGCCAGCATCTGTAATTATTTCATTCTATGTTGGTGCAATCGTCTTAGTTGTCTTTTCACTGATTGCGGTCTTTAACGTAAAAGAATACGATGATGCCACTTATGAGTTATATCATGGCTATGCTTTGAACACACCAAATGATGGTGAAGGTGGCTTCTTAACTTTGTTAAAGCGCGCGCCAAAAACATTTTGGATGGTTACTTTGACTCAGTTCTTCTGCTGGATGGCATTCCAATATTTGTGGACCTACGGTACTGGTGCTGTGGCAGACAATATTTTCCATGCAACTGATCCAACAACGGCTGGTTACCAAAATGGTGGAAACTGGTTTGGTATCATGTCAGCGGTTTATGCTATTGCAGCCGTTTTGTGGTCGCTAGTATTATCAAAGATTCCAGCAAACAAAAACAAAACAAGTTATGCTTTGTCACTATTTTTGGGGGCAATTGGGTTCACATCAGTCTTCTTTATTCATTCACAGTATTTGTTGATTGGCTCATTTATTCTAATCGGTATTTCATGGGCAGGCATGATGGCATACCCATTCATTATGGTAACCAACGCATTGCCCGGTGATCATATGGGAACTTATCTAGGATTGTTTAACGGTTCAGTTTGCTTGCCGCAAATTGTAGCCTCAGTTGCTAGTTTTGCACTATTCCCAGCACTTGGTTCACATTTCCCATCAATGATCTTAGTATCCGGAATCTTAATGTTAATTGGTGCTGTTAGTGTTGGATTTATCAATGAAATTCACAGTAATCCAGTAGATGCACAATAATGGCTAACGCTTCGGCGTTAGTATGTGCGACCGGTCGTCGTAGATATTAGCGCTGAAGCTAAGCATTAGAAAAATTGAAGAGGTAAAAATCCTTATGAAACGAATTTTTGAAGTTGATCCTTGGACAGTTACGTCACATGATTTGAATCCCGAAGATAAACGTCTCCAAGAATCTATGACGAGTTTGGGCAACGAATACATGGGCATGCGTGGCATGTTTGAAGAAGTCTATTCCGGTGACACACATCAAGGAATTTACGTTGGTGGTGTTTGGTTCCCAGATAAAACACGTGTCGGTTGGTGGAAAAATGGTTATCCGCTTTACTTTGGAAAAGCTATCAATGCGCTGAACTATGTCAAAGCAGACATTTACGTTGATGGCAATCAAGTTGATCTAGCTAAGAATGATGTGACTGATTTTGAAGTATCATTGGATATGAAAAATGGTGTTTTGAATCGAACGTTTACTGTGTTTGGCGTAACGTTTAAAATCACGCGCTTAGTTTCAGCAGCAGTTAAGGAATTGGCAGATATTCACTATGAGTTGTCATCTGCTGATGGTCAAGCGCACACAATTCGTTTTGATGCTAGTATCGACGCTGACGTTGTCAATGAAGATTCAAATTATGATGAAAAGTTTTGGCAAGTTTTGGACGCAGGTAATGAGACTAATTCATCATTTATCGCTACGCAAACAATTGAAAATCCGTTTGGTGTGCCACAATTTACAGTTGTTGCCCGTCAGAGCTTTGTTGGCGGTGAAAAGCATGGTGTGAACCGCTCTGAAAAAGAAGTGACTGATAACTTTGACGTTGAAGTACCAGCTAAAAGTTCAGTTAGTTTTGAAAAGCGCGTGATTGTGACAACTTCACGTGATTATGATGGCCTAGATCAAGTGATTAAAGCAGGTGAAACACTAACTGCGGATCTTGCCGCACAAACATACGACGACATATACACAGCGCATGCACAAGAATGGGCTAATCGTTGGGAAAAAGCTGATGTTCAAATTGAAGGAGATGATGCGGCGCAGCAAGGTATTCGCTTCAACCTATTCCAGTTATTCTCAACTTACTATGGTAATGATCCACGCTTGAATATCGGACCAAAAGGTTTCACTGGCGAGAAGTACGGTGGTGCCACTTATTGGGACACCGAAGCGTTTGCTATTCCTGTTTACCTTGGTGTTGCTGATCCGTCTGTGACCCGTTCATTGCTACAATATCGTTTTGATCAGTTGGATGGTGCATTCCACAATGCCAAAGAACAAGGCTTAAAGGGTGCTTTGTACCCAATGGTGACCTTTGATGGTATCGAGTCACACAACGAGTGGGAAATTACTTTTGAAGAAATTCACCGTAATTCGACAATTGCTTATGCGATTTATAATTATACAAACATCACCGCAGATCACTCATGGCTTGACGGTGATGGCGCACAAGTTTTGTATAATATCGCCCGCTTCTGGGCAGATCGTGTCCACTATTCTGCCCGAAACGATAAGTACATGATTCATGGTGTCACGGGTCCCAACGAGTACGAAAACAATGTTAATAACAATTTCTATACAAATTGGATGGCTAAGTGGGTTTTGCAATACTCACTTGAACACTACGATGAAATTAATGCTGATGAAAAAGCTAAGTTGGCTTTGACGGATGAAGAATTAGCAAAGTGGCAAGAAATTGTTGATAAAATGTATTTGCCAGAGGCTGATGTTGATACCAAGACAGGTAAAAATCATATCTTTGTTCAACACGATACATTCTTGGATAAAGATTTGACACCAATTGCTGATATGCCACAAGACATTCGTCCAATTAACCAAAACTGGTCATGGGATCGCATTTTGCGCTCGTCATATATTAAGCAATCTGATACATTACATGCCATGTTCTATTTCCCAGACGCGTTTACAGAAGAAGAAAAGCGTAACAACTTTGAATTCTATGAACCATTGACAGTGCATGAGTCATCATTGTCGCCATCTGTTCACTCAATTTTGGCTGCTGACTTACAAATGGAAGATAAAGCAGTTGAAATGTACGAACGTGCGGCCCGTTTGGACTTAGATAATTATAATAATGATACGTCAGATGGTTTGCATATAACTGCTATGACGGGTTCATGGTTAGCGATTGTGCAAGGATTTGCCGGCATGCGTGTTCGTGATGGTAAACTCCACTTGAAGCCATTCTTGCCAAAGAATTGGACAAAATATGCTTTCCGTTTGGTATTCCGCGGTCATGTTTTGGAAGTGTCAGTTGATGGTCAAGGTGCACATGTTGACTTGATTTCAGGTGAACCATTAGTGATTGACCTATTAGGGCAAGATGTCGAATTGACAAAGTAATAAGCCTGATGATGAGCGAGAAATCGCTCATTTGCTGTATAGCAGGAAAGGATATCATGAAAGTAGCAGAGAAGGATTTTGGACAATTACCTGACGGAAAAATCGTGACGGCGTTTACCCTAGAAAATATTAAACACACACAGATTACTGCGATTTCGTACGGAGCAACTTGGCAATCGTTTTCCGTTGAACGTGATGGTGTCAAACAAGAATTGTTAGTCCAATTTGATGATTTAGCCGCGTATTTAGATAATCCATTCCATTTTGGCAATACAATTGGTCGTGTTGGTGGTCGTCTATCAAAAACTGATTATGATATTAATGGGGCACATTTTACATTAACGCCAAATGATGATGGCAATGTTTTACACTCTGGCATTAATGGCTTTGATGCGGTTAATTGGCACGGTGAAGCAAGAAATTTGGGTACAGCGGCGGAAATTAATTTCACACGTACTTTTGATGATGAATTCGCCGGACAATTAGCTGCCCAAGTGACCTATCGATTGGACGATGAAGATCGTTTAGACATTATATTTAGTGGCGTTTCAACCGAGAATACATTGTTCAATCCAATGACGCATGTCTACTTTAATTTAGTTGGTAAGGATCAAGATATCAGTCGGCATAAATTACAAATTGCATCACGTCAACATCTTGAAGTTGATAATCACGCGATTCCAACCGGTAACGTGATTGATAATCAAAATACAAAATTTGATTTTGCGCATTTGCATGCCTTGGGACAAGAGCATTACGATGATGCTTGGTTATTATATTCCAGCCGTCAAGGGGAGGGAGTAGGACTAACTTCACCCGATGAAAGTTTGACCTTGACAGTGGATTCAGATCGCAATGGTGTGGTTGTATTCACTGCCAATCCTGACGATAGCAGTGACATTAAAACAGCGCTTGCTATTGAGATGCAGACCTTGCCTGATGCGGTTAATCATGAAGGCTTTGGTGATATTGTTTTGCCAGCAAATGAAACAAAAACATATACTGTAACTTACCAAATTAAAAAAAGCGAGGATAAATAAAAATGGCTAAATTTTCAGATATTAAAGGTTTTGCCTTTGATCTAGATGGGGTTATTGCTGACACGGCGCGCTTTCATGGTGAAGCTTGGCATCAAACAGCTGATGAGGTTGGCACAACTTGGACACCAGAATTGGCTGAAGGTTTGAAGGGCATCAGTCGCATGGCTTCCTTGCAAATGATTTTGGATGCTGGGGATCATGCCGATGATTTTTCTCAAGCAGATAAAGAAGCATTAGCAGAAAAGAAAAATCATAATTATCAACAACTCATTTCAACATTGACTGAAGATGATATTTTGCCTGGCATGAAAGATTTCATTCAATCGGCTAAGGCAGCTGGCTATACAATGTCGGTGGCATCAGCTTCTAAAAACGCACCAATGATTCTAGATCATTTGGGATTGACCGAATATTTTGTTGGCATTGTTGATCCCGCCACTTTGACAAAGGGGAAACCTGATCCTGAAATCTTCGTTCGTGCTGCAGAGGTCTTACATTTAGATCCAGAAAATGTCATTGGATTGGAAGATTCAGCTGCTGGTATTGTGTCAATCAATGGGGCAGGTGAGACATCACTAGCCATTGGTAACGCAGATGTTTTGTCAGGAGCCGACTTGAATTTTGAGTCAACTTCAGAAGTGACGTTAGCAAATATTGAAGCTAAAATGCAATAGATGATGAAAAGAGTGTCAGTGTTTTTATACACTGACACTCTTTTGTTGTTTTAATTAATGTTTGCCACTGTACCACCTTGTTTAATTGTGATATCAGTAAAAGTTACGGTATGCGGTGTTGTATGTGATCAACGAGATCCGTAATAGCTAATTCATCCATCTGTGTAAATTTTTACTACACAGGTGCTAAAATAGGACGTGCTAATTGGGTTAATTCTGTCCAATCGATGATCACAATTGATAGATTCTCAGAGACAGAAATACCAACACCTCCAAAAGAAAATTCAGTAGCAGGGACGCAAAAGAAAAATAAAAAATGGTGGTTCTTCTGGAAATAATAATCATATGTTTCAGTAAATGGTAGATTGTAAAATTAATCCGAACGCTGTTCGGACAAAAAAGATCAGCTTCCTTTAAAATGGTGTTTACCACAAACCCATCTTTTAGGAGCTGATCTTTTGTCTAGTATAACCTATTCCGAACGAATTAAAATCGAAACCTTTTGTGAACTAGGGCTGGTGGGCGTGTTGTTGACTTGACTGGGGCCGATAAGCGGCAACTAACCCTGTCACAGCGTCCAAAGTCATAATCAGACCCATTAACCACATCGCTGCCATATTGTGCATGGTACCAATTAGAATCAGCGGCACCACATTTAACGCCAGCATGAGCCAGCCCATTGTTTTCGACATTTGTTGCATGAAAATCCTCCTCAAGTGTATGGATAATACCTATACCATTTTTCGATACTACTTTAGGTTGCTCAGAAGTCAATAAATTGGACTATTTTTATTCAGTTACTTAGGCAACATTTGAGACACGATTTCGATTATAAAAATTGATATACCAACCAATGGCTGCTTGGACTTGCGTCAATGTTTCGTATGCCTTCAAATACACCTCTTCATGTTTCAATATTGAATGAAATACTTCCATACGGCCATTATCGCATGGATGTCCTTTAAGTGAATATGAATGTTTCAAGCCACAATTTTGACATTTAATATTAAATTCAGCACTCGTGTATTGTGACCCCATATCTGAATGAATAATGAGTGGCTTTCGATGCTTATCTAACGCCATCTGT
>NZ_JAAXPO010000016.1 GCF_012396485.1 Leuconostoc holzapfelii
GTTTAAATGACGTTTATTGCATGAAAAGAGACGATGTGAAGGCGTTAGCGACGTGGATAGTCACTTTACCTGAAGAACTCACAGAAGCCCCCTACGAGCAACAGAGCGCCTTTTTTGAAGCAACCACTAATTTTCTGAATGACCGCTATGGTCAAGAAAATGCCGTGGCCGCGGTGGTGCATTATGATGAGACCACTCCTCACTTGCACTGTGCCTTTGTCCCAGTGGTTTTTGATGATAAAAAGACACCGCGTCAATAATTATAAATATATATCATATCATTGTTAATCGACATAATTACGTATACACTTCTGACTTATAGTTAAAAGAAAGTACAACGCTATATTTAAACGCTCTACGTCAAATGTTGCCTAATTAACTGAATTACAAGTAGTCCGATTTATTGACTTCTGAGCATCAACCAGTGACCTTTCTTAAATGTTAATCAATAAATTCACAAAAAAAGCAGCTAAATTATTAGAAATTTAGCTGCTCACGTCTTATTTGATATTAGCGTAACATTTAAGTATTGCTTGCCGGTTAATCAAAATCAATCTGCTTTTTTATAGTCTGCTGGTTCTGGCCTACCCTTAACTTCTTTCTGAGTGCTGAATGAATTATCTTCTTCTTCATTCTTATCTTTTTTCGTACTATCTTTAGTCATAGCGACCTCCCTGCTTACCCAATATGCTATACTTGATACGTAATAAGTGTAACAAAATAAACTTATAATGTAAAGTTTATATTAAAATTTCTATAATTAACTATCACTGGGTTTGTTTTTATAATTGCATTAAATTAGTGCTAACCTGATGCCAATATAATGCACGTATGACTAATATAATTATATATAACATACCTCATCATAAATCACTAGTTTTTACGTTTTTTTTGAATTTTTCACAAGTTATAATAATAAAAAAATAACGTGTTAAGTAGCAAGTTAACCAAAACTATACTATAGGTTTTAACATCAAGTTGCTCGTATACTGAAAATCCGGACCGCTTTATTTCTAGGGCATAATCCGAGATAATCAAGTATAGGAGTTTTTTTATATTATGAAAGCTAAGCGATACTCAACAGAATTTAAGGCATCAATTGTTGCCTTGTATAACGAGGGACGTTCTGCTAATTCTCTAGCCAATGAATACCATTTGGCTGTACAAACCGTCACGGGTTGGGTGAAAAAAGCCCAAATCATTGGGACGGACGTTACCGGTAAGCCAGTGACTCGTGCCCAATTTAATGCAATGCAGAAAGAAGTCGCAAGACTCAAAGAAGAAAACGAAATTTTAAAAATTGCGGCCCTTTTGCTGGGCGAACATCGCAAGTAACACGTAAGACCCATTTTCCTATTGTCCAATCATTGCCAAAACAGCATTTTAAACTCATGATGGTGCTTCGCCTACTCAAAATACCCAAAAGCACCTACTTTGATTGGGTTCACTATACTGAGAGACAATGACAACGAGAAGACACGATCTTAAAAGCATTGTTGCGTGAAATTTGGCAAAATAACTATAAAGCTTATGGCGCGCCACGTCTGCGATTAGCATTAGCTGATCTGAATTTGCATCATGGAACCAACCAAGTTCGTCGTTTAATGCGAGAAGCTGGCATATACTCTGTCATGAGTCGTCGATTTAACAAACCAACGACAACTGTTGATTATCGTCAACGTCCCAACTTAATCAGACATTTACCCGAAGCCAACGCTTGGATCATGGACATTACTTATTTAAAGTTGAGTAATGGTCAGTGGGTCTATTTAGCGTCAGTTTTAGAGTTACAAACGCGTAAGATATTAGCCCATCAAATCAGTGCCACGATGGATACCAAATTGGTAGTAACAACACTGCAAAGATCGCTGTCAACTGATAAAAAACCAAATTATTTACACACTGATATGGGCAGTCAGTTCACTAGTTTTGGCTTTGAAAATTTGTTAAAGCGACATAAAATTGATCATTCGTATTCAAAACTAGGACATCCATATGATAATGCCAAAATTGAAAGTTTTCACTCCCTATTAAAGCGTGAAATGATTTATCAATGCCGGTTTCCAGCGATTGCACATCTAATTTTAGATGTGTACAAATATATTCATTGGTTCAACAACGAAAGAATCAGTCTTGTCAATCAAAAAATAAAAGTAGCCTAATCAGTTCAGCCCTAGATAAAAAACATTCCGAATTATTGACTTATGAGCAACTTGCGAAAGTGCAGAATTTTCAAAATTTCTTAACCTCTCTACTTCACTCAAAAGTCGTCTATCAATACAAAAACTTGCTTTAACTACTGATTCAGACATTATTTTCTCCTAATACTAAAAAATATTTAGTATAAAAAATATCATAAAATCAATTTTTAAGTCAAATAATCTCTAAAATAAAAAAATCTTTTTCAATAAAAAAACTTGAAAAAGAATAATAAATATATTTGTTATATAAATATAGCCCTACCTAATAATTAATGTTTGACATCAAACTAAACTAATGCTTTGTTTGATTTGAGGGAACTGAGTTGGTTGAGCAAAGTTTTCCCTACTGTTAAAGTAGAAAAAACCTACGGTACACTTTGCCGTCATCTCGGTCATTCGTGTATATCGCATATCATACGAGTTTTTGCATTTCTGCATCTTAACCAACTGATCTACTTTTCGATCACACCATCAAATAATGCCCTGATGGCTCCTATATCGTATATTGCTTAACGCTGACAACATAGGATTGATTAAGCTCCATGTGCCGTAACACATTCATTATTCCTAACCCAAGCCGTTTATTATGGTCGCTCTCACCTACAATTACACCGTTGGTATGACTACAACTTCTGTGTAACGCCCTGTGTTTTTTTACGGTAGCGGTAGGGAAAATCCCGCTTGTCTATTTTTTCGTACACCATATACAGCGATTTGGATCTTCCGAATTACTCAAGGTAACTACCCCCTACACGTCATATATGCCATACCCCTTAGAGTGTTTGGCTTCACTATTTTTGAAATCAACCACATTTACAACATAAAGGAAATATTGTATAATATAGACACATAACTTAAAGCAAATAAGAAATGCGTGGCTATCAAGGACGGCAATCCTTGGTGGCTTTTTCTTTATTCATTTTTATGACTCAAATATACCGTACCAATATTTCCATGTCAACAACTTTATAAAGTTGTCACGTACCCAAATCTTTTATAAATTTATATTTTTATAAAGTTATATTTTTATAAATTGCTAATCTTATAAATTTATGATATTATAAATTTATAAATCAAGAAAAACCTACTGTTTTCAAGATGTGCAACCTGCAGATAATTAAAATATAAAATTATATTTTTCCACTTTTATATTATTATAAAAGTATAAATTTATATTTTTATATCTTTATAAAAGGAGATTTTTTATGACATACGTTATTACTACTGGTAATTTCAAAGGCGGAGTAGGAAAAACCACCAATTCAGTAATGCTCTCGTACACTTTATCAAAATTGGATAAAAAAGTATTACTCATTGATTTAGATCCACAAGCTAATGCAACTGATTTACTCCTAAATACAATGACTAATATCTATAAGAAAAAAACAGTATTTAAGGAGACTTTATTTGAATCCATAAAAAATAACAATCCAGATGAAGCATTAATCACTGTAAAAGACAATTTAGACTTATTACCTTCATATTCTGACCTACAACAATACGAACACTACCTTTATGAAAATTTTTCAGATGATTTTTCTCAAGATCATCAGTTATCAACCTTTATAGAAAAAATAAAAGAAAAATACGATTTCGTATTCCTAGATATTCCACCGCAATTAAACAAATTTACTGATAATGCACTGGTTGCTAGTGATTTTGTGATTGTTATTTTACAAACACAAGAAAGAGCTTTAAAAGGTGCAGAAAAATATATTGATCACTTACTACAATTACAAGATGACTATAAGTTAAATATTGATTTACTCGGAATTTTACCAGTCCTACAACAGAACGGTTCAGAACTCGATTTAGACGTGTTACAAGACGCTACTGAAATCTTTGGAAAGAATAATTTATTCAATACACACATTAAACAAATGAATCGACTCAAACGTTTTGATAGAACAGGTATAACAGATAATACAAAAGACATACACGATAAACGTGTACATGCAATTTATAGTGAACTAATTAATGAACTACTTGAACGTATTAACATTTTTAACTAATAGGAGATAATTAATATGACAGAAGAAATCGGATTAGGGGCATTTCGAAAAAAACGTACAGAACGACCAGAAAACATAACTCCAGAAATTGCTGATGAAACACCCCGCACAATGCCTGAAGATCTACTCAAACTACCCAACAAAAGATTAACGAGCAAAGAACTTCCTAAATCCATTCGACTTCCACTAAACACACACACGGCCATTAGTACAATTGCAACACTTCAAAGCAAAAAAATATATGAAGTAATCAACGATATTGTCGAAGAATACATTTCTGAATTGCCAATAGCAGAAAAAAAGATTATCAAATCTAGCATAGAAACAGTAGAAAAAAATAACTAATTGAAAATTGGTCTAAAAATTGTAGCTTTGTGAAAAATGCAAAATTAGCGACTTTGTGAACGACCAAAACTGCCTCCAAATGAGTTTGTGAATTTTCCGATTTCACAAGGAAAAACAACCCCTGATAAAGCCTGTCACAGCGTTATTTTCGATAGTGGTAATTATGTTAACCAATATGGGCATAGTAGATATTTATATCAGTTATGGGTTGTTAATTATGTATGTTTTAGCAAATCGTGTTATAATAAATGTAACCAAAAAAGACATGTGATAGAGACACATGCCTTTAAATCACAAGCCCGCTCAGGCGTTGATGATATTGTTTAAATTTAAAATAACTTAAACCCCTATTACCTCTCAAAGTTAAGGGGTTTTTGTTTGCCTATTTCTTAGGCTTGTTAATCTCTTTGATTAGTTCAACTACTTTAGTAGCCAAACCAACTAAAGCCGTAATTAACACAATTACCGCGGTCCAAAAGACCATTGTTGGTTTTATCCTCTCTTATAACATGAGGTTAAATACATAAGCACCACCCCCTGCTATTGGACTCACCAACGCCTTAACTTGCTTGCCTAATTATTGTACCATATTACCATTTAACAGTTTTTAGATAGCATTTTAATAAAAGGTAGATTGTAAAATTAAACCGAACACTTGAATAAAAAAGCCGCAGCGCCTTTAATGGGAATTGTCTAAAACAACCATAAAGGAACTACGACTCATGACTAGTTTATCATCTCAAGAATGCACTGTCATTCAAACTTTACTCGAATTGAATTATTCTGTTCGTGCCATTGCGCGCTTTATTAAACGCTCTCCTTCAACCGTTTCGATTGAAATTCATCAAGTTACACCCTATAAAGCCGAGATTGATCATGCTTTGGCATTGAAAAAACGTCATCTACGTGGTCGTCATGACACGCTAACACCAGCTATCGCTGTCTTTTTGAATCACCACATTGGTATATTGAAGTGGTCACCAGAAACCGCTACGCATGTTTTAGTGTTACCTTTCAAAACGATTTATAATTGGCTCAATGCTGGTCGACTCAAACTATCATTAGCTGATTTACCTGACAAAGGTACCCGTCAAAAGCGTCAATCTGATGGTAGACGACAAGTATTTGTACATGGTCGTTCGATTGAAACGAGACCTGAAAGTGTCAAAGCACGACAAACCTTTGGACATTTTGAAGTTGACACCATGCAATCGGGTAAAAGACGTGGCGATGTGCTGGTGACAATTACTGAAAGACTAAGCCGGCAACATATCGTGAGACAGGTCACTGGGCACAATAGTCAGGCAGTGACAGCAGTCTTAATTCGTTTTTTTCAAGGGATCAAAAATGCCAAGTCAATTACTGTTGATCGTGGGCGAGAATTTGCAAAATATAACGAAATCGAGCAAAAACTAGGAATTCCGATGTATTTTGCGCACCCATATTCACCAGAAGAACGTGGGAGTAATGAGATATTAAATCGATACGTCCGTCGTTTTATACCGAAAGAACGCAAAATTGAAACAGTTAGCGCCAAAGAATTAGATCAAATTAATCATTGGATCAATGCGAGACCAATGAAAACACTCAACTGGCAATCACCACGAAAGGTTTTTCAGCAGTTTGCAGTGTTCGGTTAATTCTTGCAATCTACCAAAACCTAAACTCGTATTTTCTATTCTTTCTTCAACTCTCTAAATCGTCTTTGTTGTGTCCGAATACTGATACCTGTTTTTCGATAAATCATTTTGTATGTCATACCCTGTTCTCGTAATTCATAAGCAAAATTAATCTGTTCATCACTATATGTTTTTGGACGCCCCTCCTTAAATTTTGGGTCCTTTTGCTTAGCATAATTTTTCCCTTCTTGGGTACGCGTCACGATCATATCACGCTCAAATTGCGCAAATGCACTAAATATTGTAAATATAAGCTGACCAGTTGGTGTACTGTCAATCAGTCCCATGTTTAATATATTAACCTTGATTCCTCGTTCAAATAAATCTTGAATAATTTCAAGTGCTTCACGTGTATTTCTAGCAAAGCGATCTAACTTAGTCACAATCAACATATCTCCAGACGTTAGCTGTTGGATTAATTTTTTAAACTCTGGACGTTTAGTTGTTGTTCCTGTAAATTTTTCTTGATAAATTTTTTCAGCACCAGCTTCTTCCAGAATAGAAATCTGATTTTCCAATTTTTGATCACTTGTACTTACACGTGCATAGCCATATTTCATTGTACTAACCTCATTTTCTCTGTCACTTACGTCATTAAGTTATGACGCTCTACAATCCCTTTAATTATAGGCTATAAAAAAAGGCGACACAACTGTTAAGTTATGACACAGTTTATATATTCATTTAGCGGACATTGACCCATTTATTAATAAAAACTGGACTTAGAATGCGTTTCTCAAACGTCAAAACCTAAAAAAACGCCCTTAAAAGGCGTTTTTTATGTTTAGCGTTGAATAGTTGGTCCTTTTTGTGTTTTTGTTTTTTTAAAATCAGGATTGTCATCAACAAATTTTTGTAACGATTTTTGTGTTTGTTCGCTAATTTTCTTACGAATTTCTTTCATCTACCCTTGTAATCACAAATCTTAATTTGGTTAATTATATTGATTTATTGTGTGTCTGATTACGACTAATTATTTTTTGACTGATAACTATCACTAACAGAATTGCAAAAATTGAAGCCATAAAGTAAAAATCACTTTTAACGGTTTCGCCAAATATATTACCTCCAGTGGTTAATGCTATCGGTGCAACAAAAGATCCCGCATTGAAACCAATTAATACCATTGTATTTATTGCGTTCTCTTTCCCACTCGGAGCAGTTTCAGAAATTTTCTTAAATGCATATGTACCAATAAGTGGCGAACCTATTCCTGAAATTACACTACCAAGGCATACTAGCCATAAATGACCCTGTGAGATAGCTAAACTTCCAATTAAGAAAGCCACTATGCCACTTGGGACGACCCACCAATGAAGCAAATTATAAATTTTGCCAAAGAAAATACCGACTATCATCGCCATAGTTGTTTTCATTGCTATGATAATACCTGATAATGTTCCAGTTCCTATTTTTTGCTCCGCTAATAGTTTTGGTAATTCCACATTAGTACCAGTATCACATAAAGTTATCAACATGAGAAATAAGGCTAAAAATACAAAGCCTATCTGTTTTTTACCATGACTTTCATTACTACTATTATTTTTTTTCAGATTATTTTTATCGGTTTTCTATTGCACTTCAGGTACATACTTCCAAAAAATAAATGATATTGGAATTGCCCAAACATAAATTAAGAAGCCAAAACGCCATCCAAGTAACAGCAAAGCTCCTATCATAAGACTAGCCAATGCATATCCTAATTGTTCCATGGAAGTTCGAATACCCAACAATTTAGTTTTTTCGCTACCACTATAAAGTAAATCAATAACAGTAATTGCCAAAGAATTAAAAAAACCCACTCCTACACCAAAGACAATCCTAGAAATTAATATTACATAGTAATTATCAATAAAGAAAGGTACCACACCTGCAAAACCGGCCAATAAAAGCCCTAATATTACAGTTTTTTTGATACCTATTTTTTTAGAAATAAAATTTGCAATTATTAAGGAAATGACAACTGAAAATTGTTGTACAGTACTTAAACTTTCAATAGCAGCCTCTGAAATATTATTATAATGGTTACTAATATCTGGCAACAGCGGAGAAATTGCCGGTCCTGTTGTGATAATAAGGGAAACGCTTAAAACCGATATTTTTGTTAATAAGTTTAATTTATTTTGTTTATTCATATCAACCTTTCATTTACAAGAATAAAAGCAACGTTTAATATTTTTTAATGTTCTAAAAATATTAATTCAATGTCTCTAATTTGCTTTGCCGTTCTCTCCTTTAATAAAATAACTGCTTAGCTTTTTTCACTAAGGAATTTTCTACCTTTCACTATCTTTAACATCTCATTGCAAACATCTGGTAATTGAACTTTCAGATCATCAATAATTTCTTTTAGCAATCGGCTTCTATACTATCATTATTATTAACAATGATGTTAAAATTTGCCTAATGCAGAAAAATTCGGAAAGAAATATAATAAGTTAAAAAATATAGCGTCATAATAGTAGCATTTACTAATGCTCAGAAGTCAATAAATTGGACTATTTTTATTCAGTTAATTAAGCAACATTTGAGATACGATTGCGATTATAAAAATTGATATACCAACCAATGGCTGCTTGGAAGACTGACATATTAGCCTCGATATCATCGAATAACTAAATACAGAAAAATACAATAAATATTATCTGGACATGATGCAAAAAAATGGTATCTATTTGCTGGCTGGTCCGCATGCCATGACCAAATATTGGCGAAATTCTTTGAAAAAAATAGAGGCGTTGCTGATAGCAGTATTTATTTTGAGCCCTTTGAGTGGTAAGCCGATAAGCTATTACCAGCTATTAATGTAAAGGAAAACACATTATGTTAACTCGGAATTACTAACAATTCTAATCTTAGAAAGGTAGACAAAAAATGAGGTTATGGCACGAATCGTTAATTACAAAATTACCACGTCAACAATTGCTTGGACAACATAGAGAGTGCTGTGCACTTCGTGGCGGCGGGTGGGGGAAAAGGCACGCAACAGTGGATTATGTCTTTATTTACTCTCCATATAAATTGTTTAAATACCACAAATTAGTTATGACGGAGATGTTAAATCGCGGATACAAACCGAATGAAAATTGGCTAAATCCCTTGTATCGTGGAAATAATATGATCCCTTATAAGTCCCTACCTATTGAAGTATCAACTTATCCTATTTATCCTGAACACGACCATAATTATTTAATTGAATGTATTGAAAATTTGAGAAAAAAAGGTATTGAAATAAAATAAAAACATCATTCGTTGTGGGGTTAAACACGAACAATGGCACAAGACTTAGAAGAGATATTTTCTAAATATAAGTTTAAGTTTAATTTTGGATAAAAGTGTTATAAATAGAGTGAGAATTATTAATAGTAGACAAGTTGTCTTTGGAAAATAATCGATATCTACATAAAAAGTATTTATCTAAAATCAACTTTAATACGATTAACAATGAAAAGGAATATTTCTAATTGTCTGGTTATGTACTAGTTACCATACTAGGCTGTCACTAAATTTGAATTTGAAAAAGGTCTATAATTACAAATTAGATAATACATTAGAAGCTGGAGACAAGCTTGTCTAGATAATGTGTGAGATAAAATTTTTGGCAGGTTATCATACATAAGACAAAATGTTTTTAAAACTGATAACGTATTTATTCCAAAACAATTACGCATTTATTTTTGAGAAAAATATAAAGCAGGAGGATTACAATGCTGAAAACTTATTCCTTAACAAAAGATACATTATTAGTTTCGTCAGAATCAAATATCAAAAATTCTGCTGTTGTTTATGTTTATGGTGACGAACGAGAATATATCGAATCTTCTGAACATAAATATGACTTTAAAATAGGCAATATACTAACGTTTGATGATCAAGTTGCATATGACACGATGATAGATCAGAACGATGAAAAAAGTTTGCTCGTAAGTTTTTTGTTTCCCGAGGTACATGAAGGTGGGCATCTAGATAATCTGACGACATCGGTTGTTTTCTTGGTATTTAAAAATAAGTTGATAATTTTTACAAAACAAAAATTAAAATTCATTCCCGAACTCTTATCCAATATGTTTTTACGTGATGTCAATCATTTCGTGGAGGAAGTACTTTTAAGGATCATGAAAAAAGATTTCTATGTGATGCTTAACGACCTTCGTGGAGTCAAGGAAAAAATTGATGATTTAGACTCAGAAATATCAACGTCCGGTTCACTCAGACCAACGTTTGGTGATTTATTGACTCTTCAAAAATACATGATAGCTTTGTCAACAACTTATAAAGCTAACCATAAAGCGCTTGATTTCATTAAAAAAAATTTCACAACTATTGACGATATTGATTTTAGTACTAAAAAAATAATTGATGAGTTATACGATACAAGTGATACAATGGATAGAATCATTTTAGGTTACAGCCAATATTTGGACACTTTGGAAAATATGATAAACAATATGATTTCGTATCAGCTAAACATGATTATGAAAACCCTAACCGAGATATCAATTGTTCTGACTATTCCAGCAATTATTTTTGGCTTTTGGGGAATCAATGTCCATGTCCCGTTTGAAAAGTCTTCTTATGGTGTTTTAGCCGTATTGATTATCTCTGCTACACTAAGTCTAATTTGCTGGTTTTTGATGCGACGTAAAACATATTTGTAAAGTATTTGTGATACCCTAATATGAATTAAAGCAGAATTTCTTTGTTGACTTTTTAAAAGGCTGATTCCTTTCAATAATTTAATAGCTTCAGCGGCTGCTCAGAAGTCAATAAATTGGACTATTTTTATTCAGTTACTTAGGCAACATTTGAGATACGATTGCGATTATAAAAATTGATATACCAACCAATGGCTGCTTGGAAGACTGCTCTTATACTAAAAAAATGGACTATTTTTATTCAGTCCGTAAAATGAAAGTATAGGAGTATTTTTATGTCAATTCGTTATTCACAAGATTTCAAAGATTCATTGGTTAAACTTCACCAAGAAGGCCGTTCACTTAAATCATTAGCAGAAGAATTTGGTCCGTCGAAAGATTCTATTGCTATTTGGGTTAAACAAGCTACCCCAATCATGATCAAGGGTCAGTCAAAGACTTTAAAAGACGTCAAGCAACTAGAGAAGCGCCTCGCTATTTTGGAGGAAGAAAACGAAATTTTAAAGCGAGCGGCCATCTTACTAGCCAAAAAATAGTCCGTAATGTGGGATTGCCGCTAGTTAATCAATTTTTAGCACAAGGCTACGCGCTTGTGCGTATTGTAAGTGCACTTAAAATCAAATCTAGTACCTATTACAATTGGCGCCATTGGCAGCCCAGTCGACAAGAAAAGCGTAGAGAATCCCTGAAACCTCATATTTTAGACGTTTGGAAAACCTTTAAATTTTATGGCTATCGTCGTATTGCTGCTTATAGTCACCTAAACAATGACTGTCCAAAAATATCTGAATATATGACACTCAAATTAATGCGTGAATTAGGGATTAGATCACGCATGCAAAAACGTTATCGCAAGCCAAAAACTGTGGTGACGGTCGATCAAAAGCCCAATCTGATTAGACACTTGCATGATTTGAGTGGTGTTTGGCAAACAGATATCACTTATATTCAGTTGACTAATCACAGATGGGTCTATTTAGCGACCGTTTTGGATCCTGAGAAGA
>NZ_JAAXPO010000017.1:2500-5428 GCF_012396485.1 Leuconostoc holzapfelii
GGTCTTTCCACCTTAACCTTGCACGATACCGTAACTCGCCGGTTCATTCTACAAAAGGCACGCCATCACCCATTAACGGGCTCTGACTTCTTGTAGGCGTCGTGGTTTCAGGAACTATTTCACTCCCCTTCCGGGGTGCTTTTCACCTTTCCCTCACGGTACTGGTTCACTATCGGTCACTAGGGAGTATTTAGCCTTACGGGATGGTCCCCGCAGATTCCGACCGGATTTCACGTGTCCGGCCGTACTCAGGATCCTGAAAGGAGTGTGCTTCATTTCGCGTACGGGGCTATCACCCTCTCTAGCCAAGCTTCCCAACTTGTTCTGCTATAAAACACTTTTGTAACTCCTATATATCAGTCCTACAACCCCAGAATGCAAGCACTCTGGTTTGGGCTCTTCCCTTTTCGCTCGCCGCTACTTAGGGAATCGATTTTTCTTTCTTCTCCTGCTGCTAATGAGATGTTTCAGTTCACAGCGTGTTCCGTCATTATCCTATGTATTCAAATAATGACAACTCTTTTCGAGTTGGGTTTCCCCATTCGGAAATCTCTGGGTCATAGCGTACTTACCGCTCACCAAAGCTTATCGTAGTTAGTCACGTCCTTCATCGGCTCCTAGTGCCAAGGCATCCACCACGCGCCCTTATTAACTTAACCTATACAACCGTAGTTGTGGTTTAGTTTATGAGTTGGTCTTCTTTCAGACCTGCGATTAAACCGTTCTTTTTAAAGAACTTTTTGTGTTGTTTCTCGGTTCAATTTAATTTAATTTTTCAATTATTTTAAAAGAATTTGTTACTATTCAGTTTTCAATGTACAACCCGACAACCTTTCGGCTGTCTATGGAGAATAGCGGGATCGAACCGCTGACCCCCTGCTTGCAAAGCAGGTGCTCTCCCAGCTGAGCTAATTCCCCATAGGATCACTTTGACTATGATACCTATTACAGTATCACACTCAAAACTAAACAAAACTTTGAACGTCCAAATTTACAATCTAATGCACTGTCACTTTCCGATTATCCTTAGAAAGGAGGTGATCCAGCCGCAGGTTCTCCTACGGCTACCTTGTTACGACTTCACCCTAGTCATCTGTCCTGCCTTAGACGGCTCCCTCCCGAAGGTTAGGCCACCGGCTTTGGGCATTACAAACTCCCATGGTGTGACGGGCGGTGTGTACAAGACCCGGGAACGTATTCACCGCGGCGTGCTGATCCGCGATTACTAGCGATTCCGACTTCGTGCAGTCGAGTTGCAGACTGCAGTCCGAACTGAGACGTACTTTAAGAGATTAGCTCACCTTCGCAGGTTGGCAACTCGTTGTATACGCCATTGTAGCACGTGTGTAGCCCAGGTCATAAGGGGCATGATGATCTGACGTCGTCCCCGCCTTCCTCCGGTTTGTCACCGGCAGTCTCGCTAGAGTGCCCAACTGAATGCTGGCAACTAACAATAAGGGTTGCGCTCGTTGCGGGACTTAACCCAACATCTCACGACACGAGCTGACGACGACCATGCACCACCTGTCACTTTGTCTCCGAAGAGAACACTTCTATCTCTAAAAGCTTCAAAGGATGTCAAGACCTGGTAAGGTTCTTCGCGTTGCTTCGAATTAAACCACATGCTCCACCGCTTGTGCGGGTCCCCGTCAATTCCTTTGAGTTTCAACCTTGCGGTCGTACTCCCCAGGCGGAATACTTAATGCGTTAGCTTCGGCACTAAGAGGCGGAAACCTCCTAACACCTAGTATTCATCGTTTACGGTGTGGACTACCAGGGTATCTAATCCTGTTTGCTACCCACACTTTCGAGCCTCAACGTCAGTTGTTGTCCAGTAAGCCGCCTTCGCCACTGGTGTTCTTCCATATATCTACGCATTCCACCGCTACACATGGAGTTCCACTTACCTCTACAACACTCAAGTTAACCAGTTTCCAATGCCATTCCGGAGTTGAGCTCCGGGCTTTCACATCAGACTTAATCAACCGTCTGCGCTCGCTTTACGCCCAATAAATCCGGATAACGCTCGGGACATACGTATTACCGCGGCTGCTGGCACGTATTTAGCCGTCCCTTTCTGGTATGGTACCGTCAAACTAAAATCATTCCCTATTTTAGCATTTCTTCCCATACAACAGTGCTTTACGACCCGAAAGCCTTCATCACACACGCGGCGTTGCTCCATCAGGCTTGCGCCCATTGTGGAAGATTCCCTACTGCAGCCTCCCGTAGGAGTTTGGGCCGTGTCTCAGTCCCAATGTGGCCGATCAGTCTCTCAACTCGGCTATGCATCATCGTCTTGGTAAGCCTTTACCCCACCAACTAACTAATGCACCGCGGATCCATCTCTAGGTGACGCCGTAGCGCCTTTTAACTTTGTATCATGCGATACTAAGTTTTATTCGGTATTAGCATCTGTTTCCAAATGTTATCCCCAGCCTTGAGGCAGGTTATCCACGTGTTACTCACCCGTTCGCCACTCGCTTGAAAGGTGCAAGCACCTTTCGCTGCGCGTTCGACTTGCATGTATTAGGCACGCCGCCAGCGTTCATCCTGAGCCAGGATCAAACTCTCAATTTAAATGAATTAAATTCATTGTTTGAAGATGTACTCTTCGATTAAACTGACTAATTGCTATATCTCTATAACGACTATCCGTTTATTGTTTGTTACGAATTGACTTCGCAAATTTGTTTTTGTTATTACTGCTAATAACTAGTAACAGATTCGTTTGTTCAAAGTTTTGTTCAGTTTTCAATGTGCTACTTGTTGTCGCTGAGACAACTATATTATCTTATCATCTTAACGATCGCTTGTCAACACTTTATTTTAAAATGTTTTTTCGCAATCATCTCACTGCGCTTTCGCGCCCCTAAGACAACTTTATTATTCTACTACGTTGCTAATCACTTGTCAACTACTTCTTTA
>NZ_JAAXPO010000018.1 GCF_012396485.1 Leuconostoc holzapfelii
GGCAGATTGTAAAATTAAACCGAACACCTTGCATAAAAAAACTGCAGAGACTTTAATGGTAATTGACTAAAATCAACCATAAAGGATCTGCAGCTTATGTCTTCTAGTTTATCAGCTCACGAACGTTCTGTCATTGAAACAATGATCAAACTTAATCATTCAACTCGAGAAATAGCCCGTTTCTTAAAGCGTTCTCCTGCAACTATTACCTACGAGTTAAATCGAATTAAACCATACAATGCACAACAGGCTCATCATTTAGCCCAGTGTAATCGGCACAAACACGGTCGCCATCCGACCCTAACACCTGAAATATCAGCTTTTTTGAACCATCACATTGGTATCTTGAAGTGGTCACCAGAAACGGCTGCTCATGTATTGGGTATTGCTTTCAAGACCATCTACAACTGGATTCATCATGGTTTGCTTAAAATTAAGTTATCAGATTTACCTGATAAAGGTATTCGACGTAAACGTCAATCTGACGGCCGTAGACGTGTTTTTGCTCATGGCCGTTCAATTGAAAAACGACCAAAAGCTGTCCAATTAAGACAAGAATTTGGTCATTTTGAAGTTGATACGATGCAATCTGGTAAAACACGTGGCGATGTTTTAGTGACCATCACAGAACGATTGAGTCGACAACATATCATGAGACATGTCAGTGGGCGCAATAGTCAGGCAGTGACACCAGCTATTATTAGGTTTTTCAAGGGTATAAAAAATGCTAAATCAATTACAGTTGATCACGGTCGAGAGTTTGCAAAATATGATGAAATAGAAGAACAGCTAGGCATACCGATGTATTTTGCACACCCATATTCACCAGAAGAACGTGGTAGTAATGAAGTGCTAAATCGATATGTCCGTCGTTTTATCCCAAAAGAACGCAAAATTGAAACCATCAGTCAGAAAGAATTAGATCAAATTAATCATTGGATTAATGCCAGGCCAATGAAAACGCTCAACTGGCAATCACCACGAAAAGTCTTTCAGAAACATGCGGTGTTCGGATGATTCTTGCAATCTGCC
>NZ_JAAXPO010000002.1 GCF_012396485.1 Leuconostoc holzapfelii
CAGTCAGAAAGAATTAGATCAAATTAATCATTGGATTAATGCCAGGCCAATGAAAACGCTCAACTGGCAATCACCACGAAAAGTCTTTCAGAAACATGCGGTGTTCGGATGATTCTTGCAATCTGCCGTATTTAATCCTTGATGTAAAAGAACAATCAGCCTATTTTCGAAAGTTCAGAACGAATTCTGATGTAAAATTAAAGGGTACTGCATTCTATAAAAGTAGTGTTGGATCAAGACTTTATTTGTACGTTAACGAAGATAAAAAAATTTAGTCGCACTTGATCGCGAACAAAGTTATGGCGGTTTGAGAGCAGTTGGTCAGCTACACAATGTTTTCATTTTGACAGCTGATAGAGGCACATTCTCAAATGTACCTCTTATGACAACCGTTGTTGCCACCGACTCTCTTGGTGTCGGCAATATATCAAAAAAACAAGATTCATGACCCGTTTGACATAAAAAACGCAAAGGTAATTCAATAGACATTGGATAAATACTAAACCCATCTGGGCGTACATATACGTGCTGAATAACCACGTTAAAAGATTAGGAGAGTTTTACAGTGTTTAATTACAATAATTTCATGGATAGATTTAAAACTTGGCGAAAAAAGCCAATATTTTGGGTAGCAATGCTGTTTTTATGGCCCTTACTTTTACTTGGGTTACTCGTGATATTAGGTTTATGGTCAATTCAAGATATTAAAAAAAATCGAGGCCAGCGCTCTTGGTACCAAATACGCGGTACATATGGGCTACTTTTTATCGGAATACTTTTATTATCAGGATTTACGCAAAAAAACGGATCTAACAATACTGAAATTAATAGTCAGGCATCATCAACAATGGTTTCTAGTCAATCTGATAAAAGCGACGACCAATCTAGTTCAGAAGCTAAAGCCAGCTCGAAAGCACAACAAGAAAGCATTGCAGCATCTGAAAAAGCTGCATCTGAAGCCTCTGAAAAGGCTGCTTATGATGCGTCTGTAAAAGCAAGCTCAGAAGCAGCAGTCTCCTCACAAAATGCTGCTTCTGAAAGTGCCGCACGTGCCTCAGCCGCTATAGCAGCTGAGGAGGCTTCTAAAGCGTATGAAGCTAAAAGCGTTGTTCAACAAACAACAGAACAACCAACGCCACAGAACGATACTGGCGGCACTGTATTTGTTACAGGAGGTGGCAGATCGGATGTTTATTGGTATAGTACATCTTCTATGCCTGCCAGAACAAATAAAAATAATATCATCACAATGACGGAAGCAGATGCCTTAGCTCAAGGTAAACGTCATTCAATGACAGAGTGACCCATGCCCTTTTTGGCATACATACTAGAAAATGAAGTCTCTAAAATAAGACAAAATAAAAAACACACCACGTCCGCCAACACAAAGAGATGTGCATAGAGCTAAAACAAACGCCCCCTCCTTTTTTAAGGAGGTTTTTTTATGGCATCAATTTACAAACGTGGTAAAACTTGGACGGCAAGTGTGTCTGTCCATATTAACGGCGTATACAAGAAAAAAAACCAAGTCAGGATTTATAACAAAAACAGAAGCGAATAGATGGGCTGTCGAAATCGAAAGCCAACGGAATAATAGTACTCTACCAACAAAAGATGGCATCATCTCTGAAATGTTTAAAGAATGGTATTTAGTGTTTAAAGAGCCTTGATTACAGACTCACAGTAAGGCTGGGTACAAAGCCATCATTAGGTTGTTAGACAAGAAATGGCCCAACCAATTGCTATCACGCATAACGACAGCTGACTTTCAGAAATTGATAAATGAATATGGAAAAACTCACGTTAAGTCTTCAGTTTTCCACATTAAAAACATAATCAGTGCGTTCGTGAAATACGCCGTTGATGAAGACTTTATTTATAAAAACTTTGCTAGAAACGTCAAAACATATTCCAATAAACCAAGCAAAGATAATGATGCCGTGTCTAGCTGTATTATTATAGTAGCGATCTACACAGGAGCTAGATTTTCTGAGATTGCTGGACTAACGAAAGATAATATTGACTTAGAAACAGGAATAATAGACGTCAATAAATCATGGGAAGCCAGTGAACTTGAATTCAAATCAACCAAAACAGTTGCATCAAATAAAGTTGTTGATCTCCCCCAATCTCTCATTGAAATCGCTAAAAACTGGACGTTTGGTAACCGTTTTGCATTTGAAGGTACAACAGCTACCACCATCAAACGACGCCGTAAATAAGCATTTAAGGCGCTTCTTGGAAAACAATTTATGCAAGCTCAATACATTCCACGGTCTACGCCATACTCATGCCAGTTACCTTCTCTCAAAAGACATAACTATTCAATATGTAAGCGAGAGACTGGGTCACGCTGATGTTAATATTACATCAAGCACCTACGCTCACCTACTAGAAAAGAAACGTAATATCGAATCAAAAAAAGACATTAAATGAGCTAGATAGGTTGTAGCAAATTATTCAGAAATGGGGCATTTTTGAGAACAAACAAGCACATGAGAGAACAGCTTAAAAATCGCGTCACATCGATGTTTTAACACAAAAAAACGCCCTACCAGTAAACCTGATAGAACGGCAAGCATAGCGCTAGAGGGAGTCGAACCCTCGATTTCGGCCTGAGAAGCCGACGTCTTGACCACTTGACCATAGCGCCATAACAAGATATAAGTATACAGAAAAAAAGGGACAACGTCAATAACCAATACAAAAGCCCGACGGCATTCGGCGGGCTTTTTTGATTTAACGCAAGATCTTTTCGGCTTCAACCTTCACATCTTTTGGTTGCATTGCTTCAAAAGTCTTAAGATGTGCTAGTGTAGCTACCGTGTCTTTATTATTTTCGACCATATAATGATGCCACAACGCATCGCGTAATGGGGTTTTGTCCTCACTCCAATCAAACACCTCATTCATCGGAAGATCTAACATTTGATACTGTTCATCAGCCATTTCATGGCCCCCTTTCTTACACCTCTGTTATAGTGCTTTTGCTACAAAAATGCAAATCATTCAGCTTTTTCTTTACAATCCATATACGGCTTGCTATACTTCACGTGTCACGCAAACTTTACGATTAAAGCTGTCGATTAAGCTGAGGTAGCCCTATGAAAATCTTACCCATTTTTTTGACCTGATCATCAGTCACCAACTTATCAGTCAATCGCCCACAACATCGTATAATATCATGTAGTGACTGACACGCAGCCCGCCGCTTGCAATCGGTTATTTGCCCGTGCCCCTGTCCTCGCACCACCTTTTGATACTTGATGATTTACTTCATCAGCCCTTTTTCCTGAAAAATGACCAACTAATCATTTTTCAGATCGTGTTTTAATCAACTGTTATAAGGAGCACAATATGATTCAATTGACAGAACTTACCAAAAAATTTGGCGATAAAATTGCCGTTGACCACATGAATATGAGCCTCAATCCCGGCCAAGTAATGGGACTTATTGGCCAAAATGGCGCTGGGAAAACAACTACTTTTCGAATGATTCTCAATTTCATTGCGCCAACTTCCGGCACAATTACTTGGAATAACCAACCCATTACGCAGCAAGACAAACAAAAGATTGGCTTTCTGCCAGAAGAGCGTGGCTTGTATCAAAAATTAACGATTGAAGAACAAGTCTTATATTTTGCTGAACTTCACGGCATGCGGCGCAGTGATGCGCGCACTGCGCTAGCAGATTGGCTCAAACGTCTTGATGTCGTTGGTAAAGCAACCGACAAAGTCCAATCGCTCTCAAAAGGGAATGCCCAAAAAGTGCAAATGATTGCGGCATTGATTTTCAACCCTGAATTGATTATCTTAGATGAACCATTCTCAGGTCTGGATCCGGTTAACACCAGCATTATGATGCATGAAATTATTCGTATGCGCGATCAAGGCGCCATGATCATTTTTTCCAGTCATGACATGGATAATGTCACTAAAATTTCTGATAATCTCACCATGCTCAAAAAAGGCCAAGTGATTTTGCAAGGTGGCGTGCAAGAAATCCGTGAACAGTTTGGTCGGACAAGAATCTATGTCGAAGGCCCATTCACACAAACGGAGTTGGCGCAGTTACCTGGTGTCGATCATATCACCCCACAAGGGGCTGGATTTGACCTTGTTGTGACTGACGAAGCGGTCGGCCATGATATTTTCAACTATGTGACCCGCAATGGCTATATTCCAGCCTTCTCACAACAACCCCCAACCTTAGATGATATTTTCCGACAGGAGGTCGCTCACAATGCCTAAAGGACTCATGATTGTCATCAAACAAACGTACCGGAATCATTTCAAATCTCGTGGCTATTGGCTGTTAGTGCTCTCACCACTTATTTTTACCGGCATCACCTTTGGTGTCACCAAGATGCAAGGCAACACCACGCCAAATGTGGCGGTTATCGGCAACCCTGCTGTACGCCAAGTCATGATGAAAAGCGAAAAAGGGCTTGATCTCAAGGTCTCAGCAATCACATCAGCTGCGGCTGCAACAAAAGCACTGGACAAACAAACACTTGACGGCATGTTGACTTTTGATACCCACGGTGCAACCCTCACAACACAGCCAAAAAGTAACAAAATTAATCAAGAAGCGATTAGTAGTATTTTAGGCAACCTGGCGCGCACGCAAAAAGCGGCGCAATACGGGCTCACACCAGAACAAACCCAAGCATTGGTTCAACCATACCAGTTAAAGGCCGTGGTCAAGCAAGCGGATAACCGCACCACTAATGGCGATAACTCATCAATGACCAATTATGGCATGGCTGTCGCCATAGGCGTGATCACGCTGGCCGTCGTGATGTGGTATACCTCAATGATTGCCACTGAAATTGCCAACGAAAAGTCGTCTCGGATTATGGAAACTTTATTGGCAGCGACCTCATCAAACATTCAATATTTTGGTAAAATCATTGGTATTTTTGCCTTAGCGCTGACGCATATGATTCTGTATTTAGCCGCTGGTACCCTTGCCTATATCATCTTTAAAAATAATGCCGTGGTCACTGGTATTGCCCATAATTTCTCGGGTATTACAGTCGGATTTACCGTTTACGCGGTTTGCTTCATTCTCGTGGCGGTAGCCTTGTATCTCGTTCTGACAGCAATTATTGCTTCCCTTGTGAATGATAATTCACAAGTCCAACAAGCTGTCGGCCCCGTTACCCTCCTGGCCATGATTGGTTACTTCTTTAGCTATTTCATGACCAATATGCCAAACAATATTGCGATTAAAATTTTAAGTTACGTCCCTTTTATTTCACAAAGCATGATGCCTGTCCGTCTGGTGACCAAAGTTGAAACTTGGCCTGCAGGCATTATCGCTTTGCTCATAGCCATTATCACGCTATTGATCTTAGCTTGGTTTGGCCGTCGAATCTATGCCAAGAACGTCCTATCCTATAGCGATGACAAAATCATGTCACAACTCATCAAAAATATTAAACGTCGCGATTAACTTGAGGTACTTATGACCACCCCTTTCTTTCTCAACAATAAAAAATGGTATACCCTGGAAAACCGCACCACAACGGATGGTGTCCCATTTCAGCGCTTTGAGCTCACGAATAAAGCCACCCCAGAAGCCATTGCTAGCTTCAAAGCAACTATGATTGCAATCGGATCAGAAGGTCAGATCGCACCAGATAACTTAAATCGCTTTCAACAAGCCTTGGGTTATGCTGCTCGTCGCCATTATCTGTCAGAATCACATGGTCTTTCTGATAACGATTTAGCTCAAACCCTTAACTTTATCAGTTACGCCATTCGTTCTTATCAATTACTAGATGATGCGCTCACGCCGCCAAACATGCTTATTTTTAGCAAGCGAATCGCCACACTTTATCGACAATTCTTGAAGCAGCACCCTACTCGCATTATTGACCCAGACCTCAATGCCTGGATTGTTGCACAAGACCAGCGATTACCGCAATGAAAAAGCTACGACATCTGTCGTAGCTTTTTTCATTACTTATACCAGCTATCAGCTAGTTTTTTATGAGATTTGAGCCATGCATCTGCGGCATCCTTTGGTGATTTACCGTTTTGGATGGCTAACATCACACCTTCCATATCATCTTTAGTCCAGTGGAAGTTATCCAAGACTTTTTCAAGTTTTGGGTTGTCCTTTTTCAGCCCTTTACGGGTAAAGGTTTGAATATTTTCACCCTTTCCCATCGTTTGCTTCGGATCTGCCAAATACTTCAAATGATACTTACTAAACATCCAATGTGGCGACCAACCAGTCACAACAATGTCTTTTTTAGCTTTATATGCTTTATCTAGCGCAATCGCCATGGCACCAGATGATGAACCCTGTAATTGCCATCCCTTCAAATTATCGTAACTTTTAAGGGTCTTTTGCGCACTCGCCATTTCACCGGCCCCTGGTTCAATTCCAGTAATGGTTTTGTCCGCTTGATTCGTTAAATCAGCAATAGAATTCGCTGCCATATAATCAGGGACAACAAGTCCTGTTTTAGCGCCACGTAAGTTTGGTCCGAGCATATCGACATCATTTTTAAATTTGTTATATAACACCTTATTCGTGTATGGCAACCAGGCACTGACAGAGGCGTCAACTTGCCCTTTCGCCACAGATTGCCATAAAACGGCACTATCTAACGGCGTCATCGTCACATTATAACCATGCTGGCGCAATGACTCAGCCAACACGTTAGTAGAAGCTACTTCTGAATCCCATTCCACGTAACCAAGGTTAACGCGTTGTCCTGTTTGCTTTTGCGCAGTCATCATATTAATGGCCCCACCACCAATCATGACAAGTACTGTTGCCAAAATTGTCCAACGCTTCCATGGTTGTGTGTCAACTTTTTGGCCAGGTTGAGTATTTAACTTCTGTGTAAATCGATCAATAATAATCGCCAAAATAACTAGACCAAGACCGTTAACGAAACCAGACCCAATATTAGCGTGTTGCACGGCTGACAAAACACCACGACCAAGGCCAGGTGCGCCAATCATAGAAGCCGTCACGACCATCGACAAGGCCAACATAATCGTTTGGTTGGCACCAGCCAAGATCGTATTGCGCGCGCTTGGTAATTCCAACTTAATGAGCTTTTGCCAGGTCGTTGACCCAAATGAATCGGCTGCTTCAACCAATGACTCTGGGACTTGTCGAATACCAAGATCAGTCATACGCACCATAGGTGGTAAAGCAAAGATAATCGATGCAAACACACCAGGGACCACACCAATACCAAAGAAGGCAACCGCTGGAATCAAATAGACAAATCCTGGCATGGTCTGCATAAAGTCCAAAATCGGCTTCACAATGGCTGCCGTCTTTGGTGACTTGGCTGTAAGAATCCCTAATGGAATCCCAATGATCAGAGAAATGACCGAGGCCATGATGACCAGCGTCAACGTACTCATCAGGTCATCCCACAAGTTTTGGTTAGCAACAATGGCTAATCCAAAAAAAGTGAAGGCGGGGAAACCATATTTTTTCGGTGTGGTTAAAATGGCAATGAGTGTGATCCCAGCAATCATTAACGGCATTGGAATCGCCGTCAACCCATTGGTCAACCCATCCATCACAGTCTGTCCAACATGTTGCATGAAACTAAACAAACCAGCTAAATGATTCGTTAACCAGTTAACGCCCGCCGTCACCCAATCTTCTAAGGGTAATTTAGGTATATTAAGCATCTTCATCCTCTCCTTGTGTATCAGCTAGTGCTTCCAAAATCGCACCACGAATCACGACGCCTTTCACCCGTTGATTCTCATCAACCACCGCAACAGGTGTCTGCGCATCGTAAATAATTGGCAAAATATCCGCAATTAACGTGTCTAACGTGACCGTTGGCATTTCTGCGACAACATCTGCCAATGGGGTCTTCTCTCGGCGAGCCTGTACGGCCGCATCAGATGACAGATACCCGAGTAGCTCGCGACTACGGTTGACCGCCACAAGCCCTGACACTTCTTCATCAGCCATTTTACGCAAAGCAACGGTTGGCCCATCGACATTCAAATTCGTCGTCAAGGCTGGAATCATAATACTTTCAGCCGTCAGCACCTTCGTACGATCCACGCCACCAATAAATGTCCGAACATAATCGTTGGCTGGTTCCGTTAAGATTTCTTCACCAGTCCCGACTTGTTGCAACTGACCATCTTTCATAATGGCAATATGGTCACCAATATGCAGCGCTTCATTCAAATCGTGCGTGATAAAAATAATTGTTTTGCGCACGTTGGCCTGCAAGTCCAACAATTCTTCTTGCATTTCCCCACGAACCAAAGGATCTAAGGCTGAAAAAGCTTCATCCATTAGTAAAATATCAGGATCGTTCGTCAGCGCCCGTGCCAAACCGACACGTTGCTGCATACCACCAGAAAGTTGGTTGGGATACTGATCTTTAAAACTGAGTAACTTGGCATTGTCCAGGGCTTTTTCGGCGCGGCGACGGCGCTCTGCTTTATCAACACCCTGTACTTCCAAACCATACTCCGTGTTCTCTAACAAGGTGCGGTGTGGAAATAACGCGAAGTTCTGGAAAACCATGCTCATCTTTTTCCGTCGAATTTCAAGCATTTGTTTCTTATTAAACTTAGTAATCTCTTGTCCATCAATAAATAGTTGGCCGTCAGTCGGCTCAATTAACCGATTCAGTAGTCGAATCAAGGTTGATTTTCCAGAGCCAGAAAGCCCCATAATGACGAAAATTTCGCCTGCTTCAATGCTCATATTAATGTCGTAAACCCCGACTGTGCTGCCGGTCTTTTCGACAATTTCATTCTTGCTCTTATTTTCCTTCACCATTCTCAGTGCTGCCTTGGGCCGCTTACCAAAAATCTTTGTGAGATGTTTAATCTCAACTTTATTCGTCATGAAATCCTCCACTTCGTTTTAAACAGATAATTTTACCTGTCTCCCATTGACTCTGTTTGCGATTTAACTTATACTGCAAAGTGACAACTTATTATTTGAAACAAATTGCCTCTAAGTGATGTCTTATATTTTGTCACAAGTTGTCACTTTTGTCAAATGGGGTAATTTTTTGGAGAGCCTTATGCAAACAATTCGAGAACCGCGCTATCGCAAAATTGCGTATCAAATCGCACAAAAAATTGCGGACAATGAGTACCCTGTCGGTAGTAAATTACACGCTCGTTCCACCCTATCCGTCGCTTTTGGGGTCTCCTCTGAAACCGCTCGCAAGGCCGTCAGTGTGCTAGCTGACTTAGAGATTGTGAAGCCGATTCATGGCAGCGGCGTGGAAGTTTTATCTCGGGAAAAAGCCCGGGTGTTTTTAAATCAATCGCAAGCGACTTTTGATATTCATACCACCCATGGTCAAATTAATGCTTTAATTGACCAACAGAAGCAAGACATCAAGTCTTTGGAACATCAATTGTCTTTGCTTTTTGATCAAACACAACGCGTGCAACGCCATCGCCATAGTCCACTAACCCCTTATGAACTTGAGTTACTTGAAGCCAGTCCCAAGTTAGGGCTGTCAGTGGGGAGTTTGAATCTTTGGCAAATTACTGGTGCAACCGTGGTCGCCATCTTACACGAGGATGATTTGGTCATTTCGCCCGGCCCTTATGCCGTGATTGAACAAGGGGATACACTCTATTTTGTCGGTAATGAAACCGCTGTGCAAACGGTGTACAACTTCTTTTATCAACAATAAGCAAAAAAGCCAGCAATGCTGGCTTTTTTCTTGTGCTTGACAAGTTTTTATCTTAATTGTAAACTTAATTATCCAAATAAGTTTACAAAAGGAAGCATTATGAAAACTCAAAAACTCACACTCACAGTGATGATGATCGCCATTTTGATTGTCATGGCTTACATCCCAGCGATTCCAGTCGGCATCGTCCCCATTGTTGTCCAAAACATGGGCATCATGCTGGCAGGCGCCCTCCTTGGTTGGCGCAATGGCGTCCTAGCAATTATCGTTTGGTTATTAATGGCCGCTGTTGGCCTGCCCGTACTTGTCGGTGGTGTTGGTGGGTTGGCGCCTTTCTTTGGCGCTACCGCCGGTTACATTTGGGCCTATCCTTTTGCAGCTGCACTGATTGGTTTCAGTGTGCAAACGCTAGATCGCTTCCATAAGACGAATTTCGTGACGTTACTCGCAGTCATCATCCTCTTTGGTGTGATATTAGTTGATGTCAGTGGTGCCGTTGGCCTTACCGTAGTGACACACATGCCATTGGCTAAAGCGCTCATCATGCAACTGACTTTTGTGCCTGGTGATCTAGCCAAAACCGTGTTGGCCACCATCGTTACACTAGCCTTACGTCGCCGGTTTAAGCTTTTGACGCATGCCTAATATTATTGGCCTAGCCGTCGACGAGGCTGGTCGTTGCACCCACTGGCACACTGACGTTGACATTGTGGCCAATAAATGTGCCCAGTGTCAAGCATATTATGCGTGCTATTTGTGTCATAACGCCTTAACTACGCACCCTTTTGCACCCGTTGCAATGGCTGATTTAGGCGTGCTTTGCGGGGCTTGTGGTTTTGAAATGACCGGTACCGTCTATGCGACATGCACGGCTTGTCCCAACTGCCAACATCCCTTTAATCCAAAATGCCATTTACATCATGAGATTTATTTCTGCTAAAATTAACTTATGAAAACAGCAGAAAAACTTCTTAATATCTTTGTTACCCATGCCGAAGAATGGGTTTCGGGCGAATCAATTGCCAACGATCTTGACATCTCGCGCGCAGCGGTATGGAAAGGTATTAATAAACTGACTTTGTCCGGTTTTACCATTGAGAGTCAGCGTGGCTTAGGTTACCGCTATATTCCCAGCGAAAAAATGACTGGCACAGAGATTCAACATCTTTTGCCTTTCCCAGTTGCAGTCCGCGTATTTGATTCACTAGACTCAACCAATCGCTATGCAAAATTAGCGCTGATTGCCGAAGATTTGACGGCCCCATTGGTGGTCATTTCAAATATTCAAACGCACGGTGTTGGCCACCTAGGCCAATCGTTTTTCTCGCCCAGTCAAACTGGGCTGTATTTGAGTATTGCCTTACCGCTCACCATCAAAGATACCGTACAACCGAATTTATTAGCGCTAAGCACGGCAGTGAGTGTCGCAAAGAGTGTCCAAACGCTTTTTGGCGAAACGCTTCAATTCCAATGGATCAACAATCTGTATCTCAATCAAAAAAAAGTGGGTGGTATCTTAACTGAAGCAATTTCAACTTTTGAAACCCAGACTTATTCCGGCTTAGTCGTGGGGATTGGACTCAACCTCACCCCATCACATGCTGAGCATCCCCAACATATGGGGGCGATCACACAGACTTTATCGCTTTCGCGCAATAAAATCGCTGCCCAAATCATTGCTGATTTTTTTGACATGTATCGTCATTATGCAACGGGCCAATATCTCCCAGATTATCGTCGCAAGTTGATCGGGGTGGGACAACCCATCACAATCAATACAAACAACGCCGCGTTGACGGGGACACTCGTTTCCGTTACGGATCAAGGCTATCTGCAATTACAGACCGATGACACGTGCGTTACGCTCACGCATGGCGACATGCGCTAAAAAAGCACCGGCAGCAGCCGGTGCTTTTCGTTTATTATGCCTTGGCTTGTTGTTCAGCCAACGTCACTGTGTTTTCCAATAATGTCGCAATTGTCATTGGGCCAACACCACCAGGTACTGGTGTAATGTAGCTCGCAATCCCTTGCACTGAGTCAAAGTTGACATCCCCAACTGCTTTGCCATCAACGTAGTTCATGCCAACATCAACCACAACAGCCCCTTCTTTCAAGTCAGCGCCTTGAATAAAGTCTGGGATACCAACACCAACAACCACAATATCAGCAGCCTTTAAGTGCGCTTTTAACATGGCTTCAGGTGTATAACGGTGCGCTAGGGTCACAGTCGCATCCGCATTGTTTAGCAACGCAAACATTGGGCGACCGAAGAGTTGTGAACGCCCAACGACGACCGCCTGCTTGCCAAAAGTTTCAATTTTATAGTGGTTTAATAAGGTCATCACCCCTTGTGGCGTGGCCGCAACCGTATAATCAGCCAACGCGTCGCCAAAGAGCATGCCCTGCACAGTTGCACCGAGCCCATCGGCGTCTTTATGTGGGGCAACGGCCGAGAAGATATCACGTTCCTTGACACCCTTGGCCAAAGGACTTTGCACTAAAATACCTGTAATTGAATCATCTGCATTCAACTCTGCGACCAACTTCAAGACACTTTCGGTGGTTGCATCGGCATCGGTTGGGATGTCTCTTGTTTGAATGCCTAGTGCTGCTGCTTTTTTAGATTTCATCCCCACATACAAACGGCTACCGTCGTTTTGGGGATCATAAATCACAGCCAAAGTGACTGGCTTGCCAAGTTTTGCCACACGTTCAGCAGTCTTTGCATTAGTGAGCTTCGCCACTGCCGCGCCATCAAGTATTTCAGTCATCAAATGCTCCTTCGTTTGTCCGCACTTTTGTGTTATATTTTTCTTAACAAATCTAATCCATTGGAGTTTCTTATGTCAGATCATCGGATCAGTTGGGATCAATACTTTATTGCCCAAGCCGCTATTTTATCAACACGTTCAACTTGTACTCGTCTCCACGTCGGCGCCGTGCTGGTTCAAAATAACCGCATCATTGCAAGTGGTTATAATGGCGCCGTTGCCGGCACACCACATTGTACCGATGTTGGTGACTTGATCGTTGATGGCCACTGCATTCGTGCAGTTCATGCGGAACAAAATGCCCTCATGCAAGCCGCCCAAATGGGCATTAGCGTGGCTGGTGCTACGGTCTATGTCACCGACGTGCCCTGTGTGCATTGTACAAAGCTCTTGTTGCAAGCTGGCGTATCAAAAATTAATTTCATGCGCAACTACCGCAACGATCCCTTTGCAGAGGAATTGTTAGCACAAAAACATGTGCCTTTGCAACAAGTCCCCTTTTCACAAGAAACGGCCAATCAAATTGACTTATCTCGCTTCGTGGCACATGAATAATCTAGCATAAAACTCTTAAATTGTTTGTTAATAACGAACTATTTTTATTTTATCATAATTTATCTGTTTAGAAAACGAATACTCGAAATCCTTATCATAATCTCACTTAATTCAGGGCATGCCTGTTATTGCAAGAAAACACGCTGTCGACCCGTTGCCAAAAGCCCATGATAGCAAGCAATTCGCCGGTTTTCAAAACACGGACAAACTTGCCAACCTGGTCAAAATTCGTTAATATTTAAGATAGATGATCACAAGAAAGGAACCGCGTAATTAACCGTTTGCGCGACTAACACGATGTCAAAAAATGAACAGCAATACCTTGATTTGGCGCAAAAAGTATTGGATGAAGGTAGCCTAAAAGGCGATCGAACAGGCACTGGGACACATTCCCTGTTCGGTACACAAATGCGTTTTGATTTACAAGAAGGGTTTCCCTTATTAACCACCAAGAAGGTTTTCTTTGGGTTAATTAAGTCAGAACTTCTTTGGTTCCTACGTGGCGACAATAATATTCGCTTCCTATTACAACACAATAACCATATCTGGGACGAATGGGCCTTTAAAAACTGGATTGAATCGGCAGATTACACCGGACCTGATATGACAAACTTCGGCCATCGCGCCGAAACTGATCCTGAGTTTGCGGCCGTTTACCAAACGCAAAAGGCGATTTTTGTCGACAAAATTTTAAACGATGATGACTTTATGGAAAAGTTTGGTTATGTCGGTGACGTCTATGGTAAACTGTGGCGTGGCTGGGAAACCACCAGTGTGACTGCAGACACTGAGACAATCGATCAAGTGGCGCGTCTGGTCGAAGAGATTAAAACTACTCCCGATTCACGCCGTCTCATTCTAACGGCCTGGAACGCTGAGAAAACACCACAAGCGCCCTTGCCTTCTTGCCATGTGCTGAGTCAATTCTATGTCGCCGATGGTAAATTAAGCCTGCAATTGTACCAACGTTCAGGCGATTTCTTCTTGGGCGTGCCTTTCAACATTGCCTCATATTCACTGTTGTTACATATGATGGCTGCTCAAACTGGCTATGAAGTTGGCGATTTTGTGCATACGATCGGTGATACGCATATTTATAATAACCACGTGGCCCAGATCACAGAACAACTTGCCCGTCCAATGCATGACTTACCAAAACTGTGGTTAAATCCCGACGTGACATCAATTTTTGATTACACCATGGATGACATCAAAGTGCTCGACTATGAAAGCGAAGCACCAATTAAAGCACCAGTCGCAGTCTAATATCACTGCTCTTGCGCACAAAAAACAGTCCCTTACCAGGGACTGTTTTTAATTGTCATAAGCATCTGACCACAATACAATCTCATGTGCTGCAAGTGAGGATGGAACATCAATCATCTTCTGATTCGATGAACCGCGAAAGCGAAGGCTCAAATCCATCAACGCTTGAACAAAACGGCCATCCACCAAAACGTCGAGTTCGTTCAGCAAGGCTTGTTTATCCGGCGTTTCTTCAGCTAATTCTTCCCAAGTATAACCCGTCCAAGACCAAATATCTTTGGTGGTCCCAAACTCTGCACGAACGCGTCGCGTCAACTTTAGCGCGACGGCCGTATTTAAAAACGGTTCTCCGCCAAGTAACGTTAAGCCTTGAACATATGGTTGGCGAAGATCTGCAATGATTTGATCTTCAAGTGTCTGGGTATAGGGTGAGCCATAATGGAAGTTTTGTGCCACCACATTGTAGCAACCTGGGCATAAAAACTTACAACCAGATAAATAAATGGCACAGCGAACGCCCGGCCCGTCCACCATCGTAAATGGTTTGTAATCCGCAACATAATTTTCTGACAAGTCATCGGATTGCCATTCTTGCCGATCAGGCACGGTAATGCCATTAGCGAGTTTCTTTGACATGTGACGTATTCACCTCCTGTTGCGACATGTTTTTCACGCGTGAGACAATTTCCACGTGGCGCCCATGAATCATGGGCCGCGCTTGCGGATTACCTAAGTAGCCACAAGTCCGTTTGACAACGTCACAAGTTGCCGGATCATGATTGCCACATTCAGGACAACAAAAGCCGCGTGCAGTTGGCTTAAAGTCACCCTCAAAACCGCATTTGAAGCACTTATCAATTGGTGTGTTCGTCCCCAGATAGCCGACACGGTCATACGCATAATCCCACACTGCTTCTAACGCTGCTGGGTTTTGTTTAAGGTTGGGATACTCACAATAATGGATAAACCCACCATTGGCGTATTGCGGATAATCTGCTTCAAAAGCCAGTTTTTCAAATGGGTTAGGATGTTTCCGCACATCATAATGAAATGAATTCGTATAGTAGTCTTTGTCAGTAATTTCTGGCACTTGACCAAAACGCGCTTGATCTAACTCACAGAACCGGTCGGTTAACGATTCGGCCGGTGTTGAGTACACCGAATAATGATAGCCATCTTCTTGCTCCCATTGCTGACACGCCTCGTGCAAACGCCGGACAATCTCAACAGTAAATTCATGAGCCGTGGCGTTGTTTTCCCAATCAGGACCATAAAAAACAGTCCCAGTTTCATATAAGCCAATGTAACCCAGTGATAAAGTCGCCCGCCCATTGGCAAAGAGTTGATCCACATTGGCGGTGATTTTCCGCCCAAAAGCCCCATGTTGATACAATAACGGTGCGTTAGCCGGATCAGCTTCTTTCGTTCGTGCGAGCTTAAACTTTAACGCTGCCTTAGCAATCACCAAACGGTCAGCTAAAATTGTCCAAAAAAGGGCCTGGTCTCCACCCGATTGCATGGCGATGCGCGGAATATTTAATGTCACAACCCCTAGATTCATCCGACCTTCATTCACTTCACGACCTTGATCATCACGCCAGCCTTGTAAAAATGACCGGCAGCCCATAGGGGCTTTAAATGACCCCGTGAGCGCGACAATTTTCTCGTAATTTAACACATCGGGATACATACGCTTGGCTGCACACACAATGGCCTGTTGCTTGATATCATAATTGGGGTCTTCGGGTGCCAAATTCACCCCACGCTTCAGTGAAAATACAAGTTTTGGAAAAATCGCTGTACGGTGTTCTGGGCCAAGCCCTTGAATCCGAATCGCAAAAATAGCCAGTTGAATCTCACGCGCGGCCCAACTCGTGCCCAGCCCAAACCCTAACGTGGTAAAAGGTGTCTGACCTTGCGCGGAAGCGAGCGTGTTAATCTCATATTCCAAGCCTTGCATGGCATCATAAATATCTTTTTTGGTTTGTGCTTTTGCATAGGCCACTTGCTGGTCAGCGGGGACAAATGCTTTGGCCACGGCTAAATGTTTTTCATAATTCATTTCAGCATATGGGGCCAGCACTTCATCAGCCCGATTGACCGATATGCCACCATATTGGGCAGAAGCAACATTCGCAATAATTTGGGCCATTTGGGCGGTTGCAGTGCCAATTGATTTGGGCGTGGTCACTTGCGCATTCCCCATCGTGTAACCCTGTGCGAACAAATATTTAAAATCAATTAAGCAACAATTCGTCATGGGACTCAGCGGTGTGTAGTCTAAATCATGCCAATGTATGTCACCCCGCACGTGCGCTTTGGCCACTGCTTCGGGTAACAACTGCAAACCACGTGATTTTCCAATCATCCCCGCGGTTAAATCGCGAAACGTGTTAAACACCTGTGCATCTTTATTCGCATTTTCATGCAAAGTTTTATCGTCTTGTGCCAACAACGCATCTAATTTTTTTTCGGTATTTAATGCCTGCTGCCATGTACGAGCTTGTTCGGCTTCCTTTTCTTGATAACATGCTGCCGCCTCAGGCGCCAATTGCGCCAACACCGAAACAATTGTCTCAGCAAGTCGTTGGGTAGTTAATCCTGACGTTTTTGCCACTAGGTCATCTACTGCTGCTAGCACCTGATCACGGGTTGTCTCATCCACTGCAAGCAGCGCTAAAATTAAGCCAATTTTGTATCGCCGAAACAACACCATTTCCCCTGATTGTTTTCTGATTGTTGTTTTTACACTTGTTTCTATCATCACATAATGTGCCCCTATTTCTCAACATTGGCCAGACACACACGACCGCAAACACGCGCGTCGCTGACCTTATTAAGCATTATGCGCGTCATTCGTTCCCCTTGTCAAACACCTGTTCTCTGTATATTTAATCTCATAAAGTCCCCGTGTTTCAAATAATTTGGCCGTTAGTTGGTACGCAATGTGAGCTGTGCAAACATGCCCGAACCATTATTTATTCATTATTTTTTGTAAGCCATTGTGAGAATCCTGACGTCAATTGCTTATCGTGGCATCGGTGATGTATAAGTTCATCATATAACAATCTCTTTACAAAACTTGAAACAAAAAAACTTGCTTCTAAAAAGAAACAAGTTTGAGATTCAGAACTTCTCGGCGAACTGAATAATTGCAAACACTGAAAGCGTTTACAGTAATATTATATCAATTTTTAACCATTGGTCAACCCTCTAAATAACTTGTTGCTTAGCCTTGGGCATCAATCATTTGAGACCCTAATTCAAAGTTATGTGAGTAGTCCACCGGTATATCCACCACAACTGGCCCTTCAGTGGCAAAGGCTTCATCTAGCACGGCATCCAATTCGTCTGGTGTGTTCACACGCAAGCCCTTGGCCCCAAAACTATCAGCATACTTCACCAAGTCAATGTTGCCAAAATCAACACCGGCTGAGCGACCATCATACTTCATTTCTTCTTGGAACTTCACCATGTCATAATGCGCGTTATCATTCCAAACAATATGCACGGTGTTCAACTTTAAACGAACCGCCGTTTCAAGTTCCATTGCTGAGAAGAAGAAACCACCGTCACCTGAGACAGAGACTGCTTTGGCATTTGGCCGTACCATTGCCGCTGTCATCGCCCATGGCAAACCAACACCAAGTGTTTGCATGCCATTTGAGATCAGGAAGTGGCGCGCAACATATGACTTAAAGTGACGCGCCATCCAAATGTAATGTGACCCAATGTCAGTGGCGACAGTCATGTCATCAGTGACATGTGCTTGAATGGCCTTAATCACGTTCAATGGGTGATTGAGGTGTCCTTGCGCTGGCGTATAAGTTGGTTCATCTGAGGCACGCAAGTCAGCCTTTAATGTCTTCAAAGTTGCTTGACTCGCTGCAGGTAATTCATAGCCAGCAACGCGGTCTGCTAATAAGTCCAAGCTTTGGGCCAAGTCACCAACGAGTTGACGTTGTGGCACAAAGTTGTTATCAATTTGAACGGGTGCTGTATCTAGCGCCACAATGTTCAAATCATTTTCCTTATTCCAGTTACGTGGCTCGTATTCGATGGCGTCATAACCCACTGTAATGACCAAGTCAGATTGCTTCAACAACTTGTCACCAGTTTGGTTACGGAAGAAGCCGATCCGGCCAAAGAACGTTTCTGGTTCAAGTTCACGAGAAATCACCCCTGAACCTTGGAATGTTTCAACCACAGGCAATGTTGTTTGCTTCAACAACTTGTGCAAGGCAGCGACTGTGGCATCATCAGAACCACGCGCACCAACCAACAACACTGGCAACTTGGCTTGCTTGACTTGTTCAGCTAGCCAATCCAGATCAGCTAATGACGCGGCACCCTGCTGTGCGTATGGGATTGCTGGCAAAGCTTCAAATGAAACCGGCGCATCATCCACATCTTGTGGCAATGACACAAACGCGGCACCCTTTTTGGCACCGTTAGCAGCCGCAAAAGCATTGGCCATGATTTCTGAAATGTTGTTTGGATCTTGAATTTCTGAACTAAAATTCGTGATTGGCGCAAACAACGCCACAGAATTGGTTGATTGATGTGTCAAACGATACAAGTCCTTACGTGGGACTTGGCCGCCAATGGCCACCACTGGATCGCTTTCAGCACTTGCTGTCATCAAGCCACTCACCAAATTACCCACACCAGGGCCAGATGTGACAACTGTCACGCCAGTCTTACCGGTAATACGGGCAAATGCCTGCGCCATGAAGACAGCATTTTGTTCGTGACGGGTAACAATCAACTTCGGTACTTTTTGACCTGGCGCTGGGTGTTCCAACGTTGTAAAGAGGCGGTCGATTTTGGCCCCGGGAATTCCGAAAACCAAATCAACCCCATGGTTCGTCAAACTATCTGCAACAATATCTGCACCGTACTTTTGATCTGACATGTTATATCAAGGGTATTGCACGCATTGTCATCACCCGCACCGGACATGTGAACTGGCAACCACGCAATATCCATTCCTCCATATTTTTTCAATAAGCTTATCATAGCACTTTTTGTACAATAATGGTCAAAAAAACTTTGTGAAATTCATCGTTATAACAGTGTTTTACCTTTCACAAAGTTGTTTTTGTCATGAAAAAAAAGTTATCCAACCGGATAACTTTTAATTTAATCACTAAATTCAAAGACGAAATCAGAATTATTGATGCGGACATCATCCCCATCTTTGGCCCCCGCAGCACGTAAGGCATCATCCACACCCATGTGGCGCAATTGACGCCCAAAACGCATAATGGTCGCATCTCGTTGAATATTCGTCATCAAGAACAACTTTTCAACTTCTGCACCGCCCACAATCCATTGCTCTGACTCATCAGACCATGCAATGGTGAAGTCATGCTTTTCTGGCTTAAAGTCATACGTCTTTTCAGTCGGTGCGGCCTCAACAACTGGACGATAACTTTCTGGTGCTGGCGCTGTTGCCAACGTATCGGCCGTTAAGCGCATCAGTTCTTGGACCCCATCGCGCGTCAACGCCGAAATCGGCACGATTTGTGGTGGTGTTGGCAAGCCTGATTCTTCAGCGACCGATTGCTTGAAGGCAATCAGATGCTCTGCTGAGTCTGGCATATCCATCTTGGTTGGCACAACAATTTGTGGGCGATCCAAAATCGTCTCATCATATTGTTGTAACTCATCCAAAATCTTACGGTATTGTGTGTATGGATCTGTGCCTTCAATACCTGACATGTCCACTAAGTGCAACACAACTTTTGTGCGTTCAACGTGGCGTAAGAATTGGAATCCCAAGCCAACACCTTGTGCCGCACCTTCAATTAGTCCTGGTAAATCGGCCATGACGAAATCACGTTCATCTGGTAAACGGACCATGCCGATGTTGGGCGCTAACGTTGTAAAATGATAAGCGGCTACTTTAGGCTTTGCATTGGAAACAACGGAAAGCAATGTTGATTTCCCAGCTGATGGGAAACCTACCAAACCAACATCAGCTAAGACTTTCAATTCAAGCTTCAAATTCCGAATTTCACCTGGCTCGCCGTTTTCCGACAATTCTGGTGCTGGGTTAGCTGGTGTGGCAAAATGAATGTTCCCGCGACCACCACGGCCACCCTTGGCCACAACAAGCTCTTGCCCATTTTCAAGTAGGTCCCCGAGTATTTCACCAGTATCGGCATCTCTCACCGTCGTGCCTTGGGGAACTTTAATATAGCGGTCATCAGATGATGCGCCCGTCATGCCTTTTGTGCCACCATTACCGCCGGGTTGAGCTTTAAAATGCCGGTTATACCGGAAATCCATCAACGTGCGTAACCCTTCATCGACTTTAAAAATAATTGAGCCACCGTGACCACCGTCACCACCAAAAGGGCCGCCCATGGCGACAAATTTTTCATGACGGAACGATACAATACCGTCGCCCCCTTTTCCGGCTTTTACTTCAATTTCTGCTTGATCTACAAATGCCATAGTCTTATTGCGCGCAACACGTTACCTCACCTTGAACCAACCAGCTTAAATTTCCTTGGTCTGTCAGATGCGTGGCGCCCTTTCTCCTTGTCTGCTTACAGCGTAAGCTTGCGATATTTTAATACTCTAGTTTACCATAAAAAGGGCTGACATGCGACTTTTACGCTGTGCATCACGCCCCCGATTGTAAACTTAAATGAATCACTCGGGCTAATTTTTCGTTAATGCCAATCGCTTGTAACTCAGCAATTGAGGCTGATGCGATTTTAGGCAGCGAACCAAATTCTCGCAGCAGTTTTTGGCGCGTTTTTGGGCCAACACCATCAATCGTATCCAGTCTTGAAGCCAAAGTGTTTTTGCTACGAAGTTGCCGATGAAAACTCACGGCAAAACGATGCACTTCTTCTTGCACGCGTTGAATCAAGAAGAAACCCTCTGATTGTTTACCAAAGGTCACAACCTCACCAGTATGTCCATCAATCAAATCCGCTGTTTTATGCTTATCATTTTTAACCATGGCCGCCAGCGGGACATGCGTTAAGCCTAATTCGTCGACCAATACTTCTTTGGCCGCATGAAGCTGAATTTCGCCGCCATCCATTAAAATCAAATCTGGCATGTCGCCACCTTCTTTTAACAGGCGTGAATAACGCCGACGAATAACCTCTTGCGTTTCCGCCCATTCATCCGCATGGTCCACGGACTTAATTTTATACTTGCGATACAGGTCTTTATTTGGGACACCATCTTCAAATACCACCATGGCACTGACAATTTCAACCCCTTGGGTGTGCGAATGATCAAAAGCCTCAATCCGGTGTCCCATGGGAATATGCAAGGCATCGGTAATTTCGCGCATGGCACCGGTGGTTTTCTTCTCATTGAGTTGCATCAGACGGAACTTTTCCTCTAGTGCAATCCGCGCATTTTTCTGCGCCAAATCTAGCAAATCACGCTTTTCGCCACGCACTGGTGTCCGCACCGGCACCCCCAATACTTCGGCCAGTGCCGTGGTATCAATCCCTTTGGGCACTAGGACTTCATTTGGTTTTTGGATGTTACGCTGGGCATAAAACTGTTGAATAAAATTCATCATTTCTTCATCAGCGGAACCCACCACCGAAAATGTCTGCTTATATTGCCTAATCAGCCGCGCTTGACGAAGGAAAAAGACTGCCACTGTCATCCAACCTTTATCCAAATGATAATTAAATAAGTCACGCGGTGTCGTATCTTTTGACAACACCCGCTGACTTTCGACTGTTTCATCAATATATTTCAACTGATCACGGAGGTCAGCTGCTTGTTCAAAAGCTAACGTCTCTGCCGCAGCCGCCATCTTTTTAGCGATTGTTTTCTTAACGGCTGCCGTATCACCGTCCAAAAAGCGCTTAATCCGGTCCACTTGCGCGGTATACTCAGCCTCTGGCACTTCATGCCAACAAGCGCCCAAACATTGTCCCATATTATAATACAGGCAAGGCCGACCTTGGAACCCATTGCAGCGACGCAAGGGATAGTTTTTCTCTAAAAAGCGCAACGTTTCTTGGGCGGCAAACACGTTCGGATAGGGGCCAAAATAAAAACCACCATCTTTTTTCACTTCGTTGACCATCGCCATTTTGGGATCACGTTCTTTGGTAATTTTAATGTATGGATAGCCCGTCCCATACTTCAGTCGAATGTTATAGTAAGGTTTGTATTTTTTGATCAGTTCGTTTTCTAACAAAAAGGCTTCTTTGTCAGAATTGGTCACGATATAATCAAAATCCACAATGTTTTGAACCAATTCCGCCGTTTTTCCCGTGTGATCTTGTTTAAAGTACGACCGGACGCGGTTTTTCAAATTTTTGGCCTTACCCACATAGATAATTTTGCCATTTTGGTCTTTCATTTGATATGACCCGGGTTCTGCTGGCAGTAACGCGAGTTTTTGTTCAATGTGTTGAGATGGATTTGCTAACATATTTTTATTATACCAAGCCAGGCCAATAATTTGGTCGAAAATAAAAACACGCGTTCGCGTGTTTTGTTTTTGATTAAGCTTCGTGTTGTAAGGCTGCCCCAACAAAGTCATGGTACAAACCTTCGGGACGATCAGGACGTGAGAGGAATTCTGGGTGGTATTGGGCCGCAACGAAGAAATCATTCTTTGGATATTCAATCACTTCCATCAAACGATTATCTGGAGAGGTTGCCGCAAAGACCATGCCCGCCTTTTCAAATTCGTCACGGAACTTTGTGTTAAATTCATAACGGTGACGGTGACGTTGTTCAACTTCTTCAACATCGCCGTAAGCCTTAGCTGTTAGTGTGCCTTGCTTTAACATGGCTGGGTAAAGGCCCAAACGCAATGTCCCACCAAGATTTTCCACGTTTTCTTGATCCTTCATCAAATCAATAATTGGTGCTTGCGTGTTTGGTGCTAATTCAGTTGAGTTGGCATCTGCATAACCCAAGACATGACGGGCAAATTCAACAGAAGCCAACTGCATCCCCAAGCAAACACCCAAGAATGGTGTGTTCGTTTCCCGAGCAAAACGAATCGCTTGAATTTTACCTTCGGTTCCACGAGCCCCAAAGCCACCAGGTACCATCACACCATCAGCATCGGCCAGCAATGCTTGCACGTTTTCAGCTGTGACTGTTTCGGACTTAATGTGGTTAATGTTGACTTCAGCATCTTGGGCATAACCGGCATGCTTTAAGGCTTCATTAACTGAAATATACGCATCTGGCAAATCTGTATACTTACCAACTAAAGCAATATTGACGGTCTTCTTTGGATGCTTGATGTGATCCACCATGGCAGTCCATGCTGTCATGTCAGCCTTTGGTGCATCAATCTGTAACTTTTCCAAAACGACATCATCCATGCCTTGCGCTTGCAAGTTCATTGGAATGTCATACAATGATTCTACGTCACGTGATTCAATTACCGCATTGGCATTGACATCCGTAAAGGTTGAAATCTTTTGCTTCAAACCATCTTCCAACGGTTCAGAAGTACGCAAGACGATCATATCTGGTTGAATACCTAATGAACGCAATTGTGCCACCGAATGTTGCGTTGGCTTAGTTTTAGCTTCACCAGCGGCTGTTAAGTAAACAATCAAGCTCGTGTGAATGTAGAAGACATTATCATTGCCAAGATCAGACTTCATTTGACGCAAAGCTTCGATAAATGGCAAACTTTCAATATCACCAACTGTCCCACCAACTTCGACGATCACAACATCGGCATCCGTTGATTCCGCTGCCTTTTTCATCTTGTCTTTAATCGCATCTGTGATGTGTGGAATCACTTGCACTGTGCCACCGTTATAGTCACCGCGACGTTCCTTGGCCAAGACTTCTGAATAAATCCGCCCCGTCGTCACGTTTGAATACATGTTGGTGTTAATATCCATGAAACGTTCATAATGACCCATGTCCAAATCAGTTTCAAGGCCATCCCCCGTCACAAAGGTTTCACCGTGTTGGTAAGGTGACATGGTGCCTGGATCAATGTTGATGTAAGGGTCCAACTTTTGAATCGCTAGTTTCAAGCCGCGATTCTTCAATAAGCGGCCAAGTGATGCCGCAACAATACCTTTTCCCAGAGATGATACCACACCACCTGTGACGAAAATGTACTTTACTTGTTTATCTGCCATGATGCCTCCTCATGATTTAGCGCTGGGCGCCTGCAACGATTCAGGGGTAGAAATAAAATAGAAAAACTCCCAAGCTAAACTTGGGAGCTTTTAACGTCTGTCCCAATAAATGGGAGCCCTAATATATAATACAGAGTTCGGGTATGTTTGTCAAACATTTGCCCCTTTTTTCAATTCGTGAACTATTTAGGCTTTCACTCGCTTGAAAACCGTGATGGTTTCAACGTGAGTTGTTTGCGGGAATTGATCTAATGGTTGCACCGCACCCTCAATTTCAAAGCCTTCTGCCAAAATTTGCACCGCATCACGCGCCAAAGTGGCTGGGTTGCAGCTGATGTAAACAAATGTTTCCGGTGCCATTGCAGCTACGGCTGAAATCAATTCCGCCGTCAACCCTTTACGGGGTGGATCCACAAAGACCACATTGGGCTGCAACCCCTCCGCTGCCCAAGCGACCATTTGTTCTGGCGCATCAGCCGTGACAAAAGTCACGTTGTCAATCTGGTTGTTACGGGCGTTTTGTTCGGCATCAGCCACCGCGTTTTCAACGACTTCAACGCCATAAACATGCTTCACCTTGTCTGCAATTGACAACGTAATCGTCCCGATACCTGAATAAGCATCAACCGCAATATCCGTTGGCTTCAAGCCAGCTTTTTCGGCCGCCAATGTGTAAAGTGTGGCCGTCGTTTGTGGGTTTACTTGGTAAAACGAGTTCGGCCCGATTACGAAATCTTTGCCCATCAATTGGTCGTGAATGTCATCAGCACCCCAAATGGTTTCGTTCCATTGTCCCATAATCACATTGGTATCATCATGATTAATATTGTGGATAAAACTCTTTAATTCAGGGAGTTTTGCCCGCAATCGCGTGGCAATTTCTTCTGCTTCCGGTAGGCGCTTGGTGTTGGTCACGATTACCACCATCAATTCGTGGGAGTAATAACCGCGACGGGCCATAATGTGGCGAACCACACCTTTTTTAGTCTTTTCATCATAGGCTGATAACCCAAGGTCTCGCAAAATATCACGCGTGACCGTCACGGCTTCATCAACCTTTGGATCTTGAATGTAAAAATCTTCCACAGGCACGAGGTTGTGCGACCCACGACGATAAAAACCAGTTTCTAACTGACCGTTGATGGTTTGCACTGGCACTTGGGCCTTGTTACGATACTTGGTTGGGTCAGCCATCCCAATGGTTGGGCTGACTTCGACGTCAAGGTTAACTTTTTTAAAGAGTTGGGCCACTTGACGTTGCTTGAATTCGAGTTGGGCGGCATATTTCAAATTTGCCAATGGGGCAATGCCTGTTGTAATGGCAATTTGATTGGCATTTTGCACACGGTTAGGTGATTCTTGCAGCCGCTTGATCACACGACCAAAGGCAAAATTCTTTTGCACTTTGGTAATACCAAGCCGGACAACTTCGCCAGGAATGGCATCCACCACAAAGATTGGGAAGTTATCAATTTTAACGACGCCCATCCCTTGATAAGTAATGTCGACAACTTCCCCTTCGACTTCTTGGTTCTTAGTTACAGGGGCTTTTTGGGGATAAACCCGATTGGCTTTGGCCATAGCATTTCGCTCACTTTCTTGTTGCGCCTTTTGATACGCACTGTCATGTCACATTATTTAACGTCGAGTTTTTCGACGTCCGCCATAAATTGTTGCTTTGTTTGGTCAGAAATCGTTGCCGCCTCTGGCATGTCGGAACGGTTGGCCACAAACTCAATGTGTTGCTGGAGATCCGTGAATAACATGGGGGCATCCCCGCCATATTCACCATCCAAATTAACCTTCAATTGATCGTCATCCAATGGCGTGATTTCAACTTTATTGGTCTTTTTATAAATCATTTGTGGGTTATCCACATGTTTGCCGCCATTTAACATTTGGGCCACCATTTGCAAAATTTGGCCCAAGTTGGATTCTTTGATAATCAGGAGCGTGAACTTACCATCATCTAATTTCGCATCTGGCACAATTGACTCAAAGCCGCCAACTGAATTGGTTAAGGCCAGAAAAATCATCGAAATTTTGCCAGAATATTCACCATCATCATAGGTGACCCGCGCATTAACTGGCTTAATCCGCGTGATGAGTTCTGTCCCTTTCACCAAATAGGCTAAATAACCATACAAGGATTTCATCAACGAAGGGACTGCATAAGTGACTTCACTAATCGTGCCCAAGGCCGCAATATTCATGAAATACTTTGCTTGCCCGGCTTGGTCGATTTCGCCAATATCCATCTTAATCGTTTCATGCTGCAAAATGACTTTGGCAGCTTCCAAAGGTTCATCCCGTGGCAACTTCAAAGCACGTGCATAATCATTGGTCGTCCCCGCTGGAATCACGGCCATCATTGGTCGCTTTTCCAAAGGCGCTAAGCCATTGACCACTTCATTAATCGTACCATCACCACCGGCTGCAACAATTAAGTCAAACCCCGCTTCCGCTGCACGCTTGGCTTCTTTAGCGGCTGACATCGGCTCTGGCGTCGTGGCAAAGGCGGAAGTTTCGTACCCTGCTGATTCATAAACTTGCAAAATATCCAACATTTCACGTTTAATGGCCTCCCGGCCAGATGTTGGGTTGTAAATAATTCTTGCTCTCATGTTCGCTTGTGCGTAACGGTGTTTAACACGTTACCTCACACGTTGCCGTGCTGACACGATCCTTTCTTAAAAACTTATGTACACAGGCCAACGCCTGTTATCACTGATAAACCAGTTTTTTGTGTTGCAAAATTAACGCTTTGCTAATTCTTCTAGTAACATTTTGTTCATGATGCCAGGGTTAGCTTGTCCCTTAGACATCTTCATCAATTGCCCAATTAAGAAGCCGGTTGCCCGATCTTTGCCACCCTTAAAGTCTTCAATTGATTGTGGGTTGGCATCCAACACCGTTGTAATCCATTCTAGCAAGACGGCTGGGTCACTAATTTGCACCAAGCCATGCTTTTTGGCAAAGGCTTCTGGCTCTTCGCCAGTCATAATTGCTTCAAATACTTGCTTGGCTTGTTTGGTTGAAATCGTGCCAGATTCAATCAAGCGAATCATGCCGGCCAAATGTTCTGGCGTCAATTGCGTCTCTGACAATTCGACTTGGTGCTTGTTCATGTAGGCATTCACATCACCAATTAAGTAGTTCGCTGCCCGTTTAGCATCCGCACCAGCTACCACTGTCGCATCATAGAAATTCGCCATCGCCAATGTCTGTGTCAACACTTCGGCGTCATAAGGTTCAATGCCCAAATTCGTGACGTAGTCGTGTTGTCGTTCAGCAGCAGATTTTGGCAATTCAGCCGCCACCTTGTCAATCCAAGCCTGATCAATGACGACCGGTGCCAAGTCAGGTTCTGGGAAATAACGGTAATCATCTGCCCCTTCTTTAACACGCATCAAAATAGTTGACTTGGTTGGCTCGTTATAACGTCGAGTTTCTTGTTGAATCACACCACCAGCGCGCAGCACTTCGGCTTGGCGCTTTTCTTCAAAGTACAGCGCGTTACGCACGTAGTTAAATGAGTTGATGTTCTTCATTTCAACCTTGGTTCCATATTGATCAGAACCATAAGGTCGCAATGAAATGTTAACGTCGGCACGCATCTGACCTTCTTGCATCTTGGCTTCAGAAATACCCGTAAACAAAATTGTCTGACGGAGTTGTTCCAGGTAAGCATAGGCTTCTTCAGGTGATGCAATATCAGCTTCTGACACAATTTCAATCAATGGTGTGCCCTGACGGTTCAAATCAACATAAGAATAGCCATCTGTCCCGTGGGTGTTTTTTCCGGCATCTTCTTCGACATGTAATTCTTTGATGCGCACACGCTTGACGCAACCATCTTCAAGTTGCACATCCAAGTACCCATTTGTGCCCAAGGGCGTCTGTGATTGGGTTGTCTGATAGGCCTTTGGATTATCAGGATAGAAGTAGTTCTTACGATCCCAACGAATAAATGGTGATACTGTCGCATGCAACGCCAATGCCGCCCGCATCCCGAATTCCAAAGCGCCTTTGTTCGCCACGGGCAAAACACCTGGGTACCCAAAGTCAATCACATTGGTATTTTCGTTGGGTTCGTCACCATAATGGACTGGGGATGGTGACATCAGCTTTGAGTTTGTTTGCATTTCAACGTGGACTTCAAGACCAATCGTTGTTTCAAAATTTCCTGTTCCCATAATTTTCATCCGTTCATCTTTTCAGGTGAACGTTGTTCCTCCCTCTTAGCTTAATGTGTGCTTTGCAATGGCTGGCTTTTGTTCAAACAAACGACTCGTTTGTTCAAAAGCATAACCTGTCTGATAAACGGTCGCTTCGTCAAATGGGCGGCCAATAATTTGCAACCCAACCGGCAACCCGTCAACAAATCCAGCATTAACAGACATACCAGGCAAACCAGCCAAATTCACTGGAATGGTCAAGACGTCAGCCAAATACATGGCTGTGGGATCATCCACTTCTTCACCCAAACCATAAGCTACCGTTGGCGCTGTTGGTCCCACAATCACATCATAATCAGCAAACACTTTGTTAAAGTCTTCAATCAACAACGTCCGGATTTTAGCGGCTTTCTTAAAGAACGCATCGTAAGCACCGGCTGACAATGAAAATGTGCCCAGCATAATCCGGCGCTTCACTTCATCACCGAACCCTTCTGAACGCGTCTTAATGTAGAGTTCTTCCAAGTTCTTCACATCGTCAGCGCGGAAGCCGTAACGCACACCGTCATAACGCTGCACGTTAGATGATGCTTCAGAAGACATGATGATATAATAAGCCGCCACACCATATTTTGTGTGGGGTAAGCTGACTTCATCCACTGTTGCACCAAGGGCTTCTAGTTGCGCAATCGCAGCTTTCACCGTGCTGGCAACCTTTGGATCAATCCCTTCACCAAAGTATTCCTTTGGTACGGCGATTTTCAAGCCTTTGACATCACCCGTTAATTTCGCTGTGAAATCGGGTACTTCACGTTCAGATGACGTTGAATCTTTGGCATCAAAACCTGAAATGGCATTTAAGACCAACGCATTATCTTTGACCGTGCGTGTAAACGGCCCAATTTGATCCAATGATGACGCCATGGCAAACAAGCCCCAACGTGACACACGACCATATGTTGGCTTAAGCCCAACAATGCCGTTAAAAGCAGCTGGTTGGCGAATTGAACCACCCGTATCTGATCCCAAAGTAAATGGTACTAAACCAGCTGCAACTGCTGCGGCTGACCCACCAGATGACCCACCAGGGACCTTTGTTTGATCCCACGCATTTGCTGTTGTCTTATAATATGACGTTTCTGTTGACCCACCCATGGCAAACTCATCCATGTTCGTCTTCCCAACAGAAATCGCGCCAGCCGCTTGCAACTTATCAACAACTGTTGCATTATATACAGGCTTAAACCCTTCTAAGATGTGTGATGCACCCGTGGTTTGAATCCCTTCAGTTGCCAAATTGTCTTTCAAAGCTAATGGGACACCGGCTAAGGTTTGGGTAAAGTCTTGTTTGTCATCCACTGCTTTGGCCTGTGCCAAAGCGGCTTCTGGATTAGTCATAATAAATGCCTCAAGTTGGGGATCAACTTGGGCCACGTTATCCAACGTTGCTTGTGTCAGTTCGACTGCCGTCATCTCTTTGGCAGCTAGCTTGTCATGCAAAGTTGTGAGGTCATTATCAAAAAAGTTAAACGTCATGATTACTCTCCTTCGCCATCCAAAATTGCTGGCACTTTAATCAATCCCGCTGCCGACTCAGGTGCATTGTCTAACAGTGCTTGTTTTTGGTGCCAATTTTCAGCGACATCTTGGCGCAAATGATTGACATTTTCAGTGACCGAATACGTCGGTTCAACCGCCGTTGTATCCACTTCGCCAAGCGTGTCAAAAATATTTAAGATGTCTCCCAATTGCGTTGTAAATTGTTCTAATTCGGCATCGTCAAATGCTAATTTAGCCAAATGAGCAACGTGCGCAACTTCTTCTTTTGAAATCGTTGTTTCAGACATTTACTTACTCCTTTAAACATGCGTCATGTCCCGCATTTTGCTGCACAATCAACACTTCATATATACTTATTTATTCTACCATAAGTCAAGCGCTCCCTTCGCTTGCATTTTAAAAACATTGGCGTATAATTGAATTTGTTGTATAAACAACGTGACCAACTACTTTGTTTAGCGTCTCACCGTCGCTTCACACAGTTCTTGGCGACATTTTAGAAAGGTGGATATGATTATGGCCCTTACACAAGAACGTAAGAACGAAATCATCAAGGAATATGCTCGCCACGAAGGCGATACAGGTTCAGCTGAAGTACAAATCGCAGTTTTGACTGCTGATATTAACGAGTTGAACGTACACATGGCAGCTCACAAGCATGATTTCCACTCACAACGTGGTTTGATGAAGAAGATCGGTAGCCGTCGTAACTTGTTACGTTACCTCCGCAACACTGATATTCAACGTTATCGTGAATTGATCCAACGCTTAGGTTTGCGTCGTTAATCTTTTTAAGATTACTTGAAAACCTCGTATCAAATTTAAGGAGAAAAGACATATGCCTGTTATTGAATCAGCAATTCAACGTGTTCGTCTTACGAAAAAGCAACACGATCGTAACGAACCTCAAATCAGTGCTTACCGTACAGCTGTTAAGCGTTTTGAAAAAGCTTCAGCTGCTGGTGAAGACAATTTGGCAGAATTATACAAGACTGCTTCTTCTGCAATTGATCGCGCCCACTCAAAGGGTTTGATCAAGAAGAACAAGGCTTCACGTGAAAAGTCACGTTTGGCAAAGTACGTCAAGTAATTTAAAAACACCTTGGAAATAGTTCCAAGGTGTTTTTTTATGCGCTTTTTAAGATAAACCGTTCAAAGAATAAGTCAGGTGCTTGCGTCGTCGACTTTAATTTAATCTCAATGTCTACCATGCCTAAATATCCAGCACGCAAAGTTGGCAAATGATACTGCCGCAGCATGTTCTTGGCTAACTTCACCCGATATGGATGGACACCGAGTGTTTGACCAATGACTTGATCCGTGCCAGTCATGCCAGCAATTTGTAAAAGTAACCGAAATTGCCCAGTTAATACTGCGTTAATTCGCAGCGCTGGCTCACCACTTTGCAGCAAATCGCGATAAATCGTGAGGGCTTTTTTAGCTTGTCGCGTCATCACAGCGTCAACAAGGTCAAACACCGTTGCCGTCAGTGTTTTAGGCACTAATGCAGACACGGCAATCAGGGTAATCTGTTTATCTTTGGCTGCATAAGCGATTAACTTCGGCAACTCATTGGTCATCGCTGAATACTGTGCATTCGTGCGTAAAAGTAATTCTTGCATCGCATCGGGCGTAATGTGGTAACTTCGTTGCGTCAATTGCTGAGTGATAGCTTGCTTGGCTTGTTGTTCATTTAAAGCTGGCAAGTCAATATGCTCGGCTGCTTGCAGCAAGGCCTTGGTGAGTTTTTTTCGCTTATCAACTTTTAAATCATTGATAAAGAAAACAACAATATTTTCACTGACTGGCTGGCTTAATAATTGCGTGAGCTGCTTTTGCTCCTGATCAGAAACTTTGCCTTTTGCAGTTAAAAATTCTGGATTGTCGACCAAAATCACCCGATGACCGCCAAAAAACGGCATCGACATCGCATCATTTAATAACACATCAACACCTTGCGTGGCCAAATCAAACTGGCTTAAATTCATGTCAACGTCTTCTAGTTGAATCAGGGTCTTAAAAGCCGTTCGTGCCCGTTGAATCAACGTTGGTTCATCACCAATCACGACATAGAAATTGGCTAAGGCATCATTTTGTATTTGTTGTTGTAATTGTTGCAGATTCATTTGGCACTTTAACCTCAAAACGTCCTTTTTCTCCAAAATAACTGTATCTAATCATACCATTTGTTTGCGTGTTAAAGCTGGCCAAATGATTTTCTTGCATGGTTTTTAAAGTTTCGGCATGGGGATGGTGATACCGGTTATCACGCCCCGCTGATATCAATACCACTTTTGGCTGCCAACGCGCGATAACGTCTGGATTGGTCGCCGTTTTTGAGCCATGATGACCAAGTTTCATAATATCCACGGCTAACTTTGGATATTGCGCAGCCACGCTAGCTTCCCCAGCTTGATCGAGATCACCAGCTGTGAAAATATTTTGGCCGCCGAGTCGACACCACAAGGCGAGACTATCTTCATTTTTAGCTTGACCAGACGTGGTTGGATGTAAAATTGCAAAAGGAAAATTGGGTACCTGCGCGCCGGCTGTGACTTCGATCACTTGTGCCTGTCTTAAAAAAGGTTGGATTTCCCGCTTAAAGGCAGCCTGTTGTTGCATCCCCGCTGGCACAATCACGCGCGTGACCACCAACTTTTCTAAAATCACTTTGGCATAACCAATATGATCCGTATCTTGATGCGTTAATACTAAATTATCCACACGGCTAATCCCAAGACTATGAAGATAATTCACAATGACAGTTTCTCCAGCTGTGCGGTTGCGTAGGGTCTGTTGCCAAGGTTTTTTCTTAGCAAACTGCGGTGCCCCACCAGTATCAATCAAAGTGACCGACCGATTCAGTGGCGTCCGCAAAAGCGCGGCATCCCCTTGCCCAATATCAAACGTCGTTAATTCACCCCGTAACGGATACTTCACACCAACCATGGCAATAAGTAACATCACGAACCACAACCACCGCACCCTCTGAGCCATGCTTTTGTATGGGACAAAACTCATAAGCGCCAATAACAATAACACCAGCGTGACCCACCATGGCAGTTTGCCAATAATGACTTGTCCTGGCAGTTGGGCAAGCCAATCAACCGCCTTGGCAAACGTCGCGATAATGACATTCATCAGCCTTGAGACAGCGACAACGTCCTGCCCCAACCAGCCAATCAAAACGCACGGGACAATGAGCACACTAAACAAAGGGATGGCTAAACAATTCGCTAACGTCTGTAAAAGGTGCCAAGTGAATTGTTGGGCTGTCAGCAGGACAAAACTCACTAGGCTAAGCCAAAGATTTGTTTGCCAAAACGTCAATTGCGCTGAAAATAACAGGCAAAATGTCAAAACAAAAGATAATTGCCCACCTAACGTCAATAAAATGGCAGGTTGATAAATTAAACTCCCGAGTAAACTAATGGCCCACACCGCTTCAGGCGGACACCGACGCCAACCCAAAGCGCCACCTAAGCGAAAAATCCCAGCGATGACGGCCCGCACCAATATACCGGGTGCGCCAGTAAAAATAAAATAAGCTAATAACGCAACTATTCCGACGGCCACAGTGACTTCTTGTGGACACCATAACCGCCTGAGAATCGCTATCAGTGCTAGTAACAAATAAGTCACTTGAAAGCCAGACACACTAAAGAGATGGACCAAGCCAAGTGTTTGCACCCCAGGATTTTGGTTATAAAATGCCTTTGGCGGGGCGCCCAAAATCAAAGCTTGCGCATACTCACCTAACGGTGCTGGTAATTTGGCCGCGTTCGCCATGGCTTGGGCATGCCAATTGTGTAGTTGATCGCCAACCTGTTGCCAAAACGGTTTTTTCGCTGGCTGGGTTAGGACTAAAGTTGAAAACTTAATCTGATGGGTGATGCTTTGCGTCGCAAAATAATCTTGCGGGTCAAACTGATTAAAATTCGTTGCTGGCATAAGCCGCGTTTTCACACCTTGGCCGCTAAACTGACTGACGCGGTCAAAACTCAGCCATTGCTTCTGTGCTTGCTCCGTGTGGATTTGAAAGATAAAACGGACTTTTTCACCACTGCCAGCCAGTTGGCATGTCCCGCGTAACCACTCACCATCAACAGTCAGATCATCTGGCAATAAACGACCGGAAATATAGGTGCTGGTACGCGTTGTATTGTGTGCCTGCTGCAACAATCGGTGGGCATCCCAGCTAAAATAACTAACCATTGGCAGACCCAGGAAAAGTAATAGCATCACGCGACGAAATGATACTTGCCTGAAATAAACAATCCCCATCAGCAAGCACAGTGTTACTGTCATTGGATTAAAGCGGTAAATACACCCGCTCACAGCGGCAATACACAGACTCACATGTAATAAATCACGGCTCGTCATTATACCGTCAGCTTATCTTTGAGGGTTTCAAATCGTTTTTCACCAATGCCTGAGACAGCCTTTAAGTCTGTTATTTGTTTAAACCCGCCATTGGTTTGTCGATACGCAATGATTTGCTCGGCTTTTTTCTCCCCAATGCCTTCCAGCATTTGGAGTTCATCGACCGTTGCCGTATTCAAATTGACCTTTGCTTGATTCGCCGATTGATTCTGACCTCCGGCACCTGTCACTGGCCCCGTTTCACCTTTTTCTGGGACATAAATCATTTGGCCGTCAGTTAATTTTTGTGCCAAGTTAATTTGTAAGCTGTCTGCCTGTTCAGTCAATCCGCCGGCTTGCGCAATCACAGCTTGCAGCCGTGGCTGCTGGCTGACTTCATAAACCCCTGGCCGTTTAACAGCACCTTTAATATCAATTAAGATCTTATCATTAGTTGCGCGCGTGTTTTGTGCTTGTTTTGGCTGACTTGCTTGGCTGGCACTTTGTTGTGGTTGTGGTATCGTTTTAGTAGGCTGCCTCGTCACGGCAAAAAATAGCAAGCACACACCAGCGACTAACAACCCCACGACAAGCCAGCGTCGATGTGCAAGCCATGTTGATTTAAACTGTTCAAATTGTTCGATCATGCCCACTCCTTTTCATGCATCATACGTCAATAGCATTAAAAGCACTAAAAAACACCTAACCGAAGTTAGGTGTTAGTTTGGCATGTAAGATGCGCTCTTACGGGCGGTCATTGGTTGTCACGCCAATAACAAAGTCGCGTCACCTCAGTGCAAGCACTGTTAGTCAAGGTGAGATAATGGGGTTCCACAACCACCATTAACACCTGCATCTATACGAGATGTGTGATTGAACACAGCAGGCCGCCTTCGGCGCTAATGTTTCAAGCGCTTCGACTCATCGCATAGAAATATCTTATCACATTTACCAACACACCGTCAAGCTTTTTTATTCAGCCAATAAGTGTCTTTCAGCATAACCTGCTATAATAAGACTATGATTAAATTAACACAACTTGAAAAACACGCGATTGGTCGCTTAGCCAATCCAACCCGACTAGCCCTTGAAGATCTCATGGTGCCAGATTTTTATGGCGACACACCCCACCAACTGGCCGCCTACGTCATTGAGACATATGACCTAGGCCAACTGGATGGCGTTAAAAGCACTACTGCGGCACATGTCTTAGATTTTACTTGTCAATTCGATGCGCAAACCCTGCGGGTCACCGGAAAAATTATCCGCCAAGTTTAGTCCTCAGCCGACGCGTCAGCTGCCTGCTGGGTTAAAATAGCTTGAAACTGCGTATCAAACCAAGTCGAAATCTTTTGTTTCACGCTTTCAGGGTCATCCACATATGCAGCAACTGAACTGGCCAGCGCAATTTTAAGTTGCGATTGGCTCACTTCAGGATTTTCAATGATCATGTAAAGATTGACTTCATAATCTGTTTTATCTGGCCAAATCAGCTTATTCAATTGGTTCGTATACCGTTGTGGCAAGTTGATGACATTGGTTTCTAATGTCAACGTGGTCCCGCCTTCAGTAACGCCACCATTAATCGTTAACGCAATATGCATCAAATTTGTGTCAGCAATATGATCATCTAAAGCAGCAAAGAGATCATCTAAAGCAATTTGTTCGTGATCTGTTTGCGTTAGATTTAACGTATCGCTATCCTGTGCTGTAAGATGTGCTAACGCTTGTTCACCAGTTATTTGCATCATTTGCCCTCAAAATTTTAATAGTTCTATCTTATCATAAAAAACGTCCAGCATTTCGGGGTAATCTCCCACTTCTCTGGACGTTTTTTCTTTGAAATTATTGATGTGGCATCCGATCCCAAAAATCCACCTTATTCACTTGGCGACTCCGAGCAATTCCCATGGCATGCTTGGGAATATCTGCAGTAATTGTTGATCCTGCAGCGGTGATGGCCTCGTCAGCAATCACCACCGGCGCTACAAGCTTTGTATTTGAGCCGATAAAGGCACGATCCCCAACGGTGGTATTGAACTTGTTCACACCATCATAGTTGACAAAAATTGTCCCGGCACCAATATTCACTGCTTCACCAACTGTCGCATTGCCAATATAAGTCAGATGACCAGCCTTAGTATTGGCAGCCAAAGTCGCTTGCTTAACTTCCACAAAGTTGCCCACATGAACCGCGTTACCCAAGTTGGCCTTCGGCCGCAAATGCGCATATGGCCCAACCGTCACATCATCCGCCAAAACGGCTGACTCAAGATGCGAGGCCGTAATGACATTGCGATCGCCAATTTGGCTATCTTGAATCCGTGAACCTTGGGTAATGACGTTATCCTGGCCAATGTGGGTGTGTCCTAAAATCGTCACGCCACCTTCAATGACTGTATCTGAACCAATCGTCACTTTAGCATCAATGTAGGTATTGGCAGGATCAATTAACTCCACACCGGCAACCATTAACCCATGATTGATGCGTTCGTGCATCACCCGATTTGCAACAGCCAAGGCAACACGATCATTCACGCCCAATGATTCTGTAAAATCTTGTAGGGTGTGCGCCCCAATTTGATGTCCTGATTGCCTCAAGATATCCAATGTATCAGGCAAATAATATTCCCCTTGGGCATTGTTATTTTTGACCTGTGATAGGGCTTCAAAAAGCAACTGATTATCAAAGACATAAACGCCAGTGTTAATTTCTTGAATCCGTCGTTCTGTCACACTGGCATCTTTTTGTTCGACAATTTTGAGTACCGTATCATCATCCGCACGTACAATTCGGCCATAACCTGTCGGATCATCTGCAATCGCTGTAAGTACCGTCACGGCATTTTTAGAATTTTGATGCGCTTGGATAAATTCAATTAGCGTTTCAGAACGAAACATTGGCGTATCGCCTGACATAATCAAGGTCACACCCAGACTATCTGCTAATTGGGGTTGTGCTTGTTGAACAGCATGACCAGTACCAAGCTGTTCTTGTTGCAACACAAAGTTACTCCGTTCGCCCACATGGGCTTGTACGCTTTCCGCACCCACACCAATGACGGTAATTGGCCGTTTATCTGTTAGTGGGGCAACCGCATCTAGTACCCAGTCAATCATCGTTTGCCCAGCAACACGATGTAACACCTTTGGGGTTGTCGAACGCATACGCGACCCATGCCCGGCCGCTAAAACCAATACATTTACTTCGTCATTCATAAAAAACTTACGCCTCGTGCTTGTATATCTCTTCTAAATAGTTCCCAGCAGTCACCAAAATTGGTGCCCCATTCTTCAAATTAGTATCCACATGTAACAACGATGTGAAACGATCTAGCAACCGCGTTGCTGAACGGCCTTCGGCAAAGACAGCAGTCCCAACAACCGTCCCGTCAAATTCACTAACCAAAGTTTGCATCCCTTGAATCGTGCCGCCAGCTTTCATAAAGTCATCCACAATTAAGACACGTGACCCTGTCCGTAATGAGCGTCGTGACAATTCCATTTTTTCAACACGTTTAGATGAACCTGTCAAATAATTCACCGAAACTGTTGGCCCTTCAGTCACTTTGGCATCGTCTCGGACAATCACAAATGGCACATTGAGTTGTTCAGCCACGGCTTGCGCCAAAGGCACTCCTTTTGTTGCCGCTGTCATGACCGCATCAATATTATCACGCAAGTATTGCGTGGCAATTAAACGACCAGCTTGTCGCAAAATATCAGGCCGGCCTAATAGATCAGATAAATAGACGTAGCCACCTGGCAAAACACGAGTTTCGTCGTCAACGTCCTGACGAATAGATTCGATAAATGTTTTAGCTTCATCTTCTGCCATATATGGCACAAAGCGTGCGCCACCTGCAGCACCTGGTACGGTTTCAAGTAACCCTGTCCCACGTTCTTGGAACGTCCGCTTTAAAATTGATAGATCCTCTGAAATAGATGATTTTGCTGAATCGTAGCGCTTGGCAAAGTAAGACAAAGAAATCAATGTCCGTGGACGTTCTAGCATATAACGAGCCATATCAACAAGTCGATCTGAACGGCGTGTTTTCATAATATATTTTCGTGCTAAAACGAACTTAGCACATATTCTCCTTTATCAGTATTTAACAATAATTATAACATCTATTTTTATTCAATGTTCGGTATTTAGGCGCTTTTTTTGAATTGCCAAACCGAGAACAAATAGATGACGACTTCTATCATCGCGATAAAGAAGCTCGTGGGTAAATTCGTTAAATAAGCAATTGTCAGCCCAACCCATGTGCCAAACAAGGCAAAAGCGATGGCCAGTCCCATCAATTTGACGGTTGTTGTCACATAATATTTGGCACTCGCTGCCGGTAAGGTCACTAAGACAAAAATTAACAATGACCCGACCAATTGTGACGAAATACTCACTGATAAAGCAATCATCACCAGAAAGATATACCGAACTGCCTTTTGTCGACGCGTTTGTAAGAACATGCCCGCTTCATCAAAAGCCAATTGGCGCAGTGCGCGAAAATTACTCAATAAGACCACGATCACTAAGATTGCCAACGCTAACAACAACCATAAATCCTGATGGCTAATGCCAAGAACTGAGCCAAATAAAATGCCAGTCGCAGCAGTCGTGCTCGTGTGACCCAAAGCTAAAAATAAGATGCCTAAGCCAATTGCCAAGGCCGATATGGCACTTGTGACATTATCACGCTTCGTATAGCCCGACTCTAAGGCACCGATGGCTAATGATGCGCCACTGGTTGCAACCATCATGCCAAGCAAGGCTGGCCAACCAGCAAATAAGCCAAAAGCTGCGCCAGCAAAGCCAATCTCGCTTAAACTATGCGTTAAAAACGCATAATTACGTGCCACGACAAACGTGCCAACAATGCCGGCGACGATACTCACAACCGTGCCTGCCATAAACGCATTTTGCATAAAATCATAACTAAACATCATGTACCTCGTCTTCTTCGTGACCGTGCGTCATTTGCATCGTCAAAGATTGCAATGCGATCTGATCGCCCTGATTTACGCCGCCATTCTCAAACAAAAGGTACCCATCTGCAAATTGTGAGATTAGCTTTAATTCATGCGTGATAAACAAAATGGTCAAGTCTTCTTCTTTTTGCAATTGTTTAACCGTTTGGAGTAATTGCACCTTGTGTTCATGGTCCAAGCTCGCCGTCGATTCATCAAGAATCAACAAATCTGGTTTTTGTACTAAGGCTTGTGCTACAAAGGCGCGCTGCTTTTGCCCACCAGAGGCTAGGCCGAGGCGTTGGTTGGCAATTCCCAACAAGTCCATCCGCGCTAGTGCTGCTTGGATGGCTTGTTTTTCATCAGCTTGCCACCACAAGCGCCAACCTTGATTATAGTTGAGTCCCACGAACTCAGAAATACGTAAAGGATAATCACGCGTGATATCACGAAATTGTGGCACAAAGCCAATACGTTTGGCTTGTCGTGATAAAGTCCCAACAGTTTGAACGTTTTGGCCAATGAGTGCCTTGACAAAACTCGTTTTCCCAGCGCCATTTTCGCCCAAAATCGCGAAAAATCGGCCTTTTGGAATAGCAATGTTAGCCGCTGATAAAATGACTTTTTCGCCGTAACGAATACCAAAATCTTTTGTTTCAATAATACCCATTAATTCTCACCTTCTGTTGGTTTCAATGCTGCTTGCAATTGCGTCACGAATGAGAGCTGCCAATCCCATACTTTTTGATCGGTTGGTAAAATTTGGTTAAACGTAATAATTGGAATATGATGATCATTGGCCAGTTGCAGTAGGCGTTGATCATTTGGTGAGGCATCTTGACTCGCATTTAAAATAAAGCGGATCGTATGGTCTTGCATCTTTTGCGCTAGCGCGTCAAAATCGGCATCTGTCGCTGACTCAATATCTGCTTGCGCCGTTTGGTACCCCAGTTGAGTCATAAACAAATCTTGTGCATGATTTGTCGCGAGATATTGTACATTTTTTTCCGCCTGTAAGTGCGCAATTCCCTCAGCTAACGGCTTCATTTTATCCAACAATGCCTGACTTTGTTTGATATAAAAATCACGGTTTTGTGGATCAAAATCACTTAACAAATCAGAGAGCCGCGTGACACTTTGTAACGTGACCTGGGGACTCAACCAATAATGCGTGGCGCTTTGAGGTTTGACCCCGTCACTAGCAATTAGCACTTTAGAGCGCAATTGGAATTTTTGCCGCTGCGTGAGAAGCGAACTATCGTGACTATCAGTGAGCACCACTTCAGCCTGTTTGAATTTCTGACGTTGCTGTCTTGTAGGCAGTTGACCTGATAACAGTTGCACATGCCCGTCTGACCCAACAATATCTTGTGCAATTTGTTGGTAAGCCACATAATCGGTCACAATTTTGACTGGTGCGTGTTTGGGTGTCGGTAATGGCACGGTTAGCTTCACGATAATCAGGCAAAGGCCAATAGGAATCAAAAGCAGCGTTAAAATGGCGTATAGTGCTTGTTTATTCTTCATGAAATGCTCTCAATTCATACAAAAAAAGCCCATGCGGGCATTTAAAATTAATCGGCAAACGTAATATTAATGTTGTTTGTTAAAATGTCGGTATAACTATATGACGCCCGTTCAAAATTCGCATCTTCGTCCAGTTCAACGACGAACAAGGAGGGGAAAGTTGAGCGGAGGACACCACTGCGTTCAGTGATTTTTTTGCGACCAGCTTGCGCTACTACGGTAACCTCTTCCCCAACATGGGCATCGAGCTTGGTCTTGATGTCTTGCAAACTACTTGGCATTTTTATACCACCTTTCGTGAAAAACTTAATTTATTTTATCACAAAATGGGAATAAATGCAAATTATACTGTATATTACCCGTCATAATCCAAAAAATATACGTTTTACTGGGTCAACCCTTCCGCACGTAGCGCGAGATATAGCGTGGTGAATTCAGCCAAATCAAGCCGTTCAGCACGTACAGATGGCGCAATGCCCGCGGCCGTTAACGCATTGGTGATTTTTTCTTTCACCGGCGCATCTTTCCCATAGGTTTGCAGCATATTATTCCACAAGCTCTTGCGACGATGAGAAAAGCTCCCCTTCACCACACCAAACAAACGCTCAGGCTGAGCCACAACTGTTGCCGGCGTCAAAGGCGTGAGTTTAACCACCGCGGAGTCAACATTAGGTGCTGGATTAAAAGCAGCAGCCGGCACCTGGATAGCTAATTTTGCTTGTGCAAAATAAGCCACCGTCAAGGTCAATACCCCATACGCTTTCGTACCCACCGCTGCGTTCAGACGATCCGCGACTTCACGTTGCATCATCACAACAATGTTATCCCAAGCAATATTAGCCCGCAACAATTGCATCAAAATCGGCGTGGTAATGTAATACGGCAAGTTGGCCACGACTTTCACGCGCGCACCTGTGCCAAATTCATCCGCAATCATCTGCGGTAAATCAACTTTTAAAATATCTTGTTCGACAACTTTGACATTGTCATACGGGTGCAACGTGTCAGCCAATACCTTGACCATCTGTGGGTCAATTTCAAAAGCCAATACCTGTTTTGCGGCACGGGCGAGCTGTTCAGTCAGTGCGCCGATACCCGGACCAATTTCAATCACATAGTCCTCTGCGGTAATCTCAGCGGCATCCACGATGCCATGAAGTACCGAGAGATCAGTTAAAAAGTTTTGCCCGAATTTTTTCTTGGCGCGTAACCCGTATTGATTTAAGATCGCTTGGGTACGGATTGGGTTTGCAATATCAATTATCTCTGCCATGTTCTGGAGTCCTTTGTAGTGCGGCACGTATTTGGTCTTGGGTAATGCCAAATTGGTGCAGGCGTTTCATGAGTTGTTTCCCGTTGGTATAGCCAATATGCAGTGTTTCACCAAGTATCTGGCGATTCACACGCGCGTGGGCGCCACCTAATAAGCCATTTTGTAAGAGAAAGTGTTGGTCAACATCACTGGTCTGTGCGACTTGCGGTGTCATCACTTGTGCCAATGCGGCGCGTAACACTGCTGGTTCGGCATGCTCAACACCCAGTGATTTATGCGGATTATCTTTGGCTGCACGGGCCGCATCTTGTGTGATATAAGCTTGCTTAGCTTCCGGGACATGTGCCGACATGATTTGTCGAATACGTTGGCCATTGAAATCTGGGTCGGTTAAAATAATCACCCCACGAGTTGCCGCAGCGCGTTTGGCGCGCATCACCGCATCCGGTGTGACGGCACTGCCGCCCGTTTCAATCGTATCAGCAATCACCGCGCGGGCCAAATTTTGAGTGTCTGAGCGTCCCTCGACCACAATCATTTCATTGATTTTTGGTTTATCAGTCATGATTCAAAAATAAACGATGGGCGTTAGTCCGTGTGATTTCCGTCAGTTCTTTGGGTGTCATCTCGAGTGTTTCTGCCAATGAATCCAACACGTATTTAACAAAGGCCGGTTCATTATCCTTGCCTCTAAATGGCGTTGGGGCCAAATAAGGGGCATCGGTTTCAACGAGCAACTGTTCAAGCGGGACGACTTTGGCTGCTTCGCGCACTTCTGCTGCTTTTTTAAACGTCACAACCCCACTAAATGAAATATGCATCCCTAAATCAACAAACGCCAGCGCTTGTTCAGGGGTGCCTGAAAAACTGTGCATAACGCCCTTTTTAACCCCGCTGGCCTTCAACATCGCATACACATCGTCAAACGCATCACGGTTGTGGATAATCACGGGTAAATCATATGCTTTTGCCAAGGCCAGGTGCGTTTCAAACGCCTGCTTTTGGACATCATGCGGCGCTGTTTCCCAATAATAATCAAGGCCAGTCTCTCCGACCCCAACCACTTTATCGGCTTGTAATTGTGCCGCCAAAGTTTGCGCTGCGGCGTCATCAAAATCTACCGTATCCTCTGGTTGAAACCCTAACACTGCATAGATGTTATCATGCGCCTGTGCAATCTCTAAGGCCCGCGCGTTCCCCACGGCGTCATAACCCACAATATTCATTTCCATGACCCGGAACTCATTAGCACGGCCAATGTAAGCCGGTACATCATGAAATAGTTTATCATCATTGAGATGTGTATGCGTATCATAGCTATCAGCTGGGGTCTTGGTTAAATCATAAATTGCCATTTTCTTTCTGTGTGTGGTCAACACACACATTCCTCCATTCTTTATTTGTTTAAAACAATCGCGCTGACATAATTGGTTTTAAGAAAAAAAGCCGCCAAGCGACTTTTACCGATTTAATCAACCTTTGGTGCAGCAGCTGGCGCAAAATTCTTTAACAAACCGTTAACGAACTTGCGATCGTCCTCGTCAGCAAACGTTTTTGCCAAAATCAAAGCTTCATCAATCGCCACCTTATATGGGACAAGTTGATGCGTTAATTCGTAAATTGCCAAACGCAAAATCACCAAATCAGCTTTATTGATCCGGTTAATTGCCCAGCCATCAGCTAAATGAGCTGTAATTTGCGCATCTAACTCTGATTTTGTGCCCAAGACACCATTCACCAAGCGCGGCAAATAATCATCATAATCTTTGCCTTCTAAGACAATGTCATAAAGGTTATCAATGCTATTACTTTTTGGGTCTTTTTCAAGGGCAAACAGCACTTGAAAAGCTGCTTGACGTGACTCATGTCGTGATAAATTCGCCATTAATCGGCCACCTCAGTTGTTTTAGTTTCACCAAATAAGTTATCAGGATCAAATTGACTAGATACTTTTTCTGGCACAATACCGCTAACATGCACATTTGTTTGGACAACATGCAAGTCAGTCATTGATGTAATTTGAGATTGAATCGCGTTTTGAATATCAAGCGCAACTTTCGGAACAGCCACGCCATATTGCAAAAAGACATAAGCATCAATCGTCAAGCCAGCCTCGGTCTGGGTCAATTCAACCCCTTTACCACGCGCATTTGAACCAAACGCATTGGTAAAGTGATCAGACAATTTACCACGCATTGAGTAAACACCCGTCACTTCTTGCGTTGCAATTTGTGCAATGACTTCAATGACTTCTGGTGTCACCTGCGTGGTCCCAGCAACGGCATCTTGTGTTGCTAAAATAATATTTTTTGTAGCTTGTTTGCTACGCTTAATTTCTCTGGCCATGATATCATCCTCGAAAATATTTTTAAAATAAAAAGTTCCCCTCGGGAACTTTTTGTCTGTGTTCCCTACAACACCCGCATCATGGGACAACATGACAGCAACTTGTGCCTGTTGGCACCATCAGCTTGTGTTCGTTCACACTTTGTTATTAGGCACGGCCCTTATATGAACCGTCTTCTGTATTAACGATGATTGTTTCACCTTCGTTAATGAAGTCAGGCACAGTAATTGTTGCCCCTGTTTCAACTGTCGCAGGCTTACCTGAACCAGTTGCTGTTGCACCCTTGATACCAGGTTGTGTTTCTGTCACTTTCAAAGACACTGTTGATGGCAATTCAGCACCCAAGATTTCGTTACCATACATGGTAATCTTAACTTCCATGCCTTCAAGCAAGAACTTCAAGGCTGCTTCAATCTTGTCATCTGGCAAGTTCACTTGTTCGTATGTTTCAACGTCCATGAAAACACGGCCGTTGTTTTCAGCAAACAAATATGACATTGGACGTGTTGTGATGTCGGCTTGTTCAAACTTATCACCAGGACGGAAAGTCACTTCATTGACAGCACCAGTGCGCAAGTTCTTCAACTTTGAGCGAACAAATGCGCCACCCTTTCCTGGCTTAACGTGTTGGAAGTCCAAAACGCGCCAAATTGAGTTTGAATATTCAATCGTCAAACCATTCTTCAAATCATTCATGCCAATTGCCATGATCAATATCCTCTTTTATAAATAATTTAGTTTATTATACCAGAAAACCGTCATTCATGCAGTCTTCATACAAAATAAGAGTTTACCACAAATCTCACAACTTCTCAATGTTTTCCCCGTTTAGGGCTGGTTGCATAATGAGATCATCAAAACGGTGAACCCCACGGAGTAATTCGCGGGCTTCTTCTAATCCAAACGCATCAATCCATTGTTTTGATCGCGCCTTCACACGCTTAGAAATTTCCGCTTCAACACGTTGTCCCTCAGTTGTGAGTGTCAAAAAGATGCGGCGGCGATCCTTTTCGTCTGGTGTTTGCGTGATAAATTTCAATTCTAATAACGGCTTGAGTTGCCGGCCAACCGCCCCTTTGGTGACATCCCGTTCTGCCGCAATCTCTGTGAGCGTCAACGGTTGTTCACTGTGTGAAATTGATGCCATGATGAGCCATTGCTCAAAAGAAATGCCAAACTGGCGCATTGGTTGTGACAACATTGTCTCCATATGCTTCAGCGATGACATATATACCCCAATAAAATCTGATAATGTTGAATATTCCGTCATATTCTCCCCCTTTGTGATCTATCACAATTTAATATTGCTTGATATGCGCTAAGGCTGCATCCACCGAATGACACAAGGTAACATGCTGCATGTCAGCCACGTCAACAAACCCATTAGTCACACTATCGTTCATCCAAGCCCACAAATGATCATAAAACCCGTTCACATCTAACAATACCAATGGCTTATGGTGCAACCCAATGCGCGCCCAACTAATGACTTGAGATAACTCTTCTAACGTGCCAAAACCACCTGGCAACACGATAAACGCATCAGCATGCGATATTAACAATTGCTTGCGTTCTGACATTGTATCAACGGCAATTAACTGCGTAATTTCAGCAGGCGAAATGGCATCTTCTGCAAGATTTTTTGGTGACACACCAATGACTTGGCCGCCATGCGCCATGGCCGTTCGAGCCGTGACGCCCATTAAGCCATCCCGGCCACCGCCGTATACCAGCGTAATTTTTTGGTCAGCCAAGGCTGCCCCAAGGGTTGTCGCCACCGTTTTAAATTCTGACTGCACGCCGAATTGCGAACCCATAAATACTGCGATAGATCTAATAGACATTTGCTTGTTCCTTTCTATAAATTTAACAATATTAAAGTCAATAATCAAGTAATAAGCCGACAAAGTTCCCGTTTTTACACGCTATGTGGTACACTATGATATAGGTTTTCGTTCGTGACAAATTAAAAAAATTAAAGATATTTTGGAGGCATTATGATTTACAAAGTTTATTACCAAGCACATCCTGAACGCAATCCCAAGCGTGAAACCACCGTTTCACTTTACTTGTCAGCAGAAAGCTTGCCACAAGCACGGGAAATTATTGAAGACAACACCACTTACAACATCGAATTTATCGAAGAACTTTCAGATAAGGCATTGACTTACGAAAAGGCCAACCCGAACTTCGAAATTACAACATTCTAACTATGACATATTCTGTAGATATCAAACCTAACGAAGTCGCAGTTTATGCGCTAGGTGGTTTAGGCGAGATCGGTAAGAATACGTATGGTATTGAGTATCAAGATGAAATCATCGTCATTGACGCGGGTATTAAGTTCCCGGAAGATGAACTACTTGGTATCGATTACGTTATTCCCGACTATACTTATTTAGTCGATAACATCGATCGCGTAAAAGCACTGGTCATTACCCACGGACACGAAGACCATATCGGTGCAATTGCCTACTTTTTACAAGCCGTTAACGTACCAGTATACGCTGGCCCACTAGCAATGGCTTTAATTAAGAACAAGTTAGAAGAAAAGCAACTCTTAAACCGCGTTGAATTACACGAAATTACTGATGGGACTGTCCTTGAATTTGACAAATTAAATGTCGAATTTTTCCGGACAACCCACTCAATTCCTGATGTATTCGGTGTCGCTGTGCATACGCCAGTCGGTACCATTGTTGAAACGGGTGATTTCAAATTTGATCTCACGCCAACAACAAAGCAGCCACCTAACCTCTGGTCAATGGCCCGGCTAGGTGAGCAAGGTGTCTTACTCATGATGAGTGATTCAACCAACGCTGAACGCCCAGAGTGGACCAAGTCAGAAGCTTGGGTTGCCAAGTCTGTCAATCGGATTTTTGACAAAATTACGCATGGCCGGATTATTTTTGCAACCTTTGCTTCAAACATGAACCGTGTCCGGATGGCGACTGATGCCGCCATCGCACATGGACGCAAGATCGCCGTCTTTGGCCGATCAATGGAATCTGCCGTGACTAATGGTCGTGCGCTAGGTTACTTAAACATCCCGGACGACATGCTGGTTGAACAATCTGAAATTAAGCATATTCCAGATGATGAATTGTTGATTCTCTCAACCGGTTCACAAGGTGAACCGATGGCTGCCTTAGCCCGTATTGCCGAAGGCACCCATAAGCAAATTCGTTTGAAGCCCAATGATAATGTGATTTTCTCCTCATCCCCTATTCCAGGTAACACCGCTTCAGTTAATGAAGTGATTAATAAGTTGGAAGAAGGCGGCGCAAATGTGATTTATGGTAAAGTCAACAACATTCACACTTCTGGTCACGGTGGCCAAGAAGAAGAAAAGTTGATGTTAGCCCTTATGAAGCCAAAGTACTTCATGCCCGTTCACGGTGAATATCGCATGTTGAAAGTGCATGCCTCATTGGCACACGAATTAGATATTCCAGAAGACCATACCTTTATTTTGGAAAATGGTGATGTCTTAGCCCTGGATGGTGAAAATGCCCGCGTAGCAGGTCATTTCCCTGGCGATGATACTTACATTGATGGTTCAGGTATCGGTGATATTGGTTCTGTTGTGCTTCACGATCGTCAAAAATTGTCGCAAGACGGTTTGGTTGTGGTCACTGCAACAATTGATTTGAAGAAAAAAGAAATTCTTTCTGGACCAGACATTTTGTCACGTGGCTTCGTTTACATGCGTGAGTCTGGTGACTTGATTAACGAAGGCCGTCGGATTATTTTTGGCACGATGCGTCGTGTGATGAATAACGCCAATGCAAGTGAAGCAGATATTCGACAAGCCGTCATTGACGACTTGTCCCGCTTCCTTTATCGTGAGACAGCACGCAAACCAATGGTTTTGCCAATGCTGATTATGATTTAAATGTGAAAACACCCCTAAGCGGGTGTTTTTTTGCGGCAGGCATACACGAAATACCGAACATTTTTTTATTTTATTCATAGCTCATCGTATAAAACTTGACATTAACATTTTTAAACGGTGGGCAATATGCTAGAATAATAGAAGTACAATATGAAGGAGCTATCATGACACAACGAAAAATCCCCACGATTATGGGTACGCAACACCCCGATAATGCCAACGCACCTTTCTGGGATGCATCCCAACAACCCTTTATCAGCGCTTATCGCGAAACGAACGAAGCTTTTGAAAATTTCAGCGAATTAAATGTTGATGAATACATGTGGGATTGGGAAGGCAAGCACGCCGATGCCGCCGTCATTGATCGCTTATTTAGCACCGAATACGATTACTTTAAAGACCAACAAATTGGTCGTGATAAATTTCTAACTTTCCGCTTTCCAAACATCTGGGAAGAAAAAGGCTATAACTTAATGCAGGCGATGACTGCCATTTTAAGTTCAGAAGACTTTGCCCATGATTTAGGCTTTGCACAACGCCCCTTATTTGAAGCCATTTTGCCAATGGCACAACGTGCGGATCAATTACTTAAAATGCAGGTTTTGTTTGAAAAGTTAGCCAACTTTAAGTCGGTTGAATTCACCCGTTCAGATAAAAACACCCCTTATATTGAAATTATTCCATTATTTGAAGATTTCGACACTCAGCTCCATGCCCCAGAAATCTTAAAAGAGTATCTTAAATTACACGAAGAACATTTTGGTTTCCGACCAAAGTACATGCGTGTCTTCTTGGCCGGTTCTGATTCGGCCCTAACAGCTGGATTCATGAGTTCAATTACGGGCAACAAGCTTGCCATCGCCCGCTTACATGAATTTGCCCGTGAAGAAAACATTGAAATCTACCCAATTTCTGGGACGGGTTCAGCTATCTTCCGTGGTGGCTTGTCACCACATCGCATTGACCGCTATGTCAAGGAATTCCCAGGCGTACGCACAGCCACTGTTCAATCTGCTTTCCGCTATGATTTCCCGATTGCTGATGTGCAAAAAGCCATTGCGGAATTAAAAGAAAAGTTGCCAAATGCTGAACCTTTAAAAATTTCTGCTGCTGACCAACAAATTTTGGCTGAAGTCGCCGAAGAATCAGCTGAATTTTATGCCCACACATTAGACCAATTGGTGCCTGATATGCAACCCATTTTCAAGGCCTTTCCAAAGCGGCGTGACCGTCGCCAACACGTTGGGGTCTTGGGTTATTCACGTTCTGTTGACGGCATCGAATTACCACGGGCCATCAACTTTACCGGGGCCTTTTATTCAATCGGTGTGCCACCAGAATTCATCGGCTTCGGTCGGGCGCTTGAAAACTTAAACGCCGACCATCTATCAGCTTTCGTCCGCAATTATCCAAGTATGAAAGAAGATTTCCGCGAACTCGCCCGCTTTGTCAACCTCGATGCGCTTGAAATTTTGAAGACCCAAAGCGCCGCTTGGGCAGATGTTGAACGCGACATTATGATCGTAAAAGATATTTTCAACCTTGAAATTGGTCCCGAAACACGCGAACAACAACAGCATGCAGAAATTGCTTTGCAAGTTGTCCAAATTAAAGAAGGTGCCCCAATTGCCATTACCGCTTTGATCAATCGGATGGCACAACTCCGACACTTCTTAGGTTAATGCCACACATAGCCCTACGGGGCTTTTTTTGTTACAATTAAATTAGCTTATGAAAGAATAACATCATGCCAAAATTTTATGTCATTCACAATCCTCAGGCTGGTAACCAAGCACATGGCGATATTATCAGTCAAACCAAACAATTAAACACCATTAGTCGCTGGACCGACACTGCCTATCCTGGACACGCCGCACACTTGGCTAAAAATTTAGCAAAAACTATCACTGATCCAGAAGCTGTGGTCCTAGCAATTGGTGGTGACGGCACGCTCAATGAAGTCTTAAACGGGCTGATTCAAGGCCAAAAACAGCGCCCACTACCACTGGCTTACATTCCGACTGGTTCTGGCAATGACTTTGCCCGCGCCGCACACTTGGGACAAGCCAGTGAGGCCTTAGCGCACCTCAAAGCCACTACACATACCCAACTGCTCAACGTTGGTCAAATGACGGACGATGGTCTCTACCAATCGACCCGTTATTTTATCAATAATCTTGGGATTGGTTTTGATGCGGCGGTCGTTGAACGCGCCAATCAATCACCATGGAAAAAGCGGCTCAATCGCTGGGGACTAGGCCACCTCAGTTATCTGGCCACCACACTGGGCGCCTTTTTTAGACAAAATGACTTTCAAATGACCTTAATGAACGGTGACACCTATCGCCAAATTCCCAGCGCATTTTTAGTTACCATTACCAACCAACCTTTCTTTGGCGGTGGGATTGCCTTGCTCCCCGAAGCCGATCTCTCGCATGAGGGGCTTGACTTGATTGTGACCGATAAGCTGTCTTTTTTCCAATTTTTAAAACTCTTTATTGCTTTAAAAAAGGACGGCCAACACCTCGCAAGTCCACATATCACGAGAATACCACTCCAACGTGGGGCCCAAATTCATGTTCGTGATATGCAACCCGGGCAAATTGATGGCGAAACATTATGTAAAAGTACTTTTAGCCTCACGATTGATTTTCACACTTATCCATTTTGGCTCTAAAAAAGCATGTACCTTGTCAGTGACAAGACACATGCTTTTTTAATTGAATCGACCAAGCCGTTCAGCTTGGTTTGTCACGCTGACGATGAGTTTTCGTGACGTCAGCTGTTCACTGGCTTGAATAATTAAGTCTTCTTGGTAAATAATGGCCGCAAGCGCACTAACAACCGTTGGTACGATGCTATTGGCGTGCCCATGCATGAACGCGTTCATCATGGCTTCAGTGTAATTTTGACTGTTGAGTAATGACCAAATGACTGCTTCTAACGTGCTGGCACTGCGCCCATCTAGCACAATATTAGCCACCGGAATGTTGGCAAAGTCAGGTAAATTCAATTCTTCAAAAGCTGCCAATTCGGATTCAAACACTTTATGGCGCGAATAATACTCAAACCCAAAAGCCAACCCATTTTCTACGGCATCACGAATCGGCTGTTTTTCAAGAATTTGGCTCACAATCAAGCTCAACATCCCGACACTGACCAGCGCGCCTTCCGCATTGTGGGTTAGCCCAGCGATGCGATGTAGCGTCAACATGGCAGACTCATCGTTAATAAATGAGACGCCATATTCATGGTGTAAATATAAAGCGACTGGCAACATCCGAACCAAAATATCTTCACTATCTGCAGTCTCTTCAAGGATACCAGAAGCCAATGTATCACGATTTTTAGTGTAATTGTCCATCGCCTTTTTGGTAATGGCATCGACGCTTTGGCGGGTTTTTTCAGGCGCAAATTGTCTTTTTCGATACCAGTTTTGGAAATGGTTCATAACATCTGTTAACTGATACCCACGTGACAAACTCGCAATTGTCGTCAACGATAAACTGGTATGGGAACCCCAATGCAATGGTTGGTCAAAATGTGTGGGATCGGACAAAAGCGCCGTTTGTTGACTATTAGATAACAGCGTCATACTTTCACCAATAGCGATGCCAAACATTAAAAATTGAATTGTTGCTTGCTTTTTAGCCATACCCTATTTTAACATATTCAATATTTTTAAAATTTAAAGTAGGGCCTTAATTTGTGCCACTTGATCCAATGCTTCCCATGGCAACTCAATATCCGTACGGCCAAAGTGGCCAAAGGCCGCCGTTTGCTTATAAATTGGTCGGCGCAGATTTAAGTGGTTGATGATGGCTAAAGGCCGGAAATCAAAGAGTTGCGCGGTAATATCGCGAATTTTATCTTCGGACACTTTCGCAGTCCCAAATGTATCAATATTCAATGAGACTGGTTGTGCCACTCCGATAGCATAAGCGACTTGTAATTCTAATTTGTCAGCGACACCTGCAGCAACCAAATTTTTGGCGACATAGCGCGCAAAGTAAGCTGCTGAACGGTCAACCTTTGTGGCATCTTTACCAGAAAAGGCCCCACCACCATGATGTGCAGCCCCACCATACGTATCCACAATAATTTTACGTCCTGTCAAACCCGAATCCGCTTGTGGGCCACCAAGGACAAAACGGCCAGATGGGTTAATATAGTACACCGTGTCCTCATCGACCAAATCTTGTGGCAAAACAGCATCAATCACCAAACGGCGCATATCTGCGCGTAGCTGGTCCAAAGTCACGTTCTCATCATGTTGTGTCGACAACACAACCGCTGCAATCCGTGTCACTTGATTAGCATCGTTGAGCTCGACACTGACTTCCGCTTTCGCATCAGGACGCAAGTAATTCACCGTCCCAGCCTCACGAACATCACGAATTTGACGCATCAGACGATGTGATAAGGCTAAAGTTAAGGGCAAATAGCTCGTTGTTTCGTTGGTTGCATAGCCAAAGACCATACCTTGATCCCCGGCACCCAATTGTTCAGGATCGTCATCGGCATTATCGACCGCTTGCGCAATGTCGCCTGATTGTTCCACGATACGGTTGGAAACGTTCACAGAATCTGCAGTAAAGCCAAGCTCGGCTTGGTTATAACCAATCTCACGAATCGTATCCATGGCGATTTGGCGCACATTGACGTAAGCTGAGGTTGATAATTCCCCAAAGATTGAGACATCACCGGTTGAGGTTGTGACTTCAACCGCTGAGCGCGCATAGGGATCTTGGGCTAGTACAGCATCTAAAATGGCATCAGCAATTTGATCGGCAATCTTGTCGGGATGCCCAGCTGAAACAGATTCTGAAGTAAAATACTTTGTCATGGTAAACATGACCTCCTTTAGATTTCAAAATAAAAAGCTACATGGTCGCAAATTAAAAGCGCCTCCCAACGGATAAGTCGGAACGCGCTAACGTGACGACTATCTGTACAGATGGACCACCGTGACAAAATATGTTGCCATATTTTGCCGGTTGGTGCAGGGTCAAAGTGCTGTATCACTCGCCTGCTCTTGATAGCTGTTTAAATTGTACCTTTAGCATAACAAAGCCCACGCCAAATTGCAAATACCACCACCAAAAACGCTACGCAGAAGGGTTAAATTAAGGTACAATAGGACTATGACTTATCCACATCACCCACAATCACATCAACTGCCCGATGGGCGCCCCATGCCGCGGCGCATCACTGCAGACCCGCGTGAACGTCGCGCCTATGAAAACTTTCATCCCGTTGATTTTTTTGATTGGCGTCAATGGGTGCCACTCGTTGTCATTGTTGTCAGTTTAAATTTAGTCTGGTGGCGCCAACCGCTCTTGCATACAAAATCCTTGGCAGGGGCTGCACTCACTTGGCAAATTGTGCCGCTTTTCGGCTACACACTGGCGGTTGCGGTTGCGGTCACGCTTTTAATGACACAAAATTTGCGTAGCTTACTCAGTTATGCCTTTCTTGGTCTCAGTATTTTACTGACGTTCAGTGCCTTGATCCAAACCCGCCATGAAATTTTTCTGCTATTACTCCTCTTGAGCGGGTTTTTTATCGCCATTCAACAACAATGGCTGGGCTTGCAAAATTGGTTAGGCCTCGTCTTACTAAGCGTATTAGCAACTTATACCGTCCCAGTCGCGATCTTTTACACGACGAACGGTTTCGTGACCCATCGCTATCTGGCTCAACTCCTTCCCATGTTGTTTGGCTTCGGCTTTTTCTTTACTCCAGTGATCATGCCCAATCCCGATGGCCGCAAACTTAGCATTCTCACATTAGGCCTCTTTTGGGTGACAGTGTTTAGTCACGCTGTGAGTTTTGGCACGATTTTTGTCATTATTTTTAGCCTATTGGCCTTTGTGTTACAATTTGTCAAAGCAAAAATTGGCAACTGGCAACACATGGGTTATGTCTTAATGCTTGCCTTGTCCATGCTAATCATCTACCATTAAAAAAACGTGCTGGCGTCATGCCGGCACGTTTTTTATTTGAGTAACTGATAGATTGGCAGCAGTGTCTTCACTGCAGTCACCAACGGTTCTGCTGATTGGCCGTTAAGGCGCTGATCGCCCCGTGCGATCTTCAGCCCAACAAGGACTTCACTATGACGCACCGTACCAAAACGGGTCACCAACGCTTCATAACCCGCTCGGGTTAAGGGTTGGGTCGCATTAACCATGTGATCTGCGCTCAGCACATAACTTGTCGGTAGCTGCGCCACTTGATCACTGGCTTGTTGCATTTTAGCCATAATAGCTTCTGTCGCTTGCGGCTTCATATTTTCTTCAACCGCCAAGTAGAGATAAACAGCGTCAGCCCAAATACCGAGTTCAAAGTGTGGCATCATTTTATACCCACGCTTATTTGGCGCAAAAGCCACCCAAGTATTATCCGGCGCATTGGTTGTGCGCCGTAAGTGCTTGGCAATATGGGCCGTCCATGTCTGCCCATCCGTTGAAAGCACTGGCAAAATGGCTTGCGCAAGTTGCTCAAATTTTGGATCAATGACCTCACGAATTGCCGTCATACGGGCATCCAGTGTCGCTTCTTCAAAAATATCGAAATCGCTGTCATCAAACATGCGCCGTCTCCTTTTCTTCAGGTTGTTTATCAAACAACACGGTTAACCACTGAATCAAAATATACCCTGTGACTAAAATCGTGGCAATCAAATTCAGCCAAATCAATAACACAATAATGGAACTCATCGACTGATAAAAATCATAGCGTTTGAGTCCAAATTTAACATACCAAGTGAACGCGACATTCAAAAGTCCCAGTAAGCCTAATTCAATCAAACTGCCTAAAAGCACATATTTAAGTGGTGCCCGTCCAGGCTTTGTTGGCAAAAAGTAATTCAACATGACTAAGGCCAACCACATCCCAAACCAGATGAGCCAACGTGTTTGATGTAACAAGAATAACGGTAATTGATGACTTGGTAACTGCTGGATAACCAGTGTTAAAATATTGCCACCAATCAGTAACACACCAAAAGCTGCTAGAATCAGTAATAACCACAAAAACGACCAAAAACGCGTTAAAATCGTACTAATCCGTTCTTCGGTATCGGCAATGCGGTTAAAGGATAATCGGAACACCGCAATCACCCGTGATACCGTCCATAACGTAAAGGGCACAGAAAAAGATAAAATTGACAGATGCTTGGAGGCGATAACCGATTGAAGAATCGGCAACACCACCGTCTCAATATCTCTGGGTAAGAGACTACTTAAAGTCGCCATTAACGTTGCCGGACTCACATTGGCCACCGAAACAATCATCGCAACAGACATCAACATCGGAAATACTGTCAGCAGCGCATAGTACGCAAAGGTCGGGCCCACGTAGTTCACTTGCGCACGCGTAAATAGCTCTCCGAGTGTGGCCAATTGCCACCGTTCATCCAGTTTTTGCCAGTAGGTCTTCATTTCATTTAACATACCTCTATTATGCCAAAAATTAAATCATATTGTCTAAGAAATTATGCTAAAAGAAGCGGCCAATGCCATAATGAATCGCGATGGTGATCAAACCAATGACGACGTTTCTGATAATAGCACGTCGCACTAACCCATGAGATATTTTGGCACTTAATAGGCCAGTCAACGCAACCGCAACAACTGTTGCGCCGATGGTCGCCAAAAATTGATAGCGCACCGGTGCCCAAATCAAGGCGATGAGCGGAAGTGCCCCACCCAACGCCGCACTAAACATAGAGGCCCAAGCAGCAGACCATGGGTTCATATAATGGCCGAGTGTCAAATCATACTTGACGCTTAACATGGTGGCTAATGGTTTTTTCGCCAGTAATTCATCGGCAATGGCCGTTGCCGTTTCTGGCGACACCCCACGACCGACATAAAATGAGACCACTGTCTGGCGTTGTTGCTCAAAATCAGTTGCTAAAAGCTGGCGTTCTTGTGCCACGACAACTTTTTCACTGTCGGATTGTGCACTCACTGATGCATACTCACCTGACGCCATCGACAAGGCACACGCTAATAAATCGGCTAAACCAGCAATAAAAATGGCAAAATGATTCGTCGTCGCTGCGGCCACTGAAAAAAGTACCCCGACAACGGTTAAAACACCATCATTTGACCCTAAAACGCCCGCACGAATGGCATTCAAGCGTTCATCCATGGTCGCTTGGTCTTGTTGTGCTGCGTGTTTTGTTTGATTTTTAAACATCATTCCTGCCTACCATCCTTGTTGTCTTATCGGAAAAGTGACCCAATCGCAAACGTTACCGCCATGGTAAAAATGCCGGCCATCACATTGCGAACCATCGATCGATTTTTATCCGCACCGTTGAGGGCTGCAGCGGCATAACCGGTCAAGAGTAATGCGAGAATAACTGCAAAAAACGTCACCCATTCGCGTATGACTAGTGGTGTTAAGCCGATGGCAAGCATCGGCAACAAAGCCCCAATAGGAAAGCTGATCATCGAAGCTATGGCCGCTCCGCCGGCACTAAGCTCATGGGTGGGTGTGAACCCATAGCGCTCCCGAACCGTGGTCGTTAGGGCATCTTTGGCCATCATTTCTTGGGTTGCTTGTTGGGCTAAGGTGGGGGAAATCCCTGAAGCCACATACTTCTCTTTAACAAAAGCAAATTCTGTCGCATAATCTGTGGCGAGTGCTTGTTCTTGATCTTGTTGGACCTTTTCTTGGGCATCGTGTTGCGAACTTACTGACACATATTCCCCCATCGCCATGGACACGGTACCGGCCAACATGCCAGCAAATCCCGCCAGGAGAATGGTGCCAGTGTTACTGGTGGCGCCAGCCACGCCTAAAATGATCCCTGAAACGGAGACAATCCCATCGTTGGCCCCCATCACACCGGCACGAATCAGGTTATTGCGTTGCTGCAAATCTTTATTAGCCATGATTTCCCTCTTTTAGAATTATTCTAATCTAGTTATATCAAAACCCGCCCCTTAAATCAAGTTATTTAGAAACATTCTATTTTACGTGATATACTAAACATGACATCAAAAAGGAGTACGACATATGACGCCACAAGCGCAACGTGACATTTTAAAAAAGCATGGGTTAAAAGTCACCGCCCAACGGCTGGCCATTTTGGACTATCTCATCACCCATGAGACCCATCCGACTGCCGAAATGATTCATCAAGATTTACCCATGATCAGCTTGGCAACCATTTATAATACACTTGAACGCCTTGTCGCAGCTGAGATTATCATCGTGATTGATAGTCTCAGCGATGGGAAGCGTCATTTTGATTATTATGGTCAACCCCATTACCATATTGTCAACACCCAAACCAATGCCATCATTGATGCAGAAAACTTTGATGTCGCACCGCTCTTAGCGGCAGCAAGACAGGCCAGTGGACTAAACATTACCGGTTTTCATATTGAAGTTTATGGGGTCAACCCAGAAGATGCGCGCTAAAAAAAGACGCTTGCAATCACTTGCAAGCGTCTTTTTTTATTACATATTGGCATTCATGATTTTGGCAACTGCCGCATGAATCTTTTCGAGATAAATGCCCTGTTCTTCTTCAGATTGCGCGTACTTATCGTCTGCGACACTTTGGTCACTCACAACAACTGCATCAGCCATTAATTGTGTCGCATCAGCATACTTTGCATAAGCACTGGCAAGTGACTTGTGCACACCAAGTAGACGAACAGGCGCTGAAGCTGCGTTCAATTTTGCAGCATTCGCTTGATAACTTGCAACCGCATCTTCAAATTCGGCTTTGATTTCAGCAAATTCTGCTGCAGGAATTTCCGCAATTTTACCAGCTGCTTTGGCGTCATCTAGCTTGGTAAAAAATGGTGTCACGCGTGTTGCTGTGTCTTCTGTGTTGGTCAAAACATTTTGTAATGTTTGCACATACATTTGCGCTTGTTTGGGATTAAATTTTGGCAATGTCTTCGTATCCTTTTTTGAAAATTTTTCGCTGTACTAATTTTACCAGTTCAACGATCAGAATGATACTCAATCCGGCCAACAAGACGATCGCCCACTGGTAGGCATCCAAGTGTGAGACGTGGAAGATTGGATTCAATGGTGGTATCACTACAACAGCTGCCATGGCAATAAGTGACACCAATAACGCCCAGTTAAACAATTTGTTTTTGAAAGCTTGTTGGCCAAGCATTGAGCCATATACCGACTTCACGTTAATTGCATTAAACATTTGCATTAGCCCCAATGTCATAAATGACATCGTTAAGGCGTCTTGATGTGCTGCTGTGTCGTTGGCATGAACTGGGAAAGCCAAGGCAAAGCCATAAACGGTGAGCACAATCGCTGCTTGTAACATCCCCTGCCAAATAATGGCTGGGCCAACGCCGCCAGACATGAAGCTTGCGCCACGGCCTCGTGGGGCATGTGTCATCGCATCTTTTTGCGCTGGTTCTACGCCTAAAGCAATGGCTGGCAACGTATCCGTGACCAAGTTAATCCACAAAATCATAATCGGTGCTAAAATGTCCCAACCCAATAAGGTCATCACAAATATTGCAATGACTTCCGCCAAGTTTGAAGCCAAAAGGTATTGCAAGGCCTTTTGGATATTAGTAAAGACCTTGCGACCTTCTTCAATGGCATGGACAATGGTGGCAAAATTATCATCAGCTAAGACCATGTCAGAAGCACCTTTGGAGACCTCTGTCCCTGTAATCCCCATGGCGATGCCGATATCGGCCGCTTTAAGGGCTGGCGCATCATTCACGCCATCACCAGTCATCGCCACAACTTTGCCTTTATTTTGCCAAGCTGTGACAATTTTAACTTTATGTTCTGGTGCTACACGCGCATAAACACTATACTGGTCCACCTTCTCTGAAAATTCAGCCGCTGTCATACGATCCAAATCTGAGCCTGAAATCACCGCGGTGTCACGGTCGGCTTCATCTAAGATTCCCAATCGAATGGCAATGGCAGCTGCGGTGTCGCGGTGGTCGCCAGTAATCATCATTGGGCGAATACCCGCTGCTTTCGCTTCAGCTACGGCTTGGGCAACTTCTGGCCGTTCTGGATCAATCATCCCCACAAAGCCAGTAAAGACTAAGTCTTTTTCGACTGCTACAGAAGTCATCTCTGGTGGCAGTGTTTTTGATAAGTGATAAGCAAAACCTAACACCCGCAGTGCTTGCGTCGCCAATTCCGAATTAATCGCCAATAGTTTGGCACGGATCGCATCAGTCAACGGCACGATGTCGCCGTGCATTTCAATCTTAGTGGCCCGTTTCAACAACTCATCAGGTGCCCCTTTAACGGTGATGATATAGCCTTCTGGCGCGGGGTGAACTGTCGTCATTAACTTACGTTCCGAATCAAACGGAATTTCTGCCACGCGCGGCATCTCGGTAAATAACTTGTCCAAATCACGGCCATGATTGTCGTTAAATGCAATTAAGGCTGTTTCGGTCGGATCCCCAACATAACCATTTTCTGTGCGCTTCGTGTCATTATTTAGCGCTAAAATATCTGCCAAACGCGCTGCCGTGCCGGTCAGCGCTTCAGTCGTTGCCGCATCAGATATTTCAGCATTAACAACCAGCTTTTCCACAGTCATTTTGTTTTGCGTGAGCGTACCAGTTTTATCAGAACCAATAATATCTGTGGAACCCAGGGTTTCCACGGCTGGCAATTTACGAATCAAGGCTTGGCGGCCAGCCATCCGTGTCGTCCCCAGCGCCAACGTAATGGTCACAATCGCAGGTAGGCCTTCTGGAATCGCCGCCACCGCCAAAGAAATTGAAGTGAGCAACATATCCAGAATGGTTTCTTTGCCACGCATCAAGCCGACAACAAAGGTAAAGGCTGCGATTGCCAAAATCAAATAGGTCAAAATGCGGCCGAGTTGAACCAAATTATCCTGCAACGGGGTGCGTGTTTCGTCAGCTGCTTCCAACATACCAGCGATATGCCCAATTTCCGTTGCCATCCCAGTATGAATCACCACACCAACCCCACGCCCATATGTGACGTTTGTGTTCATAAAGCCTAAGTTTTTCCTGTCACCAAGGGGCAGGTCTTTTTCTGGCAAGGCTTCAGCCACTTTATCGACTGGGACAGATTCCCCGGTCAACGAGGCTTCTTCAATTTGTAATGAAGCAGACGTTAACAGCCGAATATCGGCCGGTACGATGTCGCCGGCTTCCAAACGGACAATATCCCCGACGACTAAGTCCGTTGATTTCACGGACACATCTTTACCATCACGAATCACATTGGCATTCGGGGTGGCCATTTCTTTTAAAGCATTAATGGCATCTTCGGCCTTTGCTTCTTGGAATACGCCAAAGACTGCATTAATGATCACAATCGCTAAAATAAAGCAGGCATCCACCATTTCTCCAGTGAACCCGGCGACAATTGCCGCAATGAGTAAAATCGCAATCATCAAATCCTTGAACTGATTGACAAACTTTTGAAATAGCGAGGTACTGGCCGCCTCTTTTAACTGGTTTGGACCATTATCAGCCAGGCGTCGCGCGGCTTCTTCTTGACTTAAGCCACGTTGGCCATCTGTGTTGAGTTCGGTCAAAATCGTTTGTGCCTCTTGATTATATCTTGGCTGGTCTGCCATACTTTCCTCTTTCCTCCTACGCTTTTGCGCTGTCATTCCTGTGTCTCACTTCAAAAAAAAGACCCATATAAATAACACAATGCATCGGCACCGGTTATTTACATGAGTCTCACCATTTAAGATAATACCGGAACACCTTGTTCGATATAAGCCACGTCTTTAACATGGCTCGCTTTGACGGTATTATCGCGGAAAATCCGCCAGTTACTCCCTCAGGAATGTTGATACCTTTATTCTAACAAAGCAGCTACAGTCACGCAAGCGACTTGCTCTGACCTAAAAGGCCACACTGCCACCCTACTGGCTCAGGTATACAGCAAACGCCGGCTTTCAAAACCAACACGTCCCGTCGACTTATTCCCTTTATGTCGAAAATAACGTAAAATAGAATGATAAAAATCATCGGAAGGACGCAGGCATTGCACACCCTCACACCCCTATTTGTCCCCTTTGCCTGCCATTACGCACATGTCAAAATCTGCCCACCCCATTCACGAACGCTTACCCATTGCCTTACTTTTAGCGGCCAATTCCGGCTTTGTCGATGCCTACACCTTTCAATATCACGGTGAACGGTTCGCCAGTTTACAAACTGGTAATATCATTCAAGCGGGTATTTTGCTGGCCAAAGGTGAATTTGTCGCTGCCCAAAGTTTTATTTTGCCGATTCTTTTTTTCATTTTAGGCGCCGCTTTTAACGGGATATTAAAACGCGAATTCAAATCAGGCAAGCTCTCTCAACAACAACATAGCCTACTTGTCGAAACGTTGGGCATCAGTTTTGTCGTGGTACTCGGCGCTTTGATGTCAAGCACCCTCTATATCACCATGCTCTCATTTTTCCTCGCCATTCAGCTTGATGCTTTCCCAAAAGTCAAAGGCTTGCCATTTACAAGTGTCATGTCGACCGGTAACTTGCGTAACGTTGGCGCTAACATGATGACTTTTTTCTACACAAAGGACACACAAGCGCGTAAAAACGCTGGCTTATTTACACTCATTGTTTTAGCTTTTTTGGTCGGGGCCTTTGTTTCAACCAGTCTCGTGAACCTCTTTGACCGCTATACGCTCATTGGTTCTAGCGTGATTTTACTCAGCATTTTCACATTACTTTTTGATTTTTCCAAAAAAGGTGTTGACAAATATTAATCAGGTGCGTATTATAAGATTTAACGATTTTAGAAATAAACAAGTTGAACAGGAAAGTAGCAATTAAGCAAAGCCCAGAAAGCTAATGGTTGATGAGAATTAGCGTGCGTGCGATTGTGAAAATGACCTGTGATTGGTGTTGGCGAATTGGTTTACCATTTAGCTAGCAACGGTTTGGCCCTCGTTACTGGGCACACCATTCGGCTAGGATCATCTCCCGATGCCCGATGGTTAGTGAGCAAGTCAATAGTAATATTGGCTGACAACTCAGAATGGTAACGCGCTTTTTAGCCGCTTCTGTATTTAGGTATACAGAAGCGGCTTTTTTTATTGCAAATGCAACAACTGCCTTTCTAAAATCGCGTCAGATAACATTTGGGAGAATAATACATGAGTAAAGTAACAAATTGGTTCATTGGCGGCGCACTCATTGTCGCCATTGGTGGGATTGGCTATGCGAGTTTTGGCAACCATGGTCGCAAGACTGACGACAAAATTGTCAAAGTCGGCATCATGTCTGGTTCAAAACAAGATACCCAGATTTGGCAATCTGTGGCTAAAACAGCCAAAAAACAATATGGCATTACCTTAAAATTCAAAGAATTCTCAGATTATAATCAACCTAACAAAGCCTTAGCCGAGGGCGACATCGATATCAATGCTTTTCAACATTACGCCTTCCTTGATGCCTCAAATCAAGCAACTGGCAATAAAATTGTCGCCATCGGCGATACGGTGATTTCCCCAATCCGTTTGTATAGTCAAACGTATAAGAACGTCGCTGATTTTAAAACTGGTGATACCATTGCCGTGCCAAATGATGCCTCTAACGAAAGCCGTTCACTCTATGTTTTGAAGGCCGCCGGCTTAATTGACCTAAAGCCTGGTCTCAAAACAGCAACCGTCAAGGACATCACGAAGAATCCAAAGAATTTGAAAATCAAGGAGCTCGCCGCTGACCAAACAGCTCGTGCCTTATCTGATGTGCAAGGTGCCGTTGTCAACGGGACGTATGCCGATACCGCTGGTTTGGACTACAAAAAGGCGATCTTCGTAGAACCCATTAACAAAGATTCACACCAATGGGTCAATATCATTGCCGCTAACGCCAAAGATAAAAATAAAACCGTGTTAAAAGATGTTGTGAAGGCCTACCAGACGCAAACAACAAAAGATGTCATTAACAAAGCTTATGACGGCGTGGAACTTGCCGCATGGGGAAAAGATTTCTCAAAATAACAGCATATCAGTAACGATTAGTTTACTGATGTGAGCGACCCAAGCCTTGGCTAGTTCGTTCACATCAGCGCGTTAGTCGCTAACCCACATAGGAAAACAGAAGGAGATTTGTCACATGAGTCAAAAGAAAAATTGGATTATTGGCGGTGTAGCCGTCGCAGTCGTTGCCGTTGGTGCTTATTTCAGCTTTGGTGGTCAAAGTAAAGAAGCAACCAATAAAACAGTAACCATCGGTGTGATGGCTGGTGATAAAAACGAAGATGAAATTTGGCAATCTGTTAGTGAAACAGCCAAAAAGAAGTACGGTATCACATTAAAGACTAAGAAGTTCACTGATTACCTCCAACCCAACAAAGCGCTTGCCGCTGGTGAAGTTGATTTGAATGCATTCCAAAATTACCCATTCTTGGCGAACTGGAATAAGCAATATAAGACTGATATTGTCTCTATTGGTGACACTTGGACAACCCCACTTCGAATTTATTCTGGCAAGTATAAGCAAACTTCAGAAATCAAGGATGGCGATCAAATCACGATTGCTAACGACCCAACCAACGAAAACCGTGGCCTACACCTTTTGGCCGATGCTGGTTTGATTAAGATTAAGAACACGACTGCAGCCACACCAAAAGACATTACCTCTAACCCTAAAAACTTGAAAATTACACCGGTTGACGGGTCACAAACTGCGGCTTCATTAAACGATCCAACGGTTGGCGCAGCGGTTGTCAACACCAATTACGCCAAGTCAGCACATTTGGATATCAACTCAGCCATTTTTGTGGAAAGCCTCAACAAAAATTCTGAACAATACTTCAACTTTATTGCCGCCAACAAAAAGGATAAAAACAAGGCAATTTATCAAGACGTTGTGAAGTCATTACAAACGGCTCAGACCAAGGCTTTGGTTAAGAAGTTCTACGGTAACGCTGAAATTACTGTCTGGGACTACAAGAAATAACCAACCAGCACCAATAGCTGCAAGTACGCTTGCAGGTACATATGTGAAACGGGAGAAGACACATGACTATCCGCCAAGACTACCTCAACTTACTTGAAAAACTTGTGTCCATTCCAAGTGTGTCCGCTCAGGCAGCGTCACTGCCTGAAGCAGCTCAAATGATTGCCCATGCTTTTGACCAACTTGGTGCAAAAGTGACTTATGATGACACGTTTTTTGCCCCCTTTGTGCTGGCTGAATTTCCCAGTTCACGACCTGATGCAAAAACGCTCGTCATCTATAATCATTATGATGTGCAACCTGCCGAACCACTTGACCTTTGGACCACTGCCCCATGGACTTTATCAGCACGTGATGGCAAGCTTTATGGCCGTGGTGTTGACGATGATAAAGGCAACTTGACTGCACGACTAGCGGCTGTTGCTGAATATTTAGCAGAAAATGATAACACATTACCAGTCAATATCGTCTTCATTGTCGAAGGTGCTGAAGAAACTGCCTCACAATTCTTACCACAATACTTAGCAAAACATACCCAAAATCGCCCGGCAGACTTAATCCTTTGGGAATCTGGTGGTAAAAATGCGGCTGACATTGTAGAAATTTATGGTGGAAATAAGGGCATTGTGACCTTTGAATTAACAGCTCATACCGCGGATAGTGACCTACACTCATCATTGTCGGCTGTTGTGGACTCGGCTCCGCTTCGCTTATCACAAGCCATTGCGACATTATTTGATCAACAAGGCAATATTGCCGTGCCGCATTTTTATGATGAGGTCGCTGCACCCAATGCACGCGAAAAAGCTTTAATTGGCCAGTTACCGCTAACACGGGAAGATCTAGTAGCCCAACACGGCCTAAAAGTGCCACTTTACACGGATCGCAACGGTCAAGATTTAAAAGAAACGTTGTATTTCCAACCCACCCTTAATGTGCAAGGCCTGATCTCGGGGTATAATGGTAGAGGTGTAAAAACTGTCTTGCCAGCCACCGCCACCGCCAAATTAGAGGCGCGCTTGGTACCAAATATGTCACCGGACGTCACGTTACAACGCATAACTGACCATTTGATTGCGCAAGGTTTTTCAGATATTACCGTCACCAAAACGCTGGGCTTGGCTGGTTATCGCAGTGACATGTCTGACCCAGAAATTCAACGGGTCATCTCGGTGGCCAAAGCCTACTATCAAGTCGCACCGGTTGTCATGCCTACTTCGCCTGGCACTGGCCCCATGGCAACTGTTTATGCAGCTTTACAGGCCCCAATTGCCAGTCTTGGCGTAGGTTATGCTAACAACCTCGATCATGCACCAAATGAGCATATTCGTCTGGTTGATTATAACCAACATATTGATGCTGTGAAGGCGTTAATCAAAAGTTATCATACCCCAAGTATTTGAACTAAAGGAGTAAATGAATGAGTCATCCCATTATTGCATTAGACAATATTACTGTCACTTTTCATCAAAAAAAGCGGACCATCACTGCTGTCAACAATGTTTCTGTTCACATCGAACGTGGCGACGTTTACGGGATTGTTGGGTATTCTGGCGCTGGTAAATCAACCTTAGTACGCGTCATTAACCTTCTCCAAGAACCAACCAGCGGCTCAGTTGTCGTCAATGACGAAGTCTTCTTTCAAAGTGACGCCAAAACCGATAAAGCCACGCGTATCACAAGCAAAAACCTACGTGACCGCCGGCGAAAAATTGGTATGATTTTCCAACATTTCAACTTGCTAAATGAACGAACTGTCACAGAAAACGTCGCGTTCGCCTTGCAACACAGTCCCTTGTCAGAAAAAGAAAAAGCACAAAAAGTCGCTGAACTCTTGGACTTGGTGGATCTGTCTGATCGTGCCCAACAATATCCCTCACAACTTTCTGGTGGGCAAAAGCAGCGTGTGGCCATCGCGCGTGCTTTGGCTAACGACCCAGAAATTTTAATCTCTGATGAAGCGACTTCAGCGCTTGACCCCAAGACCACTAACCAAATTTTGGCCTTGCTCAAAAAGCTCAACCAAGAACTAGGCTTGACGATTGTTCTCATTACGCATGAAATGCAGGCCGTCAAAGAAGTCGCCAATAAAGTCGCTGTGATGCAAGATGGCGAAATCATTGAACGTGGCTCACTACTGGACATCTTTGCGCAACCAAAGGAACAACTGACCAAAGAATTCATTGAAACAGCCACCAACATCGATAAAGCCATTGCAACCATCGCAGGCCAGCCATTAGTCACGAACTTACAACCCAATGAAATCTTTGTCCGTTTGGCCTATGTGGGCGACACCACTGATGAACCACTCATCGCGGGTCTATTCCGTGACTTCAATGTGACCGCCAATATTTTATACGGCAACATTGAAGTGTTGCAAGACACGCCTGTTGGGTCGCTGCTCGTGATTCTGTCTGGGACGTCTGAGCAAATTAAAGCATCAATTTCAACCTTGGCCGATCATCATGTTGAAGTTGAAATTCTTAAAGGAGGGCAATAATCATGCAAACATGGTTCGCACATACATTTCCAAACGTGGTTTATCAAGGCTGGACTGGTGATACCGGTTGGTTAACGGCCATCACTGAAACACTCTTTATGACTTTTTGGTCAGCCCTCTTTGGCGGCCTACTTGGCCTTATTTTTGGTATTGGCCTGGTCATTACCGCACCAAATGGCATCACGCCAAATCGTCCCCTCTTTTGGTTGTTTGACAAAGTGGTCTCAATTTTCCGTGCCGTGCCGTTCATTATTTTACTGGCTGCGATTGCACCTTTTACCAAGCTCCTGGTCGGGACACAAATCGGAACAACCGCAGCGCTAGTGCCTTTGTCTCTTGGCGTCTTCCCCTTTTACGCGCGTCAAGTACAAGTGGCTTTAGCCGAAGTGGATAGCGGTATTGTTGAAGCCGCGCAAGCAGTCGGTGCATCATTTTGGGATATTGTCTTTGGCGTGTATCTGCGCGAAGGGCGTTCAGAGATTATTCGTGTCTCAACCGTCACACTCATTAGTTTAATTGGTTTGACAGCCATGGCCGGTGCCATCGGTGCTGGTGGCTTAGGTAACATGGCCATTTCATACGGCTATAACCGTTTTGCCACGGATACGACATGGGTTGCCACCTTACTCGTCTTAATCTTTGTCTTGATTGTTCAATTAGTTGGCGATTACCTCGCCAAAAAGTTAAGCCATAAGTAACCATCCTATTAAATGTCATGCAGGTGTCATTCAAAAAACCTAAACGTCGACTCAAGCACTGACGCGACGTTTAAGTGACGCACTGGGAGTGATGGCACTCAGCCTGATTTTTCTCCCCACTAAAAAAGACTAGCATCCGCTAGTCTTTTTGCTTTATCGCGTTAATGTAAATTCAAAACGTTCGCCCACATAGTATGAGCGGACATACTCAAACGGTAAATCATTTTGGTCAAAAGATACTTGACGTACCGTCAAAATCGCATCCCCACGCTTAATCTGTAACAACTCGGCAAGCCGTTCATTCGCCAAACTTGCTGAAATCGTTTGTTCCGCGCGACCTGGCAGAATGCCGGCTTGGTTTAACGTGACATACAAAGATTCCGTCAAATCGTGCTTTGAAAAGTCCCCCACTAACTTTAACGGCAATGTGGCACGTTCTAGTAAAATCGGTTCATCGTCCCCCATTCGCAAACGCTCCATCACCAAGACGTCATCCGTTTCCAAAAGTTGTAAATGAGTCATTTCCGAAGCCGACGGTGACGTCACTTTGTAACTGATCGTCTGTGTGCGGGCCACGCGGCCGGTTGCCGCCATTAATTCGGTAAAACTGGTCATACCAAGGGCACGTTCCGACACTTTTTGCTCGGCCACATACGTCCCAGAACCAACTTTACGTTCTAACAACCCCTCATCAACAAGGGTCTGTACCGCTTGACGTAGGGTCATTCGCGACACATTAAAAGCTGCGGCTAATTCACGTTCGGCCGGCAGTCGCTTATGTGACTGCCATTCCCCCGCTTCGATGCGCGCTTTAATCTGATTATGAATTTGGATGTAACGTGGTGTGGCCGGTTTTGTCATTAATTCTTCCGTGCAAATCGCCGGCCTAATGAATAGGTCGCTTGAAGTTGCATATTTTCCTTATTAAATAAATTAAAATCAGCATCTTTGCCGATAGCGAGTTCGCCTTTTTGGGTCAACCCAAATTCACGGGCTTGATTCACTGAACTCATTTGAACTGCTGCTTGGATGTCAGCAGATGTCATTTGTTGAATATTACGAAATGCATCATCGTACGCTAACACAGAACCCGCGAGATGCCCATTTTCAAGACGCGCCTGTTTATCTTGAACGATAACTTTTTGTCCACCAAGCTCAGACTCCCCATCACCCAAGCCTTCAGCTCGCATCGAATCCGTAATTAATTCCAGTCGTTCTGGTCCCTTCAAACGAAAGGCGAGTTCTAGCATATCCGGTACAATGTGGAAGCCATCAGCGATCAGTTCCGCAGTCATGGAAGATTCCAACATGGCATGCCCTGTGACACCAGGTTCGCGATGATGCAAAGGGCGTTGCGCATTATAAAGATGCGTCACATGCGTCGCCCGTGAATGGGTTAATTGTTCACGCGTGGCATTAGAGTGCCCAACTGATGGGCGAATATGATGTGCTAACATAAAGGCTTCAAAATCAGGGATACCCCCATTTTCGGGCGCATACGTGACTAAGCGAATCCGTTCACCAGATAAGGCATACCACTTTTTAAGCAGGTCAGTGTCAGGATTGACAATATATTCTTCTGGTTGTGCCCCCATGAAGACTTTGTTAATGAATGGCCCTTCCAAATGAATCCCTTGAATGACTGGATTCGTCTTTGCTACATAATCAATCGTCACCAAAGCACGTTCAATATTTTCCGGTGACTGCGTCATGGTCGTTGGGAAAAGCGACGTAATCCCTTCCGTCACCATCAAATTAACCATCTCATTGAGTTTATCAGGATCACCATCCATTGTATCAAAGCCGTAACCACCGTGCTTATGCACATCAATAAAGCCGGGCACAACCAAGCGACCACTGGCCTCTTCAATGACTGTATCTGCCGCATCTGGGACAAAATCTGCCATATACCCAACATCTAAAATCGTATCAGAAAAACGGATATACGCAGCTGGCATATGCTTGTATCCCGTGTAAAGATCAATATTTTTCAATAAATTTGCCATGATTATACGTGCCACAGTATCACCATTATTCAATATGCACATGAATAATTTATGGTAGGGGACACTGCCTCCTTTTTCTTGTTACCTTCATTATAATTGGTATAGACCGATTATGCAAATCTCACTAAAAAAAGACGCTGCCGCGTCATGTGTCACTATATCTGGTGCGCAATAATATTTTTAGCATAGTTGTGAGCAATTTTTGAGGCGGCAGCAGCAGCCAATGCCCCGACAATATCATCAGCAAAGGTTGTGACAGCAGCAGTTGTTTTCCCAATGCGATCTAATTCCCCAACCAAACCAACCTTGGTCTTATCAATGTAACCATAGTTTGTGACACCAATGGTGTCATATGACATCGCAATTGCTGTACCAAGTGTTTCATCCACACCAAAAAGTGAATCATCCCCTTCTACCAAATCCTGTAAAGGTGATTCAAGTAAATGGGCTTCGGCCAAACGATCAAGCTCTAATGCGACCCAAATTTGGTGTTGAACCACACGTTTATGCAAAATACTCACCACCGCTTCTTCAACTTGGGCTAACGTGAGGTCAGGTTGATACCGGTGTTGGCTATCAAAACCAATTAACGCAATATCATGAATGGAAATGTGATGCTGCTTAAGTTTTTCAACAGTATTCTCGTAAGTTGCGTATGCCATGGTGTTTCTCCCTTTAATATGTCCTTAGTATAAACAATAAATCAGAATTTGACAAAGCCTATTTTAGGCTTGCAAAACCGAGTTGAACTCTGTAAAATAGATAGAGTAATTGCCCCTTGGCCAAGCGGTAAGGCGGTGGCTTCTGGTGCCACTATGCGTTGGTTCGAATCCAACAGGGGCAATGCCTAGCAGTCTTCGGACTGCTTTTTTTATGACCTGAAAAACATAAAAAAGCCATCGTCTGAGACGATGGCTTTTAATAAAATGTTGCAAATTCTGATCCTAATGATGGATAAGCATATAAGTTAGCTTGCGTTTCTGCTAACGTCCGTCGCTCATTAATGGCTGTGACAAAATAATTAATGACTTCTTCTGCCTCAGCGGCAATAACGCTTGCGCCAACGATATATCCGTCATCATCAAGAACTGTCCGTACCCGTGCCGTATCATTATAGCGATAAAAAGGCATGACTTGACTCATATCCACATCCGTTACCCGATACCCCTTTGTCTGTCCTGCCTCAACAGATAACCCGACTTGCGCAATATGTTGGGTGCCAAACACCACCCCTGGAATAGCCGGATAAGTGATGGCGGCAGTGGTCAATCCAGTAATGACTTGTGCCACGTAACGCCCTTCATGGTTCCCAGTTGGCACTAATTTGGCCACCGGTGAACCACCGACATCCCCAATCGCATAAATATGTGGGTTTGACGTGCGCAAATGGTCATCAACCGGAATTTCCGTTGTCTCCCAGACCACCCCCGCATTTTCCAGCTGTAGTTGATCCGCATTGGCCACGCGACCAGCCGTCGCAAACACCCGTTCCGTTTCAAATTGCGTCCCATCAGTCAAGGTCACCGTTAATCGTCCTGATGGCGTCTGCATGATTTGTTGGACAGTGGCATTAAAATACCAGTCAATACCTGTTTCTTGCATGTCGGTGATGAGCTGACGGACTAAGGTTTGATCAAATGACCGTAGCGCTGTCGGCCCTGCAGTGACTATACGTGTGTGGGCGCCGGCAGCTTGGGTAATATTGGCAAATTCCATTCCGATATACCCAGCACCGATAAACGTCACGTCTTCTGGCATGACGGGCAAATTCAAAAATGCTTCAGAATCTTCGGCCAATTCGGCACCTGGAAACGTCAACGTTTTGGGCCGTTGCCCTGTGGCAATCACCCAATCTCGCGCCTTAATCTGATCCCCTGTTTCACCCACCGAAACGGTATCGGCGTTCACAAATGCCGCCCGACCACAGAAACGGGTAATCCCGGCCTCATCCAACCCGCGAATTTTCCGGGGTTCAACCGCATCGACATAACGTTGCTTGTGCGCCATCAATGCAGACCAATCAATGGTTAACAGACCACGTAGCCCAAGATTTTGGAGGGCGGATTGTCGATGAATACCTTCAACAGCTGCCAATAAAATCTTTTTCGGGTCACAGCCATAATTAGGGCACGTCCCACCCCAGAGATAATCTTCAAAAATCGCGACTTGCTTGCCTAATGCTTGCGCGGCATAAGCCGCAGCCAAGCCAGCAGGGCCTGCACCAATTACACCAAGATCAAATTCATATTTTGTCATGATTCACCTCACTAAAACATATTATACCAGCATTTTTTCATCTCTATCGGGCCTGCTTTCATGAAAATATTTGCATAAACCCGTGACATATGTTAAATTTAACGTGTAGTTTAATATTTAACAATCTGGGGTGCCTTTTGGCTGAGAAACACCCATTGAACCTGATCTGGTTAGTACCAGCGAAGGGAGCATTGCGCTTTAGTGTGTCTTGAGCAAACGCATGGTTCATAAAAAGCCAGGCGTTTTTTTATTTGTCCAAAATATCAACGCCAAGACACCAGTTAACTGCACGCTGCCAGACATAAGATACAAACTACAAAAAATTTTATGGAGGCATATTCCTATGCAAACTGTTTCAGATTCAAAGCGTCGCCATTGGGCGCTCCGCGATGTCCTATTACTCGCCTTTGTGGCTGTGTTTATTGGGTTTATCTTCTGGGTGCTTGGCCCTGTTTATAACGTGTTGGCCGCTGCTTTGACACCCATGGGCTTGGCACCATTTGCCAATGACTTGTTGCTTGGTGGCTGGATGATGGCTGCTCCTTTGGCCAGTATTTTAATTCGTCAAGCCGGCGCCGGCTTGCTCGGCGAACTCTTTGCCGCAGCTGTTGAAATGTTGTTGGGTGGCCAATGGGGCGTGGCAACCTTGCTTTCTGGCCTTGTCCAAGGTATTGCCAGCGAAGCTGGTTTCGCCGTTTTGGCCTATAAAGATTGGCACTGGCGTGGTATTTTCTCATCAGCTGTGACTGGTGCTGTGATTACCTTCATCTGGTCACTATTCCGTGATGGTTATGCCTCATACCACATCGGCCTTTTGGTCGCCTTGTTCTTGACACGCTTCGTGTCACTACTCTTCTTTGGTGGTGTCCTAGTGGTTGCCATCCAAAAGTTGATCGAAAAAGCTGGTGTATTGCGTCGTGACTGAACTCGTTGTCCAACAAGTTAATTTTGCCTACAACGATGCCACAGTCCTCCGTGATGTCTCTTTGACAATGCAACCAGGCAGCTTGAACTTACTTGTCGGCCCAAGTGGAAGTGGTAAATCCACCCTGCTAAAACTTTTGGCTGGTCTTTATCCAACCTTTAGCGGGGGTAAACTCACCGGCCAATTGACATTAGATGGCTACGAGATTCATGATATTGTGCCGTTTCAACGGGTGGCCCACATTGGTTATTTGTTCCAAAATCCCACCCGGCAATTCGTGATGAAAACACCTTTTGAAGAACTGCGTTTCAGCTTGGAAAATCTCCAAGTCGCCCCTGAAGACATGACGTCACGTATCGAAGATGCCCTCACACGCGTGGGTATGCGTGACTTCATGTGGCATGATTTGATGACCCTTTCTGGTGGCGAGAAGCAAAAAGTCGCTTTAGCCGCAGTCCTCGCAGCAGACAGCCATTACTTACTCCTTGATGAGCCGTTTGCTAACGTGGATCCCACGTCACGATTACAATTAATTCAGTTAATTAAAGCCTATCAACAATCTGGTAAGACGATTTTAATTGCTGATCATGACTGGAGTGGCTACACCGACGTGATTGATGATGTCTTTGTGATGGCTGATGGGGGATTGCACACCGCATCAACTGCCGAAAAGACAACGATTCTATCGCAATTACCCACCCAACCCGCAGTTCACACCACACAACCTGACGCAGTGATTGGCGACGTTGTTTTGGACCAGGTGACGCTCACCAATGGTGACCGCCCCCTACTGTCTAAAACATCACTAACTATCCCGAATGCAAAACGGACACTAATTACTGGGCCAAATGGTGTGGGCAAATCAACTCTTTTTTCTGCCTTAGTGAAGCTGTATCCATACGGTGGTCAAATTCTGTATCAGAATCAATCATTAACCAAACGGCGTATCGCACAACATGTCCGCGACGTTGCCTTGGTCTTCCAAAACGCGGAACAACAATTTGTCGCCATGACCATGGCTGAAGAATTAGCCCAAGCGCAACAAATGAGCCGCTTTCCAGAACTTTGGACGTCAGCGGTACTCGATGACGTGTTGACCCGATTAAATCTCGCCCATGTGCGCGACCATATCGTTTACCAACTTTCTGGTGGCCAACAAAAAAAGCTCCAAGTTTTGCTGATGCTGATGACTGGCACGCCAGTCTTGTTGTTTGATGAACCCTTGGCTGGCTTGGATAGTGTGTCACAAGCACATCTCTTAGCCATCATTGCGGAAATTACGACCCAGCAGGCTCAAACCGTGGTGATGATTAGTCATCAATTGCACGCGGTGACTGATTGGTTTGATTACCATCTTCAGTTTGAAGATCAAGCATTAACTTTTCGAGGTGACGCATCATGAACCCACTGATGAAATTTGGCGTGATTATGATTATTGCCTTAGAATTAACCTTCATTAAAAGTGTCACCATTAATCTGATTGTCATTGCCGTGAGCGCCGTCTTATATCTCATCTTACATTTGCGGTGGCGACAATGGCTCTGGCTATGCTTGTTACCAGTCTTGCCAGGATTGGGATCATGGTTTTCGTTGATGTACTTTGGGACGGGTGATCATGTTCATATGGCGTGGGTCATGCTGTCGCGTGTGTATGCCTACCTCTGGCTTGGTGGCTTATTTACCCTAAAGCTCAATGACGAACGCGATATTTTCCTAGCGACACTTGAGCAACGGGCGCATTTAAGCCCCACCTTTGTTTATGCCTTGGTTGGCGTTTTGAACTTTATGCCAGCGGTAAATCAACAAATTAAAACCATTCGTGTGGCTGCCCAGATGCGTGGCATGACACTACACATTTGGGAACCACAGTTGTATTTTAAAGCCATCTTGTCTGCCATTCGTTGGTCACAGAGCTTGGCTGAGGGGATGGTCAGTCACGGCTTCACCGAGGGTGCCCAACGCACCCATCTTGAAGCTGTGACAATTAAGCGACTCGACTGGGTCATTGCCATTATTGCCCTAATTGCTTTCCAATTGTTATTGCTACCCCATTGGTACTAAGGAGACCGTTATGACTTTTTCACAAGCACTCTTAGAGCGCGCACAACCCATGATGGATGCCATTATGGCAAACCCGTTCGTTAAAGCTATCGCGGCTGGTCAAGTACCCGACGAAGTTTTGAACTATTATGTGGAACAAGATGAACATTATTTGAAAGATTATTTGCAAGTAACCGCCTTGACGATTACCAAGACCGATAATGTCGATGATATTAATAATCTCTTGGCTACGGCACAATTTGTTCAAAATGAATCGCGTGCCCATCAAGTCATGCTTGAAATCACGGGACACCCCATTGAAAATTGGCGGCGTGAACCAGAAACCAAGCGTTATACTGATCATATGTATGCATCAGCTTATCACGGCACATACGCTGACGCCATTGCAGCGCTCCTACCTTGTGCTTGGAGCTATGCCGTGCTTGGTGAACAACTAGTTGACCAAGGGGCTAACAATGCCGATAATCCACTGAAAGAATGGATTGAGTTGTATGCACCCCAGACAAATCCAGATACGCCAGATTACAATGTCTGGCGATTTGAAGCCTTGGATCGCGCGGTGGCCTCACTTAACCCAACACAGCTTGAACACGTTGCCCAAACATTCCTCTTCAGCCTTGAAATGGAATGGCGCTTCTGGGAAGCGGCTTGGCAACAAGAACATTGGCAATTCGAATTCTAATCAAAAAGCAGATCAATTGATCTGCTTTTTATTTTTGTTTCGTTTGTTGTAATTGGGTCGCTAATAACAAACCCAGGATCGGTACAATGATAAACCACGCTGAAGTGCGAACGAGCGCCTGTCCAAAAGACAAGGTGAGATTGTAATGACTCAAACAAAGTGTCGCAACGACAACACTACCGGCACCGATCACTTGTCGCATCGTCGTAATTAATGCCGTGCCGTGACTCACTAATGGCTTGGGGAGCACATTATTGGCAGCCGTAATGGCTGGCATCATGACAAAAGCATTCCCACCTTCCAAAAACATGGCCGAAACCAGGCCAACCAGCCAACTTCGCAAACCAAAAAGCGCTAAGAGTACGTAGCCCACAATCATCATTGTCATGCCGATATAGACGAGTTTTCTCAAACCAATTTGATTTAAGAGTTCGCCGGCTTTGGGGTTTAGTTGGCTTAAAAACACAGCCGCTGGCACCAATAATAAGCCAGACCACATCGGCGATAAATGAAACACTTTTTGATAAAAGAGCGGCATGATCACTGTGGCAATAATCAAGCCTGAATAAGCAATGCCGGTTAACAATAACCCCGGCAAATACCCTCGGTAACGCAAGACGGATAAGTCTAAAAATGGCTCTGGCAGGCGCTGTTGCCGAATGACAAACCCTACCAGCAAGAGCAGGCTCACACCAGTTATCAGCCACCAAGTGGTGTCAAAATGGCTTTGCGCAAGACTTGATAAGGCATACAATAACCCGCCAAAACCTAGCAAGCTCACCGCAGATAGCCAGTCAAACCGCGTAGGTTGCAGGTGATGTGTGTTTTGAATCCAGCGCTGGCCCAAGAGCAAGAGACCCGCTAAAATAACAAAAAACAAACCAAACAGCGCACGCCACGACACCCACTGCAAGACCACGCCTGAAATAATTGGGCCAACCGCCAGAGCTGAACCCATCACTAAGCCCACAACCCCCATTGTTGCACCGCGGTTTTCTACCGGTGTGTTTTCTAAGATAACACTTTGGAAGGTTGGAAACAGTGCCCCAACAGCTAGCCCTTCCAGTAAACGCCCCAATATCACCCCAGTAAAATGCGTGGCAAACATCGCCACGGCTGTTCCAATCAAAAATACGACGACAATGCCATTTAATAAACGGCGCAAACTGATATTATTCAATAACCATGGACTAACTGGCATGACGAGGGTCATTGCAACCATGAAACCAGTCGTCAACCACTGCACAGTATCAGCCGCTACCTGAAAATGTGCCATCAAAATAGGATACGCCGTCGTCATAGTCGATTGACTAATTGACATCGTGAAGGCCATGGCCAGTAACAATAGCGAAAAAGGGGTTAATTGTCGGATATTTTTGAGCATGTCGTGCCGCCTTTCATTTACTCATAGTTTACCGAACATTGGTGCGTAATTCAAATTTAATTAGAATCATTCTTGTTTAATTAACACGATATAAAAAGCGTGGGCGAATGCTCACGCTTTTTTCGGCTTTGGCTTTAATTTAAAGCCATAAAATGTGCTACCTTTATAAGTTTGCTTGGCTAATTTACCGGTTGCCGTATACGGTTTGCCGCGCTTAGACTTGGCTTCAAAACTAATTTCCGCCCCGTTCAATAATTTGGTCAGTTCGTCATCTGTAAAGACATGGCCACTCCATTCTTTGGCAAACGTAATCTCTTCACCTTTAAACGTGGCGGTCATCTTTTCACTCACTTTGCGCTTGGACGTCGGCTTTGGTTGACCGAGCTGCGCGGTTAATTGTTCCGCGTTGGCTAACATGATGGGCATATCATGGGCAACCACTTGGGTCACAGATTCGAGTAACTTTGGCATCGTCATCTCAAATTGGCCCACTTGATCCATCATTTCAAATAACCGTTTGGTGATTTTGGGTGAGGCAATCCAGGTATCTTTGACCATGACCGCAGACACATTGCCGGTTTCAGTTAAGGTCAGTTTCCCCCGCGTTTCTTTAATCATCGCTTTGGTACCTTTGCTCATGTCCGACAATGTCGAGACGCGGGTCGCACCGGTGCCAACATTGTGCTTCTCCAAAAAGGCCATAATCCATTTTGTCGTTGGCGCTTGCGGCTTCTTGTTCGCCCCTTCGTGCAAATAAGGTTGCGCCATTGGCCCTAACTGGCCATTGGCCACGTCATCTTCAGTCTCATCATCCACTTTTGTGGCGCGTTGGGCATCATAAACCGCTTTAAAATTTAACGCAATCGGCACATTATACGCTGTTTTAAATGCGGGATAATCCGCTAGATTAGCAGTCACATGATCATAGATATAATCTTCGGCCAACATGGCCAAATAGTTTTTGGCAATCACTTCATAAATGGCTGAGGCACTGGGCCCAAATTTGGTCAAACTGGCTAAAGTGGTTGGTACATTTTCCCCTGGCCGGTTCGCCCCGTGGGCACCTTTGGCTTTCACATGGGTTGGCCGTGGTTGCCAATGTGTGAGCAAGCTTGGATCAACTTGGACCACTTGGGCAATTTGATCAATTTTTGGCAGCAATTCATTAAATTGCTCTGGTGTGACCGTCTTGTCTTCCGTTCGTGGATAAGATACCACTTGGGCTTCATACATCTTTTGATACGTGCCCAGCACTTCTTGGGCAGAAAAGCCACGCGGTGCCAAAATGGCGGCTAAGCCAGCCAAATCTAGCAATTTCCCTGGCGCTTGCGTTCGTGTTTGGTGCTTTTCATTTACCACCGCACTCTCATGATACTGGGCCAAATCTTGTTGCGCAGCCGCTTTTGTCACAAAGCGCCAAGGGATCACATCCCCTTCTGGGGTGACCCGACCAAACACGTGGCCGGTGGGATCTTTGAACTTCACCTCAAAATACGGCTTTTTAACATAATTTTTAATCGCTTCCAGTTGGGCATAGATTTGCCAGACAATGACTGACTTTAGTCGCCCTTGCCGTGCCACCACCTTAAAGCCTTGTTTTTTAGCCGCAGTGGTCGCAATGCGGGTCAGTTGCATCGAGGCAAAATCCCACCGGTTACGACTTTCACCTTTGATATAGTCGCCGTCTTGCTGCTTATCGGACACATCGCGAAGCTGGGTCATCGCGGCTTGAATGCCTTTGACCGACTCGTCCATGAAGTTCGCCCGGAGGACTTTGCCACGCCACTTGATCGCGTCTAACGCCTCCCACGCCAACAGTTCGCCTTCCCCAGACGGGTCTGTGTCGGTGGCGATGACAATGGCATCATAACCGTTTTTGGCTTCTTTTTTTAAGTCATCAACTAGCTGTTTTGTCGATTCGATTTTCCCAGTGCGGAAATTGCGTTGCCGAATGTAGGTACGTTCCCATGAAAAGTCAGCCAGATCCCAAGGCAAATGCTTGATGAGCCACGATTTGTAGCGTGGTTTGAGTTCATCAGCGACCATCGCCTCGGGCTCTTTTAGGGTCATCACATGACCACGTAAATTGGTAATTTTATAATTAAATTGGTTAAATGTGCCAGTTTGGCCACCCAATGCTTTGACAAAGTTGGCGGCAGCGGATGGCTTTTCCGTAAGTATCAGGTAATTGGGCATCTCTTTATGTCGCCTTTCGATTCATTACCTTACCATTTTACCAGATTTCGCCACCTAGTCGTCAGCTCGGCGACGAGTCGCAAGCTTTTCATTGATACGACGAGCACGATTTTGGCCTTGCTGGCGGAAGTAAAAGAACACGAGTACATAAATTACGACAAACGTGGGGATACTGTGCCAGGTGATTACCCAGTCATGAAAAGTTAGCCAAATAAAAATAGTGTACGTCAGCAATTCCAAGATGAAATGACCACTCAATTGGCTGATAAACGACAAACGCTCAACATCAAAAATTGTCGTTACCAGCCCCATCACCACACTCATCCCCATCAATAACCAAAATTGTGTCATCGACAGCGTCGCATGATGCACTGTCACTGATAACAGTGAGATAAACGCTCCCACACCTACGCCTACTTGGGCATGTAACAACAAATATTTAAACTGCGTCATTGTCTGTTCCCCCTTCCAATCGATTCAAAATATTTTTAATATAACGCCTCGAAACCGTCACGCGTTGACCGTTTGTTAAATACCCATAATAATTCCCAGAAAAAGCCACTGCCATCCGATCCAACGCGTCTATATTAATGGCCATTGACTTAGATATTTGGACAAATAAATGTGCTGTATCATCCGCTAAAAATTGCTTGAGCGTTTTTCGGGTAATGAGCTGTTGCTGGTGTAAACTGATGGTGAGTTCATTACCTAAACTTTCAACCCATAAAACATCTGCAAGTGCGACAACTTGGAGTTGATCAGCTGTTTTAATCACCATTTTTCTAGCCTCAACTGGATTGGTGTCTAATTTTGCCGCGACAGCTGTCAACTGCGTTAGATCTGGCCCGGATATCACCGCCAGAATATCTGATAATGTGTTGTCGACAGTGAGTTTAATTTCCATGCCTTTTTCCTCGTTCACGTCATGAATTGAATACACCCCATTTTACCAAATCATCCTCATACAGGTCGCTTTTTGAGCCGACGATAACGCTTAGCCAAACAATACAAGGCAAAAGTAATCAGGATAAAGACACCCATTTGCAAGAGTTCGTCTTGAAAACCAGCGAGTTGCTGCCCTTGCCACTGTGCCCGCAACGTCTCACGAAAGATTTTAAAGGGAATCCAGCGGCTCAATTGTGTGACACCTGCTGGCACTTGTGAAACGCCCATGCTGCCAGTGGTAAACGCAATACCAAAATAGCATAACATGGCAATCCCTTGAATCATGTTAAACCCTTCAAACACCTGCGCAATGGCGAAAGCGAGCAAATAAAGGCCGCCAGCCAAACAAATCATACTCAGATAAATCATTACCAAAGCCAACAAACTTAGTTTTGGCAGCGGCAGCATCTGACTTAACACCACCCAATATAACGTCGTCATACTTAACACCAACAGCAGCACCGCGATAAACTTCGCTAGTAGTTGTCGGGTCAGCGTGTAGCCAAAAAGTACCAATCGATTTGTAATACCGCTTGTCATATCACGGGCAAAACTAATGGTAAAAGGCAAAATTACCAACCCTAGTGGTACCATTGGTAGCAACGTGACAAATACCCCTTTAGCGGTTGCTTGGTCAAGCGCGGCATGACCAGTAGCATGGTAGTTACTCAAAACGAGCACCAAGGGTAAGATCCCCCCAACAATCATCGCAATGGGATAACCCAACGTATTTTTTAATTCAAATCTGATATAAGCCCACATGATTAGCCCGCCTTTACTGTTTGGTGTAACGCCAGCACGTTGAGATAGATTAAGGTCAGGTTCAAGCGTGTCGCTGTAAACGCCACGCCAGCCTGATTCAATAATGCAATGACTGCTTGTTGCGTGGTTGGACTATCACACCCAATAGCGGTTGTTCCAGACTCACCGGCAATTTGGCGTGCACCAACAGGCAATACTAAATCAAGCTCTGGGGCTGCAACAATGACTGCAGCGGCGCCCACATATTCTTGAAAAAGTGCTGTGGTTGGGCCATAGGCCAACATTTTCCCCTGTTCAATAATGAGTAATTGATTGGCCAATGCCTCAAGCTCATCAAAATAGTGGGTAATCATTAAAATTGTCGCAGGTTTCTCCGCATACCAGGCTTTGATTTTGCTCATCAGTTGTTGCCGTGTCTCAAAATCCAAACCCGTACTTAATTCATCAAAACATGTTAGCGCAGCGTCTTGATACAAGACCATCATGATGGTTAAGCGCTGCTGTTGTCCGCCCGAAAGTTGCTGAAATTTACGTTTGAGTAAAGGCGCAAATTCAAAAAAAGCCACCAGCGCCTGTAATTTTTGGTCACGCCGATAGGTTGTCTGTAACAAGCCCTCCAAAATCGTTTGGCAAGTCACGGTATCTGGATAATGGTTTTCTTGTAGGTGAACGGCAATGTCGGTCGGCTTATCAATCTGACCTGTGTAGGCCACTTGGTCGGTTAAAGCCTTAATCAATGTTGATTTACCCGCACCATTGCGTCCGATAATCCCGACAATATCCCCATCAGCGATTTGAATTTTTGATTGTAAATCTAAGGCAACTTGGTCACCATAGCGCACAGTTACTTGGTCTAGCATTAGCATTTTTGTCACTCCTTTAAGCCGTTGATGTGATTAGCATACCAACTTTGCCCACAAAAAAACCGCTTTTGTGATAAGCGGTTCATTTTTTGAGATAAGTGACACCATCAGAAACTAAACTTTTCAAAGTAGACCTGGTCGCCCGACACGCCAATTCGGCGCAATAAGTTTTTGGTCTGACTCATCATATTGTTGGGCCCACTCAGCAAGTAAAAGTAATCATTGGTCACCCCTTTGGCCAAAAAACTTTGTAATTCATCGACGGTGAAACGCCCTTGATGGACGCGATACTGAAAAGTATCTGGATATTGCGCCTTTAAGTCGGCCAAGACTTGGTCATAGACTAGTTCATGAACTGTCTTGGCTGTCCAAATCAAGTTAATTTGTCGGCCTTGTTTGAGATAATCATGACTTAGACTTAACATCGGGGGAATCCCCGAACCACCAGCTAAAAGCACCAGCGGTTGACGGCTTGGGGTCTGGGCCACCATATTTTTGAGCGTCCCATAGGCACCAGCAATGCGAACTCGTGTGTTGACTGGCACATCACGTAACTGTCGTGTCCAATCCCCATCACGTCGAATCATCAGCGAGATGAATTCAGAATCGTTTTCCGCATTTAACAGGCTAAAGGGATGTGGTTCACGCATACCCGCAATGCCCGGAAAGCTAATCAAGACATAATCGCCCGATTGGTAGTGCAAGCGATCGCGTTGTCGTAAACGAATTGTGATTTGCTGCACTGAACGGCTCAATACGTCATTGGCCACGAGCACACCCGAGGCATGCCCACGGAAACTTTGGACTTTATCCCAACCATATAAACCAAAAGCCAAGCCACTGTAGGTATAAAACCACACCATAAAGCTCATATCTTGGCGGATATACGGGATTAAAATCACATGGACGAAAATCAATAATGTGGCCACCACGTTCAACCGGTGCAACCAGACCGAGATTTCATGCTTGAAGACATGCTCAAGCCACTGTTTAACTTGCCGTAACCACCACACCCGATCCGTCAACCAGCCGCTAAGAAAGAATACCGAGTAAACCAGCACCCCAATGAGGATGACCAACGCCGCATCCCCGGTGAGCTTAATCAGCCCATTAGATTGACTCCAGATTTTATGCAAATACGCCACAATGATAATGCCAATCCCAATCATGCCATGAACAAAGTACATTTCCGGTAAGCCAATCAAACGTTCTAACCATTTTGGTCGGGTGGCAATAAATAGTTCAAACAGCATCCAAACATAGGCAATTACCCCAAGGTTAATGGCAAAAAGCGACTGGGCGTAAATTGGACTGAGTCCCATGGCAATGGCTTGAATTAAGGGGAGTGGCAACACAAAAATCGTAATCAACCAAAATAGTCCCAGATAATAGCGGTGTTGTTTTAGCATGATGCCACCTCCTGTCCGGCAAACCAACGCCGTGTGTCGCCATTGGCTGCTACCAGCAGCCCAGTGCCCGGTACCCGTTGGTCAAAGCCAAATGTCTCAAAATCCGCCGCAATCAGACTGGTTGCCCAAATATCCGCAGTCGTCAAATCATCTGTCACCACCGTGGCAGACAGCGCATGACGACCAGTGGTCTGATAAGCGATGTGTTCGCCACGCGCCACCGTCCCAGAGGTCGCTACTGCGCCTGAGTGTAAGGCGAGGTGCGCCAGGACCTGCTCGGGTTGGTTAGGATCTTGAATGCCAATTTCCCACGTCCAATCCGTCACCGACTCACGCGTCAACAATTGCATGTCACCACCACCATTTAGCCCAACCGCCACCAAGCCGGATTCAGTCGCCAATAGCGGGGCTAAAAATCGCGTCACGCATTGGGCTATTCCCCAGCCTTTGACCAGTCCAATCGGATCATAGACGCCCGCATGCCACGCATTAAAGAGCCCTTGTGTGTCTTTTAGTGCCGTTTCGGCCAGCTGCCAAACGGTCCAAAACCCATCCGACGTTGCCGCCAGTGTGAGCTCCCCACGATTAAATCGGGATAATTCAGAGTCTGGTAAAAATGGCGAAAAGGTCTGGTCAAGCCAATCCAAGTAAGTTTGGATTTTTGGCAATACTTCGGCCGTAAGAGCCGCAATTTTAGTCGATATGGTCTGTTCGGGTTGGAACACCAGTTCTAAGGTAAATGGGACGGTAAACTTTTCAAAATGTGTTTTGGCAATCTGATAAGCACCTTGTTGTTGCGTTGTTGTGCGAATTACTGCTGTCATGTGATTACCCCGCTTGTGATAGCGCATTTTTGAGCGAAGCTTGGAAACCATGCCAAGTTTCCGTTGCCCCACTGATATTCGAAAAATGTGCCGATTGCGCACTGACAGCCGCCTTTTCATAGACGGGCAACGCTTGGGCATTAATGGCTGCGGTATGATGGCTATCCGTTGGATATTTGACCGTCTTGACTTGAGTGATTTTTCCGTTGGCAACGGTGATTTGAACTTGAATTGCCCCGTACTGATAACTGGCGTCTGTCCCCAAATACGTCCCGTCTTTATAGGCTGTTGTCTTTGCTACGGTATGTGCTGGTGTCGCTGTTGACGCGGTTGCAGCGGTCGTTTTTTGCGGTGTATAGAAGAACAAGAAGAAAACATCTAACACCATGGCGAGTAATGTGATTGTTGCAATCATTACCGTGATTATTTTTTTCATCAGTCAACCCCATCATGCTTTTTTGCTTACAAAGATCATAGCAGAAAAAGGCTAAATGAAAATGAAGAAACGTCATATTATCCATGTATTTGACAAATGATTTATTGACGTGATAGACTAACGATAACAATTAAATCACGTGTTATATCGAGAGCTAGTGAGTGATTACACACTTTGACCTAGCAGCAACCTACCTTTTGGCAAGGTGCTCCACTGTAATTGGATATACGTCACTTTTAACGTGTTCGTATATCGGGCACGTTTTTTATTTGTTTAATCAGTCCTTTGGACGTTAAACAGGAGAACCACATGACCACACTAACCTTAGACGCAGCGCTTCGCCAGCAAGCCTTGACCCAACTCGGGGTTGCACAAGTCTTGACACTGCCTGATGTCACCCCAACTGATCTCGTGCTGATGGCACAAACCACGCAAGACCCTGCGTTACACGAGCAAATCCAACAAGTAGCTCAGGTACAAGCAGCTGACGCCCTCACCCGTTATCAAACCTTGCAACACGCTAATGGTCTCATCGCTTATCGTGGCCGTCAGCACTTTAAAGCCCAACTTAGCGAACTCCTGCCCCTCCTCCCCGAAACCCAACAGCTCGTTATTCAAAAAATTTGCTATTAATGCAAAAAAATCGTAAAAAAAGCTTGACGACCGCCGTGAAAATTGTTATGATATTATAGTTGTCTGATAGCAATTCAGACATCACTGACCATGGCTCGTTGGTCAAGTGGCTAAGACGCTGCCCTTTCACGGCGGAATCGAGAGTTCGATTCTCTCACGAGCTATATCAAGTCGCAACTTCGGTTGCGGCTTTTTATATTGTTTTAAACATGATAAAAAACGCCAAACCTAATTTTTAAGGTTTGGCGTTTTTTCATTTTTCTCTCTTTGTTTAGCATCAACAAACCTAAAACGATAAACAAAATTGGGCATATCAAAAATGGCAGTGCAAAAGGATGACTCGTCGTCAACCACGTATAACTGAATAACATGATTCCAGTACCAACAATCAGCCACCCGCGATAAGGATAAATCGCCCGCATCGATTTCGTATTCTTTAAGTAAATTGCCTAAAATTGTCGCAGCGGCCATACTTTATCTTAGTCGATCGTTGTCTGATTTAGCGTCATCAATTTTCTTCTCAAATCATCATTAACAGCATAAATATAAAGACCATGTACGCCGCGTGTCAGCAAAACATTGACAACATTTTTTAGAAATGCCTTATTTTCAGTAGTATTATACGTCCCATTTTGTTTTCTAATTTTCGAATGGTCAAACGAATAATCAGCATCAATATCTAACGCATTGGTTGCTTCGTTCCAAATGACTGACGGGCCTAAAATCACACCAACATAATTCAAATCAATCCCTTGAACTGTAAAATCACTACCAACTTCGCTAATACTTTCGGCAATTTCTTGCCACGGTATTTGTTTATTTTGCGCTACTTTAACCTGTGGTAATTCAAGATTCCAAGGGACAACCTCACCACCGAACGTCACAGCCCAATATTGCCCATCTTCTGGTCTTGATCCTTGCGAATATTGCCAGTCGTATGTTGCTACGAGTCTGCTTAATCCAACTGCTGCGTTTTGTTTTTCAATCGCAGTTTTAAAATTTTTCGCACTATCAAAAAATTTAATTTGATATGTCTCATCAGTTGGTGGCATAATCAGCGAATTATTTTCAAAGTGGGCTAAATTTTCAATCCATTGTTGCGATTCTTGGCTGGCTTGTATTCGCCACTGATTTTCCAAGTAAAGTGTTGTGGTATCTGGCCCATTAACTAACCGCCAAAGTGTGTCGTTATCACTAATATTGTTTCTCACCGATGTTGCCTGTTTTGGATCATAAACCAATACCATTGTACGCGCTAATGCATGTAATGCCTGTAAATCCGGTTGCCATTTGGCTTTGTTCACACGTCCGTAATTACCACTCCATAAAAGATGCGCCTCATCTACCAGAAGGACATCAACCTGCTTACCGCGATTAATAAATGTTGGCACATCCATCACAACTGCTTTGCCCATATTTAATTTACGGGCAATTTGTTCGTAAGTGCGCCGTTGTTGTTCATGACGCACTAATAGCACAACTGTGGCGTCATGTTTTGATTTTTTATCTGCATTTAATACCGGATACGGATTTTGCCAAATTTCATAAAATAGTTGCGACATCAGGACAGCCTTCCCAGAACCCGCAAGCCCTTGGATTTTAATAATTTTGTTATCCAAACCATTGACTAAAGTCTCTTCAATCGTCAAACCAATGCGATTTTTTGCCATTTCTTGTTCTGGACTTAATGATTTAAATGGACTATTCGCAAAAAGGGCTGAATTTTTGACAGATTCTAAACTCGATACAACATTTTCTTGCCGTAAACGTTCCCATATTTCAGGAAAAATACCTGACCGATAGGCTTCTCGTTGATAAAAATCATTGGATAAACCATTGTTACGACCATTATAAATTTTGTCAAACTTGTCATCGCCTAACAGGTAGTCCATGAACATTTGCTCAATTTCCAATGTCGCTGATTTATTGAATTTTGAATGCCCTATAATATATAATGACTCGTTTTGCTCGTCGGAAACAGCTTTAATCTCATTTAGCTTATCTACCTGTGCGCCCAGATGTTCAACCGTTCGACGTACAATTGCACTCGCCTCACCGACATAAACTAGCTGCTTAGTCTGCTTGGTATACTCATTTGTTTGTTTCCCTATTCCCAAATAAACTGTTGGATAATTGGTTAATATCGTATTTTGGGCGGTTTTTGCAAAATTTTTAATAGCGTCTTTTGAATAATCAATCGTCTTCATCATTAAATTACCGCTATCAATAAAGCCAAACACAGATAAGATTTCATCTGACTCAAACCCTAGCAGACCAAAATAGTCCGCCAGTAATTCATTTGGAATCGCACGCTTATCTTTCTCCCAATTTTGAACAGCTTGTCGTGTGACATTCAAAAAACGTGCGACATCATCTTGTGTGTAGCCTTTATCTTCTCTTTTTTGCTTAATTAACTCATACAATTTCATAGCCTAATTATCTCAAACCGGTCCAAAACAAAAAGCAACAAATTGTTGCTTTTTGTTTTGCTATTTTATCAAATTGACTGATGGTTAAATTCATCCTACTCCTCTAAAGTCGCATCAAACTTCGCTTTCATGGTCGGATTGTTCTTCGTGAGCTTTTTGACACTGACATCTTCCAGCTTATTATTAGCCAAGCGGAGTTGGTTTTCTGAGGTGGTCAGGGCTTTTTTGACGGCTTCCATTCGAGCAATTGACTTATCAATTTCATCAATCGCCTTTTTAAAGTTAGTTGCGGCACTTTGGTAGTTTTTACCGAAAGCAGTCTTAAAGTTGGTCAGATCACTTTCAAAATGCGTGATGTCAATATTTTGTTCGCGGACTTGCGCAAGTTCTTGCTTGTAGGCGACGGTGTTTAGTGCGGCATTGCGCAACACCCCGATGAATTGAATAAAGAATTGCGGGCGAATGACATACATTTTCTCATAGTTTGGCACTTGGACAATGCCAGTATTGTACAAGTCACTATCAGCTTCTAACATCGATACCAAGACGGCGTACTCGGTGTTTTTTTCGCGACGATCTTTATCCAATTCCTTGAAAAAGTCAGCATTCTTATGCTTGGTGGCCGTCGTATCGGCTTCATTTTTCATATCGAACATGATACTGATAAATTCCAGATCATCTTGATAGTCACGGAAAATAAAGTCACCCTTTGAGTTAGTTTCCGATAACGTATTATCCTTTTCAAAATAAGCATTGGGGAAAGCATACGAGCGAATCTTGTTAAATTCGGTCATCGCGTATTGTTCCAAACTTTCACCAATTTCTTTGGTGGATTGCCGCGCTTTAAAGTCTTTATAAAACTCAACTTGCTCTTGCGCTGTTTTTAATTGCGCTTCAAATTGATTTTGGACACTGGCGAGTTCTAATTGTTGTTTTTGCTCTTTTAGTGCTAACTGTGACGTCAATTCGGTGAGCTTTTGGTCCCGCGTGGCCAATTCAGATTGCACATCCGCATCCTTTTTAACTAACGCCGTTTCCAATTCGGCTTGCCCTTGCTGCTTAACTGCATCAATTTTAGCTTGTAATTGCGCGATTTCAGCCTCTTTCTTAGCAATCGTGTCCTGAATATCTAAATCCTTTTTGACGAGCTGAGATTGCAATTCTGCGGCATTCTGCTCCTTGACCGCATCAATTTTGGCTTCTAATTGCGCGATTTCAGCTTCTTTCTTAGCAATCGTGTCCTGTATATCTAAATCCTTTTTGACGAGCTGAGATTGCAATTCTGCGGTATTCTGCTCCTTGACATGCGCTAACGTGGTCTCTAACGCAACAATCTTTTGCGCTTTTTCATTCACTTGCGCTTGCATCGTCTGTTTTTGCGCTTGCAATTGATTTTCTAGTTCAGCGGCTGCTTGTTTTGCCTGCTGCGCTAGCCATTCTTCGCGCGCTTGTGCGACCTTTTCTTCTAAAATATCGGCAATTTTACCGTTCACGATACTAGTATCAATATTTTGTTCATCCGTCAGGTCGATGACATCCCCAACTTGCGCCTCTTGGTCGAGGACAAGTTCTGTTTGCGATGCAATGTGAAATTTAACTTTTGCCATGATGATCCCCTGAATAATTTTCTAGACTAGGTCCTTACTTGCTTTATTATAGCAAAACTTCTAAGGCCATCTGCGGTCAATTCGTGTTACCACCATTAAAAAAACACCTGCCGAAGCAAGTGTTTTCACTTATTTTTGACGCTTTTGCATATAGAAATAAAGTGGCAAACCAGCCAGTGTTGCAATGACACCAATCATGGCCAACTGGAATTGGGTCATCAACGTCATCACAATAATGAACACGCCACCGACAATGGCAATACTTGGTACAATCGGATAAAGTGGTACGCGATATGGTCGGACCAATTCTGGTTCTTTGCGGCGTAAGATAAAGACTGCCACAAAGACTAACGTGTAGAACAGCCAAATGACAAAAATCAGCATATCCGTCAACATGTCAAAGCCACCGACAAACATCAAGGCAATTGCCACGACTAATTCAAAGATGCCCGCAACATAAGGAATCTTAAAACGGTTTAGCTTCACTAAGTGCTTTGAGAATGGCAAGCTGTTTTCCAAGGCCATCGCATAAGGCAGGCGCATCCCTGTCATCGTGTAACCGTTCAACGTGCCGTAAATCGAAATCAAAATACCAATCGTAATTAACTTACCACCAAAGCCACCAAAAATTGCTTGGGCAGCATCCATAGCTGTGTTTTCATTCCCTTGGATAGCATGGAATGGCAATGCATGTAAGAATGCATAGTTAACTAACAAATAGATAAACATGATACCAAGCAAACCACCCGCAATGGCGCGCGGTAGGTCACGTGTTGGGTTCTTCATTTCCCCAGCGATGTTTCCCACGTGAATCCAGCCATCATAAGCATACATCGTGGCCAACAAGCCACCACCCATCGCAGCAGCCCAGCCGCTCACTTGATGTCCTGGTGCTACTGGGAACAATGAAACATCGACTCCGCCTGGTTGTAACAAACCAAAAATAATAATCAATGCAAGTGGAATTAATTTAAAGAATAATGTAATGGATTGGAATTGACCAGCAATTTTTGAACCTAACATGTTGATCAAGGCCACTGATACCAAGGCCGCAATCCCTGATGGAATAATCGCAGCCGTACCCCAATGCAAGAGATTAGCCACTTGTGTCCCAAAAATAACACCTTTGGCAGCAATACTTGCTGGGAAGTAAATAATAATTTGCGCCCAACCCAAGAGATAACTCGCTAATTTACCATAAGCGCGTTCGATATAAACCAGCATCCCACCAGTATGTGGCAAGGCTGCCGCAAGTTCAGCCCCAGTTAAGCCAGCAGCTAGACTAATCAAGCCACCCACTAACCAGACAAATAATGACATGCTTGTTGATCCTGTGGCATCAGCCACACTTGAAGCTTTATAAAATACCCCAGCGCCAATCACTGTGCCCATCACAGTTGATATTGCCGGTACTAACGTCATGGTACGATTAAGTTTTTGATCGGTTGCCATGTTTATTCCCCTGTCTCACCTAAGATAGAATTACATTCTCTATCATACCAGTTAAAGAATGACAAACCTATGACTTTTCCAAATTTTTAGACGTTTTTAAACATCCAGTGCCCAGACACCCCATTTGACAACCGATACGGAACTTGTTATGGTAAAGACAATCATATCGTGACATGTCATGACATGTCTGCGTTACACGGCAAAACAGGTATAGATTGGGCGTTGTCAATGCGACGTCCTCTTTTTTGTACAAAAAAATAGAAACGGTGGGTTATGACAACAATTCAAAAGCGGGCGTTATTTTTGCTCGTGGGTTCGCAATTATTAATTATGTTAGGGATCGGCTTGGTCATTCCAGTCGAACCCTACATCAAAGCAGAAAAGCAGATATGTGCTTAACAGCCATGGATATGGGCATCATGGCGGCGCTTTTTGCCGCAGTCCAATTCGTCGCGTCACCAATTATTGGTCGTTTATCGGATAAGTTCGCGCGCACGCCCTTGATTGCTGCCGGATTACTCTTATTTGCCATCTCAGAAGCTGTCTTTGCACTTGGTATCAATCATGCTTTCTGGCTGCTTAATTTGGCACGTATTTTAGGTGGTTTGGCCGCTGCGTTATCCATGCCATCTATTACTGCGTTAGCTTCAGACATGACATCTAATGCCAATCGTGCCCGCGTGATTGGGTGGCTATCTGCCTCATTTAGCGGCGGCATCATCTTGGGCCCAGGTGTTGGTGGCGTATTGGCTAATATCCACCACGCACTGCCTTTCGTTGGTTCGGCCATTTTGGGCTTAATTGCCTTTATTGTCTTCATTACGCTGATGCCAGCAGAAGACAAACTACGCGTGGCGCATGCCACCCAACAGGAAAGCGTCACTCAGTCAACGACACCATTTTGGTCACTACCATTAGTGATGTTACTGGTACTCATTCTTGTGGCCTCATTTGGCCTGGCAGCACTCGACAATATGTTTAGCCTCTACCTCCATGATGTCCGTGGTTTTGATCTCGCAGAAATCGCTTGGTTTCTAGTTGTCAACGGCATCCTATCCTTGATTTTTCAAGTGGTCTTCTTTGACAGTCTGGTAACCTATCTTGGTGAACTGCGATTAATTCGTCTGAGTTTTATTGCCAGTGTGCTCGCGATCATTTGGATTCTACTGGCGCAAAGCAAATGGGAAGTTTTCATCGCGACTTTGATTGTATTTGTCGGATTTGACATTATTCGACCTGCCATTACAACATTACTCTCGCATGTCAACGAAGGGCAACAAGGCCTTATTAATGGCCTAAATATGTCGCTGACCAGCATTGGTAACATCGTTGGTCCCGTTCTTGGCGGCGCGTTACTCGACATTAATGGTAATTTGCCATACGCTTTTGTCGCAGTGATTATGGCGATTTCAAGCATCTTAACCTTCACCGTGAGGTTTAAACCCCAAACGTATTAAACAGTTGCTCATGCAGCTGTTTTTTTGCACAAAAAAATCAGTGATCTGTAGTCACAGACGCACTGATTAAGAAGATGCCGACGAGAGGATTCGAACCTCCGACCCCAGGTTTACGATACCCGTGCTCTACCAACTGAGCTACATCGGCAAATTGATAACCAACAGGTTATCTCAGACTCCGACTGCCGGGCTCGAACCGGCGACAACCTGATTAACAGTCAGGTGCTCTACCAACTGAGCTAAGTCGGAATAATTGCTTAACACAACTATTTAATTATGCCAGCTTTGACTAATTTTGTCAACACTTTTCATCAGAAAGTTCGCTTAGAAAACGGCACAAAAAAAGCAAGCCACAAGCGGCCTGCTTCTCATAAAACTCCGACTGCCGGGCTCGAACCGGCGACAACCTGATTAACAGTCAGGTGCTCTACCAACTGAGCTAAGTCGGAATAATTGCTTAACACAACTTAATTATTATATCTAATAATCCATCGTTATGTCAAGCCTTTTTATCGTTTATATTGAAAAATGCTTATCGCATTGTTGGGAACAACAAAACATCACGAATCGTGTCAGAATCGGTTAGCAACATCACCAAACGGTCAATGCCGATTCCCAAGCCACCTGTTGGTGGCATACCATATTCCAAAGCTTCGATGAAGTCTTCGTCAATATTTTCCGCTTCATCGTTACCATTTTCGCGTTCAGCAACTTGCGCTTCAAAACGGCCGCGTTGGTCGATTGGATCGTTCAATTCCGTAAAGGCGTTCCCATATTCGCTGCCCATAATAAACAGCTCAAAACGATCTGTAAAGCGGTCATCATCAGCGTTACGCTTAGCCAATGGTGATACTTCCACTGGGTGACCATACACAAATGTTGGTTGAATCAAGGTGTCTTCAACGAACGTTTCAAAGAACGCATTGATAATGTGGCCAACACCCCAATACTTTTCGTACTTCACGTGGTGTTCATCGGCCAACTTTTGAGCGTCTTCAACTGACATGTCTTTCCAGAAATCAACACCAGTCTGTGCCTTAATCAAATCAACCATGTGCTTACGGGCAAACTTTGTGCCGAGATCGATTTCTGTGCCTTGATACGTCACTTTCAGGTTATCAGAAACAACGGCTGCGGCAGCCTTGAAGATGCCTTCAGTTTCGTCCATGACGTCCGTGAAGTCCATGTAAGCCGCATACGTTTCCATTGTGGTAAATTCAGGGTTGTGCTTTGGATCCATCCCTTCGTTACGGAAGATACGGCCAATTTCATAGACCCGTTCAAAACCACCTACGACCAAACGCTTTAAGTACAATTCTGTGGCAATACGCATGTACATGTCAATGTTCAACGCGTTGTGGTGCGTGATAAATGGGCGCGCCGCCGCACCACCAGCTTCCGTTTGCAAAATTGGTGTTTCAACTTCCATGAAGTCTTGCGAATCCATGTAAGCACGAATGGCAGAAATAATCTTTGAGCGCAATTGGAACTTCTTGAATGACTCTTCATTGGCAATCAAGTCCAAGTAACGCTTACGGTAACGTGTTTCCACATCAGCAATCCCATGGAACTTATCTGGCATTGGCCGCAAAGCCTTGGTAAGGTGTGTCAACTCTGTCGCTAAGACAGTCAACTCACCAGCTTCTGTCTTCATGACGATTCCCTTGATACCAAGGAAATCACCAAGATCCGCCCGCTTAATGATTGGGTAGTTGTCACCTAGGTCATCGCGCTTAGCATACACTTGAATCTTACCTGACACATCGCGGAAATCAGCAAAAATGACCTTCCCTGCACCACGCTTGGCAATCATACGACCTGCAATGACCACTTCGTGTTGTGCGGCTTCTAAATCTTCTAACGTGCTATTATCATATAAATCATGCAAGGCTTGCGCCTTTGCAGTGCGATCAAATCGCTTTCCAAATGGATCCAAATGTAAATCGTCAACAAGCGTTGCTAGTTTTTGACGACGCGCCAACATTTGATCGTTGAGGGCTTTTTCTTCTGCCATATGTTTAAAGTGCTCACACGGAGCACGTTTCCTCCATTATATTCTGGCTTTTTACACCAGTTTTAAAAGTTCTCACTAACAATAACTATACCAAAAAAAGGAGGCAACCTCAAAGGTTAGTCGTGATTCTTGTCGTTGATTTCAATCACGATCTCACGTAATTCATCTGCTGTGAAAAAGTAACGTTTTCCCGAGAACTTACCCACAATCTCAGCCCCGCCATCTTCGTCAATCATTGCCTGAACTTCTTCAGCCGGTAACGTTGTTAACATGTCACGGTACGCGGCCTTCGTTGGTTCCGCAGCTAGACCAACACCGGCTACTTGAAGTATTTCCACTTCGCCTTGACCAAAAATTTCTTCTAGGATTTCAAGCGGTGTATAACCAGCAACTAACATATCGGCTAACGGCTTCATATTTTTTAAAGCCGCTTCCAAATCATCAATGGCTTCGTCTGTCGCATCTGGTAAGGCTTGTACCAAAAAACCGCCGGCAACTTCGACCGTATCGTCTTGATTCATGTAGACTGAGACGCCAACAACGGATGGAATCTGTTCAGATTGGGCCAAATAATATGTGAAATCATCGCCAATTTCACCGGAAACCAGCTGACTTTGTCCGATATATGGGTTGGCATACGGGGCAAACTTTGTGATTTGCAAAAAGCCGTTGGTGCCAACTGCTTGCGCGACGTCTAACTTCCCCTCAGCATCAAATATTGGCTCAAGTTGTGGGTTGGTCACATAACCACGGACACTGCCTTTGGCATCTGCTTCTGCAACCACATTCCCGATTGGTCCCCGACCGTTAATTTGAATGGCTAGTCGTTCTTCACCCTTTAACACCGATTGTGCGGTGAGTGTGGTGGCCAACAGGCCACGGCCCAAAACAACCGCGGCCAAACGGCTCGTCTCATGGGTAGCCGCTGCCTCACGAACAAATTGCGTTCCGTTTAAGGCATAGGCTCGGAAATACTTATTTTTGGTAACAGTTTTAATAAATTGATCTGACATAATAGACTTTCTATATTCGTAGGTGCCTATGGCACTCAAGGTTGACACAGTTGATTTCAAATAAAAAAGTTGACGCTAACGTCAACTTCTATTTTACTTACTTTCGTCTTGCTTGTCATCAGTTGGTGCATCATCCGCAGCTTCCGCTTCTGAATGATCATCCGTATCTGCTGGCTTTTGATCATCATGATGTTCAAAACGAGCTTCTGCTTCAGAATCTTTCGCATCCGCAGCAGCTTTTGCTTCTTCAAATGACTTGGCTGTTGCCAATTCATCGTCATCTTGGACATCCTTACGCGTGAATTCACCCGTTTCGTAAATGTCTTTGATTTGACGTTCATCCAATGTTTCCACTTCAAGCAAAGCTTCCGCAATGGCGACCAGCTTATCTTTATGCTCTGCAATAATTGCTGTGGCATCATTATAAGCTTCTTGCGCTAGACGACGAACTTCTTCATCAATCAGGCGGGCTGTCTCTTCTGAATAAGCATGGTTCCCAGCCTGTTCAGTATAACCAACACTGGCATTACCTTCCAACTGCACCATACCAAGCTTATCTGACATACCAAATGCTGTGACCATTTGGCGTGACAAGTTCGTTGCTTGCTGGAAATCGTTTGACGCACCAGAACTGGCCTCGTCAAACATAAACATTTCCGCTGCACGACCACCCATCAAACCAGCTAACTGTTCTTTGGCTTCAGAATAACGTAAGTTGAAACGATCATTCTTCGGTGTCATAAGGGCATAACCCCCAATACGACCACGCGGCACAATCGTTACCTTACGCACAACTGAGGCTTCTGAACGAATCAAGCCAACCAAGGCATGCCCAGCTTCGTGATACGCCGTTGTGCGGCGCTCTTGTTCTGACATCCCACGATTGGTTTTGGCTGGGCCTTGGAAAATACGATCTTCAGCTTCATCAATATCAGCGGCATCAACCTTTTTCTTATTCCGACGTGCAGCTAACAATGCCGCTTCGTTCAATAAGTTTTCCAAATCAGCACCAACGTAACCTGGTGTTTGTTGCGCAATGGCCTTCAAATCAACATTATCAGCCAACGGCTTGTTTTTGGCATGCACATTCAAGATGGCTTCACGCCCCTTCACATCAGGTGCGCCAACCAAAATCTTACGGTCAAAACGACCAGAACGGAGCAAAGCCGGATCCAAAACATCCGAACGGTTGGTTGAGGCCAAGATGATCACACCTTCTGAACCTTCAAAACCATCCATTTCAATCAAAATTTGGTTCAACGTTTGTTCACGTTCATCGTTGCCGCCCCCCATGCCTGTGCCACGACGACGACCAACCGCATCAATTTCATCAATAAAGATAATGGCTGGGGCTGATTTTTTCGCGTTTTCAAACAAATCACGCACACGTGAAGCGCCGACACCGACAAACATTTCAACGAAGTCAGAACCTGACATTGAGAAGAATGGGACGTTGGCTTCACCAGCAACTGCTTTGGCCAATAATGTCTTACCTGTTCCCGGAGGGCCCTCAAGTAACACACCCTTTGGAATGCGTGCCCCTAAGCTCACAAACTTCTTAGGTGACTTCAAGAATTCAACCACTTCGACTAATTCTTGCTTTTCTTCTTCGGCACCAGCCACATCAGAGAAGCGCACTTTATTGTCTTTTGGATCGGATGGCTTAGCTTTTGACTTGCCAAAGCTCATCATCCCACCTTGGCCACCCTTGCCACCGGCTTGGCTCATCATGACGTAGAAGACGCCAACAATGAGCAAAACAGGCAAGAACGACACCAAAAGGTTCAACCAGAAGCCAGAAGATTCTTGCTGCTTGGCCACCAAATCTGTCTTGGTATTTGCAGCCGCTTGTGTGACTGACTTTAATGACGCGTCATTGGGTAGCAGAGTTGACGTAAACTTAGTTACCTTTTGTGACTGCTGCAACAAGTTTAAGCCGGAATCAGATGACGCATCCTGTGGCTTACGGTATTCACCAGTAATGTTATAAATCCCATTACCTTGTTGCACTGTGATTGATTTCAGGTCCTTATCGTTCAGTGCCTTCATAAATTCACTTGACGTCAGTGTCTTAGATGTTGACTTGTCATTGCCAAACAAGCCATAAATCATCCCTACAACAGCAAGGAAAATGAAGATGTAGAAAATTGAACTTTTTAAGAAACCATCTTTTGGATTATTTTTCATTAAGTTTCCCCAATTCCTAGAAGTTAATCAGAATAGACTTCTTTTTTCAAGATACCAACATATGGCAAGTTACGATACATTTCTTTGTAATCTAAGCCATAGCCCACGACGAATTCATTGCGGACATCAAAACCAATGTAATCGGCATCAATTTCGACTTTACGCCCGGCCTTTTTATCTAGCAGGGTTGCGACCTTAATTGAGCGCGCGCCACGCTTGGCTAATAATTCTTTCATGAACAACAGTGATTGCCCAGTATCAACAATGTCTTCTAAAATAATGACATCGCGGTTAGCAACATCTGAACGGATATCTGTCACTAACGTAATTTCATCGGTACTAGTGACCCCACCATGATAACTTGAAACGTTGATAAATTCTAAATCAACGTACAAATCAACTGCACGTAATAAATCAGCTGTCCAAAGATAAGCACCCTTCAACACTGATAATACCACTGGTTTTTCGCCAGCATAATCTTGTGTAATTTGCTTGCCCAAGCGCACTGCCGCATCGTGGATGCTGGCTTGGTCAAACAATACTTCTTGTATATCGTTATCCACTACTTTTCCTCAATTCGCCATGCTAGCCAATTTGGCATCGCATCTTGTTTGATGGCAAAATCTTCGCTAACGCGCCAACGTTGACGTATTCTCACTGCAATCACCTCGTTTTCCGGGGTGGCCAAGACGAGACAAGCTCGGCGTTCAGCAGGGGTTAATTTTTCGTCAATCGCCAGTCGTCGCAACTTTTTGTGCCCATGTATGAGTGCAAGTTTATCACTAGTTTTCATGGGACGCAAGTCCAAATGCGTTGCGGGTTGTTTTAGGTTAAAAGCAACCGTGAATGCGGTTTCATTTGGGGACTGATTTGTCCATTGAAAGGCGTCATCATTGAATTTTTGCCACTGGTTTAATTTTAACATAGTTGGGGGCAAAACTTGCACTGTATTTGCCGGATCTATTATGTTTTCTAGTCGTAATTGTTGATAAGATTTGACAATTTGCTTATCTGCCGACAAACGCACTGTACCCGTGGGTTTTTGTGCGTTGTGTAATAAGTTCACCACTTGCGTGATCTGGGCCTGTTTCACTTGAAAAATGCCATGCTGCTGACAAAAAAATTGTAAGGTGGGACCCAACCAAGCCGTTGGCACGCTTGGCCAATTCATCATGAGTTGATCCACGTAAGCCGCAGCTGTTGCCTGGATTAAATCTGATTGCACTTGAATCTGTGCTGCCATCCCATTAATATGCGCTACGGCTTGCGGATTAATCTGCTGTAATGCTGGTATGATGTCGTGGCGAATCCGATTACGCGCGGTGTAGTTAGGATCCGCATTCGTTTGATCTTCGCGCCACATCAAGCCATGCAGCTGCGCATACGCCACCAACTCCTGTTTAGTTAGGGACAAAAATGGCCGCTTAATTTGCTGGTTTGTCGCAGCCATGCCACTCAGTTGGCTGGCTTGTCCACCGCGTGTGAGCTTCAATAAGACTGTTTCTGCTTGATCATTGGCATGATGTGCCACCACAATCGTCTGTGTCTGATACTTATCAGCTAACTGTTTGAAAAAACGATACCGTAGGTGGCGCGCTTGTGCTTCGACGCCTGTACTCGGTACTGCATCCCAACTGCATTGCTCAAAAACGGCCTGGTATTTTTGGGCTAAGTTAGCCACAAAGGCAGCATCCCCGTCACTTGCGGTGCGCAAATGATAATTCACATGTGCGACTACAAGCTGTGCTTGTGGTAAATGCTGACGCAAAGCGTGTAATAAGACGACAGAATCGACCCCACCAGAAACAGCGACGATAATGGTCTTTTCCCATACGTGGGCTTGTAATTGTTGTTGGATTTTTTCAATCATGATAGAAAAAGCACCCTGAAGGTGCTTGTTAATTATTATTTGATGGGAGATTGTAAACCAGCTCACCTGATTTTGTGTACCCGTATTTGTCGCGTAAAATTTGTTGCAGATAGGCCGGGTCATTTAACCGCTTTTGATCTGCTTTTAAATCACTATTTGTTTTTTGGACAGTTGTTAGTCGCGCTTGTGTCGCTGTCAGTGTTGCATTTGCAGCGTGCAACTTCACTTGACTCACTAATAATTGCACCGCAAAAATAGAAGCAAAAACAGCACCAAAAAACAAGATCTTTTTTTCACGGTTCGCATGCGCCCTTTGGTAGTGACGCTTGGCTTGCATATTGGCCGGTTCAGAATTACGAATAATTTGCTGTATTTCTGGGTTGACGTGCTGCTTATTCAATTGTCTTCTGTTGTAAGTCGACATGAATTTCACCTAATTCTAGTGTGTCATGTTCTTAGGATTTTTTCAACATTCTTTAGATTTACTTAAAGTTTTTATTCAGCAGATTCATCCTCAACCGTCCGGAAATCTTGGGCAAACGTTTCACTCACAATTTCATACATGTCGGCTGATGCTTCCTTTTTAGTCGTTTCGACAATCTTAACCACCTTGACTGTCAGTGTTTTGTTCCCAAAACGGACTTCTAATTCGTCGTTTGTCGACACATCTGAAGAAGACTTTGCCACCTTACCATTAATCGAAATTCGGCCTTGATCGGCTATTTCTTTGGCAACTGTCCGGCGCTTAATCAAGCGGGAAACTTTTAAATATTTGTCTAATCGCATCTCATTCTCTTTCTTGTATCTATCGTTTATATCGTCTGTTCTTTTGTTATCGTCACGAGCAAGTAGTTCCGTAAAATATTCAACCAAATACTACTTTCAGCAACATCATTCACCGTGAAAATGACTTGTAATTGACCTGATTCGGAGCGAACCGCCACCTTCAGAGGTACTTCAGCTAACGTCTCAAACACCGTTTCTCCAGCTAAACGTTGGGTCGCCTCCGCGCTAAATGTGATGGTGAGCTGTTGACGCTGACGGCGAATATGGGTGACTTGGGCTTGGTCAGCCAATTGTTTTACCTGACCAACCAATAATAAGCGTGCCACTTCATCAGGCATGTCACCAAAGCGATCTAACATATCACCTTCAATCTCTTCAAACGCTTCATCCGTGCGCGCCTGTCGAATGCGTGTATAAAGTTCAATTTTTTGCGCATTATCTGCAACGTATTGCTCTGGTAAATAGGCTAATACGCCTAAAATTAACTCGGCATCGGTCTCTGATCGTCTTGGTGCTGCTGGTGTATGTCCCTGTTTTTTTGCCACCGCTTCTTTCAACAGTTGCGTATACATGTCATAACCCACTGAATCAATAAAACCGTGTTGCTGTTTACCGAGCAAATCACCGGCACCACGAATACTCAAATCACGCATCGCAATGCGAAATCCCGAGCCCAATTCGGTAAAATCACGAATCGCAGCGAGCCGTTTTTCCGCTTCTTCACTTGGTGTGCGCGTAAAGGGATAGGTAAAATAGGCATATGCTAGTCGCGTTGACCGCCCCACACGTCCCCGCAGTTGGTACAGCTGTGATAAGCCCATATGATCAGCATTTTCAACAATCAATGTATTGGCGTTAGGAATATCGACACCCGTTTCAATAATTGTTGTTGTCACCAGCACGTCATAATTGCCATTTAGGAAATCAAAGAGAATACTCTCCAATTGTACTTCAGACATCTGACCGTGGATGGCAGCAACACGCGCAGACGGAACTAAGGTTTCAATTTGACTCGCGACGCGATCCAAATCAGCCACGCGATTATGCAAGTAGAACACTTGCCCATCACGGGCCAGCTCTTTTTCAATGGCATTGCGCACAATCGTCCAATCGGCTTCAATGACGTAGGTCTGAATGGGAAAACGGTTTGCTGGTGGCGTCTCAATCACGGATAAGTCGCGTGCACCAACCATCGCCATGTTGAGTGTTCTTGGAATCGGCGTGGCTGTCAACGTTAACACATCCACACTATGACGCAACTGTTTCAGGCGTTCTTTGTGTTTCACACCAAACCGTTGTTCTTCATCAATCACCAAGAGGCCAAGATCAGCAAATGCCACATCCTGGCTTAATAGCCGGTGCGTACCCACAACGATATCAATCTCATGGGCATTGAGTTGTGCGATAACTGACTTATTCTGTGCTGGTGTTTGAAAACGACTGAGCACGCCAATTTTCAATTCAGGAAACGCACTAAATCGTGTCATCATCGTGTCATAATGCTGCTGAACTAAAATCGTTGTCGGGGCCAAAAAGGCCACCTGCTTCCCAGCATACGCTGCCTTAAAGACTGCCCGAAGGGCTACTTCAGTTTTACCAAAACCCACATCACCCACTAATAAACGATCCATTGGTCGTTCTTTTTGCATATCCACTTTAATTTCTTCAATCGAACGTATCTGATCTGGGGTCTCAGGATAACCAAATGCCGTGTCAAACTTCAGTTGCGCCGTATCATCGGGTGGAAAAGCATAACCTGCTTGCGCCTCACGTTGGGCGTATAATTCAAGCAAATCATCTGCAATATCTTCAATTTTAGCCGCCACTTGACGCTTCGTTTTGACCCATTCTGTCCCACCTAGCTTATTTAGCTTGGGTGCACGAGCAGCATCGGATGCACCGATGTATTTTTGAATCAAATTGAGTTGCGTAACAGGAATAAAGATTTTGGCATTTTTCTGATAGGCAATCGTGAGATAATCTTGCATCCCACCATCAACCGCCATGGTTTGCAGCCCTTCATACCGACCAATCCCATGATTAATGTGCACAACATAGTCGCCAACGTTCAATTCGTTATAGGATTTCAGACGCTCTGCATTCGCAATCTGCCGTGGGCGCGGTGTACTACGCCGTGACTGGGCAAATAATTCATGTCCAGTCAAAACCGTAAGATGCAACTGTGGCCATTCAAAACCAGCAGATAATCCACCAGCCATCATCTGTACTTGATGCGGTTGTACAGTGCGCGTTTCCAACACCCCTGGTGCCAAATCACCAAGTGACTGCGCAAGATTTTGCCGTTGCTTGGAAGATTCAAGTAATAAAATTACCGTTGTGCCGGCACCCTGTGCCTGTTGTAAGTCAGCTGTCAACGCCGGCATTTGGCCATAGTATTGACTGGCTGGCCGCGTGGTCACAGTCACCAAATTGGTAAATTTAATCTGGTTCAATCCTCGCTTAAAGTTCGCCAAATGTAATGTCGCCGCGTTTGCTTGGTGTAACTGTGTTGAAAATTCTGCCCGTAACACTTGATGTGGTAACATTTGATACGTAGCGATTTGATTTTCAAGCCAGTCTTGGTCACGGCTTAATTGCGTCAAGCGCGTTTCTTTTAAGCGCGTGTATTCATCCACGACAAGCAAGACGTCTGACTGAAAATAATCAGCCAAAGTTGTCTGCCCACCAAAGAAATAGGTTGCATACGGTAGTAACTGATTTTCACGCGCCCGTGCATGGAGTAACTGTTGCGTTGCAGCAAAACCGGTCGTGGCGTGCTTTTTTTCAATCCCAACTAAATCACTGCGATATTGGTTAAATGCGGCTTCAATCTGATCTGTCGCAGCCGTGTAGTCCGCCTCGGATACGATAAAATCCGTCACTGGATCAATGCTAATCGTTGACAATGTACCCGTACTTTTTTGTGTGCTCACATCAAAGGTTTTAATTTGGTCCAATTCATCATCAAAAAAGTCCAAACGAATCGGCTCATCACCAGTCAGTGGGTAAATATCAAAAATAGCGCCCCGCTGGGCAAATTCGCCAGGCGTTTGCACTAATTTTGTTGCAGTAAAACCCATCATCATCAATGTCGCCTTAATATCAGCAAATTGATAGGTTTGACCCACTGAAAACGTCAGTTGCGCTTGATCAAGCGCTGCTGGCTGTGGCAACAGGCGCTCAGCGCCAGCCAAACTCGTCACCACAATGACCGGTTCTTGTCGCCGGAGCGCCAAAAGTGCAGCCACACGTTGAAGGCGCAATTCTGGCGAACTAATCGCCATTTCCGTGGCTAATGCCTCTTCTGCGGGGAAATTAATGGCTGCCGTGGTCAACTGAGCCAGATCAGCAAATAGTTGATCTGCATGAACTTGCGTGTCAGTCACCACCAACAGTTGTCGTGGATTTGCATGATAAATCGCAGCAATGCTGGCAGCGCGCGCACTGCCATGGACGCCAAGCAATAATTGATTGGATTGTGGCGTCGCTTGATGTGTGATGGCTTGTATCGTATCTGTCTTTGCTAAAAATCCTGTTAGCATCTTGTCAGTTATCCCCTCTCAAACATCCCACGAGTCAATCTACTACCCATTATATTGATTGCTTAATTGCGTTACCGCTGCACCGCTAATCCAATCCGTCATCGCCGCCACACTGCGATCTAACATCTGGTTAATCTCAGGTTGTTCAGCGGATGTGAACTTTCCTAACACGTAGTTAATCACAACTTGTTTATCGTGTTCAGGATGCCCTAAGCCAAATTTCAAACGCAAAAACGCTTGTGACCCAGTGTGTGCCATAATCGACTTCAATCCATTATGACCACCAGCTGACCCTTTGGCACGGAAGCGTAACTTACCAAATGGCAAGTCCATATCATCGACTAAAATCATCACATCGTCATCAATTGCCCCACCGTAGTAATCCAAAATGGCACGCACTGCTTTGCCTGAATCGTTCATATACGTCGTCGGCTTGACAAGCATCACAGCTTCGCCAGCAATCGTCACCTTGGCCGTCAGGGCAAATTGTTTACTTGGTGAAAACGTGGCGTGGTTTGCCGCAGCAAAGGCGTCTACCGCCATAAATCCAATGTTGTGCCGCGTTTGTTCGTAGTCTGCGCCAATGTTGCCTAGTCCGATAATATATTTCATGTCAGCTTTTTATCTGTCCTTACTAAAATTCTCAATCTTATCTACCAGTATAACAGAATTCTGTGTTATCATGATATATGGCTATTTCATGATAAAAAATTTAATTTTAGGACACGCATATGCTCCACGAATCCCTCATTACCCCAAAATCTGCTCTGACAACCGTGACAGAAAATACAACGATTGCACAAGTCAATGATTTGTTCAACTCCCCTGCCGAAGCGCATACACGCACCATGCCCATCTTGGACGAATCTGGCAAGCTATTTCGTGGCAACGTTTATAAACAACACGTTTACGAACACATTGCCAAAAACGGCGACATGAATCTACCAGTAACGGCAATCATGCGCAATTCAACCAAGTTTATTTATACCACCAGCCAGTTCTACGAAGTTTTCTTCGCCATTCGCGACTTACCGTTTATTGCGGTTTTGGATGAAGATCACCACTTTGCTGGTATTTTTACCCACGATGCTTTAATGGACTTATTATCACAAAGTTGGTCGGTACGCACTGGTGGCGTTGCGATTTCGGTAACCTCGCACAATACACAAGGCGATTTAAAAAAGATCGCCAGCATTATCGCGCGCTATTCCAATATCGAATCCGTATTAAGCATCCAACCCAGTCCAACAACAGCTACCACGTTGATGATCACCTTGCCTTTAACTGCTAATAGCGACCAATTGCAAAAATTAGTAGCCCATTTAGAGAAGAAACACTTTACGGTCACAAGTATAGAAGACCTACAACGTTTTAATTAAAAAGACTGACGCTCAGGCGTCAGTCTTTTTATATCAATAAACCAGCTAAAATTGTCACTGTCATGCCAAGCATGACAATCACTAAGTTTTTGATGGCTAAAATAAAGGTTTCTCGCTTCACGGGGTTTGCAATAAAACCACGCGCGTGACGCATCACAAGCGGCAACAACATGACGAGTGCATAACTTGTCACTGGTAACCAACCAACCAATGTCGTGACCACCACTTCTGCAAAAGCCAGTAGTGCTGCGAACAAGTAAAGCCGCTTGGCTGCTGGCACACCGATATAGTGCACGAGCGTATGTCGTGCATTGGCCTCGTCTTCATCGTGATCCGCAATATTGTTTGCAAGCATGATTTCAGCAATGAAGACCGTCAAAGGGAAACTCACCACAAACCATTGCAACAGCACGCTGGGCATGGGTGTCATCTGTGTATTCACATACACTTGCGCAACAAAGATAAAATACCCCATCGTCAACCCAGATACAATTTCACCAAATGGCGTATTCGTAATTGGCTTTGGCCCAGCAGAATACAAATACCCGATCAAAAAACTCACAATCCCAATCACCCAAGTCACGTAATCCGTACGCAAAGCCACGGCAACGCCAGCGATTGCTGCAATGATGCCTAAAGCAAGGGCAACTTGCCGAACTTGCCGATGAGAAATAACCTCGCCGGCTGCTGCCTCACGTAAATAGGCATTTTCTTTTTGGCGCTTGGCATCTTCGTAACGGTTAAACGTATTAACGGCAAGATGCACACTAATGGTCGCTACAATCAGTAGGCCCGCATTCAGCCAATTTAATCGGGCATATTGCCATTGACTGTAGACTAAGCCAACGAGTAACGGTGCCACACTGGGAATCACCACCCGAATCTCGACTAAATCTAAAAATTGTTTTGGTGTCATTTTCATATTAACCTCTAGTAATCTATTCTACCAGAAAAATACATCCTATCTTATTCAAGTATGCTCCCTTGTATGGCTACAGATTTTTTAACAGAGTATTGATCGTGTATAATAAAAGTAAACCAGCTACAGACAGTAACTACCAACTAGCACCGATAAAGGCTGACTATGCACCCACTATATCTTAAAATTTATCAACAAATTAAATCCGATATCCAACAACAAATTTATCCAGCTAACGCTTTTTTGCCGAGTGAAAACGATTTGGTCGCCCAATTCCACACTTCCCGAGATACCATCAGAAAAGCACTGGCAAAGTTAGACAAAGAGGGTCTTATTCAAAAGCGCCGTGGTAAAGGCTCACAAGTGATTGCTCATCAATTACGACATTTTCCAATTAGCGGACTGACGAGTTTTCATGAGCTGGAAGTGCTACAACATTTTCAAGTAACCACTGAATTACCCGTTTTTGAAACATTCACGGTGACAGCAGACAATCAAGAAGTGACGCAATTTCCCATTGGCACACCCTTATACCATATTGTTCGCGTGCGCATTATCGATGACGTCCATAGCGTGATTGATGAGGACTATATTCGTGCCGACTTGATTCCAGGACTCACACCGGCTATTGCAAAACAATCTATATACGCTTACATTGAAAATGATCTGCATTTAGCTGTAGCATTCGCCGAAAAGACCATCACCGCTGAACTAATTACAACTCGCGACCGTGACTTATTGGTTGGTCTCCCAGCAAATGAAAATCGACTAATTCAAGTGGAAAGTCAAGGTCACCTATCAGATACAACCTACTTCCAGCACACCATTGCGCGTCACCGCCCAGATCAATTCCAGTTCAATGAATTTGCTAGAAGACAAACGACTTAAAAAGGTGATCCCGCGGGATCACCTTTTTAATATTGGATCGCAAAGCTCTCGTAAGGCCTCAAAGCCAACTCGTTTGTCAGGGTTTGTATAGGATAGTTACCAATCAGGTATTCGCCCGCATGCACTATCTCGTCAGGCAAGTGTAGTGTCACTGGGGTCTCACCAAAATGGGCCACGACCAACAACGTGACATCATCCAGTCGGCGTTCAAAAGCAATCACTTCAGCGACGTCGTCAAATCTTGGCATATAGTCACCATCGGCGATCACTGGGTTTGCTTGCCGTAACTGAATTAATTGATGATAAAACTGATACAGGCTATCTGCCGATTCTTGATCTTTTGCGACATTAATGTCATTAAAATCACCGTTTTTTAACCAAGGTTGATGTGTTGAAAAACCAGCATAAAGACCGTTATCCCACTGCATCGGTACCCGTGAATTATCACGTGCCTTAGATCGCACTACAGCAAAAGCCTGTGACTGGGTCAGGCCTTTCTCAAGTAACATGCGATAGGCATTTTGGCTTTCCACATCAACATAGTCTGTCATCCCTTGATAATCCGGATCCAACATGCCAATCTCTTCGCCCATATAAATGTAAGGTGTGCCGCGATTCAAATGCACCATCATCGCTAACATTTTGGCGCCAGTTCGGTAGTATTTGGGCGTTTTGATAAAACGATTAACCGCACGTGGCTGATCGTGATTATTCCAAAACCATGCTGGCCAACCGTTTGCTGTCATGATGCCTTGACTCCATCCGTGCCACAATTGACGTAACGCTTCAAAATCGTACGGCACTTTGGTCCACTTCTCACCTTGAGCGTAATCTACTTTCAAATGATGGAAATTAAAGCCCATGCTCAGCGCTTTATTTTGTGGATTAGTGTAGGCTGCCGTTTGCGCAATAGTGGTCGAGCTTAATTCACCGACTGTGATTACGTCCGAGTAATGTCCAAACGTCGCAGCATGCATCTCTTGAATATAAGTTTGTACAATTGGCGTATCTGTGTAGAGATACTTTCCGCCATTATCTGTATCATCGTCGACTAAGTCTGCTGCTTTGCCAATAACATTGATTACATCAAAGCGGAACCCTCGAACACCTTTAGCCAACCAAAAATTTAAAATTGCGTAGAGTTCTTGTCGAACTGCTGGGTTATGCCAATTCAAATCTGCTTGAGACTGATCATACAAATGCAAATACGCGCGATTGGTCTCACCAAAACGTGACCAAGCAGAGCCACCAAATTTAGAGACCCAATTTGTCGGCTCCAAACCATTCTCACGGTACGGCCTCAAGTAATAGTAATCTTGATACTTCACATCCCCCGCTAACGCTTTTTGAAACCACGGGTGTGCGATTGATGTATGGTTAAAAACCATATCCAACATGATACCCATCTGATAACTTTCCGCTTCGAGAACCAACTGTGCAAAATCTGCCATGGTGCCAAATAGCGGATCAATTGCCGTATAATCGCTGATATCATACCCGTTATCATTTTGTGGTGAGGGGAAAATTGGATTTAACCAGATCATCGTAACACCCAAATCTGCCAAATAAGGCAATCTTTGAATCAATCCTGGTAAATCACCAACCCCATCATGATTACTATCTTGAAATGATTTAGGATAAACTTGATAAACCACATGTTTGCCTAATTCTGTCATCGTTTTTCATCCTTTACTTAGCATCATTATCTTCAAATATGTTCTTTTTTTCGACTTGTTTAGCCGATTGTTCAACATCACGGTCTTTAAATCCCCATAGATACACCATTACAAATGACACCACAATAGTTGCTGCTGAAGCTAAAAAGAAAATCAACAAATTGTTAGGATTATCTTTTGTCGCAGCAAAAGATGGGAAACCAATTAATGAACCAGTGAAGCCATACATGTGAAGATTAAATAGACCAGCAATCAAGCCACCCACAGCACCACCTATGTTGGCCATCCAGAACACACGCCCATACTTCAAATTAATACCATACATCGCCGGTTCTGTAATACCAGCAAAAGCTGACAAAGCCCCCGCACCGGCTAAGCCTTTCAAGTTGGCGATTTTTGTCTTGGCAAAAACAGCTAAGGCGCCTGCACCTTGCGCGATCATCGTAAAGTTAACTAATGCATTCAATTGTGATTGACCTGTTTGCGCAATTTCATTGGCAATTAATGGCACGACCATCCAATGCAAACCAAAGATAACCAACACTTGGTACAAACCACCAATAATCAAACCTGATAATGCATAATTGAAATTCAACAATTCATGAATCACAATTGAAATGCCTGATGAGATCATCGTTATTGCTGGTCCCATAACGACTAACAAAACAGATCCCACGATAAATATTGTAATTAACGGTTGGAAAATTGATCGAATTGCAGCTGGTAAATGATTTTTCAACCAATTACCAATAGGGCGCACCAACCAGGCCGCAAAAATAATGGGAAAAATTGAATAGGCATAGTTAGGTACCGTGATTGGTAACCCAAAAAAATGTGCATTAATCGGCATGCCTAACCAAACACCAGATGCTTTAGTGGCTGATAGACCAACCATTTCCGGCTTAACCAGTAAGGCGCCTATGGCCGCCACAACTAGCGGATCAGATTTTAGACGTTGAGCGGCGGTAAAACCAACTAATATTGGCAAAAAGTAGAATGGCGCCATAGCCATCGATTGAATAATTGTAAAGGTATCCGACTTAGGACTAATCAAGCCAAGTAGGTTCGGATCTGACAATAGCGTTAAAAAACCATTCAACATCCCACCAGCCGCCAATAGACCAATCACTGGAATCATCGATCCGGTGATAGTTCCAATTAATGTTTGAAAGGCACCCTTTATAATATCAAGCCCATTTTTAGGCTTTGGTGTTGTCGGTTGTGTAGCTGCAACAGCAGCTTCTGTTGCAGCTGAGTCAATGACTCCATCACCAAGCTGCGCCACCACTTCATCATAAACGTCAGCCACTGCGGGACCAATTACAACTTGATATTGACCTAACGCACCATTATAAATCGCACCAGCAACCTCTGGTATCTGTGTGATAGCTGATGTATCGGCCAGCGTCTCATCTTTTAAATAAAATCTTAGTCGGGTAATACAATGAATGACCTTATCCACATTATCCCGGCCACCAACATTTCTAATGATGGCTTGTGCTGTCTCATCATAATTCTTTTTTGCCATGATTAACTTCTCCTTGCGATTGCTTGTCCGAGTTGCTGCCCTGCGATTATCTGACCGTATTGCACAGCGATTGATGCGAGCTTATCCGTTGTGTTGGTTATCAATACCATGGTCATTTTGGATAGCTGTGCCGCGTCGATCTGCGCCCAATCGACCGCAACCAACACATCACCTGCAGCAACAACCTGCCCTACCTTAGCCTTTGTCGTAAACGGTTTGCCATTTAAGGACACTGTATCAATACCGATATGTAACAAAACTTCTAAACCATCAAACCGTTGTAAGCCGACCGCATGACCCTGTATTAAAGTAATTTTCCCAGCTATCGGCGCAACAATTTCTGAATCTGTGGGTATTACGGCATAGCCATCCCCCATCATCTTTTGGGCAAAAACTGGATCCGAAACTTTTTCTAATGGTATGACTTCCCCAGTGACCGGCGCATAGATATTAATATCCTCGCGAGGTTTCTTTTCAAATCCAAACATAACTTTCTCCTTTGCGTTATAGACTTGTACGTACTAGTTAACAGTTAGATAATAACACACAAAAGTAGGTATGTAAACGGTTACATTTCATATTCTTATCGACTAATCCCTTTTGAAAGTCATATATCAATATTCGCAACGACGCAGAGATAAATCATTTTATATTTTACAAAAAATTAAATATTAAATAATCAACCCATTCACCTCAGGTTTATACTTAAGAAGTACTTTAGCGTACACATGCAAAAACATAGCCATTCATTATTCAAATAAAATATCATTATGGCAGAAATTATAGTCCTCCTTATGTTATGTTTTTGTGTACATATACCAACAATTCCTTCAGTTTTCTCAATCTTCAAAATCCTAAATAAACTAATTGTTTGCCAAACGGTATACTATCTTTGTACCCAAAAAGTACGCAGGCAAAAACATTTTGATGGTGATGTTTTTGCATACATAGTGCTTTTTTGCACACAAAAAAGCACGACAAGTTGTCGTGCTTTTTCATAAATTTTTACATCATACCAGGCATACCACCTTGTGGCATGGCAGGTGCGACATCATCCTTTGGTAATTCAGCAACCACTGCTTCAGTTGTCAACAACAAGGCTGATACTGAGGCTGCATTTTGCAATGCTGAACGCGTCACCTTTGTTGGGTCCACAATACCAGCAGCAATCATGTCAACCCATTCATCTGTTGCGGCGTTGTAACCGAAGCCTTCAGCTTGGTCTTTCAACTTGTTGACAATCACTGAACCTTCCAAGCCAGCATTTTCAGCAATCTGGCGCACCGGTGCTTCTAACGCCTTCATAACAGTATTAACACCAGTTTGCACATCACCAGTTTCTGATAATGCTGCCACCGCTGAAATGGCATTCACAAGCGCTGTACCACCACCAGCAACGAAGCCTTCTTCAACGGCAGCACGCGTTGCGTTCAAGGCATCTTCAATGCGGTACTTACGTTCCTTCAATTCCGTTTCAGTTGCTGCACCAACGTTAATGACAGCAACACCACCGGCCAACTTTGCCAAACGTTCTTGCAACTTTTCACGATCAAAGTCAGAAGTTGTTTCAGCGATTTGCTGCTTAATTGTTTCAACACGTGTCGCAACAGCACCTTTATCACCGGCGCCTTCAACAATTGTTGTGTTGTCCTTTGTCACGTTAACCTTGCTTGCCTGACCGAGTTGGTCAATTGTGACATCCTTTAAGTTCAAGCCAAGATCTTCGGTAATGACCGTACCACCAGTCAAAATGGCGATATCTTCAAGTTGTGCCTTGCGACGGTCACCAAAGCCTGGTGCCTTCACGGCAACAACATTGAATGTGCCACGCATCTTATTCAAGACAAGTGTTGGCAGCGCTTCACCGGTGATATCGTCAGCAATAATCAACATGGCGCGGCCTTGTTCAACCACTTGTTGCAAAACTGGCAGAATATCTTGAATATTGCCAATTTTCTTATCCGTAATCAAGATGTATGGATTGTCCACGTTGGCTTCCATCTTGTCATTATCAGTCACCATGTATTGTGACATGTAACCACGATCAAATTGCATCCCTTCAACAACGTCTAATGTTGTCTCGATACCCTTGGACTCTTCAATTGTGATAACGCCGTCATTACCAACCTTGTCCATCGCTTCAGCAATCAAAGCGCCGACTTCTTCGTTGGCAGCCGAAATTGAGGCAATTTGCGCAATTTCATCTTTGGTATTGACCGTGTGTGACATGTCATGCAACTTTGCTACGGCTGCTGCTGTCGCCTTTTCAATCCCTGTGCGAATGCCGACTGGGTTCGCTCCTGCTGTCACATTCTTAAGACCTTCGCCAACAATCGCTTGTGTCAAAACAGTTGCTGTGGTTGTGCCATCACCCGCAATATCGTTTGTCTTTGATGCCACTTCGGCAACCAACTTGGCCCCCATGTTTTCAAAGTGATCTTCTAGTTCGATCGCCTTAGCAATTGTGACACCATCATTTGTAATGGTTGGCGCACCATATGATTGTTCTAACACCACGTTGCGGCCCTTAGGGCCAATCGTTGTTTTAACCGTATCAGCTAACTTATCCACGCCAGCCTTCATCTTGGCACGTGCGTCTTCAGAAAACTTTAATTCTTTCGCCATGATTTCATTTCCTCTCTAACAATCAATTTAAATATATTATCGTGAAGATATGCCTACAATGTGGCATATGCTCAATGAGATTATGCCACAATGGCAACAATATCTTTTTCATGTAGCGCAAGATAATCCGTGCCTTCAAATGACACTTCTTGCCCCGCGAACTTATCGAATAGTACTTCATCGCCTGTTTGAACTGTTAATTCACGAATTGTCCCATCGTTTAGGACGTACCCTGAACCCACGGCAACGACCTTACCAGTGACTGGCTTTTCCTTAGCATTTGTTGCTAGGACAATGCCACCAACAGTTTGTTCTGCAGCTTCCGTTACTTCAATAATCACGCGATCACCCAATGGCTTCAACATGAGATCATACCTCCAATTTTTAGTTTAGCACTCTTTTCGTTCGAGTGCTAATTACAACTATTAGTATAGCACTTTGCCCGCAATTGTCAATAAAAAAAGCCTACTTCCGTAGACTAATTTGCTCCTGATTGACCGGCTATGACATGGGTTAAATGAAGGTACCACCGTGTGCTTCGCTGATATCGTAAGCCACCATAAAGACCGCTGGGTCAATTTGGTGAATCCCACGCACTAGATGGTTATAATCTTGATTATCAAGAATGACCATAAGCATGTCCCGATCGCCACCCGTATAGCCACCACGAACCGCCATCAATGTGTAACTCGTGTCATGCTTCGTCAAATACTGCTTAATCGCTTCGATTCGTTCATTACTTGTGATATAAACCATCTTTCGGCGGTCCAGACCAGTTTCAATATAGTTCATCACCACCGCGGTAATGATCAAGGAAAACATCGCCAAAATAAACGCGGCGACCCCATCCGTCAACAAATTCCCTAATGATACAACGGTATCAATGACCAACAGGGATATAGCTGGCGTAATCCGGAAATACTTTTTTAAAATCATTGGCGGCACCGCCGTACCACCACTTGATGCCTCGACACGGTAAAGCATCGCGACCCCAACGGCAAAAATGGCCCCGCCAACCAACACAGCAAATGGCCGGTCAGTCAAAATTTGTTCACTGGGCGTGATTTTAAGTAATACGGGTAATAACAGACTACCAAATGTAATGCGCACTGTCGTCCCACGATCTAGGAAAATTGCCGCCAAAATAATCATCAAAAGATTAACGACCAATACTGTCGCAGCACGATCAAACCCCACTAACTCATTGAGTAAGATGGCTAATCCTGTCGCGCCCCCAGCCGCAACTTTGGCCGGTGCGTAGAAGTAATTGATACTAATGGCCACCAACTCCAAAGCCAAGATGATCGTGAGATAACGTAAAATTTGATATGTCTTGATTACTTTCATTAAACGCCTTTCTTTTTATCCTTCTTTTTGAAAATTGTTTTCATGCGTGCCACTAACGTAGGTTGACGCAACACCTTTTCTCGACCAATATGGTCTCCAATCACTTTTAACACTTTACCTGATTCTGGGGATGAAAAGTCAAAATTACCCTTATCTGTTTCAATCCGAAAACGGCGACTCACGTGTTGCCGTGAAACACTCGTATAAACCGCCGTCACGTTTGGCCAAGGAATTTGGATATAATCGGCGACATTATTATCATTAAAAAATTCAAACGCCCGATCACCCAGCAAAAATTGCCCATATTGCGCGCCAATACCTAAATATGAAATACCTTTCGCTGTGAGCGCTACTTTTGAATTCAGTGATTGCACCATGTTTCTTGTCTCCTTCACTATGACCCTTTAATCGTAACATTAAATCGTTACCCGACTCAATGAATTTGCTGCCATTATGTACAAAGGCGCTCGTCGTAATCGACGGGCGCACTTTATCGTCATCATTCAATTTTTGATTACATGATGTGTAGGGCGTGCATCGCAATACCGAAGATAAAGATCCCAATAATCATCACAATTGGTGAAACCTTCTTCTTCAATAGCCACATCGCAAAGAATGTCAACAACAAGCCCATCAAACCTGGAATCAAACTATCCAAGTTTGCTTGCAAGGTATTTGGCGCCATCTTCGTCAATGACATACCTGAAGCTTGCTCACCTAAGATTTGTTGCAACTTACCCCCAGTGACTGCACCATTTGGGAAGTTGATATACGCACCCTCAGCCAACTTCTTAGCTGGCAATTGCACAACAAACTTGATTGAAACCCAGCGTTCAACCAGAACGGCTAGAATGAACATACCAAGAATTGAAGCGCCCTTCGTAATATCCTTCAAGAGGCCACCCGACAAATCTTGGGTGATAGCAGAACCGGCCTTATAGCCAAATTCTTGCGTGTACCAGATAAATGACATACGAATCAAGTTCCACAAAACAAAGAACAAGATGGGACCTAAGATGTTACCAGAAAGGGCCAATGAAGCACCCAAGGCACCCAAGATTGGACGTAATGTGAACCAGAAGACTGGATCACCAATACCAGCCAAAGGTCCCATCATACCGATTTTCACACCTTGGATGGCAGCGTCATCAATCGCAGCGCCATTGGCACGTTCTTCTTCCAGTGCCAATGTGACACCAATAATTGGTGAGGCAACATAAGGGTGGGTATTGAAGAATTCCAAGTGACGCTTCAAAGCAGCCGAGCGGTCTTCTTTTGTGGTATATAACTTTTTAATTGCTGGGATCAAGGCATAAGCCCAACCCACGTTTTGCATCCGTTCGTAGTTCCATGAACCTTGTAAGAACTGTGATCGCCATGCAACTGACATACGATCATGACGTGATAATTCGATTTTTTCAGCCATCATGTTGCTCCTTCCTAGTATTGGTCCAAAATGTCGCCGACTGGGTCACCCGCGCCGCCGCCATTTGAACCACCGCCACCGTTACCACCCATCTTTGAGAGGTTCAAGTAGATGAAGGCCAACGCAACACCGATCGCACCAAGAGCGATCAATGTCAATTGGCTTACGGCAGCCAAAGCAAAGCCAATGGCAAAGAATGGCCAAACTTCACGTGTTGCCATCATGTTGATAACCAAAGCATAACCAACGGCGACAACCATGCCACCACCGATAGCCATACCACCAGTTAACCATTCAGGCATAGCGCCCAAAGCTTCTTGCACAGCTGAAGCAGGAATGGCAATTAACAAAGCCGCCGGAATCGCAATACGCAACCCTTGAAGTAAAATACCAACCAAATGCAAGCGCTCAATGGTTTGATACTTTCCTTCCTTGGCCGCAGCATCGGCACCGTGCGTCAAACCAACAGACACGGTACGAACAATCATTGTCAGGAACAAGCCGGCAACCGCCAAAGGAATCGCAGAAGCCACGGCAACAGAGATACCAGTTGGGGTAAAGTTGTTACCCTTTACCATGATAATGGCTGAAGCAACAGATGCCAACGCGACATCCGGCGCGACAGCGGCACCAATGTTCGCCCAACCCAAAGCGATCATTTGCAATGAACCACCGAGCATAATGCCCGCAGTCAAATGGCCCGTAGCCATTCCGATTAATGTAGCCGAAACCAATGGTTGGTGAATTTCAAATTCATCCAAAATACCTTCCATACCTGCAAAGAAGGCAATGATTACGACTAAAACCATTGAGATAATAGACATAGTTTAAACACCTTTCCTAATTAACATCCAATATTAGTTATTGAACGTTAGCTTTTTTAATTAAATCAAACAAGTTCGCCTTGCTGTCACTTGGCACCTTACGAACATCAAAGTCGACGCCCAAATCACGCAACTTTTCAAACGCAGCCACATCGGCCTTATCCATTGACAACACTTTGTTGACCATTGTCTTGCCTTCAGAATGCGCCATTGACCCAACATTCAAAGTCTTAATTGGTACGCCACCTTCAACGGCACGCAACACATCTTGCACTGTTTCAAACAGCAAGAAGGCTTCCACGCCACCAAAGCGATCGTCCTTCACGACTTCTTCCATCTTGCTGATTGGCACGATGTTTGCTTTGACCCCGTTTGGTGCCGCTTGCTTAATCAAATTCTTACGTAATTCATCACCAGCAACCGCATCCGATACAACAATAATGCGGTTAGCCTTTGAATCAGGTGTCCAAGCCGTGGCCACTTGACCATGCAACAAACGCGTGTCCAAACGCACCAACTTGATATTCATGTGACCTGGCTTTAGGCCAGCTGCTGGTGCTGCCTCGGCCTTTTTGTCTTCTGCCACTTCTGCTTCAGGCACTGACTTCACACCATCTTTGGCCACTGGAACCAAATACTTTGCCAAGTCAGCAGCTGAACTCATCCCAAGACGGCCACCATAAGATTCAATCAGCATTGGTAAATTCAAACCAGCCACAATTGCGACATGATCTGGATTTTGCTGTTGGATGAGACTCGCACGGTTGAAGGGTGAGCCCCCCCACAAGTCCACTAAGAACAACGTGTCATCATCATTATCAAATTTTGCCAAAGCTTCTTGATAATGCTTATCTAAATCGTCTGGTCCTTCAGTAGGCTGGAATGTCACAACTTCAACATTTTCTTGTTCACCGAAAATCATTGAACCGGACATGATAATGCCTTTTGCAAAGTCACCATGACTTGCAACAATAAGATTAACCATCGATAATCTCCTTCTCAATAAAATGTTTACTATACGATTATAGTCGAATTTAATCGTGATGTAAACGCTTTCACAACAAAATATTGTTTTCTTGTTTACAACGATAAGTATAACTCGTTTTCAGGACAAAGTAAACGCTTTCATAACGTTTTACAAAACGTTATCGCAATATTTACATGATTTTTCCTGAAAACACAACAAATCCACTAGTTATCTAGGTATGACAGCTCTTGCTCGCGATAACTTGTCGGTGTCACAAAGCTGACAATGACCTCACCGCGGCCGGACAACGTATAATTGCCAGTATCTTTTAACATGATGAAGTTATCACCCTTTTTGAGTGGGTAGGTTGCCTGACCGGCCGTCAACGTCAGTTCACCAGCAATCACGTTATATAATTCATAAGGATGATGTTGGTTGAAGTGACTGTCGCCACGAACAGATAATTTGTCAATCGTGAATTTAGGTGACGTCAGTAACCGCGTGACAATCGTCTGGTCTTGCAAGCGAGACCGTTGATTTAAAATCGGATCAACATGCGGTGTTTTCGTCACTGCAAGTGCAGCTTCGATTTGTAATGGGCGTGGTTGGTGCGTTGTAGGATCCAGACGATCAAAATCGTAAAAACGATACGTTGTATCAGAACTTTGTTGAATTTCTAACGCTAAAACGCCAGCGCCGAGTGCATGGAAGGTGCCCGCCGGCACATAGAAAAAATCACCAGCTTGTATTGGAATGGTCCGCAGCAAAGCGTCCCAATCCTGGTTATCTACCAGCGTTCTTAATGCGGCTTTGGTTGACGCATGGTGCCCATAATATAGTTTTGCACCTGGCGTGGCCTCTAGGATATACCAACTTTCGGTTTTGCCAAAATTTTCCGAAGATTGCTTATCGTTTGGATGCACTTGGATCGATAAATTCTGTTGTGCATCAAGAATTTTGACCAATAATGGAAAGGCTTGTTTCGGGTCATGGCCCCCAAATAATGCGGGCTGTTCGGACCAAAGTTGTGCTAAGCTTTGCCCTGCAAACTCACCTTGGGTCACCGTTGACACCCCATTGGCATGGGCTGAGACCACCCACGCTTCGCCAACATGGTCGGAGGCCAAGTTGTACCCAAACGTCTTAAGTTTCGTCCCGCCCCAAATTTTTTCATGTAAGGCTGGTTGTAACATCAATACTGTCATCGCGCGATTCCCATCATTTAAATTTGTGCTGGCATATCAAAATATGTATGCGCTTTCATTTTATCACAAGCCAGCCAAACATGGTCGGAAAATGCGTCTTTTTCCTGTAAAAAAGACACCCAAATGCCATTGCATGTGGATGCCTTTTGCTTTTAAAGCCTTAAATCTTAAACCCTTTTTGCTTTGGGTATTGCCCAAGAGCTGTATAATCACGTGGGCGGGTCAACAATTTAGTATTGTTTTTTACCCAGGAGCTGTCGACACCACGGACGGCATAATAAGCCGCCATGGTGTCGTCATAGTCCGCAACGGCCGCTTCGAGTTGCGCTTGATCGTAGTGATCCTTCATCCACATACCAGTCAGCGGTAGCTTAGGCTTGATCCCTGGTTCTTGGGCTGGAAAGCCGATGGAAAAGCCCATCACAGCTTTAACTAATTGTGGTAATTTAAGCTGTTTCTCATACAACTCAAAGGCCCCCAAAGCACCAGCCATCGTCACACTCCCTAACCCGATTGCTTCAGCGGCAACTTGCGCACGACCCAAAGCCACACCAGCAGACACAATCCCACCTTCAAGCATGGGATAAGTGGCTAAGCGTGCTTCAGCCAGCGCGCGGACCTCAGGTGTTAAGCCAATCAAATCTTTATTAAAATCGACAGCCACCACAAAATAGCGTGCAGCACTTTCAATGTAATCCATGCCCACTTGAGCCGTCACTTCAGCTTTTAATGCCTGGTCGGTGATTTCAATAAAAGTCACGGGTTGGTAATTATTCATATTTGGTCCGGCATTGGCCGCTGATAGAATCGTTGCTACCATGTCATCGGTTACGGGTTCATCGGTATAAGCGCGGATTGACCGGTGATTGTTGAGTAATTCTAATACTGGATTTGACATGTGCTGTTGTCGCGTCACTGGTTAAAATAACCAGTGTGACACGATCCTTTCGTTTTATGATAAATAGATTTTACCATTTTTTTATGATAAAATGATAAGAATGTTAATGGAGGCAGTTATGCAATTCGGACGATTCCGTATCGGTTTACGGACATTAAAAACAGCCATGGCTGTAATGCTCATCATTACCGTCTTTTATTTTTTTAAGCGCCCCCCATTTGTGGCTTCGTTGGCGTCAGTGTTTGCCTTGCGGGAAAGTTGGGATAAAACATTAAGTTTTGCTAAGATTCGTTTGGTCTCCAATATGGTAGGTGGCCTCTTAGCCTTGGTTTACTTTCTTGTTTATACCCATACCCATCATGCAGTTTGGGTGCCCATGATTTTTTTGCCATTTCTCGTCATTGTCGCGATCGTATTCTTGGATGGCTTTGATTACAACAGTGGCGTGATTGGTGCACTCGCTGCCCTACTGATGATTTCATTAAATATTCCACCTGGTGCAACGGTGGTTTACGTGATTGATCGTATCGCAGACACCTTTATGGGCGTGCTTGTCGCAATCGGTGTGAACCGCTTTGCCTCACCTGAACCAAAAAAGAAGGGCTAACGCCCTTCTTTTTTATTGTGCTCAAAAACCAAAATAATCCTCAATTGTTTGCAACACCCCATCATTCACATTCGTATTCACGGCTCGCTTAGAAATTGCCTCTAACATGAATTGATCGGCGTTGGGCATCACATAAGCATGTTCATACTTTTGTAACATCTCTAAATCATTGACGTTGTCACCAAAAGTCATCACTTCATGATCAGAAATAGCGTAGTAATCTTGCAATACTTGTAGTCCTGTCGCTTTATCCACACCTTTACCCAAAATATCCACTGACCCAAAACCTGAGCCTGTGGCGTGCAATTCATTGCCGAAAATTTTTCTCAACTCGTCGACATGCTGTTGCACTTCATTATTTGGCCAAACAAAAGTCATTTCAAGAATGTGATCTTCAACAGCTAGTAACTTTTCCACACGCGTGACATTTGGATAAAACTGGAACACCATTTGCGCAACGGGACCGACTGCATGATTAGAGACATAAGTCGCTTTTTCCCCAGCCATAATAATAATGTTTTCTGCCGATTCCGGATTATGCGCATTCCACTCAATCACCTGTTGTAACTGCGTTGGCGACAAATAGACTGAATAGAGTTGTTCATTTGGTGTTGCCACCAAGGCGCCGTTGGACCCCACAAAATTAATTTCATACCCTTTTGTAATCGTTGGTTCAAAGAGTTCTTGTAAATTCTTCACCTGTCGGCCTGATGCGGCGACAAATTTGACTTGACGTGCCTCAAGTTGATTTAACACACGTTCAAATCGCCGCCGATTATAATCATCATATGCGGTTAAAAACGTGCCGTCCATATCAGAGGCAATCATCTTAATTGTCATGCAGACGCCCTTTCTTGAAAATGATTAATTTGCTGAGAATATAGTTCGCAATAATGACAAAGACATTTTGTATAATATTCCAGATGTTGGCATCTTGACGTAACAACTCGACACCGAATATTAGGATTGCATATCCAATTAAACCTGTCATTATTCGTGCAGTGTAAAATTGCCATATTTCTTTAAAAATAGCAGTTTTTTTGACCTGTGTCGAATGAAAAACCCACGTCCGATTTGTCACATAAGCAAATAATACTGCCCAAAACCAAGCCATTGCATAGGCAATATTGTGGCCTGTATGCAACAAATTGTAACATACAGAAAAAATGATAACATTGACCACAGTTGTTAAACCACCAAAAATGATATACAACAAAACGTCTTGATATTTATTAAAAAGATGCCTGACTGTCTTCATAAAAACCCCTCTAATTGTTCATTATAACATGTTTTGAAGTCGCTAAAAAAGCCGCCAAAGGCGGTTTTTATTTAAACTGTTCGAGATAAGTATCATAGCCCGCTTGGTCAACGACCCAGTCTAACTCACCAATATATTCCGCATGTGGGTCGTGATAAGCAAAGCCATGCTTAAACTTATAGAGGCCATCTTCAGGTACAAAGTCGCCAACACCCCCAAAGTCATATTCGACTTTACCAAGGGCCAATCCCCATTTGAGCATTTCCCATTGCACCGCATATGGGCCATAATGCTTCGCGTACTGGCGGTCAGAACCTGCATACATATACCAGATTTCATCACCATAGCTAAAGCCGATCCCACTGGCAATCACACGACCTTCAAAATGCGCCAAGAAGACTTTAAATAGGCCGGTTCCCGCCCAGAGTTGTTGCATCCGCAAGAAGTACGCAATTGGCCGATGCGTGATACCTTGTGCTGCGGCCATCATGACATACGTGTCAAAAAAGGCACGAACATCTGCTTCACTATCACCAGCAGTAACGGTCACACCATCTTTGGCCGCGCGTCGAATTTGGTTGCGATAATCGCGTTTGAAGTGTAACATCAATGTTTCTTCTGTTGTAATTGGTGTCGCCCCTTCGCCTCGGCCATCGTAGTATAAGACAACATTTTTGCGTGGCTGAATATTCCCATGCATATGTTGAATGCCACGATTACGTGTCACAAAACCTGCGGCACGATACTTGGCATCTAGCGCCTCACTATATGGCACTTCAGGGTCTAAACGAATTAAGAAGACATTATCTGGTAACGCTGCTAAGGCTTCCGCAATCATCCCTTGAATCAAAGCCACATCTTGAATGTCTCCAATCGGTCCACGGCCGGCATAACCCAGTAACTTGCCTGGTACGGCTTCAACAGTTAATACTGTCAACACGGCATCGATTTGCCCATCGGTTTCATGATAGACATAAACATGTCCCCAGTTTGCCTTAAGTTCTCCCCAAAGCGGATCTTGTGTCACTTGTCCGCGTGGGTCTTCCCGAACAAATTGTTGGTAAGCCTGCACGCGCGCTTGATCATTTAAATCTAAAATCGGCATATTAATTATAATCCCGTTGTAATTGAACCATAGTTGTCAATGAAATAGACCAGTGTCTGTAATTCATTCGTCAAATCCACGTTTTGTACCCGTACGCCACTCGGAACCGTGACACGCAAAGGTGTAAAGTTCAAAATCCCCTTGATACCTGCTGCTACAAGTTCATTTGTAATTTCTTGTGCCACTGATTGCGGTACAGTCAAAATTGCGATATTAATGCGTTGCGCCATAATTTGTTCTTTTAATTCTGTCATCGCATAAATCGGTACACCGGCCATAATGGTTCCGGCACGTGACTCATCCACGTCAAAAGCGGCTGAAATACGCATATTAGATGACTGGTGGAAGTTAAAGTTTAACAAGGCCTGGCCAAGGTTTCCCGCACCAATCAAGGCGACGTTAATCAAGCTATCTTGATCCAAAACATTAGCAAAGAAGTCAAGCAACGCTTTCACGTCATAGCCATAGCCTCGCTTACCCAACGCGCCAAAATATGAAAAATCACGACGAATGGTTGCCGCGTCAAACTTAATCGCATCACTGAGTTCTGCTGAAGAAATACGGTCTGTGCCTGCATCATGCAAGAATGTCAAATAACGGTAGTAGATTGGAAGTCGCTTAGCGGTCGCCCGCGGAATTTTTGGTTGTGTCATAGGTTTCTCCAATATGATTGTATCATTTTAATTGATTTGGTGATGCGCGGCAAGCACTTTGCATGCATGATCACCAACGTTGCCACTTTGTGAACTTTTGCATAACTATTATACCATAAAAATAAACACCGCAACAAAAGATCGTGAGGTATTCACAATCTTACAGCGATGTCATCAGGTCAAAATCCAGTCCTGGATCCGTGTTTAAATCCAATCCCGCAAAATGCCCTTGCTTATAGTTCCAGTAGCCAGCTGCGCCAATCATCGCAGCATTATCGCCTGTATATTGACGCGGTACTGGGATGTAACTTGTCTCAGGAAATGAGGTTAGTAACGATGCCAAAGTGTCACGTAATTGTGAATTCGCAGCAACACCACCAGCTAAAATAAAACTTTTCACTGGAAAATCTTGCAAGGCCCGTTTTGTACGACCCACCAACGCATCAACGACGGCATTTTGAAAACTGGTTGCCAAATCATTTTGATCAATGGCTTCGCCCTTTTGTTCGGCATGGTGGACATAGTTAATCACAGCACTTTTAAGCCCAGAAAAACTAAAGTCATAATTATCTTCATGTGCCATCGCCGTTGGAAATTTAATGGTGGGTTGGCCTAAATGGGCCATCTCATCAATCGTTTTACCCGCAGGATAAGGCAATTTGAGTAGGCGACCAACTTTATCAAAACTTTCACCTGCTGCGTCATCACGTGTTTCGCCAAGAACGGCAAACTCATTTTCCGCTGACATGAAGACGAGCTCTGTATGGCCACCTGAAACCATCAAGGCAAGCGCCGGGTAGACGATTGGTGCGTTAAAATTGGCTGCTGCAATATGACCAGCTAAATGATTCACTGGTACAATAGGCAAATTGTGTGCTAAGGCAAAGGTTTTCGCCCCCATTAAGCCGACAAGTAATGACCCCACCAAGCCTGGACCATAAGTCACGGCGACGGCATCGAGTGCTTCAGGTTCAATCTGTGCCGTTGCCAATGCATCCTCTAAGACGCGGGTAATCCATTCAATATGATGGCGACTGGCGACTTCAGGTACTATCCCGCCAAACCGTTGGTGAGAATTAATTTGTGTTGCCACAGCGTTGCTTAAAATGATGTGACCATCTTCGACGATGGCCACACTCGTTTCATCAGCGCTAGATTCAAATGCTATGATTTTTGTCATCGTGCTATCCATGAGTCCGCTTCTTGGGCTGACTCACATTTTCCTTTCCATCATGATCGCTGCATGGCCATTTTTGTAATACTTTTCGCGCCGATAATACGCGACAAAGCCCATTTTTTCGTAAAGACGCATGGCGTTTTCATTGGCTTCGTCCACCTCCAATAAAAACCGAACCACGCCTGGCATGTCTAACACATGCGCTAATAACGCTTGCGCAATGCCTTGCTTTTGTCGATTGGGATGCACGGCAAGACTGCCAATGTCAACCTCATCCAAAATTTGGGTCACGCCAATAAAACCGCCTGGAGTCACAAAATAGCGGCTGCGTGGGCTGGTTAATTCGTGCTCAAATACCGATTTTGGCCACGGCGATGGCTGAAAAGCAGCTTGGGCAATGTCGTAAATCGTCTGACTATCTTCAATTGTGGCGCGTTGGATTGCCAAGTTTTTTTACCATTGAAACAGCGTCTTCGTGATCCCCTAAGTAATACCCTTTTTTTACACCGATTTGTTGAAAGCCAAAGCGCTGATACAGCGCAATCGCACCATGATTTGAGGCACGCGCTTCAAGCGTCAACGTGCTAACACCAACCCCTTGTGCAAATTGCGTCATTTCAGATAACATCGCCGTCCCTAGTCCATGACTTTGCCAGACTGGAACAACTGCGATGTTAGTAATATGCATGTCCCGCTGTTCGCGTTGATAGGCCGCCCCAGCAAAGCCGATGACTTGTTGATGGCGCTCAATCACAAGATAAAGCCGAACATGTGGGCGGGACAACTCACTTAAAAAATCGCGTAACACCCACGGCGCCCTACCAGCATAAACCGCTTCCTCAATTTTAACCAGTGTATCAATGTCAGCCACTGTTGCCCGACGACAGGTAAAGGAATAGCCAGCGACATCAAGCATTTTTGGGTTAAAGACGGGCAATGTCGCCGGTAATTTTGGTTGATGATTAAACTTCAAAAACATAGTTTTCAGGGTGATCCTCACCCGGATGTGCCGCAAGCCAATTGAGTTCAGCTTGGGTTTTCCTTAAATAATTGGGGTTAAAATGTGCCACATCGGGGTTTGGTTGCGATTGGTAACCAAGGGCAACAATCCCATGACCATCAGGCAAGCTAGCTGTCGGCGTTTCAACCACTGCCCGGTCGCCAAACAATTGTGTCAAAGTGGTTGAAAATTCAGTTGTTTCACCAACAAAAGTTATTGGCTCGGTGCGTGTCTGTAACCATGTTGTCAATTGGTCAAGTGACTGGTGGGCATCAGGTAACACGTTTTCGCCTGCCCGATAGACCCCAGCAAAGACGTTATTATTGCGCGCATTAAATAACGGCACAACTAATCCAGGACGCGTGACTTGTGCAGCCAATACCGCTAGGCTTGACACGCCAACAAGTTCAGCCTGTAACGTTTGCGCCAACATTTTAGCGACCGTTACACCAATTCTCAGTCCGGTAAAGGACCCAGGGCCTTGTGCAACCACAATGCGATCAATTGCACTTAGTGGCCAGTTTTGTTCAGCAAGCGTTGCTTGAATCGCTGGCAGCAATTGAATGGAATGATTCCTGGCTTCATTGGTTGAAAAAACACGCAGCACATCACTATTTTCCGCCAAACTCACAGTCAGAGGTTGGTTACTTGTATCAAAGGCTAAAATCTTCATAAGTTATATTTTAACACAAAAAGACCGCCCAACGGCGGTCTTAATCCAGTGTCACTCGTGTTGTCAAATTGCCTATTTGAGTGGTTCTAAATACGGCATGATTGGGGTGGTTACCCCAACGTTAGTGGCATAAACGGCGGGTAATTGATCCAGTGCCGCCAAATTTTCCGTTCGGCCGGTCACAATGACACCAGCAAACTGCGCCTGTTGTAAATCTGGTGCCAGCTATTTCATTTGCTAGTGCAATTAACCGGTCTTCATACTGATCTATTTTCATTCCTCCTACCTTTCTATAAGGTATACCGAATGATACGCAAAATGGTTACAACGCAAAAAAGTTCTCACACGCTTGCGTGTGAGAACTTTTAATTTCATACTATCTATTAGATTATTTAACGGCTGCTTCAACCAACGCGATGACTTCGTCATTAGTTTCGGCATCCAAAGCCTTTTCAGCTAATACTTTCATATCGGCTGTATTTAACTTTTTCATAAGTGAACGTGTTTGCAAAACAGATGGCGCGCTCATTGAGAACTCATCCAAGCCCAAACCCATCAAAACAGGCACAGCCACTGGATCACCAGCCATTTCACCACACATTGCCACAAACTTTCCTTCCTTATGCGCCGCAGTAATCACGTTGTTAATCAAACGCAAAATTGATGGGTTATAAGGTTGATACAAATAAGCGACCTTGTCGTTACCACGATCTGCAGCCATTGTGTAGCCAATCAAATCATTGGTCCCAATTGAGAAGAAGTCCAATTCCTTGGCAAACTTATCAGCTAACATGGCGGCAGCAGGAATTTCAATCATGATGCCTAACTTGACATCCCCCATTGCTACACCAGCAGCTGCTAACTTTTCCCGTTCTTCGGTATAAATTTGCTTTGCCGCACGGAACTCAGCCAACGTGGCAATCATTGGAAACATAATCCACAAGTTACCAAAGGCTGACGCACGCAACAAGGCACGCAGTTGCGTCCGGAAGATTTCCGTTTGGTCCAATGAAATACGAATCGCACGGTAACCCAAGAATGGGTTCTCTTCCTCTGGTAGTTTCCAATAACTTAAGTGCTTGTCGCCACCAATATCCATGGTCCGAACTGTCACTGGCTTACCTGCCATTTTTTCAACAACAGCTTTGTAAGCTTCAAACTGTTCGTCTTCAGTTGGAAGATGGTCTGATTCCATGTATAAGAATTCAGTCCGGTACAGGCCAACCCCTTCTGCCCCATTATCTAGGACAGCTGGTAGATCCTTGGGTGAACCAATATTGGCCCCCACAACAAAGGTCTTCCCGTCTGCACTAGTAGATTGTTGGTCTTTTAACAAAGCCCACTCTGCACGTTGTGCTTGGTAATCAGCAGCCTTTTGTTGGTAGGTAGCAAGGGTGGCTGCATCTGGATCCACAATCACATCGCCAGTCAAACCATCCACAATGACCGTGACACCAGCAGCAACTTCTTGGGTTGCCACTTCAGCACCAACAACTGCTGGAATTTCTAGCGTGCGCGCCATAATTGACGCATGCGCGGTGCGACCGCCAAGATCAGTTAAGATACCTTTAACAAATTGACGATCTAATTGCGCCGTGTCAGAAGGTGTTAAATCCTTAGACACCAAAACCACTTCTTCGTCAATCAATGCTGGGTTAGGCAATGACACATCAAGCAAATGTGACAAAATACGCTTGGTCACATCGCGAATATCTGCTGCCCGTTCTTGCATATAGGCATTATCCGTCATCGCTTCAAACATGCCAATATACATGTCTGTTACTTCCTTAACGGCTTGTTCCGCGTTCACTTTGTCATCGGCAATCTTTTGCTTAATTGCACCAGACATTTCTGGGTCAGCCAAAACCATCAAGTGGGCTTCAAAGACTTGGGCTTCATCAGCACCAAGGTTTTTTGCAGCCTTTGCTTTAATGATTTCAACATCCGCACTGGCAGCCTTCAAAGCATCGTCGACACGAGCTTGTTCAGCTGTCACATCTGTAATCGTTGTCTTAGAAAAAGACAAATCTGGGTCAACTAACAAGTAGGCTTTTGCAATTGCAACGCCATTACTTGCCGCGATTCCTTTGAAGTTCTTAGCCATTATTATTCTGCAAGTCCTTCTGTTCCCATTGCTTCAACGATTGCAGCCATTGCAGCTTCTTCATCATCGCCTTCTGTTTTGATTGTAACATCGGCACCTTGACCAACACCAAGTGACATCACACCCATGATTGACTTCAAGTTAACATCCTTACCTTGGTATGACAAAGTAACGTCTGATGTGAACTTTGAGGCTGCTTGAACCAACAATGTTGCTGGGCGTGCGTGAATACCTGTTTCTGCTACGATATGAAAGTCTTTTGATTGTGCCATAATTATTTTCTCCTTTTTAGCTGTTCATCAGCTTCTGCTATTAGTGTATCAAAGCGCTTACAAAATATCAAGTAAATTATACTGGTAAACCTTGATATATCAAGCCCAATCGTTACAAATGCCGGTCTCATCGCGTTTGCCATGTAAACGTTTACATGTTTTATGTGTTTCATTTTCAGTAAATTAAAAGTTAATGTGTCATTATCCCATAATTTAGTCCAACCGCAACAAAAAAAGCCCCCACTGGGTGCTTTTAAAGCGTAAATTCTTGATTACCCGCCGCTTTGGCTAAGCGATTATTGTAAGCTTTTCCTAGGCCGATTGGCGGCATTTTCTCAACGTAAATCGTCCCCACATCAGGTGACTCGTCATAGTAGCGTAACCCTGCAAACAACTGCTCCGTCGCGCTATCAAGCGTTGCGCCTAATGACCAGGTACGTGTGAGCGGCAAATTCAGCGTTGCTAACGTCTCATCTTGCGCCATGACTACGTCTTCTGCCGCAAGCGCTGATTTCAAGGCCAAAGCATCCAATGGGTCAAACATCAACACATTTTTATCCGGCGCATAATGCCGATATTTCATCCCCGGTGCTTTTGGCGTGACATGATTCGCCACTGATTCTGTGCTGGTCGCATCAAAAACTGGCTGTTGAAGCACCGCTTCTAATTGTTGCTGCGTGACCGCACCTGGCCGCAAAATCGTTGGCGTGTCTGTTGACATGTCAATCACGGTCGATTCAACCCCCACTTCGGTAGGGCCATCGTCCACAATAGCCGCAATACGCCCTTGCATATCATGCCACACGTGTTGGGCTGTGGTTGGCGATGGCTTACCTGATGTATTCGCACTTGGGCCAACGATAGGGACACCGGCGGCGCGGATGATGGCACGTGCTGTTTCATTAGCCGGCAAACGAAAAGCAACAGTTTGTAAGCCACCCGTCACCAACATCGACACTTGGCCCGGCTTAATTGGCATAATAATTGTCAAAGACCCTGGCCAAAATGCCGCCATCAATTGGCGGGCCGATTCAGAAATTGTGACAAAGGACGCCAACTGTTCAACATCGGCAACAGTCATAATCAGTGGATTATCGGCTGGGCGATTTTTCGCCACAAAGACTTTTTTCACCGCCAAGTCATTGGTCGCATCTGCCCCTAGACCATAGACTGTTTCGGTCGGAAAAGCCACCACTTCGCCAGCCTTTAATAATTCACCAGCATATTGGGCGTCTTGTGTTGTGAGTAATGCTGTCTCCATGCTTATCCTTTCACGACACGGACCATACGATCAAGGCCCGCAAAATCTTTTTTCAGCGTCACCGTCGCCTCAGGCAACGCTTGTTGCATCAGGGCCACCACTGCTGGCCCTTGTTGATAACCAATTTCAAAATAGGCACGTCCTTGTGCTGTTAAATGTCGCGCCAAACCAGCGGCAATTTTGTCATAAATCGCTAAGCCATCACGATCAGCAAACAGGGCCATCTGCGGCTCATAAGCCAAGACACTAGCGTCCATTTCTGCTTCATCGGTCCGCGCAATATAGGGTGGATTGCTGACAATGATATCAAACTGTAATTCCGCAACACCTTGATACACATCACTTTCAATGACATGCAAATTGTGTAACCCAAAGCGCTGGGCATTGTTTTCGGCCACGGCCAAGGCGTCGGGTGAAATATCAGCCGCAAACCCCTTGACGCGTGGATTTTCCAGCATCAGGGTCTCAATAATGGCCCCCGATCCCGTCCCAATATCCAACACAGACACTGGTGCCCCCTGCGTGCCACTCGCGTCTTGTAAAATCCATTCGACGAGTTGTTCCGTTTCTGGTCGGGGAATTAAGACGCGCGCATCGACCATGAACTCCCGTCCGTAAAACGGCGCATGACCGAGAATATATTGCGGTGGCTCGTTTTGGCTTAATTGTGCCACCCACTTTGGCCAAACTGCCGCAAGCGCTGCTGGCATTTGCCGAGAAAAATTGGCACGTAAATAACCGTAGTTAATGTTCAAAGCACCCGTCAACAAGAAATCGACATTATCTTTGGCATCGGCTTCAGGCATCCCCGCCTGTGTCAGCTCGATTACCGCCCACTTGCGCGCTTCCAGCAGCGATAATTTTACTTGCGCTGGGGCCATTGGTTTGGCCTGATCATCCCACTCGTACCAACGTGGTTGGGTCAACTTAGCGGGTGGCTTTGAGCGTTTTTGCGTCGTCTGATGAGACTGTTGAAATTGTTTTGGGGTTTCAAAATGTTTGTCTGTCATCTTTAAGCGTTGTTCAATTCCGCGAGCTTAGCCGTCTGATCAGCAATGATTAACGCATCAATCACTTCGCCTAATTCACCGTTCATCACCCGATCTAACTTGTTTAAAGTCAAGCCGATGCGATGATCCGTGACACGGTTTTGGGGGTAATTATAGGTCCGAATGCGTTCTGAACGATCGCCAGTCCCAACCGCTGATTTTCGTTGTTCGGCATACGCCGCTTCATTTTGTTGGGCGTAAAAGTCATACACACGACTGGCCAATAACTTACGCGCCTTATCACGGTTTTTAATCTGCGTTCGTTCTTCTTGCATTTTAACCATGATGCCGGTTGGCTTGTGAATCAAACGCACTGCCGTTGACACTTTGTTGACGTTTTGTCCACCAGCACCGCCTGAACGGAAGAATTCTTCTTCCAAATCAGATTCAGCTAATTCAAAGTCAATTTCTTCAAATTCCGGCATCACGCCAACCGTGGCTGTTGAAGTATGCACTCGGCCTTGTGTTTCTGTTGAAGGGACCCGCTGCACGCGATGCGCACCTGATTCAAATTTCAACTTGGAATAGACATTATCCCCAGTAATCATCACAGCGACTTCTTTATAGCCACCAACTTCAGTCGTCGCTTCATCAATAATGCTTAATGCCCAGCGTTGCTTTTCCGCATAACGTCGATACATATCTAGCAAGTCAGCGGCAAATAATGAGGATTCATCCCCACCGGCGGCCCCACGAATTTCCATGATAATATTTTTATCGTCGTTGGGGTCTTTTGGCAACATTAAGATCTTCAATTGGTCTTCCAGTTGCGCCTTTTCTGGCTTGAGATCCGCTAGATCTTCTTTGGCTAATGGCGCCATTTCAGCGTCATCCAACAACTCCTCGGCCTCTTGAATGGCTTGAATCACTTGTTGATAACGGGTATAGACTTCAACAGTTTCCCGCATTTCGCCTGCTTCTTTAGATAGCGCCATGTATTTTTGGCCATCACCAGCCACCGCCGGGTCAGCTAATTGTTCGTTTAGTTCATCATAACGATCAACGACCGTCTGTAAGGATTGAAAAATTGGATCCATAGTTTATTCTCCCGCTGACAATACGTGGTGCAAATAACACGCTACCCGTATTGTCTTGCTGTCATTTTAAGTGTTTAAAAAACCGCTGTTTTCTTTATTTATCCACAGGAAACATGTCAGCGATTTTTACTAAATCAGGGGCATACCAATGCTTCCGGCAGGTTGGAATATAAGCTTCATCTCCACCAATAAATAATTGCTCACCCGTGCGTTGTGGTTGACCATTAACAATTCGCAATTGCGTCGTCGCTTTTTTGCCACAAAAAGAGCAAATTGTCTTCATTTCTTCCAATTTATCCGCCATTTCAATGAGGCGTTTGGAACCGGCAAACAAGTGGTTAAAGGCATCTTGCTTCAGGCCAAATGCCATCACCGGAATCTGTAATTGATCCACCACTTGTGCGAGTTGGTCCACTTGTGTTGCGGTCAAAAATTGGGCTTCATCAATTAATGCCACGGCTAAGTTTTCCCCTTGCATGCCTGCAATTAGCGCGTATAAATCATCCGTTGGTTTAATCGCCAACGCTTCGCGTGACAGGCCAATACGGCTCGCCACAACGCCCACACCGGCCCGTGTATCAACAATCGGCGTCATCAACAGCACCTTACGGCCTTGCGATTCATAATTGTGGGCAACCTTTAGGATTTCAATTGATTTCCCAGAACTCATTGCGCCGTATTCAAAAAATAATTGTGCCATAGTGTTGACATGTGCGCCATGCACTCACGTGCAGGCGCTGCCTCCTGAAATATTTGTCTAACGATAGATTTTGTCACTCCTTACCATTATAACAAATACGCCTCAAAATCGTCAGATTTTTCATGGCACGCCCCTTTCCAATATCCCCCTGCCGGATTGTTAATATTTCATCAAAAATCCCCATCTCATGCCTGTGCGTGGTAAAATGATAAACATGAAAGTGGGGACATTATGACACTTAAAAGTACTCTTGCACGCGCCACTGCTAAAAGCGCCTATTGGCTTTTGCACGACGTGATGCACCGTGGCGGGACCAGCCTTCCCGGAAAAATTGCGGTCGCAATCGACCCAGATATTCTCAAATCAATCCAACAGGATTTCGACCTTGTCGTGGTGACTGGCACCAATGGTAAAACACTCACAACAGCACTCATTACCCGTGTCTTGCAAGCAGGTGGTTATGAAGTCATCACCAACCCATCGGGTTCCAATATGATTCAAGGCATTACGGGCACATTGGTTACCACACCAGTGAAACCCTCACCAAATGGTAAAAAGCCAATCGCCGTGTTGGAAGTCGATGAAGCCAATGTTGAAAAAATCACGGCTGCCATTAAGCCAAAGCTGTTTGTGCTCACAAATATTTTCCGTGACCAGTTGGATCGTTATGGAGAAATATATACGACGTATGAAAAAATCATTGCGGGCATTAAACATGCCCCAGCAGCTACTGTGCTCGCCAACGGAGATTCGCCAATCTTTACTCGTGGTGACTTTCCGAACAAACGTCAGTATTTTGGCTTTAATCATGTCCAACCGGCTGATTATCACCCGCAAGTTGCGCCAATCAATACAGACGGTATTCTATCACCAACTGACCACACGGTTTTACACTATGATTTCATAACGTATGCCAACTTGGGTCGCTATTTTAGCGTCACTGATGACTTCAAGCGCCCTGCCCTTGCCTATCAAGTCACAGCGATTGACACGCTCACGCCAACTTATTCAACCTTTAGCATTGATGAGACACCACTTAAAATTGAAATTGGTGGTCTGTATAACATCTACAACGCCCTGGCTGCTTATGCCGTAGGTCGTGAATTTGGTGTTACGCCTGAACAAATTAAAACAGCTTTCGAGTCCAATGCGCAGATTTTTGGTCGTCAAGAAGCCATTCACGTTGATGGCAAAGATGTCACAATTGTCTTGATTAAAAATCCGGTCGGCACAAATTCCGTCATCGATATGATGGCTACTGAAACAGACGACTTCTCCTTGTTAGCACTCTTAAACGCGAATTATGCTGACGGCATTGATACCAGTTGGATTTGGGATGCTGAATTTGAGAAGTTACATGATACAAAACTCCAAGCAGTAGCTACTGGGGGAGAACGTTATCAAGACATTCGTGTTCGGCTGAAAATGGCTGGTTTTGCCGACCAAGCCGTTTATGAAGATTTGACCCAAGTTGTTGCAGCCATCAAGGCGTTACCAACGGATAAAGTTTACATTGCGGCCACTTATACCGCCATGTTACAACTTCGTGAACAACTCGGCGCAGCCGGTTACATTAAAGGAGGTTTCTAATGTCTGACTATCAACTCAACGTCGCGCACCTCTATGGTAACTTAATGAACACTTACGGCGATTATGGCAACATCATTGCCCTCACCTACTATGCCAAGCAAATTGGCGTGGCTGTTGATTATCAATTAGTCTCACTTGGGGATGCTTTTGATGCCCAAGCATTTGACTTTGTGTTATTTGGTGGCGGACAAGATTATGAAGAAACCATCGTTGCTGAAGATTTACCCGCAAAGGCCCCACAAATCAAGCAATATATTGAAAATGATGGCCCACTGCTCGCAGTTTGTGGTGGTTTCCAATTACTCGGTCACTACATGGTGATGGCCGACGGCACACGGGTTGACGGGATTGGTGTGATGGATCATTATACGACTAACATGTATGATGACAAATTAACTGTCCTATCTGGTAAGCGCCTAACTGGTAACATTGTGATTGAAAATAACGACACCGGTGAAAAATACCATGGGTTTGAAAACCACCAAGGTCGCACTTTCCTTGGTCAAGGCGAGCGTGCGTTAGGCACCGTTATTTCTGGTAATGGTAACAACGGTATGGATCAATCTGAAGGCGTGATTTACCGGAATGTTTACGGTTCTTATTTCCACGGGCCAATCTTTACCCGCAATGGTAATTTAGCTAAGCGTGTCTTAGCAACGGCTTTGCATCTTCGGTATCCTGACGTGGATTGGCAAGCCAAATTGGACGCCGTTCCAACTGAGAGTTTCTAACCAAAAAGCGACAACCACTGCAAGTGGTTGTCGCTTTTTTATTTTTTCTTCGTTGTTGACGTCGCCGTGTTTTGTGACGTCTTTTGTTGTTTTTTCACCCGATTCACTTCGCGATGATACCAGCGGATAATGAGAATTAAACCACCCGTCGAAATTAGCATTGCAATGACGACCCAAATGAAAAATAAAATTAGTTTCGTATCTTGTGTCATGCGTTTCATCAGCACGCGTATCTGACGCCATGCCGCTCCTTTTTATTTCAAAATTACCTATCTTATTCCGATAGATGGTAATAATACGTTGATACTGAAATATCCGTGCGTGCAGCAAACGCTGTCCGTAAGCGTAATGAGTTCTGGTTGTGCAAAATATTTTGCCATGGTTTTTTAGGGACGAATTGTGGCACCAAAACAGTCACTGAATGATTCCGTTTCTCAGCCTGCTTCACCACTGCATCGACAAAACTGGTAGCTGGTTTCACAATTGAGCGGTAGGACGAGTGAATATCGACATAGCGCACATCTGGAAAATCCAATTTAAACTGGGTTGACGTTTCGAGTTCCTTTTTAGGATTCACATCAAAACTCACATGCATCGCGACCACATAGTCCCCAATCGATAAGGCATAATCAATCGCTTCGGTCGTTACCTTGGTAATATTTGATACCAGCACAATGACTGTCGCGCCATCATAATGATGCCGTACAGCATGGGAATTTTTCGCATAGGCAAGGCGTAATTGGCGCGCGATACTCGTATAGTGGTGCTTAATTTTTAAGAACATATACATGATAATTGGCATGATCAATAGATATGGCCAAACATGTTCAATGCGTGTGGCAAACAATGTGATCACTAAGACAGCAGAAATAAAGGCGCCAACAAAATTAATGACTGCTTTAAAGAGCCAACGGGCTGGTTTTGCCCGCCACCAGTGAATAATCATCCCTGACTGTGACAAGGTAAACGGCACAAATACCCCGACCGCATACAATGGAATCAACGCATCCGTTGAGCCATGGAAAATCAGCAATAAAATAATTGCCCCAAAGGCCAATGACAAGATGCCGTTAGAATAACCGAGGCGATCACCCTTATCCATATAAAGATGAGGGAGATATTTATCCCGTGCTAAATTCAACGCCAGCATGGGAAACGCTGAAAAACCAGTATTGGCCGCCACGGCCAAGATTAAGGCTGTGGCTAATTGAATGATATAAAAACCAAGATTATGCCCACCAAATGTTTTGGCAGCAATTTGCGACAAAACTGTTGAATGCCCATTTGGCACAATTCCATACCAGTAACTTAGGAAAGTAATACCACCAAAGAAGGTCGCCAAAATTAAGGCCATGAGTGTCAAAGTTGTCGCTGCATGACGTTCTTTTGGCGCGCGGAAATTAGGCACCGCGTTAGAAATGGCCTCCACACCGGTCAGCGATGACGACCCACTAGAAAAGGCACGCATAAAGAGGACAAAGGACAGCCCTGAAAAGCTCGTGCCAACCCGCGCAGCAGCGTGATATGGCAATTGTCCAGTGGCTGCTTGAAAGAGCCCCCAGGCAATCATCACAGCTAACACGAGGATGAAAAAGTACACGGGGAACATCAAAAAGTTCGCACTTTCTCGCAAACCACGTAAATTCATCCCCGTCAATAAAATAACCACCATCACGGATAATGGCACCACATAGGGTTGTAACATTGGCACCGCTGCGGTAATGGCGTCAGAAGCCGCCGAAGCGGAAACAGCCACGGTCAGCATATAATCAACCAATAACGAGCCACCGGCGACCAAGCCAGCCTTGGCTCCCCAGTTTTCACTCGCCACCGCATAAGCCCCACCACCTGATGGGTAAGCGTGGATGATTTGACGATAACTCATCACAATCGCTGCTAACAAAATTAACACAAGCAAGGCGATCGGGAGTTGCAACCATAAGGCGACTGCCCCACCGGCCAATAAGGCCGCCGTAATGGATTCAGTACCATATGCCACTGATGACAAGGCATCAGATGACAACAAGGCGAGCGCCTTAGTCTTAGATAACGACTGCCCACCTTCATCCAGGGTTTTTAGCGGCTTACCAATTAAAATTTTTTTGATATATTGAAACATGTTATTCTCCAAGTCGTGATGCCTAATTTGACATGCCTGGCACCCAAACGTCACAGTTTCCCAAAAATGCGCTGCAACATTACTCATCACATTTTACGCTATTTCAAGCCGTAAAAAAAGCCGTCAATTTAACGACTTGATAACAATTTACATTATTCTATTTTCGCCACAAAAGCATCAAACACCGCCTGCACGGCATCATCAGTCATCCGTAACATTTCAGGGTGCCACTGGACTGCATAAATTCGACGTGCCTCATCAGAAAAGGCCTCCACCACACCATCAGAACTGGTCGCATCTAAGGTTAAACTTGGTGCTAGATCTTTCACCGCTTGATGGTGGAAAGAATTTACCCATGCCGCGGCCGGCACCACCGGTGTCAGCCAACTGTCGCGTTGCCAAACCAAACGATGAGTCGGTGTGCTCCATTTGGTAGGGTATTGATCGTGTTTGACAGCCAGTTGCCCATATTGTGTCGCTAAGTCTTGATAAAGCGTCCCCCCAAGGCCGACGTTAATCACCTGTGCGCCACGGCAAATCCCCAAAACTGGCTTCCCCACACGTATTGCCTCGGCCAACAAGGCAAATTCAAACGCATCGCGAGAACGGTCAATCTCACCAATTGCCGGCGTTGGCTCTTCACCGTAATAGTCGGGCGTCACATCTTGCCCGCCCGCCAAGACCAAAGCATCTACACTCGCAATATAGTCTGCGGCCAAATCTGGCGAACTAATGGGTAAAATCATGACTAAAGCGCCCGCCTCAGTCATTGCCGCCGTATAGTTTTTCTGGATATAGTTCACATAGTTAGACCCAAATTTGGGGTTGGGGTGAATGGCGTGATTGCCAGCAATGCCGATTTTTTTCATAATACACTCCTAGATGTCTGCGCTATTTGGCATACTGATAGTTTTGATAACCAATGACTGGGTAATTTAAGTTATGCAGTTGCTTTTTTTGAAGATGAACATTTGCCACTTGGTATAGTGGCGTTACCCCATTCAAATCATTGTTCAATCGCGCTGCCTGTTGCTCTAATTGATAGCGGGTATCATTAGCTTCGGGCTGTTGACTAATTTGCTTCATCAGCGCATCATATTGCCCATTCTGCCATTTCGTAAAGTTAATCGCACCATCAGAATAGGCGGCATCTAAGAAGTCAATGGGGTCATTATAATCCGTTGACCAACTTAACGTCCCAGCCTGAAAATTGCGATTATTAAATGCCGAAATTTCGGCATTTAATGGCATCCGATTCAAATTAACGGTCACATCAGGCAACGTGCTTTCGATGCTTTGCTTTAAATAAACACCTAACGCGCGATAAGCATCAGTATCGGCCGTATTTAACGTCAAAGTCAGCTTCTTTTCACCAATTTCAGCCTGTGCTTGTTTCAAATAGGCCCGCGCTTTTGCTTGGTCAAATGGTAAGGCTAACCCGGCATTGAAATCTTTGCCGTGCACTTTAACTTCGCCACTTGGCACAATCGACTGCGCCGGCGTTGAACCATCTGCTAACGCCTGCTCCGCTAAGACTCGGCGATCAATGGCATAACTAATCGCCCGTTTAAAATTCGTATTACCGGTGACTTTGTCTTGGGCATTCCACACAATGAATGCCATTCGGCCCTTTTGACCTGATTTAATCTCATCTGGGTGGCTCTGCTTTAAATTGGTTAAAATGCCGCCGGAAATTTCCGCCTCATCAACCTTACCTGACAAAAACTGCTTACTAGCCAAAGTGGCATCCGTCACTAACGTCGTTTTAATCGTTTGATAGTGAATTTGTTTGGCCTGCGCATAGTACGGATTCTTTTCATATTGCCAAGTCGTGGCCGATTGATTCCACTTTTTAATCATATAAGGCCCATTTGACAACGTCGTCGCGGCAGTTTGACCATATTTATGGCCATACGCTTTGACCTTTGCCGGATTAATGGGATACAACTGATTGGCCAAAATAAAGTTAAAGTATGGCACTGGATGCGACAAGGTAATTTTCACGGTGCGATCATTGACCGCCTGAATCCCCAAAGTATCAATGCTTGCACCCTGCTTTCTAATCGCATCATAGTTAGCCAAGTCTTTAAAATGATTGGCACGCGTTGATTTAGATGCCGGGTCAACCTGGCGCTTGGCAGAAGCCACAAAATCTTGTGCTGTCACTGATGACCCATCGGACCATTTTTGGGCCTTTTTAAGTGTTAATGTATAAACCGTGTGGTTGTTAGTCGGTTGTACGATTTTTTCAGCCATGCCAGCAACAACGTGCCCCTTTTCATCCGTGGTGTATAACCCTTCCAAGGTTTGAACTTCGGCTAAATTCGACCCAATATCGTCCGCAAAATTCGGATCCAACGTTGTAATTGGATTTTGGACCGTCACTTTGAGTGTCGCGGGGGCCGCTTTTTCGGCCCCGCGTTGTTGGGACAACACATAACCACCAATCAGCAACACGGCCACCCCAACACCAATCATTGTTTTTCGTTTCATTCTCTTCCCTCATACCGCAACCACTAACAGCCAACGCTCACATGCGGTCAAAATAGCACCTAGTAAATAAATAAGTTGAGTATAGCGCGAATCGTTTGGGCGGGCAACGATTATGCCTCATCCCCCCAGACTTGCGTTAAAATCTCACGGACAAGTGCGAGCTTTTCCCATTGTTGCGCTTCGGTCAGCACATTGCCTTCCTCCGTTGAGGCAAAACCACACTGCGTCGAGAGCCACAAACGGTCTAACGGTAAATACTGCGCCGCTTCATAAATACGATCAATAATGGTTTGTTTATCTTCAAGTTCACCTGTTTTGGTCGTGATTAAGCCCAGCACCACGCGTTTATCACCTGACACCTTGGCGAGTGGGGCAAAACCGCCGGCCCGGTCAGAATCGTACTCCAAAAAGTAGCTCGCCACGTTTTCCTGACCCAAAAGCTCGTCAGCGACCAAATCATAGCCACCAGTTGCTGCCCAATCTGAATGATAGTTCCCGCGACAAACATGCGTGTTAATCACCAGATCAGCCGGTAGATCAGCTAATGCCCCATTATTCAGAGTTAAATACAGTGTTTTTAAATCAGCCACGGACACGCCATGCCCAGCCATCAGCGCGCCAAAATGCGGATCAACAAGCATCCCCCAAGTACAGTCATCCAGTTGGATGGTACGTGCACCAGCGGCATACAGGGCGAGAATTTCATCATGATAGACCTGCTGAATCGCCGCGTGAAAGTCAGTCTCTTGCGCATAAAATTCTCGCACACGGGTGGCATTTTTCCCGCGCACTAACTCCGCAAAAAACTGTGCTGGTGATGGCAAGGTGACTTTGGCCGCCACCCCATAGCGATCCGCAACGGCTTTGAGAAATTTGAATTCACGAATTAGTGGATGCGTCGTCGCGTCAAAACCCAGCGGCCCAATCAGATGCGCGGAATCATCGCGTGTTTCTTCATGGGCAAATTGATACCCTTCGCCAAATTTAATCCGCGCCACGCCGTCAAAGCCCCAAAAGTTATCTAGGTGCCAATACGAGCGGCGAAATTCACCGTCGGTGACAACATCTAAGCCTGCTGCCACTTGTTGGGCCACCAAAGTAGTGATCGCCGTGTCTTCTACCGCAGTTAAGTCGTCAGCTGTGATCTGGCCGTTGGCAAACGCTGCCCGGGCTTGCTTTAAGGCATCAGGCCGCAAAAACGACCCAACGTGTTGAAAACCAATTTTTTGTTGTGCTTGTGTCATATGTCAGACTCCTCTTGTCTCGTCATAGTTGCGTAACGTCACAAAACAAGGTCACATGACACCATCGACCGCCCCACTACCCGTCAAAAAGACAGCCGTGGCGATTTTATTGGTATGCAAATAATATACTTTCTGCGGGGACACCGGCATTGCCTACTCCTCTGATTTGTCTCACTGCCCGTTGAAATTAAACCACATGTCGTTCAAAAGCATCACTTGAAATGCCTTGTTCAAAAATAATTGCTGCCCAAGCTTTGGCAGAATGCAGACTGTGATCCTTAAAGTTCCCGCAACTTTGAATTTCTGCGGCTGGTACTGTTGTCACCTCATCACTGACAATCTTTTCTAAGACCTTTTTAAAGACTTTGGCCAAAGTTTCAGCATCATACGGTACCCAAGAAATAACATGAAAGCCCGTCCGGCAGCCAAATGGTGAGATGTCAATAATGCCATCAATTTCATCACGAACAAGTCCAGCAAAGAGATGTTCTAGCGTGTGTAAACCACCCGTTTCAATCGCCGTTTCGTTTGGCTGCGTGAGCCGTAAATCATAGTTCGTAATTTGACCACCTTGTGGGCCAGCTTGGGTTTCAATGACCCGCACATAAGGCGCTTTAACTTTGGTGTGGTCCAGGGTAAAACTTTCAACAACTGTTTCTGACATTAGTGTTCTCCTTTAAAATAACTGATTGATTTGTTCACTTCGGTTTTGGTGCCATGATACTTAGCTGCAATGTAAGCTTGCGAAGTCTTGTCATGATAAAGTGTTAATAATTTGCGATAAGTTGAATTATGGCTTTGTTTTTCAGCAGTGGCTAGAATGTTAATATTTGCCTTGGTATGGCTATTGACATGCTCATACGCCAACGCGTCTTTTAGCACGTTCAAACCACTGGCTTGAGAAGTGGAGTTAGACATCAAAACGGCCGCAATTTTTGGATCTTTGACAACGCGTCCCCCAGTCGTGTCATCAATTTCTTGGAATTTAAAATGCTTGGGGTTACTGGTGACTTTTTCTAACCCATCTAACGCCCCAAACCCAGGTGCTAAGGTGATCAACCCATTATCAGCTAAGAGCTTTAACCCCCGCGCTTCATCTGCCAAATCCTTGGCAATGGCAATCGTTGCCCCATCTGGCAAGTCTTTCAGCGCATGATAATGGCTCGAATAAATCCCCATCGGTTCAAGATAAGTTGTCCCTAAATTGGCTAACTTACCGACTTTGCTGGTTTTGTTAAACGCATCAAAGTAGCCGTAACTTTGGAAAGCATTCACATCAACTTGCCCTTGCGCCGTGGCTACATTTAACGCCTGCCCATCGGTAAATTCTTTCACCTGAATCTTGAGATGTAATTGTTTTGCTTGCTTACTCTGTGCTAAATGGCGCCAAATATCGGCATCACTGGTCACCGATCCCACCGTTATCACGTTGGTTGGTTGCTGCTTAACCGTTGCCCAAGTGATGCCTACGACCAGTATACTCGCTAAAACCAGACTCACCCAAATTTTTTTATGCATCACATGACCTCCAAAATACGCTTCAAACGGTCGCTAATTCTTGATCGGCAATCGTTTTAATCAGCGCCAACTTGCGCCATTGATCAGGAATCGTTAAGATATTGCCCTCTTCCGTTGATGAAAAACCACATTGGGTTGATAAGGCCAATTGTGCTTTGGGCACGTATTGCGCCGCTTCATTAATCCGAGCAACCACCTCATCAACGGCCTCTAAATCTGCCGACTTAGACGTGAATAAGCCCAACACAATTTCAACATTTGGTCGCCCATTGTAAATGTCTGCTAACGGCCCAAAATCACCGGAACGTTCATTGTCATATTCGAGGAAGAACGCATCGTAATTTAACTGACCCAAATATTTGGCAACAGGTTCATAACCCCCTTCAAAAAGGTAGGTTGATTTAAAGTTACCGCGGCAAATATGGGTGGATAGCTTCAAGTCGTCTGGTAGGCCGGCCAACGCTTTGTTAATGACATAGACATCATCTTGAGCCGTTTGCTCAAACGGTGCGCGTGTAGCCGGATCATCTGCATGGGCATTCAACTGCGCAATCAGATAGGCCCAAGTCGTATCATCTAATTGAATATAGCGGGCCCCCAAGTCATAGAAATGTTGGAGCGTATCGTGATAGGCTTGGGCCAAATCGTCCAAAAACGCTTGCCACGTTGGATAGTAATCTGACCAGCCATCCGAACGCTGGTCGCGATTAATAATCAGACTCGGTGACGGAATCGTGACTTTTGGTTCCACACCTTCAGGGACAAGCGATTGAAGGTATTTGAAATCATCAAAAAACGGATGGTTCAAGTTCGCATGCACAGGGCCGTTCAAGCGAATATTAGTCGAACGGGTCTTTTCACCGTGAAATTTATACGACGCTGCTTGATCGTAAAATTCAAACCCACCAAGTTGGCCCAAAAAGTCTAAATGCCACCATGACCGGTTAAATTCACCATCTGTCACTGCCGACAAACCGGCTGCTACTTGGGCGTCAACTAATTCTTTAATCGCGGCGTGCTGCACCTGCAAAAGCGCCTCTTTAGTGATTTCGCCTTGAGCGTATTGCTCACGCGCTGTTTTCAACGCGTCTGGTCGTAAATAGGACCCGACTTGATCAAAATGGTAGTGTAATTTCTGAGCTGTTGTCATCTTTTTTCTCCTCTTGCTGATTCAATTTGTGCTAGGGCGTGGTCCAAATCTGCAATGAGATCAGCCACGTCTTCTAATCCCACGGAAAACCGTAACAGGCCTGGGGTAATCCCACTGGCTGCGAGTCCCGCTTCATCCAATTCCGCATGGCTCATCTTGGGCGGATAACTGACAATACTTTCCACCGCGCCTAAACTAACGGAAAACACCGGAATTTTTAAGGCGGCGACCACTTTTTTGGCGTTGGCTTGACTCCCAACATCAAAGCTTAACACCGCTCCCCCGCTGGTGGCTTGTTTTGCATGAATCGCATGCCCTGGATGGGTTGCCAGCCCAGGATACAATACGCGGGTGACCTTAGGATGTTGGGCTAAATGTTGGGCAATCGCTAACGCGGACTGGCTCGACTGTGCTAGCCGAACCCCCAACGTTTTAATCCCGCGTAATAACAGCCAAGTGTCTAACACGCCTAGCGTCGCGCCGACCGCATTTTGAATAAAGTAAATCCGCTCAGCTAGTTGCTGATCTTTCACCACCACCGCGCCGGCCAAAATATCAGAGTGTCCCGCCAGAAACTTGGTAGCCGAATGCACCACGATATCCACGCCTAGGTCCAAAGGTTTTTGGAAAAATGGCGACATGAACGTGTTGTCAGCAATTGTTAACACCTGATGTTGCTTGGCTAGTGCCACAATCGCCGCAATATCTGTGATTTGTAGTACTGGATTAGAGGGCGTTTCAATGTATAGCGCTTTGGTAGCTGGCGTTATCACCGCAGCCACCGCGGCCACATCGCTAAAATCAACAAACGTATGGGTAATCCCCCAGCGGGGCAAAATGTCTTCTAGTACCCGAAAAGTCCCGCCATAAACGTGCTTGCTCACCACGAGATGATCCCCTGCCGATAAGGTAAATAACACGCTGCTGATGGCAGCCATCCCCGTACTAAATAAAAAGCCCTGCGTGCCGTGTTCCAATTTGGCAATGGCAGCTTCGCCAGCTTCACGGGTGGGATTGCCAGACCGGGCATAATCAAAATGACCAAACGTCTCAAATGACGCTTGATGAAACGTCGAACTCAACTGAATCGGTGTATTAATCGCCCCTGATAACGGATCATGTGTTGTCGCAGCTTGAATTAAATCTGTCCAATCACTCATTTTTTCGCTCCTTCAATGGCTTGGACTAAGTCTTGCAATAAGTCCGTTTTATCTTCCAGCCCAGCACTTAACCGAACTAACTGATCCGAAATCCCTAACGCGTCGCGCTGCGCTTGGCTCATATCATGATGTGTTTGCACTGCGGGGATGGTAATGAGTGTTTCTGGCCCACCAAGGCTTTCGGCAAACGAGCCAATTTTTAAACCTTGCAAAAACTGGTCCACATCATACCCATCCGCCAGATAAAAACTCACCATCCCGCCAACGCCAGCATATAAGACTTTTTCCACACCCGGCACAGTTTGTAAGGCATCAGCCAAAAACGCACCGTTTTCGTGATGCCGCGCCATGCGCAAATGCAACGTTTTTAAGCTACGTAACAATAACCATGCACTGAAAGGATCTAATACTTGCCCACGGGTCACCAAACTGGCGGCTAATTGTTCGGCCAGCACGTGTTGATTCGTCACAACCGCGCCAGCCAAAATATCATTGTGCCCCCCTAAGTATTTCGTCGCCGAGTGGACAACCACATCAGCCCCAAGCGTTAAAGGTTGTTGAAAAATCGGCGTTAAAAAGGTGTTATCCACCGCCATGACAATATCTGGTCGGACGGCTTTGACTGCTTGACTGAGTGCTTGAATGTCGGTGATTTTCATGGTTGGATTAGAAGGTGTCTCCAGCCAGATCAGCTTCGTTTCTGGCTGAATGTGTGTCAAAAAGTCCTCTAAATCACGACACGCGGTGTAACGCACCCCACTGTGATCCACCAAATCATCAAAGTAACGGAAAGTCCCACCATATAAATCATCACTGGTTAAAAAATGATCCCCAGGTCGCAACAACGTGGCAAACACCAGATCAATCGCCGCCATGCCCGAACTGGTGGCAAAGCCTTGAACCCCTTGTTCCAAACGGGCCAATTGTTCTTCTAACACTTGTCGGGTCGGGGTGCTGAGACGGGCATAGTCAAAACCCGTTGACTCGCCTAATCCTGGGTGCCGATAGGCGGTTGAAAAGTATAGCGGTGTGGCGACTGCGCCAGTTTTCTCATCATCCGTTCCGTTGCCCCCTTGGGCTAATAAGGTATCAATCGTTGTTGTCATGTGTACTCCTCTAAAATATTTTATACTGGCATGGCTGGGATAAGCTCAACGACCGCCGGCCGCCGAGCTTGTTTTAGTAGCAAATACCCCCAATTCTTGAAAAACTGCCCCGCCGCAGTTGCCCAGGCATTGACCGGTTCCCCAGCTTGATAATAGTTTTCTGGGGGTAGCGTTGGCTGACCCGCTTGCTGGTCGCGTAAAAATTCATCGTGTAAGGTGTGGGTCGCATACTCTAAATGTCCGGTCACATACGTTGTGCGTTTTGTGTCGTCGCGTAAAATGAACGCACCCACGCGGTCATCACCAGCGACTTTTAACCGCTGCGCCACCGCCCGATTTGGAATGGTAAAATACCGCGAATGTGGCATGGCAAAATCAGTCATCTGCGCTAATAAGGGATGGGTTGGGCCAAATGTTGGCTGATGATGGTAGACGCCAAAAATTTTGTCCTTCACGTGCCGAACGGGAAAGTTACGTTCGACATACCCGGCCCCATACGCTGCCCAGCAAGTTAATAAACTTTCTTTCACATGCGTGTGTCGCCAAGCCAGTAGTTGCTGAAACTCATCCCAGTAGTCAATCGCCGCCACTTTTTCCTGGTCAACCGGCGCACCAGTCACAATTAAGCCATCAAATTGCCGCTGCCAAATGTCAGCCAACGTCACATAATTTTTTTCAATCAACTCACGGTCGTGCTTAATCACGTGCGTGGCTGGCACGGCAAACGTCAGCCGCACATTAAAAGGTAACTGCGCCAAGAGTTGCGCAAATTGTTGTTCTGTTTGCTGGCGATTAGGCATTAAATTCACTAATAAAATTGTCACAGTGGGTTGTAACACACGATATTGTCCTAGAATCAATTGTTCTTGTCGCAATAACCCATTTTGTAAAATCACACTCATTTTGGCCCTCGCTTTTTAACCAATAAAAAAATCCCGCAGTCTAACATTAGACTACGGGACGTGAAAATGACGCGTTACCACCCGGTGTTCATGTAGGGCTCTCGCACCCACACCTTAAACGTACGCCCGCCAAGTGTCGTCGAGAACATCTGTGACACCCTTTAGGTTATACGTTGTGCGTTAACGAGCACCACCGACTTCAACTTACCGCGCCACACAAATGGGTGCCCGCTTGCTCGTCTCTGTAACCACTCCAAGACCATTTTCCAACGGATATTTTACCGACTTCCACCAGCCATCGGCTCTCTGATTAAAATATCAGGCTGTACTTATCTCTTCAACGTTTATGTTGTCATTACTATAACTTTTATTCTGTGAGTTGTCAATAGATTTCAAATTTATTTTTTATTTAACTCACAAAAACATCATTTAAGTAACATAAACAAAACAATTAACGCTGGCATGTATTTATGGTATACTTTTCCAAAATGATTCAGGAGTATGACGATGTACGAACCTACCCATAATACAGATGCTGTCGTTGAAGAAAACATTAACAACCCAGGACGCAATGTGATGTTCCTGTCGGCTGACTGGTGTGGCGACTGCCGTGCCATCAAGCCATTTGTTCAAAACATTAAAGATACAGTAAGCCAATCAGCTCATTGGTTTGATGCTGACCGTGATGAGAACTTAGCTGTCGCCACAAAGTATAACATGCGAGGAATTCCTTCATTTGTCCTATTTGAAGATGGGCAAGAAGTTTCCCGCATTGGCCACGGCGAACGACTCACACCCCAGCAAGTATTAGATTGGTATGAAAGTACGCAAAACGCATAAAAAGCGCTGTCGAGGTGACAGCGCTTTTTTTACTCTGACAAAATTTGGCAGAATTCGATGATTTCTTGATTCGGGCCTAAAATATTGAAATAGCGAATCCCATGTTGCCAAAAAGTGGGAATGCTTTGAATCTCCTGATCGATTAACTCAAAACCCGCTGCTTTAACAGCCGCAAAGGCTTTCGTCACATCAGTCGCATCTAACGAGATATGGTTAATTGCGCCGGCATGTCCGACTGGGTCACCTTCCCATGTTTCAATCACTAGATTGTCTAATTTAAGAAAGGCACAGCGACTGTCGCCGTTGGAAAATAGCCCCGTTTGCTGAAAGCCTAACGCCTCATAAAACGCGATTGTCGCCGTAAGATCGTTGGTTGGAATACCCGCATGTTGAATCCCTGTCACATAATCTTGAATTGCCATCATAGTCTCCTTTAAATTTGAATTACTCAATGTCGTGCTTAATTTCTGTCGCAAAGTAATAGCTGACCAAAGCAAAGGCAATGGCTGGCACAATAAATGATAATTGCATTGAACCCACGGCATCAGACACAACCCCTTGGATTGCAGGGACAACTGCGCCACCAACAATCGCCATCACCAAGATAGCACCGGCTGTTTCGGTATGACGCTTATCTGTGACGTTGTCTAATGTGTGGGCGTAAATGGTTGGCCATTGTGGGCCAAAGAAGAAGCTCGCACCAACCGCTGCATAAACGGCGATCATACCCGGTGCAAACGTAGCTAACAACAAAGCAATTGTGCCGAGAATTGAATAGCCTGTTAGCACTTGGGTAGGCTTAATTTGCGTAAATAGCCAGGTTGCAACCACTTTACCCAAGAAAAAGACCACATACGAATAAATCATAAAGTTAGAAGCCGCAGCATCGGTAATATGATGATTCAAGTCTAACGCGAGACGAATCGTAAATGACCAGACCGCCGTTTGCATCCCAACGTAAATGAATTGTGCCACGATCCCTTTTTTGAAACGATAGTTGTGAGCTAAATAAGCCATTGATTCGCGGAAACTAATTTTGGCTTGTTGGGTGCCGTGCACAATTGGCTTGGCACTTGGCATCTTCGTGACTGCCAAAACAAGCAGCATCACGACTAACACGAACAAAATATACTTGTAGGGTTGCAGCGTTAATTGGAGCATCTTTTCGCCGTAGGCCAAGCGCTCTGCGCCCTGCATACCAGCCATCTTTTCAGATAAATTGCCAACCGAACCAAAAATCAAATACTTCCCAAGCAAGATACCCGCAATGCTCCCGATTGGGTTTAGGATTTGAGAAATATTCAAACGTAAATTCGCGTATTTCTTCGGTCCCATCATTGAGCTATAGGTATCACTGGCTGTTTCTAGGAAAGACAAGCCAATCGCGATGGCGAAAATAGCCACCAAGAACATCGAATACGTCGCCACACGCGAAGCGGGGAAAAATAGGCCCGCCCCTAAAATATAGGCCACCAGTCCAGTCATAATGGTCACTTTATAAGACGCTTTACGAATCACAAAGCTTGCCGGAATGGCCACCAAGAAGTACCCACCATAAAAGGCAGACTGCACAAAGGCTGTTGCCGCATCATTTAAAGCAAAAACTGTTTTAAACTGTGTAATTAAAATATCATTCAAACTCGCTGCCGTCCCCCAAAGTGGAAACATCAACGACACGATGATAAATTGGAAAAGTGGTGTTTTTTCGAGATACCCATCAGCCAACTGACCAAAATCTTTATGTTTTTTGGCAACGGCCCCAACTGAATTAATCATTCATTTTCTCCTATAACTGCAATTTGTAATTTTCTGTAAGCGCTTTCAGGAATTAATAATAACACACCCCATTTACTTTTGAAAGCCCTTTCATCAACTTGTTATTTGTGCTGTTACGCACAAATAAGCGCATAAAAAAGAGCGCCTATCTGGACGCTCTGGTTTACTTTTCAGTTTGTTGGATAAATGTTTGTACGACATCTGATGGAATAGCAAAACCCATGCCCTCCACACTGGTGCCATCAGTTGACGCAGCAATCTTTGACGAATTAATGCCAACCACCTGGCCTGACAGATTCACAAGTGGGCCACCTGAATTTCCTGGGTTAATCGCCGCATCAGTTTGAATGACTGTTTCATCACTCATGCCAGTTTCTGCGGCGGTCAGTTGGCGCTTTGGTGCTGAAATAATACCACTTGTCATCGAGGTCGCATATTCTGACCCTAATGGCGAGCCAATCGCCAAAACTTGTTGGCCAGATTGCACATTGTCACTTTGGGCAAAGCTGGCTGTTGTTTGTATGGCAGTTGTTTTAGCTTTGATTAATGCCAAATCTTTATTTTCATCTGTACCGACAATGGTAGCTTTTATCTTATCGCCACTTGCTGTGATGAGCTGGAGGGCATCAGAATTGGCGACCACGTGGTTGTTGGTAATGATGTAAACATAACCATTGGCAATTTTATAAACAACACCTGAACCTTCAGAAGCCGTCTGTTCTTGGCCAGAGTCTGCTGACTTTTGTTGTGGCTTCTGACCAAATAGGCCCGCAAAACCATCTGGTGTTTGTGGGGTATCTTTTTGCAAGTTTTGCACGGTCACAACAGCATTTTTAACGTGGTTGTAGGCTGTCGTTGCCGCATCTTGGCTCACATACGCTGTGGTTGCAATCGATGCTTGACCAGCAATGTTAGCAACTTTTTGTGTCGCTGGTTGGCGTTGGAACCATGAATTGGGTTGGGTACCAGAATAAACGACGCCACCGCCGACAAGGGCTGCGACTGCCGCAACAGAGATAAGCGCATGTTTCATCATATAGCCTCCAATTTGATAAACGTCATGTTATGCAATCACTTGACAGCGATTAAAGGGGTAAGGTAATTTTAAAAATTGTCCCTTTTGGTTGATTATCTTGTACAACAATTTTGCCCCCATGGGCGTGCACAATCCACTCAGCAATGGACAAGCCTAAGCCAGTCCCACCAGTTTCCCGATTACCTGTTTTGTCTTCGCGATAGAAACGGTCAAAGACATGTTTCTTGGCTTCATCGCTGATGCCCCGACCAGTATCGGCGACCGTCAAAACGAGCTTACGCTTCTCAACAGTCGCAGCAATCGCAACTGTATCGCCAGCTTCTGAATATTTCATGGCATTGTCAACCAGTAACACAATCAGTTGGTGAATACGCTTTTGATCGATCATCACGCGTTGGCTAACGCGTGCGGACAACAAGACTTGTTTGCCTTCAAATTCAGCCATTTCTTGATAAGGTGCGACAATTTGTGACAGGAAATCACCAATGTTGGTCGGCTCTTTTTCCAAGCGTGTCATATTCGACCCTGACTTGGCCAGCGTTAACATGTTATTGGTTAATGATGTCAAACGTCTGACTTCTGAGAGCGATAAAATAATGGCGTCTGATTGTTCTCTTACGGTGGACTCCGGATGCGTGAGCATATTTTCTAATTTACCTTGAATTACCGCCATTGGCGTCCGTAATTCGTGAGCGGCATTATTTACGAAGTCTTGTTGTTGCTGCCAAGACTTGAGAATAGGTTTCATATTCTTCAGACTAATCCAATAAGAAACCATTAAAGCCAATAAACCAAACGAACCAAACGACCATAATATGACCTTTTTAAAATGGTTCAAATTATAAATGGTATCATTCACATTCACGGTAATGACACCATATTTCACACTTCGGCCATCGTTATTTTTGGCGTCATGAATGAACTGCACACTCGCCGCACGATAATAATTGTCACCAATATGCACCGTTTTAGGTTCATCCGATTCAAAGCGTGGGGTGTACTTGAATTGTTTACTAAAAACTGCCTTTGTCGCTTCTGGCAAACGAGAATCTAATACCAAATTTTTATGGCTATCATAGAGCCAGACACTGGCCAACGTATTGGTTTCTAACAACAACGGTGCTTTCCGGTCAGCACCTTCTGCATTCGATAAGGCACCTGCCAGTTCAAATTGCCGAATTTGTTGGGTAATCGCCGCATCAGAATTCCGAAAAACGGTGCGCGTGTAAGACCAATACATCACCCCACCCAAAATTGAGAAAATGACAAAAAAACTGGCAATGAGCAGCAAGAAGCCGCGAATCTGTTGCTGTTTATTGATCACATTAGGCATCTTCTACCTCAAGAATGAAACCAATATTACGCAATGTTTTAATCAGGTCATGCTGGCCAACAGCTTCCAATTTACGACGCAAATTATTCAGGTAAATATTGACCACGTTAATCGTCGTGTCTGAATCAATCCCCCAAACTCGGTCAAATATCTGGTCGCGTGTGACAATAATGTTCTTGTTTTGCGCGAGATAGGTCAAAATATCGAACTCTTTTCCCACTAGCTTCACGGGTTGGCCGTGCACCTGAACACCACGGTTTTCTAAATTAATTAACACATCGCCAACCGTTATCATGTTATCTTCAGAATAGACACCCGCGCGGCGCAATAAAGCCTTCACCCGTAATAATAATTCTTCACGGTAAAAAGGTTTCGTTAAATAATCATCGGCGCCAACGTTAAAGCCCTCAATTTTATCATCCAACGAACTCTTGGCAGTCAAAATTAAGACAGGCGTCTCGACATTTTTCGCGCGTAAATTTTTGATGACTTCAAGGCCATTTTCACCCGGTAACATCAAGTCTGAAATAATGAGATCATAAGGTGATTCTTGGCCTTCAAATTCACCATCCAAGCCATTATCCACTGCATGAACATCCGCAAAATCTTGTAAAAAGCCAACAATGTTATCTGCCAAGTTCACATCATCTTCAATTAATAATATTTTAATTGCTTTAGCCATTTTCATATCTCCATTGTACCGTTTTCTGACCCTAATTGTAATGCTTCCTGATTAACAGGAGATTAAATCACTCACCATCCCTTGACCCAGATTAATAGATGGCCTATACTATATTTATCATGTTATCAATATTATAAATATAATCATTTCGTCAAGAAGATGTAAAGGATATGCTCATGTTTAAGAAATTCTCGCGCACCAAGAAGTTTGCCCTCACGCTCTTACTCGTCCCCTTACTTTCATTTGCCGGGTTTGCCGCGACTACGTATTTCTTTGGTGTCTTAGCACCTAGTTCAAATATCGGCGCTTTAACAACTGCCAGCCAAACGTTTAATGGCAGCATGAAGACAATTCAAGATGCTTTAACCAGCCTAACCGGTAAATTCAATACGGAGCAACAACAACATCAAGCCGATCTCGCGCAAGCACAAAGTCAAATTCAAAAAGCCAATGATAACATCAAAGCTGCTAATGCTGCTGTCGATGCTGCCAACACGGCATTAAGTGACCCTAGCGCAGGGGTTGCGCCAACAACGCAACAAGCCGTAACGGCAAATACCAACGCCAACGTGACCGACCGTACGATTGATGTTGATCCAAATAATGCCAAAACGTCCACAACCACCCCTTAAGGATTGTGCAAAAATATCAGGAGAATATAGACTATGTTCAAATCACATCCATTGCTGCTTGCATTCATGACTGCCTTTACGGTGCTAATCGGCACCGCTTCGGCTGCTTATTACTTTTTGGGTGTGAGCCCACTAGATACCGCAGGCATCAGTCGCTTAAATCAAAACATCACGCGTATGAAAGCGTTATTGTCAGCAAGCCAAATGACCAACTCACAGCTCACAACGGATCTTAACACTGCCCAAGCAACCATCACTAGCGATCAGGCGACCATGACACAATTAACCACAAATAATAGTGTGTTAGCGACTGCTGTTGCGACCCGTTATCGCTTAATTGCCGCCATCGCCACAGCGTTAAATATTCCTAATCTCGCGCAATATTACACCACACCAACCGCCCCCATGCCGTTTTACGATCAAAACGGCCAAATTCTTGATATCGATAAAATCTCCCCGGTGATCGCCAACGCCATTGCGGCGTTAAAAAATGCGAGTGCCACCAGCCAAGACTGGCAAAACAAGTATACCGACCTCCAATCTCAGGTAACCAATGCCTATCGCGCAGCTGGTGGCGACCCTGCGATTCAACCCGATGTCCCCACATTAGTCAACCAATTGGTGACACAGACGATCAATCAATTCGCCGCCCAAATTAATGCGATGGGTATTTCCGTCGCCTGGATTAATGATGGGCCAACTTACCATGTGCCTGCCAATCCGAATCTGATATTTAAAAGTCAAAACATCAGTTGGGGGACAACCACCGTTAATATCCCGGATGCGAGCGGACAACTCGGTGCCGTCACGTTACCAGTCATTTGGCGGGGCGCTGCCAATGATCAATTTATTTGGGATGGGTTTGGTTGGGTGATTTACAAAAATGGCCAAATATATACCGATGCCACTGATGATAATGGTCAAGCAATCGGCCTATCTTTTGTTGACTTAAGCGCGCTTACCACGCGCATTAAAATGCCTGACGGGACGTATCGCGTGATTCTTTGGGGTTCCACCGCACATATTTTTGCAAAGGCCTTTATGCCTGATTTAAATACTTTGCCCGGTGGCGCTAATCTTTACCAATTTGCCTTTGATGCCCAAAATAATTTTATTGCAACCCCCTATAATAGCTATCAAAACCCCGGACACTATCAATTCAATGCCCCAGCCAATGCTAAAGACGTTGATCCAACGACTCGCAGTCGTGACTATTACCGTTACGACTATACAGCCACTACCACGGATGCAACTGGCAAACCAACTACTCTGCATAAATCACTTGCCATACCGATGGTCCCCCTGTGGCAAACTATCAAACCTTAAAAAAACGACAACTGTCTCAACAGTTGTCGTTTTTTTATTGCCCAACAAGTTCTTTTTCTGATAAGTGCAAGACGCGCCACATGGTTAACTCAATACACCAAGTGACTGCAAAAATACCAACTAAAATCATCCCTAATTGATTAAAATCTAGGCCACTCGCCCAATTGGTTAAAGGATTATGCCAATGCCATAGTACCCGGGTGGCTTGGACAAAATCAACAAAGCTAATAAAGCCAGCTGCCATAATCGAGATCCCAGTTAAAATCAAATTATAATACACCTTCCGATACGATGAGGCGACAATCCAAGTGTAAGTTGTGCTCATGAACATACCGTCTAGTGTGTCCATCAGACACATCCCCGCTGTAAATAACAATGGAAAAGCTAACGTGGTATACCAAGCAATCCCAGCATTTGCAGCGGTAGCTGATGTGGCTAAGACCGCAATTTGTGTGGCAGTATCAAACCCTAGGCCAAAAAGAAAGCCCACCACAGCGACTTGCCAATTGTGTTGAATCAGCTGTAATAATTTTAGGAAAAATTGATAAATACCAGATTGCTGATAGGCTGTGTCAGGCGTTTGTTGCGTATTTTGACGGCCAGCCTGGCGAAATTCTCGCCAAATGCCCCGTAAAATAAACGTATTGACGACAGTCAAGAGTAATAGCATGGTGGCTGCAATCATGGTGCCAAAAACACCACCAATTTGTTCAAAAACCGGCAACGTATGTTTGGCCCACTCAACAAATAAAACCGTCACCAGCGCCATCAATACAACCACCATCGAATGCCCAAACGAGAAGGCAAAGCCAACCCCGCGCGTGTTTTTACCGTCATTGAGCATTTTACGTGTCATATTATCAATGGCGGCAATATGATCGACATCAAAAGCATGTCGGAGCCCAAAAGTGAAAGATAAATAGGCCATCCCAAGCATTTCTGGGTACCGAGCCACCCCAGACATGAGCAACAGTACTCCAGCCAATAAAATGAGCAGAATAAAGCTCCCATATCGGATCACATCTCGCTGGAAAATGGTTGTTTTGACGCGTGCTATCATCGCAAATCTCCTTCGTGTTGTTAATAATAAAAGCCGTGACGATAATCCCAAGTTGGGAAGATATCACTCAAGTGATGCATAATGCGATCCACTGCAAGTCCCTTACGAATCAGTACCGGCGCTGGTTGGACGCCAACTTGACCCTTTTGTTCCGGAATCAAGTGACCGGTTGCATCAACCATGGACACCATCACGCCTTGTTCATAGCGTGTTGCAATCGATTTGTCCGGTTGGATACTGGCAACATAGTCATCAGCAGCAATAATTAAGTCGGCGGCTTGTTCGATCTGTGTCCCAATCCCTGCCACCAAACCACGATTTCCTTGACCGGATGGGTTGGCAGAACTTGCAAAAGTAAAGCGATGATGTTCTTCCCACATGGTTTTAGCTATTTGTTCACTTGGCGTGCCAAACTTAATGACAAAACAACTCGTCTCACGTTGGTCCATCATCAACTCTTCACTCCCATCTTGGGGAATCAACGCTTTGCCGCTCGCGCGCCAAGGTAGAATGCACCCCAGCAAAATATCCTCATCCCAGTGTTTTTGATAAAGGGCTTCAATTTCCGGCGTCATTTGAGCCAAAGTGCGAACCTGAGCCATCGAACCACATAAGACCACACCAGGCTTGTTGCGCCGTCTATTTTTGGCAGCAAATTTACGCTCAAGTCCCTGTTTATCTGACGTCATGATAATGTAGCCAACTTTTGTTGGACTAACAATCATGCCCCCTTCGCCGCCCAAAATGGCGACCGCTTCTTCTTGGACTTGGCCAGACCAAGTCACTGTATTTGTTTGAACTGTCATGTTTCAATTACTCCTTGTTTAATTAAATTGTGGTCGTTGTTGCTCGTAGGCCGTAATGGCATCAGCATATTTCAATGTGACATCGATATCATCTTCTCCGTGAATAAATTTTTCTTTCCATTGCGGATTAATATCAAAGTGGTAGTGATGGTTTTGGTAAGTGACTGTTTGGGCCGGCAAATCAACTATTAGTGATTCATTGGGGCCAATTTGTCGCAGTTGCTGGCGATCGGCGGCAGGTAATACGATAGGTAGCAGCCCATTTTTGGTGGCATTCATGTAAAAAATGTCGGAAAAGCTCCCTGCAATCACAACGCGAAAACCATAATCCGTCAACGCCCAGACTGCATGTTCACGAGATGAACCCGACCCAAAATTCTCACCTGTAATCAAAATTGTTGCCCCAGCATGTTCTGGGTGATTCAAAACAAAATCAAGGTTTGGCGCGCCGTCTGACAGATAACGCCAATCATAAAAAAGGTGCTGACCAAACCCCGTTTTTAAAATATTTTTTAAGAACTGTTTGGGTAACAAAATATCTGTGTTAATACTATCGTCTGGTATGACCACCGCTTGGCCAACTGTTTTCACAAATGCCTGCATCTGTTTTATTCCCCCTCATCTAGTGTGATATCTACAAAGTGACCCGCAATCCCTGCGGCAGCCACCATCGCTGGCGACGCGAGGTGCGTGCGTGAGCCAGCACCTTGCCGACCGATAAAATTACGATTAGAAGTCGAGGCAACATGCTTCCCGGCCGGTATTTTATCGGGATTCATCGCCAGACAAGCAGAGCAGCCTGGCTCGCGCCACTCGCAGCCCGCATCTTCAAAAATTTTTGCAATACCTGTTGCAATCGCACGGTTGCGAATGGCGCGACTCCCTGGCACAATCCAAGCTTGAATATTTGGCGCCAGGTGTTTGCCCGCCATGATTTGAGCGGCAATTTCAAGATCTTCATACCGGCTATTGGTACAAGAGCCGATGAAAATGTAATCCAGCGGTATCGCCGTCACCGGCATTCCTGGCTGGAGTCCGATATAGTCATACGCTGCCTGGTCATTATCATCTTTTACCGCTGGCAACGTCTGATCCACTGCTGTTGCCATCCCCGGATTCGTCCCCCAAGTCACCATCGGTTTTAAATGTGTCACATCAAATGTCAAGACTTGGTCGAAAGCGGTTTCGTCATCAGTGGCCAATTGTGTCCAGTAGGCTTTTGCGGCGGCAAAATTTTTCGGCGCAAATTCACGTCCCGCCAGATAATCAAATGTTTTTTGATCTGGCTGTACCATCCCAGTTTTCGAGCCGGCTTCAATAGACATGTTACACAGCGTCATCCGCCCGGCCATCGAAAGGGATTTAATGGCCTCTCCAAAGAATTCAATCGCATAGCCGGTGCCAAACGATACCCCATATTGGGCAATGATACCCATAATAATATCCTTGGCGTAGGTATTTTTAGGCAGTTGCCCCGTTACCTTAATTCCCATTGTTTTGGGCTTCACCTGCCAAATGGTTTGTGTCGCCATGACATGTTCGACTTCAGACGTGCCAATGCCAAACGCAATGGCGCCAAAAGCCCCATGGGTTGCAGTATGCGAATCACCACAAACAATGACTTTTCCTGGTTGGGTCAACCCGCGTTCTGGCCCGACGACATGCACAATGCCTTGTTTGTCATCGCCAATAGAAGCCAACGGCACCCCAAATTCTTGCGTATTTTTCACCAAGGTATCCATCTGTAAACGTGACATTTGATCTTGAATATTAAAAATATCTTTTGTTGGCACATTATGATCCATTGTTGCAAACGTTAAATCCGGTCGTCGAAGACGCCGATTGGCTTGTCGCAAACCATCAAAAGGCTGTGGCGACGTGACTTCGTGAATCAAATGTAAATCAACATAAATGAGTTGTGCTGACCCTAACTCACCAGCAATCACGTGCGTTTGCCATATTTTATCAAAAAGCGTTTGACTCATCGCACACCCTCCGCTGCTGGCTGAGTCACCGCTGCGACAATATATTGCGTGACAGCTTCAGTTGTCGCTTGCCCGCCCATATCTGGCGTCACGACCTGAGCTGCGATTGCTTGCGCCACAGCTGCAGTCACACGTTGAGCCAGCTGCTTTTCGCCAAAACTTTCAGATAACATCATGGCAACCGTGTGAATCATCGACATTGGATTGGCAATCCCTTGACCTGCAATGTCTGGGGCTGAACCATGAATTGGTTCGTAAAGTGCGGGTCCTGATTCACCGACTGACATCGAGGGAATTTGCCCAATTGAGCCAGTGATTTGAGCGGCTTCATCACTGAGAATATCACCAAAAAGGTTGGGCGTAATAATCACGTCAAAGGTGGCAGGTCGTGCAATAATGCCCATTGCCATGGCATCAACATAGGTGTAATCTACCATGACCGCCGGGTAATCTTGGGCAACCTCACGCGCCACGCGCCGCCATAATTTTGAGGTGGCTAACACGTTAGATTTGTCCACAATCGTGACATGTTGGCGCCGTCCTTGGGCAAGTTGGAAGCCTTTATGCATAATGCGTGAAATTTCTGACACCTGATATGCCATCGTGTCAATCGCGTAAGTCTCTGCCAACACCCGTGGTTCACCAAAATAGGCGCCCGACGTCAGCTCACGAACAATCACAAAGTCCGTCTGCCGGGCCAATTCAGGCTTAAGCGGCGAACGTGCCACCAAGGCATCTGAAATACGCGTTGGCCGAATATTAGCATATAAACCAAGCGCTGCCCGTAACGCCAATAACCCCTGTTCGGGCCGTTTAGGCGCTTGATCCCATTTTGGCCCGCCAATGGCACTAAGTAAAATGGCATCCGATGCTTGCGCTTGGGCTAGGGTTGCTGCCGGTAAAGGGTCGCCAGCTTGGTCGATGCCGGCACCGCCAAACGGTAGCGCAACCAGTCGGTACTGAAACGTCGTATTTTTAGTGACAGCTGCTAATACGGCTAGCCCAGCCGCCATAATTTCTGGGCCAATATAATCCCCTTTTAGGACAGCAATTGTTTTAATTTCAGTCATGATTTGCCTACCATTTCTTTTTGAAAAATCTCTTGCATCATCGCTTCCATTTGTTGATCCGACACGATATCGGTTACTTCAGCGAGCTGTTTAAATATTGGAAAAATTGTCGCCATCATCTCTCGTGTGACTGGAAAGCCCAACGCCGTGAGTTTTTGCATGACTGCATGTGAGCCAGATAGCTTTCCCAGTGGTAGTGAGGCTTTTGCCCCCACCATTTCGGGCTTTAAAATTTCATACGTTGCTGGATGCTTTAAATACCCATCTTGATGAATGCCTGATTCATGCGCAAACGCATTGCACCCCACAATGGGTTTATTCCGTGCAACCGGCATGTGCGTGGCATGAGCCACGAGATCTGAAATTGCCTTTGACTGTGGTAATTGAATGGGTGTTTGTCGTTCAAAAGCCCTTTGTCGCACATACAAAGCAGCTGCTGCTTCAATCACGTCCACATTGCCGGCACGTTCCCCAATCCCATTAATGGTCCCTTGAATTTCATTGGCGCCATGCGCAACCCCCATCAAAGCATTCGCGGTCGCCATCCCCAAATCATTGTGCGTATGAGTTGACCAACCAACACGTTCATAACCTGCCACATGTGCTTGTAGGTAATCAAATACCGCCCCATATTCTTCTGGTGTGTCGTAACCGACCGTATCAGGAATATTGATCATCGTTGCCCCAGCAGCAATTGCTGCTTGCACAGCGCTAGCTAGAAAGGGCAATTCGGTACGCGTGGCATCTTCTGGTGAGAAGATCACATCTGGTACCCATTGACGCGCATACGTGACTTCTTTGGTAATCGCAGCGATGATTTCATCTGGTGTCATGTGCAACTTGTAGTCCCGATGCACCGGCGACGTTGCGATAAATAGATGAATTGCTGGGCATTTTGCCATGCGTGTGCTTGAATCGCTTGGTCAATATCCGATCGTACGAGCCGTGCAAGGCCAACGACCTTCGCTTGGGTAATGGTTTGCGCAATTTTGACGACCGCATCAAAATCTTTTTGTGATGCTGCTGGAAAGCCGGCTTCAATGGCCGATACCCCGTAAGCTTCTAATGCCGTGGCAATGGCCACCTTATCTTCAATTGAGAAATTCACCCCAATGGTTTGCTCCCCATCACGCAAAGTGGTGTCGTAAAACGTTATTTGTTGTGTCATTTGCATTCTCCAAAATAAAAACGCCCGAATCAGTCATTACGACTGGTTCGGGCGTTATACCACACATGCTTTCACCACCAGTCGTTAGATTATGACCTAACAACCAGCTTTAAAAGCTCAACTTGCTAGGTATATCTGAGCAAGTTGAGGCTGAGCACTTGATTTTGATTCGTCATCATTGCAGTTTGCTTCATGTGAGTTTTTTCCTTTTCATTTAATGCATTAATCATAATGCCAACACCTCATTGCGTCAACCAAGCCAATAAAAATATGCCAATTTTATATAAAATACTGACTTAAAGTCCTAAGGCCATTTTTGCATAGCGAGACATCCGATCAATCGTCCAAGCCGGTTCCCACTGCAGCACCACTTCGGTTGATGTCACTGCTGGCAAAATTTTTAAGGCATCATAAATCATCTCTGTCAATAACGCCGTTAGCGGACACCCCATTGTTGTTAAGGTCATATTGATCAAAACATGCCCTTTGTCATCACAGTGCACGTGATTAATTAGCCCTAAATTCACGATATCAATGCGTAATTCAGGATCAATCACGGATGACAGGGCCGTCATAATTTGTTCGTCACTTGCTGCTGTCATATCTAACCTACCGATCCCACCATTTCAAATTTCATCAACCGATTCAATTCCACGGCATATTCCATCGGCAACGCTTTGGTGAACGGTTCGATGAAGCCCATTACAATCATCTCGGTGGCCTTTTCTGCTGAAATCCCACGCGTCATCAAATAATACAATTGCTCTTCTGACACACGAGAGACCTTGGCTTCATGTTCCATCGATACATTCCCATTTAGAATCGTATTGTAAGGAATGGTGTCGGCCGAAGAATGATCATCCACCAAAATCGTATCACACTCCACGTGGGCAAATGAACCATCGGATTCTCGGCCAAATTTAATGGTACCGCGATAATCTGTTTTCCCACCATCATGTGCGATGGATTTAGAAATAATGGAAGACGAGGTATTTTTAGCATGATGAATCATTTGGGCTCCTGAATCTAATTGCACGCCCTGACCGGCCACTGCAATTGATAGCATGGTGCCGCGCGCCCCTTCCCCTTCCAAATAAACAGATGGATACTTCATCGTTGTTTTTGAGCCAAAGTTTCCATCCACCCAGGCCATGGTGGCATTCTCATATGCGGCCGCGCGCTTGGTTTCTAACGAATACACATTATTGGACCAATTTTGAATGGTGGTGTAACGACAATAAGCATCCTTTTTAACAATGACTTCAACCACCGCTGCATGTAAGGCATCCCCTGAATACATCGGTGCTGAGCACCCCTCCACATAGTCGACATGCGCGCCTTCATCCACAATAATTAACGTGCGTTCAAATTGCCCTTCATTGGCCGTATTGATTCTAAAATACGACTGAATCGGCGTGGTCACATGGACCCCTTTTGGCACGTAAATAAATGTCCCACCAGACCACACTGCGGCGTTTAAAGCCGCCAATTTATTATTGGTTGGCTTGACCAATGACCCAAAATAAGCTTGGACTAATTCTGGATATTCTTGTACGGCCGTGTCAGTGTCGGTAAAGATAATCCCTGTCTTCTCAAATTCGGCCTTCATCCGGTGATACACTACTTCTGATTCATACTGGGCAGACGAGCCGGCCAGCCAGCGCCGTTCGGCTTCGGGGACACCTAGCCGTTCAAAGGTAGCCTTCAGTTGCGCCGGCACATCATTCCAATCGCGATATTTTTCATGCGTCGGTTTATTGTAATAATAAATATCGTCAAATGAAATCTCGCTTAAATCCGGTCCCCAAGTTTGCATGGGCATGGCCAGATACGTTTGATAAGCCTGCAAGCGATAAGCTAACATCCAATCTGGCTCGTGCTTTGCTGCTGAAATTTGGCGAATGATCGTTTCATTGAGCCCTTTGCCCGTTGAATAAACGGCCGTATAATCATCTTGAAAACCAAGTGTCGTCGCTTTATCGTCTGCAATCGCTTCACGTGTGCGTGCTAACGCCTCTTGTCGTTCAATATCCATTAAACCTCCTCCGTTTCTGTGAGTAACGCTGTGAGCGCATGCCAGGCCAATGTGGCACATTTAATCCGCGCAGGAAACTTCACCACCCCCGCCAAGAGTTTGGCTTCACCCAAACTGGATAAATCTTTGGCCTCACCCATCGTCATCTTTGAAAAAGTCGCTGCCAATGCCAATGCCGAACCCACGGTTTGGCCAATCATTAAATCTGTCATGATTGACGCCGAAGCCATTGATATCGCACACCCATCCCCATCAAAATGCATGGCTTTAACGCGGCCATCTGCTACCGTCACTGCCAGATGGATCACATCCCCACAGGTCGGGTTTAATTTGGTTACTTGACAGGGATCGTCAGGCGTGACAGGGTGAAAATGGTGCGGCTGTTGTGCATATGCCATCACGGTTTGCCGATATAAATTATCTAATTGCTGTAAGGCCATGTTCAAAATAATCCTTTATGTCTATTAACGTCTTTATCAGGCGGTCAATGTCGGCACGCGTATTGTAAAGGTAAAGGCTTACGCGTACTGTTGCGGCAACCTGAAGGGCTGCCATTAACGGTTGGGCACAATGATGCCCCGCCCGCACAGCGATGCCTTCTTGGTCAAGGGCAGTGGCGACGTCGTGGGCATGGATACCAGCTAAATTAAAACTAATCACGCCCACATGTCGTTGGCTATCTTGTGGGCCATAAATGATCACCCCAGGTATGGCTTGTAATTGGGCCAGCGCATAACTGGCTAATCCTTGTTCATATTCTGCGACTTGTGCCATACCGACATGCGTTAAATAATCAACGGCAGCACCCAAACCAATCGCCCCCGCCACATTGGGTGTACCGGCTTCAAAACGCCAAGGTAAGGGCTGAAATGTCGCTGATTGCTGCGTCACCGTGGCAATCATTTCACCACCAAATTGTGCCGGTGGCATCGCATCTAAGACTGCCTGTTTACCATATAAAACGCCAATACCCATCGGGCCCATCATTTTGTGCCCAGAAAAAGCAAAAAAATCAACCATTAGCGCCTGCACATCAATCGCCATGTGTGGCGTAGATTGGGCACCATCAGCTAAGATCACTGCGCCCTTCGCATGTGCCAATGCTGCCAGCGCCTTGATTGGATTAACGACGCCTAAAACATTTGACATGTGGGTCACGGCAACTATTTTTGTTCGTGCCGTAATTTTTCGCTGGGCATCTGCCATGTCTAAACACCCGTCATCCGTCAAAGCGATGTATTTCAACTGGGCACCGACTCGCTGAGCTAGTTGCTGCCAGGGGACAATATTTGAATGATGCTCCATCTCAGAAATCACAATCTCATCACCGGCCCCAACATGCGCCACGCCATAAGTGCTCGCCACCCAGTTAATTGCTTCGGTCGTCCCACGCGTAAAAATAATTTCCTCACGATGCTGGGCGTGAATAAATTGTTGCACTTTGTCACGCGCTGCTTCATATTGTTGCGTGGCGCGTTGTGAGAGGTCATAAATTCCCCGATGCACATTTGCATTATCGTGCATGTAGTACGTTGTCAGGGCTTGTATCACTTGTCGAGGTTTTTGCGCCGTAGCCGCGCTATCAAGGTACAAGAGTGGCTGACCATTCATTGTTTCTTGTAAAATTGGAAAATCATTGCGTTCACTGTTCATCTTGTAGTTTTCTCTCAATTTCTGCAATCACCCGTTGTCGTGCTGATGGTGTGGGGAGCGCTGCCAAGACATCCCCCAGAAAGCCACGAATCACTAATCGACGGGCAACCGTTTGGCTTAAACCACGACTCATCAAGTAATACAACTGCTGTTCGTCCACCCGACCGACTGAGGCCGCATGTCCGGCTGTGACGTCATTTTCATCAATTAATAATAACGGATTGGCGTCCCCACGCGCGCGACGTGATAACATCAACACCCGTGATTCTTGTTGGGCATCGGCGCCTTTTGCCCCTTTGATGATGCGACCAATACCATTAAAGACCAGTGTTGATTTATTTAAAATGACGCCGCGTTGAAAAATGTGTCCGACTGAATGGCGACCAACGTTTTGGACGGCCGTCACAAATCCTTGCGTTTGCTTTTGATAAGTTAACGCACTAACACAGACATGTGTTGTGGCGCCCTCGCCGTTGGCATGACTACGTAATTCAGTCAACACTTGCCCGTCACTAAAGGCCACATTCGCACAGTCGACGGTGGCTCGGTCATTAATTTGTGCTTGGCGGTTAATGTAGGCGGTTGTTTGGGGGCCAAACTGATCTAAGTTAGCATAGTTCACCTGGGCATCTGCCGCCGCGATGAGTTCAATCACAACGGATGCCTTGGTTTTTTGATCACCAATGGTGTTAAGTTGTTGCAATAAGCTCACTTTAGCATGCGCCCCCACATAAATTAATAGGCGCGCGACCAAATCATCACCGGTCAGGGCTAGCTGATTTAAGACCAGATGTAAGACATCGGGTACCACGACGTGGGCCGGAATATACAGAAAGATGCCCGTATTATACTGCACAGCGTTTTGGGCCGTTAACCGATCTGCGGTGGCAGGAATCACACGGTGCATCAAATCAGCAACTAACTCTGGCCATTGTTTTTGGGCAGCCATGAGACTAGTTAGTCGCACCCCTTGGGCCTGCAAATCAGCGGATAAGGCTAAATAGGTCGTTGTCAGACCACTCACTTCAATGCCTGATTCGTCGGTTAAAAATTGCGGCGTCTCATACGTGGCCTGACTTGGCGATAACGCATCCAACTGCCACGCCGAATAACGCACTTTAGGAAAATCAGGTAGCGGTAATGTTTGTGCATCAATCATGTGCAACCTCCACATATTGATCAGCGTCTTCATCAGTCAAAACAATATCTAAGCCCAATTCATCTCTTAACCCAGCATACCCTTCTGCCTCCAGTTTTTGAGCTAAAGCGGCGTCTCCTGTTTTGACAATTTTACCGCCCATCATGACATGAACATAGTCTGGCACAATATAATCCAATAAGCGTTGATAATGGGTGATCATTAATGTGCCAAAATCCTTGGAACGCATATGGTTCACCCCACGTGAAACGACCTTTAAAGCATCAATATCCAACCCTGAGTCAATTTCATCTAAAATCGCAATTTTGGGTTGAATCATCATCATTTGTAAGATCTCATTACGTTTTTTTTCACCGCCCGAAAAGCCAGCATTCAAATAGCGATCGGCCATTTCTTCCGTCATCCCTAAAAATTCGCGTTTCTCATCCAGTTGTTCAATAAAAGCCATAATCCCCATCTGCTGATCTTCTGGACGACGTGCATTGATGGCCGCGCGCATAAATTCCGCATTCGTGACCCCTTGAATCTCTGAAGGATACTGCATGGCCAAAAATAGGCCGGCCCGTGCGCGTGCATCAACCGGCAAATCACTTAAATCTTGCGCATCTAAATAGATATGTCCGGCTGTAATTTCATAGGCTGGATGTCCCATAATCGTTTGAGACAACGTCGATTTCCCTGTGCCATTTGGTCCCATAATGGCGTGCATTTCACCCGTTTTAACTGTTAAGTTCACGCCTTTTAAAATTTCTTTGCCAGAAACAGCGACATGTAAATTTTCAATCCGTAATGTTGTCATCTTATTTTTCTCCTCGTTGTTGCATCAGTTGCAATAATTGATTATTGCCGTGTAGCTTGGCTAGCAGTCGGGCATTAAGCAACACTTCTTGGCGTACAAATTGTGGCTGTTGCCAACCTTTCCCCGCAGCATATAACAGCCAGAAAAAATTTTCCACAAAGGCGGTGCTATCATGTTTTTGCGCAGCTGTAATCCCAATCGCCGCTGTCTCAGTGGCCGCTGTCATCTCCCCAACATCGAACTGATATTGCGCCATTAAGTACACCACAGCCCCCATTAACACGCCATAAGGTGCTTTGACCCAACGTGCTTGTCGCTGCATTAAATCATGATACGTTGCTGCCGCTAAGTCATCCTGATGCTGCTTGACATAATAATGCACGGTAATGGCATAAAATAAGTATTGTTGCTGAGCAGAAGCTAGTTTCAAATCAATCTCGCCAATCAATTGGGCAGCAAAACGTAAGTCGTGTTGCCACCAAACCGCTGCAAAATAACGCATTAGCATCAAATCAATGACCATTGGTACCGTCAACGTCTCAGTCATCAAACTTTGAGACAGCCGATGAAATGCTGGCTGATTTTGATGACCAAAGGCAGCCAGTAATTCTGCCCACCCCTGGTTGACTTGAGATTGCATGGGCGGAGATAGGCTAAAAATATCATCTAAAGTTAAACCCAACCGTGCACAAAGCGCGCCCATAATGTCGATGGTCGGTATCTGTTGGTGTTTTTCAAATTTGGACAGTGTTGCTTGGGTACAAATACCCGCCGATAACGCCACTTGAGATAACTTCAATCGTTTTCGCGTGGCAATAAATATTTCAGTTTTAACCATGATTTCCCCAATCAAAATAAAAAGCACCTTAGCTATCACTACAGCTAGGGTGCCTGTCCATGGCCTGACCCAACTGTCTACTAACCTTACCTTTAGTAGACAGACACATCAAAATGCCTACTACTACCCCATGAGTCGTAGGCTGAGAAGCTTGTGAATGCGTTGTTGCGTCTTTGTCATGTTATTTCCTTTTTGTGAACCATTATGCAAATTTATTATGGCTTCATTATAGGGCGCTGATATTTAAATGTCAAACTGATTTTAAAACAACTGCGCGTTCTCATCAAAAAAACCATGCTAAAGCATGGTTTTAAACAGTGATGGTCGGCCTATTTTTTAGCCCATCTTGGCTTGCCTTTATCCTTACTGGCTTTGAGGCGCTTTTTCTTTTTGGGCTTTTCGGCAACTGGGAGACCCGTTGTCACCTTTTTCCTTGCTTGCGGTGTCTCGCTTGTGGCAACTTGTCGTCCAACATGAGCAGATTGAACTTGGGTGGTTGACTGTGCCGGACTTGAATCTGGCGCTGGCTTAGCCGGCGTTGGTTTTGAAGCAGCAAATGTATTGACTGCCTTGACCAAGTTAAATTCATCGCCCAATTCACGTTTGAGATTACGAATATCGTGATCATTACCCAAATTCAAGACCCGTCCAGGCTTGCCCATGCGTCCGGTACGACCTGCACGATGAATATATGTCTTTTTACGTTGTGGTAGTTGCGCATTGACCACTAATGGTAAGTCTTCAATGTCCAACCCGCGTGCCGCCACGTCGGTTACCAAAAGTAGGGCCACTTCACCTTTTTTAAATAACCGTAAAGCATCCGCCCGTTGGACTTGGCGCTTATCGTTACTCCCAATGCTCATCACACTAGCATGGGCATGGCGCAATGTGGCTTGCATGTTCACTAAACCACTGATGGTATTAAAGAATACCAAGGCCTGTTGGTTCTGTCGGGCTAATTGGATCAGCAGGCTAGCCTTAGCTTTTTGATCCACATATTGAAATTCGTGTGAGATGGCTGCAGGGGCATCGGTCCCGACAGAAACGGGGCGTACCTCTTGATAAAATGTGTCGGCGACATATTTTAAATCCACGCCAGAGGTCGCTGAAAACAACCCCAATTGCACGTGTGTTGGCAATTGGTCAGCCAAAGCTTGCAAACTCTCATGTCGTTCATCTGTCAACATCGCATCAGCTTCGTCAAAAATAACGGCTTGCAGGTCATTTAACTTCAATGCGCCACCTTCAACCATTGTGAGTACACGACCTAACGTCCCGACAACAATATGTGGCTTTTCTTTTTTGAGCTTATCAGCTTGACGACGGCCATTGGCCCCACCAATCAGACTCGCCACCGACACATCAACTAAAGCACCCCAAGCTCTGGCAACAGCGGTTGTCTGCATGGCTAATTCTTGGCTAGGCGCCAAAATCAAGACTTGGGTTTTCTTAACTTGTGCGTCAATCCGGGTCAACATGGGCAACAAAAAGGCAAGGGTTTTCCCCGTACCAGTTGGCGCCAGACCAAATAAGCTCTCGCCTTGGGCAAGTTTTTCCCAGACGGCTGCTTGGATTGGCGTTGGGGCATCAAATTGTTGATCAAATTGCGCTTGTAGCGCTGGTTTAATTGGCATGAATTAACTTTCTTTCTGGTCAGCTGGGAAAACAATGCCCGCTGACGAACGCAAGTCAAAAAGGGTCTGATTGACTTGTTTTGCAAGTTGGAACCACTGGCGATACTGGCCATGGGTGCCAACGGGGTCATTGATCATGTCGGCGAAATCTTGGGCTTCTTGGACCATCGGATTAGCATCAGGTGTTTCACCGATGTTATCCACGTGCCCTTCACCGTCATGATAAGTTACTGTCTCAAGTTCGGCAATATTAGATGTTACAATAGTTTCTTTCAAGCCATAGATTTCACTCGACAAATAAGAATTGGCATTTTTACCAAAAATTGCTGTCACGTTAAAGCCATCGTAAAACAAATTAGCAACACCTTTGCCGTCAGCACCATTGGCTAATAGTGTTGGCAAGTATTGTACGGCACGCGGTGCACCAAACAACGCAATAGCGGCATAAATCGGATAAACACCCAAATCATACAGCGCACCTGCGCTAAATTCACGCGTCAATACATTCGGCTCTTCACCGGCTAAATAAGCGTCAAAACGTGAGGAATACTTCTGGTAAACCAGTGTTGCGCCTTGAACTTGTGGTAACTCGCCTAGCGTTTGCTCGATGCGCTTAAAATTGGGTTGATGAACGTGGCGGGCAGCTTCAAAATAACGTACATCTGGATTTTGGGCCAACAAGGCTTCAATCTCAGCAAATTCCGTTGGATTACTGGTTGCTGGCTTTTCTACAATCACATGCACACCAGCTTGAATGGCAGCCTTAGCCTGTTCAAAATGTAACGCATTGGGCGACGCAATATAGACAACATCAACAGCCGTAAATAAGTCACTGAGTGTCGTCACCAGCGTCACGTCGTCTACTGGCAATTGGGCCAAAAAAACTTCGGCACGCGTCTGGCTTCGCGAATAGATTGTTGTCAGCGTATACGCCTCTGTTTTCAGCGCAGCTTCAATAAACATTTGCGTAATCCAGTTGGTGCCAATAATCCCAAATTTGATCATTTTATCGCCTCGAATTCTTTTGTCGTGCCATTAAACACGCTGGTTGGCATCTTAATGGCCTTGAGGCCTGTGCCAATGGTATGATCTTCACTATATTGGATAAATTGATTATCCGATGCTTTATCATTGGTATTGTCTTCAATCAACCAATAATTGGTTTGATGGAGTGTTTTTGATAATTTGTCCTTTACACTTGGGGTGGTATAAACAACCACGGACTTGTCATAATGTGCAGCTAATGACTTAACTACCCCTGCCAGACGGGTCTTACTCGCCTGTGTGTCAATCTGATCATCCGTCACATACACGGCAATCGGTAACTGTCCAACACGCGACCCCACATGACTAATAAAGTATTGTGCTTGCGTCGTCGCATCGACACTACTATCAAAGACTTGGATGCTGCCGACTTTTAATTTTGCGGCTTGCGCGTGATCATAGCTTGATTGATAACCATCATCTGAAAATGAAGTGCCTGTCGTCGCCCGCAAATAGGTAAAATCAATGCCATTCGTTGCTAAATTATTGTAATCCACATAGCCAGATGCCTGATTAATTGCCACACCTTGGACACTAAAGCCAGCCGGCGTAGCATCCGTGTGAATCACAACCGGCTTTGACAGTAGCCATACGGCCAGTGTCGCTGAAAAACCAACTACTAAAATCACCCACGTTGTGATTAGTAACAGGTTATTTGTTTTAATTTTTTGTTTCACTGCAGCATTATTCGTCATAATATCCATTATACAAAATTTATCGTCAATTCGCCCGCAAATTACATTAAGGTTATATCACAAGTCCCATATCAGCGGCTTCAACTTGCCGTCTAGTCTTTTTCATGAGATAATCATTATATTGTGAAATTTTATGGAGGAACGTGTTAGAATACCTGTCATCTAACATATAAAAATGATGTCATTAGAAACTAAATTAGCGAAATATGCCGAATTAATTGTCAAGCGTGGTGTCAATGTCCAACCTGGGCAAACCATCATCTTGTATGCTGCGGTTGATGAAGCCTATTTTGCCCGACAAATCGTCGCTGCTGCTTATGAAGCCGGTGCCCGTGAAGTGGTCATGGAATGGTCAGATCAAACCATTGCCAAGTCATTTTTGAACAATGCGCCAACTGATCGCCTGGAAAACGTCCCTGAATATGACGTCCTCAAAGCCAATACGTTGATGGATAAGTATGCTTCGCGTATTTCTTTGGTTTCACAAGATCCTGATGGTTTGGCCGGCGTACCTGCTGACCGTTTGCAAACTTATACATTGGCCACACAAAAAGCACTTGGTCGCGTGCGTGAAGCCACGATGAAAGATGATATTTCTTGGCTCGTGGTGGCAGCGGCTGGCCAAGCTTGGGCGGAAAAAGTTTTCCCTGATCTCAAAGGCCAAGCTGCTGTTGAACGTCTCTGGGAAGAAATTCTTAAAGATGTTCGTGTTGATGATGATTCTGATGCCATCGCCAACTGGACAGCACACATCGCCACGCTCAAGGCTAAAGCTGATTGGCTTAACACACAAAACTTTAAAGCACTCCATTATCAAAATGCCCAATCAGACTTTACAATTGGGTTAGCTGAAGGTCATATTTGGGAAGCAGCGCTTTCAGAAGACAAGGCTGGCCATGTCTTTATTCCAAATATGCCAACTGAAGAAGTCTTCACGGCACCAGATAATCGCCATATTGATGGCCATGTCGCAGCAACAATGCCACTATCCTATCAAGGTAATGTCATTGAAAATATCACCCTTGATTTTGAAAATGGTCGTATTGTGAAAGCAAGTGCAACAAAAGGACAAGCTGTGCTAGAAAAGCTCATCGCAACCGATGCTGGCGCGCAATCCCTTGGTGAAGTATCACTTGTGCCTGACCCATCGCCAATTGCGCAGGGCGGTGTTTTATTCTACAATACCCTTTTTGATGAAAACGCCTCTGATCATCTTGCCATTGGTGCGGCCTATAATTCAAACATTCAAGGCGGCAAAACTGAGGCCCCTGAAGTCTTAGCTCAGCGTGGTTGGAACATTTCAGATGTTCACGTTGATTTCATGATTGGCTCAGCTGATATGGCCATCGACGGTATCACACAAGATGGCCAAACTGTCCCTGTATTCCGTCATGGGGACTGGGCCTAACTAACAAAAAACACCGCAAACTGCGTTTGCGGTGTTTTTTTTTTGGTTAGGCGTGCTTATGTTCGACCGTTGCGCGAATGGCATGCGCCACGACAGCATCGAATTCTTGCTGGTCAAAGTCGTCTAATCCGGCGCGTGTCGAGCCACCTGGTGAAGCCACAGTATCTTGCATCACTTGCGCCGACTGGCCAGACGCCGCTAACATTTGCGCAGATCCCAAAACTGTTTGCGTCGCAATCGTGGTGGCCAAATCATCGGCTAACCCGTTCGCCACGCCAGCTTTTGCTAAAGCATCGATAAATTTAAAGACATAAGCCGGCCCTGAGCCAGCGATAGCAGAAAATGCTGCAAATTGCGCTTCTGGCACCGCAATAGCTGTGCCGAGTTGTGTTGAAAAGTCATGGAAAATCGCTTGGTTTGCCACCGTTAATGTCGTGGTCGCAAAAGCCGTCACCCCTTGATTGATCGCGACATTGACATTTGGCAACGTTCGAACGACTTGGTGACTGCCAGTTGCTGTGACCAATTGGTCAACTGACACACCGGCTAATACCGACACCACCAGTTGATCTTCAAAAACAAGATTGGCCGTCACATCAGCTAGTTGATTCGGTAGAAAAGCTAATACAGTCAAGTCACTTGCTTGAATCACTTGTTGCGCAGACAAGGCCTGTACGCCCCAAGCCTGCGCTAATTTTGCCGCGGTTGTTGGTGAAGCGACAGCGATATCTGACGGAACAACGCCTTGGGCTAATAAGCCCTTAATCATGGCTTGTGCCATGTTGCCTGTCCCAATAAATCCATACTTTGCCATATCTATTCTCCTATTGAAAAACGACAAGTCAAAATGACCTATCGTTGTGATGTTGTATGCACTTCTGCTAATTTACTATCAATCATGTCAAGTACAATCGCACGCGCTGCCGCATCTGAAACAAAATCAAAACGATCCCCATCAATTTGCACCTTTGGTGACCGGTCGTAAGCTTCAAACCAATCATCATAGCGCTTGTTCAGTTCTTGATAATAAGCAAAGAGTTCGGGATTTTCGTCAATTTGTTCAAACGAACGCCCACGTTTTTTGATGCGTGACAACATCGTCTCAAAGCTAACACGCACATGAATCAACAAGTCGGGATTCTTCACGTCAGCCACACCCGCAATTTCAGCCATCATGTTATCTACAAGTGATTTGTAGATGTCAACTTCGGTTTGCGTGGCACGATTGAGATCAGCGGTTAACTGAAATAATAACGCATCTTCATAAATCGAACGATCCAAAATATTATTTACGCCTGCTGCGCGGGCTGCTTTAATTTGTGATAGGCGCTTATTGAGAAAATAAATTTGCAAAAGAAAACCATATTTTTTAGGGTTTTCATAAAACAATGGCAAAATTGGATTATCATCAACGCTTTCGTAAAATGCTTGTGACCCCAAGTGATCAGCCAACATTTCTGTTAAACTTGTTTTGCCGGCGCCAATAGTGCCTGATAATACAATCATGCCAGTTCTCCTAATGTTATCAATTTCGTACTAGTCTAGTATATCAAAAATCAGCCTGTTTAGCAGCCGCATTTAAATCGACCCTCACGCTATTTCACCCACAAACCCTTGGCAACACTGGCTGCCCAGCGCCGTTTTTTGGGGGATTAATTTTTTGTCGTCAGGCTGAACAGACAATAAAAAAGGCGATACATTTCTGTATCGCCAATATTTTAGTGGACAGTCAGGGGCTCGAACCCTGGACCCACGGATTAAGAGTCCGTTGCTCTACCAACTGAGCTAACTGTCCATATGTCGCTTTCACAACAAAAAATAGTATACCACGTATTTTTATTGTGTGCAACACTTTTCCTAAAAAAGAATGGTTTACAATCAAAAAAACAGTGCCAGTCATGACTGGCACTGTTTTAACTCGCTGACATTATTTATCGTTATAGCCGTTTGGATGGTTTTGATGCCAGTTCCAAGCTGTCTTGATAATGTCTTGCACATTGTCATACTTTGGCGCCCAGCCCAACACATCACGTGCCTTGTCTGAGTTGGCAATCAAAATATCAGGATCCCCTGCACGACGTGGGCCAATTTTAGCCGGAATATCAACGCCAGTGGCTTCACGAGCGGCTTCAACCATTTCCTTCACTGAGAAACCAGTTGCGGATCCCAAGTTAAATTGGTTCGAATCATTGCCATCTGCCAAATATTTTAAGGCACGCATGTGAGCGTCCGCCAAATCTAACACATGGACATAGTCACGGACATTGAAACCATCTGGCGTGTTGTAATCATCCCCAAACATTTCAATGTACTCACGTTGACCAAGACCCGCTTGTAAAATAATGGGTACTAAATGCGTTTCTGGTTGGTGATCTTCCCCAATGGTGCCATCTTCTGCGGCCCCCGCCACGTTGAAGTAACGCAAAGCAACCCACTTCACGCCATCAGCTTGGTCAGACCAAGCCATGATCTTTTCCATCATTAACTTAGATTCACCATAAGGGTTGATTGGGTTTTGTGGATCCGTTTCCTTAATTGGAATATGCACTGGGTTACCATATGTTGCCGCAGTCGATGAGAAGACGATTTGCTTCACATCATAATCCTTCATCACCTCAAGCAAAGTGACCATGCCACTCGTGTTATTGTCAAAATACTTGAGTGGGTTGGCAACAGATTCTGGCACGATTGAAAAGGCGGCAAAGTGCACCACTTGTTCAATATTTTCTTGTTCAAACACAGCTGACAAAGCTGCTTTATCACGAATATCTACTTGATAGAACTTCGCTGACGGATGTACCGCATCACGATGCCCAGTAAAAAGCGCATCAACAACAACGACTTCCCGGCCTGCTTCGACCAGTGTTTTCACCATATGTGAGCCGATATATCCAGCCCCACCTAATACTAATACTGACATAATTGCCTCTTCATTTTAATTTTATTACCTTCAGTTTACACCACTTTTAGGCATCACGCCACTTGAATTCCGCCTCGGCACTCACGACGTTCCCCATCATGATCCGATGTTTGCTCTCATGGTCTTGGTGGACAACTTGTGATTGAATGGTGTGTCCCAACCGTATCTCATTTTCAAACTTTAAGTTAATCGTCGTAATTTCATGTGTTGCCAAGAATTCCGGGGTCATCACATCTTGCATCCATTCAAAGTACTTCGAATTATTGACGTGCTGATTCGCATCAATATCTAAATACCGCACATGATAATCATTTTCTTCATAGACTTCCGCTGATGTGATTTGCTCTGGGTTTGGAATGCGTGGGATTTGCTTGACCCGTTCTGCTTGGTATCGATCAATAATATCTTCTGGCAAGCGTGCCATGTGCCGATGTGCAATGTCAATCATCGTCCATATTGAATCCACACGAATGATCTCGTCACCTGCTGCATCAAAAAAAGCAAAAGGTCGCCGCACAAAAAATGGATTGTACTTAGCCGCAAACGTTTGAATCTTAATGGGTTCATTAATTTTGGGCCGACGCTTAATGGTGACCTCATATTGTAAAATAATCCACCCTAGCCCACGAGCCAAGTGCACTTCCTGCCCGACGCCGAGCGCGTCACTTTGCATTTTTGAAGCTAGCACAGCCCAATTTAAAATCATTGGCAAGGCCAATTGTCCTGTCATGTCAGCTTCGTAATATTCAACGCGGCGCGTGATGTCAAATGGTTGCATAATTCCCCCTTATTGAACGCATAAGCGCGATTGTTTTCATTCAATGCCGTGATAATCAGCGTAAACAGCTTGGCGATCCAGTTGGCGCGACTTGGCGACTTGCTTAATGGCGGCATTTGGCTTCAACCCTTTGGCTACCAACTTGGCAACTGCTTCTTGCACCGTTAAATCAGCCTCATCGGTCGGCTCATCTTGCGTGATTTCACCTGTAAAGCCCGCAATCATCACGACAAATTCGCCACGAATGTCGTTGTTCTTAGCCCAATTCACTAATTCAGCCACTGTGCCACGTAAGAATTCTTCATATTTTTTCGTAAGCTCACGCGCTAAGACGACTTGGCGGTCATCGCCCATCACTTTTTGAATGTTTTCAAGTGTCTGCTTCAAGCGATGCGGTGCTTCATAAAAAATTGTCGTATCACGCAAAGTGGCCAATTGGGCCAGTTCTGTCAGTTGCTCGCTGTTTTTCCGTTGTAAAAAACCATAAAAATAAAAGGGTTGTGGCACCAAACCACTGGCAATGAGTGCCGTTACCCCAGCTGTTGCCCCCGGAATTGGGACAACAGCGATACCTTGTGCAATCGCTGCAGCGACTAATTCTTTGCCAGGATCTGAGATAGACGGCATCCCCGCATCACTCACTTGGGCAATGCTTTTACCGTTTTGCAAATCGGCCAACAAGCCTGGAATTTTAGCCTGCCAATTGTGCTCATGAAAGCTGATTTGCTTGGTCGTAATCTCAAAATGGTTGAGTAATTGCTGGGTGTGTCGCGTATCTTCAGCAGCAATTAAGGCCACGTCTGCCAATATCTCAACTGCGCGTGGGGTCATGTCTTTGAGATTGCCAATGGGCGTTGGCACCAAATAAAGCGTCCCGGTTGTCCGCTGTTCAAAACTTTTTTGTTGTTGCATGCTACTCTCCTAACGCCATGGCAATTTCTAATACAATTTTTTCAAAACGGGTTTGTAATGAGACATTGGTTTGGCTTAACCGATCATCAGCAAAAATGACGTCACTTGCCCGCACAAGCTGATCCGGTCGATAGTGTTGGGCTAATGTTTTATATAAGCCCACTAATGTCGGAAAGTGGAGGCGTTCATCAGGTATTTGGCCATAAACAACGGTGTCGCGTGACAATTCATGCAGCCAGGTTAAAAACAATCGCTGATGTGTCGCCTCTTTTAAAGCGTCCACGAGTTGGCTTTGCACATACACAAACGCTTCTATCCGGCGTTGCATCATCAATTCAAACCATTTGAACAAGACTGGTTGCATCGTTTTACGCCATTGGTCGTCTGCTTCAGTATTGGTGGTTAATGCCACTTCTGGTAACAATTGCACGATTTGCGCGCGTGACCGAATTGTGGGCAACACATCATTGAGATTTTCGGCCAACATAATCATCAATTGCGGGCCTGCCGGTTCTTCAATAAATTTTAAGAGAGCATTCCCAGATTCAGCCTGCAGTGTTTCGACCGCATCAAAAACAAAGACTTTACGCTGACTTTCTTGGGCCACGGTCACAAATTCTGGCTTTAAGGCCCGAATTTGATCCACCTTCCACGTCCGCTTTGTCCCCGTCCCACTCTTAGGTAAACTAGGTTGGGTGATTTTCACGTCGGGATGATCGTCTGCTAAAATGCGAATGGCATGGCGCGCATCTGCCCCAGTGACCAGCCACGCCAAATAACGCGAAAAAGCCAGCTTTTCAGGCTGGCTTGGGCCAACAAACAAATAGAGGTGGCTCAGTTGATTCGTCGCAATTAGTTGTTTAAAATGCGCAATCTGGTTTGGATAGACCTTTTCTGCAATTGTGATAAATTCTGGTGTCATTAAAATTGATGGAATGATTCGATATTTTGGGTATAAACAGTCGCCCCACCCACTTCGACTTCAATCGGATAAGCACCGATTTGTTCCCCACCCGCATCAAGACTCACAGGTGGCACCATGAATTGCTTACGCGTCTGAGAAACGCTTTGAATAATATCAAGTGTTGCTTGCACGCGCTCATCTTCAATGGCAATTAAGAAGGTGGTGTTCCCTGAACGCAAGAAACCACCGGAAGTTGTTAGACGGGTCGCACGAATATTGGCCTTAACAAGCGCGTTACTTAACTTCGTTGCATCTTTATCTTGCACAATCGCTGTCACTAATTTCATCATAATGACTCCTTTCGTGTTGCCATGATCTCAAAGAGTAATGTCCGTGTTGCTGCAATTACTTCTGTTAACGGTTGGGTCGCATCAATTATTTTAATTCTATCAGAAAAGTCAGATTGAAGTGATAAATACGTTTCCCGAACTTTTTTGTGGAAGGATAAGTCTTCTTTGTCCAGGCGATCAATTTTGCCCTGTCGATTGGCCATCACGCGCGCCAAGCCGACTTCAGCCGGTACATCAAAATAAATTGTCAAGTCAGGCATCAAACCATCAATGGCAAATTGGTTGATTTGCCAGATATTGTCAACACCTAACCCACGGCCACCACCCTGATAAGCCAGTGAACTATCAACATAACGATCAGAAATGACAATTTTTCCCGCAGCTAAAGCCGGCAGCACCACTGAAACGAGATGTTGGCGTCGCGCTGCGGTATAGAGCAACGCTTCCGTCCGATCATCCATCCCATTGTCTTCTTCTGGCTGTAAAATAGCTCGAATGGCTTCCGAAATCGGATTGCCCCCCGGCTCACGTGTTGTGACTAAGTCATCCCCAAGTTGGGGCTTTAATTCGGCAATCAGCGCTTGTAACACACTGGTCTTGCCAGCACCTTCAGGGCCTTCAAAAGTAATAAATAAGGGTTGCGTCATGTGTTCTACTATCCTTTATGATTGATCATGATCGCGCCAATCATCTTAAATGCGGTCCGTTTTCAAGACATGCGTTTGCATGTGCCCGACAGTTTTACGCCGGCGTGCTTCACGATATAAGTAATTGAATTTTGCTTTGGTGAGGGCTGTTTGTGCTTGAATGAGGCGCACATTCACTTGGCCGTCTAGCAAAGCTTCTTCAGAATTTCTGGCAGTGTCCCAATCAATTTTTGCCTTGTCAATTTGAAAAACCAGTGCTTGGTCATAAGTTTGTCGCAGATTAACTTTCTTTTTGCCAAATATCATAATTCTGTTCGTCCTTGTACTGCTTTAATCAATGTTAATTGGTCAGCGTAATCAATATCTGACCCTACCGCTAAGCCATGCGCTAAGCGGGTCACCTTGATACCAGCTGGTTTCAACAATCTTGCCAAATACATCGCCGTTGCTTCGCCTTCTGCGTTCACATTCGTCCCAACGATGACTTCATCAATCTCTTGATGTTCTGACAAGCGCCGAATGAGGCTGGGTAGATTAATGTCTTCTGGCCCTGTGCCTGAACTGGGTGAAATAACACCGTTCAAGACATGATACAAGCCGTGATAATCGCGTGTATTTTCCATCGCCATCACATCACGGGCGTTTTCAACCACAAAAACCGTCGTCTGATCACGCGAAGTATCCTGACAAATCACACATGGATTCATGGTGTTTTCAGTAATATTGCCACACACCTCACAAAATGTCAGATCGTGTTTCGCAGAGGCCAATGCTTTGGAAAAATCAATCACATCTTCTTCGGCCATGCCGAGCGTATAAAAGGCCAGCCGTGTGGCCGTCTTTTGACCAATTCCGGGGAGCTTGGTATAACTCGCGATTAATTTTGCAATTGGTTCTGGATATTCCATTATGGTACCAGGCTATCTCAGCCAACCCTTTCTCTATTAATCAACTACCTGTACAATCGCTTCGCCAAACATTTTCTTCGCTTCTGTCACAATCTCAGGTTCCAATGTTTGGGCTTGAACGGGCGCATCTGTTGTCACCGCTTGGGTTGTCGTTGGGCTCACACGAGGTATATCAACCAAATTCAACGGCGTCGTGGCCCCTGATTTTAACTGGGCCACATAGTCTGCGCGATCTTGCTGCCAGTTATCTTGTGTGATCAAAACCATTTCAGTCGGTAATTGCTGACCAGCAAGCGCAGCGCGTAACTGTGTCTGTAGCGTCGCATCATCTAATGCTTGCGCTAATAATGTTGGAAAATCAAGCGCTAAAACAAGCCCCTCGTCACTCGCAGCAACTGGTTCAGCAATGGTCAACATCGCTTGTTGCGCGACATCAAATTGACTAATCAGCTCACGCCATGTGGCTTTCACGCGGCTGAGCGCTTCACGTTTAGCCTTTTGCAAGACGGCAAAGACTGCTGACTGCCCTGTTCGTGCCCATAATTGCGTGGTTTCACTCGCTGGGGCTTTGGCAGCCATATCTTGTTCTGCGACCCCCGATTCTGCTATTGGTGGTAGCGGATCAATTGCTGGTACTTGAGGTGCCACCTCAGGGACAACTGATTGTGCTGGTGTTGGCGCTTGTTTACTTGGTGTTGTTTCCGGCAGTGATTGCTTGGCTTGCGTCATCACCGCTGGCGGCAAAGGTGCTGTTGCAGTTTGTGTCACCGTCATACTCAGTTTGACGGTCAACAATTCCAGATAAATATCACTTTGCATCGTCTGCATTAATTGCTTTTGGATATCATCCAAAACAACCATCATCGCTTGAATGCGGGCTGTTGGTAACTGTTGTGCTAAAACCTGCAAATCCGACAGCGCGATCGCCGTCTTAATTAGATCTGGTGCCACATCAGCTAGCATCACATCTCGGAGCAACCCTAAAACATCCACAACAAAACGCTGCGGATCTTTACCAGCAATTAAGATATCATGTAAAACTGATAAACCTTGTGGCGTGTTACCTTGGCTTACTGACGTCACATAAGTCATTAATTGTGTGGTTGTCGTTGACCCAGTCACTTGTCGTGCATTATCTACGGTCACGCGATCCGTGCCGTAAGCCAATACTTGATCCAAAATTGACAAGGCATCACGCATGCCCCCTTCCGCAACATTGGCAATGATGCGCAATGCATCCACATCATAAGCCACCTCACGCGCTTGTAAAATATCGGATAACCGTGTTTGAATGGCCTCGGTATCAATGCGTTTAAATTCAAAGCGCTGTGTGCGTGACAAAATTGTGACGGGTACTTTTTGCGGTTCTGTCGTCGCCAAAATAAATTTCACGTTGGCTGGTGGTTCTTCTAATGTTTTCAGGAGGGCATTAAAGGCACTGTTTGACAACATATGCACTTCATCAATGATATAAATTTTATATTTTGCCGCAATGGGCGCATAATCTACATTGGCTAAAATATCACGCATGTCTTCAACGCGACTATTTGAGGCCGCATCGAATTCAACGATGTCTGGGATTTGCGCATCGTCCGTTTGTGGATCAATGCCATTGACTTCACGGGCAAATATTTTAGCCGCTGACGTCTTTCCTGTCCCGCGTGGACCTGAAAAAAGGTAGGCATGCCCCGTCTGCTCAGTTGCAATGGCATTTTTAAGTGTCTGTGTGATCACTTCTTGCCCAATCATGTCATCAAATGTTCGTGGTCGATAAACCCGATATAATGCTTGATATGCCACTGTGACCACCTCCTTATGCCTTGCCGCTTTGCAAACGCATCGCGACTTACAAAAAAAGACCGCTACGCGGTCAATATGTACACAAGCACAACACCGAACAACCTTAGGGCTGCTACATTCCTGTCCTGACCCGGTTCGAGAGCCGACGCTTGCCTGCTTTATTATTATATCTAATTTTTAGGCTTTAAGCAAATACTTCAGCGACTTTTTGCGTTAGCTTGGCCTGCCATTTAAAGTATGTGAGATAGGCTTTGGGAATCATATACTCATTGACCGCAGCAAAATCATCGACCAAAGAAACAATCCAACTCTCACGGTATTTTGGTAAGGCAATCGTAGCACCAAACATGTGCTTGACGATAATATCTGCTTCTTTGTCACTGATATGCGTGATTTTTTGCGCATTTTGTAACGCAATGCGTGGGTGCACATAGGCATGTGACCCCTCTTCAAACTTCGTCACGCGCCAATCGTAATAGAAAAGGTCATGTAACAAGCCCGCCCGCGCTGTGGCTGTGGCATCCGCCCCAATTTTTTTGGCAATAATATAAGATTGATAAGATACGGAAATGGAATGCCGTAAACGATTTGAAAAATGGTGTTGCGTATATTGTGCTAATTGTTGGACTTCGTCGTGTTGTAATAAATCATCAACAATCGTTAAATACTCTTGGTCAAGACGCCAAGCATTTGGATTTTGCATGTAGTTTTGCCTCTTTAAATAAGTCTGATGCCATTATACTACGAATTTTTTAAAAAGTGCATGACATTGCTCAGACAGATTTGTTGCGTTTCCGTTGCGCCCGAATTTTCCCAAAGAAATCTTGGAGCAGTGCGCCACCTTCATCACCGCGTACGTGCGGGTAAACGATGACACGGTGATTTAAACGGTCATCTTCTAGTAATTGATAGAGCGAACGGGTCGCTCCACCTTTGGCGTCATCGGCACCGTAATAAACGACTGGAACACGCGCATTGATAATCGCACCCGCACACATAATACAGGGTTCTAGCGTCACAAAAAGCGCTGTTTCTTCCAGACGCCAAGACTGCAACGCATCATTCGCCGCTTCAATGGCCAATAACTCAGCATGTGCCGTTGCCAACTGATGGGCTTCACGATGGTTATGTGCCCGCGCCACAATCTGATTATCTTTCACAATCACGGCACCGATCGGCACTTCGCCTTCAACGGCAGCCAGTTTGGCCTCATTTAGTGCCACCTGCATAAAATAATCAATTTGTGCTTCACTAAATGTTGGTACTTGGCTCATAAGTGCTCTCCAAAATATAATAACCCTTGTTTTTTGCAATCACCTTGGCATTACCAAACACAGCCGCCATATTTTTTTGAGCAGAGGGCGCGCCTTGCTTTTTTTGCAACACAGCAATGAGTTTTCCACCTGGTAACAGGTATTGCACTGCTTCTTGTAGCATCGCCGTCACCACTTCTTTCCCAGCACGAATGGGTGGATTGGTTAAAATCAGAGCGTATTTGTCAGTCACTTGTTGATAAATATCAGATTGAAAGACTGACACCAACTGTGCTACGCCATTTGTCGCCGCATTTTGCTGCGCCAAAGCCAAAGCACGTTCGTTGACATCAACCATATCCACCTGGCGTTGAAATTTTTTGGCAATGGCGATGCCGACTGGGCCATAGCCAGTGCCAAGATCCAATACTTTACCTTGCGTTAAGGTTGTTTTTTCCAATGCATCAAGCATCGTGCGCGTGCCAAAATCAACAGTTGATTTTGAAAAGACCCCACTATCGGTTGTAAAGTGTAGGGTATTGCCCAGCAGCTCAAAATCAAAGTTTTGGAAATGATGCTCAGAGTTTGGGTTGGCAGTAAAATACATTTCACCGCCAATTTTTTCATTTGGTGTGGTCATAACGACTCCTTATGTTTATGTACAAAAAAAGAAGTACCGAAGCACCTCTTTTAATATTACGAATCATATCCCCCACCGGTTGGTATGAGGATAACTCATCCGTTATTTCATTAAATGAAATTACTTCAAAGTTACTGATGCGCCAGTTTCTTCCAAAGCTGCCTTCAATTCGTTAGCGGCTGCTTCGTCAAGACCTTCCTTAACGATTGAAGGTGCGTTGTCAACTAAGTCCTTAGCTTCCTTCAAACCAAGACCAGTTGCTTCACGAACTGCCTTGATAACCTTAACCTTAGCAGAACCTGCTGAAGTCAATTCTACGTCGAAGTCTGTCTTTGCTGCGGCTGCGCCGTCAGCTGCACCAGCTGCTGCTACAGGAGCTGCTGCTGAAACGTTAAATTCTTCTTCGATTGCTGAAACCAAGTCAGCCAAATCCAAGATTGTTGCATCCTTCAATGATGCGATAATCGCGTCTTTATCAAAAGCCATGATTAAATCCTCCAAATTTTTTGTTTGATGTTGTAATGGTTATAAATTGTTGCTGATTATTCAGCAGATGGTGCTTCTTCGGCTGCAGCTTCCGCAACTGGTGCTTCTTCAGCAGCAGGTGCAGCAACTTCGCCGCCTTCTTCTTCCAACTTCTCTTGCACAGCCTTAATAGCATATGCAAATGAACGGATTGAGAATTGGAATTCGGCCATCAATTGACCAAGCAAACCTTCGCGTGATGGCAAAGATGCATACTTGTTGATGTCGTCCAAGTTAGCGATGTTGCCGTCGACAACACCACCCTTGATTTCCAACTTTTCGTTGGCGTCAGCAAACTTCTTCAAAATACGTGATGGGGCAATAGCATCATCACTTGAGAAGGCAACGGCTGAAGGACCAACAAAGATGTCGTTCAATTCAGCAAAACCAGCTTTTTCAGCAGCACGTGTCAAAATCTTGTTTTTGATCACTTCAAGGGCTACACCTTCTTCACGCAATTGGTGACGTAATTCTGTCGATTGCGCAACTGTCAATCCACGAGAATCGACCACAACTACAGAAGCAGCGTTCTTGAATTGTTCAGCAACTTCTTCAACTTTTTGTGCCTTAAGCGCAATAGCTTTTTCACTCATGATATGTGATTCTCCTTCCTTAATATTATTTTGCAAAAGAAATCCCGTGCACCAAAAGACGCACGGGAAAAGTTTTTAAACTTCCTCGGCAGGCTATTAAGGTACACGTACCACCTGAGTCTTAGGCAAAATGATTTAATTCACTTAAATGATTATATCAAACATTGTTGATATCGTCAAATCTTACAATGTGTTCAAGTCCAATGTCACTGATGGGCTGAATGTTGAGGCGATTGATACGTGTTGTACGTATGTTCCCTTAACAGCAGCTGGACGAGCCTTCAAAACAGTTTCAGCAATTGTCTTGATGTTTTCAGCCAACTTACCATCTTCAAATGATACACGACCAACAGGCACAGCAACGTTACCGTCACGGTCTGTACGGTAGGTTACTTGACCACCCTTGGCATCTGAAACAGCCTTAGTTACGTCCATTGTTACCGTACCAGTCTTAGGGTTTGGCATCAAGCCCTTAGGTCCCAATACACGGGCAACACGACCAACTTGCGCCATCATGTCAGGTGTTGCAATGGCTGTATCAAAGTCCAACCAACCACCTTGGATTTGCGCAACCAAGTCAGCAGCACCAACAACATCGGCACCAGCAGCTTCCGCTTCCTTAGCCTTGTCGCCTTGTGCAAAGACGATAACCTTCTTGTCTTTACCTGTACCGTTTGGCAACACAACCGCCCCACGTAATTGTTGGTCGGCTTGACGTGTGTCAACGTTCAAGTTGAAGACAACTTCAACTGATGCGTCAAAGTTTGAGTAATCGATTTCCTTAACCAATGCAACGGCATCGTTCAAGGCGTAGTTCTTTTCAGCTTCAACCTTTGCTAAGGCTGCAGCATACTTCTTACCATGCTTTTGAGTCATTATTCTGCGTCCTCCTTGATTGCTGTACCTTCAACAGTCAAGTCAACACCATCAACAGTCACACCCATTGAACGTGCTGTACCTTCGATCATACGCATCGCAGCTGTCAAGTCGTTGGCGTTCAAGTCAGCCATCTTGTTTTCAGCAATTGCACGGATTTGATCCAAAGTAACGTTTCCGACCTTCTTAGTGTTAGGTTCACCTGAACCCTTACCAACGATCTTACGCAATTGATCCGCAGCAGGTGGTGTCTTTGTAACGAATTCGAATGAACGGTCATCAAAAACAGAGATTTCAACCGGAATGATTGAACCTGCTTGGTCTGCAGTACGCGCGTTAAATTCCTTTGTGAATTGCGCGATGTTAATGCCGGCTTGTCCCAAAGCTGGACCAACAGGTGGTGCTGGTGTTGCTTTAGCAGCGGCGATTTGTAGCTTAACTACTTGTGTAACTTTTTTAGCCACGATTTTTTCCTCCTCGTGTTGTGGTAGACGTAGCTTGAGTGCTACTCCCACGTATGCCGATGGCATACCAATACATTATATTAAAAAATAGTGCAAATTGCAATACTTTTCTTTAGGCTTCGTCCAACACTGTATCCACATCGGCAAAGTCAAGTTCCGTTGGTGTTTCACGACCAAAGACTTCGACCGTTGCTTCAAGGGTTTGCTTTTCAGCATCGACACTGACAACAACCCCTTCCATGCCGGAAAATGGTCCTGCAATGATCTTGACCGTTTGACCAACTGCCACGTCAAGATCAACCACTTCACGCGTCACCATACCCATCCGCTTCATGAGCAAATCCACTTCTTCAGGCAACAATGAATTTGGCTTTGATCCGGCACCGTGCGATCCCAAGAAACCAGTCACACCTGGCGTGTTACGGACAACGTACCAAGCTTCATCGGTCATGTTGTAATCTTGCGGTGTGGCCATTTCAACCAAGACATAGCCTGGAAAATCATTTTCAACAGAGGTTTTAGCTTCACCATCTTGAATGGTGGTCACTTCTTGTTCCGGCACTAAAATGCGGAAGATTTGCGCTGTCATCCCCATCGTTTGTGTTCGTGATTCCAAGTTGGCCTTCACCTTGTGTTCGTAACCTGAATAAGTGTGGACAACAAACCATGACTTTTCAATGTCGTCGGTGTTAGGTGTTGGTGCAACGTTTTCTTCTGGCAATTCATTATTTTCTGTCATCTTTTTTTCGGCACCCCTTACAGTAGCACCGCTCCTTCTTTTATTCGATATAAAAAAGAACCTCTTGAAAGAAGTCCTTGCGTTAGTTCTAGTATACTATATTTTCAATTTTTGAGCCATTACTTCATCACAAAGTTAAAGCCGCTTTGTAAGAGCCAATCAACGCCGCCCAAGAAAACAGCGAAAATAACTGACACCGTAATGACCGTCACGGTTTCACGTGAGGCCTGCGCTTCGGATAACCATGTGACGTTTTTCATTTCATTGGCAACATTTCTAAAATATTTAAACATCGTGGTCAGCTCCTTACTTTGTTTGTTGATGTAATGTATGCTTGCCACAGAAGGCGCAAAACTTGTTTACCGCTAAGCGTTCCGTGCGATCTTTTGACAAGGTAACTGTGTAGTTGCGTGAACCACATACTGTGCACGCGAGTGATACTTTTTGACTAGCCATAATTGGTCTCCGTTAAATTTCATTTCTAGCATAACATTTACACTGATAAAACTCAACGTTGGGCCACACCATATAAAATTAAATCTAGCAATTCCCGGACACGCGTGGTCAAATCCTGTGCCCCGGTCAGCGTATGAAATTCGCTAAATAATGGCGCTAGGCTGGTGATATAAAACGCACTTGCCATACGGGCATCCACGTGTTGGCGCAACTTGAGTGCTTCTTGATCAAAAAATCGCGCAATTGGTGCCACATAATAACGACCAAACACCATCCCCAAGGTCTGTTGACTCCCAGGCGATAAAACACTAAAACTGCCGTGAATTAAAGTAAACACGTCACGCGGGTGGCGTAAAACAATCACCTTAGTCATATCAACCAGCTGTTCAATCGGTTGCCGATAATTTTTGGCCAAAATCAAGAGCATGTCATTTGCCACCTGCTCCCCGACTAACTTGATGACTTCCACAAAGAGCGTCTCTTTATCGCCAAAATAATGATAAAGAGCTGGTTGCGTAATGTTTAAAACTTTCGCAATTTCGCGGGTTGTTGTCTGTTCAAACCCATGCGCTAAAAATTGTTCTGTGGCAGCGGCTAAAATACGATCACGCGTCGCTGCATTTGTCTGAGATTTGGTTTCCATACTGTTAGTTTACACCATTTTAACGAAAATGCAGTATGACTTTCGTCATACTGCATTATTTTCCAAATTACACCTGTTATTGATCAAGTGCCGCTTTGAAGTTTTGCCGTTGCTTCATGCGGTAATAAGACACTAATAAGATGGTCACTGCCAGCAACCACAAGACGAGTACCAGAATATCTTGCTGAATTGCACCACCAAAAATAGCGGCGGTAACAACACGATGTAAGGCCGCTAATGGCCAGAAAAACGCCCCAATTTTGACTAACGGTGACGCCATTGCTTCTGGTATGGCCACCACCGTCAACACGCCTTGTCCGACAATGAGCACCAACGCGAGCCACCAGCCAGCGCGTCCGAGCCATTGCTTCAAGTACCACACAATGCTCATCATCAGCCAGGCAGCTAGCACCGTAGCCGCGATAATCACCCAATAGTTGCCTAACGTCACGTGCCACAGCCAGCCACTGCCGACCATGAGTCCAACCGTCAGTAAACTAAATACGCCAGCAAGTTGGAAGTTTCCCCACCATTGCTCTAACGCTAACGCCTCTTGCTTAGTGGCTTTGACTGGCAACAAAATGCCAAATAATATCGCCAGCAAACTGACTGCGACCACTAACACATTCGGCAACAAAGTTTGACCGGTTTGCTTGACCGGTTGCAAATCCGTTGTTGCAAATGTCATCATTTGTGTCAATGGTGAATTATTATGATCATCCGTTTGCTCACCAACCATTGTTTTAAGTTGACTGGCAACATCTGATTGTCCTTGCTGTAAAGCATTTGCTCCAGCTTGGATTGTCCCTGATTGCTGACTTAACGCCTTGGCTTGTGACAAATTCGCGGCCATGGTGCCAATCCCACCGACAACTGTTGTCTGCATACTATATGATAAATTATTGATTGCCACAGCCATGGCTTGAATTTTGGCCGTATCGCCGGCATTCACCGCATCATTTAATTGCGCAGAATAATTAGCCAATTTTGTCACTGCATCATTGGCATTATCTTTGAGATCACTGGCTGACTGCGCGTCAATCCCGTTACCGACGGCTTGCAGGTTCACTTGTAGGTCATCAGCTTTTTGCGCAAGTTGCTGGCTTTGTTGGGCGAGCTTTTTTAATGCTGAGTTATTGGCCGGACCAACTAACAAAACCGTGTTCTGGCGCCCCAAGGCTGCCGTTAAAGCTTGGGTCATATACTGTGCAGCAAAGGGGTTACGACCGCTAGCGAGCCATTGCGTGACTTTGACTGGCTTGCCCGAATTTTGAAAATCAGCGAGTTGTTGGGTCAAATTTGTCGGCAAAATAATGACACTGCTAACCACGCCCTGACGCAACGCTTGTTTGGATTTGGTATCACTTTGATAGTCAACAGCCGTCAACGCTTTGTCTTGATGTAAGGCTTGCTTAAAGTCGTTACCAATATTTCTTTGCTGATTTTGATATTGCCCTCCGTGATCACGGTTGACAACGGCCACACGCAGCTTTGTTGCGTGTTCATTTTGATGCCCCAATACACCCAAAACACCGGCCACTAATACAACGGGTGTGATTGTGGCAATGAGCCACTTCACGAGTTGTCGTTTATTTTGAAATAGGGATTGCCAACTGAACATAAAAAAACCTCTTTTATCTGTTACTACTAGCATAACGATAAAAAGGTTTCTTGTGGCTTTCTTTATAAAGTTTTATGACTTTTTGAACAATCTTGGCTGTGCCTTGACAGACACACTAGCCTATGATTATTCCGCTGCTGTTTCCAGCAAGCCATACTTGCCATCCTTACGCTTATAAATCACAGCGTCGGTATTGGTCTCAGCATCCTTGAAGATAAAGAAATTATGGGCTAACAAATCCATTTGCAAAGCGGCTTCTTCCGGCGACATTGGCTTCAAGTCCACATGCTTGGTGCGAACAACTTGAATGGCTTCATCATCCACTTCAGTCGCTGGGATTTCATCGGCCAAGTCAATCCCCTTAAAGCCGGTAGCGCGTGACTTGCGGTTAATCTTGGTCTTATACTTACGTACCTGACGTTCTAACTTGTCAGACACAGCATCAAGGGCTGCATACATATCAGGATTTGTATCTTCTGCGCGAAGCACTACGTATGGCAGAACAATTGTAACTTCGGCCTTACCTGTATTATCTGAATGGTAAGTGCGCAAATTGACGTTAGCGGTTGCTTTTTCGCCGATGTAACGATTCAACTTTGTCAGACGCTTCTCCACATACTCACGAAGGGCATCTGTGACCGCGATATTCTCGCCTCGTACATTAAAATCTAGCATAATCAATTCCTCCATCTAAGTTACTATAATCATTATACCACAGTTGTAAGCGTTTTCTGTAAATAAATTCATTTTTCCATCATTAACGTGCCAGAGAAAGGCTTTTCACAACCTGAGCCCCTGATTGATACAGTAATGCTGCCGCATGGTAAAGCGTATTACCAGTCGTATAAACATCATCTACTAAGAGGACGCTTTGTCCCGTTAAGGCCGTCTCGGCTGCCATGGCAAACGGTTGTGCTCGCGTCATACGTGCCTGTCGGTTCAACTGTGATTGGTGGGCTTTTTTAGTTTGTGCGACCTCAAGCAACGCTTGATACGCCACCCCATCTATTAACCCAGTCGTTTGGTTAAAGCCACGGGTTGCTAGCGTTGTCGTACTGACTGGAATTGGCACCACCACATCCATGTCCAAAGTATGAATCATTTGGATTAACTCATCATTAAACACCTGGCGCAAAATATAATCCCCGTGAAATTTGTAGGCTTGCATGTATCGACGCATGGCATCGTTGTATTGATATAAGGCACGATGCTCTAAAAGTTGACGGCCTTGTGCTTGCCAACGGCGACAATCTTGACACAAGGTGGTCGTATTTTGTTGGCGGCCACAACCGACACAAGCCGTTTCAATCGGAGAGAATGCTTGACGACACATACTACATACGTTAGCTGATTGTCTCTTCATCAACCCAAAAATTTGTAGTAAATCAAGCTTTTTTGGCAGCGATCGCCCACATAATAAGCACGTCATCTTTGTCCTCCTAATTGCCGACCGCGCTGATTCATCTGTTTAATTTGCCGTTGCGCCGCCATGACTTTGAAATTCATCTGTTGTAGATACGCTTGGACGAGGCCCGTGGGCTGTAGTTGATCACGCCCAACACGCCCAGCAATTTGCACCAGCGCTGACGCACTAAAAATGGGTTCTTCAGCGCCAAGGATCATGACTTGAACCCCTGAAAATGTTACACCACGTTCCAAAATGGTCGTGGTCACCAGGAAGTGTAACGTCCCTGAGCGCATGCGTTGCACTTTTTCGACCCGCTGAGGATCTTCAGCCCAGACAAAATCACCAGCAGCCGTCGGGAAAATTTGCTGAATCGCAGCAAAAACCGGTGCTAAATCAGCAACATGTGGCACAAAAACAAGCAAGGGCACTGCACGAGCAAATAACTCGCGTAATTGTGCAACCATCTGATGCGGTAACCGGCGACGCCAGTTGCCCACCAAAGCGGTTTTAATCTCTGGCAGCAGGTGCTGATGGAACCGCAAGGGTAAATATGACACGTTTAACGTCCTTTGTTTCACCCGTTGCTGCAAACGTTTGGTTGGGGTAGCCGTTAAATAAATCACTGTGCTCTGCGGTTTCTTCGCTTTTTGCACAGCAAATGCCAACATCGCATCACCAGCAAAAGGAAAACTATCCACTTCGTCAATGATAACGACATCAAATGCGGCAACAAACCGCAACATTTGATGCGTGGTAGCTAACACCAACTGCGTATAAGTATAGGGTGCCTTTTGCTCACCATAGAGGACTACCTGTGGCGAATGCGCAAAGGCCGCTTGTAGTCTTGGCGCTAGTTCAAGAATCACATCGATCCGTGGCGAAATCACGGCAACCCGTTGTTTTTGTTTGAGGGCTTGTGCAATGAATGGGAAAAGCATTTCCGTTTTTCCCGCCCCGGTCACAGCCCAAACTAAATGTTCTCGCTGGTGCGCTAACGCACCCAGCAACGCAGCACTGACCTGTTGTTGTTGAGCTGTTAACTGACCTTGCCACGTCAAATCTGTTGGTGTATCAAATAAATTGGGTTCTGGTAATGACACCAGCACATCCAAGGTACTGACGCGCCCAAGCGCCAGACAAGCGCGACAATAATATGCATGGTTCGGCAGCGCTGCCCGCTGATCTTGGCCACAGCGTTGACAGATATTTTGGCGAAATGTTGGGCTAACCACAGCATTTTTCGGTATTGGGTCAATTTTAGGTTGGACAATTTGCCGACCATAATATCTTTTCATGCGATATAATACGATGTATGGCTAACTACATCACAATTGCCCCAGCACAATTTGTCTGGGAACAGGATATCAAAAAATCACGTTTTATTTTAAATATCGCCCGGATTACATCAGAGGATGATGCACGGGCGTTTATCGAAAACATTACCAAACAGCATTATAAGGCCACCCATAATGTCTTTGCCTACTTGTTAGGCGATAATGATCAAATCCAACGGTATTCCGATAACGGTGAGCCCAGTGGCACCGCAGGGGTGCCGATGCTAGAAGTGCTGCAAAAAAATAACCTCCATGATGTCGTTGCGGTCGTGACGCGTTATTTTGGGGGCATTAAGTTAGGCGCTGGTGGCCTAATTCGGGCTTATGCTGGCACGACTGCCGAAGGCGTCAAAGCCGCTGGTCTGGTAGCACGGTTAACGCGAACCAAAGTCACCCTCACCATTGACTACAAACAAGCCGATATTTTGCAGCACTGGTTAACCACACACGATTACCAAATTATAGCCACCACCTATGACACCGCCGTTCATCTGGTTGTGCCAGTTGCCGAAGTGGAAGTGCCAGAATTTCAAGCGATTTTAACTGATTTTCTCGCTGGTCACGTCGTATTTCAAATTGGTGAAAAAACTTTCTTTGAAATTTCGACAAAATAGGCTATAATTGAATAGTTATGATCCGCTAGTGTAATGGATCGCACGCAAGATTCCGGTTCTTGAAATCCGGGTTCGACTCCCGGGTGGATCATCATAAATAAAAAACGGCAAACCAATGATTGGTTTGCCGTTTTTTTATCGCGACTATAAATCTTCTGTGTCTACAGTCATCGCCGCTGGTTCTGGTGAGACCACCTGATGCCCAGTCTTATTCATAATTTGCTCAAATAGGAAGCCTTCGCGCAACCCACTTTGTGAAAAGATTACTTGCTGACTCTCTGTAAAGAGTAAGATTTCCACTAAGGGGAGCAAGCCGCCCACAATAATATCCGCGCGTTCTTTGGCAAGGCCAGCCATTTTCTTTCGACCATCCAAATTCTCAGCCAGGATACTTTCATAAATCTTAGCCACTTCAGAAATACTCATATGATACCCATGAATTGGCATATCTTGAACCTGACGCTTTTTACGACTAATTTTAGCCAAGGTTCGGTTGCTACCGCCCAGCGCAATTAACGGCATATTGACTGATTCACGAAGCCAGGCTATATCGCCAAATAACTGACGTAAAGATAAGACAGCCCGGAAAAACGCCGCTGCCGAGACCTTATCACGTTCAAGATAAGCCTCTGTTATATTGACCGCCCCCACCGGCAGGCTCACGGCATGCACAGCTTGTCGATTACGAACAAGCACCAATTCAGATGAGGCACCACCCGTATCTAGAATTAACGCATCATTGACGGAGAAAGTATTAATAATCCCAACATAGTCAAAATGGGCTTCTTCTTCGCCTGTTAATATCCGCAGTTCAAACCCCATCGTTTGTTTAAACAGGGTCAAAAATTCAGCCTGATTACTAGCTTGTCGGACGGCCGCCGTGGCCACGGCATAGGTTTCTAGTTTTGCTGGGTCATAGGTTTTTAAGGCTTGTTTAAACTTTTCTAGCGCCGTGATTGTACGCTTAATCGCCTCTTCTTGTAAGACTTTTTCAGCGCCCATGCCTGCTGATAACCGCACCATCTCTTGAAAGCGCGCTAACACCTCGTATGACCCATCGCTGTGATAACGACTCACAGTCATCCGCACGGAGTTAGAACCTAAGTCAATTACTGAAATTACTGTCATACATCCCCTCCATCATCTTCATTCACAAATGGGTTATTTAACGGTTCGAAGCGGCGCGTGGCCTCGGTTAAATCCAGTTGTTTTTGCCACTTTTTTTGTTTAGCTAATGAGTCTGCGATAAATATTTCTTGCGCATCGTAGGTGGCCACGCCGCGCCGATCTTTTTTAACAAACTGCCCATCTGGTTGCAAGACACGTGTTTTAACATTATCTTGCCACATCGTTTGAAAAATAGCGCGCACCTCATCACGCAAACGATCGGCCTTAAGTGGAAACAGCAGCTCCACTCGACGATCCAGATTGCGCGTCATCAAATCTGCTGAGGACAGATACACCTTCGGATTGCCATCATTTTCAAAACTATAAATCCGACTATGCTCCAAAAAGCGCCCAACGATGGAATGCACCGCAATCGTTTCACTGACTTCTGGTATCCCAACTTTGAGAATGGTAATCCCACGAATTATCAATTCGACTGGTACACCTGCATGGCTGGCTTCATAGAGATGTCGCACCATACGTTCATCAGATAGCGAGTTGAACTTCATCTTGATGCCAGCGGGTTTCCCAGCTTTCGCATTGGCAATTTCATGCGCAATTTGCTCATAAATAAACTCGCGAATCCCATCAGGCGACATATGTAACTGATGGAAAAAGCCCGGATCAGAATAGCCTGTTAAGATATTAAATATCGAGGCCACATCAGCGCCAAGTTCCGCGTCACTCGTTAACAGGCCCATATCCGTATAGAAATTTGCCGTCACATCATTATAATTGCCAGTCCCAAGATGGACATAGCGCCGAATCGTGTCATCTTCTCGGCGCACGACCAAGGCCACTTTGGCATGTGTCTTTAAACCACGCAACCCATACACCACGTGCACCCCTTGCCGCTCAAGTTCACGCGCCCAATGGACGTTATTTTCTTCATCAAATCGGGCTTTAATTTCAACTAAAACCGTGACTTGCTTGCCATGTTGTGCCGCTTCACCTAAGGCCTTAATAATTGGCGACTTGCCTGACACGCGATACAACGTCATCTTAATGGCCAGCACTTGTGCATCATGTGCTGCCGTTTGAATGAAACGCACCACTGGTTTAAATGAATCATACGGATGATGTAACAAATAGTCTTGTTGTTTAATCTGATCAAAAAGCGTGGCTGGGGCTAAGTCAGGGTTGTCAAACCCATGAAACACTGGGAACCGCAAGGCCGGTGTATCTAGCAATTTGAGCCAAGCACTTAAAAAGGTCAAATCTACTGGCCCATTTACCAAGTAGGTACGCGCCTCATCGACGTGGAGCAACTTAATGAGTTTCGTCATCAAAGCCTTGCTCGTGGTACTTGATAGGATAACTCGGATAATCCGACCACGTTCACGCTCTTGTAACTTAGATTGGACTTCTTGTAAAATATTTGGCGTGTCTTCATCATCCGCAACGTCTAACTCCATATCACGCAAGACATGAAAGACCATGGATTCTTTAATCGTATACCCTGGAAAAAGTGACGCTAGAAAGAGTCGAACCACCTCTTCAATCAAAATATATTGCTTTTCTTCAGGCAGTGCAATCACACGACCCGATGTTTCAGGTACTTGTAACACGGCAATATATTTTTCTGATTTTTCATCTTCTTTTTTAAGACGAACACCAATGTTTAACGTATCATTAGCTAGAAATGGAAATGGTCTGGTGGAGTCGATTGCCATCGGCGTTAAAACGGGCAGCAGTTCTTGTTCAAAAAAACTTTTTAAAAACACGACCTGCGCTGGCGTTAACGCATCAGCAGATAACAATTCAAAGCCTTCACGTTTAAGCGCTGGCAATAAACGACGTGTCAAAACTTGATATTGGTTTTTAATTTGTTGGCCCGCTGCCAAGGAGACATGCGCTAATTGTTCTTGAGGTGTTTGCCCCGCGGCATCAACTTTTTCATGACCTAGCATGACTTGTTGTTGTAAACTCGCCACGCGTACCATAAACCACTCATCCATATTCTTTTGCGTAATCGACAAAAAGTTAGCACGTTCTAACAATGGATTCTGTGAATCGCGTGCTTCATCAAGCACACGTTCGTTGAATGCTAACCAACTCATCTCGCGATTAACATAAAATTTTGGATGTTTAAAATCAACCATCAACTTCTTTTCCCTTTTCTTTTCAAAACAATTGGCATCCCGAAAACCGCTTCAAAGAAACTTGCTTTTTGCGTGAAAACAAAGATCTCCAACTGTAAATCTGCTGATGTCTGTGCCGTAATGGTGACTTGGCTTTCCCCAATTGAGACAGTCAGCTGCGTAATTTTTTGCCGACGCCCATCATCTAAGGCATCCGCTAACCGTAAAATGGCAGACAATTTGGCAATTCTAAGCCGCTGTGCCGGTGAAAAATCTTCTACGGTACGTAAGGCATCATCAGGCGTTTCGGCACTATGGTATCGCGCAATTGAGGCAATCATTCGTTGCTCAACAGTCGCAAGACCATAAAGATCAATACCGGTCAATATTTCTTCAGAATACTGATAATGCTTTTGTGAATTAATAAAACTCCCAACATCATGAACCAAGGCCGCAACGCCCAAGAGTAAACGATCGCGTGCCGTTAAATGGTGTATTTTTTTAAGCCGATCAAATAGCTGGTGCGCATAGGTTAGGACCAATTCACGATGTTGCTTTTCAACCATATAGCGATCAGCAATTCCGCGCGCGGCTGTGATAATATCGTCATCTGCATGCACATCCGTGACTGACAAACCATCCAGTACTGTCAGATCACTAATTTGCAAGCTTGAAACATTAGTGGCTTGCATCACATTCAATAAAAGCAGCATTTCCGTTAAGACAAATGGCACATCGTTTAGTTCAACGGCATATTTTTCCATAATCGCTTGATCATTTAAATTTGATAAATCATCTGTTACCACTTGAATTGCTGTTCGCGATACTGTCATGCGGTGTTGGTTTTCAGGTAGAAAAATTTGTTGTGCCGCGTCTGCCCCCAACAATATTAAGCTATCCACCGCCTTAAAAGGGGGTAACATGTGCCAAAAATCGGCTAATTTACTATTAATGAGTTCAATTGCAAACGCCGTTTCTTGAGCCACGCCAATCGACATGGCATTCAATGTTTGCGCCAACCTAACCGGCCCAACAGCTGAATGTTGTGAAAAAGCGAAGCGATCATGTTCAAAATAACCAAGGTCAATCCGTGTGGAACTCATCCCTAAAACAAAAATATTCTGTCCTGCTTGCATCAATTGTTGTTGATTGTCAGCTTGGCGTAACGCTAATTGCCGATAAAAGCTTTCTTGATTCCCGTTTAGCCATTGAATTTTAAGCCCTGTGGTAGATTCCACCTGGTCTGCAAAATAGACGGCATTTTTCATTTGCGATAAGGTCTCACTGCCAAAAAGTTGGACTGTTTTTACTGCGTAGTCACGTAAGAGTTGTTGAAATTTATGCACCTGTTCCAATGCGCGGCGCATAATTTCAGTCGAAAATATTGGTGAATTGATGTCGCTCTCACTGAATTCACGTGTGACATTTTCAAGTTTTTCCCCAGTTTTTGTATTCACAATCTGCAAAGCAGCCGTACTGGAATTCAATAAGATGATCCCCTCTAATGTTGCCATGTCCACCTCAAATATATTCGTATTAGTACATCTAGTTTATCACATCAATCTCTCTTTTTTAACTCATAAACACTAAATACTGTCACATTTGATCCCTATCACGATCAATAACAATGACACACTAATTATGGTATTTAAAGGGACACGTTTCCTCATGATCATTTATCACACCCATGCCCTGTAAGTAAGAATAAATGGTCACGGGTCCTGCAAATTTGAACCCGCGTTGCTTCATATCTTTGGCCACCTGCTGCGACAAGCTATCTTGTGCAGGAATCAATGCCATATCCGTGACATGGTGATCAACAACAGCATGATCGGTAAAATGCCACATATAGTCTGAAAAGCTCCCAAAATCTTTCTGAACCGTTAAAATAGCCTTGGCATTGTTGATCGTCGCCGCAATTTTCAATCGGTTACGAATAATATTAGGATTGTCTCTTAATGCCAGTTCATCTGCAGCCGTCATCTCACTAACAGCTGCAATATCAAAATTTTTGAATGCTTGTTTTAATCCTGGCCGTTTGTTCAACGATATTTCCCAACTCAAGCCAGCCTGGAATATTTCTAAAGTTAATAGTTCAAATAATAATTGATCGTCATGGCGTAACGGATGCCCCCATTCGACATCATGATAGGCTGTCATCGTATCAGACGGCCGATAGTTTGCCACCCATTGACATCTCATGATTTCCGCGTTAACCATTTCATTACCTTTCTCATCGGGTCCTGTTGTTTTCTCTCTGGTGATCGGGTATGCCAATATATCACATGTGCAACTGTTGCGACGACCACAGTAGATACTGCCGCAGCAAAGAATGTTTTATCGTTCATTTTGACCTCTCTTTTATCAGACGTTCTCATGCCGCCAATATTTTGATATAAAAAAAACCACACCAAAAAGGTATGATTTTAGTCTAGCATGTTATTACTTTGCTTGAATTGATTCACGCGCAGCAGCTGACAAGTTGTAGAATGAGTGGATTCCCTTGTATTGTGCTGTTGTGTCCAACAATTCTTCGATACGGATCAATTGGTTGTACTTAGCGATACGATCAGTACGTGACAATGAACCTGTCTTGATTTGGCCAGCGTTTGTCGCAACAACCAAGTCAGAGATTGTCGTGTCTTCTGTTTCACCTGAACGGTGTGACACAATCGCTGTGTAACCAGCTTCCTTAGCCATTTCAATAGCTTCGAAAGTTTCTGTCAAAGTACCAATTTGGTTAACCTTGATCAAGATTGAGTTCGCAGCACCCATGTTGATACCCTTTTGTAGGTATTGTGTGTTAGTAACGAAGAAGTCATCACCAACCAATTGGACCTTCTTACCCAATTCAGCAGTGATTGTTGCCCAATCTTCCCATTCGTTTTCATCGATAGGATCTTCAATTGAGATAATTGGGTAACGGTCGGCCAAGTCTTCAAGGTACTTGATAAATTCAGGTGTCGTGAATTCTTCACCTGTTGACCAACGCAACTTATAAGTCTTTGTTGCAGCGTCATACAATTCTGAAGAAGCAACATCGACAGCGATTGCGATGTCCTTACCAGGCTTGTAACCAGCAGCTTCGATCGCACGGATCAAGTACTTCAATGGTTCTTCGTTGTCAGCAAAATCAGGGGCGAAGCCACCTTCATCACCAACTGAAGTGGCCTTACCGTCAGCTTCCAACAACTTCTTCAAAGCATGGAAAGTTTCGGCACCGTAACGAATAGCTTCCTTAACTGTTGGTGCACCAACAGGCATAATCATGAATTCTTGGAAGTCAACCTTGTTGGCTGAGTGTGCACCACCGTTGATAACGTTCATCATTGGCGTTGGCAAAACGTATGAGTTTGCCCCACCCAAGTATGAGAACAAAGGTACACCTAATTCGTCAGCGGCAGCACGGGCAGCAGCGATTGACACAGCCAAGATGGCGTTTGCACCCAACTTACCCTTGTTTTCTGTACCATCGAGTTCGATCATAGCTTGATCGATTGCACGTTGGTCAGTGACATCAAACTTACCAACCAAAGCCTTAGCGATAGCATCGTTAACATTGGCAACGGCCTTTGTTGTTCCCTTGCCACCGAAGCGTGACTTGTCGCCATCACGCAATTCAACGGCTTCGTGTTCACCAGTTGAGGCACCTGAAGGTACCATACCGCGACCGAAACCACCTAATTCTGTGATAACTTCCGCTTCAAGTGTAGGGTTTCCACGTGAGTCAAGGACTTCACGTGCGATAATATCAGTGATTAAAGACATATGTCTGTTTCTCCTTTGGTTTATGGTTTTATACCATGTATATTATATCACAGAGCGGTGAGTGATACATAATTTGTATTGGAAAATCAGCATGATTATGATGATACTGCTTGTTGTATCGCCTTTTTTAAGCGATATTGCATCTGCTCAAATCGGCGACTCGACACCACTTGATCTGGTTGTGCCATGCCGAGTAATTGCAACACAGCCTGTCGAAATTCTGGCGTCTGTGCCACAGCGGTTTTAGCTAACATTTCTCGTAACATATAAATTTGCTCTGGATTATAAGTGTCCGTGCCACAATCAATCATTGTCCCCGCCAAATCATTACTGTCAGAAATCATTTGTTTTTCAAAATCTGCTTTGGCAGTATAGTATGATCGCACCAGATCCGTGGCGTGGTTCGTCAACGCCGTCATAAAGTAGGTCGAAAACTTAGCGCGGGGATGTTTCGTATCAAATTTTTTAACACATCGAAATAAAATTTCTAAGCCATCAGCATACCAATCGTCTGCCGTAATGCGACTACTGATTTTACGACGATGAACGTCAAACATGGCACCACGAAGATGCTTAATCAAGACACGATAAGCAAATTCATGCCCATTTTGTGCCGCGCGAACAGCGGCAATTAATCTATCTTTTCCCAACTACCTTTCCCCACATTTTCCGTGTGGCAGTAATTAGAAATCGCTTTGACGCATCCTGATAACTACTGGCACACCTTTACAGTGGGTTACGTGAGTTAAATCCTTGATAAATCAATAAACTTGCAGCAACACTGGCGTTCAAACTTTGCACGTGACCAATCATGGGGATGGTGACCATGCCATCGACTTTCTTTTTAAGCAAAGGTGAAATCCCTTTACCCTCATTGCCGATTACTAGCGCCGTCGCCCCTTGAGCGTCCCACCGGCGATAATCCTCGCCGGCCATATCTGTCCCAAAAATCCATACGCCACGGTCTTTGAGTTCACTAACCGTATTGACCAAATTTGTCACACGTGCGACCGGCACATGTTCAATGGCTCCGGTTGAAATCTTGGCCACAGTCGCTGTGAGCTGCACTGCGCGACGTTTAGGAATGATAATTCCATGTACGCCAGCTGCATCCGCTGTACGTAGAATTGAGCCTAAATTGTGCGGATCCTCAATGCCGTCCAAAATCAAGAAAAATGGCGCTTCTTGGCGTTGCTCAGCGCGGGCAAATAAGTCATCGATTGTCGCATAATTAAACGCTGCAACACTCAAGACAACCCCTTGATGATTGCCACCATCGGTTAGTTCATCAAGTTTTGACTTTGGGGCTTGTTGAATAACCAAGCCTTTCTTTTTGGCAAGCTGGGTCACTTCGTTTCGGATTTTATCCTGTAATCCAGTTTGTAACCACACTTTATTAATTTCTTGTGTCCCTTTTAACGCTGCCACACTGGCATAATGGCCATAGACAAATTCGGCTTGGTTTGGTGTTTCGTGTTCACGTTTCATTTTACTGTTCTCCCTGATTCGACTTGTTCAAAAATCCACGCCATGAGTGTTTGAATACGGTCATGTTGTTGTGACAGATATAAGAAACCAAACAGCGCTTCTACACCCGTTGAAACACGATAGCTCACAACATCAGTATTCTTGGCTTTCGTGTGCGACTTCGCATTGCGTCCACGCTTGAAATAGCTCAGTTCGGTATCGGTTAGAATTTCGTTTGTCATCATCAAGTCAAACAAAGCGGCATGCGCTTTGGCTGAAACATAGTGCTTGCTGCGCTTTTGTAATTCATTGACCTTCGTTAGGCCTAATGAAATTAAATGTTGGCGCACCTCAAGTTCATAGATTGCATCGCCGATATAAGCCAACGATAACCCGTTCATTTGTTCATATTGTAAATTAGTCATACTCCCATTATACGCGAGATCGTCACGCCGCGTACGAGTTTCCTAAGTTGCTACAGAACCTCTTTAGTGTAAACGGGTTGGTCGTGGGAGCCCATGATTTTGGCCTAATTGGTATTTTTTATGGCCTAATTGGCATTATTTGCGATGAAGGCACAAAAAAAGCTCACATCACTGTGAGCTTTTTGGGGGCATCTATTGATTATTAAGCATCAAATGACTTTGCCACGTCATCTAACTTTGGAATATCAGCTGAAATTTCGGTTTCAGTCTCAGGTTGTGCAATGACATCCCCAACGACCTTACTCTTAATCTTGCGATATTCAGCCATCCCTGTTCCGGCAGGAATAATCTTACCAATGATAACGTTTTCTTTCAAACCAACCAATGGATCGTTCTTACCGCGAATGGCAGCATCAGTCAAGACACGTGTTGTTTCTTGGAATGATGCAGCAGACAAGAATGAGTTTGTTTCCAAGGCAGCCTTTGTGATACCAAGCAAAACCGGACGAGCCGTTGCTGGCACCAAACCATCAAACAAGGCTGGTTCATTGGCGCGTTGGAAATCAGCAATATCCATCAACATCCCTGGCAAAAGATTCGTTTCACCTGGATCCATAACGCGCACCTTACGCAACATTTGACGGATCATCACTTCGATATGCTTATCTGACACTTCGATACCTTGCAAACGGTAAACCTTTTGGATTTCCGTCAACATGTATGATTCAGTCGTCAACGTATCTGTGACGGCAAGCAATTCCTTTGGATCAATTGGGCCTTCGTTAATGGCATCACCACGTTGGATCTCATCACCTTCAGCAAAACGCATCCGCGCAGCCAATGGCAATGTGTAGGTCCGTGTGTCTGTTTCGCCTTCGATTGTCACAGCCTTTGTGCGTTCAGCTGGGTTTTCTTCGATAGCCACAACTGTACCTGTCACTTCAGAAATTTCTGCACGTCCCTTAGGAATACGTGCTTCAACAATTTCTTGCACACGAGGCAAACCTTGTGTGATATCGTTTCCACCGGCAACACCACCCGTGTGGAAGTTACGCATCGTCAATTGCGTTCCTGGTTCACCGATTGATTGGGCAGCCACTGTTCCAACAGCTTCACCAACTTCAACTTCTTCACCAGTCGCCAAGTTACGACCATAATCCAGCACAGAAACACCGTGTTCAGTCGTTGATGTAAAGACAGAACGAATCGTCACTTCTTCAATACCAGCAGCGACAATTGTCTTTGCGACATCTTCATCAATCATTTCGTTACGCGCAACCAGCTTTTCACCAGTTTCTGGATCAAAGACTGACTTCATGGCATAACGACCCAAGATACGATCGTACAATGGTTCAACTACAGATGTACCATCCATGATTGCCTTAACAGCCACACCACGGTCAGCGTTGTTGTTCCATTCACGCACGATAACGTCTTGCGCCACGTCGACAAGTCGACGTGTCAAGTAACCAGAGTTGGCCGTCTTCAAGGCCGTATCTGACATTCCCTTACGGGCACCGTGGGTTGAAATAAACATTTCCATCACAGTCAGACCTTCACGGAAGTTCGCAGTAACTGGCAATTCGATAATCTTACCACCAGGGCCCGCCATCAAACCACGCATACCGGCCAACTGCACGAAGTTAGAAATGTTACCACGCGCACCTGAGTCCTGCATCATAAAGATTGGGTTGGTTGGTTCAAAGGATGCAATCAACTTATCTTGGATAACATCTTTAGCCTTTGTCCAGATTTCAGTGACACGTTGGTAACGTTCGTCATCCGTAATCAAACCACGACGGAATTGCTTTGTGACTGTGGCCACTTGCTTATGTGCATCTTCCAAAATCGCTGGCTTTTCCGTCAATTCCGTCACATCGTTCATTGACACTGTCAAACCAGATTCTGTTGACTTTTCATAACCAAGGTCTTTCATGCGGTCCAAAAGTAATGACGTTTCCGTCACCTTGTAACGCTTATAGACTTCAGCGATGATGTCTGACAAGAAGCCCTTCTTAAATGAGCCCACCACTGGTGTATCGGCGAGGTATTCATGAATGTTTTCACCCGCTTCGATAAAGAAACGATCATCAACACCTTGGAAGTTATCTTCAGAAGGTTCGTTAATGTATGGGAAATCACCTGGCAAAATTTCGTTGAAAATCAACTTACCAACAGAAGTCACCATAATCTTTGAACGTTGTTCATCTGTAAATGGCTTTGCTGCTGGGAATGATGCGGTTTGAATACCAATACGTGTGTGATAGTGGACAACTTTGCTTGCAAAGGCGATTTGCGCTTCTTCAACAGAAGAGAAAATCATGCCTTCACCTTCACGGCCAGCTTCTTCAGTCGTCAAGTAGTAGTTTCCAATCACCATGTCCTGAGATGGGGCAACGATTGGCTTCCCATCCTTAGGTGCCAAAATGTGGCCGGCAGCAAGCATCAACAAACGTGCTTCAGCTTGTGCTTCATCAGACAATGGCACGTGAATGGCCATCTGATCACCATCGAAATCGGCGTTATAGGCTTCAGTAACCAATGGATGCAAACGCATCGCCTTACCAGAAACCAACACTGGTTCAAAGGCTTGGATTCCCAAACGGTGCAACGTAGGGGCGCGGTTCAAGAGCACTGGGTGTTCCTTAATCACGTCTTCCAAGACGTCCATCACGTCTTCATCAGCCTTGTCAATCTTGCGCTTAGCAGACTTGACGTTACCGGCTAACTTACGTGTTGTCAATTCCTTCATGATGAATGGACGGAACAATTCGATTGCCATTGGACGTGGCAAGCCCATTTGGTTCATCTTCAAGAATGGGCCAACATCGATAACCGAACGACCTGAATAATCGACACGCTTACCCAACAAGTTTTGACGGAAGCGACCTTGCTTACCCTTCAACATGTGAGACAAAGACTTCAATGGTCGGTTACCAGGACCAGCCACTGGCCGGCCACGACGACCGTTATCAATCAAGGCGTCGACAGCTTCTTGCAACATACGCTTTTCGTTTTGCACGATGATGCCTGGGGCATTCAAATCAAGCAAACGCTTCAAACGGTTGTTACGGTTAATGACACGGCGGTACAAATCGTTCAAATCAGATGTGGCAAAACGGCCACCTTCCAATTGCACCATTGGTCGCAAGTCTGGTGGAATAACTGGAATAACATCCATGACCATCCATTCAGGCTTGTTTTCTGATTGCAAGAATGCTTCAACAATATCCAAACGACGTACGGCACGTACACGCTTTTGCCCTGTTGCTTCTTGTAATTCACGCTTTAATTGATCTGCTTCGGCAGCTAAATCAACGCTTGCCAGCAAATCTTTAATTGCTTCAGCACCCATGCCAGCCTTAAAGCTAGCACCAAATTCGCGCTTCAATTCGCGGTATTCACGCTCAGTCATCAATTGCTTCTTTTCAACTGGTGCATCACCAGGTTCAATCACAACATATGACGCAAAGTAAATAATTTCTTCAAGTGAGCGTGGTGACATGTCAAGGACAAGTCCCATACGTGATGGGATACCTTTGAAGTACCAAATGTGTGTAACAGGTGCAGCTAATTCGATGTGCCCCATACGTTCACGACGAACTTTTGATGATGTGACTTCAACACCACAGCGGTCACAAACAATTCCCTTATATCGGATTCGCTTATACTTACCGCAGGCGCATTCATAATCCTTTGTAGGTCCGAAGATGCGTTCATCGAACAAGCCATCTTTTTCTGGCTTAAGTGTTCGATAGTTAATCGTTTCTGGCTTCTTTACTTCACCATAAGACCATGAGCGGATCTTATCAGGCGAAGCCAAACCGATTTGCATGCTTTCGAACTTGTTAACATCGATTGCCATCTATTTGCTGTTACCTTTCGTTATTTATTAAGTTAACGGCACAATACCGCAGCACGTTTGCTATCAGCTATACCCTCGTGTGGGACACACCTGATAACAAACGTGCACACGGCATGGCACACGTTAATTATCGCTTAAACTTCATCTGTTGTGTCTGTCATCTCTTGGGCTTCCACCTTAGAGAACGCAGCCGCAACTTCTTCATCTTCTTTATTCAAGAGGTCAGGATTTGAACGCACCAACTTTTCAAGGGCATCCACTGGCAAGATTGAATCGTCTTCATCCATTTGGCGGAGTTCAACTTCATCCCCTGCACCATCCAAGACTTGCATGTCCAAACCAAGCGCTTGCAATTCCTTGACCAACACACGGAATGATTCCGGTACACCTGGACGTGGGATTGGTTCACCCTTGATGATTGACTCATAGACCTTCACACGACCAGCAACGTCATCTGACTTGTAAGTCAAGATTTCTTGCAACGTATAAGCAGCACCATAAGCTTCAAGGGCCCAAACTTCCATTTCACCGAAACGCTGACCACCGAATTGGGCTTTACCACCCAAAGGCTGTTGCGTCACTAATGAGTATGGTCCGATTGAACGGGCGTGAATCTTATCGTCAACCATGTGGGCAAGCTTCATATAATGCATGACACCAACACCGACACGCTTGTCGAAGGCTTCACCAGTACGACCATCATAGACAACTGACTTACCATCACGTGGCAACCCAGCTTCACGCAAAGCCGCTTCGATTTCATCATCGCTGGCACCATCAAAGACAGGTGAGGCCACATGAATACCAAGCTTCTTGGCAGCAAAGCCAAGGTGCAATTCAAGGACTTGACCAATGTTCATACGTGAAGGCACACCCATGGGTGACAACAAGATGTCAATTGGCGTACCATCTGGCATGTATGGCATGTCTTCTTCAGGGACAACAACGGAAACCGTTCCCTTGTTACCGTGACGACCGGCCATCTTATCACCGACTTGAATCTTACGCTTTTGTGCAATGTAGACACGTACCATCATGTTCACACCAGGGGCTAATTCATCCCCATTTTCTGGTGTGTAGATCCGCACGTTTTGTACGACACCGCCACCACCGTGTGGTACACGCAATGAGGTATCACGTACTTCACGCGCTTTTTCACCAAAGATGGCGTGGAGCAAGCGTTCTTCGGCTGACAATTCTGTCACACCCTTAGGTGTGACCTTACCAACCAAAATGTCGCCATCGTGAACTTCGGCACCGACACGAATGATACCGTCAGCATCCAAGTCCTTCAACTGATCTTCACCAGTGTTTGGAATTTCACGCGTCATTTCTTCCGGTCCGAGCTTTGTATCACGGGCTTCTGAATCATATTCTTCGATGTGAATTGACGTATAAACATCTTCACGGACCAAACGTTCGTTCAAAACGATGGCATCTTCGAAGTTATAACCTTGCCAAGTCATAAAGGCGATCAATGGGTTTTGTCCCAAAGCCAATTCACCCTTTTCCATTGAAGGGCCATCCGCCAAAACTTCATCAGCTTCGACATGTTCGCCTTCATGGACAATTGGCTTTTGGTTATAGTTCTTACCACCGTTAGAACGGCGGAACTTCATCAATTCGTAAGTGTCTAATTGACCATCTTCACGACGAATGCGAATTTCACGGCCATCAACATATTCAACCACACCAGCGGCACGAGAAATCATGGCCACCCCTGAATCGTGCGCGGCCTTATATTCAATCCCCGTTCCCACAAGTGGTGCATGTGGATCAAGCAAAGGTACGGCTTGACGTTGCATGTTGGCACCCATCAAGGCACGGTTGGAATCATCGTTTTCCAAGAACGGAATCGCTGCTGTTCCAACAGAAACCACTTGCTTTGGCGAAACGTCCATGTAGTCAATGCGATCAATTGGTGTTTCGATGTTTTCTTCACCAAAACGCGCCATCACTGTGTCGTAAACAAAGCTGCCGTCATCATTTAATGGTGAGTTGGCTTGTGCCACGATGTAGTTATCTTCTTCATCGGCTGTCAAGTAATCGATCTTGTCAGTTACCTTGTGCGTTGTCCAGTCGACACGACGGTATGGTGTTTCAATAAAGCCATACTTGTTAATGCGACCATACGTTGCCAAAGAGTTGATCAAACCGATGTTAGGACCTTCGGGCGTTTCGATTGGGTCGATACGGCCATAGTGTGTGTAGTGCACGTCTCGCACTTCAACACCGGCACGATCACGCGTCAAACCACCAGGTCCAAGGGCTGACAAACGACGCTTGTGGTTCATTTCACCCAATGGGTTCGTCTGATCCATGAACTGTGACAATTGTGATGAACCAAAGAATTCCTTCACGGCTGCCACGACTGGTCGAATGTTAATCAATTGTTGTGGTGTGACCGTGTTGGCGTCTTGGATTGACATCCGTTCACGCACGACACGTTCCATACGTGTCAAACCAATACGGAATTGGTTTTGCAACAATTCACCAACAGAACGAATACGACGGTTACCCAAGTGATCGATATCGTCGACATTCCCAACACCTTCTTGTAAGTTCAAGAAGTAGTTCATACCAGCCAAAATATCAGCAGGACGTACTGTGCGGTCGTCTTCTTCGATGTGGCCATTGCCAATCAAAAGCAATGTCTTTTCAGGGTTTTCTGGTGATTCGATCTTAATCTTTTGAAGCGTCACAGGTTCTTCAAGTACGGCATCACCAGATGGTGTATAAGTCGTCGTCTTAAAGTCTGCACGATCCAAGAATGGGCTAAGCTTTGACATGACTGTCTTATCAACTAATGTGCCCTTTTCAGCAATGATTTCACCTGAATCAGGATCAGCCAATGTTTCAGCCAATGTTTGGTTCAACAAACGTGTCTTTAATGACAATTTTTTGTTGATCTTGTAACGTCCAACCGATGCCAAATCATAACGCTTTGGATCAAAGAAACGGGCAACCAACAAAGCACGTGATGAATCGGCTGTCTTTGGTTCACCTGGACGTAGACGTTCGTAGATGTCCTTCAACGCTTCTTCAACACGAGAATCTGACATATCTTTGTGCACGTCTTTTTCCAAAGTCATGTTCAAAGCGTCATATTGGTCTGAGAAAATGTCGATAATGTCAGAATCTGAACCGAAACCAAGGGCACGGACCAATTCTGTCATCAACAACTTACGTGTGCGATCGATACGTACGTTAGCGATACCCTTGGCATCTGTTTCGTATTCCAACCAAGCGCCACGGTTTGGAATAACCGTTGTGCCGTAGCGTGGGCGACCATTCTTGTCATTTTCTTGGTTGTAATAGATACCAGGCGAACGCACAAGTTGTGACACAATAACACGTTCCGCACCGTTGATGATGAACGTACCTTGTTCTGTCATCAATGGGAAGTCACCAAAGAACACGTCTTGTGACTTGATTTCACCAGTTTCATGGTTGGTCAAACGCAACGTGACGTGCAATGGTGCTGAGTAGTTGGCGTCGTGTTCACGCGCCTCATCAATGTTGTACTTTGGTTCCATCAATTGATAATCGACGTATTCCAATGACAAAGTCCCTTGGAAATCATCGATTGGCATGATATCGCCAAACATTTCTTTAATACCATCATCTAAGAACCATTGATATGACGCTGTTTGAATTTCAATCAAATTTGGTACATCAAGCACTTCTTTGATGCTAGCATATGAACGACGGGTACGGTGCTTACCGTACTTTACTAAATGTCCTGCCACATTTATCACCTCGTTTGTTTTTCGCTGCGTTTTGTTTGTTACAATTTGGTTACAAAACAGGTATTATTCCCTGTTTTGATCCCGCATAGGCACAAAAAAAGCAATCGCCGCTGTTTCCGCAGACAACGTTTGCTTCAATATAAAGGTATTGCGGACAATATTTCGCAAAAAGCCATATTTATTCACAGTATTACTAAGAATAATTATACGCTTTTTTCATAGCTTTGCAAGCCTATTTTCCAGGCTGTCCGCGGTATTTTATACATGTTCGGTATCAAATGCTGGTACATCTGGATCCCGTGCAATATCAACTAATTGTAAGAACTTTTCAGGATCTAGCGCCGCCGTACCAACAAGCACGCCATCAATGTCGTCTTGACGCATGATTTCACGTGCGTTATCCGGTGTCACTGAGCCACCGTACAGCACCCGCACCTGTTCAGCAATCACTGGCGAATACAACTTCGCGAGTGTTTGTCGAATTAAATGAGCGGCTTTCTGTGCCTGATCGGCACTCGCTGCTTCGCCTGAGCCAATTGCCCAGGTCGGTTCATAAGCAATCGTCACATTCCGAATTTGATCAACCGACACACCAGCAAGGGCCGCGGCGACTTGCGCCACAGACGGCTCAGCATCCATGAACTGGGCATACGTGCTCATGTCTTCATCAACATCAATAATTGGCCGCAAGCCATTACGTAAGGCCGCCGTCACTTTGAGATTGACCGTCGAGTCCGTTTCATTAAAAAATTTCCGACGTTCAAAATGACCAATCAAAACATAGGTAGCACCAATATCTTTTAAAGCTTTGGGTGACGTTTCGCCAGTATAGGCGCCACTATCTTCCCAATGGACATTTTCTGCCACCACATGAATTGGTGTGCCCGCGGTTGCGCGAACCATGTCTGCCAAAAATAAGTCTTGGGCAGCTAAACCAGTTTCAACCGTGCGCTGATCTGGCACTTTACCATTGACCTGGGCCAAGAAATCTGCCACATCCGTCTGCAACTTATTAATTTTCCAATTCGCGACGACAAACGGCACGCGCTTGGCTTTATGCATTTTTGCCATCATGATTGATCATCTCCTCGCAACATAACAAACATAAACACCGCTTCAATTGAAAGCAACATCGCAGTGTACTGCGCTTCTTCATTAATTAAGTGCAATAGAATATAGCTGGCAACCAAAGCGCCCAGCCCCATGCTTGTTTTAATCAGCGAGCGTTGGTATTTGCTGCGGGTTAATTGTTCCAGCAACCGCTTGTTTTCGGTTTCCAAATCGGAAATGTCTAACTTCAACGCTTCAATTTGATCCAACATTTGATCATTTTCTTGTTGCATGAGGTCAAAATCCGACTGCGATAACGCTTCTTCAGTTTTTATTTCACGCTTCATTCGTTTGAAAAGTAACATCATTATTCTCCATTACTTCTATTTTACCATAAGAAAAATGCCCATTGGTCATCATTCAAAGAGCAAAAAAGCTATTTCATCAGGAACCTGATAAAATAGCTTGGATGCAGCCGGCGGGAGTCGAACCCGCACGCCCTAAACGGGCACAGGATCCTTAATCCTGCGCGTCTGCCAATTCCGCCACGGCTGCGATGTTGTTTGTATTGACAACTTTATTATTGTAACTTACTCATCATGAGATGTCAATATCTTACGCACATCCCCCACCCCCGATTCATACACCACCAACAAAAATCATTGGAGTATCAAGGGTTTTGGCTGATATCACTTCACGTCTACTAGGTTATTTTTTTCTTTTAATGTTGGCTTAATTTTCACGGTCGTTTCCCTTGCTTATTCCTAGCAATGTGTTACACTGGTCTTGTAATAAAAGTTATTGATTTTGATTTGTTTTTCTCGGAAGGCGCTCAAGTACCAATTATTTATGTTACAAACTACAAACACATTGGTGAGCACACCAAAGGAGAAACACATCATGGAAAAAGGCACAGTAAAGTGGTTTAACGGCGAAAAGGGTTACGGTTTCGTAACTCGCGAAAACGGTGAAGATGTCTTCGCACACTTCTCAGCTATCCAAGGCGAAGGCTTCAAGACACTTGAAGAAGGCCAAGCTGTTGAATTCGAAGTTGAAACTTCAGACCGCGGTTTGCAAGCTGCAAACATCGTTAAGTTGTAAGATTCTTAACCCACTGAGAAAACTCGCTTAGGCGAGTTTTTTTGTGCCCAAAATTCGTGGTATAATGGTTTTGTTAGATTAAACACAAATGAAGGAGTTTAGCACACATGGCTAAGTTAGTATTAATCCGTCACGGTCAAAGTGAATGGAACGCATTGAACTTGTTTAACGGTTGGATCGACACAAAGTTGTCAGACAAGGGTGTTGCCCAAGCAAAAGAAGCTGGTGAATTATTGGCTGCCGAAGGTATCCAATTCGACCAAGCTTACACTTCTGTTTTGACACGTGCCATCACAACCTTGCACTACGCATTGGAAGAAGCTGGTCAATTGTTCATTCCTGAAGCCAAGTCATGGCGTTTAAACGAACGTCACTACGGTGCTTTGCAAGGCCAAAACAAGGCTGAAGCTGCTGAAAAGTGGGGTGACGAACAAGTGCACATCTGGCGTCGTTCATATGACGTTTTGCCACCATTGTTGGATGGCTACGACAAAGAAGTGACTGTTCAAGGCAAGACTTACCCTGCCTTTGACCGCCGTTACGCTGATGTTCCTGAAGGTGAATTGCCATTGGGTGAAAACTTGAAGATCACTTTGGAACGTGTGTTGCCATTCTGGGAATCAGACATCGCGCCACAATTGCAAGCTGGTAAGAACGTTGTCATTGCTGCCCATGGTAACTCATTGCGCGCCTTGGTTAAGCACTTGGAAAACATTTCTGATGATGACATCTTGAATGTTGAAATCGCTAACGGTCAACCATTGGTTTACGACTTGGCAGATGACTTGTCAGTTGTTTCTAAGAAGACTTTGACAAAGTAATGTAAAAATCCTGACGATCATATGATCGTCAGGATTTTTTAGCGTCCTAATTTAAACAAAAAAGTCGGTGATACATTGTGTATCACCGACTGTCGCGATTGCCCCTGCTGGATTCGAACCAGCGCATGGCGGTACCAAAAACCGCTGCCTTACCGCTTGGCGAAGGGGCAATAGTTAATTTATTTCGCCGTTAACTATTAATCGGCTATGGGAGCGGTAGGATTCGAACCTACGAACCCGAAGGAACGGAGTTACAGTCCGTCGCGTTTAGCCAGACTTCGCTACACTCCCATGTCTCAAACAACTATATAATAATATCAAATTATTGTCATCTTGACAACCCCTTGACCACGATTTATTTCACATCCCCATTTAATGCAAGATCCGTGCGTGTTTTCAAGTAAATTATCTTGTTTATATCAGCGGCATTCATTATACTAGAATAAGGTAAAAAACTGCATTTGGAGTTGTCTCACATGATTGTATCCGCGACCAATAAACAGCGCCGTCACGCGATGATTTGTCTGATTATCGCTAGCTTACTAGGCCTCCTGACAAAATTTAATATCCCTGTGCCAGTCCTACTCGACCAAGCCTTACATGGGTGGTTTAATACCATTCAATCTGGATTTGGTGATACCGTCATGGCCATCGCCACCTTTTTGGGCAATCCGATAGTTGACGTCATTTATACCTTTGTTTTGGCTGGGGTCTTATTGATTGCGCAACTCCGTGTGCCTGCCATCTGGACCGTTGCGACTTTATTAGTCGGCGATTTGGCATTGACTCTGATGCGCCTCGTCATCAACCGGCCACGGCCAGTGGGGCATCTCTTGGCTGATAGCGCTTCCTCATTCCCGAGTTTTCACGTGTTTGGGCTGTTCGTTGTCATCTTTATCATCAGTTTGCTGGTCACACCAAACATTACCAGCCGACGCGCTCAGATCATTATCCAATGGTTGACACAATTATTTGGCGCCATGACCATTATGAGCCGCCTTTACTTCAACGCTAATTTCTTTAGCGACACCGTGGCTGCCATTTTATTCGCCTATGCTTGGGTGATTTTTGCCGCAACGCTTTATCCAAAGCTAGCAACCTTTCTACAACAACGCATCCCATTATTTGAACACGAAGAAATCTAAAAAAGCGTGATTGCTCATGGCAATCACGCTTTTTATTTATTGTCCAATTGTATAATCGTCTTCTTCCATGGCTTCAACTGCACCAAGTAAGTAACCATTACCAACACCTGAGAAAAAGTCATGGTTGGCCGTTGAAGTTGAAATACCGTTCATTACCACCGGATTCACATCTTCGGCCCCATCAGGGAACATTGGCTCTTGTCCAAGATTCATCAACGCCTTGTTCGCATTATAGCGCAAGAACGTTAACACTTGTTCTGACCATCCCAAGTCATCATACAATTCATGTGTGTATTTCTCTTCGTTTTCATAAAGATCATACATCAAATCATACATCCATGCTTGGAGCTCTTCTTGTTCTGCTGTGGGTAGTTGATTAAAGCCGACTTGGAATTTGTAGCCAATGTATGTCCCGTGGACGGATTCGTCACGGATAATCAACTTAATAATTTCTGCCACGTTTAACATCTTATTGTGACCCAAGAAATAAAGCGGCGTATAGAAACCTGAATAGAATAAGAATGTTTCCAAAAAGACAGAGGCAATCTTCTTTTGCAATGGCGTGCCGGTTTGGTAAATATCATTGATGCGGTTGGCCTTATATTGCAAAAATTCGTTGGTATCGGCCCAGTCAAAAATCGCCTCAATTTCTGCCTTTTCGTTCAACGTTTCAAAAATTGATGAATACGACTTGGCATGAACAGATTCCATGAACTGGATATTGTTCAAAACCGCCTCTTCTTTTTGGTTCACAACATCTAACTTGAGTTGCGCCATCCCATCTTGAGACTGCAACGTATCCAAGGTTGTCAGACCACCAAACACCAAATTCATCGTTTGGCGTTCTTGGGGTGACATGTTCCCACGCCAAGTCCGTAAATCATTGGAAATCGGAATACGCGTGTCTAACCAGAACTGTTGGGTTAATTTTTCCCAAGTGGCCTTGTCCAACTCGTCTTCGATGTGATTCCAGTTAATTGCTGTATATGACTGATCTTTTAAATGTGCCAAAATTATTCTCCAAATAGTGGTTTGATGATGTGATAGGCTTTTTCAGCGTCAAACTTACTCCCACGCAATTCATAAGCAAATAGCATAGGTACATTGAAACGTTGGGCGTAACGCGTCGCCGTTAAGTTAAACTGCACATTGAAGTTACGGTTCCCTGAACCAATCACCCCTTTGAGGTACTGACGATTGCGACCAAAAGCAATGTAGTCGCCTAATGCGTTCGTGAAAATCTCTGTGACTTCCGGTCCGGTGCCCGTGCCACCCGTTAAATACGTCGGCACAACGGCTACAAACGGTGCCGTTTCGTTTGCATAGTCGGTCTCTTCCCCAATGCAACGCGCCACCACGATGTCGCCATTTTCTGCGGCAATATCGGTTAACTTGGTCACAAAGGATGTGGTATTGCCCTCTGTTGACGCATATAAAATATTAATCTTCGCCATAACCCTCAATCTCTCGTTTCATGCTGTCTGCAACTGCCGCCCCCTATTATGCTTCACGTCATTAAATTGAGCAGCTTTCACACTCGTTCACACCAGACTCTTGGTTATCATCTGTAAACGTGCGGACGTAATACAATGACTTAATCCCTTTGTTAAAGGCATAATGGCGCAAGATGGTTAAATCACGCGTCGTCATCTTGTCAGTCCGACCTTTCTTCCATTCATACAACGCACTTGATAGTGTTGAACGCATGAATAATGTTAACGCCATCCCTTGGTCAATGTGTTCTTGGGCTGCAGCATAAACGTCAATGACCTTACGCATATCCGTGTCATAAGCAGACACGTAATATGGCATAGTGTCATTATTCAAGCCTGGGGCTGGATAATAAACCTTCCCAATCATCCCCTCTTGGCGTTCTTCAATCTTATTCACAATTGGCAGCAATGTTGCGGTGGTATCGTTCACATAAGAAATTGATCCTGTTGGGGCAATCGCATGACGATACGCATTGTACATGCCGTATTTTGCCACGTTGTCTTTCAACTCTGCCCAATCGCGTCGGGTTGGGACATGATGGTTGGCAAAAGCGGCCGCTACTTGGGCTGTCTTTGGTGTCCAATCTTGGGTGAGATACTTATCAAAGTAACGCCCATCAGCATAAGCTGACTTATCGAAGTCAAAGAAAGTTTCTTGGCGTTCCTTTGCAATCTTCATAGAAGCTTTAATTGAATAATAGTTCAACGTCATGAAGAATGTCGTCGTGAAGTCAAGCGATGTCGCATCCCCATAATACATCTGATTTTGCGCAAAATAGGCGGCCAAGCCCATGGCACCCAAGCCAATGGCGTGCTTTTCTTGGTTACCCTTGGCAATTGAAGGCACCACGTCAAGGTTTGATGTATCTGAGACAAATGTTAGGGCGCGTACCATCGTGTCAACAGACGTTTCAAAATCCGGTGTCGCCATCATGTTCACAATGTTGATTGACCCCAGGTTGCAGCTCACATCTGAACCTAGGCGCGTATAGTGTTGTCCGTTATCCAAGTCAGAGGGTGTCTGAACTTGAAGAATTTCAGAACACAAGTTAGATGAGACAATTTTACCCGCAATCGGATTCGCACGGTTTGTGACATCAATGTTAATGATGTAAGGATAGCCCGATTCTTGTTGTAACTTTGAGATTTCTTCTTCCAATACACGTGCATTCACACGGTACTTGGTGATTTGCTCATTTGCCACCATGTTGTCGTATTCAGCAGTGATGTCCACGTAGTTAAATGGCTCACCATAGACTTTTTCAACATCAGCTGGGCTAAACAAGTACATGTCTTCGTTTTGACGGACTAATTCATAGAACTTATCTGGTACAGTCAAGCCCAAAGAAAGTGTCTTGACACGAATCTTTTCGTCAGCATTTTCTTTCTTAGTGGACAAAAAGGCCATAATATCTGGATGGAACACCGAGAGATACACGACCCCAGCCCCTTGGCGTGCGCCAACTTGTGAGGAAAAGGTAAATGAATCTTCCAACAACTTCATAATTGGCACAACGCCACCCGCTGAGTTCGCAATCCCCATGACCGGTGCACCAGCTTCACGTAAGTTAGACACGTTAATGCCAACACCGCCACCCATCTTAGATAACTGCAACGCCGAATTGATGGTCCGACCAATCGAGTTCATATCATCTGACGTTTGAATAATGAAGCACGATACCAATTCACCACGACGTGCCCGCCCAGCATTCAAAAAGCTGGGTGTTGCAGGTTGGTAGCGCTGATGAATCATTTCATCAGCCAAACGCAAAGCCAACGCTTCGTTGCCGGCAGCATAATACAAAGCATTCATCGCCACGCGATCCACATAAGTCTCCACGTAGTATTGCCCGTCGTTGGTCTTTAATGCATATTGATTGTAGAACTTAAAGGCCGCCATAAAGGACTTGAAGTTAAAGTGCTCGCCTTCAAGGTAGGCATACAATTCTTCAATGAATGCCAACCGGTATTGCGCAATAAAGTCGCGTTCCAAAAAGTTGTTGTCAAACAACCAATCAAAACGTTCCGCCAATGAATCAAACTTTAAGACATTAGGCCAGACGTTTTCTTGTAAAAAGGCGTCCAGGGCTTCTTGGTCTTTATCCAGTTGAATCTGGTTATCTTTTGGGATATTAACTTGGTTATTCAAATCAAAATAAGTGACTTGATCAATGTTCAATTCTTTTAATGGCATAATTTCTATCCTCTAGCCTGCGGCTTTATAATAACAAAAAGCGGAATTCAACAACTTGCAGCCGTTGATTCCGCCTTTGTGGGTAACCGTGAGATGGTTAAGCTGAAATCTTTTTTAACACGTCTGGGCGGAAACCAGAAAACTTTGGCATCCCTTCAATCGCAACAACCGGTGTTTGGCGGAAACCGTCTGCTTTAAGCGTCTCGACATACGCCACTTCTTCTTCAATGTTGATTTCTTTAAAAGGAATCCCTTGTGCTGACAAAAACTTCTTTGTCATCTTGCATTGTACGCAATTATATTTCGTATAAACCGTTACTTTTTCCATGGGCCAACCTCTTTCAAAAACATGATTTTGTCTTGCACTGATAAACTGTTACTTGCTAGTTTACCGCGTTTGCCAAAATTTACAAGGACTATATGCGTCTTCACAAACAGTTGTTCGACATCAGACAAGCTTGACACCGATTTGGCGAGAAAAATGATTTTTAATTTCACAAACTTATTTTCCAACCCCGACAAAGGCCGTCAAATCAACACCTATGTCCATTTCATCACAAATGCAATCTTATTGAAAATTTTAGAATTTTACCCTTGACAGCCAAGAAACCACTCGTACCGGCATCTGATCGTTTGCTCGCTCATGACAAATACGAAATTGTGTTCGTTCTTGACCACGCGGCTGGCTGGCTTTACCAAACGCTGACGCGCCCTGTTTTTATTTCAGCGTATTTTCTGGTATAATATCCGGTAGTATACATAAGAAAAGAGGTTTACGACTTTGGATTCAGGTCCGTCTATGCTCCTTAACTTTTTCATTATTGTTTTGGTGCTGTTGCTTGCTATTTTGTTTACATTAACAGAATACTCTTTGGTTAAAGTGCGTCTCAGTGCGTTACGTGATATGCAGGAGAAGCGCGAAAAGCCTTCACGCAATATCGACCACGCCATTCATATGGTGACCCACTTAACTGAATATTTATCGACTGCACAAGTCGGTATCACATTAACGAGTTTGATTTTAGGTTGGATCGGTGAAGAAACCGTCGCTGACATCATTCTCAGTTCAGGGATTATTCCAGCTGAATATGCGCGCGCTGTCTCATCAGTTTCTGCCATGATTATTTTCACGGTGGTGCACGCCGTCTTCACTGACTTGGTGCCTAAAAACATCGCGATCGAAGAACCGATTAAGGTCTTGTTACTCATCGTTCGCCCTGTTCGTTTCTTCCACATTTTGTTGTTCCCTTTGATTTGGACATTAGACCACTTATCAAATGTGATCACACACATGCTTGGCTTCCGTACGGATGGCGAGGAAGATATTTACTCACAAACAGAAATTTTGTCTCTCTCAAGAAATGCCGCCGCTGCTGGTGAACTTGATGAAGAAGACTTAACATTTATGAAGCGCGCCTTTGAAATGAACGATAAGGTGGCCGTCGATATCATGATCGACCGGACTTCCATGACTGCCGTTGATGTGACAACGACGATTGCGGATGCGCTGAACCTATACCTACAAGAACGATACTCCCGCTTCCCAGTCATTGCCGACAACGACAAGGACAAGGTGTTGGGTTATGTCTTTAACTACGATTTGGTCCGCCAAGCACGCATTAACGATGCTGATCCGGTGGCCAAAATTATGCGTGACATTCCGGCAGTCCCTGAAAATATGGATTTGCACGATGTCATGGACGAAATGATTATGAAGCGCTCACCAATCGCCATTGTCGTTGATGAATACGGTGGCACAAGTGGCTTGATTACCGACAAAGATATCTATGAAGAACTTTTCGGTACTGTCCGCGATGAAATTGATGATGTGTCTGATGATTACATCGAAAAGCTTGGTGACCACCGCTATAAGGTCTCAGGTAAGATGACTCTGTATGATTTTGAACGTTACTTTAGTCAAAAGATTAAAGAATTGGAAGAAGACGACGCGGTAACTTTGACCGGTTATGTCTTAAACCACGACCCTGAATTTAGAGCCGGTGATACCATGACCGTGGCTAACTTTAAGTTCACTGCCTTGGATTACGACAATGCTTACATTTCAGAATTTATCGTTCAAGCCTTACCGACGCCACAACAAGACTTGAATCAAAACGGCATTTTCGATGAAGATGAAGCGGCTGAAAAGCCCGCGTCAACTGAAGAACCTGCTTAATCTTAAAGCCGCTATCGCGGCTTTTTTTGTGCCCTGCAATTCTAAAAATTCCATGTTAGAATGGAAGTAGTAAACATTTAGGAGGCGATTGTACGTCATTGCGGCACCCATTCTCACGCAATGCACTTACGAATATTACTATGGCCATTAACTTATATATTGTGCGTCACGGCGAAACTTATTTTAACTTTTTGCACCGGTTTCAAGGCTGGTCAGATGCCCCGTTAACACCAAAAGGGATCCAACACGGACACGATGCCGGGACTCGACTGGCTCGTATTCACTTTGACGGCGCTTATTCATCAGATTTAACGCGCGCCATTCATACCGCGCGCTATATTCTGCAAAATAACACCGCCGATTCACCAAAGGAACCCACCCAACTCTTTGATTTCCGCGAGCAGTTCTTTGGCTCATTTGAAGGCGTTAATGGCGAAACTGTCACCACCACGCTCACGGCTTACAAGACCGAACCTTTCGAGACTTACGCGAACTTAATTGCGACTTATGGTATGGCCGATGCGATGAATACCATTCAGATTGCTGACCCCTTCCATTTTGCCGAAGATGATGCCCAATGGTGGGCGCGCGTCTCACACGGCTTTGACGATATTCGTTTCCGGCATAAAGACGGCGATAACGTCCTCATTGTCTCGCATGGCACCACGATTCGCGGGATCGCAGAAAAGTTCGCCCGACACGACTTTGCCAGTGAATCTGTTAAAAATGGGGCCGTCATGCAGTTGGCATTAGAACCAGATACAGCGTCTATCCTGCGCTTTAACGACGTCACGACTGTCTTTTAATAGACAATTTGAGCAAAAACTGTTACACTAGCAGTAGTTTAAATAAAGGAAGTGCAATCAATTGTCAAACGAATTTTAAGATCCCGTAGATAAAAATAGTTTTCCTATTTTTATGTGCACATCTTGAGATTGGTCCGCAATTTTGCACACAACACGTAAAATGCCCCCAGTCTCGTCTACTCTGGAGGTATTTTTTATGACTGAACAACACGTTAACGCACCAGCACCACGCCAAGTCTTTCTGGTTGGCTTAACCACAAGCCAAGCGAATTTGACCTATGAACTCGAAGAGCTTGCTAACCTAGCCAAGGCCAACAACTTAACACCGGTCGAAACGTTCACCCAAAAACTCGAACGGCCTAACCCCGCCACTTACTTTGGTAAGGGAAAAGTGGAAGAATTGGCAGAAGCAGCCAAGACTTATGATGTGGATATGATTGTTGCCAACGATGAGTTATCCCCATCTCAGATTCGTAACTTGGAAAAACTCACCAACACGACCGTCTTGGATCGCACGGGGTTAATCTTAGACATTTTTGCCCAACGCGCCCAAACCAAGGAAGCCAAGTTACAAGTACAATTGGCCCGTTTACAGTACCAACTCCCTCGCTTGCGCACAAGTATGTCTGTCAGCCTTGATCAGCAAACGGGTGCTGGTGGTGGTGGCTTCACGTCGCGTGGTTCAGGTGAAACAAAGCTCGAGGAATCACGACGCCGGATTACGTCACAAATGGTGCGGATTCGCCAAGAACTCGCCGAGTTATCCAAAGGCACGTCAACGCGTTCAGCTAAGCGCACCACCAACGAGTTGGCCAATGTCGCTTTAGTCGGGTATACCAACGCCGGTAAGTCAACGTTAATGAACCGCCTGCTCGCCCGCTTTGGCGTCGGTGCGGACACGGACGACACCAAGCAAGTGTTTGAAAAAGACATGTTGTTTGCCACGTTAACGACCACCGTGCGTCAATTGACGTTACCAGATAAGAAACAATTCTTACTGAGTGATACGGTTGGGTTCGTCTCAAAGTTACCACATAACCTGGTGTCCGCCTTTAAATCAACCTTGCAAGAAGCCGCAAATGCTGATTTGCTGCTACAAATCGTTGACGTGTCAGATGAACACTACAAAGACATGATGGCCACCACGGAAAAGACCTTGGCCGAAGTCGGCGTCACTGACGTGCCGATGATCACTGTCTACAACAAAGCTGATCGCACCGAACTCGTCTACCCTGAGGTGTCTGGTGAAAACACGATCACGATTTCCGCCCTAGACCCTGCCTCACAAGATGCGTTAATTGACTTAATCAAGAAGCAAATCTTCAACGACGTGCAAGAAGTCACGCTCCACATCCCCTTTGACCAAGGCGCTGTGCAAGCCAAACTCGCCGCTAAGCATACCTTTAGCAAAGAAGACTATGATGAGACGGGGACGCTGATTACCGTTGAATTGTCCGAGTTAGAACGCAAGTTGTACGCGGATTATATTGTCTAGTAAAAAGCCCCTCACACGGATTAGCGTGTGGGGGGCTTTTTGTTGTATATTTTAAAGAATAATCATTGTAGAAAAATCTAGGTTGAAAATACCTTAATATCGGTATTTATCACAGCTACCTTTTTTATAAAGAGCCACTTTTTTTATTTTACAGAAAACTTCTAACAAATGCGGAGATAGAACTTAAGTAGTTTTATTTGCCTACAGCTCAGAAATCCATAAAATACCCTAATTGCTCAGCTTTGTAGATAGCCTCTTGCTTGTTATTTACCAAAAGCTTTGAATAGATGTGGTTCAAATGATTAAATACTGTTCTCCTACTAATTTGTAACGTTTCCTCTATTTCTTTTATAGAGAGACCTTTCTTACTCAAATTTAAGATATCTATTTCCCGGTCGGTTAAAGATTCAACATAATCTTGAGATTCGATGTGTTCAAAATACTTTTCCCCAGAATCCACTTTTTTTAAGATAGAAATGAGTTGTTTAGGGTCTATATTTTTATCTACAAAACCGTATGCCCCTATTGTTTTTGCTCTCTCTTCATAGATTGACTTAATATATCCTGTCAGCATAACAACTTTCAAGTTAGGAGTAGACTGTATGAGTTCCTCTGCTATCTCCAATCCATTCTCTTTAGAAATATTTGTTAAATTAATATCAAGTAATATAATATCGTACTTAGACAAATCAATCATCACATCGTTAAAATTAGAAGTAATCGTATCTATGACATCTACTTCATCATACTGTTGGAATAACAGTTGGATACTCTTCGCAAATAGTTCATGGTCATCAATTAATAAAATCTTCATAGCATAATTTCCAATCTATGGGAAGTAATATTCTGACATTGAATTGTTTATTATCTATTTGTAGCTCCATATCCCCATCAAAAGCTGCTAGTGTTTCTTGAAATGATTCCAAACCTCTACCATAATTTATAGATTGAACTTTTTCCATTATCTGATTACTCTCCTCAATGATAATAATATCAGATTGAACCTTTAAAGATAAATGAATATCTTTACTAACTCCATATTTTATAGCATTATTAATTAACTCTTTTATAAACCTGTAAACAATATCTCCATATAGAGGTGGGATTATTGTACTATTCGAACAGTTGAAATACAATAATTTATTACTTTTCCTTCTTTTGACAATATCGTCAAAAAGAGACTGTATATTTTCTTTCATTGTTCGATCGGCAGGAACTATTGGGTGGTAAGTATCAATTTCATCTCTAATACCAGAAACTAAATCATTCAACTCATCAACAATGAAACCATGTGTTATATCACTATTTTCTAGAGAGAGTAAGTTTTTTATCGCTATGATATTTTGCAAGACATCATCATGCAAATAATTTGAGAACTCCACTCTTATGTTTTCCTCTGATTTCATAAAATAGTTCAGCCTTCTATTTTCATAGTCAAAATTTTGTTTAGAGTTTTCTAAATCATAAAAGATACAAGAAATTACCACTAGACAAAATAACGTGCTTGCGTCAACGATTATAAAAAATAAAAAAAAATCTTTAACCAGTGCCTTTATGAGTACAACCCAACAAACGATAAGAAGTAGAAATAATAGTTCCATACGAGTTTTGTAGTTACCTAACCATCTTTGAGTCACTAAACTAAATTTATCATGTATGACCCTAAAATAGTATATTGTACTCATTATAAGGGGAAACAGATACCACCCCAAATTATTAAAGGCTTGATTAACATCTAGCATTTCTCCATAAAATTCACTACTAAGTATTACCAGTAAAAGCAAAGAAAACAGTATCAATGAACGTCTTACTACTGATATTTGTTGCCTAAAATAACTATAATATAGCACTATAATCAATAACGGATAAAGGTGTAAAGTAGTAAAAACAATCAGGAATAAGAAATTAAATAAAACTCTATTAACTAAAAGGCTAATTATAGAAACAAAAATAATTATTAACAAGCACTTATCTAGCTTATCCTTAAATTGTTTCTGCCCATATAATATTAAATCAGTAATCTCAACGGTATAACAATAGAGCAATATAATTTGGAGACCACTACTAAAAAAGAGAGGAGTTCCCCTTGATAGCACAGATACTAAGTATTGCCAAATTGTTAAGGAGATGATAGAAATAATTCTTTTAAAAATATCATCTTGTTTTTGGCGTAATATCGTTGCCAGCCAAATAAAAGCAATATCAATAAGGGTCATTACAAGAGCTACTTTTTCAGAGAAAAGAAGAGACAAGTTCTCTCGATTATAGACCAAAATTAACAAGGCTATTAATTGTTGTAACAGGATTATTGCAGTCCCCAAAAATTTACTCTTTGTTATTTTTTCCATTCTTATCATATTATTTACTTAATCATTAAAGTTAAAAGGTTTTTAGAATTAATTGTTGATTATTGACTTCACTGACCGCAATGTCAATAAATAAAATGTGCCATATATTATTAAGAAGAAAAACAGACAAAGCAATAAAGATAACATTATGATATTGCCTGCTACCAATGTATCCATAAATAAATATTTATAGAAAATAAGCAACATACTACCATTTACAATCCCAATTAATACAGGAATAAGGAAAAGTATACCTGTTTCATATCCGAGAATCCGGTTAATCAATTTTTTACTATAACCTAGCTTACTTAGATAGCTATATTCTTCTTTATTTTCCATGATTTCTATGAGGCTTGTAAAGTATAGAATACTACCTGTACAAATAATAAAGAGTATGGATAGGAAAGTTATAAAGATATAAGTCGCAATATTAGCAGTCTTTACTGTATATTCCCTACTATAACTACTGATAACATCAGGAACCATACTAAACTGATTGTAAAATGTTTCGCTTGACCTAATAGAATTTCCATTAAAAGTCCTAATTGTTATTTCTTTTTCTGGAAAACGAGCACTAAGTTCAGCATATAATTTATCAGAAACAACCAGAGTCGTGACACTTGTAGAAAAACTAAAAACATTATTCGTTGATACTTGTTTTACAGTAACATCATATGCATTTTCCAAATTAAAGGTTTTCCCGAGACTAATTTCTGTTGGATAATAATTTATTAACAATGGTAATGACTCACTACCTTCAATAGAATTTGTTCTCCCTTGAGCCTTCATTAACTCTTTATAATCACTGTAATTAATTACATCAAAATAAGGAATTGTTTGCCCAGATTCTGTGATAGTCACTTCTGGGTTAGTGTTCAATCTCAATAGATCAACATCAACCAAGCTCACTTGGTCGTTCTCTAAAATATTTGTAACATTGACTTGACCATTTTCTGATTTAACATTATATTCTATGGCAGATGGAGTCAATCTCTCTATTCCATTAAGAGAATAAGCATAGAGCATTACCATAATTCCAGTAACTGAAACAGTTAATGTTAAAAGACCTCCCAAAACTGTTAATAATTTATTTTTTGTCGCAATACGATAGTTAAATTTGGGATAGATGATATTAGAGAGAGGACGGTATAACCTTTTTTTATTTTCTTTTAACAAAAAAATTACAAAAGTCAATCCATATCTGATTGTAAAAATTGTTCCTAAAATAACTAAGATAATTATTGATAGAGAAATCGGTACCATCCCTATGCTTAATAGCATATTTCGTGTAGATGAAAACACTGTCGCCAAACATAAAATATATGACAATAGCAATGCAGTAATAGCAATAATAGCTCTGACTTTTCTTATCCTGATTTTTTTCTCAGCCTTTCTTGAGAAATTAACAAATTCAATCAAAGACTGTTTACTAATGATAAGTCCATTTGTGATGAAATTAATCAGAAAAACTACAACTAATATTCCTAAAGACTTTATAAACTCATTAACTGTAATAAACCAATGAACTTCCATTGTTAAATCCAATAGATGAGTAATTACCAGTACAGCTAAAAAATATAAAGTCGGTCCCAACAATAAACTTACCAAGTAACTCAAAACTAGAATAACAAGATTTTCTAAAGTCAGTAATTTTGTTAATTCTCTTTTTGAAAAACCTAGTATTGCTAAGACTCCAAGCTCTTGACTACGTTTTTTAACAAAGAAATTATTGAAATAAATTAAGAATACCACCAAAAATACAATCAAAAAAACCAATGACCCATTAGCGATAACTAGAGCTTGACCACTATCCCCAATTTTTTCCGCAATGATTTTATCTGAGATAAAATTTAGAAAAGCTATAAAAACACTTAATAAACCGATCGTAGCTAGAAAATAGATACGATATAACGAAAAATTTTTTTTAATGTTAGATTTTGTAATTGACCAAATCATATTACTCTCCTCTATCGGATAAAGCTTGACTAATTACATCGTAAAACGACTCTCCACAATCTTTTTTATCAATCTCCATGTGAAGTTTCCCATCTTTGAGGAGTATAACTCTGTCAGCATAAGAAGCTGATAAAACGTCATGAGTAACCATTAAAATAGTTACCTTTTCTGTTTTATTGATTTCACTCAAAATCCCCATTGTTCCTTCAGAAGATTTCAAGTCAAGTGCTCCAGTGGGTTCGTCAGCAAAAATAATCTCTGGTTCTTTAATGATTGCTCTGATAATACTGACCCTCTGTCTTTGACCTCCAGAAAGTTGATACGGATATTTCTTCAACTGTTCATATAAATTAAATCTTTTTGCATAGCTATTTATCAAATCATCAATCTTTGAAGAATCAACATTTTTTAGAGACAAAGCAACAGAAATATTCTCCCTAATGGTTAGACTGTCTAACAGCATATAATCTTGAAAAACAAAACCAATATCATTTTTTCTAAAATTAGTTGCCTCCTTATCAGAGAATGTGCTAATCTCTTTATCCGCACAATAAATATTCCCACTATCAATTTTATCAATAATTGAAGTAACATTTAAAAGCGTCGTTTTCCCACTACCGCTACGCCCCATGACAGCTACAAATTCTCCTTTTTCCACAATCATATTGATATGGTCTAGAGCATAATTCAGTTGATTGGGATATTTTTTGCAAACATCTTTTAATACTAATTGTTTCATTTTAGCTCTTCCTCCTGATATTTATTCATATACGAGTCATATAAGTCACAATAATACTTATTATTTTTGTACAAAGAAACATTATAGTTTCAAATAACTGATTTTCAAACTCACTATAAAATAACTTATGTGTCTTTTCCCTTAACAAATAAATATTTTCACTAATAGAAGTATCTAATATGTCGTAATCAAAAATTGAGTTAAAGTATTCGTAAAACTGATGTTGCTGATATTCTAACTTTAATTCATTTCTTTTTATCATATTTATCCCTACCATCGCTAAAAAATCCTGCCTAGACTAAGTCTAAACAGGAAATTTTAGTCTGCTCATCCAGATTGTTTTAATTAACAACAAACGAATACTGAGTTCGGACAGTCATCAGTAATAGTTGCAAACCAACCTGAATCTTTTTTACCACCAGCTACTTCCATAAGTTCTTTTTCAGAAACTTCTTCAATAGCATTATTCAAAACATCTTTTGAGTTTTTCATGATAATCATTCTCCTTTCTGTTAGTATGTAGTAAATATTTTTACACTCTTATCATAAACAATCCGTCTTTATTTTTAATGAGTAAAAAGTGCAAAAATTGTTTTTTTAATATTTTCTATTAATACATTTAAAATGTAAAATAAAATGTCGCTTTATAAAAAGTAGTCCTCTCATATAATAAATAAATTTCATTATTTACAACTATCTTACAATTCAATCTCTCCTCATTATAAAATTAATCCTTTATCGGAAATAGCTTACTTTATTTGCTTAATTATATAATAAGTATTTAGCGCAAAAGCCAACATTAAATATAGTTGAAAAACAATCAAAAAAGTCTTGGCAAAAATTGCTAAGACTCAAATAACTATTTATAGATTTGGCAGATTGCAAGAATCATCCGAACACCACCTGTTGCTGAAAAACTTTTCGTGGTGATTGCCAGTTGAGCGTTTTCATTGGTCTAGCATTAATCCAATGGTTGATGTGATCTAATTCTTTGGCGCTCACTGTTTCTATTTTTCGTTCTTTTGGTATAAAACGCCGAACATATCGATTCAGTACTTCATTACTGCCACGTTCTTCTGGTGAGTATGGGTGCGCAAAATACAGCGGTATGCCTAGCACTTCCTCAACTTCATCATATTTTGCAAACTCTCTAACGTGATCAACTGTAATTGATTTAGCATTTTTGATGCCCTTGAAAAACCTAATAATAGCCGGTGTCACTGCTTGACTATTGCGACCACTGACATGCCTCACGATATGTGGTCGGCTCAACCGTTCTGTGATGGTCACTAAAACAGCGCCACGTGTTTTACCAGATTGCATGGTGTCTACTTCAAAATGACCAAATTCTTGTCTTAATTGGACAGTTTTTGGTCGTTTTTCAATTGAACGGCCATGGGCAAAAACACGTCTACGGCCATCAGATTGACGTTTACGTCGAATACCTTTATCAGGTAAATCTGATACCTTAACTTTAAGCAAACCATGGTTAATCCAGTTATAGACTGTCTTGAAAGCAATACCCAATACATGAGCAGCCGTTTCTGGTGACCGCTTCAAAATACCAATGTGATGGTTCAAAAAAACTGATATTTCAGGTGTTAAGGACAGATGGCGACCGTGTTTGTGCTGATTACACTGGGCTAAATGATGAGCTTGTTACGCATCGTATGGTTTAATCCGATTTAACTCGTAGGTAATGGTTGCAGGAAAACGCTTTAAGAAACGGGCGATTTCACGGATTGAGTGATTAAGTTTGGTCATGGTTTCAATGACAGAACGTTCGTGAGATGATAAACTAGAAGACATAAGCTGCAGATCCTTTATGGTTGATTTTAGACAATTACCATTAAAGTCTCTGCAGCTTTTTTATGCCAGGTGTTCGGTTTAATTTTACAATCTACCAAATATATGTTCTCAAAAATAATATAAAATAGTTGCTCATAAAATGTTCTTTTTCCAAAAAATAGAAATTGAAAATTTTATCATATTCATAGGAATAAAATAATTATGAACAATGATTTCCACTAATCCTTGATTTCATATACATATATTACTTATGACATTTTAAAACTAATATACTGTAGTCTTTAAAAAAATTACAATATAAGTATTAAAAAATAATACTTTGTCATTTAAAACATCCAGTGATAAATTATTTAAATTAACACACGAAGTGATTGTCCGTTATTTAGTTTTAAAAATTTTAAAGAAGAACCGTACAGATAAAATTATATCTATTTTTTAAAACTATTTTCAGGTTCACAATAATATAGTATTTAAAGTATTAATGGCTAATTGTTCCATCGAAAATATTTCTTAGTAATATCTTCGATTAGCTACTTCCTCTATCTTTTTGCAATAATTATTCTAATAATAGCAATGATTCTTTATTTGAAAAGTTAGATACATTGACTTAACACCACAAAAAAAGCACCAGCAAAATGCTGATGCTTTTTAAATTGCTAGATTTGCTCTAACATTAATGAGCGATCCCACCAATTGCCACCACAGAATAGCAACAACCCTTGTGGAAAAAGAAGATTAACGCTTTGAGAATTGTGAAGCCTTACGAGCCTTCTTCAAACCTGGCTTCTTACGTTCCTTCATACGTGAGTCACGAGTCAACAAACCTGCTGCCTTCAAAACTGCACGGAAATCAGGATCGACTGTCAACAAAGCACGGGCGATACCGTGACGTGTTGCACCAGCTTGACCAGAATATCCACCACCAACAACGTTAACCAAAACATCGTAGTTTCCCAATGTTTCAGTTGCGTTAAATGGTTGCAAAACAACTTCACGCAAGTTAGCGAAAGGAATATATTCTTCGATTGACTTGCCGTTCATTGTGATTTGGCCATTACCTGGAACCAAACGCACACGAGCAACTGAGTTCTTACGACGGCCTGTGCCGGCATATTGTACTGCTGTAGCCATAATTTAGATTCTCCTTTCTTAAACCAACTTGTCGATGTTCAATACTTCAGGTTGTTGTGCTGCGTGAGCATGTTCTGCACCAGCATAAACGTGCAAGTTCAAGCCTTGCTTACGACCCAAAGTGTTCTTTGGCAACATACCGTGGATTGACAATTCAAGCAACTTTTCAGGGTTGAATTCACGATAGTTTCCAGCTGTGCGAGCCTTCAAACCACCTGGGTGGTTTGAGTGGTGGTAATAAACCTTATCAGTGGCCTTCTTACCAGTCAACTTAACTTCGGCTGCATTGATGATGATTACATGGTCACCCATGTCAACGTTTGGTGTAAACGTTGGCTTGTTCTTACCACGCAAAATTGAAGCAACTACTGTTGACAAACGTCCCAAAACGACCTCTTTGGCATCAATAATATACCACTTCTTTTCGATTTCACCTGGTTTTGCTAAAAATGTTGTACGCATGTGTGCGCTCCTTTGATTAGTTGTTTACAAACGCGGCCGTTCCTTGCCACGCAATTACAATAAGTTTCCGGGGCTTATCGTGAGGTAAACAATACCGTGTATTATCTTACCTAAAATTATCCGTATTGTCAATGGTTTTTGGCTAAATTCTATGCCCAATAACCACGGTGCCACCAGACATCCCCGTCAAAGCCTTATTTTATTTCTTCAGTGCTATCATAATAAATTTCTTCAAGATATAACCCACTGGCTGGCGCGGTAAAGCGCGCTTGTTCACGATCCTTAACAGCAATCAGTCGGACAATGTCATGCACGTCGCGTCGACCATTACCAATTTCTAGTAACACCCCGACCATAATCCGAATTTGATTATACAAAAAGGCATTGCCTTCAAATATGAAAACCAACTCTTGTGCTTCTGGCTTCACTATCACATCGGCCCGTGTGATGGTCCGCACAGTCGTTGCCGTTTGGTTCCCTGAAGCAGCAAAGCTAGCAAAATCATGCTCCCCGAGTAAATCCGGCAAAGCCGTTTGAATACGGGCGACATCTAAGCGCCATTGGAAATGGCCCGTGTAGTGGCGTTTAAAAGGATCCGTAAAATCTTGGGTTGATACACGGTAGCTGTAGCGCTTGGCATGTGTGTTAAAGCGCGCATGAAAATCATCCGCTACTTTTGTTACTTGCTTGATCATGATATCTCTAGGCAACAACGTATTTAAGCCCTTTCGCACACCTTCCGGCTGGATATCAAAAGGTAAATCAAAATGAACAACTTGACCAAAAGCATGGACACCCGTGTCCGTCCGCGAAGCACCGACAACCTTAATGGCTGGCGTTGGCTGCTTAGCCATTTGGTTGACCGCACGGTTCAACTCCCCTTGCACGGTCCGTTGGCGCTCAACGCCATTTTTTGTTTGCACTTGGAATCCAAAAAATTCCGAGCCGTCATAAGCAACGACTGCTTTATATCGTGGCATAATCTCCCACTCTCATTTTATTTGATTGCCTGTGATTAAAACAGGCGCTTGGTCACAACAAAAACGACCACAAAAACGAATAAGCCGGCGAAAGCTAACCCATCATTTTTTTCATAATGTAGCACGCGATATTTCGTCCGTTGCACGGCATCACGAAAACCCCGCACTTCCATGGCATTAGCCAGGTCTAAGGCGCGTTGTAATGCGCCAACGAACAAGGGAATCAGTAAGGGAATAATCGCTTTGGCCCGCTTAACGGGGCCACCGGTTGAAAAGCCCATTCCCCGTGATTTCTGCGCGTTCATGATCTTTTGCGTCTCATCCATGAGCAAGGGCACAAAGCGCAGCGCAATGGAGAGCATCAGTGCTAATTCGGCCACCGGCACCTTAATCTTTTTCAACGGTCCCAGTAACATTTCCAAGGCATTGGCGATACTTGTTGGCGGCGTCGTCAGGGTCAGGATAGTTGACATCAAAATGATTAAAACAAACCGAATCATAACGTAGATCGCATTAATGAGACCAGGGGTTGTAATGACCACTGGCCCTAACCGGTAAAGTACTGGTGTGCCTGGTGTGAAAGCCAGTTGTAAAACAACTGTGAACAAAATCAACCAAAAAATCGGCTTCAATCCGTCCCAATACAACTTAAAAGGTTGCCCGGTCAGACGAATTAAGCCCAACACAAAAATCGCCGTCCAAGCATAACTCGCCCAACTATTCGCCCACAACATGACCAAAATGTATAAGAACGTCCCAATCATTTTCGTTCGTGGGTCCAATCGGTGAATGAATGAATCCCCAGGCACAAAGCGCCCAATCATAATATTATTCATGCCCCACCTCCGTATTAATGGCGGTGGCGAGCTGGGTGAGCGTCAACGGCCGCTCTGGTAATTTCATCCCCGCAGCCGTGAGCTTTTCGGCGAACTGACCCGCTTTTGGCAAGTCCAGTTTCATCTTTTTAAACCAGTCTAAGTCACGATTAAACAAGACTGCCGGCGTGTCTTTAGCTACCACACGGCCGTCATGCATGACAACCACTTGGTCTGCCACGGCGACCACATGATCCATATGATGCGAAATGAAAACGACTGTCTTGCCTAATGATTTGAGTTCTAAAACCAATTGTAGTAACTCAGCTTGACCTTTAGGGTCTAAGCCAGCCGCTGGTTCGTCCAAAACGACAACACTCGGATCGCTGGCAAGCGTCCCTGCCATCGCCACCCGTCGCATCTGCCCACCGGACAATTCAAAGGGCGACTTTTGCCACAAGGCTTCCGCCACGCCAACTCGGCGTAACGCTGTTTCAGCAGCTGCTTGTGCGGCCACCTTATCTGCGCCAAAATTCAGCGGTGCATACATGACATCTTCTAGGACCGAATTGGCAAATAACTGATTTTCTGGAAACTGAAAAACAATACCAACCTTTTGTCGAAGTTGCATCAGCTGCTTTTCTTTCGTACGCGCCGTTAATTCAAAATCATCAACGACCACCCGCCCCTGTGTGGGTTTCAACAGACCATTAATATGCTGGACCAGGGTGGACTTTCCAGAACCCGTCTGTCCAACAATTGCCGTCACCTGCCCCGATGGCATATTGACGGTGACATCATGCAAGATCGCATGCGCCAGCGTTGTACCAGCACCATAGCTAAAATTTACTTTTTCAAACGTGATAGCCACTGAATCAATTCTCTCTCATCTAAATAATTTGCTGGTGCCGGCTGCATTTGTGCAGCTAACTCACCAGCAAAGGGCAACGCCAGCCCATTGTCATGCATCAGGTCGCGCTGACTAAAGACTGCTGCGGGGGTGCCATCTAATATCAATTGCCCATCATTAATCACAACCACACGATCAGCCAGCGTTGCTTCATCCATATCATGCGTGATGGTGATTAAAGTCAATGCCTTGCCAAAACGCGCCTTTAAGGCCTGCAACGTTTGCATCACAGTGTCACGGCCATCCGGATCCAACATCGCTGTGGCTTCATCTAAAATGATGATCTTAGGCGCTAAAGCCAAGACACTGGCCAACGCCACGCGCTGTTTTTGGCCACCCGACAACGTATGCGGCTCCCGATCTTTAAATGCTTGCATCCCAACAATGTTGAGCGCTTCATCAATACGACTTGGCATGTCATTGCTGGGTAATTGCTGATTTTCCAAGCCAAAAGCCACATCATCGGCCACCGTTGCCCCGACAAACTGGTTATCTGGATTTTGGAAAACCATGCCGATTTGTCCACGAATCTCATGTACCGTCTCAACGGTCAGTGGCACACCAAAAACGGTGATCTCACCAGCATTAGCCGCAATCAGGCCGAGCACGAGTTTTGCCAAAGTGGATTTTCCCGAACCATTGTGGCCGACCAATGCTACCCATTGGCCGGATTCAATCGTGAGATTAAAATCATCGAACAAGGTTTGCGTATCATCATATTGATAGTTTAAATTGTTAATTTTTATCGCTTGAGTCATTAGACCTTATTCTATCATAGGTTAGGGCATTTCGCCTATCATTAGTTTAGGCCCTATTGATTCTTCTCACACATTTTTTCACAAAGATTTTTTAGCCGAAACGCTTTTAAAATAACGAAAATTGGTCTATAATAAAAAAGGTATTTCACAAGAATATTATGTAATTCACAAAAGGAAGAAAATAGTCATGGCAGAAAAAAATATTGTCATTGTTGGCGCTGGTTTCGGTGGTGTATTCGCAGCAAAAACTTTGTCAAAGAAATTAAAATCACACAAAGAATACAACATCATTTTGATTGATAAGCATTCTTATTTCACATACATGACAGAATTGCACGAAGTTGCTTCTAAGCGTGTGGCCCCAAAGCACGTACAAGAAGACTTGGAACATCTCTTCTATCAAAATAAAAATGTGAAGTTGTTGACAGCCGAAGTCAACGGCATCGATAAGACCGCTAAAATCGTTAAGACAACTCACGGCGATATTGACTACGAAAAGTTGATCTTGGCCGTTGGTGGCCAATCAAACGACTTTGGCACACCAGGTGTGAAGGAACATGGTTTTGAATTATGGTCAATGGAAGAATCATTGGCAATCCGCAACCATATCGAAAACATCATTGGTCAAGGTGCAGCAGAACTTGACCCAGCCAAGCGTGAACAATTGCTCACAATCGCCGTTGTTGGTTCAGGATTTACCGGTGCTGAATTGATGGGTGAATTCATCGAACAACGTAAGGTCTTAGCCGACACATACAAGTTGGATGAAGCTGAAATTAAGCTGGTTTTGCTCGAAGCTGCCCCAACTATTTTGAACATGCTTCAAGACCGTCGCTTGGCTGACAAGGCTTTGAAGTACATGACGGAAAATGGCGTGGATCTTCGTCTTGGTGCCATGGTAACCGGCGTTGACGAAAATGGTGTCATCTTCAAGGATGGCTCAACTTTGCCAACTAAGTCCCTCATCTGGACGGCCGGTGTGAAGGCCAAGTCATTCATCTCTGACTGGGGCTTCAAGTATGGCCGTGGTGGTCGTATTGAAGCAGATGATTACATGCACGCAACGCTTGAAGACGACACACCTGCACAAGACATTTACGTGGCTGGTGATACGTTGTCTTACGTTGACGAAAAGACTGGTCCTGTCCCACAAACAGTTGAAGGTGCTGAAAGTGCTGCCCGTGCCGCATCAAACAACATCTTGGCAGACCTTGGCTTTGCAAAGCCAAAGAAATTTGCTGAAGTAGTGAGCTACCATGGTTTCGCCGTATCTATTGGTTCACACTACACAGTTGCCAGCTTGATGGGCATGAACTTTTCTGGCTTCTTTGCTAGCCTGGCTAAGCATGGCATCAACTTGTTCTTCTACTCACAGATTCGTTCAATGTATTCTATCTTCCATTACATGTTGGATGAATTCTTCCGCACAGAAAATGGTCGTAACCCATTTAAGGGCGCTGTTTCTCGCCTTGGTAACGTCCTTTGGTCAACGCCACTTCGTATCTTCCTAGGTCTATTCTGGATCTTAGCTGCTTTGGGTCACGTCGGTCAACTCAACGATCTTTTCTGGCAACATGGCTTGGCTAGTTTTATTGAAATCGTGGCAGGTGCTGGTCTATTGATTGGTTTGATGACTTGGCCATTAGCCTTGGTTTCAATCATCTTGACGATTACTGCTTGGGCAGCCAATGGCTTTGACTTGACGCACTGGTTCCTGATCTTCTCAAGTATCGCTGTCATGAACGGTGCCGGTCGTGGCTTTGGTATTGACTTCTACGTTGTGCCATTGCTACAAAAGATCTTTGGTGGTCTTTGGTACGGTAAGGCAAAGTCACTCTACGATGAATTAGACAAATAAGTTATAATTAAAAAGTGCGGGAATGAACATTCTCGCACTTTGTACATAAAAATCAGCTAACTGACATTCAGTTGGCCCGAGAGAAATAGAGAAATTTAACATGGCAACCCCGACACTTCCGAAAATGTGGGAACAATTCCCCGAATTATCTGAACCATTAGTCGCTGTTTTGAATGATATGGCGACCAGCTGGCATATTGGCTTTGAAGATATCGACACAGCCATCCGTTCACAACTAAACGCCGGCAAGTTAGTTCGTCCAGCACTGACTTTGATTTTTTCAAAACTAACCACCGCCCCATACAATGCCCAAGCCGTGCAATTAGGCGCCAGCGTCGAACTCTTACATCTAGCGACTTTAATTCATGATGATATTATTGATGAATCAAAACTGCGTCGTGGTCACGAAAGTATCCAGAGCCAATTTGGCAAGGATACCGCCGTTTATGCGGGCGATTACCTATTGACTGGTATGTTTTCTTTACTTGAACAAGCCAACCTGCCCCAAGCCAATCGTTTGGCTTTAACGGCATTGCAAGACATCTTATTTGGTGAGTTGGTGCAAAAGCATCACCGCTACGACATTACGGCCACCTTTGACTCTTACTTGTCGCAAATTAAGGGCAAGACCGCTGCCTTATTCAAATTAAGCGTCACCTACGGATTAATTAGCGGCAACGCCATTGCTGATGACTTACATGACATCGTCAGCGAATTGGGCGAAAATCTGGGTATGACCTTCCAACTCCTGGATGATTACTTAGACTTTGAATCAATCACACAGCAGCTCTCGCTTGGCAAGCCAATTGGTCAAGATATCCGCAACGGTATCTACACAGCACCCGTCCTATTTGCCCTCACTGATCCAACGGTTAACACGGAAGTACGCGCTTTGTTGATGCAGCGTGATGCAATTCGTGATGCCGACATGATTCGTTTACACGAACTCATCACGCAAAGTCATGCGATGACAAAACTCAACGCATTATTAACGGATTACACGGATAAGTTACAAGCCTTAATTGCACGTCTGCCAGAACCAACCATTCAGACACAGCTTGAGCAATTAAGTCACCTATTACTCAATCGAAACCATTAAAAAATAACCCTTGGAAACTTAATTCCAAGGGTTATTTTTAGATGTACTGTAATTAATCAACAAGTTCCAAGATGACCAATTGTGCGGCATCGCCACGACGTTGGACAGTCTTGAGAATTCGTGTGTAACCACCATTACGTTCAGCAAAGCGAGGTGCAACGTCATCAAACAACTTTTGCAAAGCTGATTGTACTTTCACGTTGTCGCCGTCTTCGATCACGTCAGCAACTTCGTTGCGGACAAAGGCAGCAGCTTGACGGCGAGCCGCCAAGTCACCACGCTTACCTAATGTAATCATCTTATCAGTTGTCTTACGAACTTCTTTAGCGCGTGCTTCAGTTGTTGTGATACGACCGTTGATCAAAAGATCAGTAGTCAAATCACGCAACATAGCTTTACGTTGTGAAGATGTACGACCCAATTTACGATATGGCATTGGTGAATCCTCCTTTTTAGTAGTTTAAAGACATGTGTTAATCTTCCTTGCGGAATCCTAAGCCCATTTCAGTAAGCTTTTCTTGGATTTCGTCAAGTGATTTCCGACCGAGATTACGCACCTTCATCATGTCGGCTTCAGTGCGATCTGTCAACTCCACAATGGTGTTGATACCGGCCCGTTTGAGACAATTATAAGAACGAACTGATAAGTCCAAGTCTTCAATTGGCGCAGAATCTGATGCGCTAACCGCAACAGGTTCCGCTTCCACCATAACATTGGCTTCAGCTGCCACTGGAGAAATATCCATAAACAAGTTCAAGTGTTCCGCCAAGATTTTTGAACCAAGGCTCAAAGCATCACTTGGCTTGATTGAACCATTAGTCCAAATATCAAAAGTGAGCTTATCATAATCATCACGTGCACCGACACGTGTGTTTTCTACATGGTAGTTCACACGTTCGATAGGTGTATAAATTGAATCAACTGCCAAAACACCGATCGGCATTTCTTCACGCAATTGCTTATTCTCGTCAGCTGATGAGTAACCACGACCTTTAACTGCCGTGACTGTCATATGCAATGACTTACCTGCTGCCACAGTAGCGATATGCAAATCTGGGTTAAGAACTTCAACATCAGCGCCTGCTTGCAAATCAGCAGCAGTCACATCCGCTGGACCCTGAACATCAATTTCAAGGCTTCGTTCATCATCCGAATCAATCGCCAACACAACCTTCTTAAGGTTCAAGATGATTTGTGTGACATCTTCAACGACACCATCCACGGTTGAAAACTCGTGAACAACACCGTCAATTTGGACCGTGTTAACGGCTGCGCCCGGAAGCGATGACAATAAGATACGACGCAAAGAGTTACCAAGCGTTGTACCATATCCGCGTTCAAGAGGCTCTACAACAAATTTGCCATAGCGGGCATCCTCTTCGATGTTATGAATATTTGGCTTTTCAAATTCAATCATCTGTAATTCTTACCCCTTCTTTCACAGCAAGAGCAATGAAAATCAATTAAACACGACGACGCTTTGGTGGGCGTGATCCGTTGTGGGGAACTGGTGTAACATCTTTGATTGATGTTACTTCCAGGCCAGCTGCAGCCAAAGCGCGAATTGCTGATTCACGACCAGAACCTGGTCCCTTAACAGTAACTGCAACTGTGCGCATGTTCATTTCCATGGCACTCTTTGCTGCTGCTTCTGCTGCCATTTGAGCAGCGAATGGTGTTGACTTACGACTTCCCTTGAAGCCAAGTGCACCGGCTGATGACCAAGCAACTGCGTTACCTTGAACATCTGTAATCATGACGATAGTGTTGTTGAATGTTGAATGGATGTGAGCCACACCGGTTTCAATATTCTTTTTCACACGACGCTTACGCGTTGTACGACCTGCCATAATGTTTGCCTCCTTTTCAATACTTTTTGTATAATTTCTCGGGTTAATTGCTTAACCAACATTACGTAACTATGGTTACGATAATCATGTGCCGTATCGATTAGGATACAACAGAAAAAATAATCAAAGATTACTTCTTCTTACCAGCAATTGCCTTAGCTGGGCCTTTACGTGTACGAGCGTTGTTCTTCGTGTTTTGTCCACGAACGGGCAAGCCCTTACGGTGACGAATGCCACGGTATGAAGCGATTTCTTGCAACGCTTTGATATCAAGTGATACCTTACGACGCAAATCACCTTCAAGTTGCAAGTTCAACTTGTCAACTGTTGCACGGATGGCGTCTTCTTGATCTGCTGAGAGATCGCGAACACGGACGTCTTCTGAAACGCCTGCTTCAACCAAAATCTTTTGTGCAGTAGTATTACCGATTCCGTAGATGTATGTTAAGCCAATGACAATACGCTTGTCACGTGGCAAATCAATACCTGCAATACGAGCCATAACAATTTACCTCCTGTTAGTATTTTGAAAATGACAATTATGTCTATTTACAATCTATTTTAAGTTGCTTTGTTCTGGAAATTACTTTCCAGCGCGTTGCTTGTGCTTAGGGTTAGCTGAGCAGATGATCATTGTGCGACCATTACGCTTGATAACGCGGCAAGCATCACACATCTTTTTAACTGATGGGCGTACTTTCATAATCTATTCCTCCTATTCGGTTAACTGATTATTCCAAATCACTTCTTAACGGAAACGATAAGTAATACGACCCTTCGTTAAGTCGTATGGTGACATTTCGACTGTGACCCGATCACCTGGCAAGATTCGGATAAAGTTCTTACGAATTTTACCTGAAACGTGCGCTAAGATGACCGCACCATTTTCGAGTTCTACTTGGAACATCGCATTTGGCAAAGTTTCTTTCACTTTACCTTCAATTTCGATGACATCGTTGGCCATGCACTTAACCTCCTGTGCAAATCATGTTCAACATTGTTGATAAGTGCTTAACCTATCAAATTATACCAGATTTACCAGTACTTCTCAATGTGATTTCAGAAACTTCAATTACAAGTTATCCAAAACCGCTTTCACATCATGATACACCTCGGCAAGTTCACGTCCGCCATCGATTGTGTGCAAGACACCGGCCTTTTGGTAGTAATCTACCAATGGCAAGTTCGCTGCTTTATTGACAGCCAAACGGTTATCAATAACTTCAGGTGTATCGTCTGCGCGGCCACGTCCCAAAAGACGTTCGCGTAGCAATGAATCAGAAACTTCAAAGTAAAGTGTCGCAGAGACTGCTGTCCCATTTTCTGCTAAATACTTATCCAAGAATGCTGCTTGCGCTTCATTACGTGGGTAACCATCTAACATAAATCCATCAGCTTGTACATCTGCTTGACTCAAACGATCAGCAACCATCGCATTTGTGATTTCGTCAGGAACTAAATTACCAGCGTCCATGTATTCGCGTGCTTGCTTACCCAATACTGTATCATTGGCCAAATTGGCACGGAAAATATCTCCAGTAGAGATGTGGACCGTTGGATAGTCCTTAACAATAAAGTCTGCTTGTGTGCCTTTACCAGCACCTGGCAAACCCAACAAAATCAAATTCTTAGCCATTAGTTGCCTCCCGATTTGCTAACTGATCTTTTGTGATAAACCCAATATAATTTCTCTTCTGCATCAACCCATCAATTTGACGAATCAAGTCTAATGCGACACCGATTGCAATAAGCAAACTTGTGCCACCTAGACCAATTTTTTCATTCAAACTCCAAACATCTGAAGCAATGAGCGGCACCAAGGCCACAAATCCCAAGAAAATTGAACCAACAAAGCTCAAGTTCAATAGGAGTTGTGACACGAATGACTTGGTCTCATCACCAGGACGCACACCAACGATGTAGGCCCCTTGCTTTTGCAAATTCTCTGATAACTTTTCAGGGTTAACTTGAACAAAGGCATAGAAGTAAGTGAAGATGATAATTAAGACAGTGTAGAGAATCGCACCAGGTAGTGTTGTCATACTAAATATTTGTTGCATCACCTGATACCAGTGTGCAGACGCATACTTATCTTGAAATGCCAACATAATCGTTTGTGGTGTACTAATAAATGATGAGGCAAAGATTACCGGGATAACACCAGAGACGTTAACCTTTAATGGCAAATAAGCTTCACTACCATATGATGTTGCAGAACGTGTGTACTGCATTTGCAAACGGCGGGTGGCTTCATAGAACCATGTTGTAATCCCAATCACCAAAACCATGGCGATGAGCAACACGACCATAAAGACAATTCCGTTTGCTAAATCACTTGAGCTGGCTTGTAAAATATTTTCTTTGAAAATTTCATACAAACCTTGTGGTGCTTGTGCAATAATTCCTGCAAAAATGATCATAGAAACACCGTTTCCTAATCCTTTTTCAGTAATCATTTCACCCAGCCACATCGCAAAAAATGTTCCGATTGTCATCACTGAGCCAATGACTAGAAATGACATCACATTATTTGTTTGGCTGACAAGTCCGTAGGCAGACAAGGAATTAAATCCAGCTGTAATACCCACAGATTGAACAAAAGCAAGTACGAGTGTTAACCAACGTGTGGCGTTGTTCAACTTTCGCCGACCAACTTCACCCTGCTTACTCCATTCAACAAAGCGAGGCACGATATCTAATTGCAAAAGTTGCACAACAATTTGTGCCGTCACGTATGGTGAAACACCCATTGCAAACAACGAGTAGTTCATCAAACCGCCACCAGAAAAAATGTTCAGAATGTTCATTAATCCTGAATTGGCCATATTCGCCATCGCAGCTGGGTTAACACCTGGCACAGTGATGTGCGTTCCGATTCTGTAAACGAACAAAATCAGAAAAGTCCACCCAAGCTTCTTGCGAATATCCTTTTCACGTACTGCATTAAATAACGTGCGTAGCATTAAATTACCTCAGTCGTTCCACCGGCTTGTTCAATCGCCGCCTTAGCAGCGCCTGAGAACTTATGTGCCTTAACAGTCAACTTCTTGTCAAGTTGACCGACAGCCAAGACTTTGATACCTGACTTTTGATTTTTAACAATACCGTTTTCAATCAAAAGTGCTGGCGTGATTTCTGTGCCATCTGCAAATGCGTTCAACTTTTCCAAGTTAACCACAGCAAATTCCTTACGTGAAATGTTAGTAAATCCACGCTTTGGAATACGACGGTACAAAGGCATTTGACCACCTTCGAATCCCAAACGCACTTTGCCACGAGCCTTTTGACCCTTTTGACCACGTCCAGATGTCTTACCGTTTCCTGATGACGTACCGCGACCTACACGGTTACGCAACTTGCGTGAACCTTCAGCAGGTTGTAATTCGTTCAAGTTCATCTTTCGGTACCTCCTATTTTTATCGTTATTACTTTACTTCTTCAACGCTAACCAAGTGTGCAATATGGAAAATTGCGCCACGAGTAGCTTCGTTGTTAGGCTTCACCACTGAGCTAGATACACGACCAAGTCCAAGTGACTTAACGATCGCGCGTTGCTTTGGTAAGCGATGAGCCGCACTCTTAATCAAAGTGATTTTCAAATCAGCCATTTTATCGCTCCTTATTCAGCCAAGTGTTCCAATGAAACACCACGCAAAGCTGCTACTTGTTCAGCATCCTTCAAGCTTGTCAAAGCATCGAAAGTTGCACGAACAACGTTAACTGGTGTTGATGAACCAAGTGACTTCGCAGTCACATCGGCGATACCTGCTAATTCCATAACAGAACGTGCAGCACCACCAGCGGCAACACCTGAACCTTCTTCGGCTGGCTTGATCAAGATCTTACCACCGCCCCATACGCCAAGGACGTCGTGAGGAATAGTTGTTCCTACTGTTGGTACAGTGATCAACTTACGCTTAGCATCTTCGATAGCTTTACGGATAGCTTCAGGAACTTCTTGTGCCTTACCAGTACCAAAACCAACGTGGCCTTGCTTATCACCAACGACAACCAACGCTGCGAAACGCAAACGACGACCACCCTTGACAACTTTTGTGACACGGTTAATAGCAACAACGTTTTCTTCTAATTCACCAAGTGACTTAGGGTTAACGAATTCAACCATTTTTTATATTCCTCCTTTCCTTAGAACTTCAAGCCGTTTTCACGGGCTGATTCTGCCAATGCTTGAACACGGCCGTGGTACAAGTAACCACCACGATCAAAGATAACATCTTCCAATCCTGCGGCCTTACCACGTGTAGCGATCAATTCACCAACTTTAGTAGCTTGTTCTGTTTTTGTGCCTGATACTTCTGCATCATGGCTTGAGGCACTTGCTAGCGTTACACCCGCTACGTCATCAATTAATTGCGCGTAGATGTTTGCATTAGAACGGAATACGTTCAAACGTGGGCGAGCAGCAGTACCAGAAATCTTTCCACGAACGCGCTTGTGACGCTTTACGCGGAGCTTGTTTTTATCTGGTTTTGAAATCATAGCTGTGCTTTCCTTTTCTTAATGGCAATTGCCATGTTAAATTTAATCTGATTTTGTTAGAAAATAATACGAGTAAGTGCGTTAATCTAATGATTAAATTACTTACCAGTCTTACCTTCCTTACGACGAACGATTTCGCCTTCGTAACGAATACCCTTACCCTTATAAGGTTCTGGGGCACGTACGGCACGAATTTCGGCAGCAAGATCGCCGACCTTTTGCTTTGAGATACCTGAAATCTTGATTGTCAAAGCATCTGGTACTTCAACTGTCAAGTCTTCGCGGTCTTCAAAGTCAACTGGGTGTGAATAACCAACAGACAAAGTCAACTTTGATCCTGACTTTGCGGCACGGTAACCAACACCGACAAGCTTCAAAGTCTTAGTGAATCCAGCAGAAACACCTTCGACCATGTTTGCAACGTTGGCACGTGTTGTACCGTGCAAAGCTTTTGTCTTGTTGTCATCGCTTTCACGTGTGAATGTTACTTCAGTACCTTCAACGGACATTGAAATTTGTGAAGCAATTTCACGTGACAATGTTCCCTTAGGTCCCTTAACAGTAACAACTGTACCTTCTTGAGATACTTCAACATCTGCAGGCAATGTAATTACTTTATTTCCAATACGGCTCATGGTAAGTCTCCTTTCTTAGATATATTACCAAACGTAAGCGAGAACTTCGCCACCGATTTGCTTTGCGCGCGCTTCTTTGTCAGTGATCACACCAACAGAAGTTGAAAGAATCGCAACACCCAAGCCGTTCAAAACCTTTGGCAATGAATCAGCCTTGGCATACTTACGCAAACCTGGCTTTGAGATACGCTTAATTCCTGTAATCACGCGGTTACGGTCTTCGCCGTACTTAAGAAATACACGAATAACACCTTGCTTGTTGTCTTCGATGTATTCTACGTCGCGGATGAAACCTTCTGATTTCAAGATTTCAGCGATGCTCTTTTTAATTTTTGATGCTGGGATTTCAACAACGTCACGGCGCGCCATGTTGGCGTTACGGATACGTGTTAACAAATCAGCAATTGGATCAGTCATAGACATCTATCGATATCCTCCTTTTATTTTTGAACGGACATAATGAAATGACACGCTCTTAACTATTATAGACTATTTCTGTCAATAACAGTTAAAAACGTGTCACTCTTTTATTTATAAGAGTAACAAACGTTTTTAATTTACAAAATTACTTTGCAAATGGCATACCCAAAAGTGTCAACAATTCGCGACCTTCTTCATCGTTTTGAGCTGTTGTAACCACAACAATGTCCAAACCGCGAACGCGGTTAACTTGGTCAAAATCGATTTCAGGGAAGATCAATTGTTCACGAATACCCAAAGTGTAGTTACCACGACCATCGAAGGCCTTTGATGATACACCACGGAAATCGCGGACACGAGGCAATGAAATGTTGATCAACTTGTCTAAGAATTCATACATACGTTCGCCACGCAATGTAACCTTAGTTCCGATTGACATACCTTCACGCAAACGGAAACCAGCGATTGACTTCTTTGCCTTTGTGATAACTGGTTGTTGACCAGCAATCAACTTCAATTCTTCAACCGCTTCATCCAAGTTCTTTGAGTTTGACACCGCATCACCAACACCCATGTTAAGAACGATTTTTTCGATCTTTGGGGCTTGCATTGATGACTTGAAGTTAAACTTTTCGATCAAAGCAGGTTGAACTTCATTAACATATTTTTCTTTTAATGCGTTAGCCATGAAAATGATTTCACCTTTCAGTTTTAGCCTAGTACGTTACCAGACTTTTTAGATACGCGAACTTTCTTGCCATCTTCAATCTTGAACGCAACCTTAGTTGGTTCGTTAGTTGAAGGGTCAAGCAATTGCACGTTTGATACATGGATAGGTGCTTCGATATCGATCACACCACCTTGTGGGTATTCGTTAGAAGGCTTTTGATGCTTCTTAACGATGTTCACGCCTTCGACAACAACGCGATCTTTTCCAGCAACAGTCTTAGTGATTGTGCCTTCTTTTCCCTTGTCTTTGCCGGCAATGACGCGAACCTTATCACCTGTTTTTACAAACATGATTTGGCTCCTCCTTGTCAGTATTAGAGCACTTCTGGTGCCAATGAAACGATACGCATAAAGTCTGCATCACGCAATTCACGTGCAACAGGGCCAAAAATACGCGTACCAACTGGTGACTTGTCGTCCTTTACGATAACAGCGGCGTTTTCATCAAAGTTGATGTATGAACCGTCTGCACGACGAACGTCAGAAACAGTACGAACGATAACAGCCTTAACGACGTCACCCTTCTTTACGTTACCACCAGGGATTGCTTGCTTAACTGTGGCAACGATTACGTCACCAACACCAGCAAACTTACGGCCTGAACCACCGAGCACTTTAATCGTCAAGATTTCACGTGCGCCAGAGTTGTCAGCCACTTTTAAACGACTCTCTTGTTGAATCATGGTTCTTCCTCCTTAGTTAGCAATTAATTACGACGATTTGATGTTGATCAAATTAGAGTACAACTGCCTCTTCAACGATCTTAACCAAACGGAAGTGCTTAGTTGCAGACAAAGGACGTGTTTCCATGATTTGGACAATATCGTTCATCTTAGCGCTATTGTTTTCATCATGGGCTTTAAACTTCTTTGTGTACTTAACACGCTTACCATAAACGGCATGGTTCACATAAGTATCAACAGCGACAGTGATTGTCTTGTCCATCTTATCTGAAACAACGCGGCCTTGGTAAACCTTACGAGCATTACGTTCTTCACTCATTTTTCAGCTTCTTCCTTTCGTCTTATTTGTTGGCGTTTGCCAATTCTTGTGCACGGATAACTGTCTTAACTCGTGCAATGTCCTTACGAACTTGTGCAATACGCGCCGTGTTTTCAAGTTGGCCAGTAGCCAATTGGAAACGTAGGTTGAATAATTCTTCCTTGAATTCGGCCTCGCGCTTTTGCAAATCCGCAAGTGACAATTCTTTCAATTCACTTGCTTTAGCCATTATTCAGCCTCCCGAGCAATAATCTTTGTACGTACAGGCAACTTGTGTTGTGCCAAACGCAATGCTTCACGTGCAGTTGCTTCAGGCACACCTGCGACTTCAAACATTACCTTACCACGCTTAACTGGTTCTACCCAACCTTCTGGTGAACCCTTACCGTTACCCATTCGAACACCGACACCTTTAGATGTATATGACTTGTGAGGGAAGATTTTGATCCAAACCTTACCACCACGCTTCATATAACGTGTCATTGCAATACGGGCAGCTTCAATTTGACGGTTTGTAATCCAGCTTGATGTTGTTGCTTGCAAGCCGAATTCACCGAACGTTACCGTCTTTCCACCTTTTGCTTCACCACGCATGTGGCCACGGTGTACACGACGGAATTTAACACGCTTTGGTACTAACATGTTCGCTTCCCTCCTTACTTACTGTTCTTCTTTTGTGGCAAAACATCACCACGGTAAATCCAAGTCTTGATACCCAAGTTACCGTAAGCAGTCATTGCTTCGTCCCATGAGTAATCGATATCTGCGCGCAAAGTATGCAAAGGCACAGTACCTTCAGTGTATTGTTCGATACGGGCAATATCTGCACCGTTCAAACGACCTGAAACCATGACCTTGATACCCTTCGCACCTGAACGTGTTGCGCGTTGGATGGCACCACGCATCGCGCGACGGAAGGCCACACGGCGTTCCAAATCACCAGCGATTTGTTGTCCAACCAAGTGCGCTGACAAGTCAGGCTTCTTGATTTCAACAATGTTGATGAAGACACGCTTTGAGCGTCCCTTTTCATCAGCATCAGTCAACTTAGCTAATTGTGTACGAAGCTTTTCAACTTCAGAACCACCCTTACCAATAACCATTCCTGGCTTAGCAGTGTGGATAGAAACGTCAACACGTGACTTTGTGCTACGTTCGATTTCGATGCGATCAACTGCGGCGTCCGCTAAGTTCTTTTCGATGTACTTACGAATACGCAAGTCTTCGTGAAGTTGGTTAGCATAATCAGCCTTGTCAGCAAACCACTTTGCATCCCAGTCGCGAATAACGCCGACACGGAATCCAGTAGGGTTAATCTTTTGACCCATTACTTTGCCTCCTTCTCAGCAACCACAATTGTGATGTGGCTTGTACGCTTGTTGATTGGTGAAGCAGAACCCTTGGCACGGGGACGGAAACGCTTAAGCGTAGGTCCTTCGTTAGCAAAGGCTTCCTTCACGATAAGATCTTCTCGGTCTAATGAGAAGTTGTTTTCAGCATTAGCAACTGCTGAGTTCAAAACCTTGTAAATATCTTCAGTAGAAGTGTTAGGTAGGAACTTCAAAATTGCATATGCTTCGTTAACACTCTTACGACGAATTGTGTCAAGAACTAGGCGTGCCTTACGTGGGGCAACGCGCACAATCTTGGCTGTCGCGCGAGCTGAAGTAATTTGTTCAGCCATTTTTCAATTTCCTCCTTTATTTTTTACCAGTCTTCTTATCATCAGCCTTGTGGCCTTTGAATGTACGCGTTGGTACGAATTCGCCCAACTTGTGACCAACCATGTCTTCTTGTACAAAAACCGGAACGTGCTTGCGACCATCATAAACGGCAATTGTAAAGCCGATGAAGCTTGGGAAGATTGTTGAACGACGTGACCAAGTCTTGATCACTGACTTCTTTTCAGAATCCGCTTGCGCTTCAATCTTCTTAAGCAAGTGTGGGTCCGCAAATGGTCCCTTTTTTAAACTACGAGCCATTAGTTGTCTCCTTTCCCTTACTTACTCTTGCGACCGCGAACGATGAACTTCGTTGAAGCCTTCTTCTTATCGCGAGTCTTCTTACCAGCAGTCTTCTTACCCCATGGTGACATAGGACTTGGACGACCAACAGGTGCTTTACCTTCACCACCACCGTGTGGGTGATCGTTAGGGTTCATAACTGATCCACGAACGTGTGGACGCTTTCCACGCCAACGGTTACGACCAGCCTTACCCCAGTTAATCAATGAGTGTTCAGCGTTACCAACTTCACCGATTGTTGCGCGGTTAGTTGCCAAAATCAAGCGAACTTCGCCTGAAGTCAAACGTACGATGACATACTTGCCATCCTTACCCAAGATTTGTGCTGAAGTTCCAGCTGAACGTGCCAATTGACCACCCTTACCAGGCTTCAATTCGATGTTGTGAATCAAAGTACCTTCAGGAATGTTGCTCAATGGCAAGGCATTGCCGGGCTTAATGTCGGCATCAGGACCAGATTGTACTTTATCGCCAACCTTCAATCCCTTTGGCGCCAAGATATATGACTTAATACCATCTTCATAGACAAGCAAAGCGATGTTTGCTGTACGGTTTGGATCGTATTCGATAGCCTTTACAGTAGCTGTCTTGTTATCCTTGATACGCTTGAAGTCTACCAAACGGTAGGCTTGCTTGTGTCCACCGGCGTGGTGGCGCACTGTCATACGACCAGAGTTGTTACGTGCACCAGTCTTTGACTTCTTTGCCAACAAGCTCTTTTCGGGCGTTGACTTCGTGATTTCAGCGAAATCTGAAGTCGTCATGTTACGACGTCCGTTAGAGGTTGGCTTATACTTCTTGATAGCCAATGTCTTTTCCTCCTATTTAGAATTAACCTTCGTTAAAGATTTGAATGTCTTTTGAGTCTTTTGACAACGTGATCGTTGCCTTCTTCAACTTACGTGTGTAACCAACGTAACGACCTTGGCGCTTTTTCTTACCGCGAACGTTAGCTGTGTTCAAGCCAGATACTTGAACGTCGAAGATCTCTTCAATTGCCTTCTTGATTTCAGGCTTTGTGGCACGAACATCAACTTCGAAGACATAACGCTTACGTTCAGTTTGCGCCATTGAAGCTTCTGTGATGATCGGGCGACGGATAATATCGCGTGCATCCATTAGGCAAGACCTCCTTGGATTTCTTCGATTGATGATTGAACAATCACCAGCTTATCTGCATTAACAACGTCAAGTACGTTAATACCCTTTGTTGTCATAACTTGAACGTTAGTCAAGTTACGTGCTGACAAGATTGCGTTTTCGTTGTCTTCATCAACAACTACTAATGTTTTTGTGTCAACTGACAAGTTAGCCAAAACCTTCTTGAAGTCTTGTGTCTTTGGTGCTTCAAATGACAAAGCATCAACAACAACTAACTTACCGTCTGCAACCTTTTGTGACAAAACTGACTTCAAAGCCAATTGGTAAGACTTACGGTTGATACGGTAGGCATATGAGCGAGGTGTTGGTCCGAAGACAATACCACCGCCACGGAATTGTGGTTCGCGGATTGAACCGGCACGTGCACGACCAGTACCCTTTTGCTTCCAAGGCTTACGTCCACCACCAGAAACCGCTGAACGGTTCTTGACAGCATGCGTACCTTGACGCATTGATGCGCGTTGCATCAAAACTGCATCTGTGATAACGGCGTTGTTAGGTTCGATGGCGAAAACTGCATCGTTCAATTCGAGTTCAGCAGCTTGACTACCATCTTGCTTTAATACAGCAACTTTAGTCATGATTGATTGTTCTCCTTTCTATATATTTTATATTAAGCTTCTTCAGCTGCGGCAGCAGGTGCTGAAACACCAGCCATCTTAACTTCAGGATGCTTTGCGTTAACCTTAACGGTTGACTTGATTGTCAAAAGTGACTTGTTTGCACCAGGCACGTTACCTTTCAACAACAACAAGTTGTTTTCAACGTCAACGTGGACGATGGCAACGTTTTGCATTGTGCGCTTGTTGTTACCCATGCGTCCAGGCAAAAGCTTACCCTTGAAGACACGGTTGATAACAGCACCCATTGAACCTGGGCGACGGTGGTAACGAGATCCGTGAGCCATTGGTCCACGTGATTGGCCATCCTTCTTGATGTTACCTTGGAAGCCATGTCCCTTCGTGATTCCAGTAACGTCGACGTATTCACCAGCTGCGAATGTATCAACCTTGATTTCATCCCCTGCGTTAAATTCGCCTTCCGCGTTGCGGATTTCACGAATGTAGCGCTTAGGGGTCGTGTTTGCTTTTGAAGCGTGACCTTGTTCAGGTTTGTTTGACAAAACTGCGCGCTTGTCTTGGTAACCAAGTTGAAGTGCACTATAACCGTCTGTTTCTGCATTTTTAACTTGCAAAACGACGTTTGGTGTAGCTTCAACAACAGTCACGGCGATCAATTCACCAGTTTCAGTGAAAACCTGAGTCATACCGACTTTGCGGCCTAAGATACCTTTAGTCATGACTAATCTCCTTAAATATTTTCTTGACTTATTTTTACCCTGACGGGTGCGAAGTTGTACTCGTTAGAATTACAACTTGATTTCGATTGCAACACCTGATGGCAATTCAAGCTTACGCAATGCGTCAACTGTCTTGTCAGTAGGGTTCACAATGTCGATCAAACGCTTGTGCGTGCGCATTTCGAATTGTTCGCGGCTATCCTTGTGCTTGTGTGGTGAACGTAGGATTGTGTACAATGTACGTTCAGTTGGCAAAGGGATAGGACCGGCGATTTCTGCGCCCGTACGCTTGGCCGTTTCAACAATCTTTTCTGCTGATTGGTCCAAGATGCGGTGTTCGTATGCCTTCAAACGGATACGGATCTTCTTTTGTGCCATTATTTCGTGCCTCCTCGTTGATTTTGTAAATCAGCTAACTTCGATTAAAAACCGACAACACTGCTTGTGTTTTGCGCGCCCATGGCAACGCGGCCGCGCGTGTCGCAACCTTAATCATCATCGCTAAACATTGATACACCAGGCTTTCGGTAGGTTTATGTGACTACTGTTCCAAAAGCGTACTTAAATAATATACCAGATAAAACCTACATGTGCAAGGTTTTTTTCATATTTTTCTGGTTTGATTTTTTAAACCGCAAAAGAAAAAAACCGACAAATTATTATCGGTTTTTTAATGATGCGACATTTTAAATTCCAAAAAGGCATCGTTATATTTTTCAGTCCAAACTTGCCCCAAATCATCATAAACTTGTAAGCGACTGATGGTTTGATCATCCGGATAAAACTGACGATCATTACGTACCGCCTTTGGCAACAATGCTTTAGCTTTGGCGTTTGGCGTGGCATAACCAATATATTCAGCATTTTGGGCTGCGTTTTTAGGCTCACTCATAAAATTCAAGAAAGCATAAGCAGCTGCTTTGTGCTTGGCCGTCTTTGGCATCACAATGTTGTCAAACCATAGGTTCGACCCTTCACTCGGCACAACATAGTGCAAATGCGGATTGTTATCAATTGCTTCGGCCGCTTCACCAGAGTAAGTCACTGCAATCCCTGCTTCATTTTGCGCCATATACATTTTAATTTCATCTGCGATAACTGCCTTAACGTTTGGCATCATTGCTTCCAATTTTGCTTGCGCTGCGGCCAAATCGGCCGTTGATTTATCATTGACTGATTTATGTTGGGTGATTAACGCCACTGCTAATGCATCACGCGCAGAATCTACTAACATAATTTGATTTTTAAACTTGGGTGACCAAAGGTCATCCCAGTGTTGGATATCTTTACCATTGACGTACTTGTCATTATAGATAATACCAAGCGTACCCCAGAAATAGGGCAGTGAGTACTTATTATTACGATCAAACGATAGATTCATAAAACGTGGGTCATAATTCTTTAAACCCGTTAACTTACTATGGTCTAGCGGCAACAATAAGTTTTCACGCTTCATCTTTTGGATCATATAATCAGAAGGCACCGTTAAATCATACGATGTCCCACCCTGTTTGATTTTGGTGTACATCGCTTCATTAGAATCAAACGTTTCATAACTAATTTTGTAGCCGGTCTCTTTGGTGAATTTTGTCATCAAGTCAGGATCCAAATAGTCACCCCAGTTATAGAGGTTTAAGACCTTATCCGATGACGTATCTGAACCCGTTTGTGCTGCAAGGTATTGTTGTGTGCCAAACAATGCCCCCACTACAAGCAAAATCGCCACGAGCCCCAGAAGCAACTTTTTCATACTACAAGCCCTCCGTTGCCGCTAACATCATCTGTGCCCCACGCTTTTTATTTTTTGCAGCGCGGGTTGAGATGATGTAATAGGCAATCACCATCAGCAATGAGACAATGAACATCATCGCCGACAGCGCATTAATTTCTAGACTGACACCTTGACGTGCACGTGAGTAAACTTCAACAGACAACGTTGAGAAGCCATTACCTGTGACAAAGAACGTCACCGCAAAGTCATCCAAAGAGTAGGTAAAGGCCATGAAGAAGCCGGCCAGGATACCCGGTGAGATGACTGGTAGTACAACGCGTGATAACATTTGCCAATTGTTTGCGCCCAGATCTTTGGCTGACGCAACTAGTGATTGGTTCATTTCTTGTAAGCGCGGCAAGACCATAAGGACAACAATCGGGATACTAAAAGCGATGTGCGACAGCAGCACCGAAGTGAACCCAAGCGAAAAGCCCAAGACAGTAAATAGAATCAAAAATGACGCACCAATAATGACATCGGGTGAAACGAGCAAGACGTTATTTAATGACAACAGCACGTTTTTTGCCAAAGGCTGCTTCAGATTGTAGATATATAAAGCCCCCGCGGTGCCAATCACACTTGCCAATAATGATGACAAAATGGCAATTAAGAACGTGTTCACCACAATTTCGATAATGCGCGTATCAGCGAAAAGCTCGCCATAATGCTTCCACGAGAAGCCAGACCAACCTTGCATGACATCCCCCGCGTTAAACGAGTAAATAATCAAAAAGAAAATTGGCAAGTACAATAAGATAAAGACGAACCAAAGATAAATATTGGCCCATTTAATTTTTCCAAGCATACGCTCAACCCCGCTTCCTTGAAGATTGACGGCCGCGATCACGTGTCAAAATCATCGTGATTACCATGGCAACAATCAAAATCACACCAATCGTTGACCCCAAGCGCCAGTTTTGTGTCACTAAGAAGTGTTCTTCAATTGCAGTCCCCAGCGTAATCACACGGTTTCCGCCAATCAGGCGCGTAATCATAAATAAGGATAGACTGGGAATAAAGACTGCCTGAATACCTGCTTTAACCCCCGACATCGATAACGGCATCGTCACACGCCACAATGTCTGCCATTTATTAGCCCCGAGATCACGGCTGGCCTGGGCCAAGCGCGGATCAATTTCAGCCAATGAGTTAAAGATCGGCAAAATCATAAACGGAATTTCAATATAGGCTGCTACTAATAGAAAGCTCCAATTTGAGAACAATAATTGTTGGGGCACAATCCCCCAAAGGCCTAAGAAGTTATTCACTGTCCCTGATTTTGACAACAACCCGATAAAGGCGTAAGTTTTCAGCAGCAAATTAATCCAAGTGGGTAAAATAATCAATAGTAACCAAAACTGTTTACGTTTTAATTGATTTAATAAATACGCCATTGGGTAGCTGATCACCAGCGTGATGAGCGTAATCAAGAAGGCATACCATACCGAATTGAACGTCATCAACAAGTAGGTCCCACTCCCAAAATAAATCGCATAGTTAGCTAAGGTGAAGTGCCCATCTTGCGTCGTTAATGATTGAAACAATAAAAGCACTAACGGTGCAATGACAAACAACAAAAGCCAGGCACCATAGGGCACAAGGTAAAATAGCTGGCGCTGTTGCTTACGCTTTGACATCATCGCTATCGTCCTCATAACTTTCCAAACGCGCGTCAAAGTCATCTTCAGATTCGTTAAAACGCATGATATGAATGTCTTCTGGGTCAAAAGTCAAGCCGACCCGTTCGCCGATGGTTGACTTGTTCGTAGCTTGCACTTGCCACTCATTCCCATCATCGTCAATGGCAGTGATTTCATAGTAATCACCACGGAATGATTGGTCGTCAATGGTCACAACTAATTTCCCGTTTTCAACACTTGTCAAATCCAAGTCTTCCGGACGTAACACAACTTCAACTTGTTCATTTGGCCGCATACCTGCATCAACGTTTTCAAAGTCTTTGCCGGTAAAGTGGACCAGATAATCAGCCTTCATCACACCATCTAAGATGTTTGATTCACCAATAAAGTCGGCAACGAAATGGTTAATTGGTTCATCATAAATATCTTCTGGTGACCCATTTTGTTGCACCACCCCATCATTCATCACGTAAATCCAATCAGACATGGCCAGCGCCTCTTCTTGATCATGCGTGACAAAGACAAATGTAATGCCTAAACGTTGTTGAATTTCGCGCAATTCATATTGCATCTCTTTACGCAACTTATAATCCAAAGCCGATAGCGGTTCGTCGAGCAATAGGACTTCGGGGTCATTGGCTAACGCCCGGGCAATGGCCACCCGCTGCTTTTGACCACCAGAAAGTTCATTAATCTCCCGATCTGCGTACGCCGTCAACTTCACTAACTCTAGCATTTCCGTGACTTTGTTCTTAATGTCTGCCTTGCTCATACCCTTAATACTTGGGCCAAAGGCAACGTTATCAAAAACATTCATGTTCGGAAAGAGCCCATAATCTTGGAACACGGTGTTCATATGCCGCTTTTCGACGGGCACATCATTAATGACATCGCCCTCAAATAAAATATCGCCACGCGTGGGCGTTAATTGGCCTGAAATCAGATTAAGAATGGTTGTCTTACCTGATCCTGAAGGACCTAGCAACGTGTAAAATTTACCCGCTTCAAGTGCTAAGTCAATGTTCTTTAGAACTTCATTGTCATCATAAGACAACCCGACGTTCTTAAATTCAATAATTGGTGTTGATGTGTTAGTCAATTCCCAACCCTCACTTTTAGTCAATAAAACTATTGTATCAAGAAAAGCACGCAAGTTCATTACCTGCGTGCTTTTTTATGATAAGATTTTGTTTTGTTTTTCAACGAGAATAATGGCCAGCGTCATCAGGATAAACAAGATAATCATCACCACAATTTGTGGTGTCCAGCTATGAAACCAACTATAACCATAACCAAACAGGACCGGCCCCAAAGCTGCAATCACATAGCCACCGCTTTGTGCCATACCCGATAACTCGGCCGTCTGAATCGGTGTCGCCGTTTTCAAACTAAAGGTTGTCATTAAATAGGGAAACAAGATGGCCGTGCCTACGCCAATGAGCAGGTTCACACTCAACCAATACCAAAAATTGCTATTTGGCACCAGCAACAATAAATAACCCGCAATCCCAATCACCGAAGCTAAACCAACCAACCACTGGCGATAAACATCCGATAATCGGGCAACAATCGTTGGAATCGTTAAGGCAAAGGGCAAGCCTATCAATGAATTAATTCCAGCAAATGCCCCTGCTGTCGCAGGCGACAAGCCATTTTGAATCGCCATGGTTGGTCCCCACGCCATTAAAATGTAAAACATCGCTGATTGGAGGCCCGTAAAATACAACAATAGCCAAGCGTATCGATTCCGCCAAACCCGTGATTTTTTTGGCCGCGTTACTTCTGCCGTTGGCGGCGTCAATACCTGTGGGTGCTTGGTAGCAAACCGTACGTTGGGTAACCAGACCAAAAACGCAATCCCAATCACCCCCGTTAGCAAATAAATAAACACATGCCAGTGCGTTGCCGCGGCGATCGGGGCAGATAATCCTGCGCCAACAGCCGTAGCCAACATCATACTAAACGTGAAGATTGAAGTCATTGGCCCAACACGACCTGGAAAATATAGCCGAATTACACTGGGCAACAACACATTCATATGCGCAATGCCAATCCCGATGAGTAACGTCCCAATATACAGCATGGGGGTATTGATCACACGAATTAAGGAGCCCACCAGTATGACAATTAGCATGGCAGCAAACGCGCGTTCCAGCCCGAATTTTTGGGCTGTTTTTGGTGCGATCGATGAAAAGATTGCAAAGGCAATCAACGGAATAGTCGTTAGAATGCCCAATTGTCCGACAGGGACATGTTGACTACGGGCAATGTTTGCAATAATCGGTGGAATTGATGTGAACGGAATCCGTAACACCATACCGACGACAATAATACCCGGAATCAAAAACTTACTATGTTGTTTAATCATACACTCTCCTCAATTTAGTGACACAAAACGGCGTCACCCACTTGGGTGACGCCGTTTTACCTGGACCATCTGTCAGTATTATCTACTGATTGACTTAGTACCTACGATACTAAGTTAAACGTATTAATCTTCTTTACCGCTGTTCTTGATGATTTCATCTTGGATGTTCTTTGGCACAGCTTCATAGTGATCAAAGACCATTTGGAATGTTCCACGACCTTGTGTTGCTGAACGCAAAGTTGTGGCATAACCAAACATTTCTGACAAAGGCACCTTAGCCTTAACTGCCAAAACAGGACCACGAGATTCTTGACCTTCGATCATACCACGGCGTGCTGAGACGTGTCCCATCACATCACCAAGGTTATCTTCAGGTGCCACAATGTCAACAGCCATGATTGGTTCAAGAATAACCGCACCAGCAGTCTTTGAAGCTTCCTTCAAAGCCAATGATGCCGCAATCTTAAAGGCTGCTTCAGAAGAATCGACATCGTGGTATGAACCGTCATACAACTTAGCCTTCAAGTCAACCAATGGGAATCCAGCCAAAGGACCAGCATTCAAAGCGTCCTTCAAACCAGCTTCAACTGATGGAATATATTCACGAGGCACAACACCACCGACGATGGCGTCTTCGAATTCGAAGCCAGCACCTTCTTCGTTTGGTGAGAATTCAATGTAAACATCACCATATTGTCCCTTACCACCAGATTGACGCTTGAAGTATCCACGTGCTTCAACTGTTTGTGTGAAGGCTTCACGGTAAGCAACTTGTGGTGCACCAACTGTTGCTTCAACGTTGAATTCACGACGCATACGATCAACCATGATATCCAATTGCAATTCACCCATACCAGCGATCAAAGTATCACCAGTTTCTGGGTTTGTTGTGGCACGGAATGATGGATCTTCTTCCGCCAACTTTTGGATGGCATTTGACAACTTGTCTTGGTCAGCCTTAGTCTTTGGTTCGATCGCCAATTCGATCACTGGTTCTGGGAATTCCATTGATTCAAGAATCAATTGGTGGTCCACAGCAGTCAAAGAATCACCAGTTGTTGTATTCTTCAAACCGATCGCAGCAGCGATATCACCAGAGAAGACTTCTTCGATTTCTGTACGTGATGTCGCGTGCATTTGTAGCAAACGACCAACACGTTCACGTGTGTCAGAAGATGTGTTTTGCACGTATGAACCTGATTGCAAAGTACCAGTATACACACGCATAAATGTCAAACGACCAACGAAAGGATCAGTCATGATCTTAAATGCCAAGGCAGCAAATGGCTTGCTGTCGTCGGCGATCAAGTCAACTTCTTCACCAGTCTTTGGATCGTTGGCGATATATGGCTTAACATCCAAAGGTCCTGGCAAGTAATCGACAACCGCATCCAACATCATTTGCACACCCTTATCCTTGTAGGCTGAGCCTGCAAGCACTGGGTAGAATTGCAATGCCAAAGTGGCACGACGGATAGCTGCCTTCAATTCATCAACAGAAATTTCTTCACCTTCAAGGTACTTTTCCATCAAATCATCATCAACATCAGCAACAGCTTCGACCAACGTGTTACGCTTTTCTTCAGCTAGTTCCTTCAATTCGGCAGGGATTTCACGTGGTTCCCACTTTTCACCCAAGTCATCAACTGGGTAATAAGCTTCTTGTGTGATCAAGTCAATCACAGCTTCGAAGTCGTCTTCGGCACCGATTGGCCATTGGATGGCTTCAGCATTCACTTGCAAACGTTCGTGCATTGAGTCAACTGACATTTCAAAGTCAGCACCCATCTTATCCATCTTGTTAACAAAGACGATACGTGGCACGTCATATGTTGTGGCCTGACGCCAAACAGTTTCTGTTTGTGGTTCAACACCGGCAGCGCCATCAAGGACGGCAACGGCACCATCAAGCACACGCAAAGCACGTTCAACTTCGATTGTGAAGTCCACGTGACCTGGTGTATCGATGATGTTCACACGGTAAGGTGCCTTAGCGAATTGGTCGAAGAATCCATGCCATACCGCAGTAGTAGCGGCTGATTGGATTGTGATTCCACGTTCCTTTTCTTGTTCCATGAAATCCATTTGTGAAGCACCATCGTGTGTTTCACCAATCTTGTGAATTTTACCTGTGTAGTACAAGATACGTTCCGTAGTAGTTGTCTTACCCGCATCGATGTGGGCCATGATACCAATGTTACGTGTACGTTCTAGTGGGTATTCACGTTTTGCCATTGTGAGTTATCTCCTGGTTTTTTGTTCTATATGCAACAAAAAGCGACACAGAATTGTGTTCGCTTTTTGACGGTAAAAGCCAATAGCGTTTTACCATCTACTGTCATTTTACACTATTTATTGTGTCCGTGAACAATTAAATTCTAAGGCTCAATAAATCAACGTTAAGCAGTTATGACGCAAATTGAATTGCGTCACGCATTTTACCAACGATAGTGCGCAAATGCACGGTTAGCTTCAGCCATCTTGTGTGTGTCTTCGCGCTTCTTAACAGATGCACCAGTGTCATTTGCGGCGTCCATGATTTCCTTAGCCAAACGTTCATCCATTGTGTGTTCGTTACGCAAACGTGAGTAGTTTACCAACCAACGCAATCCCAATGTCGTACGACGGTCTGGGCGAACTTCGATTGGCACTTGGTAGTTAGAACCACCAACACGGCGGGCCTTAACTTCCAAAACTGGCATGATGTTTTCCATGGCTTGTTCGAAAACTTCCAATGGTTCGTTACCAGTTGCTTCCTTGATACGATCAAAAGCATCGTACAAGATAGTTGAAGCAGTTCCACGCTTACCATCAAGCATCAACTTGTTGATCAAACGTGAAACGAGCTTTGAGTTGTAAATTGGGTCAGGCAAAACTTCCTGACGCTTAGTATAACCTTTACGTGGCATTTGTCAGTCTCCTTCTTACTTCTTTGGTGCCTTTGTGCCGTACTTTGAACGTGATGTCATACGTCCATCGACACCGGCTGTATCCAATGCACCACGGATGATGTGGTAACGTACACCAGGCAAATCCTTAACACGACCACCACGGATCAAAACAACTGAGTGTTCTTGCAAGTTGTGGCCGATACCTGGGATGTAGGCTGTTACTTCGTACAAGTTTGAAAGACGAACACGGGCGTACTTACGCAAAGCTGAGTTAGGCTTCTTTGGTGTCATTGTACCAACACGTGTTGCAACACCACGCTTTTGTGGGGCAACATTGTTTGTTGCTTTCTTCTTCATTGAGTTATAGCCGAAGTTCAAAGCTGGTGACTTTGACTTAGTCGCCTTTGACTTACGAGGCTTGCGAACCAATTGGTTAATTGTAGGCATGCTACGGTCTCCTTAAAATTTTATTAGTTACACAGTTCCAGGTGTATCATTTTTGTCTTTAAACAAAAATGCTCCCTGGAAATCTGCTGACAATTGCCTTTACAGCGCCGTTCAGCACGTTGTGAGTTGCTCACAGAACAGATGACTTAAAAGCACGTCCAATATAATACCAGATTAACCGTGATTGTCAATAGATTTCGGGCAATTTTTTACTCAGTTGTGGAAAACTTCGCGATTGACAAGTGTTGTCCACGTCTCGTGCGTATGATGAAACATGATGATCTTATTAATTTTTATTTTAAATACTTGCTTGATTTCCACGCTCATGTGCCTGAACGATCGTTTAACACATCATGTGTCCCTCTGGCGCCAACGTTCCTTTTGTTTTCACTGTGGTCATGTATTGGCCGGCTATGACCTCATCCCGATACTGGCCACTTGTCTCACGCTTGGCCGGTGTCGTTATTGTCAATACAAATTTGGCTGGCATTATGGCTGTTTAGAGCTCCTTGGCGGCCTGATTGGCACTTGGTTGTTTTTTGAGCCCAGGCTTTGGGTCACGGCGATGCTACTCTTTTTTATGGCTATTGAAGATTGGGCGCTACAACGTATCCATGCCAACTTATTGCTGCCGTGGCTTGTGTACCTATCGTGGGTTAATTGGGCGCAACCACAATTACTCATCGCTGGTATTTTGGGCTTGGCGTGTCTTTTCTTAATTTATTGTCGCCAAGCAATGGGCAGTGGTGATTTACCGGTGCTATTAACCTTGGCTTTAGTGACTTCGGCAAATACACTCCCACTCATGCTACTCTTGTCTGCCCTGTTAGCTTACAGTTATCTTCGGCTAAAAAACGCAAAATCTGCCCCGTTTGTGCCCTTTTTATTGCTTGGTTGGTTACTCAGTCTAGGCATTGAAAAAGCGATCACAGTGGCCCTGTGATCGCCGCAATTAAGCCTGGGCTGTCGCCTTTTTTTGTGGTTTAATCGTGATGTTAATTGCCCCTTGCTTTGCCCCAATGGTCACCATACTATCTGTTGTAATGTGTCCACGTAAGAGTTCTTCACTCAAGGCATCTTCAATTTTTGTTTGCAAGGCACGTCGGATTGGCCGTGCGCCATATTCTGGATCAAAGCCCGCATCAGCCACGACATCAATAGCCGCTGGTGTGATTTTTACTGAAATGCCTTGTTCTGCCACGCGTTGCAAAATGGTGCGACTCATCAACTTCACAATTGTGTGAATTTCAGGCTTCGTCAATGGTTCAAAGACCACCGCTTCATCCAAACGATTGATAAATTCTGGTCGGAAAGTTTCTTTCAATGTTTCTCGAATCTTTTCTGCGACCGCTTCATTATCATGCTTCAAATCCACTGCGCCAAAACCGACAGCTTTTTCATCACGCAAACGCGTGGCGCCAAGATTTGAGGTCATGATGATAATCGTATTTCGAAAATCAACCTTACGGCCCTTAGAATCGGTTAGGAAGCCATCATCAAACACTTGCAACATTAAGTTGAAAATATCAGGGTGAGCCTTTTCAGCCTCATCAAGCAACACCACGGAGTAAGGATGGTTACGTACTTGTTCCGTTAATTGCCCACCTTCATCATAACCAACATACCCCGGTGCTGACCCAACCAAGCGTGAAGCAGACCAACGTTCTTGGTATTCTGACATATCAATACGAATCATGTTTTCTTCGTTACCAAACATCGCTTCAGCTAATGCTTTGGCTAATTCAGTCTTCCCAACACCTGTTGGTCCCAAAAACATGAACGTCCCAATTGGTCGGCTAGGGTCTTTCAAGCCAGACCGCGCGCGGCGAATGGCACGCGCAACAGCAGAAATAGCTTGCTTTTGGCCAACGACCCGACGACCAAGTACCGCTTCTAAATTCACCAGACGTTGTTTTTCATTTTTTTCCAGTTGCGTTAGTGGCACGCCTGTTTGTTGTGAAATCACTTCAGCAATATCTTCGGCCGTCACATGTAAATCAAACTGTGGCCGCTCTGCTGCCGCCTGGTCAGCCATTTTGGCAGTCAATTTAGCTAACTTTTTTCTGGCCTTCATTTCTTCAGCACGTAGCGTTGCGGCTTTCTCAAAATCAAGGGCGGTAATAGCTTGATCTTTAGCTTCCGTCAACTCAGTCAACTGCTGTTGTAATTTGTGCATGGCATCTGGCTTATCCACCGCATCAATACGAACTTTAGCCCCAGCTTCATCCATCAAATCAATTGCCTTATCTGGTAGAAAACGGTCCGTGATATAACGCGTGGCGAGTTTCACTGCCGCTGTAATCGCTTCGTCGTCAATTTGAACTTGATGATGCGCTTCAAATTTTGGCCGAATGCCGGTCAAAATTGCAATGGCATCCGCTTGCGTTGGTTCATTCACGGTCACAGGTGCAAATCGCCGTTCCAATGCTGCATCAGATTCCACATATTTTTGATATTCATCAAACGTTGTGGCCCCCAAAGTTTGTAACTCACCACGTGCTAACGCGGGTTTCAAAATATTTGAGGCATCAATCGCACCTTCTGCACCACCCGCACCAATTAAGGTGTGCAACTCATCGATAAATAAGATGACTTGCCCATCATGATAGATTTCTTCAATGATCTTTTTTAGCCGATCTTCAAATTCACCACGATACTTCGTCCCAGCCACCAGTGAGCCCATATCAAGGGCCATTAAGCGTTTGTTCTTAAGTGACTCAGGGACGTCATTGGTCACAATGCGTTGGGCTAAACCTTCCGCAATCGCAGTCTTACCAACGCCAGGTTCGCCAATCAACACCGGGTTATTCTTCGTCCGACGTGACAAAATTTGTACCACACGACGCACTTCACCTGAGCGACCTATAATAGGATCCATCTGATTGTCCTTGGCCAATTGCGTCAAATCACGCGCCAAACTATCTAATGTTGGTGTGCCTTGTGGCTGCTGGCGTTCGCGTTGTTTCATTTGCTTACGCACATCAGTGACACCCAACTTACGCAACACGGCACGACGCATTTCTTGTAGGTTGGTATCTAAAGCCAATAAAATGCGTGACGATAAGATGCTTTCGTCTTGCAATAAGGCCAATAAAATATGTTCTGTCCCGACTCTTGGTTGCGCCAAAGCACGTGATTCTTCTCCGGCCTGTCGTAAAATATCTGCTGCTTTGGGTGAATAGGGCAGATAACTATTTTTTTCATAGCGCACCGCCATGCCATATCCAGTAAAATGTTCAATTTCTTCACGGATGTCATCATCAGTCACATTAAACTGACCTAGGATTTTACTCGCAATGCCTTCTTTTTCAATCGCTAAAGCAAGCAACAAGTGCTCTGTGCCAACCGCTTGGTGCTTAAAGTATTTTGCCTGTTCTTGTGCTAAAACAAGAACGTTTTGTGCACTCGGTGTGTAAGTGTTATCCATATTGTGCCCTCCATTTTTCAAGGCAATCATGTCTAAGATTGACTTATATTATAACGCACGCAACGTGGTTTAGAAACTATTCTGTTTCTCAATGCAAAAAGCCGAAACAACCTGTTTCGACCTGCATGGATTAATTTGGATTTTTCAAACTCAACTGCCATTGTAAATAGGCATTGATGAACGGATCTAAATCGCCATCTAATACCTGTTGTGGCTGGTTTGTTTCATGATTTGTTCGGTGATCTTTCACCATTTGGTATGGATGCAAAACATAAGAACGGATTTGTGAACCCCAACCATTTTCTAGCTTTTCACCAGTCAGTGCTGCCCGTTCTGCTTCTTGCTTTTCCAATTCCAATTGGTACAACTTACCCTTCAGCAAGCGCATCGCATAGTCACGGTTGCCGTACTGCGTCCGTTCAACCGTTGATGATACGACAATACCCGTTGGTTCGTGTGTTAAACGCACACCAGTTGATACCTTGTTGACGTTTTGACCACCGGCGCCACCCGAACGGAAAACATCCATTTTAATATCATCATCACGGACTTCAACCTCAATCGTATCATCCAATTCAGGCATGACATCAACACTCACGAAACTTGTGTGCCGTCGACCAGCAGAATCAAATGGTGAAATACGCACGAAGCGGTGAACGCCTTTTTCACTGCGCAAGAAACCAAAGGCGTTATGCCCAGAAATTTTGATGGTAGCACTATCAATCCCCGCCTCGTCGCCGGCATGATAGTCCAACACATCCACTTGGAAGCCGTGTTGTTGTGCCCAACGTGTGTACATGCGATACAAATTGGCACCCCAGTCCGTTGATTCCGTGCCACCAGAGCCTGGATGCACTTCCAAAATGGCATTATTGGCATCATAAGCTTCTGTCAACAATTGTTCCAAATTATAAGCTTCAATATCTTTTTGGGCTTTTTCAATTGTCCCGTCGAGTTCTGCTGCAGTCTCTACATCCTCTGGATCTTCGGACAACATTTCAATCAACACCGCAATTTCTTCTGCTTGGTTCGTCAAGTTTAAAAACGAATCGCGACGATTTTTTAAAACATTGTTTTCTTCAATCACTTTTTGGGCTTTTACATTGTCATCCCAAAAGCCTGGTTCTGTCATACGATTTTCAAAATCAGCGATTTCTTCAGTTAAAGCTTCTAAATCCAGCGTGCCACGAAACCGTGCAATATTTTCTTCGATTTCTGCTAAAGCATGCTTAGCGTCAATAATTTCCATTCCTGTATCCCTTCAAAACAAAAACGAACACAAGGTTCGTTGAATTTATGCGACCGGCAACCTAACCGTTAGGCTTGTAGGTTTTGACGGATTTCTGCTTTCATAAAGGTGCGTGTTGCATCATATTCCACATCGGCAATCATTTTATTGAAGTTTTCAAAGGCTTCGTTTTGATATTCAATCAACGGATTAAGTTGACCATAACCACGCAGGCCGACACCTTGACGTAGACGGTCAAGCGCATCAATATGATCTGTCCAGTGTTGATCAATGGCACGTAGGATCACTACCTTTTCGAATTCCAACATTTGTGCTGGATCATACAGTTGCCCTTGCTTGACGCGGTAGTTATCCTTGGCCAAGGCCAACAACGTCGCCTTAATTTCCGCGCGCGTTTGCCCGTTTAGCTGTGCCACTGTGATGTCATTTTCATTGATTAACACATTGCCTGCAAATTTCACAATTTGGTCAAGCTGCCAATCAGCTGACTTCTTGCTTTTGGTTTGTGCATCGACAACTCGGTTAATCGTCCGTTCGACCATGGGGAGCAACACCCAATCTAATGACTTAGCTTCATCAATGACAATATCCCGTTGATGATACATCAATTCACGTTGTTCACGGACAACATCATCATATTGCAAGACATTTTTTCGCGTATCGTAGTTGTTCCCTTCAACACGCTTTTGCGCGGATTCAACTGAGCGCGTAATCAAGCGATTTTTGATGACTGTTTCTTCTTCGTCTAAGTTCATTCGTTCCCAAATCAGGCGAATACGCTCAGCACCAAAACGAATCATCAAATCATCTTCAAGTGACAAGAAGAACTGTGAAAAGCCGTCATCACCTTGACGACCCGCACGACCACGCAATTGATTATCAATACGCCGCGATTCATGCCGTTCTGTCGCAATCACTGCCAAACCACCAAGTTCAGCGACACCAGGACCTAATTTGATATCTGTTCCACGGCCCGCCATATTTGTGGCAACAGTAACCGCGCCACGTTGTCCAGCGTTAGCGATAATTTCCGCTTCTTTGGCGTTATTCTTCGCATTCAAGACGTTATGTGGCACATTTTGTGCCATCAAAATTTTTGATAACAACTCTGATGATTCAACCGACCCTGTCCCAATCAAAATGGGCTGTCCTTTAGCATGGAGTTCTTGAATCAATCTGACAACGGCATTGTACTTGGCACGGACGGAAGGATAAAGCAAATCGGGGTAATCCACACGCTTGATGGGACGATTTGTTGGAATCGTAATGACTTCCATGTTATAAATTTCGCGAAGTTCTTCTTCTTCAGTCTTAGCTGTCCCTGTCATGCCGGACAATTTCTTGTACATACGGAACAAATTTTGATAAGTAATTTGTGCCATCGACTTATTTTCTTCTTGAATTTCAACACTTTCTTTAGCCTCAATGGCTTGATGCAAGCCATCAGACAAACGTGTCCCTTCCGAAATACGGCCGGTTGACTGATCAATCAACTTGACCTCGCCATCTTGAACGACATAATCTTTGTCATTAATATAGTTAAAGTTGGCACGCAAAGCTTGATCGATGTGATGTGTTAATGCCGTATCACCCGCAGCGTAAAGATTATCCAAATTAAAGAAGATTTCCGCCTTATGAATCCCTTCATTGGTCATCATTGTCGTCTTGGCTTCTTCATCGATTTTATAATCTTCATCTCGAATCAGCGTTTTGACAAAGCGATCTGCCCGTGTATAAAGCTGAGAGACCCCAGAACCCGGACCAGAAATAATCAAAGGCGTGCGCGCCGTATCAATCAAAATTGAATCTGCTTCATCAATCAAAGCAAAATTCAAACCACGTTGCATCACACGTTCTTCTGCGCGTCGCACCATGTTATCACGCAAATAATCAAACCCAATATTAAAGTTTGTTGAATAGGTAATATCGGCATTATAGGCAGCCCGTTTTTCATCTGCAGGTGCATCACCAACGTTCACACCAACTGTCAAACCTAGCCAGTTATAGAGCTGTCCCATTTGCTCAGCATCACGTGCTGACAAATAATCGTTGACAGTCACAACATGCACACCACGACCAGTCAAAGCGTTCAGATAGACTGCCATTGTCGCCGTCAATGTCTTTCCTTCACCTGTACGCATTTCCGCCAAGTTACCATTATGCAAGACAGCAGCACCCATAATTTGAACCCGGAACGGATACAATCCTAAGACACGTTTAGCCCCTTCTCTGGCAACAGCAAAGGCTTCTGGCAAAATGTCATCTAACACATTTGATAATGCCTTACTTTGCTTATCTTTATCCTTCACACCAGCTAAAGCTGTTGCAATTTTTTCCTGGAAAAATGGCGTTTTTGCTTGCAGTTGCTCATCCGTTAGTGCTGACATATTGTCTGCATAACCTTCAACTTGGTCGGCAATGTGATTTAATTTTTTAAGTTGTTTCTTTGAGTTATCAACTAACTTACGTATTGGATTTGCCATTGTTTTTAGCACACAACTTGAATCAGTTGCGTGTGTCTCCTCTAAAATATGAATTTGTGTGTTCTACCGCACAATAGTCTACTATAAATTGTAGCAAAAAAAGCCCAATAAATATAGGCTTTTAAAAGATTAATAATGGGCCGTTGCCGTCAATGTTTCTTGTCCACCCATGTATGGTCGCAAGGCCGCTGGGATCGTCACTGTCCCATCTTCATTTTGATAGTTTTCCAAAATGGCAGCAACTGTCCGCCCAACAGCCAGCCCCGAACCATTTAATGTATGGACCAACTGAAGCTTATCATTGTCATCACGATACGTGATGTGCATGCGACGCGCTTGGAAGTCTTCGGTGTTGGATACCGATGAAATTTCGCGATAAACCTGTTGTTGTGGCATCCAAACTTCAATGTCATAAGTCTTCGCTGCCGAAAAGCCCATATCTCCAGTTGATAGCATAATCACATGATAAGGTAAGCCTAACTTTTGTAAAATATTCTCAGCATTGGCTGTCATACTTTCCAATTCGGCATATGAGTGTTCCGGCTTGGTAAACTTCACCATTTCAACCTTGTTGAATTGATGCAAACGAATCAACCCACGGGTATCTTTACCCGCTGCCCCTGCTTCTTTACGAAATGATGGTGACAACGCAGTAAATTTGATTGGCAAGTCTTCACTTGGCAATGTTTCACCAGCGTAATAGTTTGTTAATGGGACTTCTGCCGTTGGAATGTAAGTTTGTGCCAAGCCTGCCACGCGATAAGCATCATCTTGGAACTTTGGATATTGTCCGGTTCCAAACATTGCCGTATCATTAACCACAATTGGGATAATCATTTCGGTATACCCCTCTTGACGATGTTCATCAAGCATAAAGTTATAAACTGCGCGCTCTAAACGTGCCCCATCACCAACATAATATAAGAAACGTGCCCCTGATACCTTAGCACCGCGTTCGAAATCTAAAATTCCCAACGCCTCGCCAATTTCATAATGCGCCTTTAACCAACTTGGTGCCTCACCCAAAGCATGTGGGCGCGTATCATAATCTACTGGTTCCCAAACCCGTTGTTCCACATTCGCTGATTCATCGGGCCCAACGGGGACTTCAGCAGCTGCCAAATTTGGCAAATGTGCGGCAAGGTTTTGGACCTTGTCATCTAATATGGCTTGCTGGCTATCTAAGGCTTTAATGTCAGCACCAACTTGTTGCATCGCCGCAATGGCTTCACTGGCATCTTCCTTGTTCCGCTTGGCATACGCAATCTTATCCGACACCGCATTACGCTGTGCCTTCAAATTTTCAACTTGTTGAATGGCTTCTCGTCGTTCTTGATCCAATGCCAACAGTTCTTGTAACTTTTCTGCTGGGACACCGCGATCCAATAAACGTTGCGCTGCCTCAGCTTCATTTTTACGTAAATACTTCATATCTAACATGATACGACTCCTTTAGGGTTTCAAAATTTAATCTAAAAGCGCGTTATCATCCCATCCAAAAGGATAAGGGACGAAAACGCGCTTCCGTGGTACCACCCAGATTTTGTACACAAAAAGCATACAACACTCATTATCTGATAACGGAGAGTTCCGAGTGGCATTACCCACTAACTGCGACTTACTGGAGTTTCGGCGTATTGTTTCACATCATCCAACAATTTTCTTAAAGTGCCTAATTATGGTAAGCTATTATCCCTATTGTAACGAAAAAAAAATTAAAAGGCAAGCGACATTTATCCAACAAAAAAAGAGCTAGCAAACGCTAACTCTCTCACTGATGGGCCTGACAGGACTCGAACCTGTGACCCCTGCGTTATCAACACAGTGCTCTAACCAACTGAGCTACAGGCCCCTCTTATGTCTATTCCTAAACATAAAGCGAATGACGGGAATCGAACCCGCATAGCCAGCTTGGAAGGCTGGAATTCTACCATTGAACTACATTCGCAAAGCTTTGCTTGATACTTACCGTATCCATGGCGCTGGACGGAATCGAACCGCCGACACTACGAGCTTCAATCGTATGCTCTACCAACTGAGCTACAGAGCCATCTTAGTACCTTCATACTAAACGGTCACAGCGGGGCTCGAACCCGCGATCTCCTGCGTGACAGGCAGGCGTCCTAACCAACTAGACCATGCGACCAATTGCGGGAGCAGGATTTGAACCTACGACCTTCGGGTTATGGGCCCGACGAGCTACCAGACTGCTCCATCCCGCGATAATATTATTGGGTATCTCTACCTAAGGAGAATGTGGGATTCGAACCCACGCGCCGATTTCTCGACCTGACGGTTTTCAAGACCGTTCCCTTCAGCCAGACTTGGGTAATTCTCCATCATCTGTTGCTTTTTCTTGTCCTGCATGGACCTTGTTGGACTCGAACCAACGACCGGACGGTTATGAGCCGTCTGCTCTAACCAACTGAGCTAAAGGTCCTTTATCGAGCCTATCGCGGCAGGGGGGATCGAACCCTCGACCTCCCGGGTATGAACCGGACGCTCTAGCCAGCTGAGCTACACCGCGATCGTCTTTGACAAATGACTATTTGTCAATCGGGACGACAGGATTCGAACCTGCGACCCCCTGGTCCCAAACCAGGTGCTCTACCAAGCTGAGCTACGTCCCGAAAAGTTCTACGAGAGCTTCTGCCCTTCTAAACTTAAAAAAAGAGTTTGAATTCCTTCAACCTCTATGCACCTAGCAGGAGTCGAACCTGCAACCTCCTGATTCGTAGTCAGACGCTCTATCCAATTGCGCTATAGGTGCATATATGCCGGCGACCGGGATCGAACCGGTACGATATTTCTATCGCAGGATTTTAAGTCCTGTGCGTCTGCCTATTCCGCCACGCCGGCATACAAGCGGAAGACGGGATTCGAACCCGCGACCCCCACCATGGCAAGGTGATGTTCTACCACTGAACTACTTCCGCATAATCATGCCGACTAAAGGACTCGAACCTTCGACCCCCGCTTTACAAGAGCGGTGCTCTACCAACTGAGCTAAGTCGGCATCGCTTTATCCCGACGTGCCGGTTTTTGACTTTCGCCAATGGACGCTACAGGGATCGAACCTGTGACCCCCTGCTTGTAAGGCAGGTGCTCTCCCAGCTGAGCTAAGCGTCCATATGGAGAGGAAGGGATTCGAACCCTCGAAACAATTCCTTGTTTACATGGTTTCCAACCATGCTCCTTCGGCCAGACTCGGACACCTCTCCGAAATCTTCCATTCTCTCTTCTTATAAAGCAAAAGCACCCTTCTCAGAGTACTTCCTATGTACGGCACCGCGTCTTCCTATCCTCGCAGCCAGCGATCCGGCAACTACTTTCGGCGTGATAGAGCTTAACTTCTGTGTTCGGAATGGGAACAGGTGT
>NZ_JAAXPO010000003.1 GCF_012396485.1 Leuconostoc holzapfelii
AACGTTCGTGAGCTGATAAACTAGAAGACATAAGCTGCAGATCCTTTATGGTTGATTTTAGTCAATTACCATTAAAGTCTCTGCAGTTTTTTTATGCAAGGTGTTCGGTTTAATTTTACAATCTGCCATAAGTATAGATAAATTTATTTGTATCGCCAGATATTAGTGCTGAATTAAATGAATTCAGTAAATTGTCGTCTATACTTGGTGCTCTTATACTAAAAAATGGACTATTTTTATTCAGTCCATAAAATGAAAGTATAGGCGTATTTTTATGTCAATTCGTTATTCACAAGATTTCAAAGATTGATTGGTTAAACTTCATCAAGAAGGCCGTTCACTTAAATCATTAGCAGAAGAATTTGGACCGTCGAAAGATTCTATTGCTATTTGGGTTAAACAAGCTACCCCAATCATGATCAAGGGTCAGTCAAAGACTTTAAAAGACGTCAAGCAACTAGAGAAGCGCCTCGCTATTTTGGAAGAAGAAAACGAAATTCTATCACGCATAGCCTAACAGGCATTGAGCGGCCATCATACTAGCCCAAAAATAGTCCGTAATGTGGGATTGCCGCTAGTTAACCAATTTTTAGCACAAGGCTACGCGCTTGTGCAGATTTTAAGTGCACTTAAAATCAAACCTAGTGCCTATTACAACTGGCGCCATTGGTAGCCCAGTCGGCAATAAAAGCGTTGTCGCAAACTCAAAACTGTTGTAACGGTTAATCAAAAGCCCAATCTGATTAGACACTTGCATGATTTGAGCGGTGTTTGGCAAACAAATATCACTTATATTCAGTTGACTAACCACAGATGGGTCTATTTAGCGACCGTTTTGGATCCTGAGAAGAGAAAAGTATTAGGTTATAAAATTGGCGATACAATGACAGCCTATCTAGCCATAAGCGCCTTACAGATGGCGTTAGATAAGCATCAAAGGCCATTAATAGTTCATTCGGATATGGGGTCACAATACACAAGTGCTGAATTTAATATCAAATGTCAAAATTATGGTTTGAAACATTCATATTCACTCAAAGGACATCCATACGATAATGGCCGTATGGCAGCGTTACATTCAATATTGAAGCGTGAAGAGGTTTATTTAAAGGCATACCAAACATTAGCTGAAGTCCAAGCAGCCATTGGTTGGACTAGCAATTTTTATAATTGCAATCGTATCTCAAATGTCGCCTAATTAACTGAATAAAAGTAGTCCAATTTATTTACTTCTGAGCATTACTGATAGAACGGCTTTTTGTATGTAAATTCTGATATGATAAGCTTTTTAGAGTCGCTAATTCAAACCACTTCACAAAAATAAGTTGAAAGCATCACAAAATCCAACAAGAATGTGACACCAGCAAGGCAGCATTGATATCGTTGTTTATTTTTTGGGGATGGTGGTAGTTTCTGTCAGGCTTTGAAACCGCCTGAATTTCAAAAAATCGATCAAAGCTTGTCGATCGTCGTCGCTAATCCGTTGGCCATCGAACTGTAATGTCACATGCGTGTCTGCAATATCAATGGCTGGGTCATGCGTTTCAAGACAAGTATCCTCACCCAGCAAATAATCGGTGGAAACCCCTAAAACTTTCGCAACCGCAGTCAAACTGGCCGTCGATGGCATTTTTTTGTTCCAACGATAAATTGAATTAATACCGATACCAGCTTTTTTGGCTGTGGTTTGCAAGCTCCAACCTCGTTGTTTAGACAGCAGTTTTACTCGTTCAAGCGTCATCATTTCAGTGTTTCTCCCGAAGCAATGGCTCAATAATCATCACATGTGATAAAAAACACGAAAACATGTTGACTTTTTATCATTCGTTGTAAATAATGAACTCATCGCGTATTCAAGCAATAAAAAGGACAAACCTGTTTCAATCTAACTTGGCGGTCTGATGAAGAAGGGCTGTGCGATTTATTGCTTATTTTGTATGAGTATATTTTATCATCTGTGATAAAAGACTACAATCATCCGTCCATCAGATCATCACGTGTTCGTTGGCCTATGGCTCATGCATAGCATAAACGCCACGATGAGTGGGCAATGGAAGGAAAAATGAAACATAAAAAAATCTTAGTCGTTTTGGTGTTGTTTTTGGCCGCGTTTATCGGTGGGCGGGCATTGGCTGATAATTCCCAATGGCGTGGCGCACCAAACATGGCACATATTCGCAGTATTATTGATCAACTGGGTAGTAAATTAACAGTTCAATCTTACACAATTTCGACGTTGACCAGACAAAGCGCGGATTACCAGTCACAGTTGGCGGTCAGCCAACAGTCAGTCGTGACATTACAAGGCCGAGTGCGTGATTTAAGTCAACAGTTGAATCAAGCTGAAATTAATAAAAAACTAGCCATTCAACAAACAATTAATGATATGAACCACAAAATTGATGTCGCTAACAATCAAGTGACCTTAGCGCAAAAATCGCTTAGTAACGTACAAGGGCAACTTAAAATAGCTAATGAGAAAGCAAATGACTTGCAATTACAATTAGCGAAAGCCCAACAGCAATACAATGATGAAAAAGGGCAGAATGCTGACTTGACGAAACAATTAGACAACGCGATGCAATCCGTCAACGCTTTAGATCAACATGCGCAAGAAGTCTTGAACCAACACCAATAATTCATTGGATTTAACTTGTTAATCGTAAGTGAAGATGTTAATCTTAGATTAACTGGAGGAATTCAAATGATGAAGTTAGCAGTGATTGCAGCCAATGGCAAGACGGGGCAACGGGTAGTTGAAACCGCTTTAGCACATGATCTAGATGTGACCGCGATTGTTCGCCATGAGAATCGAAGTCAAGCCACACAAGTCTTGCAAAAAGGCATTTTTGATTTGACAGCCGATGATTTGGCACCATTTGATGTTGTTGTCGATGCGTTTGGTGTCTACGACCCAGAGCGGTTAGACGAACATCAAACAACGCTTGCACATCTGACTAGTATTTTAAGTGGCACAACGACAAGGCTGTACATCGTTGGTGGGGCAGGGAGCCTTTATGTGGATGACGAAATGACGATCCAATTGAAAGATACCCCAGAATTCCCAGCTGCTTATCAGCCACTTGCTGAAAGTATGAGTCGCGGTTTGGCGGTGTTACGTCAAGCTGAATCGGTCCACTGGATTTATGTCAGTCCTGCTGCTGAGTATGATAGTGAGGGGCCGCGAACGGGCCAATACGCTTTTGCCGGTGATAAGTTAACGACGAATGCGACGGGTCAGAGTTATATTAGTTATGCTGATTATGTTGACGCTTTGTTGCAAGAAATTTTACACCCAAGTGCAGACCAGCAACGCATCTCAATTTATGGCATTTAAAAAGCGCGTTAGCGCTTTTTTTTTTGTGTCAGCAAACAGGGCTTAGGGCACTTGCCAATGATAACCCGCGGGTAATACGCCGCCAGGTGCGACACGAGTTGAATGACCTTTACGAGTTTGCCAATTAAAGCCATCTTGAATTGCCCACTTGTAAGCCCCAGACTGGTTGATGTTGTCAGTAGTTGGTGCGGGAACAACGGCAGATGGGGGTGTGGCTGCCTGTGTTTGTGCAGCTTGTTGTGCGGTGGCCTCACTTGCTGCACGAGCGGCACTTTCTGCGGCAGCCGCCTGCGCTGCTGCATCAGCACTGGCTTTTGCTGCGGCATCGGAGCTAGCTTTGGCTGCTATGTCTCGATCTTGCTTCAGTGTTTCAGACTTATTGAGTGTGTTACGGGCTGTGCCGGTGGTGTAATCTATGATGGCATTTGGACTGTCATTGTTTAAATAAACGACCGTCGCATCATCCATGCCATTTTCTTCGCGAGAAGAGTGGAGATTAATTTTCACCTTATCACCGTGTGAATTGTAGCCGACATAGGCCAAACGAATTTGCCGTGGCAGCAGTTCATCGTTAAGATACATCGGGGTGACTTGATAATCGAGGCGATAGCTTTTGTGGGACTTCAACCAAGCGGCGAGATGGTTTTCGTAATAAAGCATGGCTTTCTTATTTGCACCATTCATACTTTTCAAGGCACCAGTGTTTAAATAAGCTGTTTCAGGCACGAGATTTTTTGGCTCATCATTCAAGCCGCTGAATTGATAGCCGACCAAATGGCCACGATTGAATAGCCACTCTTTACTGATTTTACCGTTAGCTTTTTCATATTTAAAACGATAATTGTGCCATCCAGCTGGATTATAAGTTAAGCGCTTGGCACGCTTGGCAGACGGTTTGTCGTGGTATGTGAGTTGGATATGCGCATCAGTGGCGCGATGTTTGTCATCTTGATTGCTTAAGATGAGTTGCTCCGAATTACTAAAGCCCAATGGCTGTTGCGTCGCGCCTGTTAGGCTCGGATCACGATAGGTTTGATCAGCTGAAACCTGTGTCATACCGCCAAAAACAAGGCTACTCGAAAAAGCAGTCAACAAGACTGCGCGTTTTATCCCGTTAAACATAATCTAATCTCTCCCAAACTTTTTAACGTGAACGTTTAGCACGTGACTCGTGTGGCTGATTAATGAAATAATTGAGGTGCTTGTCCAGCTTTCCTAACAAATTAAACCTGTATAAGGCGTAATTTATGGCAATTAAAGCGTAAATGTCCTTTTTTAGGAACATAAGTTGTGGTTATTATATGTTATTTTTCACGGGATGTATAGCGCTTTCGAGTCAAAAATTGCACGCCAAATACCACGCGGAAAGTACATCGAATGATAGCCATTCGGACAAAAAGGCGAGATTGTCACATAAAAGCGACGAATATCATCCCAGCTGGGGAGGTTAAGCTGGTGATATCACCTAAAAAGTGGCACAATAGTTTTAAGATAGAAGATTTGGAGGAAATTATGAAGGCATATCAAGAGTTTTGGACAAAAATGTTTGTGTGGCGCGCGACAGCGACGCGCAAGCAATACTGGATTCCAGTCATCGTGAATTATCTTATCGGTGGTATTTTGATGGGGATTGTTGAAAAGATACAAGGCCATAATATCGAAGATATTTATAATTTGACTGATTTATCAGTTAACACAACAGTCAAAGTCATTGGCCTTTTGGTTTGGGTGGCAACACTCACCATACAAGCAAGGCGATTGCACGATACGAACCGCAGTGCTGGTTGGATTTTCATTCAACTTGTACCAGTGATTGGCACAGTTTGGTTTTTTGTGTTGATGTTACTACCAACAGCAACAACATCACGCTGGCACGATAATCAAAGCTATGTCTACTAACGACGGCTGATTAAATGGGTGTTCTCTCATTTACTATTACTAACATGATAAGGGTAGTGATTGGAAAAATGGCAGATTTATGATAAAATGGTTTTGTACCATCAAATAAAGCTCAAGGAGAACATGTTTATGTCAGTTGAAGAAAAGTTTGATAGCGCCAAGGACCAAGTTGTCGGTAAGGCAAAAGAAGTCGAAGGTAAGGTTACTGGAGATAAGGCACGCGAAGCTGAAGGTAAGGCTCAAGGTGTACGCGGTAAGGTTAAAGATGCAGTGGCAGACGTCAAGGATGCTGTCAAGAATGCAGTCGACGACTTCAAAGAAGATAGTAAAAAAGATAGCAATCAATAAGTGATAAAAAGCCCAACAGGATTAACTTTCCTGTTGGGCTTTTAGTTTAAGCGCGACTTGTTAATTGTGAAAAAGGGATAAACGGTGCGGGTGTAGCGGTTGGTGTGATCAATGATTTTTGCAGCCAGGCAACATCAAGCCACTTGCCATGTTTAAAACCAACTTGTGTCAGTTGGCCGACTTGCTGGTACCCAAGATGTTCATGAAAGGCAATACTACGTGTATTTTCAGCAGTAATGACGGCAATGGTTTGGACAACATTTTGCTCTTTCAGATATTGTTCGAGTGCTTGGTAAAGTTGCTTGCCAATACCACGTCCCTTTGCGGTCGGGCCAACATAGACGCTGAGTTCAGCGGTCCATTGATAGGCTTCGCGCTCGTTTAAGGGATGTGCGTATGCGTAACCTAAAATCGTATCGTTTTCTTCGGCCACAAGATAGGGATGTGTTTGAAGTGTTGTCGTGATGCGGTGTTCAAATGTTTGCAGACTGGGGATGTCGTATTCGAACGTAAACGTACTATCCAATACATAGGGGGCATAAATATTAAGTAGCTGTGGGGCATCGTTTTTGGTGGCAATTCGAATGATCATCACATACACTCCGTTTGATTGATGTTCCCAGTATAGCATACGGCGCGAAGAGAAACAGCCAGTAGGTGATAAAATACATAGCATTTATTTATTACAATGTCAATAAAATGATTGATGGATTAAAGTGAGAAATTTATTGACAAAAAATCATACGGCATTGTTTATCATGGTGATAACGGTTAACAAACACCGTTGGAAAGAAGAATAACGCTGTATGAAAGAATGTCAAAAAGTTGTGCGTGCTGATGTGGTTAAGCGCGGATGAAACGTTTACGTCAATTAAGAAATAGTATTTATATTATCTTTATTTTCTGCGTGAGTGTGCTATCTGTGACGGCCGCCATGTTGTATGCGAAGGATGCAGCCTATTTTGGCACACCGACAAATATTTCAATTGTGAATAATAGTAGTGATTTACGCACGGCCACATTGAATCAAGCGATTGCCGCGTATGCAGATACCCATGATTTAGTCATTGTCAAACGTGTCTATCCGGAATTTGATGGCAAAATTGTACCAAAAAGTTATATCCTAGGTCATCAAAAACAATACATGATTGGGATACCAGACGATCGTATTGAACAGCGACAAAAAATTGCAGATCGTGATGTATTGTCTGATTACGGTGTGTTTGGGAAAGGGAATCATCAAGCATTTTTGGCATTTTTGTCTAAAAACAATATTCAATTTATGGTGTATAACCCAACAGCTTTGTCAGCAGTGATATCAGATCTCACAGGACAACTAGCTGTTTCACGACTAGATATCTTGTTAGTGATGATACTCTTAGTCATTGTGATATTGAATAGTTTCATTATTTTTAAGCAACGACGACAATTTGTGATACAACAACTTTTAAAGGGACAAACCAAAGGGATTGCAGTATTGACGATTTGGTGGTCTAACATAAAAGTCTATGTTTATGCTTATCTCGTTGGGCTACCCATTGTTTTTGGTGTTTTATGGTTGTTGCTGCCGGAGATGCTCACTTATGAATTAATCATCGTTAACGTGATCTTATTACTATTTTTTGGTGCTGTTGCTGTTAGTACGCTTATCTTAACGATTTTGTTTAATCGTGGCCAACTCGTAGCGGTTCTGAAAGGACGTGGGAAGCAAATCTTGATCCCAATCGTAGCTTGTGTCATTTTAGCACTAACATTTATGAACTTTGTGACAACATTAGATTTGGCACAAAAAGAGAATCAGCAAATTGATTTAATGCGACAAGGGCAACAAAAATGGGAGAAAATCGCTCATTTTTCAGTTTTAACTATGCATACCATGTCTAAGCAAGATGATGTGCAAACTAAAACAAGCCAGTTATTGCTTAATCAGATAGATGAATCACAACTGTTAATGAGCATGTTTGCACCATTTCAAGGTCCAAAAATAACCTTGGGACGAGACCAGCCGTACGCGCGTGATATTTATGTCAATCCCACTTATTTTAAGTACCAACAGGTACGAGCAGTGACCGGAAGTCAGTTAACAGCAGATGATTTTCATGCACCAGTGACGTTATTGACGACGGAAAATTTATCGCCGACACAAATACAGGAAAATTATGCGATACCCAATGGCATTGACGTCGCAAATATCGTAATCAAGAAAATGCAACCGACGTCAACCTATGTTTTTCTTAATGCGACGCAGGAACAGTCATTTGCTTACCAAAAACCAAAACATATATTGGTGATAAATTTTCATGCTGTACAGCGTGATGCAGTAGCGCATTTCGATAACAGTGAGACAGTTGCGAAAGAAAAATCAAGTCAATCGATTGTGCAAAATTTGTTGCCGTGGTTGTCACAACGCAACGTAATGGTTAACTTGGTTTCTGAGGAAAATAAGAACCAAGTCATGACGGTTTTAGGACCAAATATTCAAGACATCAGTAGTACGAATAAACTGCGGGCAACTTTGAAACACACCTATTTACTACGTAAAAATGTCTTATTGGGGAGTTTGATATTGGCAATCTTGGTGGTGCTATTGTGCGGTTTGTTTACCATTTATATCATATTTATGGCCTATCGCCGAGAATTATTTGTGAAACAAGTTTATGGGCTACCTTTTATGAATCGGTATCGTCACATTTATCTCATGTTATCGTGTGCGTTGTTACCAGGCATTTTGTACGCAACTTCAAAGCCTAGCGTCTTGATAACCGTTATTTTTGTCATTAGTTGTCTGTTATTGTTTTTTACGTATCGCATTATGGTGAACGAAAAGCAAAGTTATTTAATACTTAAGGGGGAATTATGACGCTAGTTTTGGAGAATGTGAGTAAGCAGTTTGGGTCACATCAAATTATCGACAACCTGTCAGTGACGTTTCATCCTGGTGTGAAATATATTTTGCGTGGCCGATCTGGGGCTGGTAAATCAACCCTCTTAAATATGATTGCCCGTTTTGATGAAGATTATCGTGGCACCATGACGTATGCTGGTGATCCTTTACAAACCATCAAAAAAAGTCGGTTTTACCGTGACTATTTGGGTTATCTATTTCAAAATTATGCGTTGTTAGAAGATCAAACGGTTTTTGACAATTTGGCACTTGTTTTTCGGCATCGTATCCAAAAACGAGAGACGCAAGAAATGGTACAGGCATTAACGGCCGTTAATTTATCAGAAACTTACCTTAAAAAACATATTTATGAACTATCGGGTGGGGAACAACAACGTGTCGCGATTGCCCGTTTAATATTAAAAAAGCCACGCATTATTTTGATTGATGAACCAACAGCTGCGTTAGATCACGATACTGCGATGGATATTTTATATCAGGTACTGGATAGTTTGACTAATGAGCAAACCACTATGATTGTTGCCACCCATGATCCTTTAGTGATTGCGTGGGGAGATGCGATCATTGATGTGTAATATGAGATATCGACTGCTGCTATTCAGATAGGTGCAATACAAAAAGGATATGGTTTGTTATAATAATCGTAATTGAAAGGACGGATGGATTGACACATGCAGTTTAGAAACGCGATACACGATGATATTGAGATGATTTTGACCATTGAAAATCAAGGCTTTAACCAAGATGAGGCAGGAACGAGAGACCAATATCTTGAGAGAATTGCCAATTTCCCAGAAACATTTATTGTGGCTGAAGATGAACAGGCAGGTGTTCTCGGCTTTATTTGTGGACCAGCAGTCAACCAGCGTTTTGTTGAAGACTGGATGTATGAAGAAAATCCGAAAAATATCGCCCAAGGGGGCTATCAGACGGTGCAAACGGTCGCGGTTCACCAAGCTGCCCGCGGTCTTGGTTTAGGAAGTCAATTATTATCACAATTAACAACGCGTGCGCAAGCAGCTAAACGGGAAGCGATTGCTTTAACCTGTTTAGCAGATCGCATTCCTTTTTATGAAAAAAATGGCTTTACGAATCTCGGCCCATCGCAATCTACTCACGCTGGTGAGCAATGGTACAATATGGAAAAAATATTGTAGTATGCCTAAATTTTTCACGTCTGGGTTCGTACCAGGCGTTTTTCTGATGTGCGGGAACATTGTCTCGGCTAGATAACCATGGTAGACTGACAGTTAGGGTATCGTGTTGGCTAAGTCAGTTAGAAGTTATCGACTAATCCAAATACAGCATGATTGAGGAGATAAAAATATGTCATGGGTATATCTGTTGTTAGCCGGCTTATCAGAAATTTTATGGGCGACGACGATGAAATTAAGTCAGGGTTTCACGAAAGTTGGCTGGGTGATTGTGACAATTATTGGGCTGATCGCCAGCATGGCGTTTTTAATCCAAGCCGTGAAACAGCTTCCCTTTAGTTTAGCCTATCCAATTTGGACAGGCATTGGCGCGGTGGGGTCTGTTGTGATGGGCGTTGTGCTATTTCGGGATCAATTCCCACCAGTCACCTGGTTTTTTATTGGGCTACTCATTGTGGCCATTATTGGGATAAAAATAACGGCTGGCGAATAACATATAAAAACGTGTAGTTGAGACAGTTTGTTACGGCATCAACTACGCGTTTTTGATTGGGTTAGTCATTAAATTCTAATAAAATATCATTTTTGGAAACGTGTGACCCAAAGGCTTTTTTAAAGGTTAATTGTGGTAAGGCATTGGCATTAGTGATCGTTACCATTACCGTGTCATCTAGCTGTGCATCTTGAATGGCTTTGTCCCAGAATTCGATGAGCAAGTCACCTCTCTTCACGCGCTGGCCTTTATCAAAGTAAGTAATGAAGCCGGTACCTTGCATGGATACGGTGTTAATACCAATATGGATTAACGTGACTACCCCAGAATCGGATTCAATGCCGACCGCATGTCGTGTGGAGAAAGTCGATCGGATGGTACCATCAAATGGCGCATACACGCGACCATCAGTTGGTTGAATGGCAAAACCGTCGCCAAGTGAACCAGCAGCAAAGGCTGGATCCGCAACGTCTGATAAAGGCATTAACGTACCGGCAATGGGAGCAAAATACGCATCAAAGTATTGGTAGTTGTTGGTATCAGGCTCATGATCTTCAAATTTTTTACCCCAAGTCTTCTCTAGTTGGTCAACAATTTCTGCATGGCGCGCTTCTGTTAAAGTGACGTGGCGGTAGAAGACCCAGGTGCCTATCATAATGATTAAAAATGGTAAACCAAACATGATAAGTTTAAACGTGAATTGGCCTGATGGAGTCACCGAACTGGCCGTGGCGCCGGTGGTCATCCCCGCAGCGACGGCTGTTAACCCGACAGCACCATTAGAAATGGCGCCAGCTAACTTATCAAGTAGGGGCCGAACAGATAAAGTGAGCGATTCGTCACGATGGTTGAGTTTTAATTGGCCATATTCAACAGCATCTGAAATAATCATCAAGACAACCAAGAAAACGAGTGGTTGTGGGATGGCGAATAATTCTGCGGCAATCAAGACCAAAGGGAGGGAACGGCCAGCAAAGGCAAAGGTTACGATGGCTAAGAGCATGATGCCAATACACCAAAAGAATAACCGGCGGCGGTTTAGTTTATCGGCTAAGATTGGGAAGAGCGCGACGGCCACAAGCCCAGTGAGAATGTTTAGACCAGCTAAAATGGAAAATGCACTGGATTGACCTAAAATAAAAGTAAAATAATAGAGCTCCAAAGAATTAACCAAGGTCATCCCTGTGGTATAAAGCCCGTATGCTAACGCAATCCACATGAGTTGATCGTTATGTGTGAGGATATAAAAGACTTGCTTAAAAGTGGTGCGTTCTTTATTTTTGCGCAAGGTGGAGTCAATTTCCTTTGTTCCAAACCCTACGACAATGGCGCTAATCCAAGCGACGGTTGCGACAATCACGGCAAACCAGAACCAGCCCTTTGCGTCGCCTGTGCCACCGTTGCTTTTCATCGAAAAGAATAAGACCAAAGGCATCACGACCACGCCAACTAAGTTCGCACCGATAGTGGAGCCGATTCGAGCAAATGTGGCTGTTTTTTCTCGTTCGCGCGAATCAAGTGTCAGGGCAGGAATCATTGACCAGAAGCCAATGTCTTTAAATGAATAAAAAATATCCATCGTGATGTAAATGAACCCGAAAAGGATTAAATATAAAAGCGGGTTACTCTTATTGATACCACCCATATTCGTAAATAAGATAATCAGTGCAATGGAACCAATTGTCCCACCGACGACAACCCAGGGTTTAAACTTTCCCCAGCGTGTCACCGTATTATCAATCGCATTACCAATAAAGGGATCAATCACGAGTTCGACGAAACGCAAGAGGAAGATGATCAAGGTGATATAACTGATCATGCGGTCGTTTTCAGCAGTGTTACCGCTGTTGAAAAGATGCGTCGTCACGAACATGATGAAATAGGTTGAGAGTGTCGCGAAGAAGACATCGTTACCGAAAGCACCGAACGCATAGGCTAAGCGTGAGGTCATCGACTGTTTGTTTGAAGGCATAATTCTTTCTCCTTTTTATTATCAGCTAACACAACCATTGTAAGCGCTTCCATTTTAAATTACAAGAGTTTTACTAAAGTTTTACTAAAAAGAAATGCCGAGTGTTTTGTAGTAGAATGGAAAGCGAAGATATTTTCGTGCATATGTGCACATGTTGGAGTACACACATGGTAACAATCAAACAAATTGCGGCAGCAGCAAGCGTCTCACCCAGTACGGTGTCCCGCGTCTTAAATGGCGACACGACATTATCAGTTTCGGCAACTACCCGCCAAAAAGTATTCGATACGGCACAGGCATTAAACTATGTTAAACGCAGTAAAAATACCACCGTGGCGCAGGATTACCATGTTGCGGTGATTACTGTTTTTTCAGAAGCACGTGAAGCAACGGATGCTTATTGGCGACAAATTTATTTAAGTATTGAGCGACATGCCCGCCGGATTGGGGTGGTGATTGATGATGTGATTCGCATGACACAGGGGATTGAGCAACAAACCATTGCGGCCTATGATGCCGTCATCATTCTAGGTGATATTTCTCAATCGGCCTTGTTGGCCATTAAGCAAATGAATTCCAGACTCGTGCTGGTGGATGGCAAAACATACGCTGATGATATTGATGTTGTTGAACCAGAAATGGCTAAAATAACGACGCAAATCCTCGATGACTTTTACACCGCTGGTCGCCGTCAAATTGGTTTCATTGGTGGCATCAATGAATTATTTGAATTAGATGGTACAACGAATGGGCAAGCTGCTGATGTGCGTGCCACCGTCTATCAACAATGGGTTGAAGCCCATCAATTGCGTGCGCACAGTTTTTCAGGCGCCTGGCATGTCGAGACTGGGCGTCAAGGGACAATGGCCTTACTTGATGCCCAACCGCGCATTGATGCCTTGTTAGTTGCCTCCGATCCCATCGCCATTGGTGCAATGAATGCGTTAAAGATGCGCGGCCTGGAACCAGGCAAAGATATTGATCTGGTGAGTTTTGACAATTTGGAACTGGCCGCCTATTTAGTGCCAGCTTTGACAACAGTTGATTTAAAGCCGGCCGCCTTGGGGCAACAAGCGCTAGAACAAGCCTATGATTTAGCGCAAGGCAAGCGCGATTGGGCGATCTGGTCAACCATTCCAAGCCAACTGATCTATCGCGAAACTTTGAAAACGAAAAAAGCGTAAGCGTTTACATTTCAGTAAACCGGTGATAAAATATGTTTGTAATTTAGTAAACGTTTCCTGGAGGTAGACGATGGCTAGTGCAAACATTTTTTTTGATGCTGAAAAAAAGGTTTTTCATCTGAACAACGCGTTGATTTCATATCTTTTCCAAGTCGAAACAGGAGACGTTTTAAGTCATCTCTATTTTGGCAAAGCGATTACAACTTATCATGATCAGCGCCGTTATCCACATTTAGATCGGGGTTTTTCCCCGAATTTAGCAGGCGAGCCAGGACAAGTCGATCGTGGTTTCTCAAAAGATACCTTACGACAAGAATTTTCTGGTTATGATACGGGCGATTTTCGGCAACCGGCTGTGATGATTCGCGCCGAAAATGGGGCTGAAGCGACTAATTTTCGTTACGTTGATTATGAGATTCAAGCAGGGAAACCAGACTTAACTGGCCTGCCACACGCCTATACGTTAACTTCAGATGAAGCAAAAACCTTGATTATTCGCTTGGTTGACGATGTCTTATCGGCTGAGTTGCAGTTGTTTTACACCATCTACGCTGATCGGCCTGTCATTGCGCGATCGGCCAAGCTGATAAACCAAGGTACACAAATTTTAACTGTGGAAAAGCTCGCTTCTGTGCAGTTAGATGTGATTGAAGACCAAGTGGCCGCAATAACGTTACCAGGCGCCCATTTGCGAGAGCGGCAAATGGAACGGCAAACCTTACGCCATGGCATCACCGAATTTGCTAGTCATCGGGGGACAAGTTCACATCACATGAATCCTTTTGTCGCCCTTGTCACACCAGAGACAACTGAAGAACATGGGCCGGCGATTGGTGTGCAGTTAGTTTATTCTGGTAACCACCAGTTTACGTTAGAGAAGGATTATATTGATCAAGTTCGAGTCCTTGCTGGTATTCATCCTCAAGGCTTTCATTGGCAATTAATGCCGGCGGAAACATTTCAAGCACCCGAGGCCCTGTTGGTCTATTCAGATCAAGGGCTAAATGGGATGTCCCAAGCCTACCACCATTTATTAAGAGAACGTGTTGCGCGCGGACGTTTCCAATATGCGCCCCGACCAATTGTGATTAATAACTGGGAAGCAACTTATTTTAACTTTGATGCGGAGAAACTTGATGCCATTTTGGCACAAGCAGCGCCATTAGGGATTGAAATGTTTGTATTAGACGATGGCTGGTTTGGTCACCGCGATTCAGACAACAGTTCACTTGGGGACTGGTATGAATACGCGGATAAGTTAAAACCAGATGGCTTGGTTGGCTTAGCACAACGTGTGCATGCGCAACACATGCAATTTGGATTATGGTTGGAACCAGAGATGATTTCCAAGGACTCCAAATGCTATCAAGCACACCCTGATTATGCCTTACAAGTCCCCGAACGTGCGATGACACCAAGCCGTGATCAATATGTGTTAGATTTTTCACGGCCGGAAGTCGTGGCAGCCATTTATGAACAAATTGCCAAAATTTTAGATGAGGTGCCGATTGATTACATTAAATGGGACATGAATCGTCACCTCACGGAAGTGTATTCATCGGTGTTTCCCCCTGAACAGCAAGGGGAGATTGCGCATCGTTATATGCTCGGGGTTTATCAGCTCGCTGAGCGTTTAACAACGACTTATCCTGATATTTTATTTGAAGGCTGTTCTGGCGGCGGTGGCCGCTTTGATGCGGGCATGCTGTATTATTTCCCGCAATCATGGGCGTCGGATAACACAGATCCGGTTGCACGATTAAAGATCCAATATGGCACATCATTAGCGTATCCAATTTCAAGTATGACTGCTCATGTATCGGCTTCACCAAACGAACAAACAGGTCGGGTGACGTCGTTAGCCATGCGCGGAGATGTCGCGATGGCCGGCGTTTTGGGCTATGAACTTGATCTCAGCCGCTTAGCGGAGGCCGAAAAAATGGCAATTCGTGCGCAAATTGATTTTTATAAGGCGCACCGTCACTTGATTCAGTATGGGGACTTTTATCGTATACAGTCCCCATTTGACCAAAACGAGGTGGCGTGGCAATTTGTGAGTGCAGACAGGACCGAAACGTTGTTGTACCAATATCGGATTTTGTCTGAGGGGCAACCAGCATTTCACACGATGAAATTAGGTCACTTAGCTGCAGATAAGACGTATGTCGATATGGCAACAGGTCAAGCTTTTGGCGGGGATGAATTGATGAATATGGGCTTTTATAACACACCAATTCAGCAGACGGACTTCACATCACGGGTGCGGTATTTTAAGCAAAAATAGTGTCGTAATGGGTCGTCAAACGTAAGGAAGGGAAAGAAAAATGACAACAATTTATGATGAACTGGCAACAGAATATGAAACGCAATTCCAATCACAGCCAACCGATCAATTCTTCTCACCAGGTCGTATTAATTTAATTGGTGAGCACACAGATTATAATGGTGGGCATGTGTTTCCGGCAGCGATCACCTTGGGAACTTATGGTGTTGCGGGCAAACGTTCAGATAAATTAGTGCGGTTGTATTCTTTGAATATGCCCGAAGCTGGGATCATCACTTTTGACATTAATGATGAGGCAAAATTACCGCACGGCTCATGGGGGAACTTTGTCAAAGGCGTTTTGCAAGCGCTCCGGGGGTATGGCAATCGGTTTGAAACAGGATTTGAACTAGTGATTTCTGGGAATATTCCCAATGGTTCAGGCCTGTCATCCTCGTCATCCTTAGAACTGTTGATTGGGGTGGTCGCCAAAAAGTTATATGACCTGAAAGTACCTAGATTACAACTGGTAGCGAGTGGCCAACGCGCTGAAAATGATTTTGTTGGCGTGAATACAGGCATTATGGATCAGTTTGCGATTGGGTTTGGCGAGGCGGATCATGCGATTTATTTAGATACGAACACGATGATGTATGAGATGATCCCAACACACTTAGGGGATCACGTGATTGTCATTATGAATACGAATAAGCGGCGTGAGCTAGCAGATTCCAAATATAATGAGCGTGTGCGCGAGACCCAGGCGGCAGTTGTTGATTTGCAACAACAGCTCAATATCCAATTCCTGGGTCAGCTCGATCGCAAAACCTTTGATCAACATGCCGCGTTGATTACAGATGAGACGGTTCGCCGTCGGGCGCGGCACGCCGTGTATGAAAATGAACGCACGCAAGAAGCGGTTAAAGCGCTACAGGCCAATGATTTAGTTGGTTTCGGTCAACTGATGAACGCCTCGCACCAATCACTTAAAGACGACTATGAAGTGACGGGGATTGAACTGGACACCTTAGCTGAAACGGCCCAACAGGTACCAGGTGTCCTGGGCGCACGGATGACGGGTGCTGGTTTTGGTGGGTGTGCCATTGCCTTAGTGCAACGCGATGCCGTGGCAACGCTGGAAAAAACAGTTGGCGCACGTTACGAAGCAGTGGTGGGCTACGCGCCCGCATTTTATACCGCAAATATCGGTAATGGTGCACACTGGGTCGGTGAAGTTTGAGGTGACGTCATGAATCAAAATGGTTTAATTGAGACATTTGTGCAACGGGTCATTGCGGCCACGGATTATACGGCCATGGACGAAACGTATTTAATCAATCAGGTGATTGGTTGGCTTGGGGAAACGCGCTACGAGATACCCAATGATTTAGCACCTTGGGAATCTGTGGACACGTTGACCTTATTAGACGCGCTTATCACGATTGCAGATGAAAATCAGTCGCTGGTCCGCCGTGAGATGAACGCAGATATGCTAGGCGCCCAATTAATGGCACTTTTTGTGCCACGCCCCTCAAAGGTTAATCAAATTTTTTGGGATAAGTATGCTGTCACTGCGCGTCAGGCTACGGATTACTTCTTTGATTTGTCATGTCGCAGTAATTACATCAAAACACGGGAAATCAAGCAAAATATGTCATTTCCCGCAACGACTAAGTACGGCACGTTACAAGTGACGATTAATTTATCGAAACCGGAAAAAGATCCTAAAAAGATTGCCGCAGCATTAAAGACGCAGACATCTTCGCACAATAATTATCCTGTCTCCCAGCTGGCCCATGAGAACGAGGGGTACTGGGGTCGCTTAGATTATCCAGCGCGCGCTAATCATCGTGTGGTGGCATTGACTTTAGGCGGGGAACCGTGGTTTTTCCAATATTCGCCGTATGCGTATTTCAACGAACACGCGATCATTTTTTCCAAAACGATTCGGCCGATGCGCGTAGATGCCGCGCATTTGGCCAAACTATTAGAATTTGTGACGCTATTTCCGGATTATTTCATCGGCTCAAATGCAGACTTGCCAATTGTTGGCGGCTCGATTCTGACCCACGATCATTTTCAGGCGGGGCGCTATGACTTGCCAATGGCGCAAGCCACGATTAAGACACCAATTGCGTTGCCAGGTAGTCCGCTGGCCGAAGCTGGCGTGTTAAATTGGCCGATGACGGTGATTCGCTTAGCTGATGCTGATCAGGCACGTTTATTACAAGCAGCAACGCAAGTCATGACGACTTGGGAAAACTACAGTGATCCGTCACTGGCTATTCGTGCGTATGATGAATCGGGTGTGCGGCATCATACTGTCACACCGATTGCACGTTTCCGCGATGGTCGGTATGAACTCGATCTCGTTTTGCGTGACAACAATGTGTCGGCGGACTTTCCCGATGGCATTTTCCATCCACACCCAGATGTTCAACATATTAAACAAGAAAATATTGGCTTAATTGAAGTCATGGGTTTGGCGATTTTACCCCCTAGATTAAAAAACGAACTGCACGAGGTAGCCGATTATCTATTGGGACGTGTCGATCATGTCGCACCAAAACATCAAACATGGGCTGACAGGCTCCGTGCACAAGCAACTGTTACACCGGATAATGTCATGGCGATTATCCAACATAGTGTGGGGCAAATCTTTGAACGGGTGCTAGAAGATGCCGGCGTCTATAAAGATGATGCTGCTGGCGAAGCCGGTTTGGCACGGTTCTTGGAAGCTGTCGCCCAAACACCAGATCAAAAAAATTGAAAGGGCAATCGTCATGGAAATTTTAACACAATCGTTTGGTGCGCAAGCAACCTGCTACACCTTAATCAATGATCAGGGGGTGGCGTTGCGGGTCACGGATTTCGGGGCACGCATTGTGAGTTTGCGGGTACCGCTGGCGACCGGTGAACGTGAGTTAGTACTCGGCTTTGATAGTGCAGCAGAATACCAACAAAAAGATACGTTTATTGGTGCTACCATTGGGCGTGTGGCTGGTCGGATCGCTGGCGCACGTTGGTCATATGATGGGGTCAACTATCAATTTGAGGCCAATGAAAATGATAATACCTTACACAGTGGTGTAATTGGGTTTGAACAACGCTACTGGCAAGCTACACCAGAAGTAACGCCAAATGACGTGCGCGTGGTCTTCACTTATGTTAGTACGGCTGGCGAAAATGGTTTTCCTGGTCAAGTGACCGCAAAAGTCACGTATGCTTTGGATAATGAGAATGTTTGGCGATTAACGTATGAAGCGGTGACCGATGCCCCAACGCTCTTTAATCCAACCAATCATGTTTACTTTAACTTAACAGGCGACCCGGCACAAAGTGTTGCCGCCCACCAACTCAAAGTTGCGGCTGACCATTTTGCGCCGATTGGTGATCAGAATTTAACGACTGGGGCAATGCAATCAGTCGCTGGCACCAGTTTTGATTTTCGGACGGCAAAACCGGTGCGTACAGCAATTGAGAGTACAGCCGACCAAAATCAACGGGTTGGGCATGGCCTTGATCATCCGTTTTTGCTACAAGACACACACGGTGCCCCACAAGCTGAGCTGTCAGCACCAGATGGCCTTATTCGGGTAGCCATGACGACAACGGCGCCAGCGGTGGTGGTCTTTACGGGTAATTTTGGAGATGATTACCATGTGCCAATGCGTCAATCCTATTTGAAAAATCATGGAGGCCTTACCTTAGAAACCCAAGCCGTACCAGGCGCTGAACGTTTTGCGCAATATGGTGACATTGTCCTGACACCGGCAACCCCCTATCACCAAGTCACCGCATTTAAGTTGGACTTTTAAAGTGGGTAATCCAAAGGAGAGCACATGACAACTTTACAAACGATATTGGCGCGTCGTGATTGGGAAAATCCAGTCGTGACCCAATGGCATCGCTTACCGAGTCATACGGAAATGACTTATGGACATCAAGTACAGTCACTAAATGGCACATGGCAATTTAACTATTTTACGCAACTAGATGCAATTGACGATACGTGGCGTGTGCAAGATTTACCGGATGCAACACCCATCACCGTACCAGGAAATTGGCAATTAGCCGGTGATTACGACGTCCCGTTGTATCGTAATGTAGCCTATCCGTTCCCCGTGACGCCACCTAGCGTGCCTGAAGAAAACCCAGTGGGTGCCTATTCAAAGACTATTCAAGTCGATGCGGCGTGGCTGGCTGAAGCAAAAGAGACCCATATTGTCTTTCATGGGGTAAGTTCAGCGTTTTATCTTTGGGTCAACGGGGCTTGGGTTGGGTACTCAGAAGATAGTCGCTTACCTGCCGAATTTGATTTAACGCCATATTTAGTGGCAGGGGAAAATCGCCTCGCCGTTTTGGTCCTGAAATGGAGTAAAGCCAGTTATTTTGAAGATCAAGATATGTGGCGGCTCTCGGGGATTTTTCGAGATGTTGAATTGCTCAACATGCCCAAGGTCCGTTTGTCAGACTTTAGGGTTGAGACCCAAGTTGCCGATGATTTGGATGATGCGATGGTCGAAGTGCACGCGGAAATTTCCGATGTGGTGAATCAGGCCTTACAAGTGCGGGCGACTTTGTCTTGGGATGGCTTAGAGGTCGCATCAGATGAAACAACATTTGGCAACGACTTAGTGGATGAACGTGGGGCGAATGCCCACGACGCCAGCTTGTCACTACTTATTCATCAACCAAAACTGTGGTCAGCTGAAGTACCACAGCGCTACGACTTAACGCTGACATTGTTTGATGATGAGACAGTTTATCATACGGAAATTAAAAAAATTGGCATTCGCCGTGTTGATATCAAGGATGGTCTATTACGCTTAAATAACCAGCCGTTGCTCATTCGCGGGGTGAATAAGCATGAATTCACCCCAGAAACGGGCTATTATGTTGATGAAGCGACGATGTTAAAAGACATCCGACTACTCAAAGAGCATAACTTCAATGCCGTGCGGTTGTCCCATTATCCTAATGACCGCCGTTGGTATGACTTGTGTGATCAGTACGGGCTGTATTTAGTCGATGAAGCCAATATCGAGACCCACGGCATGACGCCCATGAATCGACTAACCAATGATGCGACCTATTTGCCTTTGATGCTGGCGCGGGTGACACGTATGGTGCAGCGCGACTATAATCATCCTTCAGTGATTATTTGGTCACTAGGCAATGAGTCAGGTTACGGACACAACCATGATGCGATGTATCAATGGATAAAACAAGTGGATCCATCGCGCCCCGTACAATATGAGGGCGGCGGGGCCGATACCCCAGCCACTGACATTATTGCGCCGATGTATGCCCGTGTCGATCAAGACCAAGTGGCGCCGGTGAATTCAAAATGGGCGATTAAAAAATGGCTGAGTCAACCGGGCGAAACCCGACCACTGATTTTATGTGAGTATGCGCACAGTATGGGCAATAGTTTAGGGGGATTTGCGAAATACTGGGACGCTTTTGATCAGTATCCACGCTTGCAAGGTGGTTTTATCTGGGATTGGGTCGATCAAGGACTATTGAAAAATGAGACAACCGGCGAGGCTTTTTATGCCTATGGGGGCGATTTTGGCGATTATCCCAACGATCGGCAATTTAGCTTAGATGGTTTACTTTTCCCCGACCGGACGCCTAAGCCAGCCTTGCTAGAAGCGGCCTTTTGCCAGCAATTCTTTGGTTTTGCTTTTGTTCGGACGCCAACTGGTCGCATCAAAGGCTTACAAGTGACCAGTAAGTATCTGTTTAAAAGTGTCAATGATGCGGCTTTAAAAATAACTTGGCAAGTGAATGGGAAAATACAAGGATCGGAACACATGCCGTTAGACTTGGCCGCAGGAGAGACGCTGACTTTGCCTTTGACTCCACCTCAAGTTGCAGCAGGAGAGATACTTCTCAATCTGGACGTGATCCAGCTCACTCAAGATGGCATCATTCGACCACAGACCCGCTTGGCTTATCAGCAGTTTATGGTGCAAAATCAAGCGATTGCCACCTTACCACAAACTGAAAACGATGCGCGACCACCCGTTGTCACAAAGCTTGGTCAAGAGGTACGGATTACGGCTGGTCAGGAAGTATTTGTTTTTGATCAGCAAAGTGGCTGGTTAACCCAATGGTATCACGTCGGGATAGCTCAACTTTTGACGCCGTTAACAGATCACTTCACGCGGGCACCACTGGATAATGATATTGGTGTTAGTGAAGTCGGGCACATTGACCCTAACGCCTGGTATGAAAAATGGCGGGCGAGTGGGCTTGACCAGTTGCAGCCGTCTTTAGTCCATTTTGATGTTACGCCGGCTGGCCGAACAGTTGACATCTCAACTAAACATCGTTTCTTGTCCGCAATTGACCAACACTTGATGTTACAATCGGAGAAACGTTATCAAATCTCAGCACAAGGTACGTTGACGCTTGAGGTCAATGTCTGGCGCCAGGTAGCTGATCCGGCGCCAGCCCGGATCGGATTAATGGCCCAATTGGCAACAGTCCCTCAACAGGTGCAATATGACGGTCTTGGCCCAATGGAAAATTATCCAGATCGTCGCGCTGCGGCGGTACAGGGCCGTTGGACAGCGTCCTTAACAGATCTGTACACACCGTATATTTTTCCCAGTGAAAATGGATTGCGGACGGCAGTCACACGGCTTCGTTTTGGACAGCATGACATTCAAGGGTTGCAACCACTGGCCTTTAATTTATCTCAATACAGTCCGCAACAGCTGACGCACACGACACACCGTCACTTATTACAACCCGAGCCGGGAATATGGCTGAACTTAGATGGTTATCATATGGGTGTTGGTGGGGATGATTCGTGGTCACCGAGTGTGGCACCAGAATACTTACTCACTGCGGCGCAATACCATTATGGGTTGCAGTGGCAATGGCAAGAGTCGCATTAAAAGATGTGTTTTTATAACACATCTTTTTTTTTCTGATTAAAATAGGTAACTCATGCAGTTTGACTGGTTTGCCTAATTTTTTTGATACGCCTTTTTAAAGTTGAGAGACTGATCCCCGTTTTTTGGGCAATTTGTTGATATGAGAGACCATTTTCATGCAGTTGGCTAGCCGCTAAAATTTCCATATCGGAATAAGTCTCTTTACGCCCCTCGCGAAAGTGGGGGTTATGACGTCGGGCGTAAGCTTTGCCTTCTTGTGTCCGTGTCAAAATCAGATCGCGTTCAAACTGAGCAAAGGCTGAAAAAATGGTGAAGATCAGCTTGCCTGTTGGACTTTCATCTATTAGGCCTAAATTTAAAATGTGAATGGCCACACCTTGATCAAATAAATGTTGCATCACTTCTAGTGCCTCATGAGTATTTCTGGCGAACCGATCTAGTTTTGTCACCACAAGCATGTCGTGTGGTTGTAACGTTTTTAAAAGTTTTTCAAAAACCGGACGTTCGGTGGTTGTTCCGGTGTATTTTTCTTTGTAAATTTTGTCAACACCTGCTTGATTTAACTGCGCAACTTGGGCTTCGAGGTGTTGGCCTTCTGTGCTAACTCTAGCATAGCCGTATTTCATATTATCATTCCTTTATTTATTTGATAACTTTTCCAAGACGCAAAAAAGGTTCGCAACTCGAGAGATGCGAACCAGACACTTTGATAAAAGAATTATATCACAAAGTTAATTTAATTGCACATATAATAGTTATCTTGCATCATAATACGGAAAAAAAGGTAAAATTTTGGAATTTTTATTGTAGGGTTACATCTCTCGAGTTGTGGCACCAGAAATAACGGGGCTGACTTTGAAATAAAAGAACAAACGTTACTTAGGAGGGAGAGAAAGAAAATTTATATCATAAAAACGAGGCGAGCTAAAAAGCGGCGATACCGTAGTTTTTTTGTGTTATGGATGAGTGTGTTGTGTATGTGTTTGTTACCATTTGGACAATCTGTGACTGCCGCAAATATTTTGCCAACGTATCAAACGACGAACGCTGGCACCTCGCCGAGTCACGCTTGGACGATTCCAGGGCAACCGCAAGTGATTAATCATCAAGGTGGTTATGGTAGTGATGGGTGGGATAATGTGACGCAATGGGATGGCGCTCCAGACAATACGGAAAATTCCTATCTTAAATTTGGCGGCAATAATACCAATCAGTCCGATTATCAAATTCGCCAATATGCGCGTCAAACGGCGACACCCGGATTATTTGATGTTTTCCTGAATGTGAAGGGAAATAAACAAATGCAATCAAAACCGGTTGATGTTGTTTTAGTCACTGATATGTCCGGATCAATGAATGCAAGCAGTAATGGTGGATTCGACCGCGTTTCCGCCGTGCGAAACGGGATTAAGAATTTTATGAAATCCATCAATGAAGCAGGTATTGGTGACTATGTCAATGTCGGTTTCGTTGGTTTTGCGGGTCAAGATGGACCGAATATATCAGGTATTCGAACGGAAAATATTGATCGCATCAGTAATTCTAATCATGTTGATCGCATTAACCAGATACTTGCACAAGACTTTCAGAGTGGGACGTTTACCCAAAAAGGTTTGCGCGAAGGGCAGCGTATGTTGGCCAACGACCAAAGTTCAAATAAAAAGATGATGATTTTATTGACCGATGGTTGGCCCACCCAGTCTTACAAAGTGACCCAAGCACAAAAAAAAGACGGGCAAGTTATGGGCACAGCCTTCAGTCAAGAATGGGATTACCCAGGCATAAGTTCGCAATTTTGGCAATTTAACGGGAACCCGCCTTCATGGCAACAGCGATCACCTAAGTCATATTCCGTAGATGGGCAAGAAATTCGCGACACTTGGGCTGGGACATTAGGTGAAGCTTATCTCATACGTGGTGCTGGGACTAAACTACATGCTTTAGGCATTCAATTGGACAAAGATAGTGGTTACACAGATAACAATTCTGACACGTATTTAACAAAAACACAAGTGCATAATCGTATGGCTTTGATGGCCTCGCCAGGTCAGTATCAAGATGCAAATTCCGTTGAAGATGTGGAGAACTACTTAGTCGAGCAAGTCAAAGATGTTACGAGTGAGTTTTACACAGTTAAAAATGGGACGGTGCATAATCCGATTGGCGAACAATTTACCTATGCAGATGCTCAGCCAGAGGTAACAAGCGTCGGGAAAGAACCAGTTGGCACTTTACCGATTGTGACACGAGATGCGCAACAATTAGATGTTAAAGGCATTAGTTTAGGTAGAGACCAAGAGATCCAAGTTCATTACCAGGTTCACCTCAAAACAGAGGATCGTAATTTTCAACCTAACTTTTGGTACCAGGTGAGTGGAGAAACCACCTTTAAACCGACTGAAAAGAGTGGATCGGTGACATTCGGCGTCCCATCTGCCAAAGCTTCTGGCACCAAGTTTCAAGTGACAAAACAATGGATAGATGATATTGATCGGACAAAACGCCCTGACCAAATTCAGCTTGAAATTGGTCGAAAAGTGGCTGATCAGTTGACTGATTGGCGGGCGATTGGCCAATTAACCGCCGCTGATAATTGGCAAAAGATGTTTACAAAAGGCCTGCAGGACGGGCAATCAGTCTGGCTGCCCGCTTACAACAACCAAGGCCAAACATTTGATTACCAAGTGTTAAATGAGCAAACGGCAAGTTACGTGACAAAGGTTGAGCATCAAGATAATCAGGCAACCGTGATAAATTGCCAATATGGATTGTTGATTAATAAGGTTGTCGAAGGAACAACGTCGCCCGTAAAGGGCGCGAAATTTACCGTGTCATCTAAAGATGGTCATCAGGTGTTTACGGTTGAGTCAGGGCAATGTCAGCTTTTGACGCCGGGCGACTATACTATTCAAGAAAGCCAGGCACCACTTGGCTTTAAGGCAGATAGTGCGACATTCCATTTAACGCTCACTTCGGATGGCCAGTGGTTAAGTGACGGACAAGCTATTTCAGCCACTACGCCTGAACCCGATGGCGATGGCTTAAAGGATGGTTTTTCAATTGCCAAAACATTGTCACACAATGCCAGTCAGACTAACGTCGTTCAATTAACAAAGAACAATCAAGTCAAGCCATTCACATTGTTGGTTAAAAAGACTGATGCGCAAACAAGCTTGCCATTGGCGGGGGCACAGTTTGGGTTAAAGTCGCTTTCAGGTGATACCCTAATCCCGAACACAAATCGAGATGCGACAGAGTTTACCTTTACACATTTAATGCCAGGCAGTTATACGTTGACTGAACTGCAAGCGCCAAAAGGTTACTTTCGTGCTGAACCGGTCGTGATTACGGTCTCGCCAGATGGCCGAGCACAAGTGACTGGTGGGTCGAAACAATGGTCAACCACGTTAACAACCGATCAGGATGATAATCAAATAACACTGCAAGTACCGAATCGGAATCAAGCGATCTTTCCAAAAACTGGTGGCGCTGGCCAATTACCATACTTTATTGTGGCAGGCTGTTTGGTTAGTGTAGGGTTCTTACTAAGTTCTGTTTACCAGCAGGTGCAACGTAGGAGGCAAGGTAAATGATTAAAAAAATAGTTATTTTTTTAATGAGTCTTTGTCTATTTGGCATGATAGGGTATCAGATTAATCGGCCAGTTGTTGCGCAAAGTCCAGTAACAGCGGAAATTACGTTGCAGCATCAAGTTGTCATTGCAGATCTAACGGTCAATCAATCCAATCAACGGACGAGGTTTGACTTATACGATATGTCACAATTAGCAGCCAAACATCGCCAAGAAGACAACTATTTTCAAACACTTAAAACACAGTCCCAGACAATTCAGACGGTCATCCAATCCGAACACTTAGTGTTAGTTGACTCGCAAGAAACGAACGATTCAGGTCAGCTTGTTTTTCACGCGCCGCAAGCGGCGGATAGAACCTATCTGATTGTACAGCGACAGCCTGAGTACTTGACCCAAAATGGGCAAATTTATCAAGCATTGGCTGACCCTACGGTCATGAAAATGTCTGATTACCTCGGGGTGGGACAGCAAAGTACGATTCAAACAAAGGCCACGATTTTAAAGCGACAGCCGTATTTTTTTAAGTACGGGCGTACACAAAATCAAGGCGAAAAGCCCTTATCAGGCGTGATCTTTGTTCTTTATCAAATGCGACAAGGAAAAAAGTACTATCTTACGCAATCGGGCGATTGGTGTGTCACGCACACACCAAAGCAAGAGCAACGGGTAAAGAAAATTTTGTCAGATAATCAAGGCTTGGTCATGCTACATGATATTCAGTTACCAGCAGGACAATATTTTTTTGAAGAGGTTCAAACACAACCAAATTATCTCATATCACAAGCCGCACGCGCGATTGCGCTTGACGTGCCGGACTTGGGAGACGGGCACGTCCTACCAGCGATGCGGTTGAATGGCACGTCGCTATTGCAGACTGCAGCTGGTCAATTGCCAAATTCAGTGATGGCAACAGCACAACCGCGTGTTATGAATGAACAAAAACACCAACCAACACCAACGCAATTGCCAGAAACAGGGCAAGCCAAGGCGATGATGTCGCTGATTGGCTTGGTAATTTTAGTAATAAGCATGTTACTGTGCGCTGGGTTGTATAAAAAGAGAGGAATAAATCATGAAAAGTAGTATCTGGTCAAAATTGGCACACATTGGATTATTATTGCCAATTTTGATCGCCACAGTATTTAGTGCGATGCCGGTATTCGCCGATACAACGCCAAATACGGTAAACGTGACCCTACATAAACGGGTATTTGACACCGGACAAGTCCCAGCCGCCAAGGAGAATTCTGGGGTGGTTGACAATGATTTTGGTGGCGCACCTTTAGCAAATGTGACCTTCACAGCGTATGATGTGACAGCTCAGTATTTGCGTCTGCGTCAAGCAGGTCAAACAGCACAAAATGCTGTGGCAACAGTGCAACATGATGCACTGACAGCAGTGCCAAGCTATGCTACGAAATTGTCAGACGGTACAACGGGCAATGATGGGAATGTGACTTTTGCGAATTTAGCCGCTAAAGATGGGGATAAAGACAAGGTCTATTTGTTCTTAGAAACGAATTCGCCAACAAACATTACTCAACGAGCAACACCAATTGTTTTAGCTTTGCCAGTCTATCAACCAGGATCAGATTCACAAGTGAACACAGATATTCACGTCTATCCTAAAAATGAACAAACAAACGCCATTTCAAAGGATTTGACCACACAAAGTAAGTCAGATTTGACAGTGAAGTTAGCCGATGGCACATCAGTTTATAATGCCACAATTGGTCAAACATTTAGTTATCAATTGCAAGTGGCTGTGCCTTGGAATATTCATGACAAAGCAACATTTAACGTCGTGGATACCCCTAATTTAGGGATTGATGACGCGGCAAGCACAGTTAAAATCAACGGTCTGGAGCAAGGAACTGATTATCAAATCGTGGCCACAGACGCAACGACAACAAATGGTAAAGGGTTTAAAATCACCTTCAATACAGAATCAGCCAATGTGCAAGCCACTGCCGGAAAACAGCTTAATATCACTTATGATGCAGTATTGACAAAGGCGGCAGTGGTTGATAAAGGCTTGAACAACACGGCAACACTCACAATCGGAAATGGCTCAGCAATTACAACAACGCCAGTTACCGGACCAGAAATCTATACTGGTGGTGCATCATTTGTCAAAGTTGATAAGCAAAGTCAGGCAAAGCTTGCTGGGGCGGTCTTCCAATTGGTCAAGTTGGACAGCCAAGGCAATATCGTATCATACGCTAACCAAGCTGCTGACGGATCATATCAGTGGGGGACAAGTGCCAACAAGGCAACTGCCTTTACGACTGATTCACAAGGCATGCTTAAATTGCAAGGTTTGACATATTCTGCAAAATTGCCAAATAATCAACGCTATGCCTTGCTTGAAACGCAAGCGCCAACAGGTTATGCGCGATTAGCAAAGCCAGTAGCATTCAATGTGACGAAAGGAAGCTATGCTAACGATCAAACAATTAGTATTGAAAACACCAAGAAAGGCTTGTTGCCAGCTACTGGTGGCGCAGGTATTTACGTCTTCTTAGGTCTTGGGTTGGTCCTCATGGCTGGCGCAGCTTGGTGGTACAAAAAGCATCAAGTCGCTTAAATTATTGATCACGTCACCTGCGTTGTAGTAAACAAGAAAGACGTTTTTATGACATTGGCAAAAGGTCGCCGACCATACTTATTGCGGTTGTTGTTTGCTGGCATTTTTATTCTTGGTTTTTTGGTTGCGACTTACCCATTTTATGTAGGCGCCATCAACCATTTTGTCGATCAGCAACGCTTATCAACATTATCACAACAAAAACACGCCTTTAAACAGCCGAGTCAACAAGGCCATAATGGTATCGTGGCCGAAGACCCATTTTCAAATGCAACCCCGAAACAACAAGTTGCGTTAAAGCAACAGTTAATTGGGAGTATCACAATTCCTAGCATTGCGTTGCACATCCCACTTTTTAGTACCACCAACGATGTGACGTTAACATACGGCGCAACGGTGTTGCAAAATATGGATGGGCTATATGGTGGTGCTGGGACCCATTGCGTGATTGCAGGGCATCGTGGTCTGGCATCCAGAGTGCTGTTTACCAATCTTGATCGCGTGAAGTCAGGGGATATTGTCATTTTAAGCGTTGCGGGTAAAAAGTTAGCTTATCGAATTTTTGCGACGCAAGTTGTGCGACCAGCAGATTTTCAGGTGATTCAACGGCAGTCCAATCAAGATTTGCTGACACTAGTGACATGCACCCCGTATATGATTAATTCACATCGGCTGCTTGTCACTGGCAGACGTGTGCCTTATCAACCAAATTTTCAGAAGAAAATGTCGCAAACGATCGAATCGGAGAATCTTAAGCAAGGTGGGGTATTACTTGTGATTGGCTTGGCACTTTGCCTACAAATTGCCTGGTTCTGGTGGCGTTGGCGTCAACAAGTCTAATCCTGAAATTGCCTTGTCAAATTTCATAATTTTAGTGGTAAAACACGCAGGATAAGATTAGTGCAAAAGGCAACCGGCTCATGAGCTGGTCGCCTTTTTTTCAATCAAAATGTTACAATAATAGCATGATAAAACAGGTTGATAATGTTGATGTATTACCAGGTGTTGGCCCAAAACGTCTAGCAGCTTTACATGAACTTGATATTTTTACAATTGAAGACTTGTTAGGGTATTTTCCTTTTCGTTATGAAGATTTAGGGGAACGACTGCCGTCGGAAACTTTAGACGGTGAAAAGGTGACGTTTAAAGGTGTTGTCAGTGCACCACCGGTAGTGACTCGTTTTGGTAAAAAGAGTCAGACACGCTTCGGACTACTTATTGAGCATGAAAATATTCGTGTGACTTTTTTCAATCAGCCTTGGTTAGCGCAAAACGTCGCTATTGGGCAAGAAGTGGCTGTTTATGGCACGTATAATGCCGCAAAAGCAGCATTAACAGGCATGAAAATGATTAATGCGTCGGCTGATGCCTTAGATCCTATTTATCCCGCTTCAAAACAAGTGACAGCCAAGACAATTCGGCATTTGGTTGAACTCGCTTGGGCTGATGTTCGTGGGACGATGCCAGATCTTGTGCCGGCCGGCATTCGTCAGAAGTATCGGCTGTTAGATCGCAATACGCAAATTGAACAAATGCACTTTCCCACCGACATGCCGGCTGCCAAAGCCGCACGGCGAAGCGCGGCTTTTGAAGAATTCTTTATTTTCCAAATGCGCCTGCAACTCTTAAAACTAGCTGATCAAAAATTTGCTGGCGAAGGGATTGCCTATGATGGCCAGGCATTAAAACAGTTCGAGTCTGGCCTGCCGTTTACACTGACGGCCGCGCAGCAAAAAGTGATTGCCGAAATTTTGCAAGATCAGCAGCGGCCACGGCATATGAATCGCTTGTTGCAAGGGGATGTTGGTTCTGGGAAAACGGTGGTGGCGGCCATGGCAATGTATGCTGTGGTCACGGCCGGTTTGCAGGCTGCCATCATGGCACCAACAGAAATTTTAGCCCAGCAACACGCCTTGAATTTAGCTCAGTTGTTTGATCGGGCCGGCGTACAAATTCGGATTGAATTATTAACCAGTGGCTTGCGTGCTGCGGCGCGACGACAAATCTTAGAAGACCTTGCAACCGGTGAGATTGATATTTTAGTTGGCACCCACGCATTATTGCAACCAGACGTGGCGTTTCATCATCTGGGATTAGCAGTCATTGATGAACAGCACCGTTTTGGGGTTAACCAACGAGCAGCCTTACGCGAAAATGGGGTCAATCCCGATATTTTAGCGATGACGGCGACACCCATTCCACGGACATTATCTATCACGGCATATGGTGAAATGGATGTGTCCACTATTGACCAATTACCGTCGGGCCGTAAAACCATAGAAACAAAACGCCTCAGCCATAATCAGCTGGATGCCGCATTAGCTTTTGTCAAACAACAACTCGATGACGGCGCCCAAGCCTACATTGTGACACCGTTAATTGAAGAATCAGAATCACTTGATGTGCAAAATGCGACGGCGATGTATGAAGCGATGCAGTTAGAACTGCCACAATACACGGTTGGCCTGTTACATGGGCGCTTATCAAATGATGAAAAGAAGCAGTTGATGGCTGACTTCAAGGCTAATCGGATTCAAGTTTTGGTGGCCACGACGGTGATTGAAGTGGGGGTTGATGTCCCCAACGCCAGTATCATGTTAATTTTAGATGCGGATCGCTTTGGCTTAGCACAACTTCACCAATTACGAGGCCGTGTTGGTCGTGGCAGCCGGCAATCGTATACTTTGCTAGTAGCCGATCCTAAAACGGATTATGGCACGGCGCGTTTGGACGCCATGGTCGCCACAACGAATGGTTTTATTTTGGCGCAAAAAGACCTGGAACTTCGTGGTTCTGGGGATATTTTAGGCACGAAACAATCCGGTGTACCGGAATTTGTGGTGGGGGACCCGATTAAAGATCTCACCATGATGGAGATCGCGCAACAAGAAGCGATTGGCTTAGTGAGTCAAGCGCATTGGGACACGTTACCCGATAATCAAGCTTTAGTGGCTTATTTGTCTCGAACAATGGCGCGCTACCGCCATTTTGATTAAGCCTGATAACAGATTAACAAGTATTTTGAGGAGATGACCTATAGATGGTTAAACCAGCTGATACCCCCATGATGGTCCAATATCATGACATTAAAGCCCAATATCCTGATGCGTTTGTCTTTTACCGGCTAGGGGATTTTTACGAATTATTTGAAGAAGACGCCATTCAAGGGGCAAAATTGCTGGAATTAACCTTGACAGCGCGGAATAAAAATTCAGATAACCCAGTACCCATGGCCGGTATTCCGCATCACGCGGCGCAAAACTATATCGACATTTTAGTCGATCAAGGCCATAAAGTGGCCATTGTGGAGCAAATGGAAGAGGCGACCGCGGCCAAAGGCATGGTGAAACGCGACGTTGTCCAACTCATCACGCCGGGGACCAAATTATCCGGCCGTGCCGGATCTGATAAGCAAAATAATTATTTGGCAGCTGTCTTACCGGATGGTAAATCTTGGGCAATGGCCTATATTGATTTATCAACTGGTGAACTCAAAGTGACAACCAGCCGTCAGTTTAATGATGTCATAGATGAATTGCGCTCACTTGAAGTCAAAGAAGTTGTTTTACGGCAAAATGATCCTGAAACAACCAAGCAACAGCTCGCTGCGCAACTTGGTGAAAGTGGCTTGGTGATTTCAATGCAAGCAGATGTTGCCACAACGGCAACAATTAGCTTCTTAACACAGAACTTAACACGCGAGTTAGAGGTTGCAGTGACCGCCATGTTATTGGGGTATATTTTTGATACCCAACGGCGGAATTTGGACCATATCGTGCCAGCCGCTAGCTATGAACGCTTGGCTTATCTCAAGTTTAATCAGGATACTCGGATTAATCTTGATTTGGTTGAAAATACGCGCACAAAGAAACGCGCTGGTTCGTTATTGGGATTGATTGATGCCACCAACACTGCAATGGGTGGCCGCTTACTAAAACAATGGCTTTTGAAACCTTTGCGTGTGCAAGCAGACATTGAAGCGCGGCTAGATCTTGTAGCGGCTTTTCAGGCAGACTTTTTTACACGTGGCGCTTTGCAGGATCATTTGAAATCAGTCTACGACCTAGAACGTCTGGCAGCACGCGCTGCGATGGGAACAATGAACGCGCGTGAGCTGGTGCAATTGAAGCGCTCATTACGCGCAATTCCTGACATGAAAGCCACCTTGGCAAGTGCTTCAGGGCGCTTACCAGTCGCTGGACAACAGTTAGATGATATGGTAGATTTGGCCACCCTAATTGATGATGCAATCGTGGACGAACCCCCAATTAGTGTGCGGGAAGGCGATATTATCAAACCAGGTTTTGATGAGAAAATTGATGCGTATCGCCAAGTGCTCACGGATAACCAACAATGGTTGGCCCAATTAGAAACCGATGAACGCGCAGCAACTGGCATTGGTTCGCTAAAAGTCGGCTATAATAAAAACTTTGGGTATTTTATTGAAGTAACAAAGGCCAATATTGGCAAATTAGCAGAAAATCGCTATGAACGCTTACAAACGCTCACGAATGCCGAGCGATTCGTCACACCGGAATTAAAAGCACACGAGCGCCTGATTATTGAAGCCCAAGCAAAGCGAACCGAACGTGAATATGACCTCTTTGTGACTGTCCGTGAACATGTTAAGGCCGAAATTGGTCGGGTCCAAACATTAGCGCAACACGTGGCACGCTTAGATGTGGTGTCAAGTTTAGCCGATGTGGCGGACAATCACCGCTTTGTGCGTCCTGTATTTACCACCACGAATCGCATTGCCATTACCCAAGGGCGTCATCCAGTGGTAGAGTCCTTATTATCGGCCGGCGAGTTTGTGGCCAATGATGTGATGTTGGATGAAAAGACGACCATGCAGTTAATCACCGGGCCAAATATGGCGGGTAAATCAACGTATATGCGAGAGTTAGCTTTAATTGTTATTCTGGCACAGATGGGGAGCTTTGTACCGGCGCAAGCTGCCGAACTGCCAATTTTTGATCAGATTTTTACCCGCATTGGGGCCAACGATGATATGGCCATGGGTCAGTCAACCTTTATGGTGGAAATGGCTGAAGCCAACCACGCCTTGCAAGAAGCTACTGCCCACTCACTCGTCTTGTTTGATGAATTAGGGCGTGGTACAGCGACTTATGATGGGATGGCCTTGGCACAAGCTATTATTGAGTTCTTAGATGCTCATGTCCATGCCAAGACTTTATTTTCAACACACTACCATGAGTTAACAGCATTGGCGGATCATCATCCACAAATCACTAACGTACATGTTGGTGCTGTGGAAGCTGATGATGGCCAGCTACATTTTTTGCATCAAATCCAATCGGGTCCAGCGGACAAGTCCTATGGGATTCATGTGGCCGCATTGGCTGGCCTGCCTGACGAATTGATTACGAATGCCACACAGATTTTAGCGCAACTTGAAAGCCAAAATGCGCGTGTGGCAACACCAGAGGGCGTACTATCTGTGTCGACTGAGCCGACAGAATTAGCGGAACAAGTCGCGTTGTTTGACGTGACGACCACGGATGAAAATACGCAGAAATTGTTGGCACAGCTGGATGGTTTTGATATTTTAAATATGACACCCGTTGAGGCCATGAATGCACTTAATGAGTTGAAACAGTTAAGAAAATAGGAGGGGTGCGCAATGGCACTTTGGTAAAATGGGAAAAATACACGAACTCTCAAATTTATTAGCCAACCAAATCGCTGCGGGTGAAGTGATCGAACGACCTGCCAGTGTTGTTAAAGAGCTGGTTGAAAATGCCATTGATGCGGGGGCGACGCAGATTGATGTTGTCGTTGAAAATGCGGGGCAATCCCTCATTCGGGTCGTTGATAACGGGGCCGGGATTGACCCTGAAGATGTGCCATTAGCATTTACCCGTCATGCCACGAGTAAAATTACTGACCGGCATGATTTGTTCAACATTGTGTCATTAGGTTTTCGTGGTGAAGCGTTGCCTTCCATTGCAGCCATAGCGGATGTGACGTTGAACACGACCACAGATGAGGCGCCCATCGGGGTGATGTATCATATTAAAGGTGGCAAGCAAGTCAGCGCGACGCCAGCAAATGGCCGACGGGGAACGGTGATATCAGTGCGGGATTTGTTTTATAATACACCAGCACGCCTCAAGTATCTCAAGCGCCCGCAAACAGAACTGTCGCGCGTCACAGATATTATGAACCGGCTAGCCTTGGCGTATACGAACATCGCTTTTACGGTCACTGCTGATAATCGCACCTTACTCAAAACAACTGGGAATGGGAATCAACAACAGGTCATCGCCGCGATTTATGGGCGTGATGCTGCCCAAAAAATGCTGGCAATTGCCGGAGAAGATGAGACTTTTAATGTCACTGGCTTTGTTTCCTTGCCAGAATTAACCCGGGGGTCACGTGAATATTTAACAGTTCTCATTAATGGGCGCTTCATTAAAAACTTTGCGGTGTCTAACGCGATTATTCGTGGGTACGGGTCAAAATTAATGGTGGGCCGCTTTCCCATGGGGGTCTTAAATATTAACACGGATCCCTTATTGATTGATGTCAATGTTCACCCGCAAAAGTCTGAAATTCGCTTATCGCAGGAAGAGGCATTAGCCGATTTGTTGGTCACCACGATCAAAACACGACTGGCGGCAGAAAATCTGATTCCAGATGCACTAGAAAATCTTTACGGATCACAAGCTATAACAGCCGCTCAGCCACCAATCACCCAGACCAAAAGCCCAACGCAAAAGGCGCCTTGGGTCACAGCGATTGAACAAGTGGTGGGGATCCCAGAAACAACGACGCCCCAACCCAATGTTTCGGCCGACACGGCAACAGATGTCATGATCATTACCAATCGTGCACAACTCAACAGCGAGCAGGTCGACGCATTTGCGACTAAGTATGCCAACGAGGGCCTCGTACCGGTATTTGATGAATTACCCGTCAGCGAACAGGTGGCTGAGCCAAACATTAAATATGAATCGCCGATGGCCAAACCGCAACAAGAAAGCTTAGATGTGACGCCAGCGCGGCCGACAGGATTTCCAACATTGGCTTATATTGGTCAAATGCACGGCACATTTTTATTTGCCCAAAGTGAAGATGGCCTTTTCTTGATTGACCAGCACGCCGCCCAAGAGCGGGTGAATTATGAATATTATCGCCAGGTGATTGGTGATGTTTCGGCCGATCAGCAACGCTTATTGGTCCCACTCACGCTAAATTTTGCCACGTCAGACATGCTAAAAATTGCCGACCACGCAGCGGATTTGGCAGCTATCGGCTTACATTTAGAAGCCTTTGGACCCAATACAATTATTGTCCGTGAACACCCGACTTGGTTTGAAAAGGGGCAAGAGGCCGCAACAATTAGTGAAATGGTTGATTGGTTATTACGAGATGGCCATTTGACTGTCGCAGAATTTCGCGAGCGCACCGCGATCATGATGAGTTGTAAGCGGGCAATTCGTGCCAACATGCATCTCTCAGATCAGCAAGCACGCACATTACTTGAGACGCTGGCGCAGGCAGAAAATCCATATAACTGCCCGCACGGTCGGCCTGTATTGACCCAATTTACCTTGACTGAGATGGAAAAAATGTTCAAGCGCATTCAAGATTCGCATGAAAAATGGGAGACTTACGATACCCATCCATACTAAGCGCATGTCTGCGCGACACACCATAGGAGACAACCATGAATAATAACGATATTATCATTCGTTTACGTTACGCCCTGAATATCAAAAAAGAAGATATGCTAAAAGTTTTCGAACTCGGTGGCATCACCATGACAGAAGCGCAACTCAGTGAGGTGTTAACGAAACAAGCACCTGATGTGGCCCGTGATGCCAAGGTATCGATGCAAACGTTGGAAGCCTTCATGAATGGCTTAATTATTTCTCAACGCGGTCAAAAATTTGGCGCTGACCTCAAGCCGATACCACCAACCTTTGATATGGCAAAAGAAGAAGACATCAATAACGTTGTCATGAAAAAGCTTAAGATTGCGATGTCTTACACAAGTGAAGATTACATCAGCTTTTTGAAAACGGCCGGTGTCACAATTTCAAATAACGAGTTGAGCGCGGTATTACGACGGCCAGATCATCGGAACTACAAGCCAGCTGGCGATCGCTATCTCAGAAATATTTTAAAAGGCATGGCCATGACTTATCGCCCAGAGGCTGTTAAAAAATCAGCCCACTAAACGTCTTGTTTGTCATTTTTGATGCGTGTACAATGCAGGTGATATGAAAAACTGGGAGGAAACAAGCATGACAGAACGTACTTTTATGATGATTAAACCAGACGGTGTGCAACGTGGCAAAGTCGGTGAAATTATTCGCCGGATTGAAGCCAAGGGATATCATATTGTTGCCATGAAGCTCATGACGCCCACGCCAGCGTTGCTGGCGCAACACTATGCCGAACACGTTGATAAATCCTTTTATCCTGCATTGGCGGCTTATATGACTTCTGGGCCGGTCGTGGCGATGGTTGGCGAAGGAAATGAAATCATTACCGGTTGGCGGCACTTGATGGGAGCCACCGATCCGACCAACGCGCTACCTGGCACGATTCGCGGTGATCTAGCGCGTGCTTGGGATACCGCCGCCATCATGAATCTTGTCCATGGTTCTGACAGTCAGTCGGCTGCAGAACGCGAAATTGCACTCTGGTTTGATTGATAAAAAAGCTTGACCCACCCCAAAAAAGGTGAGAGGTCAAGCTTTTTTTGCGCAAGTTTAGTGGTGTGGCGCAAAGTTTGGTAGAATAGAATTAAAGACTCGGAGTTGAGATATAGAAAATGACAATAGATAATATCACAATATTAAAAAATCAACCACTTGCCCCTTACGCCCACACGCAAGTGGGCGGGGTCGTGGATTACTTAGCCATCCCCAAAACGCGTGCTGAATTACAGGCGTTATTAACTTGGGCGAAGGCAACCAACCAACCAATTCATATCTTTGGTCGCTTATCTAATTTGGTTGTGCGCAATGGGGGGTTACGTGGGGTCGTGATTTTACTGCATGAACTACGTGACATTCAGGTTCAGGGGAACACCATCACAGCTGAAGCTGGGGCCGACTTGATTTTGGTCACAGAGGTGGCATTGGAACATGGTCTGGCAGGCATGGAATGGGGTGCTGGGATACCTGGATCAGTCGGCGGGGCAGTCTTCATGAATGCTGGCGCTTATGGCGGGCAGACCGATATGGTGGCAACGTCGGTCACCGCCCTCATGCCAGATGGGTCGATCCAGACCTTTGCGGCAGACGCACTTAATTTTGGGTACCGCCAATCTGTCTTTCAGGCCAATGGGGGTGTTATTATTGAAGCAACATTCACTTTGCAACCAGATGCGCCGGCAGCCATTCAGGCGCGCATGGATGACAATAATTTCCGACGCGCCAACAAACAGCCCCTCAACTATCCGTCAAACGGGTCAGTCTTTAAACGGCCGACGGGTTATTTTGCTGGCAAGCTCATTATGGATGCTGGCTTACAAGGCAAGCGCGTCGGCGGCGTTGAAGTATCTAAGAAACACGCTGGCTTCATGGTAAACGTGGCGAATGGGACGGGGAATGATTATGAGGATCTAATTCACTTTGTCCAAGCAACCGTCGAAGAAAAATATGGCGTGGCCTTAGAAACTGAAGTACGTATCATCGGGGAGAGATAAGCCTATGGTGATCCTTGAACTTGTTGTCATTCTGATTGTTTCGGTGACCATTTCAAATATTATTTCTCACTTTGTGCCGGAAGTGCCAATTAGCCTATTTCAAATTGGGATTGGGTTAGGTTTATCACTGGTATTGGGTGTGCATGTCGATATTGACACCCATTGGTTCATGCTGTTATTTGTGGCGCCGTTGCTTTATAACGATGCGTGGCGCTTTCCAAAACGAGAACTTTGGGAGTTGCGGGGGCCAATTTTAGGAAATGCCATCCTACTTGTTTTACTAACCACATTAGTTGGGGGCTATTTCATTCACTTGCTCATGCCGCAACTGCCCAATTCAGTTGCTTTAGCATTGGCCGCAGTGGTTTCGCCAACGGATCCCGTAGCGGTGCAAGCGATTGCGAAGCGGGTTAAGTTACCTGATAATGTCTTACACATTGTTGCTGGAGAAAGTCTAATTAATGACGCCAGTGGGTTGGTGAGTTTCAATACAGCCATTAAAGCGACTGTCATGGGGACGTTCTTGATTGGGCAAGCGATTACCAACTTTTTTTGGATGACGCTCATGGGACTGCTCGTTGGGTTGGTCTTGGGCAGTGTCATTAGTTGGTTACGTGATACGTTTGACCGTGTTGGTCTTAACGATGTGGTCTTTCACACGGTTATGACGCTGTTGTCTCCGTTTTTAATTTATTGGACTGCTGAAGCAGTTTTCCATGCCTCTGGCGTGATCGCGGTGGTTGCTGGTGGTGTGTTGACCAAAATTTTAAGTGATCAGCATATTGATGCCCGGAACCCAGAAATTTCGGTCACCGCCGTGCGGACGTGGGAGATCTTTGTCTATTTGCTCAACGGCATTATTTTTGTCTTACTGGGCATTGGGTTACCGCCAATCGTGGGTGCTGTCTTCAAAAACGCCCAAATTCGGACGGATGAAGCCATATTTTATGGCTTTGTCGTCTGGTTTATTGTCTTTGCTATTCGTACACTTTGGGCGTATGGCAACCAAGTGGTTTTGTACCTCAAGAATCGGGAAAATAAACCAACAGTCATGATGGCCATTACATCAGGCTTAACGGGTGTCCGTGGGGCCGTGACGATGGCGGCGGTGATGACGGTGCCGTTGGTAATTAAAGATGGTTCGCCGTTTCCGCAGCGGGATTTATTTATCTTTATCGCTGCTGTTGTGGTAATTGTGAGTTTGTTAGTGGCAACTGTGATGTTGCCCTTTGTCACCAAAGTACGCACCTCGCACGACTTCACCCAGCCAGAAATTTCAGATGCTGAATTACCGGCGACAACCGGAGAAAAGAAGGCGGAACTTTCTGAAGCTCGGGCACGTATTTTCGCCATCCAGGTGGGCATTCAGACCTTGCGAGAACAGCAAAATGATACCAATCGCGCTATTATTTATGAATTAATTGCACGCAAGCAAGCAACAATCACGCAAATTCGCCGACAACTCATTGGGGATGATCATGAATTGTCACAATTTGATGATTCGGAATTGCGGCGCATTGGCTTGGATGCACAACGTGATCGTTTGCAACAATTACTGGTGGCGGAAGAAATTTCACCATTGACATTTTCAATTCAGTCACGGCGTTTAGAGCGTCTGGAAAAGCTCATCGGCGCGGACAAACGATACGATCGTTCAGCACACTGGGTGCGCATTTTAACGCGTCGAGCAGTGCGGAGTGTGCGTATTTGGCTATCCGATGAGACAAGTAAAAAGTTTAAGGCGGAATCGTCGCTTGCCGTACGCGAAACGGCAAAAGCGGCAATTAAGGCCTTGTCAGACCATATGGAAAAATACAGTGGCGATACGGTCTCGCACCGGATTGAAAGACAAAATGCATTTGACTTGATCGTGGCTTATCGTTATCAGATTGAACATGAAAAACATCCGGATACACCAGAGCAACGGGAACTGGATGACAAGCAGCGCATGGAACTTGAATTAATTGCTTTGAACGCGCAACGCGAAACAATTCAAAATCTGTATGAGCAGGGACGCATTACCCGACAAGCAGGCATTAACATCCGGCAGTTCATCAATTATGCTGAAACAGCAGCTCTGGCTGGCAAGAATGAAGCATAGGACGGCGTGCTTGTGACGTCATGTGTGAAAATTTTATAAAGGACAAGTTATGTTATCGTATTTAACAATCTCAAACCTGATGCACGCAATGGATATTTTAATTATTTGGTTCTTGCTTTACAAGATTATCCAATTTTTTGAAGGTACCCGTGCGCTGCAAATTTTATTTGGGGTCGGGGCAATTATTCTGGTCAAAGTCGTCAGTTGGTACCTGGGATTAACGACCCTGTCTTGGGTGATGGATCAATTGATCACGTGGGCACCGATTGCCTTGGTGGTGGTCTTTCAACAAGAGATTCGTCGCGGACTGGAAACCCTTTGTCGGGGGTTAACGGTCCGTCGAGCGCGCATTGACAACGCTGAAGAAAATCAACTCATTAAGAGTTTAGATGATGCTTTGCAATATATGTCAAAGCGACGGATTGGGGCATTAATCACGATACAACGTGAGGCTCAATTAGAAGAATATATTAAAACTGGGATTAAGTTAGACGCCTATATTACCGGGCAACTGCTCATCAACACGTTTATCCCAAATACGCCCCTACATGATGGTGCAGTGATTATCAGTAAGGGGCGCATAGCCGTTGCTGCGGCCTATTTACCCTTGTCAGAAAGTGTCCGTATTCCTAAAGAATTAGGGACCAGACATCGGGCAGCTGTGGGTATTTCTGAAGCCAGTGATGCGATCACGGTGGTTGTATCAGAGGAAACTGGGGAAATTTCGATCACCCAAAATGGCGACTTGTTGCGTCATATGGATCAAGAAAGTTATTTAAACTTCTTTAAGCATCAATTCTTGGCAACCGATGAGCTACCTCTCAGTAAAAAACATTGGTGGCAAAAGAAGGGGGGGACAACAACATGAAAAAAATTGGCCAATCAAAAATTGTGAATCTCGTGATTTCCTTAGTCATTGCGATTTTATTGTCGGCCTACGTTTTGAGTACCAAAACAGCCAGCTTGACCTCTAATGGCTCAGATAATTTTTCAACGTTGATCCCTGAAAAAAAGGCGACATTGAAAGTGCCGTTAAACTTGCAATTTGATAGTGATAACTATGTTGCAGTTGGCGCGCCAACAATGGTGTCGGTTGATATTGAAGGGTCTGGCGCCTTGATATCAGCGGCACAAAGCCGCAACGATATCCAAGCCAGCGCTGACTTGCGCGGTTTAAAGCCTGGTCAACATACGGTGACGGTGGCGTTACGTGGCGTTAACGCGTCCTTAACTTCAACGGTCACTCCACAAAAAATAACTGTCACGATTGCCAAAAAGACCACGACAACCATGCCAGTACGTGTGACGTATGATCAAAGTAAAATTGCCCGTGGTTATACAGTGAGCGAACTTGTGAGTGATCCAAAACGCGTCATTATTAGTGGGCCAAAGACAAACGTTGAGGCTGTGGATACAGTTGCAGCCCAAGTTGTGTTGCAACAGGGGATTAAAGACACGATTACGCAAGCCGTCCGTTTGGTGGCGTATGATAAGAGCGGCAATGTCGTTGAGGTTAACTTTGACCAACGGACGGTGAATGTGACAATGACGATTACACCAGCCGATAGCAAAAAATTAACCTTAACGCCAGAGATTAAAAACGCAGGGAATAATCAGTATCAGGTCAGCTTTGAACCGAAAAGTGTGACGGCCTATGGTGCTTCTGATATACTTAATGCTATGAGTGATATTAGTGTGCCGGTCGATATTAACCAACGCCAAGGTAATGGTAACGTTAATGTGACACTACCGACGATTACAGGTATTGTGAGCTATGACGTTAAAAACGTGACGGCGCAAGTGACTCAGACGACGGATGGGGGTGCGCAAAGCAGTAGTTCATCTGGTGCGTCAAGCGCGTCGTCTTCGGGTCATTGAGATAATTAAAGAGAACAGGACAAAATAATGTCAGAAATTAAATTAAAGTATTTTGGAACCGATGGCGTGCGCGGCATCGCTAACGAGACGTTGACACCAGAATTGGCTTTTCGTTTAGGTCGAACTGGTGGCGCGATCTTAACACGGCATGCCCAGGATGATAAAAAGCCAGTCGTGATTGTCGGTCGCGATACGCGTATTTCCGGAGAAATGTTGCAACAAGCCATCATCGCTGGATTCTTGTCAGTGGGGATTGATGTTTTGCGCCTTGGGGTCATTACGACACCAGCCGTGGCATTTTTGGTGCAAAATTTGGAAGCCGATGCTGGGGTGCAGATTACTGCTTCTCATAATCCGGCTGCGGATAATGGGATCAAATTCTTTGGAAACGATGGCTTCAAGCTATCGGACGAATTGGAATTTGAAATTGAACAGTTGCTTGATAGTCCAGTGGATGATTTGCCACGACCAAGTGCTGAAGGCTTAGGGGTTGTGAATAACTATCCTGAAGGGGCTTTGAAATACATGAGCTTCTTGCAGAAAACGATTCCTACCGATCTTTCGGGGATGCGGATCGCCCTTGATGGGGCCAACGGGGCAACCAGTGGCTTGTTGGCGCATTTGTTTGCCGATTTGAATGCTGATTTTGTGATGATGGGAACAGAGCCAAATGGCCTTAACATTAATGATGGCGTGGGGTCAACGCATCCAGAAGCGTTGGCGCAATTTGTAACTGAAAATGACGTGCAAGCCGGCTTGGCCTTTGATGGTGATGGTGATCGCTTGATTGCCGTTGATGAAAATGGGGCCATTGTTGATGGTGACAAAATCATGTACATCACTGGTAAATTCATGGATGCCCAAGGGCGCTTGAAGCACCATACTGTGGTATCCACCGTGATGAGTAACATTGGCTTCTACAAAGCATTAGCTGAACATGACATGACCAGTGTCAAAACGGCGGTTGGTGATCGTTATGTGATGGCTGAAATGCTGAAGTCGGGGTATAACTTAGGTGGTGAACAATCCGGACATATCATCTTTAGCGATTGGGCGACAACGGGTGATGGCTTGTTGACGGCCTTGCAATTGCTTTATGTGATGAAAGAAACGGGCAAGCAGTTGTCAGAATTGGCAGCTGAAGTACAAATTTATCCGCAAAAGTTGGTCAATATTCCCGTTGCGGATAAAGTTGGGATTCAGCAAGACCCCGCTGTCTTGGCTAAGATTGCCGAAGTGGAATCGCAAATGGCTGGTGACGGGCGTGTCTTGGTGCGTGCTTCAGGGACAGAGTCCTTGTTGCGCGTGATGGCTGAAGCACCAACGGTTGACCTTGTTGAAAAATATGTCGAAGCGATTGCTGCTGTTGTGCGTGAACGCGCCAATGGCGAAGGCTAAGTCGTCTGAAGTTTGTCAAAAATGACAAGCTTTTTTTGTTATAATAAAGTAATAAACTAGGATATAAAAGGAAAAAACCGTGTCACAAGACAGTTTTAAACAATACTTACGCACCAAATTTAACATTGTGTTTGATGATGAGAGCCTCTTGCTTGAAGCGCTCACACAGCGCAATTACCTAAACGAGCATCCGAATGAACCTGGCCGTGATTATCAACGTTTGGAATTTTTAGGCGATTCGGTGATGCAAGTTTCAGTGGCAGAATATTTATTTAAGCGTTATCCTAAGTGGCACGAAGGCCAATTAACGGAAATGCGTATTGCCATGGTGCAAACACGGTCCTTTGCACATTTTTCCCGTTTGGTGCACCTTGATGAAGCGGTGCGACTTGGTAAAGGGGAAGAAATGTCTGGTGCGCGCAATCGGGATTCTTTGCTCGAAGATATTTGGGAAGCTTTTATTGGCGCACTTTATTTAGACCAAGGTGCCTCGGCAGTCCATGGTTTCTTAGCGCAAACTTTGTTTGCGGCAATCGAAACGGACTTTTTTGATCGGTTCATTGATTTTAAAAGCCGGTTGCAAGAAAAGTTACAAGTCAATGGTGCTGTCGATATTGACTATCGCACGGAGCGGGAACAACAATTGGCGAATAAAACGCAATTGTTTGAAGCTAGCGTGTCAGTTGACGATCAGGAATTGGCACGCGGCACGGGTAAATCAATTAAAGATGCTGAAAAAGCAGCTGCCCGAGCTGCGCTAAAATTATTGGAAGAAAAATAAACTTATGAAACTTAAATCACTTGAAATCAGTGGCTTTAAGTCTTTTGCCGATAAAACGGTTATCGAATTTATGCCAGGCATGACTGGCATTGTCGGCCCAAACGGGTCAGGAAAATCGAACATTATCGAAGCCATTCGCTGGGTGATGGGTGAGCAGAGCGCGAAAGACTTACGTGGCACAAAAATGGCGGATATTATCTTTGGTGGCACCAATAAACGGGCCGCATTGAATCGCGCCGAAGTCTCGATGACTTTTGACAACTCAGATCATTATGTGAAATCTGAATTTAACGAAATTCGTATTACCCGCCGGCTTTATCGCTCAGGCGAAAGTGCCTACCAAATAAATGGTGTTGATAGCCGGTTGCGCGATATTCATGAATTGTTTATGGATACAGGCCTAGGACGTGAAAGTTTTTCGATTATATCGCAAGGCCGTGTGGAAAGCATTTTTAATGCGAAGCCAGAAGATCGACGCAGCATTATTGAAGAAGTTGCCGGTGTTTATAAATATAAGCAAAATAAGCAGCGCGCACAGAAGGATTTGCAGCAAACAAGTGATAATTTGGCACGTGTGGCAGATATTATTCATGAAATTGAAGGGCGTATAACTCCCTTAGCCGAACAATCGGCGCAGGCCACCGATTATATCGCCCAAAAGTCACGATTTGATACGTTGGACAAGTTGCGTTTGGCATTAACCCAACAGACCTTGACTAGCCAAAAGGCGACGGCAACGGCGGCGGTTACACAACAAGATACCCAAGTGAACCAGACCAAAGCCGCACTGGATGCTTTGAATCAAGATTTGGCTCAAAAGCGCCAAGCACGTACCAGTGAACAAACCACCCGAGATGATTTGCAAGACACGATTTTAAAAGCAACACAGGCACGTGAGCGTCTGATTGGCGCACAAAACCTGAGTTCACAGCAAATGGCGACCCTCCAAGGCAAGCTCGCAGAACATGAGAGCCGAGCGCAAGATGTGGCGCAACGTGTGACCAAATTAGCCGCCCAACTGGCCACTGTTGTGGCAAAGCAAGCCGCCCTCACGCAGCAACGGCAAACACTTAAAAACAAACTGGCAACATTTGATACCGCTGGACAAATGAGCCGGCAGGCCGACATTCAAGCGCAACTTGAGACGAATCGTCATGCTTATATCCAAACCATGCAAACGTTGGCGGCCTTACATAATGCCATCCAAACGGATGAGAAGACGCAGCAAGCATTGACAAGTCGGATCCAAACGTTGACGGCGCGTCTTTCAGAAGAAGTAGCGACCCGCGATGAACTGGCTGCTGCCGTTAATGTGCCAGAAACCACGCAATCAGATGTGATCACAAGCTTAACGGCTGAAGTCGGGCGTTTGAAAAAGCAATTTGATACCGCCAACCAACAATATCAACAAGATGAGAAACGTTGGTATGCGGCGTTAAATGAATTGAACAAGGCAAAAAGTCAACGCGATGCCCTGCATGCGCTTGACGAATATGCCGGCTTCTTTCAAGGGGTGCGCGCGTTGATGCAACCTAATGTGCGGCAACAATTTGTCGGGATCAAAGGGGTTGTTGCTGAACTACTTTCGGTGCCAAGTGAGTATACCAAAGCCATTGAAACGGTACTTGGTGGTGCGTTGCAACAAGTGGTTGTGGATCAAACGGCGACAGCCAAGCAAGTCATTCGTTACCTCACGCAAAAGCGTGCCGGTCGCGTCACCATTTTACCCATTGATACGATTAAACCCCGTTACTTGTCTGGTGTGGACAGTGTCAAAAACATGTCAGGCTTTATTGGCGTTGCCGCAGATTTGGTTACAATGCCTGAAAACATGGCAAATATCCAATCCAATTTGCTAGGCAGTACTGTTGTCGCTGCAACATTGGATGATGCCACACAGATTGCCCGTGCCGGCCAATATCGTTTTCGCGTTGTTAGCTTGGATGGGCAAGTCGTCAATGCGGGTGGGTCGTTGACTGGTGGTGCCAATCAAAAAAGTGGGGCCACTATTTTAAGTCGACAAGCTGATTTGAAACAAATGTCAGCGCGTGTATCAACACTAGCAACACAGGCCCAAACACTTGAAAGTGCGTTGCAAGCGCAACGTGTAGCGGGTGAAAAATTACGTGTTGCTTTGCAAACCGCTGAGGCGGATTTAGCAGCGGCAAAACAAGAAACGGCCCAAGTAGACTACGAATTATCTCGCAAGCAAGATGCGGTTCAACAGCAAACGCGCACGGTGCAAGCCTTGCAATTTGAATTACAAGAACTTGAAACACAACTCGCAGAGAGTCAGCAGCAATCAGAACAAAATCAAGCAGCTGTAACCCAAGCGACAGCTGATCAAGCCACACAAGAAGCTGAGACGACACGCTTGAATGCTGAGCTGAACAATGTGTCGCAACAATCGCAAGCCTCAAATGAAGAAAAGGTCGGCGTTCAGACGGATTTTGCAGCAGTACAAGCACAACTCGACAGTGTGACAAGTCAAGTGGCAATGCTTCAGGCACAACATGATGACTTGACACAGCAACAAGCAGCTTTGTCAGAGACGATTGCCGATTTGCAAACCCAATTAAAGGTAGCCAAGAACAATCATGATAATGCAGCGGAAGTCGCAACTGTCACAGCGCGTCTGTCGACCGCGCAAGATAATTTAGCCGAAACGACTCAACGCATTGCCGAACTCACTGATGACGTAGCGACCTTGGAGACACAACTTGCTGCCCAACAAGCAGAATTACGCCTACAAACCAGCAGTCAGACCCAGTTAGCGGCACAAGTCGCCCGCCTTGAAACGCAACTAGACCATATTCAATCAGAATTATTGACGCAATATGGCACGGTGGACGTCTCAGATTGCATTGCAGCACATGATGTTGCTGAATTGCCAGATATTGTGGCACAGCTCAGTCTTGTACAACGCAGTCTGGATGAAATTGGGCCGGTTAATCTCGGTGCCATAGAAGAATATGAAGCCGTAAAAACACGATTTGACTTTTTGACGCAACAACGAGATGATTTAAATCAAGCAAGAGAAACGTTGTTACAAACCATTGATGAAATGGATGAAGAAGTGCAAGTACGCTTTAAAACAACCTTTGATGCAGTTGCTACACGTTTTTCAGAAGTCTTTGCGCAAATGTTTGGCGGTGGGCAGGCGGAGATTCGGCTCACGGACCCCAAGCATCTCTTAACGACAGGTATTGATATTATTGCCCAACCGCCAGGGAAAAAGTTCCAACAAATGAGCTTACTGTCAGGTGGCGAGAAAGCCTTGACCGTAATGACGCTATTATTTGCTATTTTGCAAGTACGACCAGTGCCTTTTGTCGTGTTTGATGAGGCGGAAGCAGCTTTGGATGAAGCCAATGTCAGCCGTTTTGCTAAGTATTTATTAGACTTTGCTGGTGGGACGCAATTTATTGTTATTACGCATCGCAAAGGCACAATGATGAAAGCCAACCTTTTGTATGGCGTGACCATGCAAGAGGCTGGGGTGTCAAAAATGATTGCAGTTGATTTAGATAAAGCAACGGAAAGTGTAGGTTAACGATGGGATTATTTGATATTTTCCGCAAGAAAACTGCGGCCGATCACGAAACACCAACTGAAGAGAATAAGCCAGAAACAATTGAGGCGACACCGACTGATGAGGTGATGCCTGACATGACAGCCACAACACCGGTTGACACACCAACTGAGGCTGTGTCACCATTAGCCGAAGCCGAAGCCGAAGCCGAAGCCGAAGCCGAAGCCGAAGCCGAAGCCGAAGCCGAAGCCGAAGCCGAAGCCGAAGTTGTCTCCGAACAGGAAATCTATACGCAAGGGTTGACGAAGACACGGACTGGTTTTGCGGCCAAGTTCAATCAATTCTTAGCGAACTTCCGCACGGTTGATGAAGACTTTTTTGAGGACTTGGAAGAAACCTTAGTGGGTGCCGATGTTGGTTTTGACATGGCAATCAAGATTTCCGATGACTTGCGTCAGGAAGTTAAGCTGGCCAATGCCAAGCGACCCGAAGAGGTCAAACAAGTCATCATTAAAAAAATGGTTGACATGTACGAAGCAGCTGGGGTTAACGAAGATGCCACGATGCATTTTAATTCCAATGGGACCACAGTGATCTTGTTTGTTGGTGTTAATGGGGTGGGTAAAACGACGACCATTGGGAAGTTAGCCACCAAGTATCAACAACAAGGTAAGTCAGTCTTACTGGCGGCAGCGGACACTTTCCGTGCCGGTGCAACCAAGCAATTGCAAGAATGGGGCGAACGCGCCCATGTCCCAGTGGTTGCGGGTAAAGAAAAGGCCGATCCGGCATCGGTTGTTTTTGAAGCTGTGGCTAAGGCGCGTGATGAACACTATGATATTTTGTTTGTGGACACGGCAGGTCGTTTGCAAAACAATGTGAACTTGATGCAAGAATTGGAAAAAATGAAGCGCATTATTCAACGTGAAATTCCCGATGCACCGCATGAAGTGTTGCTTGTTTTGGATGCAACGACTGGTCAAAATGCCTTGCAACAAGCCAAGCTCTTTAAAGATTCATCGGATGTCACAGGTATTGTGTTGACGAAGATGGATGGGACTGCCAAGGGTGGCATTGTCTTTGCCATTCGTAATGAGATGCATTTGCCAGTGAAGTGGATTGGCTTTGGTGAAAAGGCGCAAGATTTGCGTGAATTTAAACCAGAAGAATTCATTTATGGTCTCTTTAAGGACTTAATCGCATGAATTTCTCAGAGAAAAATCAGGTAACCCGCTTATTTGGCTTTTATGGTGAGTTACTGACGCGTAAACAACAAGATTATCTGCGTTACTATTTTGAAGATGATTATTCCATTGTGGAAATTGCGGAAGCCGAGCATGTCAGTCGCCAAGCCGTTTCTGATAATATCAAACGTGGGATTGATCAATTAGTCAAATATGAACAAGTCTTACATTTACAAGCGGATTTTGAGGCACGTGCAGCGCTTGAGCAGCAAGTGCAAGATTACATTGGCTTGTATTATAATAAAGATGACCAGTTAAAGCAGCTGGTGTCACAATTAATGGCGCATGAAATAGAAGATTAGTGCCAAGACGCTAAAAAGGGGAAATATAGCACGGTAGACGACAGGCCGGTGTTATACAAAGATTATGGCATTTGAAAATTTAACGGAACGCCTATCCAAGGCAATGAAAAACCTGACTGGCCGCGGTCGTGTCAGTGAAGAAGATTTACGCGCCACGATGCGTGAAATTCGTTTGGCCTTGCTAGAAGCCGATGTCAACTACGACACGGTTAAAAAGTTTGTGGCCAATGTGCGTGAAAAGGCCAGCGGTGCCGATATTTTAGAAGGCTTGAACCCTGCCCAACAAGTTGTCAAAATCGTGAATGACGAATTGAAAGCCACGATGGGTGAGGAAGCCGTACCGCTAAACAAGTCACCAAAGATCCCAACAATCATCATGATGGCTGGGTTGCAAGGTGCCGGTAAGACAACAACGGTTGCCAAGTTGGCTTATAAATTAAAGACTGAAGAAAAGGCGCGACCATTGCTGATTGCCGCCGACGTTTATCGGCCGGCTGCCATTGATCAGTTGGAAATTTTGGGGCGTGATTTGGACATCCCGGTTTTCCAATTAGGCACAGATGTTGACCCCCGCGAGATTGTGCGACAAGGGTTAGCTAAGGCAGCGGAAAATAAGAACGATTATGTCTTTATTGATACGGCTGGTCGTTTGCAAATTGATGAAGTCTTGATGCAAGAATTAAAAGATGTCGCTGAAATTGCCCAACCCGATGAAATCTTGTTGACAGTGGATGCGATGACGGGACAAAATGCTGCCGAAACAGCAAAGGGCTTCTCTGAAGCGCTTGATCTGACGGGTGTCGTCCTCACAAAGTTGGATGGCGATACCCGTGGCGGTGCCGCTTTGTCAATCCGTGATGTGACTGGGAAGCCAATTAAGTTTGTCGGGCAAGGCGAAAAGCCAACGGATTTGGATGTGTTTTATCCTGATCGGATGGCGTCGCGCATTTTAGGGATGGGTGACGTCCTCACGTTGATTGAAAAAGCCCAACGTGATTTTGACGAAGAAGCACAAGCTAAGCAGCTGGAAAAGATGCGTCAAAACACGTTTGACTTTAATGATTTCGTGTCGCAACTGAAGCAAGTCCAAAAGATGGGGCCAATGGAAGATCTGTTAAAGATGATTCCAGGCATGGCCAATAACCCAGCGTTGGCTAATATTAATATTGATGCCAAACAGTTTGCACATTTGGAAGCCATTGTGAGTTCAATGACACCCGCTGAACGTGAGAACCCAGAGCTCATCAATCCATCACGCCGCCGGCGTCTAGCCGCTGGTGCCGGTCGGCCAATTGTTGAAGTCAATCGCATGATTAAGCAATTTGATCAGATGCGTAAGATGATGAATCAAGCCACAAACGGGAACTTTGGTGGCATTGATAAGATGATGGGTGGTGCTGGTATGGACATGTCGTCTCTGATGGGCGGCATGGGTGGTGGCATGCCGACGGGAAACTTCGGTCAAAAGGTGCAAAACTTTGCGATCAAGCAAGCCGCCCGTCGGTTGCAAAAAGCCAAGAAGAAGCGTGGTAAGAAATAATGGCTAAGTTAGAGCGGGTCTTACCAACGTTTATCTTTGTGGTGATGTTGGGGTCAAATCTACTCAATGCCACGAGCCTCACCTTGCCTGCTATTGGTTTAGCGGTGATTGGCGCATTGATTCCTGCGGGCTTGGTATTTGGCCTGATTCGGTTTTTAACGTGGTGGATACAGCACTAAGCAATATTTTTTTAAATCATACGATAAAGAAAAGGAGAATTATGTCGGTTAAATTGATTGCATCTGATCTTGATGCGACGTTTTTAAAAGATGATAAAACGTTTAATGAAGAATTGTTCCAAGAAGTACTTGATAAGCTGCATGCCCAAGGTGGCCAGTTTATCGTAGCGACTGGCAATCACGTGCAAAAGGTGCGTGACTACTTCAAAAACTTTGAAGGACAATACCAATTAATTGCTAACAATGGGGCTGAAGTGCTGCTCGATGGCGAGTTGAAGCATGTCTGGTCTGTACCAGCGTCCGCGTTAGCAACTGTTTCGCAATTGACCGATAAATATGCCGATAAATTACAATTGGGCGTTGCTTTCGTGGCAGCTGACAAGACATTCATGATTGTGAAACGGCCAAATGACAAGTATCTGGCGTTATCTGAAGCGTACTTTGAAAACATGCAAGTGATTGACGATGTTGCTGAAATACATGAGCCGATTTTAAAAATTTCATTGGTAATTCCAGAATTGGAATATGAATTCATGCGCGATGTCAAAGCCGTGTTGGGTCGGACTGTCCACGTCACAACTTCAGGTTATGGGGCAATTGATATTGTTAATCCTGATGTGAACAAAGCGAACGCCTTAACCTATATTGCTGAAACGCTGAACGTTGCGCCAGCAGATATTATGGCTTTTGGGGATGGCTTAAATGATTTGGAAATGCTTGAATATGTTGGTCAACCAGTCGCGATGACCAACGCTGACGAGGCCCTTTTTACCCATGATTTTGCCTTGAGTGTGGCGGACAACGAACACGATGGTGTTTTTAAAACAATTCTTGAAAAAATTTAACACGCTTCGGCGTGTTTTTTTTGTATACTTAAGACAACATTTTTTCAGTATTGTACCTGATAGCGGAGGATGAAATGCCTAAAAAAGACGGCCATACCCATACACAATTTTCCCATCATGGGACCACCGAACCCTTATCAGCTTATCTCTCACATGCTGTGTCGCAAGGTTTTTCTGACTATACAGTCACAGAGCACGCGCCTTTGCCTGGTGCATTTTTAGCGCAGTTTACGGGGCCAGTTGATGCACGTGATCACTCTGCCATGCATGAGGATGAATTAGCGCAGTATTGCCAGCTGGTTGACCAGTTGCAAGACGAATTTCAGTCACAATTGACGATTCATCGTGGATTTGAGGTGGATTTTCTGGTTGGGTTTGAACAGGACACGCGCCAATTTTTAGACAAAATGGCTGATTGGACAGATGAAATTGTTATATCAGTCCATTTTATGCCGAACAAAGCGGGGCAGTTGGCACCTATTGATTATACGCCAGAGGTTTTGGCCGCGGCATTTCCAGAAATTGTGACGGCACCGCAAGCTGTCTTTGCCCGTTATTTTGACACGGTGCAACAGAGCTTGGATTTTGCTAAGACGTTATCACACCCCACAAAAATCCGGATTGGGCATTTGACGTTAATTCGGAAGTATCAAAAATATTTTGAACTCCCGGTGTTTAATCATGAGAATTTATTAAAAATCACAACCATTCTAAATGACATGAAGTCAGCAGGCTGTGAATTGGATTTCAATTCGGCTGGCCTGCGTAAGCCATACAATGGTGAACCCTATCCTACAGCCTCAATTGCACGCCAAGCGGTACAACTTGGCATTCCGTTGGTCTATGGTTCTGATGCGCATCAAGTGGCCGATCAGGGTCAGGATTATGACATATTAGAAAATATTTTGAATCAACCGCTTGACAATTAAAAAATGGCGTGTAAAATGAAGATAATTTCATAATAAAAAGTTGAAGTCAGACAAGTAATCGCGACAAGTCATTACAGGAAGTGCTCAAGCTAACGCATTGAGATGAGCGCATGACCACGCGATGAACACACACTGGCGAGCTAAATGGTCAAAAACCATTTCGGAGATCCCCGATAGCGGATACACCTGTGTTAGCAGGTGAATGAGCAAATAAATGTAAATTTATTTGGAAACAAGGTGGGAACACGATCGAACGTCCTTGCAAACGATATTTTCGTTTGCAAGGCTTTTTTATTTCAACAGATATAGGTGAGCGTATGCAGAACAAGCGATTAGCCGCTGGTTCGCGTGATGAGTATGGCACGCGACTGGTCCAGAAACAACAAATTTCACAAACAATCAGCGCCACACTGAATGCGGCCGGTTTTACCCCGATTGCAACGCCCTTGCTTGAGCGTGAAAATACTTTCGAGCATTATCCCACACAAGCGGTTTTTCATCTGACGGATCAGGGGCGCGAACGCTTGGTTCTACGTCCCGATCTGACGCTCCCTATTGCCCGTTTTTTAACCACTGGGCGACGTGAGCCACGCTTTACTAAGCTCTATTACTTGGGTGATGTCCTGAAGCCAACTGATCACCTGTCGGGGGCCTATAACCAGGAGACACAAGCGGGCATTGAATTGATAGGCGATGACGGGCTGGCTTCAGAAATCCAGGCGCTTGATAAAATGCTTTATTTTGCTCAGATTTTTGGTATTGCTGATGTACAGGTCGTGCTCAGTGATGCACGGTTTATTCCCACGGTACTCTCACAGATTACGATGTCAGCGGCACAACGCCAACAGCTTCAGACGGCAATTGAGGCTGAAAATGTCACCCAATTCATCAAATACCAACAGGCCATAGCAGATTTTCCAACTTTTTTAAGCACTTGGCCGTTAGCCTTTGGGACGGCTGGTGAGGCGGTTATGTGGCAAGCACAAGACTTGCCAGGCGTCGCACCAATCGTGTCGGGGTGGCTAACCTTAGCTGATTATGTGCATACACACTATCCGGATGTGGCCGTCACGGTTGACCTGACCGCAGCACCCCCACAAGGTTATTACACTGGGACAATTATGCGTGGTTTTGTGCCAAGCTTGGGCCGTTATCTCTTCAGTGGTGGGCGTTATGACGCCTTACTCAAAGATAGTCAAGGAACCGATTTACCGGCAGTTGGGATGGGGTTGAATATTGAAAGCATATTAGCTGATTGGCAACGGCAACCAGACGAACAACGACCACATGAACCAATCGTCGTGGTACTGGGTAAGGGGCGTGTTGAACAAGATGCCCGACCATTATTACGCCGGGCAGGGATGGATACCTCACCACTCAATCATCCAGAACGTAAGCTGGTTTTTGACAGTGAGGATCAAAAATATCGCTTCATTTTAGTGAAATCCGATGATGTCATCAAATATCTGGACCGCGGCATTGGTGATATTGGCATCGTTGGCTCAGATGTGATCGCCGAACAACCTAATCAGCATCATGATGTCTTAGATTTACAAACAGGACGCGCGAAATTTGTGGTTGCGGGTTTAGCTGATTTTGATGATGATGGTCAGCGGAAAAAAATTGCCACGAAATATCCTAAAACCGCCCAGCGTTATTTTAATGCCCGTGGTGAAGATGTAGAACTGATTAAATTGGCCGGTTCAGTCGAACTGGGGCCATTAACAGGGTTGTCGGATGCGATTGTGGATATTACGCAATCGGGGCGCACTTTGGCAGAAAATCATTTGCAGATTTTAGCCGATGTTGGGCCAGTCTCGACGCATATGCTGGTCACAAATGGTGCATTTTTGAAATTTCAAGATGAAATCACGCGGATGATTACCGCATTAACGCAATTGTTAGCAGAAGGAGAGACCCATGCAGATTATTAAAAACCAAACGATTGACCAAATGGCCAAACAAATCCGGCAAGAAACGGCTGCCACAGATGACGCCATTGTTGCGGCACAAGTCGCTGATATTATCAAAAATGTGCGCGAAAATGGCGATGAAGCGCTTAAGACGTATAGTGCAACATTTGATGACGTCACGCCAGCAACATGGCGTGTTTCCGAAGCTGAAATTCAAGCAGCAATGGCCAGTGTCCCGCAAAAGGTGCTGGCGGCATTGAGGACGGCTGCGGAAAATATTCGCACGTTTCATCAACAAGAAGTTGCAGTTGGTTTTGAGGATACGCCACGTGAAGGGATTGTCCGTGGGGTCAAAGTGACGCCGTTGTCTGCAGTTGGGATTTATGTGCCGGGTGGGACAGCAGCCTATCCTTCATCTGTCTTGATGAATGCAATTCCAGCCAAAATCGCTGGTGTCCCTAACATTGTGATGGTGACGCCACCGCAAAAAGATGGGCTTAATCCCATTGTTTTGGCCGCAGCTAAAATTGCTGGGGTTGACCAAATTTTCCAAGTCGGTGGGGCGCAAGCCATTGCGGCTTTGGCGTATGGGACGGCAACGATCCCGGCAGTAGATAAAATCACAGGACCTGGTAATCGCTACGTGGCAATGGCCAAAAAAATGGTCTATGGTCAAGTTGCCATTGACATGATTGCTGGCCCCTCTGAAATTGGGATTCTCGCTGATGATTCTGCGCGTGCAGCAGACATTGCGGCTGACTTATTATCACAAGCCGAACATGATGTGAATGCCCGTGTGCTGTTGATGACAACCTCTGCGGCGTTGGCAACCGCAGTTAATGCTGCCGTGGCGCAACAGCTTGAAACTTTGCCACGCGCTGACATTGCCCGTGCGGCAATCAATGATCACGGTGTGATTTATTTGGTCAACACCATTGATGAGATGTTCACCTTGATGAATCTGGTTGGCCCAGAGCACCTTGAAGTCCAATTGACTAATCCGGCGCAATATCTCGCGAAAATTCAAAATGCTGGCTCTATATTTTTGGGCCCTTATGCCTCAGAACCGCTGGGGGACTACTTTTCCGGTCCAAATCACATTCTACCTACAGGTGGCACGGCCCGCTTTAGTTCACCCTTGGGCGTCTGGGATTTTCAAAAGCGATTGCAATATCTACAATACACACAATCAGCCTTGGCCGAGGATTTACCAGCCGTCACGCAATTAGCGCGGGCAGAAGGCCTAGAAGCTCATGCGCGTGCTGTACAAACACGGTTTAATTCAAATGTTGGGTGAAACAAAAAATGAGGAAATGACGATGACGAGAACAGCAACAATCACACGGGCAACATTTGAAACAAAAATTGAACTGACACTTGATTTGGATGCGCAGGGCATCATCGAGATTACTACCGGCGTAGGCTATCTCGATCATATGTTGACGCTTTTTGCCAAACACGGCCGCTTTGGCTTAACCATTCATGCACAAGGTGATTTAGCCGTTGATGCGCATCACTTGGTTGAAGATGTCGGGCTGGTGTTAGGTGAGGCATTTCGGCAAGCGTTGGGCGATAAGCAAGGTATTGAACGCTATGGGGCCCAATTTATCCCTATGGATGAAACCTTAACGCGTACTGTTGTGGATCTATCCGGTCGGCCGTATTTTGTCTGTCAAGCTGAATTGACAACACCGGTACTTGGCCAGTTAGAAACGGAAACCATACCTGATTTTTGGCAGGCCTTTACCAATCAATTAGCCGCTAATGTCCACATCTCAGTACTTTATGGGCGCAATACGCACCATAAAATTGAGAGTATTTTTAAAGCGATGGGGCGCACCATGCGCCAGGCAGTCACCATTAATCCCGATATTATTGGTGTGAATTCAACTAAAGGCCAGCTATAGCCGCTAGTGAGTAGAAAAGATGAGGAGGGTGTTGTCGACATGGTACAACCCACAACAACAGGATTAAATGAAAAGCCCATGATTGCAGTCATTGATTATGGGGCCGGCAATATTCGTAATGTGATGAAGGCGATGGCTTTTGTGAATCTACCAGCTAAATTAACCAAAGATCCGGCCGAAATTCTTGCAGCCGACGGGATTGTGATTCCGGGTGTCGGCGCATTCAAATCGGCCATGCAGCAAATGACTGCAGCGCAATTGGTTGACCCCATTCAGGCTGCCGTGGCACAAGGGACACCTATTTTAGGTATTTGCTTGGGGATGCAACTGTTATTTGACTCTTCGACGGAATTTGGTGCAACGCCAGGCCTGGGATTAATTCCAGGAAAAATTGTTGCTTTACCGGAAAACACAGGCTATAAAGTGCCGCAGATGGGTTGGAACCAAAATCAATCGCGCATCGCTCACCCGTTGACACGCGGCATTGCCGGCGAATATACCTATTTTGTGCATTCCTATTATGCCCAAACAGCCCCTGAATATATTGCGGCCAGTGTTGATTATGGTGTCGAGGTACCTAGCATCGTGATGAAAGATAATGTCTTTGGGGCACAGTTTCACCCAGAAAAATCTGGTGAAGTTGGCTTACGTGTCTGGACCGCGTTTGCCGAGATGATTCAAGAAAGGCGGGTACAAGTATGATATTACCAGCAATTGATCTTTTAAATGGGCAATCGGTTCGGCTACGGCAAGGGGATTACCAGCAAGTCACCCCAATTCATGCTGACCCAGTCAGGCAAGCGCAAGCTGTGAATGCCGCTGGTATCCATGCTTTGCATGTCGTTGATTTGGATGGCGCGCGAACGGGGCGTGTGGTTAATTTAGCTGTCATTCAGCAAATACGAACTGTTTTTGAAGGCTTTATGGCAGTTGGTGGTGGGATTCGCACATTAGCGCAAATCGCACAATATGCTGAGATGGGGGTCAATCGCATCATTCTAGGTTCGATTGCCTTGAAATCACCTGAACTCGTCAAAGCTGCGGTGGCACGTTTTGGTGATGTGATTGCCGTGAGCATAGATGGTAAAAATAACGTCGTGGCGACCGAAGGCTGGTTGGAAGACACCAATGTCTCATTTGATGCTTTAATGGCTGAAATGCTGACCATTGGTGTGACGCAATTCATTGTGACCGATGTGGCGCGTGATGGCATGTTAACTGGACCTAATATACCGCTACTAACGCGTTTGCAACAACAATTTCCTGAGGCCACGATTATTGCCAGTGGCGGTATTGCTGAATTATCAGACGTATTGGCCCTGCAACAGGCCGGCATTACCGATGTGATCATTGGCAAAGCGCTAGCAGTCGGGCAAATCACGTTGGCCCAATTGGCAGCAAGTGAGGTGTAAGATGACATTAGCCAAACGCATTATCCCAGCATTAGATGTTAAAAACGGTCGGGTGGTCAAAGGGATCCAGTTTAAACAATTACAAGACGTTGGGGACCCAGTCGCTTCGGCAACTGCATACCAAGATGCTGGGGCAGATGAACTCGTTTTCTTAGATATTTCTGCTACGCAAGAGGGGCGTGCGACGATGATTGAAGTCGTTGAACGGGTTTCAGCAGCTGTCTTTATTCCCTTAACGGCAGGCGGTGGTGTGACGGATCTGGCGAGTATGAAGGCTATTATTCAAGCCGGCGCTGATAAAGTCTTCCTGAATTCTGCTGCCGTAGACAACCCAGCTTTGATTACAGCAGGGGCCGCTCTTTATGGCTCTCAGGCCATAGTCGGGGCGATAGATACGAAATGGGATGACGTAGCAAAAATGTATCGCGTGTATACCGCTGGCGGGACGCGACCCACAGCATTGAATGCCCTGGATTGGGCGGAAACCATGGTCGCCTATGGTGTAGGCGAGCTGTTGGTGACCAGCATGTCAGCTGATGGGACAAAAAAAGGCTATGATATCGCATTGTATCAAGCCTTACAAGCACGAGTAAAAGTGCCAATTATTGCCAGTGGCGGTGCGGGAAGTCAACAAGATTTCACCGCTGTATTTCAAGATGGCGCTGTTGATGGCGCGTTGGCCGCCTCAGTTTTTCATTACGGGGAAATGCGTCTCCCGGAATTAAAAATGCACTTATATGAGAAAGGTATCCCCATCCGATTATGACAAACCAATTGATGCCAAATTTTAACCAGCGCTTACAAAATGGTTTAGTGCCAGCCATTGTCACAGATTTTACGACCGGTGCCGTCTTGATGTTAGCCTATATGAATGCAGAAAGCTTCCAGCGCACATGCGCAACCAAAGAAACCTGGTTTTGGTCGCGCGAGCGCAACGAATTGTGGCACAAAGGGGCGACCAGTGGACACACCCAGCACGTTGAGACGATGATGCTGGACTGCGATGCCGATACACTGCTTATTCAAGTGACACCCAACGGTCCAGCCTGCCATACTGGCGCAACATCGTGCTTTTTTAATCCGGTGTCAACCAAAGAAGCCCAGGCAGAATAGCAATAAATAGAAAGGCGAACCTTGAACAATGACAAAACAAACGCTTGAAGAATTATATGACCTCGCATATCAACGACATGTTCAACCAATCCCCGGCGCCTATACAAGTTATTTGTATGCGCAGGGGCAAGACAAAATTTTAAAAAAGGTGGGTGAAGAAGCCACGGAAGTGATTCTTGGCGCTAAAAATAATCGTGAAGAATTAATCTATGAAACGGCGGATTTATTCTTTCATTTAATGGTATTATTAGTGTCAACAGATGTCTCATTGGCAGAGATTGAAGCAGAACTTGGTGCGCGTGTGGGACAACAATCGCGCTTACATGAACGACAGAATTGGCGAGGTGAAGCATGAAAGAAACCATCAAAAACTTAACCGCCTATCAGGCAGAATTACCCGTGGATGTAGTAAAAGCAAAGTACCAACTTGCGCATTTGGCCCGCTTATCGGCCAATGAATCGCCGTATGGCCCTTCACCAAAGGTCGGCGCAGCCATTCGGACCGTTCCAGATGAGATGCTTGGTTTTTATCCCGACGGGCAAGCAACGCTACTCCGCCAAAAAGTGGCGGCTTTAGAACAAGTTGATCCAGAAAATTTAGTTTTTGGTGTTGGCGCAGACGAACTCATTCAATTACTAACACGGACAGTACTAACCCCAGGTGGAAATATGGTGGTGCCAGCCCCAACGTTTGGCGAATACGCACTACATGCACAAATTGAGCAGGCCACAACCAAGCAAGTGCCAGTTGATGACGAAACAGGGCATGTTGACTTTGCGACAATGCTGGCAGCCGTGGATGACCGGACGGAAATGGTCTGGTTGGCTAATCCAAACAACCCAACCGGTGTGTTTGAAACTCGCGCCGACATTTTGGCCTTTTTGGACCAGTTACCGGCATCAGTTGTGTTGGTAGTTGATGAGGCGTATTATGATTTTGTTGATGCGCCTGATGCCACGTTGGCTGGGGATGTTGGCAATTATCCAAATTTAGTGGTCCTCCGAACGTTATCGAAAGCATACGGGTTAGCGAATTTGCGTGTTGGCTATGGTATCATGACCGAACCACTTTATCCGGTGATGCAAGCAGTGCGTTTGCCATACAATCTTAATACCTATCAAATCGTGGGTGGGGCAGCAGCTTTAGATGATCAAGATTATTTGCAGGACGTCGTGAAAAAGGTCCAACACGAGCGCAAGCTATTCCAAGATTTCTTGCGTGAACAGGGCTTTAAATTTTATGCGTCACAAACAAACTTTATTTGGCTTCAAGTCGGTGACACCAAGCGTGTCGGGGAACTGCTCTTATCACAAGGCTATCAAGTCAATGATCGCTTAAGCGATACTTGGCTGCGAATTGCCCTGGGTACGCCAGCAGACAATGCTGGGATGCGGGACATCTTAGCACAACTTTAAAAAGCACAGGCTACGGCCCGTGCTTTTTAAATAATATAAATGTAATTGAAAATTATTAAAAAACCCCCATAAAACGAACATTACATTAATAATTATAACGGTTTTGTTACAAGCGAAGATACCTAATGAAACGTAGTCCGTTATGGGGTAAACTAATATTAGCAAAATTGTCTATCGCGTTATAAATACATAAATGTTGGGGTAAAAGTATGAATGTTTTGCGGAAAATTTTGATCATTGGATTTTTCACAATTTTTGTCGTTTTTGGATTTCATATACAAAAAGTGAGTGCCAATGGAAGTGGTATTGTCATTGACGGAAACTATAATGACTGGAATGGTCAATACCAAAAGGTACAAGCAAATAGTGATGCACAACGCAATGTCGGCATTTGGGCGGATCAAAATAACATTTATTTTTATATGGATTCAGCACCTGACTTTGGCCATAACAACCAAGGAAATGATAATAGCACATATCTCAATACGGATTTTACTATTCAAGTAGGTGGTCAGACGTACGTAGTAGGTTCAGGAAGAGGTTTTATGGATCAAAGTATTCGTAACTTTGAATCATCACCAACCAATGCAAGTACATCATTTGATATAAAATATTGGGCTTATACGGCAGCGAATCATTATACGCCGCAAGTTGTCGGGAAGGCGTTGGCGACACATGTTGTGAAAGGGAATCACTCAGATAACATTTTTGAAGCGGCAATTCCCATGAAAGCACTGGGTATTACAACAATTCCAGAAAATACGCCAATCGCCATCAGTAATCCGTCGATCTGGCGAGGGACTGTTTCAATCAATTATGCTGGTGCACCGACTGGTCCGTGGGTTCTTGTTGGGATCGGGGTGATTTTTGCAGCGTTTGGTGGTATCTGGCAAATTCGTGGCACAAAGAAAATAATGTTACATGAAATGGAAGTGGTACATGCTTAAATATATGTTACTGCTCGTTTGTGTTATGCTTTGGATGTATCTCCTAACCGTACTAAAACGTGCCAAGAATGGCGCGTTTTATTTCTTGGTGGGAAGTGCGGGCGTGTTTATTTTCTTACTGTTTATGAGTAAACCATATGGTATATGGCTTTTTGCAACAGCAATGACTTGGTCTGTGGGTTTGGTGGGACACGCCACTGGATTTTTTACAACCTTTTATTTTACGCATGTTATTCAAGTTGTTGTCGATCACCATATTAGCCTTTTTGTGATAGATTATGAGTGCTCGGGTATTATTGAGTCGACGGCTTTTATAGGACTGATTGCATTCTATCCAATATATTCAATCAAGCGTCGTTTTGTACTTGGAATCCTTGGAATCCTATGGTTTTTTATTGCAAATATTGTGCGTTTGTCTATGGTAGCTATCATGATTTATTTGTTTGGCGATAATATATTTTATTTGGCGCACGCCATTTTGGGCCGCTTATTATTTTACGGCCTAGCGATTCTACTTTACTATCTTGTTTTTACCAAGGGTCAGCTGGTGAATCACATGTTCAAAAAGTTAGGATAATCTATGGCACTTTATTTTCATCAATTTATTTATCAAATTGGCTTTTGGTTTACTTGGTTGTTGATACCAATTGTCGTCGAAATTATACCCGCTGTGAGTCATGCATTGACGTTGCAACACACTGTTAAGGCAAGTAAACAGTATCAGGTGCCATTAAAAATGCCAATGATTTCGATTGTATTGCCAGTTTATAACTCTGAGAAGACGCTATATCAATGTATTGCATCTATTGCTACGTCCTCATATCCAAAACAGCTGATTCAAATTATTGTAGCAAACAACCATAGTACAGATAATAGTTTTCAAGTCTTTCATCAGGCGCAAGCGAATTTTCCAGATTTACGGTTACAGTGGATGAATACAGATGCTGGAAAAGCAAGAGCGCTGAATGCAGCAATATATAATAGTATGGGTTCCTATGTCATGAATTTAGATACAGATGGCTGGCTCGAACGAGAAGCATTACTTAATATGGTCCTTTATTTTGAAAATAATAGCCAAATTGATGCCGCCACTGGGACAATTCTAACCCAAAAAGAAGCTATTGCAGCAACACACAAAAAGGGATTGAAGTTGTTGCAACGCAATGAGTACTTTGAATATGCACAAGCTTTTTTGTCAGGCAGAAGTATTGAGAGTCAAAATGATCGATTATTTACAATGTCAGGTGCTTTTTCGGCTTTTCGTAGAGAGGTTTTAGTACAAACCTATATGTATAATGTCGATACAATTGGTGAAGATACCGATATGATCTTTCAATTGCGTTATCGCCTTGGTAAAAGAATTGGTTTTGTTGTGGATGCAATTTTTTATGTTGAACCAATTTCTGGTCTTGAAGAGTTGTATCTTCAGCGGCAAAGATGGCAGCGCGGACAAATTGAGGTTGCCCAAAACTTCCTTCAAAAGAAACTTAATGTCAATCAAATCTTTAGTAATTTTATGATTGGGCGTTTAATGGTGGATCATACGTTTGTTTTTCCACGATTGATTTGGATGATTGGGTTAGGCATGCTGGTTTACTTGGGGTATTCCCCAATTGTGGTTAGTCTATCGCTTGTGATGATGTATCTTCTGTATGTGTTATTTGGATTGCTTAACTATTTAAGTTCGATGCAGTTATTGAAAAAGTTTGATGAGGAACGGCTGTATTATCGTAAGCAATGGCCACTGATTCTAACATTACCGCTTTATAATGGTATAAACACCGCGATTCGCTTAGTGGGAATTATCAATGCGATGACAAGCCGTGCGAATTGGCAAACCAAAAAATTTAGCGTAGAAATCGCTGAGATTAAGGCAATTATATTTTCAGACTTTACGTTGAAAAAGAAAGGTAAAAAATAGGCAATGAATCAAAAAGTTTTTACGTATAAGTTACGTACTTTTATTAATGCGAGTCATGCTGTGCGATGGCAAGGTGTGCAGGGCGCGGAACATCCGCACACATGGGAATTAATTTTAGATATTCGGCCTGTAGGTGGACAGTTTGATTTAAAATTTGAGGATATTGAGGCGGTTATCGCAGATAGTGTTGCGCCGTTTCATGGACAATTTCTCAATGAAGTGCCACCGTTTGATCAACTTGTGCCAACACTGGAAAACTTTGCGGAGCAATTGTTTGACCTGTTATCAGAAGCCTTAGAAAAGATATCTTGTCAACTACACGACTTGTCAGTGGGTGAGTCACCCACACGTTATTATAGTGTGGCAATTAATCCTGAAAAATAGGCCATTCTAAGCCAAAATAAAAAAGCTGAATCCAGCTTTTTTATTTTGGCGATCTTTTTTGTGAAATTTACACTATCGTTGTGTTGCCTTGTATGGTAAAATGATTAAGTAAAAGGCGTTGTAATCCATAATGTTCGTGTTTTACTAAAAAATAAAATGGACATCCGCAGAGGGACACTCACGGATAGGCGCAAACAAATCATGCCGATTTTGAATCACATGATTTTCTCCGACAAACCTATCCCGTCTGAAAGCAGCTGTTGGTGTACTAGGAGAAAAATATATGTCTGGTGTAATTGTTGTCGGTTCGCAATGGGGCGATGAAGGTAAAGGAAAGATTGTTGACTTTTTTGCGGAAAATGCAGATGCTGTTGTCCGCTATCAGGGTGGTAACAACGCGGGTCACACAATTTGGCATGGCGACACAAAGTTTGAATTGTCAGCTTTGCCTTCTGGTATCCTTACTGAGGGACAACTCGCAATTATTGGGAACGGTGTTGTGGTGAACCCAGAAGCATTGTTGGCAGAAATTACTGAAGTACAATCAAAGGGTATTGCAATTGATAATTTGCGTATTTCAAATCGCGCCCATGTAATTATGCCATACCACATTGCGTTGGATAAGGCAGCGGAATCATCATCAAACAACCGGATCGGGACAACCAAGAAGGGCATTGGACCAGCGTATACAGATAAGATTTCTCGTGTCGGGATTCGCGTAGCTGACTTGGTTGATCCAGAAGTTTTTGCTAAGTTACTCAAAGAATATTTGCCATTCAAAAATGCGCAATTGACAAAGTTGTACGGTGAAGAAGCGCTTGATTATGACACAATTTATTCAACGTATGTTGAATATGGCCGTCAATTAGCGCCTTATGTCACAGACACTTCTTATTTATTAGGCCAATTAATGGCGGACAACAAGCGGGTCGTGTTTGAAGGGGCGCAAGGCATTATGCTTGATGTCGATCATGGCACATATCCTTATGTTACCAGTTCAAACCCAACAGCAGGTGGCGTGATGAATGGAGCTGGTGTAGGGCCGAAGCAAGTACAAGACGTGGTTGGCGTGATTAAAGCCTACACGTCACGTGTTGGCGAAGGGCCATTCCCGACTGAATTGCACGATGATATTGCTGATCATATTCGCGAAGTGGGGCATGAGTACGGTGTTGTGACAAAGCGTCCACGTCGTATTGGTTGGTTGGATGCCGTGGCTTTACGTCACGCCGTTCAAGTTTCTGGTTTGACAAAGTTGGCGATCAACTCACTAGACGTTTTGTCTGGTTTGAAAGAACTAAAGATTGCCACATCATACACATATAAGGGTGAAGAAATTCACCATTTCCCAGCATCTGATACTTGGTTTGAAGGGCTTGATGTTAATTTTGAAACCTTACCTGGTTGGGATGAAGATATCACTGGCGTGCAAACATTTGATGAATTGCCAGCCAATGCACAAAGCTATTTGAAGCGTATTTCAGAATTATTGTCGGTTGAATTGTTGAGCTTTGCAGTTGGCCCAAAGCCAGAAGAAACGCACTTGATGAGTGATGTTTGGCAATAACGGTCTCCGTATCTGAGGTGAAAATTATGGCAGTAAAAGTTGGCGATTTATTGTTCATCAAAAATCAACATGAACCAATGGATGAAGCGATTGCAGCGGCAACAGGCAGTTATGTGCATGTTGGTATCGCTTTGGATGCGCAAACAGTGATTCATGCAAGCCCACGTTATGGGGTGGCGGTTCAAGGGTTGATGCAATTTCAAGCTGAATTTGGTCGACCAGATGTTTATCGGCCACAAATTGATGACGTGACTGATGTCATTGCCCGAGCGAAAACTTATGTTGGGCAACCCTATAATGCCACTTTTTATCCCGATGGTGACGGGCTTTATTGTTCCCAATTGGTTGAAGTGGCTTTTGGGGAGTTGATACGATTTGCACCACAACCACTACGTTTTCATGATGCCACGCATGAGATTTCAACCTATTGGCAAGGCTATTATGATAAATTAGGGGTTGCAGTCCCAGTTGGCCAGCCCGGGTCTAATCCCGAGGCGATGGCCAAATCACCACAGCTAACTTTTATTGGCACGCTATAAAAAGCACGTTCTCAAACGAGAACGTGCTTTTCTTATGCCTTAACGTAGGCTTCTTCGGAAATAACAATTTGCTTGGTTTCAGCATTTAAATCAGCATACAAATTGGTACTTTCTGGATGTAACAGATAGTAATCAGCCAGTTGATCGGCGATTTGATCTTGTATGACACGACGCAATGGTCGTGCCCCTAAAGCCGGGTTATATCCTAACTTGGCAAGTTGTTGCTTGGCAGCGTCACTGACCGTTACGTGGAGTTGATTATCCGCCAAATTAGCGTTCATATCCGCTAATAACAAATCAACAATTGTCAAAAGGTGATCTTGCGTCAAGGGATTGAATTCCACAATGTCATCAAAACGATTTAAGAATTCTGGGCGGAAATAATTTTCCAAACGTTGGAGTAATTTACTTTGCGCATCCACTTGGCTGAATCCCATTGGCGTATTGCCCGTGTCGGTTGAGCCGGCGTTTGACGTCATAATAATGACTGTATCTTTAAAGCTCACCACATGACCCTGGGCATCAGTCAAACGGCCATCATCCAAAATTTGTAAGAACATATTCATCACATCAGGATGTGCCTTTTCCACTTCGTCAATAAGGACCAGTGAATAAGGTCGGCGACGAACTTGTTCAGTGAGTTGACCAGCTTCTTCATAGCCGACATAACCAGCCGGGGCCCCAATCATTTTAGAAACTGCGTGCTTTTCCATGTATTCTGACATGTCAAAGCGAATCAAAGCGTCTTTACTGCCAAACATTTCTTTGGCCAGTTGCTTGGCTAATTCAGTTTTCCCCACCCCAGTTGGGCCGACAAAGAGGAACGAACCGATTGGTCGACCTGACTTGGTTAGTCCAATGCGATTACGGCGGATGGCCTTGGCCACGGTCTGGACGGCCGCATCTTGACCAATGACATGGGCATTGAGTTGCGCATCGAGTTCTCGCAGCTGGTTGGCTTCGTTAGCCTTCAAGTCACCAACGGGAATCTCTGTTTTATCCTCAATGATCGTTAAAATATCTTTTTCAGTAATGTCTTGCGGCTTGAACATTTCTGGATGGGCTTCGACTTGGGCTTTTTGCGATTCAAGTTGGTTGACTTGATCGCGCCAATAACTCGCTTTTTCAAAATCTTCCTTATCAATGGCAGCTTGTTTGAGTTGGTCAGCGGAATCAATTTTGGCTTGAATCGCTTTTGGATCCGCGATTTTCATGGCTAAATTCTTCCGTGAGCCTGCTTCATCAATCAGGTCGATGGCCTTATCGGGTAAGAAACGTTCCGGCAAGTAACGGTCAGAGAGTGAGACGGCCGCTGCAATTGCTTCGTCGGTGTAGTGAACGTGATGATAAGCTTCATAGCGTGTTTGAATGCCAGATAAAATTTTAATGGTTGCTTCAGTAGTTGGTTCGTTAACTTGGACTGGTTGGAAACGCCGAGCAATCGCGCCATCTTTTTCGATTTTACGGTACTCGTTTAACGTTGTGGCGCCAATCAGTTGGAATTCACCGCGTGCTAACGCCGGTTTTAAAATATTACCAGCATCCATGCCGCCTTCGGCATTGCCAGCACCCATGATTTCATGCACTTCGTCAATAAACAAAATGATCTCATCATTTTCCGCAACTTCTTGCATCAATTGGCGCATACGTGCTTCAAACTGGCCGCGCATGGCAGTGCCTTGTACCAGGGCAGACATGTCCAGGCGAATAATTTCCTTGGCTTGTAGTTTTTCAGGGACTTTGTTGGCCACAATGGCTTGGGCTAACCCTTCGACCACAGCTGTTTTACCCACACCGGGTTCCCCGATGAGGACAGGATTGTTTTTAGTTCGGCGATTCAAAATCTCGATGGTGCGCGCAATCTCGTTGTCCCGACCGATGACGGGGTCGAGCTTCCCGTCACGTGCTTGTTGTGTGAGATTAATCCCGAACTCATCAAGTAAGGTTGGTCGCTGGTTTTGTTTATCTTTTTTATTTTTTTGTTGGGCGCCAGCATTGGCTTGTTGGCTGTTTTGCGCGGCTTGCATTTGTTCATTCATGGCGCGCATCATATCGTCAAAATTAATATTGTTAAATCCAAATGGGTCTTGTGATGCCATAATAATCAGCGTATCTCAAAGCACGCGAGATACATTTCCTTTCTATAACATGTCTATAGTATAACAGGTCAAGATTAAATTGCAATTAAAATTAGCACTCGTTTATATAGAGTGCTAATTTTAATTTGTTGTATAATAGACTGGAGGTGACAACATGGATTACGAAACATTATTAAAGGCATTACGCGATGGTGAAATTGACCAAATCGAGATTACACCTGAAAATTTTCCGGCTTTTCAAAAAGTTTGGCGTGATTTCCCATCACAAAATCGTGTGCGCGGGATTGCGGGCAAAGCAGGGCACATTAAATACGTTCGCGCAAATTAATCGCAACACATTCACATTTTATGCTACAATACTATAAGTTAAGCATAAAATATCGTGCGTATTTTTCATTATTAAAGAAGTACAAAGGGGCAGCATCGTGGCATTTTCATTTGGACAACGAAACGTTGGTATCGATCTAGGTACAGCCAATACATATGTATATATTGAAGGACGCGGCATTGTGTTGCGAGAACCTTCTGTCGTTGCACGGAACACGCAAACCAATGAAGTGGTTGCAGTTGGCTCAGAAGCCAAAGATATGCTTGGTCGGACGCCGGCAAGTATTGCTGCGATTCGGCCAATGCGTGATGGGGTCATTGCTGATTATGATACAACGGTCGCAATGATTCGTTATTATTTGCAAAAAGCACTGGGTGGCCGTATTGGCAAACCTTATGTGACGATTGGTGTGCCGGCAGGGGTTACAGCTGTTGAACGTCGTGCCGTGATTGATGCTGCACGTGTGGCAGGTGCCCGTGATGCGTATGTGATTGAAGAGCCTTTTGCAGCAGCTGTTGGTGCTGGTTTACCAGTGATGGATCCAACGGGTTCAATGATTGTCGACATGGGGGGTGGCACAACAGATGTAGCCACGATTTCATTGGGTGGCATTGTTTCAAGTCGTTCAATTCGCATTGCTGGGGATAAGTTGGACGAAGCCATTGCTAACTTTGTTCGCAACAAGTACAATGTCACAATTGGTGAACCTACTGCCGAACGATTAAAGATTGAAATTGGGGCAGCCTCACTTGAGTTAGCCCGTACATTGCCAGACGCTTCAGTACGTGGCCGTGATTTATTAACAGGCTTGCCTAAAACAATTGATGTGTCTGCAGAAGATGTGGCGTTAGCTATTCAAGAACCCGTTCAAGAAATTGTGGCGGCCATTCGTGAAACGTTGGAATCAACGCAACCAGAAATCGCTGCTGATGTGATCGACCATGGGATGGTTTTGACTGGCGGTGGTGCAGTCTTGCGTGATTTTGACAAGATGATTCAAGAAGCCACAAAGGTGCCAGTTTTGATTGCCAATGAACCAATGGACGCCGTTGCCATTGGGACTGGTGAAGCGTTAAAGTCAATTGATGTGATGCGACAAGGTTAAAACAGCGGTCACATCGTGTACACTAGCGTAGCGCTTGCGCTGCGCTTTTATTTTTAAACAAGGGGACAACAAAATGCGTAAACTATTTTCATCACGCGCAGTTGTAACAATGATTATTGCTTTTATTGTGATTGTTGGGTTAATTGCTGGCTCAAACTGGTGGGCAAAGCGGACAAATACACCACCGTTTATTCAGCGCTTTGGCAATGATTTAGCTGGAGGGTTCAGTCGTGTCATTGCTGTGCCGACCACTGCAATCGGGCGTACAGCAAATAGTATTGGTAACTTACTGAATACTTTTGAAGAGAATCAGGCGTTAAAAGCAAAAATCGACGAATTTGCTCAAGATAAAGTGCGTTTACAAACCGTTGAAGAAGAAAACAAAGAGCTGAAAAAACAATTAAAACTTGAAGCCACGTTGACAGATTATAAAACGGTCTCTGCAGTGACAATCAGTCGGTCACCAACGACTTGGCAATCACAGCTCGTGATTAATAAAGGCTCAAAATCTGGATTGAAAAAAGGGATGCCAGTGCTTGCTGGTTCGGGCATTATTGGCCGCATTAGCGAAGTCAATACGACCAATGCCAAAGTGGCATTGGTTTCTGATACGAGTGAAGATGCCAACCGCTTTGCTATTACCATTAAGGGCGGCAAGGGGGATGTCAACGGGATTGTGACGGATTTCGACCGTGAATCGAACCAATTAATCATGGGACAGGTGACCTCGGATAATGAGATCAAGGCCGGAGATCTTGTCGAAACGTCTGGTTTGGGTGGCGTGATTCCGTCAGGCCTTTACGTTGGTAAAGTGGCGAAAGTGACGAAGGATGACTATGGTTTGTCAAAGCGAATCTATATTGAACCAGCGGCTGACTTAGGCAATATCACGACTGTGGTGGTTGCCGTGTCAGAGATTGGAGCGCAATAATGGCTTTTTGGCAATTAACACGGTTACGTGTCGTCTTTCCAGTGCTTTTATTACTGTTGCTCTTTGTCGATGGTGATTTGATGTCGGCGATGGGGGCTATTTTTACTGCCTTTCCTTGGCATATTTTGCCAACATTAACCTTGATCTGGTTGTTTTATGCTGTGCAGTTTGATGCGGATAGTGAAGTGCCAATCTGGCTTTATACTGCCTTGATTGGTGTGCTTTTCGATATGTACTACACAGGAATTTTTGGGACGTATACGGTGGCTTTTTTGGGTGCCGTAGCAGCCATGAAACAAATGCACGCCTACCTAGATGAACGTTTGCTGAGTGGAATGACGTTATTTTTAATTGGCTTGTTAACGTATTTAGTCATTACCTATGCCGCTGGGTTTATCATTGGCATTGCCAACGTGGGCATGGTATCCTTTTTGCTGTATGAAGTCTTGCCCACGTTATTGCTCAATTTAGTGATTGCAGCGTTGGCTTATTATCCTGTTTGGTCATTATTTCAATTTTTGCGCTAAAGACTTGACAAAACAAAAATATGGCTTATACTAAGTTTTATATTAAAAAACGTTGAGCGGAAGAGTAGACTGACATGATTTTAAGGGAGTTTGCGGGTAGTGCGAGCAAATAGTCGTGTGGGTTGAAACACATCTGCGAGTGTATGATTGAATTCAGTAGGTCATATCGGTTTTGCCCGTTATCGCAAACAGTCTTTTGACTTATTGAGGCATGGCCAGTGATGGCTTTGCGATAAGAGGTGGCACCGCGGATAACGCCCTCTGGATACATTGTATTCAGAGGGCGTTTTTGCCACTAAAAAAGACTGACAGAGTAGTTTTGCGCGAGCAAAGCTAGAATCTGAGGTGGCACCACGCTCACGCGTCCTCTTGCATGTTATTTTGCAAGGGGATTTTTTAGTAGATAAATGTTGGTATTGGCTTATAAAGAGGAGAGCGACATGAATTATTTGTTAGAAATTTTGCCCAGTCTAATGTCGGGCTTAAAAATGACCTTAGGTGTTTTTTTTATCACTATCATTGGTTCGGTACCGTTAGGCATTATCGTGTCGCTCGGTATGAAATCCCAGTATTTCACCATTCGTTGGTTGATTAACGGATATATTTGGATTATGCGTGGGACGCCGTTATTGTTGCAGTTGATCTTTGTCTACTATGGCTTAGGCATGATGGGCATTACCTTCCCACGTTTTGAAGCCGCGGTGATTGCTTTTGTGATTAACTATGCGGCCTATCTTGCTGAAATTTTCCGAGGTGGCTTACAAGCGATTCCTCGTGGCCAATATGATGCGGCCAAGGTGTTAGGCTTGACACGCACTCAGACTTTTTTCAAGATTGTCTTACCCCAAGTGATTAAAATTGTTGTGCCATCATTTGGTAACGAAGTGATTAACTTGGTCAAAGATACTTCTTTGGTTTATGTCATTGGGCTAGGCGATATGTTACGCGCTGGAAATATTGCAGCCAGTCGCGATGTGACGCTTGTACCATATTTGTTAGTCGGCCTTATTTATCTTATGATGACGGCCATTGTCACAGTCATGCTGCGTCGCAGCGAAAATCGATTGAATAGGTGGAAATAAGCGATGTTAGAAATTAAACAATTAACTAAAACGTATACAACCAACACTATTTTTAAAGCGTTAGATTTGACGGTAGCTGATGGCGAAGTATTAAGTATTGTTGGCCCTTCAGGGATTGGTAAAACAACTTTGATTAAAATACTAGCAGGCCTAGAAACAGCCGATACGGGTGATGTTACGTTGAATGGCGAAAAGTTAGCGATTGATGGGACACGTTCAGATGCTAAGGTAGGCTTAATTTTTCAAGATTTTAATCTCTTTCCTAATTATAAGGTCTTAGATAATATCATGTTAGCGCCAATCAACGTGAATAAAGTAGCCCCAGACGTCGCAAAAGCAAAAGCGACTGAGTTGCTTGAAACATTGGGGATGGCGGATAAGGGCGATTTATTTCCTTATCAGCTCTCGGGTGGTCAAAAACAACGTGTCGCGATCGCCCGCGCATTGGCCATGGACCCACAAATTTTGGCGTATGATGAACCAACCAGTGGTCTGGATGAAGCCTCAACGAAACAAGTGGCCGAAGTTGTAAAGACATTGAAGGCTCAAGGGGTGACACAGATGATTATCACGCATGATCAGCCATTTGCTGAAATGGTATCGGATCGCGTATTTGACTTTGCAACGGAGGTAAAACGCTAATGGTGAGTATGAAAAAGAAAATCATTGTGAATTCATTGGTTGGCCTGCTTTTTCTAGGCGTCGTTGTGTGGGCGATTATTGGGTTAAACAATGGGGCCAAGCGCACAGCGCAAGGTGAACAACAAACCACTCAAAATGATGAGTGGGCCCGTATTAAAAAAGCCAAGCAAATTACCATCGGCTTAGATGATACGTTTGTACCAATGGGATTCAGGGATAAAAATGGTCAAATTGTTGGTTTTGATGTCGATTTGGCCAATGCTGTTTTTAAAACAATGGGAATTAAAGTCAAGTGGCAACCCATTGATTGGTCCATGAAAGAAACTGAGCTTAACACGGGTAACATTGATGCCATCTGGAACGGCTACACAGTTACTAGCGCACGAGAAAAGCAAGTGGCTTTCTCAAAACCTTATCACCAAGCAACACAAGTGCTGGTGACGTTGAAGAAAAACAACATCAATCGCTTCTCAGACATGAAGGATAAAGTCCTTGGCGATCAAACGGCGTCAAGTGGTGATGAAGGGTTCAACAAATATCCAAAAGTCTTAAAGCAATACGTTAAAGGGCAACAAGTGGTTGGGTATGATACCTTTGACAAAGCCTTTAATGATTTAAATGCTGGCCGTATTGATGGGTTATTAATTGATGAAGATTATGCCCGTTATTATGTCGCACACCAACCGAATCCAAAAGATTACACCGTGACAGTCGGGGCGTTCCCCATTGACCAAACGGCGGTTGGTTTCCGAAAGTCAGATAAGCAACTCCGCCAAGCAGTCGATAACACATTGGCAACCTTTAAAAAGGATGGCCGTTTGCAACAAATCGAAAAGAAGTGGTTTGCTAATTAAATCTAAGAGCCAAAGTGGTATAACGCCCTTGGCTCTTTTCTCATGGCAATCAATTTTGTCACATTATCTTGAAAAATGTTAAACTAGTAATACTATAGGGAAATGAAGAGGTGAGAGATGCTTAGAGATTCGTTGTGGATAATTATCTTATTACTTTTAGTTGTCAACACACTTGGGGCAATTATCACCGTGTTTAGTCAGAAACGAGATATTGCAACAATCTGGGCATGGCTTTTGGTGTTAATTATGCTACCCGTCGTTGGCTTTGCCATTTTCTTCTTTGTGGGCAGCCGGATTTCTGACAAGCGTATTTTTCGGTTGCGGACGCAAGAACAACGTGGTTTAGAACAAATCGCTGACAATCAACGTCAACAACTCGAAGCCATCGAACAGTTATTGCCGATCCCAGATTCGGCTGCTGAATTGGCAAATCTTTTCTTACGTACGGACGAAGCCGTCTTGACGCGAGGGAATGCGATTCAAATTTATACCAATGGTGCGGATAAATTTACAGCGATGTTTGACGACATTCGCCAAGCCACCCATCATATTCATTTGGAATACTTTACCATTTATGATGACAAAATCGGCAACCAGTTAGTGGACCTACTCACGCAAAAGGCCCGTGAGGGCGTTGAAGTTCGCGTTATTTTTGATCAATTCGGTTCGCATGGCCAGCATCATGACATGTATAAACGGTTACGTGATGCTGGTGGTGTGGTTGCGCCATTTTTAATGCGAAGTTTCCAATTATTGACGGTGCGGTTTAACTTTAGAAATCACCGCAAAATTGCTATCATTGACGGTCAGATTGGTTATATTGGTGGGTTCAACGTGGGCGATCAATACCTTGGAAAATTTAAAAAGTTTGGGCACTGGCGGGATACACATATCCGGATTGAAGGTGATGCGGTGTTGTCCCTAGAAAGTCGTTTCTTAATGGATTGGAATGCCACTGCTGAAGATAATGAATTACTGGTCGACACGGCCGATTATTTTCCGGAAATTAAGCAGTTACCGGGGCGTTCCATGGTGCAAATTGTCTCAAGCGGCCCTGACAATGATTTAAAACAAATCAAACAAGGGTTCATGCGCATGTTTGCGTCAGCACGGTCAGAGATCACGATTCAAACGCCATACTTTATTCCAGATGCTGCCGTACTGGAAACCTTAGAAATTGCAGTGATGTCAGGCGTGCGCGTGCGGCTTATGATTCCAAATAAGCCAGATCATCCCTTTGTTTATCGGGCGACCCAGTATTATGCCCAAGAACTACTGGCGATTGGTGCGGAAGTGTATCGCTATGATGGCGGTTTTTTGCATAGTAAAGTGGTGATTATCGATCATGAAATTGGCACGGTTGGTTCAGCTAACATGGATATTCGTTCATTTTCGTTGAATTTTGAAGCGAATGCATTTGCATATGACCCAGAATTTGCTGGGCAACTCGAAGCACTTTTTGAACAAGATATTTTAGATTCAACAAAACTAACAATTGAGGACTTTGAGAACCAGTCATTCTGGATGAACTTTATTCAAAAATTCAGCCGACTGTTCTCACCAATACTATGAAGAAAATACAACTCAAATCGGGTGTCACGCTGGTTATTCGGCCAACCACCCAATTTAAAACGTTACATATCGCTGTTGATTTTGCAGCGCCTTTGTTAACGCACAACGTGTCAGCGCGCGCATTAGTGTCTTATTTAACGGCTGTGAGTGCCAGAAACTACCCAGATCAGCAAGCCGTTGCGCAAAAAACCATTGATTTATACGGCGCACAATATCAAACGGATGTTTTGCGCTTTGGGCAAACACACCACGTACGCTACAGTTTGCAATTGCCAGCACCGACTTACATTGATCAGGCAGAACATCTCCTTGGGGATGCTTTTGCTTTTTTGCGTGACATGATTTTTGACCCGTTGGTGACGTCACAGCAATTTGATCAAGCGACTTTTGACAAAGAACAACAAAGTCTCATCAATGAATTGGCAAGTATATCAGACGATAAACGCCGATATGCCATGCTGAAATTACGCGAATTGAGCTATAGCGAACCAGCAATGCAGCGTTCCTCATCTGGGGATGTGAGTGGGGTTGAACAGCTCACGGCGGCCACTACCTATGCGGCGTACCAAAATATGATGACTTCAGATGCCATCAGTATTGTTGTATTTGGCGACATTGATGAAGCACGTGTGCGGGCTGAACTGGAAAAATGGCCATTGACTGCACGACGTGCGACAATGTTACAGCCTTTCTATCGTCAAGGCTTACGCCCACAAACCGTTGAGCAAACGGAGAGGCAAGCAGATATCAACCAGGCCATTTTGACCTTATCGTATCAATTGCGTTTAACGCCAGATGATCCGAAACGCTTTACCGCACTGGTGTTCAATGCTTTGTTTGGCGGCTCGCCGGTCTCCAAACTATTTACCGAGATTCGTGAAAAGGAATCTTTAGCCTATAGTATCTACTCGCGCTGGCAACACGATACGGGTTTTTTAACAGTTGCTGCTGGTCTGGCTGCTGATCAAGTGGCCGAAACCGACCGATTAATCCAAGTACAACTGCAAGCCATTCAAGCTGGTAATTTTAGTGCGGCGACGTTGGCAGCCGTGAAGGCCAGTTTAATTAATGATTATTTAAGCCAACAGGATTCACCAAACAGTGACATCGAGTTGGTCTTCTCACGGCTACTTACTAACCGCCAAACGCATGTCTCAGAATGGGTGGCAGCCATTACAGCCGTGACGCCAGCTGATGTGGCGGCATTGGCAGACCAAGTAAAACTCCAAGGACGATTTACATTAATGCCAGAGGCAGAAGAATGATTGAAAAAAACTACCACAAATTAAAAGAAACCGTCTACACCACAACCCTCGATAACGGGTTAACTGTGGTGATGGTCCCAAAGCCGGACTATCATAAAACATTTGCGGTTTTGACGACGCCATTTGGAGCTTTGGATCGCCAATTTCAAATCAATGATGAGACGCCGATTGACATTCCATCCGGTACAGCCCATTTTTTAGAACACAAATTATTTGAAAAAGCACATGAAGATGCTTTTACCCGCTTTGGGGAACTTGGCGCGGATGCCAATGCCTTTACCAATGCCTATCAAACCAGCTATTTGTTTTCGACAGCACAAAACTTATTACCGGCCTTGACACACTTACTTGATTTTGTCCAAACGCCTTATTTTACCGACCAAACTGTGGCCAAAGAGCAAGGTATCATTGGTCAAGAAATTCAGATGTATGATGATGATGCGAATTGGGCAGTCTATATGGGGTTGCTCAATCTGATGTACCCTAATTCACCGATGGCTGAAGATATTGCGGGGACCAAGGACGCCATTGCCCAAATTACGCCGGAATTATTGTATCAAATCCATCGGGCGTTCTATCAACCGAATCAATTAACCTTACAAGTCGTCGGGCAATTTGACCCTGACGTTGTCCGGCAACTGATCGTGGATAATCAAGCCGCAAAAAAGATAGAAACTGTCCAGGTCAAGCGGATTGATCAACCAATACCTGATGGCAAACAAAAAGAAAAGATCGAGAATTTTGATGTTTCCCGGCCAAAAATTGCGTTGGGCTTACGATTGCCCGACTTAGCAGTTGCTGGGCCAGCCGGGACGAAATTGACGCTTGCTGCGGATATTTTGGCAGATATTTTGTTTGGAGAGCAGACAGACTGGTATCAAAACCTGTATAATAAAGGTATCATCGATAACGAGTTTGAAACGTCATTTGATCTCATGCGTGGGTACCAGTTTGTGAGCTTCTTTTCTGAAACAACGGCGTATGATGAGTTAACAGCAGCAATTCAATCACAAATTGATCATTACACGACCATCTTACAACATTCAGAGGGCATGTTTGAATCATTACGCCGGGCAACGCTTGGCGAAGGCATTCAGCGGTTGAATGCACTTGAAAGCATCGCATTACGTGGGGATGATGTGTTGTTTGGAACGAATTTATTTGATAAGGTGATGCTGTTACAAGAGCTGACGTATAGTGATATACTAAATAGTGCTGAAAAAATATACCAGCATGCGACGTTACAACGTTTCGTGCTAAAAAAATAGTATTGGATGATTATGAGTGAAACTTTGACAAATCAAATGGGTGAACAGCTAAAGGCTGCTCGCTTGGCGAAAAATTTATCTTTAGACGATGTGCAAGCTGCAACAAAAATTCAAGCACGTTATCTTGAGGCCATTGAAAATAATAACCTGAGCATTTTGCCCGGTGATTTTTATGTGCGCGCCTTTATTCGTCAGTATGCGATTGCAGTTGGGTTAAACCCAGACGATTTACTTGGGGAAACGACACCACCATCAATTTCTCGTAGTCGTGATTTGAGTCGTGCGCATCGTGATAATGATGGGGTTGTCCGAGCGGGAACAAACCCAAATCCATCACCACGTTCAAAGTTTTCGGACATGCTGCCAACGGTTTGGCTAGTCTTGCTGATTATGGTTGTTTTAGTGGCAGTCTGGTTTGCCATGACGCACTTAACAAGTGGCAACCAACAATCCAGTGATGGCGGCAATGTGTCAGTATCCACATCAACAATCCCAAGTTCGAGCTCGTCAAATTCAAGTGCCAGTCAGTCATCGGCAAAGAAGCCGGCAGAAAAACCAGCACCAAAGTTGGATCTTGGTACGCCTGAGCAAAATACGGCTTTGCAAACGACCGTATATAATCTAAAGGGTCAAGATACCAAGGAACATACGATCAAAATTACTGGACAAGGGGCCGGCACGAATGTCAAGGTCACCGCTGGGACAGCTGTTTTGACCAATGAGATGGTGACAGCGGATAAAACAATTACTGTACCCGCAGGTACTGCCGCTGTGAATGTACAATTTACCAATGTGACCAATGCGGTCATGACTTTTGATGATCAGAAGGTCACCGTGATCGGCTCGGCTACACCATTTTGGAATGTCTTAATTAATCTCAATAAATAAGGGGCTACTATGAATCTCCCAAATCAACTCACCGTTTTTCGTATTATTCTTATTCCTGTTTTTATTTTGGTACTCTCAGTACCACATACTTGGCAAATGCTGAGTGTGGCCGGTGTCATGCTACCGGTGAACTGGCTGATCGCGGCCATTGTCTTTGCCGTCGCATCATTGACTGATTTTTTGGATGGCCAGATTGCGCGTCGTCAGCATTTAGTGACAAACTTTGGCAAGTTTGCTGATCCGTTAGCGGATAAGCTACTGGTCATGACCGCATTAATTTTTTTGACTGGCTTTCAAGTTGTCCCTGCTTGGATGACGGCAGTGATTGTGATTCGCGAACTGGCGATTACTGGCTTACGGACACTCATTGTTGAAAATAATGGCCAAGTTTTAGCGGCGCAGATGCCTGGGAAAATCAAAACTTTCTCACAAATGTTTGCGATTTTCTTCCTTTATCTAAAAGATGTGCCTTTTGTCGCCATGGGCTTGCCAATTGGCGAAATATTACTATGGTTGGCAGTCATCTTTACAATTTATTCTGGTATTGACTATTTCTGGCAAAATCGTTCCGTCTTTTCAGATGGGCTCTAAAAGCGCGTGAAGCGCTTTTTTCGTATCATCAAATAGGATGCGAACGAAAACGAACAATTGTTCGATAAATGCTTGCTTTTACCTGGATAAACAGGTACACTATTGAGGTAAGATAAAAGGAGTTAGCTGAAAATATGGTCACAAAAAAGACGACTAAAAAAGATGATGCTGAAAGCCAAGCAAGCGGCCGCAAGGCAGCGCTGAATGAAGCATTGAAGCGAATTGAAAAAAACTTCGGAAAAGGGTCAATCATGGTGTTGGGTGACAACGCACTGACGCAAGTTGACACTTATCCTTCAGGATCAGTCAAGTTGGATGTTGCCTTAGGTGTGGGCGGCTATCCAAAGGGCCGCATCATTGAAATTTACGGGCCAGAATCTTCTGGTAAGACAACCTTGGCGTTACATGCCGTGGCTGAAGTACAAAAAGCGGGTGGGACAGCAGCTTATATTGACGCGGAAAATGCGTTAGATGTTAAGTACGCCGAAGCACTTGGCGTGCAAAAAGACGAGTTGCTTTTGTCACAGCCAGATACTGGTGAACAAGGTTTAGAAATCGCTGATGCCTTGGTACAATCTGGTGCGGTGGATATCATTGTCGTTGATTCTGTGGCAGCTTTAGTGCCACGTGCAGAAATTGAAGGCGAAATGGGTGACTCACACGTTGGCTTGCAGGCACGTTTGATGAGCCAAGCTTTGCGAAAGCTTGCAGGGACTTTGAACCGCACGGGCACGATTGCGATTTTCATCAACCAAATTCGTGAAAAAATTGGTGTCATGTTCGGTAATCCAGAGACAACGCCTGGTGGTCGCGCGTTGAAATTCTATTCAACGATTCGTTTAGAAGTTCGGCGTTCAACTCAAATTAAGGACGGAACAGATGTCACAGGAAACCTGACCAAGGTCAAAGTTGTCAAAAATAAGGTGGCGCCACCATTTAAGGTTGCCGAAGTGGATATTATGTATGGGAAGGGGATTTCTCAAACAGGAGAAATCTTGGACCTAGGCGCAGAACAAGAAATTATTCGCAAAGCGGGGGCCTTCTACTATTACGGGGATGTCAAAGTTGGTCAAGGCCGTGAAAAGGCCAAAGAATTCTTGGATGCACCGGAAAATGCCGCCATGCGTCAAGAAATATACGCCAAAGTTCGTAACGCCTTTGGTATTGGGGATGGCGAATTACCAGAAGATGATGCGGAAGAAGATGTTATTGATTCACCTGAAACCCTGACATTAGTGACAGAAGACGATGATGATTTAACGGATGAACCAATTGTATAAATCCTGTAAAGAATAAATGGAAACGCTAGGGCGTTCCCATTTTTTTTGTTACAATGCAATTAAGCAAACAATTAGAGAGGCAGACATCATAATTTAAAAAGATGTGTTGAGACCATGACAAAAATTTTAGTAGTGGATGATGAGGCAGCAATTTCAACGTTATTGAAGTATAACTTGGAAGAGAATAATTATGAAGTGATTGTTGCAGAAGATGGGCAAACGGCTTATCAATTAGCGAGTCAGCAGAATTTTGATGCTATTTTGTTAGATCTCATGTTACCTGGCATGGACGGGATGACCGTTTTAAAAACCTTGCGACAAGATAAAATCAGTACGCCAGTGATCCTCGTGACGGCAAAAGGGGATGAATTTGATCGGGTGTTTGGTTTAGAGCTTGGGGCCGATGATTATATCACAAAACCATTTAGCCCACGCGAAGTCGTGGCGCGTTTAAAAGCGGTCTTGCGTCGATCACAAGTGGATCATCAAGTTTCTGAAGAAGCTGATGTGATTAAAATTCAAAATTTGGTCATTGATGATAACAAGAAAGTCGTCACAAAAGATGATAAGATTTTGACTTTGACACCGAGAGAATATGAACTGTTATTGTATTTTGCCCAACGCATTGGGCGCGTGATTGATCGCGAGACGATTTTGACGGCGGTGTGGGGTTATGAATTTACCGGTGAAAGCCGCATGGTGGACATGCATATTAGTAATTTACGCGAAAAAATTGAAGTGAATCCTAAGTCACCAATGTTATTAAAAACGGTGCGAGGCTTTGGCTACACGATGGTCGTGTAGCTTTGTAAAGGCGGATTTACAATGATTTACATAACGATGACAAGTTTATGTCGCATTCTTTGACACAGCGCCAGTAGTATATAACTTGTAAACAAGGACTGGCACCCAAGAGCCACTACTACAACCGAGTTTACACTACATACGCTTCAATGAAGCCTTAGACAAGGGAGAATTACTCATGAACAAAACAGTTGTCGGTGTTATCGGCGGTGTTGTCGTTATCGCAGCAGGTGTTGCATTGTATGCCAATTCAAATAAGAGCACAACGAAGCAAGACACGCAAAAAGCAGCCTCATCTTCTTCTAACTTGAGTGGAAAAGTACTTGCTTTAGGTTCAACTGCCTTGCAGCCATTGGCTGAACAAGTGGCAACCTCATTCCAACAAAAGAATCCTGGTGTGACAGTGACCGTTCAAGGTGGTGGTTCAGGCGCCGGTTTGAGTCAAGTTGCGAGCGGCTCTGCACAAATTGGTAACTCGGATGTTTTTGCTGAAGAAAAGTCAGGTGTTGATGCCTCTAAGTTGCAAGACCACAAGGTGGCCGTTGTTGGTATCGCGCCAGTTGTTAACTCAGATGTTCAAGTATCAAACTTGTCAAAGACACAATTACGAGACATCTTTACTGGTAAGATTACAAACTGGAAGGATGTTGGCGGTAAGGACGAAAAGATTGTGGTCATTAACCGTGCCACAGGTTCAGGTACACGTGCTGTCTTTGAAAAGAATGTCTTAGACGGTCAAAATGCGGTGCAAGCAACTGAACAAGATTCAAACGGTACAGTCCAAAAGATTGTGTCAACCACACCAGGGGCGATTTCATATCTTGCCTTTGCTTACCTAGATGCTTCAGGCATCAAGGCCTTAAATGTTGATAAGGTGACACCTGATACCAAGAACGTTGAAGATAACGCATGGCCAATCTGGGCATACGAACACATGTATACCAAGGGTGATGCAACTGGTGCCACAAAGGCCTTCTTGGATTACTTTACAACAAAGGATGTCCAAAAGACATTGGTACCAAAGCTTGGATATATCGGGTTGACTGACATGAAGGTGACACGCGATGCATCAGGCAAGGTAACAAAGAACTAATTTAAGTCATTTTTCAAAGTCCGCGACCGCGGGCTTTTTTGTTATGATAGAGATATTGGAGTAAGGTGATGACAAAAAAAGTATTTAAATATCTATCATTTTGGTTGGTAATTTTTTTATTTAGCGGCGTTTTGAGTAGCTTATTGCGGTTTACCTTGAAGCAATGGCTGCTCATGATTGGTGTGATGAGTCTGGCCACTTTTGGGGTAGTTTGGGTAGCAAATTTTTGGGAAAGTCGGCAAAAGCAGGAGTTGAAAGCCATGGAAAATCGCATGGTTTCGACCGTTGCTGGTGGTGTTCCCCGTGGGGTTTTGGCAGAACCGGATTCGCCATATTATGATTTAATTCGTCAGTTTAACGACATGCAAAACTTTGTCCAACAAGCTCAACAAACAGCACAACGCGATGTGACAAATTATCGGTCATTGTTGGCCAGTTTGCCTGTTGGTGTGATCAATATTAATCGTGCGCACACGATTGATGTTTTTAATGAGACCGCAGCGGCATTATTAGGGATTCAGCGGCCAGAAACACCAATATCTGAAGGGCTCGTGATTCGCCAGTTTACGTTGTCCGAATTGATTACGCAAACGTTTAATTCTCAAAAAAACCAGCAATCAATCTTAAATTTGCAAATTAATGGCGAGATGAAACAATATGAGGTCAGCACCCTTTATCATCAAGGAGACCTTAAGCACGCCGAGGTGATGATTATTATTTATGATTTGACGTCTGTCTTGCAAGTTGAGCGCATGCAGTCAGATTTTTTGGCGAACGCCTCGCATGAACTCAAAACGCCACTGACAGCCATCACTGGGTTTATTGAGACGTTGCAAGGTCAAGCTGGCGAAGATCGCGCAACCCGCGAAATGTTTTTAGACATTGTGGCACAAGAGGCCAAGCGGCTCTCGTCGCTCGTCAATGATATTTTGTCATTGTCACGTGTGCAACAAAAGCGCGAAGCCGTGCATACTGAATTGGCGATTCATGACATGGTCACTGAGCAATGGCAGCACGTCATGCCGCTTGCTACCACAAAATCAGTCACTTTAAGAAATGACGTTGCCGATGATTTTATGATTCGGGGACTAAAAACGGATGTGGATATGATTTTGCAAAACTTGATTGGCAATGCCGTAAAGTATAACGTTTTTGGCGGTGATATTCATGTGACAGCTTACAAAGACCATCAACATTGGCAACTAAACGTCAAAGATACAGGGATTGGGATTCCGACTAACCAACAAACACGGATTTTTGAACGTTTTTACCGAGGAGATGAGTCACGACAACGCAAAATTGCGAGTGGCACTGGGCTAGGATTGGCGATTGTCAATGAAATTGTGAACAAACACAACGGTGAAATTAAGGTTCAATCCCAAGTCGCAGTAGGCACAACGGTTAGCGTGACCTTGCCTTTGTAAATAAATCTTGACACAATCTTTACATTCGGCCGCAACGACATTTACATAACTTTAAGATAATAGGAGAGTAGTAGTAATGTAGTTAAATCTTGGGAGGCATGAATATGTCGAAATCACATCGCGGGACGATTGTGTCAACAATTGTCATCGTGGGTCTTATTGCGGCCATTGGGTCGGGTTACGTGATGCGTGATAAAAGCGCATCAGGCACATCGATTACAGCTGTGGGGTCAACGGCGCTGCAACCGTTCGTCGAAGCGGCCGGTGAAGAATATACCAAAGCGAACTTGGGCACATTTGTTAACGTCCAAGGGGGCGGCACTGGGACTGGTCTCAGTCAAGTTGCCCAAGGCGCCGTTGACTTAGGCAATTCAGATGTCTTTGCAGAAGAAAAGCCAGGCATCGATGCAAAGAAACTGGTGGACCATCAAGTCGCAGTTGTCGGCATTGCCCCCTTATTGAATAAAGAAAATGGGGTGACGCAGTTAACCACACAGCAATTGCGCGATATTTTCACCGGTAAGGTCACCAATTGGCGTCAAATTGGCGGTAAAAATCACAAAGTCGTGATCATTAACCGTGCAGCTGGGTCAGGGACCCGTGCCACATTTGAAAAGTTCGGGTTGCTAGGCGATAAAAGTATCTCGGCACAAGAACAAGATTCATCTGGTATGGTCCGGTCCATTGTTGCCACAACCCCTGGTGCCATATCATATGCGGCCTTTGGTTACATCAACGATACCGTTGTGGCACCAGCAATAGATGGCGTGAAACCTACCAATGCCAACGTCATGACTGGCCAATACCCTATTTGGTCTTATGAACATGTCTACACGAATGGCCAACCAACCAAACGGGTGGCCAAATTCTTGGCATATTTAACCTCAAAAAAGATTCAAAAAACTTTAGTGCCTAAACTAGGCTATATCTCAATTCATGACATGCAAGTCACGCGTCAAGTGAGTGGCCAAATTACTCAAAAATAACACGACCTTACCTATCACGTGTGTGATCGTGAGGCCAATCATCACAATCAGAACAGTATTTGAAATGCAGTAGGTCGTGGTCATACCACAGTTACATGCTTTGGAGATAAAATGGATAACATTACACAGAAGTTGATGCAAAAGTCAGAGTCAACGAAAAAAGATGCCATGGGTCGGGCGATTAGTTTGTCAGCCTTAGCCCTGATTGTCATTGTTGTGATTTCAATTTTTGCTTTCGTTATGAGCCGTGGACTCGCAACGTTTTTCCACGATGGGGTCAGTGTCAAAGATTTCCTTTTTGGCACAACTTGGAACCCATCAGTTGTTGACCCACACACTAAGCAGCCATACATTGGGGCCTTACCAATGATTGTTGGGTCATTCTTGGTGACCTTCTTAGCAGCGATTGTGGCCACACCTTTTGCTATTGGTACGTCATTATTTATGACGGAAATTGCCCAAAAGCGTGGGACCAAAATCATGCAGCCGGTGATTGAATTATTGGTGGGTATTCCCTCAGTTGTTTACGGATTTATTGGTTTGACGGTTGTCGTACCATTTATCCGGTCAGTATTTGGCGGTTCCGGTTTCGGCATTTTGTCTGGCACAATTGTTTTGTTCGTCATGATTTTGCCAACAATTACGTCGATGACGGTGGATACGTTAAAGTCAGTGCCACGCCATTATCGGGAATCAGCGTTAGCTATTGGGGCAACCCGTTGGCAAATGATTTACAAAGTTATCTTACGTGCGGCCACACCTGGCATTTTGACTGCGATTGTTTTCGGTATGGCCCGTGCCTTCGGTGAAGCTTTGGCAGTGCAAATGGTGATTGGTAATGCGGCGTTAATGCCACAAAACTTGATTTCACCTTCATCAACTCTGACGTCAGTTTTGACCATGGGAATTGGTAACACGGTGATGGGATCACTTCAAAATGATGTCTTGTGGACTTTGGCGATGATTCTCTTGCTGATGTCGCTCGTCTTTAACTTGATTGTACGTGCAATCGGACGTAGAGGAGAATTGAAATAATGAATGCGAAAACTGCTGATAAGCTTGCCACAGGGATCATTTATACCATTTCTGGCATTGTTGCCTTGATTTTGGTGGCAATGCTCTCGTTTATTTTAGTTCGTGGTGTGCCACATTTGTCATGGCATTTCTTGACGTCACCGGCCAAGGCGTTTGAAGCTGGTGGTGGGATTGGCATCCAGTTATTTAATTCTTTCTATTTGCTGTTGTTGACGATGTTAATTAGTTTTCCCATCGCGCTGGCAGCGGCAATTTATTTAAATGAATATGCGCGCAAAGGACGTTTTACAACGATTGTGCGGACAGCCATTGAAATTTTAAGTTCCTTACCTTCCGTGGTTGTTGGCTTGTTTGGTTTCTTGTTGTTCGTGGTGAAGTTCCATTTTGGTTTTTCAATTTTATCAGGGGCCATCGCTTTGACCTTTTTCAACCTCCCTTTATTGACACGTTCAATTGAAACAAGTTTGGCACAAATTCCCAACTTACAACGTGAAGCGGGATCAGCGTTAGGTTTGTCCCGTTGGGAAACAGTGATCCATGTTATTTTGCCAGCAGCCGTCCCATCAATCGTGACGGGGGTTGTTTTGTCTGCGGGTCGTGTATTTGGTGAAGCGGCCGCATTGATTTATACAGCAGGGCAATCAGCGCCAGCCTTAAACTTTGGTGATTGGAATCCCTTTAACATTTCAAGTCCCTTAAACCCCATGCGTCCAGCTGAAACATTAGCGGTGCATATTTGGAAGATTAACTCAGAAGGGATTATGCCCGACGTTAGTGCGGTGTCTGCGGGGGCTTCAGCTGTGCTGATCATTGTTGTCTTGCTATTTAACGTCAGTGCGCGCAAGTTGGGTGCGATGTTACACAAGAAGCTGACAAGTGCCTAATGTTAAATGATAAATGCGCGTTGCCTCACAGACAACGACGATGAACTAGAAAACCTGCTCACAGGCTTTATGGAGAAAAAATGGCAAATACGATTGATTTAAAACCAGTCAGTGAATTTATTTCTGAAGATGCACCAGCGCGTTATGTTTATGACATGTCACCAGAAAAGCATGAAATTGCGCTTTCAACGCATGACTTACAAGTTTACTATGGCGATAATCTGGCGTTGAGTGAAGGTGACTTAGCCTTTGAACGTTATAAAATTACGAGTTTAATTGGGGCTTCAGGTTCTGGTAAATCGACTTTCTTACGGTCTTTAAACCGGATGAATGATGGCGTGGCGACCGTTAAGGGCAACATTACCTATCGCGGTGTTGATATTAATACGAAAGCGATTGATGTCTATGAAATGCGTCGGCATATCGGGATGGTGTTCCAACGACCCAACCCGTTTGCAAAATCAATTTATAACAACATTACTTTTGCGTTGACACAACGCGGTGTCACGGACAAACAGGAATTAGATGAAATTGTCGAAACAAGTTTGCGCCAAGCTGCCTTGTGGGATGAAGTGAAAGATGAGTTAAATAAGTCGGCCTTAGCTTTGTCTGGTGGCCAAGCACAACGTTTGGTTATTGCCCGTGCTTTGGCACTCAAACCAGATATTTTGCTCCTTGACGAACCATCTAGTGCACTTGATCCGATTTCTTCAGCACAAGTTGAAGATACGTTGCTCGAATTAAAGAATCAATACACCATCATTATCGTGACCCACAATATGCAACAAGCGGCGCGTATTAGTGACTATACGGCATTCTTCCACATGGGGAAGGTGATTGAATATGATTTGACACGTAAAATTTTCACACGACCAAAAGTTGCACTTACAAATGATTATATTTCGGGGAACTTCGGATGACAGAGCGGACACAAAAAAATATTCTTGAAACGCGTGATGTGAAATTATGGTATGGCCAAAAGGAAGCGTTGCATGGGATTAATCTGACTTTTCCTGAAAAAGGCATTACGGCGTTAATTGGCCCCTCAGGTTCTGGTAAATCAACGTACTTGCGGGCTTTAAACCGGATGCATGACTTGGAAGATAATATTACCGTGACGGGTACGTTTGACTTCAACGGGACGGATATTTATGCACCCACGACGGACACCGTTGATTTACGAAAGCGCATCGGGATGGTGTTCCAACAACCGAACCCTTTCCCATTTTCGATTTATGAAAACGTCATTTTTGGCTTGCGCTTAGCTGGGGTTAAGGATAAAAACGTCCTAGATGAAGCTGTTGAAAAAGCATTACGTCAGGCTTCGGTGTGGGATGAAGTGAAGGATGATTTGCATAAGTCTGCCCTCGGTTTGTCGGGTGGTCAGCAACAGCGTGTGTCGATTGCCCGCGTTTTGGCCACGTCGCCGGATCTGCTTTTATTAGATGAGCCAACGTCGGCCTTGGATCCTGTGTCAAGTCATAATATTGAAGAAACACTGTTGAATTTAAGAAACGATTATGCGATGATTATTGTTACCCATTCGATGTCTCAAGCATCACGGCTATCAGATCGCACAGCCTTTTTTCTTAGCGGTAATTTGATTGAAGTAGATGCTACCAAGAACATTTTCTTAAACCCCCAGCGGCAAGAGACGCAGGATTATGTTAGTGGCCGTTTTGGCTAAGCAAAAAGGAGAAACAACATGCGACGTTTATTTGATGAAGAATTAGCAGATCTAGATAATTCATTTACAGAAATGGGCATGCTCGTTGCCCAAACCATTCAAAAATCAGTACAATCATTTGTCGATCATGATCGTGAAGGGGCAAAGGCCATTTTGGAAAACGATCATAAGATTAATGAGCGCGAAGCCGCCATTGAAAAGAAGACGTTTGAAATGATCGCTTTGTACCAACCCGTGACCACTGATTTACGAGAAATTGTCACCATTTTAAAGGCGGTTTCTGTGCTTGAACGCATGGGGGATCAAGCACGTAACATTGCCAACTCAACCATTCGTGTGAAGGGCACCAAGCATATTGCCAGTGTCGAAAAGGAATTAGGCGAAATTGGGGAACAAGTTGCTGCGATGGTTTCACGGGTGATGGATTACTATGTGAAATATGATGCCTTAGGCGCTGAATCGATTGCCGAAGAAAACCAATCGTGGTCAAACCGTGCGGCTAAAGTGCGTTCAGACTCTGTTAAGGGGATGAAGGACGATGCTGAATTAGTCGATTCTGCCGCTGATTATTTAGTGATTGCGGGTTATTTGAAGCGGATTGGCGATTACACCATTGATATTGCTGAATGGATTGTCTATAAGCGCACAGGAAAGATTATCGAATTAAACCCTGGTTATAACTATTTCATCTAAATTGTATACGACACAATCGTGAGTAACTTAACCGTTAATAGCACAAAAATGACTGAACACCTTGTTCAGTCATTTTTTGCTACTCATGTCCTTTAAATGTTTGGTATAATGTAGGTGTTAGCGTTTACTTATAGGCGCATGAAACCAATGATTAAAGCGCTTACATCACTCACGCTCTTATCCAATTTTTGGTGAGTGTCAAACGTGTTAACATGATCGTTGTGTTGCGCGTGACAGCGGCTTTATCTCTAGCTATAGAAAGAAAATAACATGGCACAAAATTCAGTAACAGTAAAACAATTGGTTGAAAATACTCGGCTAGAAATCGTGGCTGGAAAAGACGACCTTGATCGGCCGATTACAACCGCAGATATTTCCCGGCCTGGCCTTGAAATGACGGGGTATTTTAATTACTATGCACCTGAACGTGTGCAGCTTTTAGGTATCACAGAAACCTCGTTTTCAGAACGCATGGGCCACGATGAGTTGCTCATGGTTTATCGCCGGATGGCCGATTCAGCCACACCAGCTTTTGTGGTCTCAACAGGGTTGCCGATTAGTGATGAATTGAAACAGGCGGCCGAAGAAGCCCATATTCCGATTTTGACATCGACATTGACGTCATCACGGATTTTATCGAACATGACGTATTATTTAGGCGGGCAGTTAGCACCGCGAGAGAACGTTCATGGGGTCTTAATTGATGTTCATGGCTTAGGGGTCTTGATTACTGGAGATGCCGGTATTGGTAAGACTGAAGCGGCGTTGGAATTAATTCAACAAGATAAGGCACGCTTAGTTGCCGATGATCGCGTGGATATTTATCAAGAAGATGAAGAACGCTTGATTGGTGAACCAAATGATGTGTTACGGAATATGATGGAAGTGCGTGGCGTTGGCATCATTGATGTTCAGCAAGTTTATGGCGCAGTTTCGGTCCGATCACACGCCACCATCGCTTTGAATATTCATTTGTCAAACGGCAAAATTGGCGAAGCAAACTTTGACCGCTTAGGCAACGATAACGATACGCTCGAAATTCTTGGTGTGAAGATCAAGCGGATGGTTGTCCCAGTGACCCCCGGCCGAAATACTGCCAGTGTGATTGATGCCGCAGCAGTTAAGTTCCGCACGGCCAACATGGGCATTGACGCCCTGAAAACATTGGAGGCACGCATGTCTGCTGAAATGGTAAAGAATGAGCAGAAAGATTTGGAGAATAAACATGACTAAAATTGCCGTCCTTGGCGCTGGCTCTTGGGGTACAGCTTTAGCCAACACAGCAGCGGAAAATGGCCATGATGTCCGTTTGTGGACCCACAACCCCGACCAAGCAGTGGAAATTAATGCGCAACACACGAACCACAAATACTTACCAGAGGCAATCCTGACACCAGCATTGGTGGCAACAAGTGATATGGCAGCGGCCGTTTCAGCCGTCGACATTGTCTTGAGTGTGGTCCCTACCAAAGCTGTCCGAGAAGTGGCACAACAACTCGCTGATGTCTTGACAGCACAACAGCACACCGTTATTTTAGCGCATGCGACAAAGGGGCTAGAACAAGGAACTTACAAACGGATTTCTGAAATGTTAGCTGAAGAAGTGCCAGCGCACTTGCGATCAGCGTTGGTAGTGGTCTCTGGCCCATCCCATGCTGAAGATGTGATCCGTCATGATTTAACAGCCGTATCAATTGGCAGTGCTGATGAACAAGCTGCGCAGTTGTTGCAAACTGTCCTCTCGAATCAAACTTTTCGGGCGTATACGAACCATGATTTGTTAGGATCAGAACTGTTTGCCGCGCTTAAAAATATTGTGGCGATTGGCTCTGGGGCGCTCATTGGCCTCGGTTATGGGGCGAATGCCCAAGCCGCACTGTTAACACGCAGCCTAGTGGAGATGCGGGCGCTTGGGTTAGCCATGGGTGCCAAGGAAGCAACGCTTTATGAGCTTGCCGGAATTGGTGATTTGATTGTGACGGGCATGTCACCTAATTCGCGGAATTATCGCGCTGGTATGGGACTTGGGCAAGGAAAAACGCTCGACCAAGTTACCGCGGACATGGGCATGGTGATTGAAGGGGTGAATACGACTAAAGCCGTCTATGATTTCGCTCAAACCTACCAGGTAGACATGCCCATCACTACGGCGATTTACCAAGTATTGTATGAGTCTAAGCCATTGGCGCAAGCCATCGCAGACCTCATGGCGCGGCCATTGAAATCTGAAGATTAAAGTCATCACAACGTGTTATAATGATAAAAAATGAAAGTGAGTTAAAAATTATGAAACCAGTACGTAAGGCAATTATTCCGGCAGCAGGACTTGGGACCCGCTTCTTACCTGCCACCAAGGCTTTGGCTAAGGAAATGTTGCCAATTGTCGATACGCCAACGATTGAATATATTGTGCGTGAAGCCATTGCCTCAGGCATTGAAGAAATCGTCATTGTTGACGGTAAGTCAAAGCGTTCAATCGAAGATCATTTTGACTCAAACCCTGAACTTGAAAACAACTTGCGCGATAAGGGTAAGAATGAACTCCTTAAGATTGTGCAAGAAACAACGGATATTAATATGTACTTTATTCGTCAATCACACCCAAAGGGGCTTGGTGACGCCGTTTTGACAGCCAAGGCCTTTATTGGTGACGAACCATTTGTCGTGTTGCTTGGTGATGACTTGATGGAAGATAAAGTGCCTTTGACAAAACAATTGATTGACCGCTACGAAGAGACAGGTGAATCAACCTTAGCTGTGATGAAAGTGCCTCATGACCAAGTCTCGGAATATGGTGTGATTGATCCTGCAGCGGAAGCATCTGATGGGCTATACCGTGTCAAGACGTTCGTCGAAAAGCCAAAGCCAGAAGACGCACCATCAGATTTGGCAATTATTGGCCGTTACTTGCTGACACCAGAAATTTTTGAAGAACTTGAAAACACGAAGCCGGGTAAGGGCAATGAAATTCAGTTGACTGACGCCATTGACTCATTGAACAATCGCCAACACGTTTACGCCCATGAATTTAAGGGCAATCGTTATGATATTGGCTCAAAGATTGGTTTCTTAGAAACTAATATTGAATTTGGTTTGAAGCACCCACAAACAAAAGACGAATTGCGTGCCTACATTAAGGAACTTGCTGCCAAGTTGTAATTTGCAAATTATGCCACAATTCCCAGTGATTCGTGTACAATAGAATTAACAAAAAGTAAGTGAAATGAGGGCGATACATTGACAGAATATAAAGAATATGATGTTGTCATTATCGGTGCCGGTCCTGCGGGGATGACGGCAGCAACGTATGCTTCCCGCGCGAACCTATCCGTTTTAATGTTGGATCGGGGGATTTATGGCGGCCAAATGAACAATACCGCTGAAGTGGAAAATTATCCAGGCTTTGATTCGATTCTAGGACCAGACTTAGCTGAAAAAATGTATGCTTCGTCAACGCAATTTGGTGCGGAATATGGCTTTGGCAATGTTGAAAGTGTTGCCCTGGATGGCGATGATAAGCTGATTCATACCGATATGGGTAGCTACAAAGCCAAAGCCATCATTATCGCCACAGGTTCTGAACACATTCATTTGGGTAAAGATGGGGAAGAAGACTATCAGGGCCGTGGCGTGAGTTATTGTGCTGTCTGCGATGGCGCCTTTTTCCGTAATGAAGATGTTGTCGTCGTTGGTGGCGGTGATTCTGCCATTGAAGAAGGCCTTTATTTGACGAATCTTGCAAAGTCAGTCACTGTCTTGCACCGGCGTGATAAGTTACGTGCGCAACAAATCATTCAAGACCGTGCTTTTGCCAATGACAAAATGGCATTTAGTTGGCATACAGAAGTGGTCGCAATTACTGGCGACGGTGACAAGGTCACGGGCCTTGATGTGATGAACAACCAGACGCAAGAAGTGTCACACATTGATGCGAGTGGTGTGTTTATCTATGTTGGGCTGAAAGCGAACACCCAAGGTTTTGAAAACTTAAATATTACCAATGATGAAGGTTGGATTATCACGGACGAACGCATGCAAACGACGATTCCAGGTGTATTTGCCATCGGCGATGTCCGCGCAAAGGATCTTCGTCAAATTACTACAGCAGTAGGAGACGGTGGCATTGCGGGTCAAGGGGTGTATGATTACATCAGCCAATTAGCCGCAACGCAAACATCTACGGTAAACTAAAAGCAAATTTGTACATAAATTTGCTTTTTTTTGTTGTCTAAAATTGAAAAAAATATGAGCCGCTATTTTCTCATAAAAAAACCGTGAAGTTAAGGGTATAAACAATGTAAAATAATGTAACTTTCTGAAAGTAAATCAGGTAAATTTTACATTTGAAAAACGTTTGACAATTAGAAAATGAGATATTATAATCATTTGTGTTGAAGTGCACAAGACAATATCGCTACTTTTAAGTTAAAAAAGGAACCGGTTCTATAATATTGAGGAGATTGTGATGCAAAGTCAGGATAAATGGCTAACAAAAGTTGCCTTTTTAAGTATTTCATTCATGTTGACCAGCGCCTATGCGATTAATGGGGCCTTGCCTCAAATGACGCGGGCACTGGGTGTTACGGCAACACAAGCACAAGCATTGGCAACAACACCGTCCATTGTTGTGACCGTGTTTGTCTTACTCAGTGCGTTCATTGCCGCGAAATTAGGCGACAAGAAAACAATTGCATTGGGCATGTTGCTCGTTGGTTTTGCTGGGGTGGTCCCATTTTTCATCTCATCTTATCCCGTCATTTTAGTATCGCGAATGGTACTTGGCGCTGGATTTGGTATTTTTAACTCGTTGGCTGTTTCGATGATTGCCGTGATGTATCAAGGGCAAACGCGTGCGACGATGTTAGGCTGGCGTGCTGCGGTGGAACAAATTGGCCAGGCGGTCTTGACCTTTATTGCCGGCCTCTTGTTGAATTTAGGGTGGCATGCGACATTTTTGGTCTATCTCTTAGCTTTTCCAATTTTATATTTGTTCTACCTACGGGTGCCAGATACGTCAGAAATGTTGGCGCATGATCAGGGATCAGAAAAGGTCGCTGATGCAAAACCAGTACAACAAGCCACAAAGATTAGTCCAACCGTGGGTGTGTTAGCATTATTTGCAGCCTTTCTGGTGATTGACTACATGGCGATTCAATTAAGCTTTCCGTTCATGGCGCAGCGTCTTGGCGTCAATGGTCTCATCGTGTCGACCATTTTGTCACTCATGTTAGTGGCTGCGATGCTTGGGGGTATTGTGTATGGCGCCATTCAAAAGTTGTTTGGTCGATTCACGTTACAAGTTGGGTTAGTCCTAATGGCGTTATCCAACTTCCTGGTCGCCTTTTCAAATCAGAATTTCATGCTACTTACTGTTGGGGTATTGTTGATTGGTTTCCCGATGCAATTAATTTCCCCATTCATTTTTAGCCAATTACCACAATTGGCACCACTTAAAAAGCAACCATTGGTCACATCGATTATTTTGATTGGCTTTAACGTGGGCGTGTTTATTGAACCGTTTATCATTGCAATGCTGTCGGGTTGGTTAGGAAATCAAACCAATAATGCTGCGTCAGCGGCTTATACCACGATGCCACTTTTGGCAGTGACTTTACTTGTACTTGCAGTTGTGACAGGCTTTACGAACCGACAGAAAAGTCGTTAATCAGTGAATATTTGCGCCAGATCGCGGCGCGTTAGAAGTAGCGCAAAAAAGTTAAATTGATAGGATTTAAAAGGAGAACCCTCATGAAAAAGCTCACCAATGAAGCGATGCTCATCACATATGCCGACTCACTTGGTAAAAACTTGAAAGAATTAGATCACGTGTTGTCAAATGAATTGGCTGGTGTCGTTGGTGGTGTCCACGTTTTGCCATTCTTCCCATCAACAGGCGATCGCGGCTTTGCCCCTGAAGAATATGAAACAGTTGACCCAGCATTTGGTGATTGGGCAGACATCGATAAGTTAGCAGAAAAGTACTACTTGATGTTTGACTTTATGTTGAACCACATTTCACCCCAATCAAAGTACTTCCAAGACTTCTTAGAAAAGAAGGAAGATTCAGAATACTATGACATGTTCTTGAAGTATTCGGAATTCTGGCCAGAAAACCGCCCAACCGCTGAAGATATTGATTTGATTTACAAGCGTAAGGACAAGGCACCATTTGCCCCTGTGACATTTGCAGACGGCACAACGGATCAAGTTTGGAACACGTTTGGTGACCAACAAATGGATCTTGACGTGACTAAGGCCGTGACCAAGCAGTTCATTAAAGACTCATTGATTAACCTTGCCCGCCACGGGGCATCAGTGATTCGTTTGGATGCCTTTGCTTATGCCATCAAGAAGTTGGATACAAACGACTTCTTCGTTGAACCAGAAATCTGGGACGTTTTGAACGACGTGCGTGAAATTTTGGCAGCCGAAGGATCTGAAGTTTTGCCTGAAATCCATGAACACTACAAGATCGTGCGTAAGATTACCGAACACGACATGTACTCATATGACTTTGCATTGCCATTGATTACGCTATACTCACTTTATTCAGGAAAGACGAACCGTTTGGCTGACTGGTTGCGTCAAAGCCCAATGAAGCAATTTACAACATTAGATACCCACGATGGTATTGGGGTTGTGGATGCCAAGGACTTGTTGACCCAAGAAGAAACTGACTTTACCACAGAAGAAATGTACAAGGTTGGGGCTAATGTGAAGAAGATCTTCTCATCAGCAGCCTACAACAACTTGGATATTTATCAAATCAACACAACTTACTATTCAGCCTTGGGTAATGACGATGCAGCATATCTCTTAGCCCGTGCTGCCCAAATCTTTGCGCCAGGTATCCCACAAGTGTATTATGTCGGCTTGTTGGCTGGTGAAAATGATATTGAATTGCTAGAAAGTTCAAAAGAAGGGCGCAACATTAACCGCCATTACTATGACTTAGATGAAATTGCGGCAACCGTTCAACGCCCAGTGGTGGCTAACTTGTTTACATTGCTTCGTTTCCGTAACACGAGTGCCGCCTTTGACCTTGAAGGCCAGATCACTGTTGAGAATGCCAACGACAATGATTTGCAGGTCACACGAACATCAGCTGATGGGCAAACGACTGCTGTATTGACGGCGAACTTTGCCACAAAGCAATTCACGGTAACAGAAAACGGTCAAGAAATTTTTGCCACTCAAGCTTAATGCAAACAAAGCGCTTCGGCGCTTTTTTAGTATATAATAGAGGCAAACAAAAGGGCGTATCTATGATCATACTAGCATCTACTTTTTCACAAACGATTTCACATATTTTGTCGGCAGACCAAGCCTTCTCATTGACGAAGTTTTTGGTGATGTTTCTGTTAATTTTTATTGAAACGGCGGGGATTATTACTGGGTTCATCCCAGGCGATACCATTTTAACGTCGGTTGGCAGTGTGGCAGGATTGCATCATAATTTATGGGAATTGTTTGCTGATGGGGTGATTTTTGGGGTGGCCTCGCTATGCGGGGATGCTGTGAATTACTGGTTTGGTGGCTTTTTAACCCAGCAAATTGGTAAAATTCCAGTGCTTAAAAAGTATTTAGACGGTGGGCTAATTGATCGTTTGGCCGTTGATTTTCATCCCAAACGCTGGTTGCTCTTTGTGGTGTTAGGTCGGTTTTTACCTTTTATTCGCGTGGCCGTGCCATTATTGGCACATCGCTTAGGCTTACCATTTGTCACTTATCTTAAAATGGCAGCCTTTGCGAGTTTTTTATGGGCGTTTACAATTACAGCGTTTGGCTATTTTATTGGGCATTTGGCTATCCCACACAGTGCCTTAATCATTGGTCTGATTGGCTTAGTCATTTTGCTACTGGTTGGTCTTAGGTCACCCAAGTTGCGCCAAGCCGTGATTAACTTATTTGTTCGGAAATGAGTTGATTTTGTTATAATGAGATTAGACAATTTATAGGAGAAAATCATGAGTTATCAAGAAGCTTTAGCACAGTGGCAGGCAGCAGATTTGCCTGAATATTTGGCCCAGGATCTTGCCGCTTATACACCAGAAGAACAAGAAGAGGCGTTCTATCAAAACCTAAGTTTTGGTACTGCGGGCATGCGTGGTATTCTAGGGGCTGGCACGAACCGCATGAATATCTTTACTGTGCGACAAGTAACTGAAGCGTTGGCACGCTATATTGCCTCACAAGGCGAAGCTGCCAAGGCACGTGGGGTCGTGATTAGTTTTGATTCGCGTCATTTTTCACCGGAATTTGCAGCGGATGCTGCCAAAGTTTTGTCGGCCCACCAGATTAAGGCTTATTTGTTTAGTAGCTTACGCCCAACGCCAGAGCTTTCTTTTGCGGTCCGCGAACTGGGGACATTTGCAGGAATCATGATTACCGCATCGCACAACCCAAAGCAATATAACGGCTATAAAGTTTATGGCGAAGATGGCGGGCAAATGGTGCCAGATGCCGTCGATGCCGTGGTGAATGAATTAGCTGGCATCACTGATATTTTCAATATTGCCTTAGATGAATCAAAGACATATGTGGAAGTGATTGATACCACTTTGGATAACAAGTATTTGGCCGAAATGAAGGCCGTGACTGTTGACCCAGCCTTGGTGGCAAAAGAAGGGCAGTCATTGAAATTTGTCTATTCACCATTGCATGGGACGGGCCAATACATTGGTGAAAAAGCATTGCAACAAGCAGGCTTTACGAACTATACAATCGTCAAAGAGCAAGCCGTGATTGACGGGGATTTTCCAACGGTGAAAAAGCCCAATCCAGAAGACGCCGCTGCACTAGAAATGGCAATTGCCTATGCGAAGCAAGAAGGCGCTGATGCTGTCGTGGCTACTGATCCTGATGCGGACCGGATGGGGGCTGCGGTGAAGTTGGCCGATGGCACGTTCCAAGTCTTGACGGGGAACCAAATTGCTGCCGTTTTGGTGAACTATTTGCTCACTGCTAAGCAAAATACGAACACATTGCCTGACAATGGCGCCATTGTCACATCAATTGTGTCGTCACGTTTTGCTTCAAAGATCGCTGAAAGCTTTGGTGTCACAACTGCCGATGTGCTGACAGGCTTTAAATACATTGCAGCGACGATTGATCAGTACGAAGCCACGCAGGAAAAGACTTTCTTGTTCGGTTTTGAAGAAAGTTTTGGTTATTTGGTGAAGCCTTTTGCTCACGATAAGGATGCGATTCAAGCTTTGGTCTTATTTGCCGAAGTTGCTGCTTATTATAAGTCTCAAGGGCAAACATTTGCCGATGGGCTACAAACGTTGTTTGAAAAGTATGGCTATTTTGAAGAAAAGACGATTAGTTTAGACTTTCCAGGGGTTCATGGCAATGATGATATGGCCAAGATTATTGCCAAGTTCCGTGAACATCAACCCGAAGCAATTGGCGGGGTAGCAGTCCGTCGTGTGCAAGACTTTGCCACCGGGCTAGAAACTGACGCCGACGGGCAAGTCACTACTTTGACACAACCCAAAGCAAATGTTTTGAAATATTGGTTAGCGGACGGTTCATGGGTGGCTGTGCGCCCATCAGGCACTGAACCAAAGTTAAAGTTCTATATTGGGGTCGAATCGGATTCACAAGCGGCCTCTCAAGCAAAAATTGATGTCATGACCCAGGACTTGATGACTTATACGAAGTAAGGCTAGACAAGCCATTGAAATTTTGCTATACTGGGAAAAGCCGTAAGGCATATTAACGATAATCCGCTGTGCGTTTAGCCTAAGGGCAAGTGTAAGATTGTCGACTAGGAGAATGACCAATGCGTCAAAACAGTATTTTAGAAAACATTACATCAGCACAATTGCGTTCTGATATCCCTGACTTCCGCGCTGGTGACACTGTTAAGGTGTTCGCTAAGATCGTCGAAGGTTCACGTGAACGTATCCAATTGTTTGAAGGCGTTGTCATCAAGCGTAAGGGTACTGGTATTCAAGCAACATATACAGTACGTAAGATCTCATCTGGTGTTGGTGTGGAACGTACATTCCCATTGCACTCACCACGTGTAGACAAGATTGAAGTTGTACGCTTCGGTGCCGTTCGTCGTGCCAAGTTGTACTACCTACGTGCATTGCAAGGCAAGGCTGCACGTATCAAGGAACGTCGTCGCGACGTATAAGCCGATTAAAGACACCAGTAGGTGTTTTTTTTTGTGGTCAAAAAGCCGATTTGGTGGGACATTTGTGCCGAGGAGACATGGGAAAATAACATGAGATATGTAGCTGTCATCTAGGTGTAATATAATAGCAAAAGTTGTGATATATCAAAAAATCTCATGAAGGTATATAATTAAAACATACTCAAAGATATTTGAGTTTCATTACTCCCCTAGTAATGTTTCAATCAGCCCCCCCAATTACTGATTGATAAATCGATAACTTCGGTTATCACCCCCTGACCATTGCCCTCTTCGGTCAGGGGCTTTTTTTATGACGTGATGTTATGGCACACGAACCAATGTTCGCTGGATGTGATAAAATAGTGGTATGACAGAGTTTTTATTGACAACTGATACACGAAAAATTCTCCATGTTGATATTGACGCCTTTTATGCGCAAGTTGAGATGCGTGATAATCCAGCATTACGGCAACAGCCATTGATCATTTCTCGTGATCCTGCGGAAACTGGTGGGCGTGGGGTGGTTACGACAGCCAACTATGTCGCGCGGCAACTGGGAGTCCATTCGGCTATGCGTTCAGCAGAAGCTCGTCGATTAGCCCCAAACGGTATTTTTATCACGCCTAATTTTGAAAAATATAAAGCCATTTCGAAACAAATTCATGATATTTTTCGACGTGTCACACCAAAAATTGAACCTGTCGCCTTTGATGAAGCTTACTTAGATGTATCAGATGCGCAACAGACTGGCGCGATGCTGGCGGCGCAACTCCGGCATGAAATCTACCGCCAAACGCGGTTGACAAGTTCGGTTGGGGTGTCACACAATAAGCTTCTCGCCAAGCTTGGTTCTGAGTTCAATAAACCTAATGGGGTCACCGTGATTACCCCGGAAAACATGCTTGCTTTTTTAGACAAGTTACCGATTAGGGCATTTCGCGGCGTTGGAGAGAAAACCTATGAGAAAATGCTTGCGCTGGACATCCACGATGGGGCGACCCTCAGAACTGTGCCACGTGAGACTTTAGTGGCACAATTTGGTAAGATGGGGGAACACCTTTATTGGCAGGCACGTGGGGTGCATTTTGGCGAAGTCAAATGGCAGCGCCAACAGCAATCGGTTGGGAAAGAAGAAACGTTTGCCGTGTTTTTGCATCACGACGCCGCGGTACACGCGGAATTTAAAAAATTGGCCATAGGGATGATCACGGCCTTAAAAAACCGCCAGCTTGTCGGCCGCACGTTAAATATTAAGATTCGTGATGACACCTTTCATACTACCACGCGGGCGATTACCCAAGCAGCACCTTGGGAACTTTCAGAGGAGCGCATTGTCAATGCAGCGCAAACAATTTTTGACGAGGTGGTGACCGCACCCTATGCGATTCGGTTGTTGGGCTTATCGATGAGTAATTTACAATCCAGTGGTTTTGAAGAAATGACCTTGTTTTAAACATGGTATACTAGTAACAGATGGATTCACGATAAAACGAGAAAGATAAAAGATAGCTGTATGTCAGTCATTGAAGAACAAATTTTAGCACAAATCAAGCGTTATGAAACGATTATTATTCACCGCCACCAGCGGCCTGATCCTGATGCCTTCGGCTCACAATTAGGCTTGAAAGCAATTTTAGAAGCGAGTTTTCCAGAAAAGAAGATTTATGCCGTTGGGAAGGCGGTGCCTGGATTAGCCTGGATGAGTGAAGACGACGAATTTATGGATGAAGTCCCTGATAAGGCTTACCGTGATGCTTTGGTCATTGTCGTCGATACGGCTAATGCCCCACGCATTGATGATCAACGTTGGCCTAATGGGCTAGAGATGATCAAAATTGATCATCATCCAAACGATGAACCTTATGGCGATTGGCAATGGGTTGAAGCAGGCAAGTCGGCAACCAGCACCATGATCTATGAATTTTATGAAGCATTAAAAGACCAAGGGCTGGTCATGACTGCCAAAGCAGCTCGGCTATTGTATATCGGGATTGTTGGTGACACTGGCCGTTTTATGTACAGCATGGATAAAGAAACATTCCGAGTTGTCTCTGAGTTATTTGGCTACCCGTTTGACTATGAAGCAGTCTTGCATCATATGTCCACAATTTCGGAAAATGCAGCGAAGTTGTCAGGTTATGTTTTGCAAAACTTGACGATTTTACCTTCTGGTTTTGCTTATTTAGTTTTGAGCAAGACTTTACTTGAAGAATTTAATTTGCAAGATTCAGGGACAGCATTTGTGGTGCCGTTGCCTGCGACAATCGATAAGGTGAAAGCTTGGGCGATTTTTGAAGAGCAAGATGAAGGCAATTATCGTGTCCGTTTACGCTCACGTAGCATTGTCATTAACAAAATTGCCAACCAGTTCGAAGGTGGTGGCCACCCAATGGCTTCAGGTGCTTGGGCCCAAACACCACAAGACATTGAGCGTTTGATTAACATATTAGATACCGCTTTGCTAGCGCAAAATGGTGTTTCAGAAGACGGCTCAGGCACGAACTGAGTCAAGTGAAAGTAGAGAAAATTGATGGCAGAAATTGCAAACCAATTTGGACAATTTAATTTAAAACCAGAAATCATTACCGCACTGACAAAAATTGGCTTTACCCAGCCAACAGCTGTCCAAGCGAAGTTGATTCCAGCTGTTTTACAAGGCAAGGATGTGGTCGGTCAATCACAGACTGGTTCTGGGAAAACACACACTTTTTTGATTCCAATTTTGAATCAACTTGAACAAAAGAAACAATACGTGCAAGCGGTGATTACGACACCATCACGTGAATTGGCTGCCCAAATTACCAAGGCTGCTAAAACGTTTGCCCAGCAGGTGAACGCAGATATTACGGTGGCTGAGTATGTTGGTGGCACGGACAAGTTGCGTCAAATCAAGCAACTGGAAAATAGCCAACCGCAACTTGTGATTGGCACACCAGGTCGGATTAAAGATTTGGTCGCATCCGGTGCCTTGAAGCTGCATGCCGTTCACACTATGGTGGTCGATGAAGCCGACATGACGCTTGATATGGGCTTCTTAAATGAAGTTGATTATATTGCAGGCGCGATGCCAGAAGACTTGCAAACCCTAGTCTTTAGTGCGACAATGCCAGAAAAGCTTAAGCCATTCTTGAAAAAGTACATGGATAATCCACGCTTTGAAGCTATTCCAGTATCAACGGTTATTGCTGATACAATTGACAATTGGTTATTGGCGACAAAGTCTAAGGACAAAAATGATGTCATTTATCAAGTGCTGACAACTGGGAATCCGTATTTAGCCTTGGTATTTGCCAATACCAAAGAACGCGCCAAGGAGATTGCGTCGAATTTGCGTGGCCGTGGGTTAAAAGTGGCTGAAATTCATGGTGATATTGAACCACGTGAACGTCGCCGCGTGATGAAAGCCATTCAAAACTTGGAGTTCCAATATGTTGTTGCAACTGATTTGGCGGCCCGAGGGATTGATATTGAAGGGGTATCTCATGTCATTAACGATGATATTCCGGCAGAATTAGAGTTCTTTGTGCATCGTGTCGGTCGGACTGGTCGTAACGGGATGCCAGGGCTGGCAATTACCTTATATGGTCCAGATGAAGAAGCCGAAGTTGCTGAATTAGAAGCGCTTGGGATTGACTTTAAGGCCATGCAACTCAAAAATGATGAATTTGTCCCTGTCAAGGATCGTCGTGCACGAACACAACGTGTGGCGACAACCAAGAAGTTAGACCCTACCATGATTGGTATGGTGAAAAAGAAGAAAAAGACGGTGAAGCCTGGTTACAAGCGTCGCATTAAGTCAGCCATTCAACGGAAAAACCAAATGGATCGCCGTATTTCTAAACGTGAAGAAATGCGTGCGGTGCGTAAGGCGAACAAGAAGCGTGGCGAATCACAATAATTTAAAAAGCATGCCGCAATGGGGTTACCCGCGCGCCATGCTTTTTATTTTTGAATTAATTTTTTATCGGGGTGAATGACTTTTGTTTGAATGAGATTCACAACTTCGGGGTTTTCTGGCAAGCTAGAATGCTCAGCATTGTCCCCAGAAACCGTAATTTGGGTGTAAGATCTGACTTTATTTTGATAGATATATTTACCAGCCAAAACACTTTCAACGGGTACAATACCATCATCGGTATAATCTTCAGTGCCCGCAACGGAATACATATCTAAATTGCTAGGGAGATGATTATTGCTTGCAATCAAATCATTTAACATTTCTGTGCGGCGCTGCAGCGACGTTTCGGAAAAATTAAACGGCGTGCCAAGCGTCATGAGGGTTGCAATATTAAATGATGACGAATCATAATCTTGTTCTAAATAGTTCGTCCAAACTAAGCCGCCATTTGAATGGCCGACCGCAGAAAAGTGACGGAAATGATATCGATTTTGTAAGGCGGAGAGTGCGGTGTTGAGCCATTTTGTTTGCCGTTTGATATTGCTGTAGCCATCATCGTTATCTTGAAAGCCAACGACGATAAAAGGCTGTCGGTCTTGCGGGTTCAGTTTGCCGTGGAATTCTAACTGATTATTCTTATTGACCTGCACTTTTAAAATGCTGTGTACGGGACCGCTAGCATTTAATTCCTTAAAAAGATCATCAAAGCGATTAATCGTTGCACTTGATCCGGGCACAAAGATGATTGGCGCCATCCGAGAATTTTGAAGTTTGGCTTCTTTATCACTGGATTGGGCAATGTTTTGGTGAGCGAAAAAACCAAGCACGATGAGCATTAGGAGGCTTAATAATAAGAGGAGCTTATTTTTCATGCGGTACCTCCAAGGTGATATGAGATAAGAAAGGACGATAAATCAGGACAGACAGGGCAAAAATGACAACTGTCACGATGGTCGCTCGAATGGGCGTTGGACTCGCAATTGAAGGTAAGAGAATATTGGGCAACCCATCGGGTGCGACAAAAACAATGGGTTGGATAAAATGTGTCCAAATTGCCAAATAACTCAGCACGAGACTCATTAAATTAACCAAGATCATTGGGATGATAAATAACGGATTAAAAAATAACGGGAGGCCGACAAAAAGAATATAGCTGCTATCAAATAAACTTGGGAGCCAAGAAATTCTTGCGATGTGACGTTGTTGTTTGGAGGCAGAAAATAATAGCAGCAGGCAGATGGCTAAGGTGTTTCCTACACCGCCAAACAAAGTAAAGGCGCCATACGTTGTGTAGACATTTTCGGGTGTGGGCAAAGCACTTTGACCAGTGGATAAGAAAGCGTGTAAATTACTGCTGACCCCGTACATGTTTGGCGAGGGGGCTGCTAATTCAGGTGGCAAGGTTACGCCAAGTAAGTAAAGGAGCGGCGCCACCGTTGTCATGATGAGCAAGCCAAGGGCGGTCGCAAAAAATTTCTGCGTCCAAATGTCAGATAAGAAAAATTCGAACACGTGTTGGCGAAAGATTTGGTGTAAAAAGAGGCTGATAATGATTATCATGCCAGACCAGATTAAATAAGGTAGACTATAGGGATTTGAAGCGTGGTAGTGCGCACAATATTGATGATAAGCATAACTACTAAATAATGTGATAAGGGTGATCACAAAGTATTGGGTCATACTAAAGATGGGAGCTTGCGTTTTGTCGCCAAAAAATAAAAAAACTGCCAGACAGTTTGTAAGCAATGGCAAGCTTGTATCGCGATGCCCCAAGTGGGTTAAATATTGATAAGTCAAAGCTGCAACAAAAATCAAGACCGCGGCGACGTCAGCAAGCGATAAAAAAGTTACCATATAAGCAAAAAATGTTTTAAAAGGGGCGGGATTGATTTTAAATAATTTGACGATTAAGGCATTGGGCGCTAGAATGAGTTTAATCGCGAGCCGTAAATAGATGTCCACAGCAATCACGGGCATGGCTTGTTGTAAGGCGGTGACCAAACTTTGAAAAGCTGGGCGCCGCCAGAGCTTTGATTCCCAATGATGCGATAAATTAACGAAGTAGGTGAGCATAGGATCTCCATAATGGCACAAAAGGTGCGATTGTAACATTTTGCTACAATATTGACACGATTATGTTATAATTAACTCGATATTTTTGTGTGTCAGGGACTGTCATACTATGTTGATTATACATGAAAATCACAAATGCGGGGTAACGTGAAATTGATTAAACAGTTTTTTCAACGTCCGGTTGTAAATTTTATTAGTCGGACGCTATTTTATTTTAGTATCATTTTGATGCTTGTCTACCTATACAGCTATTCAGGTGTCGGGCAAGGTCACTTCATTTATAACGAATTTTAATTTAGGATATTACACATGATTATTGAAAATGTCATCGCGACGATTGATGAAATTGCAACCACACATGGTGACCATGTCGCATACGACGAACTCGGGGTGACCCATTCTTATTCGGATTTGAAGCAAGCTTCAGACCGAATTGCAGCTTATATCACGAACCATCATCTCGCCACCGGTGCGCCGATTATGATTTATGGCGGCCAACAATTTGAGATGATTGCCAGTTTTTTGGGGAGTGTGAAGTCAGGGCATGCTTATGTGCCAGTGGATGTCAACTCAGCTGATGAACGTTTGATTGATATTATTGAGATCGGTCAACCAGCTTTGGTCATTGCAGTAGATGATTTACCAATTGAAATCACAGACGTGCCCGTGGTCACACCGGCACAATTAGCAGAGATTTTGGCAACACCAGTCGACTTTAGCCTGACACAACCAGTGTCAGGCGATGATAATTTCTACATTATCTTTACCTCAGGGACAACAGGGAAGCCAAAAGGGGTGCAAATTTCTCACACGAACTTGCTCAGTTTTGCTAACTGGATGTTGGGGGATGATTTTGCTTGGCAGACTGGCAGCAATGTGTTGTCACAACCACCTTATTCATTTGACTTGTCAGTGATGGATTGGGTACCGACATTGTTGTCAAAGGGGACGTTGAAGGCTTTGCCTAAGGCGACAGCCGATGATTTTAAGACACTTTTCCAAACTTTACCTACTTTAGCTTTGAACAAATGGGTGTCAACGCCATCATTTGCTGACGTGGCTTTGTTAGATCCTGAATTCACGCAAGTCAACCACCCGAATTTGGATACCTTCCTTTTCTGTGGTGAAGTGTTAACTAAAACAACGGCTGAAAAACTTTTGGCACGTTTCCCCAAGGCTAAAATTTTTAACACATACGGCCCAACAGAAGCAACAGTTGCGGTCACGGGGTTACCTATTACCAATGACATTATTGCCAATTATGACAAAATGCCTATTGGATATGCTAACGCAGACACTCAAATTATTATTCAAGATCCTGATGGGGTGGTGTTGCCTGATGGTCAAGCCGGTGAAATTGTCATTGCTGGGCCATCTGTCTCCAAGGGTTATTTGAATAACCCAGAAAAAACTGCCAGTGCCTTTACAACAGTTGATGGGCAGCAAGCCTATCGTACAGGTGATTTGGCGACACGTGATGCGGATGGTTTGCTCCATTATAAAGGGCGCAGTGATTTCCAGATTAAATTGCATGGCTTCCGTATCGAATTAGAAGAAGTGGCCCAACAGTTGCAACAAAGCCAATGGGTTGAGCAGGCTGTAGCTGTCCCACGCTACGATGCAGATGGCAAGGTGAAGCAATTATTGGCCATTCTTGTAGCCAAAGAAAATGACTTTGACAAGCCAATTTTGTTAACAAATGCCATCAAAGCAGAACTTGAAAACATCATGATGCCGTACATGATGCCAGGTCGGTTTATGTATCGAGAAAGTATGCCATTAACGCCAAATGGTAAAATTGACCTCAAAGGATTGATAGCTGAGGTGAATGGTAATGCTTAATTTACAGCCGTATGCTGACCCAAAATATTTTGTGTTTTTGTTGCTAGCTTTGGCGCCGCTGGCCATTGGGTTATACTTTGGGAAACGGTTTGTCTGGTATGAGGTTGTGGTCTCTTTGGCCTTCATCATCTTGATGTTTGATGGCAAGAAGTATCACGAAGGTTTTGCCATCATTGGCTATATGATTTGGCAATGGTTGCTGGTGTGGGGCTACACGCTGTATCGTCAAAAGGCTAATCGTGGCAGTGTATTTTATGTCGCCACAGCGTTGGCTATTTTACCGTTATTTTTGGTCAAGTTAGCCCCAGCAGCACATTGGACACATGTGTCGACCTTACTTGGCTTTATGGGCATTTCGTATTTGACATTCCGCTCGGTGGGGATGATTTTAGAAACGCGTGATGGGTCCATTAAATCATTTGATCCTTGGCTATTTTTACGGTTTATGCTGTTCATGCCGACAATTTCGTCAGGGCCAATTGACCGCTACCGCCGCTTTACCAAAGATATTACAACGGTACCAACCCGTGAAAAATACCTTGAAATGCTTGAAAAAGCAGTTTGGTACTTTTTCCTAGGCTTCCTATATAAGTTTGTTTTGGCCTATATTTTTGGCACATTACTTTTGCCACAAGTTGAAAGCTTTGCTTTAGCAGCCGGTAGTATTCATCATGGTTGGACTTGGTGGTTAATTCCAGTGATGTACTCGTATGGGTTAGACTTGTTCTTTGACTTTGCGGGCTATTCATTATTCGCTGTGGCGACAAGTTACGTGATGGGCATTGCCTTGCCAATGAACTTTGATAAGCCATTCTTATCTAAAAACTTGAAAGAATTCTGGAACCGTTGGCACATGACGCTGTCATTTTGGTTCCGTGATTATATCTTCATGCGATTAGTTTTCCTCATGATGAAGAAGAAGTGGTTTAAGAGCAAGGTCACGGTATCAAACTTGGCCTATATTGCCAACATGCTCATCATGGGCTTCTGGCATGGAATTACATGGTACTATATCACTTATGGCTTGTTCCATGGGGTTGGGCTGGTAATCAATGATGCTTGGTTGCGTTACAAAAAGAAGCATCATGTCCCACATAATAAATTCACAGAAGGTTTGGCAATTTTCATTACATTTAATGTTGTCATGGTAAGCTTCTTACTATTTAGTGGATTTTTAGACAAATTATGGTTTAAACCATAAGGATTAAAAGAAAGAGGAAATAATCATGGCAGTAAAAGAAGAAGTAATCGATATTTTAAACACAATTATTGGCGAAGATATCTCAGACCAAATGGATGAAGACTTTTTTGACAATGGCTTGCTTGATTCAATGGCCACTGTTGAATTATTGTTGGATCTTGAAGGCAAGTTTGATATTCAAGCACCAGTATCAGAATTTAACCGTGAAGAATGGAATACACCCAATAAAGTGATTGCCAAGGTTGAATCATTAATCGGGTAAAAATCATGAAAAAACGGGGACTTTGGTGGATTTTTGGGCCAGTAGTGATTGCATTTGTACTGGTAGGCGCATTGTTTTTAGCGCCATTTTCCCTCAACCACTTTTCAAAAAAAGATGTGCGTGACGCATCGGTTTCGTTTTCAAAAAATGTGTATAAAGGCGAGACAATGAAAACGGCGGCTTTTAGTGACACATCTAAGCGATATGTACCGTTTTTTGGTTCGAGTGAGTTATTGCGTTTAGATACGATGCATCCATCGATGCTTGCAAACAAGTATCATCGTAATTATCAACCATTTTTGCTGGGGCAAGCCGGAACGGAATCATTGCTTCATTATTTAAGCATGCAAGAAATGTTGCCTGCTTTGCATAAGAAGCAAGTAGTGTTTGTGATTTCACAGCAATGGTTTGTGAAGAAGCATGCCAATGGTGCTTTCCCAATCTTCTACTCACCATTGCAGACAGTGGATTGGTTGCGCAATATTAAGCAAATCTCACCAACGGATCGTTATGTTGCTGGCCAATTACTCAAGCAACCGCAAATCAAAGATAATGGGTTGTATGCCAAGATGGTGACGAAAATTAGTGAGAATCAACCACTTTCCGGTGCTGATTTGAGTGTTTTGGCCGTGCGGCATCGCATGTTGCTACGCGAAGACGAGTTGTTTTCTAATTTCTCAAGCTCAAAGAATTGGCGGAAGTATGTTCGGCCAGCCATGGCGAAATTACCAGCACGTGATGATAATGGGGCTCTGTTTAAAGAAGCCACCAAAATTGCGCAATCGGAAACGACGAATAATCCATTTAAAATTAAGGATTCATTCTACCGTTCACGCATTCAGATGAGCTTAAAGCGATTGGCTGGTTCACAAACAAAGTTTGACTATCGGCAATCCGTTGAATATGCTGATTTCCAGGCAGTTCTTGCGGAATTTGCACGTCAACACACGGATGTATTGTTCGTGATTCAACCAGTCAATCAGCGTTGGGCGAAGTATACTGGTTTGAGTGATAAGATGTATTACCAAAGTGTGGATAAGGTTAAAAAACAATTGACCTCACAGGGTTTTAACCAAATTGCTGACTTGTCACATGATGGGGCGGAAAACTACTTCATGCAAGATACGATTCATCTTGGTTGGAATGGTTGGGTCACCGCTGATGAAAAAATCAAACCATTCATGGCTAAAGGATACAAGCCAACCAATTACCACATCAATAATAATTATTTGTCAAAGGACTGGCAGAATTTAATGCCAACACCTGAAAACTTGCAACAATTCAAATAAAAAAGTGACGCACCCGCGGGTGCGTCACTTTTTTATTATGAGAAGGGTGATTGTGAATCTGTTGTGGAGGTTGTGGGGACATTGAAGGGATCAATGCTTTCCTCCTCAGACAAGGCACTTAAATTGCTTTGTTCTTCTTGAGGAAGTGCGATGTCATCGAATTTAAAGGCCAATAGCGAATCCGTAATTGACTGTTCGCGAGAGATCGCGCTGTCCGCACGCACCTCAATCAAGTTGGCTTGCTCCATACTTTCATGAGTCTGCTTCAGGAATGATTCACGGGCAGCCACGCGTTGTTTCATGTCCGAAACATCAACGGTTTCATTCAAGTCAGTGACAACCTCAAAGTTAACGCCTTCATTCTTTTTACCAAGTTTGAATGTCGCTTCGGCAATCGCACCGGTCTGTAGTTCAAGTTGTTGTGCCAAAAAACCAGCTTCTAAGCTAAAATCTGCGTTTCGGCTGAGCGCCAATCGCTGTTGCACCAAATCACCGGTCAACGTCCAGCGTTGGTTCTTGCTGTCTTGAGAAGCAATTTCTAACTGGCCAAAGCCAGCGTTGTCGAAGAATTCAACAACAGATGACAAGGCATCAAAGGGGAATTGACGGGCAATTTCTTTACCAGCCCAATAAAGGATGTGAGGATAGTCTTCTTGCAAAAGATTTTGTAGTAAACCATCGCGTAAAAGTGTCAATGCAAAACTGTTAACTTGGAAATTTGTTTGTAAAATCTTATCGTAATCGTTGATATTCATGAGCCCGTCTAAACCTTTCAGACTTTTATTATACCAAACTTTGCGGGCGAAAAACTTGCATTCTCTGTTTTTAAGGGCATAATTATAGATATGAATAAAAATAATCCAATTGGTTTTGTTGATTCTGGTGTCGGCGGCCTGACTGTTGTCAAAGCGGCCCAGAACCAGCTACCACATGAACAATTTGTCTTTATTGGCGATACCGCACGCATGCCGTATGGTCCTCGCCCAGCCCAAGAAGTCATTGATTATACCTTTCAAATGGCAGAATTTTTATTGGCTGAAAAACAAATCAAATTACTCGTCATTGCTTGTAATACAGCGACGGCACGTGCTTTGCCGCAATTACAAGCCAAACTCCCTATCCCAGTGATTGGTGTGATCGCACCCGGTGCACGCGCTGCGGCCAATGCCACTAAAAATCGTCAAATCGGTGTGATTGCGACGCAAGGGACAGTGACTTCAGGGGCCTATCAAGCAGCAATTACCGACTTTCGCCCAGATGTTGCCGTCGCCCAACAAGCCGAACCAGAATTTGTACAGATCGTTGAAGCAAATCAAGCTAGTACTCAGGCCACACAGGCATTAGTTGCCAAACATTTGGCACCATTAACAGCGCAAGGTATTGATACATTGGTGCTTGGTTGCACACATTTTCCACTGTTAACGCCCGCTATTCAAGCTGCGGTTGGACCAACCGTCCAGTTAGTGGATGCCGGCCGTGAAACGGTACAGGTAATTATTGAGACATTGACTAACCAGGGCTTGCTGACAGGCGTGACCCATCAGCATGCCAACGATGTCTTTTATACGACAAAAGACCCTGAGACCTTTAGCACGATTGCTACCGCATGGTTGGCGCGCGAAGATGCCTTAGATGTGCGCCATTTAGCGATTGTGGGGGACAAGCATGCACAACATTTGGAGGAAAACTAAATGCCTAGAATTATTTTGGCCAGTAATAACGCCCATAAAATCACCGAATTAGAGGCGATTTTAGCAGCCAGCCACATTGATTTACCTGTGGTACCAATGCGTGCATTAGGTGAGGCAGTACCTGAAATTATTGAAGACGGTGCTACTTTTGAAGCCAATGCGACTAAAAAAGCACTGACCATTGCGTCATTAGCACCGGATGATTTTGTCTTAGCTGATGATTCAGGGTTGTGCATTGATGCGCTAAACGGTGAGCCAGGGGTCTATTCAGCGCGTTATGCCGGCGATCACGATGACGCGGCGAACATTAGCAAAGTGTTAGCTAAATTAGGCACCACTACGCATCGTGATGCACAATTTCATAGTGTCTTGGTGTTAGCTGGCCCGGGACGCCCTAACTTGGTGGCAAAGGGTGAAGTGGCTGGCGTCATCACGATGACCAGACAGGGTGAAGCAGGCTTTGGCTACGACCCCATTTTTTTGGTACCACAATTTAACAAGACATTTGCGGAATTAACTGCTGATGAAAAGAATCAAGTCAGTCATCGGGGCCTTGCGCTTCAAGCACTGGCTAAACAATTGCCAGCTTGGCTGAAAGGGGAATCACACAATTGACAGGATTGTGTGGCGAATATGATGGCAAAATTTTTAATTGTTTCAGATACCCACGGTGATCGTGACATCATTGCTGACATTTTTGATCACTGGCGTGACGCGGTTGATGGGCTATTTTATAATGGGGATTCAGAATTATCAGCCAACGATGACGTCTTTGATGGGGTGTCAACCGTAATTGGAAATATGGATGATGACCCAGAGTTTGTGGCAGCTCGGGCCACAACGCTTGCTGGGGTCACTTTTTTCCAAACCCACGGTCATCTCTATCAAGCAACCCAATTTAACGCATGGGCTAATCTCAAGCTGATGGCAGCGGCAGCACATGATGCCCATGCCCAAGTCGCATTATTCGGGCATACCCATCTTGAAGGTGCTGTGATGTTTGAGGATGTTTTGTTTATCAATCCCGGCTCAATTCGTCTGCCCAAAGGGCCACACGCTGATTTGGGTGGCACTTATGCGGTGCTCACGGTAACGGATCAGGCCTATCAAGTGCGGTTTTATAATCGCGTCCATCAACTTTTGCCACAACTCTCAGTTGACGTCCCGCGATAAAAGGTCGGGTCAATTACGCGATTAAACGTGGTAAAATGATACTTATGGCAAATGCAGATAACCCACAATTTAATCAATGGTATGAAGAAACCACCGATGCGGATCGCTTAATTCGTGATGCTGCCGCTAACCAAGCTGAGCAGCACGATGAATTGTCATTGCGGCCGCAATTTTTGCGTGAATATATCGGGCAAACAGCTTTAAAAGAAGAACTGTCCGTTTATATTGCGGCCGCCAAGCAACGACAAGAAGCTTTAGACCACGTCTTATTGTTTGGCCCACCAGGCTTAGGGAAGACCACCTTGGCCATGATTATCGCCAATGAAATGGGTGTGCATATCAAGACAACTTCGGGTCCAGCCATTGAAAAGCCCGGAGACTTGGTGGCGTTATTAAATGAACTGGAACCCGGTGATATTTTGTTTATTGATGAAATTCATCGCTTACCGACAAACATTGAAGAAATTATGTACTCGGCAATGGAAGATTATTTTGTCGATATTATGGTTGGCCAAGGACCAACTGCACGAGCCGTTCATTTTCCGCTGCCGCCATTTACCTTAATTGGTGCCACGACACGACCTGGGATGTTGTCCAAGCCGCTCCGTGATCGCTTTGGTATTATTAATGCGATGGTATATTATACACCGTCGGAGTTGCAGGAAATCGTTGTACGTTCGTCAGATATTTTCCAAGCACCCATTAAACCCGAAGGGGCCTATGAGGTAGCGTTGCGTTCACGGGGGACGCCACGTATTGCCAACCGACTTTTAAAGCGGGTGCGTGATTTTGCCCAAGTACAAGGAATGGCTGCCATTGATCAGGCGATTGTGACGGTGGCATTAGATAAACTGCGAGTAGATAATCGTGGGCTTGATGAAACGGATCATAAGTTTTTGGGGACCATGATCGCTTACTATAACGGTGGACCAGTGGGCTTGAACACCATTGCGGCCAACATCGGCGAAGAAGCCGAAACGTTAGAATCAATGGTTGAACCTTACTTATTGCAAATTGGCTTTTTGCAGCGCACACCACGTGGCCGAGTGGTAACACCGGCCGCCTATGCCCACTTGAATGAACCTTATCCAGAGGAAAAATAATGGATTTTATCATTTCAGATACCCATTTTAATCATGAAAAAATCTTGTATTTTGACAAGTCAAGAGAAGCATCACTGCAGGCATTGGGCATTTCACCAACTGTTTCAGAGATGAATGCTTATCTTGAGAAGACGTGGAATGAGACGGTATCTGATGCAGATACGGTTTATTTTCTAGGTGATTTGGGGATGTTTCGCAAGAAGCAAGATTTTGTCGCCCAACTGTCGCGGTTGAATGGACAAAAGGTCTTTTTTAAAGGCAATCATGATCATTCGGATCAAATTAAGGCGGCGCTAAAAGCACCGGAAACCCGACTCATCGCTTATGAACCAACGGCCAAAGCGTTGAAAATCAACGGTATTCAAGTGTGGTTGAGCCATTATGCCGTTGATTTGCCCTATCCAATCTTGTCTGTGCATGGGCACATTCATGAGGCGGAATATCAACGCGATGGCATGGTAAATTTGTCACTGGATTCAGCCTTGATGCAAACGCGGCCCTTCGGGCAACCCATTAGCTTTGATGAACTCACGCCGCACTTACAGGCACGCTTAGCAGCCATTGAGACAAGTTATCAAATTGAATCCGAAAACAAGCGCTTTGACCGACAAGTGGAACGAGCCTTTGACGAAACGATTACAATCAATAAACCAACGGCGACCCAGCGGCATGAATTGGCCTTGTTAGTAGCCCATCTCAACGCCAATGGCCTCACGTATGCGTATGTCTTAGAGAAGTTCAATATCCCCAACGAAAACAAAGTATTAACAGCAGCAGAAAAAGAAAAAGTTGCCCAAACCGGTTTTGAATTTGAAAAAACAACCGGTATGAGCGGTAATACAGGTGGAAATAGATGACAGCACAACCTTACCAATTAGCAGATTTTGATTACGATTTGCCCGAATCCTTGATTGCCCAGACGCCCTTAAAGCAACGTGATGCGTCACGGCTTTTGGTGTTAGATGCCGATACGGGCGCGTATGAAGATAAGCATTTTTACGACATTTTAGATTATGTTGAACCCGGGGATGCCATTGTGATGAACAATTCCCGCGTGCTACCCGCACGTTTGCACGGGGCACGGCCAGAAACTGGTGGCCACGCGGAGGTTTTGCTGTTACGCCAAGATCATGGTGATGTCTGGGAAACTTTGGTAAAGCCCGCCAAAAAGTCACCGATTGGCTCAACGATTGTGTTTGGGGATGACATCAACAACCCCATCATGACCGCAACCGTTGTCGGTGAATTGGAACACGGCGGTCGTTACATCGAATTCCACTATGATGGCATTTTCATGGAATTACTCGAAAAGCTGGGGGAAATGCCATTGCCACCATACATTAAAGAAAAGCTTGACGATCAAGAACGCTATCAAACGGTGTATTCAAAGGTTGACGGCTCAGCTGCAGCCCCAACAGCTGGCTTGCACTGGACACCAGAATTATTGGATAAAGTGCGTGCCAAAGGCGTTCAAACCGTTGAATTGACGCTCCATGTCGGTTTAGGGACTTTCCGACCAGTCGAAGAAGAAAATATTGAAGATCACAAGATGCACTCCGAATTCTACCAACTCACACAAGAAGCGGCCGATACGTTGAATGCAGTGCATGCTAACGGTGGGCGGATTATTGCCACCGGTACGACGTCTATTCGGACACTTGAAACGATTGGGTCAAAGTTTGAAGGACATTTGCAAGCTGATTCAGGCTGGACGGATATCTTTATTAAGCCCGGTTATCAGTGGACCACGGTCGATGCGTTCATCACGAACTTCCATTTGCCAAAGTCAACCTTGGTGATGCTGGTGGCCGCCTTTACGGGTCGTGACCATATTTTAAAGGCGTATGAACACGCCGTGGCTGATCAATATCGTTTCTTCAGCTTTGGTGATGCGATGTTTGTCAAGCGCGGCTAAGCGCATGCCGGTGGGCGAATTAGAAGGAGTGGGCGAGTGTACGAATACATCAATGGGTTAATTACTAATATTTATCCAGCATATCTTGTGATTTGCGATCGCAGTGGGGTGGGCTATAAGCTCTATGTGGCCAATCCGTATCGTTTTGAACAAAATGTGGAATCGCACGTTTATATTGAACAAATTGTGCGGGAAAATGAAATCACGTTGTACGGCTTTATTGACGAAAACGAAAAGATTCTATTCAATAAATTGTTAAATGTCTCAGGCATTGGCCCAAAGAGTGCGTTAGCAATCATCGCAAGCGATGACGCGCAAGGGCTGGTTCAGGCGGTAGCAAATGATGATGCCACCTACTTAACGCAGTTCCCAGGTGTTGGGAAGAAGACAGCCCAACAAATTGTATTAGATTTGAAGGGAAAGTTGGATGATTTGGCTGTGTCAGCTGGTTTGACGCCAAGCAATGCGCAGCCAACGACCAACCCAGCCTTGACTGATGCGCTGGCCGCTTTGACGTCACTTGGCTATAGTGCCAAAGAAATTGCCAAGATTGAAACGCAGTTGGCCACAACCCAAGATACGACTGATGGCTACATTCGCGCGGCCTTAAAATTATTAGTCAACTAAAAAAACACTTCCTTGTGAAGTGTTTTTTTAGCGGATTGCTTGTAAAGCGGTTTCGATTTGGTTTAAGATAATGGCTTGGTTTTCAGGCATTTCCAAATCATAAGTTTGTAGGTCAATTTTAAGTTTTGGTGAGGCGTCGTAGGCTTCAAACCAATCACGATAGGCTGACCAAATCCGGAAATAATACTGACGTAATTCATCATTGTCGTCAAATTGTTCGTAATCACGGCCGCGCTTTTTGATACGATACAAGATGGTTTCAAAATCTGTTTCGGCATACACTAACAAGTCGGGTGCCTTTTTTGGCAGTTTCTGCAATTCGGCCATCATGTTGTCGAGTAATTGTGTGTAGACTTCCATTTCAGCATCCGTGATGTTGCCATCTTTGTGATTTTCAGCTGTGAAAAGGGCATCTTCGTAGATTGACCGGTCAAGGACGTTATTATCGTCGGCCAAAGCTTGCTTAATCATGTCAAAGCGACGGTTCAGGAAGTAAATTTGCAATAAGAAACCGTATTGCTTTGGATCCGAATAATATAGTGGCAAGACTGGATTGTCGCCCACAGGTTCGTAAAATGCTTTTGTGCCAAAATGTTCAGCGATCAAGCTCGTTAAGGTCGTTTTACCAACGCCAATCATGCCTGCTGTAATAATCACCATGACAACCTCCAATTATTTAGTAACCTATTAACTATACAAAAAAAACGCCCAAACAACAAGTGACGTTGTCGAGCGTATTGATGACAAAAAACGAACGTTATGCCTTTTTTTGTGCTTCCAAGAGATCGCGAATCTCTGTTAAAATTTCCAATTCAGGGTTCACGACAGCGGCTTCTTCCTTGTTTGAACGGAACAAGCGGTTGACGATCTTAACCAACATAAATACCACGAAAGCAATGATGATGAAGTTGATCACATCATTTAAGAAAGCACCGTATTTAAAGGTCAATTGCTTGGTAATCACCAATTGCAAGTTCTTCAAATCTGATGTCCCACCAGTGAAGAAGCTAATGATTGGCGTAATCAAGTTGTTCGTCAGTGACTTAACCAATGCTGTGAAAGCACCACCGATGATCACGGCGACTGCCAAGTCAAGCACGTTCCCACGCATGATAAATGTCTTAAATTCTGATAACATAGCCTGTTTGTGTGCAAGCCATTATCCAAATGACGCTTGTGCACACATCTCCTTTCTTCCTTATATCATTATTCTACCTGAAGAAAATAATATTACAACAAAAGAAAACTAAATATTTAGAACATAATACGAATGTTATGAGAAGCAATTATTAGAATTCGTGTTTTTTCATGAAAATTACCAGTAGGCATGATAAAATATACGTAATTGTTTAGAGGAGAAAATTATGACAGACAAAGACCAATTGGCAGCCTGGCATGAACAGTTAATTGCCATCATTAAAGACGTTAATACCCCACATACTTTGGGTGGGATTACGAATGAAGCCAACCGCGTACATGACTCACGTTTGGCGCGCCGTGCGCTAGATCATTTGATTGTGTTGAGTGAAGAAATCAACGCTGCGCGACAAAAGTAAGATCAGCAGGGGGGCTGTGATATGATACCAACAAATGCTAAAAGTTTACCGCAGGCGGCCAAGAAAGTGTGGGCCGTCCAAGCGATTTTGGTGATGGGCATAGTGGTGTTGGCTGATATTTGCATGAATAGTTTATTTCAATCACATTGGTCTCATGCCGTTATGACGGCGATCAATGTGATTTTTTGTGCCATTTTGGCACTGGCTATAGGCCGTCTGCTATGCATTCCATACTACTATCGTTACCATAAGTATCTCTTGACACCGGATGCCGTCACCATTTACCGTGGGTTTTTCTTACGAAAAACGGAAACCATGCCAGTGAATCGGATTCAAAATGTGGATACCGAGCAAGGGCCAATTCTACAATACTTTCATTTACAAAATGTCGTGATTGTCACCGCTGCGCATAACTTTAAAATTGAAACCATTTCTGAAGATGTCGCGCAAACACTTCGTGACCAATTAATTGCGGCGGCAAGGCAAGCGCGCGAGGTTGACGCTGATGACTAAACCCATGCGCCAGTCAAAATTTGCCGTGTTTGCGATGGTTGGGCAGACAGTGAAGGAGCTATTTTTGCCGTTTATATTTTTTGCTATGCAGGGCGATCATACTTTCAGTCGAAAGTTATGGTGGCTGGCCGGCTTTCTGTTGGTCTCCTTTATTTTTGGTGTGCTGAGGTGGTTTTTCTTTACCTATGACTTGAACGCACACGAAATTACTGTCAATCAGGGGGTTTTTGTGAAGCGTCATGCGCATGTGCCATTTGAACGCATTCAAACACTCACAAAGACCCAACCTGTGCTGTTTCAACCGTTTGGCGTTTACCAAGTGCGGCTGGAAACCTCTGGAGAAAAAGATGACCAATTAACTTTTAATGCCTTGACGCCGGCGCAAATTGATACGATTGCCCGCTACCGACAAGCCGCACAAACCAAAGTTAGCGAAACGTTGATTGATACTAAGCAACCGCAAGTGCGTGCCACTTACCATATTAATCAACAAGAACTGGTGCGCTATGCCTTGACATCTTTTGGCAGTCTGGGGATTATGGGGGTGATTTTCACCATATTATCTGAAGTGAGCAATCATCTGCCTCAGCATGTGATGATGGGCTTGGATGGTTGGCTACGTGGCGGGAGTGTGATGTTTTATGCCACACTAGCCGCCGGGGTTATCTTGGTTGGTATGGGTGTTGCCTTTATTAAAATTTATAATCAATATTATGGTTTCACGTTAACGCGCGTGGGGCAACACTTGGCGATTGCCCGCGGTTTGTTCACAAAGCACACCATGCAATTACGGACGACACGCGTACAAGCTGTCCAGTTGGAACAGTCGTTGTTACGGCGGGCGTTGCATTTACAGACCGTGAGTGTCCTCTTGGCTTCAGCAAATCAATCAGAAAAAAATGACACGCATCAAAACGTTCTCATGCCCGTTGTCCAATCTGGTCAAGTGGCCGAAGTTATTCAGCCTTTCTTACCAACGTTACAGATACCGACATTAAAGCGGGCGGCGACAGTGCGACATGCGCTGCGCTATCAAATGCAATATGCAGTGATGTGGGCCTTGGGGATGTTTGGTTTGTTGTTGATTGCAAACTGGCTGATGGCTACCTATTTACATTTTGCTGCTGGATTTGTGTGGCTGGTTGGCTTAGCCGGCAGTCTGGTGGTGATTTGGAGTATATCGGGTTGGCTATGTATCACGGATCAGCGCTTGACGATCGCTGATGATATGCTGGCAATTCAGATAACGCCTTGGTTTACCAAGCGCCAATATTATGTTCGTCGCGATAAAATCCAAGGGGTACGGGCGACACAAAGTCTCTTTATGGCACGCCACCAAGCCCAGCACTTACAGGTCGTGGTGCGGCACGGCGACAGTGCCACATATATCAAGTTGCGCTACTTGCAAGCTGATGTCGTAGCCCAAGTGAATCGTTGGTTAATTGATGTCAAGTAAAAACACTTGACATGGCTGGTGAATCGTGGCATACTAGATAAGTAAATTAAAGTGCAAAAAGCACATAAGAAATTTGGAGGACATTACATATGTCAGTTAAGATCCGTTTGAAGCGCATGGGTGCCAAGAAGCGTCCTTTCTACCGTGTTGTTATCGCTGATTCACGTTCACCTCGTGATGGCCGTTTCATCGAAACAGTGGGTACATACAACCCAATCTCACAACCAGCAGAAATCAAGTTGGATGAAGCAAAGATTTTGACATGGTTGAGCAATGGTGCACAACCATCAGATACTGTTCGCAACTTGTTGAGCAACGCTGGTATTTTGGCAAAGCATGCCGAAGCTAAGTCAGGTAAGAAGTCAGCTTCTGAAAAGCCTGCTGCTGCATCAGCAAAGCCAACTGAAAAGAACACTGTTGCCGAAATCAAGGCTTACTTGGATGCCCAAGGCACAGAATATGCTTCATCAGCTAAGAAGGCTGATTTGTTGGCATTGGTATAAACCATATCTTTTAAACCGCAACTGAGGTTGCGGTTTTTTTGTGCTTTGCATCCGATGATAAATCCGCTATAATGAAACTGTCCAAAGTTGGGAGCGCTTTCTTTAACTTTGATGATAATGGAGACTGTCACATGGGAACAAAACCAAAGCTGTTTTTAGATATGGATAATGTATTAGTCGATACGTTGCCGATATTAAATACGATTGATACTCGCCAGCTACAAGTCGATAAGCCTGACCAAATTCCAGGTGTTTTTCGTCATTTACCACCGATGCCAGGTGCCGTTCAAGCCATCACTGATTTGGCAGCAGACTATGAATTACACATTCTATCGACCGCACCTTGGCAAAATCCGAGTGCATGGCAGGATAAACTGTTGTGGCTGGCAGAATATTTTGGTGATGGGGTGGATAGCCCGTTTTATAAGCGGGTCACTTTAACGCACGACAAGGGTTTGGTGCATGCTGGGGGTGGTCTTTTGATTGATGATCGACCATATCATGGCGCAAGCCAATGGCTTGATGACCAGACGGATAGCCTCTGGTTACAATATGGCCATGATCCGCGTTTGGTGTGGACTGGCGAACTAGTGCCTTATTTAAAGAACGTGGCGCACATTTTTGAGACAACGAATCAACTCCGTCAGAGTGCCGAACAAGTTGCCGCAACTGCAACATATGAATTGCACGGCGCAACTGACCAATTTGAAAAAGCCCATTGGGAATAAATGCAAGCAATCACTTTGGTGATTGCTTTTTATTTGGTGTCATGTGAACGAAAGTGATATAAAAAGGTTGCAAAAAATTGCAAAAGCGGTTATGATTAGCGCATAAGAAAGCGCTTACATTTTGTGAGGACAAGATATGATTGTCGAAGAAAGAAAGCAACGGCTACTCGAAATTATTCAAAAAAGACAGTTTGTTTCCCTGCAAGACTTAAAACGTGCAACGCAAACCTCCATATCAACGGTTCGACGGGATTTGGTGGCTTTAGCAGCACAAGGGATGGTGCGACGCGTGCATGGCGGGGTTGAATTCATAGTCCGTGATCGGGATCAGCTGACGGTGAAAGAACGACGAACGATTTATCAAGCAGATAAGCAAGCGATTGCTAAGCGCGCAGCGGCCCAACTTCAGGGCGGTGAAATGATTTTTTTAGATGCTGGGACAACGACCGGCGAACTCATTGCCTATTTGGCTGGCATCAAGCCGGCGGTGACCGTGGTGACGAATTCAGTCCATCATGCCGCGCAGTTATCGGATTTGATGATTCCGGTCATGATTATTGGCGGTCAGGTGAAACAAACCACCGATGCCGTGATTGGGGCCGCGGCGGTTAACCAGATTAATCACCTTGTTTTTCAAACCAGTTTTATCGGGGCGGATAGTCTATCCGTTGAATTTGGCTTGACCACCCCTGATTTGGAAGAAGCGGTGATTAAGCAAGCCGTTGTCGTTCGGTCAAAAACAAGTTACGTGTTAGCTGATGCAAGCAAGTTGGCAACGGCTTCGTTTGCCAAAGCTGTTGATTTGTCGCAAGTGACGTTGATAACGACACGCTTGACTGCTGCACAAAGCCAGTCATTACGTGCTGTCATGCCAGTCATTGAAGCAGAGGAGAACTAATGATCTATACCGTCACATTAAATCCATCGCTGGACTATATTACCCGTGTCCCTGAACTAAGCTTAGGTGAAACCAATCGCGCCACGTCACAACAATTATTTCCCGGCGGGAAGGGGATTAACGTCAGTCGGCTCCTTAGTCATTTAGGCATTGAAAATACAGCCTTGGGCTTTCTAGGTGGTTTTACTGGGACGCACTTGCAAGCCACCTTAAACGAGCCGCATCTCCGGCAAGATTTTACCGCAATTGCCGGCGAGACGCGCATTAATCTCAAAATTAAAGCGCAAGTGGAGACAGAGATTAACGCCACTGGGCCAGCCATTACGACTGACGAGTTAACGATTTTTCTCCAGCAGTTTGCACAATTGACCGCTGATGATTTAGTGATTTTATCAGGAAGTATCCCTAAAAGCCTCGACCACGACATTTACCAACAAATTATTGGTCAAATTACCGCGCAGCAAGCACGCTTTGTGATTGATACGACGGGAGAACAATTGCAAGCAGCCCTGCAGAAGCAGCCGTTACTCGTCAAACCCAACCGCCAAGAACTGGCCCAGTTGTACCAAGTGCCGCTAACGACGCGCGCCTCAATTCAAAAGTGGGGGCATCATTTATTAGCTGCCGGGGCGCAACACGCCATCGTTTCCCTTGCGGGAGCTGGTGCGGTGTTACTCACCCCAACCGGCGATTACTTTGCCGCCCCCGTGGCCGGGCAGGTGAAAAATTCAACTGGGGCGGGGGATTCGATGATTGCCGGGTTTGTCGGTACTTGGTTAGCGTCAGGCGATGTGGTTGAAAGTTTTAAGGTCGCCGTTGCAAGTGGGACGGCCACAGCATTTAGTGAAGATATTGCCACAAAGGCAATGATTGAAACCATTTATGAACAAGTTCGTGTTACAACAATATGATATGTGAGGAAACATCATGAAAATCAGCGAATTGTTACGTCCTGACGTGATGGTTTTGGATCTCCAAGCCACCACCAAGCAAGCAGCCTTTGAGGAAATGATTGACCGCCTATATGCTGCGGGTTGCATTTCCGATCGAGCGGCATTTATGCAAGGTATCCTAGCGCGTGAAGCGCAGACGACCACTGGATTAGGGGATGGCATTGCCATGCCACATGCAAAAAATAGCGCTGTCAAGTTACCAACTGTCGCGTTTGCGCGCTCGACCCAAGGGGTTGCGTATGACGCGATGGATGGGCAACCGGTGCACTTGTTATTTATGATTGCCGTGCCTGCTGATGCGAATAATACCCATCTTGAAGCGCTGGCCAGTCTCTCTCGTTACTTGCTGCAAGATGGCTTTATGGCAAAGTTGCAAGCTGCTGCCACACCAGACGACGTGGTGAAGTTGTTTACCACTCAGGAGATGGTGCATGGTCATGTGACCGTTGATGATGATGCGCCATTTTTGGTGGCAGTTACTGCTTGTACCACGGGCATCGCCCACACGTATATGGCCGAAGAAGCGTTGAAAAAGCAAGCCGAGCAACGCGGTGTCCGCATCAAAGTGGAGACGAACGGGGCGAGTGGCGTGGGGAACCGGTTAAGTGATGCCGATATTGCGGCCGCCCAAGGCGTGATTATCGCTGCGGATAAAAATGTGGCGATGGCGCGTTTTGATGGCAAGCCATTAATTAATCGGCCCGTGGCTGATGGCATACGTCAACCAGATGCACTGATTTCGTTGGCTTTAGATTCCCAGGCGCCAATCTATCATAGCGACGAGCCAGCCCAAAGCACAGCGGAAACACCAAAGTCTGTCGGAAAAGCTTTTTATCGCCATTTGATGAGTGGTGTGTCAAGCATGTTACCCTTTGTGATTGGTGGCGGAATTGCCATTGCCTTTGCCTTCTTGATTGACCAAAGTTTAGGCGTGCCAAAGGATATGTTATCAAGTCTGGGAACGTATCATCCCATCGCTGCCTTCTTCAAGCAAATTGGTGGCGCTGCCTTTGGCTTCATGTTGCCAGTTCTGGCTGGTTATATCGCCTTTTCAATCGCTGAAAAGCCTGGGTTAGTGGCTGGTTTTGTCGCCGGTGCGTTAGCGGCCAATGGGTATAACTTCTACAATGTGGGCTTAGATGCGAAGCATTTGCCCATTCCATCAGGCTTTTTAGGGGCCTTGGTTGGTGGTTTCCTAGCGGGTGGTATCATGCTGCTCCTCAAGAAGCTCTTTAATGGCTTACCTAAGTCGCTGGATGGCATTAAGTCAATTTTGTTCTATCCTTTGTTGGGCGTGTTGCTGACGGGCTTTGCGATGTTGTTTATCAACATTCCCATGTCAGATATTAATTCTGGTCTGAACCACTTCTTGTCGAGCTTGAGTGGCACCAACGCCGTCTTACTGGGCATCATTTTAGGTGGGATGATGGCGGTTGATATGGGTGGCCCAATCAATAAAGCCGCTTATGTCTTTGGGACTGGCACGTTGGCTGCGACGGTAGCAAGTGGTGGGTCAAACATTATGGCGGCCGTGATGGCAGGTGGCATGGTACCACCACTAGCGGTCTTTGTCGCCACGCTTTTGTTCAAGCACAAGTTCGACCAACAAGAACGCCAAGCAGGGTTAACCAACATTGTCATGGGCTTGTCCTTTATTACGGAAGGTGCCATTCCTTTTGCCGCTGCGGACCCAGCGCGTGCCATCCCAAGCTTCATGGTGGGATCAGCAGTGGCAGGTGGTTTGGTGGGGTTGACTGGTATCAAGTTGCTGGCGCCTCACGGGGGCATCTTCGTGATTGCCTTGACGAGTTCGCCTTTATTGTACCTGCTCTTTATTGCCATTGGCGCCGTGATTTCTGGGGTGATCTTTGGTTTGTTGAAGAAATAATTTGACTAACGGGATATCTAAAGAGATGATTTTGAAAATCAAAATCATCTCTTTTCGTTTGGAGTTAGATAAGATTGAATTAGTTTATATGGTATAGTTTAAATATCAAATTTTAGGAGTATTTATAATGAGGAGAATTTATGGTGTAGATATTGCACGTATAATGGCAATGTTTATGGTGGTTGTAGTCCATAATCTTAATCAAGGTGGTGTTTTGAAAAACACCACCACAACGATTGGCTTTCTTTCAGCAAATGAGTTATTTAATTTAGTAATAGTTGCGGTTAATATTTTCGCATTGATTACAGGTTTTGTTTATTCAGGAAAAGGGATTAGACTTAATCGGATTTTAGGCCTTTATTTTGAGGTACTGTTTTTATCGATATCCTCTCTTGCAATATATACCATATTTTTTGGGGTACCCAAAAATATAGATATTGCAAAGTCAATATTACCGCTGTTAAGTGGGGAATACTGGTATTTTAATGCATATGTTGGTTTTGTTATCGTTGAACCATTATTGCGATATGGCATAAATAAATTGAGCAGAACTACTTTATTGCGTATCGTTGTTATCATGCTGCTTTTTTCTGGTACTGTGGGATTCACAGATAGTCGAATTTTACAAGTGGGATACTCAACTGAATGGCTTATCACACTTTTTGTTGCAGGCGTTGTGATAAAAAAATATTCTACCGAAATTGCAAAAATAAATAACAGTATATTAATTATTATTGTTGTTGGAATGTCACTTGTGAGTTTACTTGCAGAATTTGTACTGCGAGCCCATGTACTACGTATAGCATCGTATACATCGCCTATAGTCATCGTGCAGTCTTTAGCAATTTTCATACTTTTCACGAGAATTGAAGTAAAGAATCCGATATTCCAAAAGATACTCTTATTTTTGTCGCCGCTTTCGTTTGGCGTTTATATTCTTGACACCTCAATTTTCTTTTACGGCTACATCTTAAAAGATTTATTTAAAGATATAACTCGTAATTTTCCTATAGTGGTAACATTATTAATTGTGATTTTGAGTTCTGTTATGTTTTTTGCATGTTTTATGGTTATTAACTACATACGTGTTAAAATATTTGAATTGTTGAAAGTAAATGATTTCATTCTTATGATTACTAACTTCATGAATAGGAAAGTGATAAAAAGCAAATTATAAGTAAATTTAACCCTAAGCACGCTGCGTTGCGTGCTTTTTATTTTACGTCTGAAATTGTGCTACACTAAGCCTATGATTATTTATGACACCATGCCATTTTTACAACGTCAATTAACCGTCTTCAAACAAGCTGATGCGGTCGTTTTCGTGAGCTTAGCAGCAGATGGTGTGCAAGAGTTTGAAGCTGAATATCCTGGGTTCGCCTTGCAACCCGGTCACGTGCCGGAACTGGCAGTTTTTAAACGCTACGCAGCAGGCGAGGTCGTTGATTTGCATGCGATTAAAGTCCATTATTTAAAGGCAACGCCATTCCAGTTGGCAGTTTGGACGGCCTTGCATGAGATGGCGCCAACTGAAACATTAACGTATCAGGCGTTAGCAGCACGGGCCAAGCGCCCAACGGCCGTGCGTGCCGTTGCCACAGCTGTCGGGAAGAATCCGCTAACGATTATTAACGCTTGTCATCGCATCTTGCCCAAAGGTGGGGGAATTGGCAAGTATGAATACGGGCCGGTGATTAAGCAAGTCTTACTGGCACTTGATTTAAAGCAACCGCGATCAAGTCAGGTTATTTCCGGTGAATCCAAAACAGAAAACCACCCAGCACAATCAAAATAATGAGCCCAAAAATGTAGATGAGCGTGTAAATGTACTTAATATTAATGGCGATATAGTGCATAAAAATAGACATGAATTTCTCCTCATCGCGCCCGGATTGCGCCGCCAAGTGCAACAAAACAGGCTGTGATCTGTTAAAGTTAGCATTATTATAGCAAAGATCTCGGCTATCCTAATGTTGACATGATGCAAATTAGGCGGGATCATAACACATTAAAACCCTTTGCCCATTGAATCACAAATTGACCAAGTCAAAAAGGTTATACTATGGGCAAGGAGGAAAGAAAAATGTCAGATATTTTCTATCAGAAATTACGTCAAATGGTCGGTCTTGACGGCCTTTTGTCACTTATTTTTGGCTTACTCATTATTTTTTGGCCAGATCGCACGGCTTCAGTGGTGACGGTCCTTGTCGGGATCGCCTTTATCGGGATTGGCGCAGCTTATGTCTCATCTATTGCCAACCATGATGACGAATCAGCGTGGGCCCGTCTGGGTAGCTTGCTGATTGGGGCCATTTACTTGGTGGCTGGTGTCTTCATTTTCATTAATCTTTATGTGGCCACGGCTTATTTGTTCTTGATTGTCGGACTCCTAGTCGGTATGACTTGGATTATTGAAGCGATTGTGACGTTTGCCTCATTAAAGTTTTACAATAAAAAGGGCTGGGCATTCTTCTCACGTATTATCAGCTTAATTGGTGGGATCGTCTTACTCTTCTCACCCGTGATTGGTGCCGCTGTTTTGTGGACACTATTGGGCTTGTCATTAGCCATCCTAGGTGTCATCAAAATTATTCAATACTTTACATGGTAAAATACAGTCTGCCTCAGCAATTAGATTGGTTGTGTGACGGATGCTAGGTTATGTTGGATTTTTAATAACGTTTGGCTTGACCGCCTACTTTATCACGCAACAATTTAAATATGCGAAAGTCACGAAATTTCGTTATTATGTGATGCCGATTTTTGCCTTTGGGCAATTCGTCTACAGCGTGCGCATCAAGGAAACACAAGACATTTATCTTTTGGTCGGTCTGTTATGTTTTAGTCTGGTGATTGGTTATTTTCAAACTACCAGCTTCCAATTACAACAAAAGACACGTGCGACTCAGCTATATGTGATGCAAGGGGAGACCAAAGTCCCTGTCATGCGGCAAATTTACTATTCTCGTGGGGGGAGTCGGTATTTAGTCGGTTGGTTTTTAATTTTTTTGGTTCAACTCTTGGTGACCATTAGTCGGCAACATGCCGGCACGCATCAAATCATGTCCGAATTTTTAATGGACGTGCTGACTAGTCTCTTTGTCTTTTTACGAATTGGGGATGGCTCGTCTTGGTGGGTGTGGGAAATATATGCCTGTTCGAGCTTAGTCTATTACTTTGTGTTGATTCGACGGCATCCCACATTTTCTGCGGCGATGCGACAAACATAGGATTTGATCCTGAAGGTGAGCGTGAAGCTATGCTATAATAGCTTTATGACAAAAGAAAATTATTTTAAAGTTGGCACGATTGTCAACACCCACGGGATTCGTGGTGAAGTGAAGATTTTAGCCATTACGGATTTTGCCGCTGAACGCTTTAAAAAAGGCGCCGAATTACAAATTGAAACCAAGCAAGGCTTCGTCCCCGTTAAGGTACAATCCTCACGGTTGCACAAGAATATGTGGTTGGTGCTTTTTGAAGGCGTAACTAACATTAACGACATTGAAAAATATAAGACAGATGATGTCTACGTCTACGGTGAATCACGTGACACACTAGGGGATGATGAATACTACTATGATGAGATCATCGATAGCCGCGTGTTCGACCTTGAAGGCCATGACATCGGGGTTGTGTCAGAAATCATGACGACTGGGGCCAATGATGTTTGGATCGTGAAGCGGCCAGGACAATCCGACGCCTTAATTCCAATGATTGATGACGTGGTCAAGACGGTTGATGTGGCGAACAAGCGCATTACCATTGACGCGTTGGAAGGATTGTTAGATTAATGCGGATTGATGTCTTAAGTTTATTTCCAGATATGTTCACGCCACTGAAACAATCCATTTTGGGGAAAGCGATTGATAAAGGGGCGCTGGACTTTCATGTGACTGATTTCCGTGATTATACGGAAAACAAGCACAACAATGTCGATGATTATCCTTTTGGCGGCGGTGCGGGGATGCTGTTGATGGCGCAACCAATCTTTGATGCCATGGCAGCCGTTGAAGCACAAGCTGGCGATAAAGGACACGTCGTCTTGTTAGATCCAGCCGGTCGCAAGTTCGACCATCATGTCGCTGAAGAATTAGCGCAAAAAGAACATCTGACTTTCATTGCTGGGCACTATGAAGGTTATGATGAACGCATCCGTGAATTGGTCGATGATGAAATCTCACTTGGGGATTATGTCTTAACTGGTGGTGAATTAGGGGCCATGGTGATTATTGATGCCACGGCGCGTTTCTTGCCAGATGTGTTAGGGAATCAAGTGAGTGCTGAAGAGGACTCCTTCCAGGATAATCTCTTGGAATTTCCGCAATACACACGGCCAGCGGACTTTCGGGGGCGTAAAGTACCAGAAGTTTTGATGAGCGGGAATCACGCGAAAATTGCTGAATGGCGCTTGAAAGAATCCCTACGTCGTACATGGTTGCGCCGTCCGGATTTACTTAATCAGCGTGAATTATCACAGCAAGAACGTGATTTATTAGATGACATCAAGCATGAAGCTGAGTTTGAATAGTTAGTGATTATCACGTTTTAAGCCCAAGCAGTTGCTTGGGCTTTTTCTTCGCATGCATTTGGCTTGCCAGCATGCGGACAACAGAATCAATAGGATAGGAATCATGGAAAATAAGTTTATGGTGGTTGGGAAATCGGCACTGGCCATTTTGAGTAGTACCATTATCGTGTTGCCGTTTATGTTATTGGTGCAATTGAGCAATGGTAAGACGTTTTTAACGGTGTTGCCGTTTGTGCTCTTTTATACCTTTCGAATGACAGGGATTTTCTTCATTCGCGGGATTAAAACGAAGCTCAATAGTTTCAACTTGCTGCGGATATCGCTATACTGTGGCCTGCTGGGCTGTATCTTTGGCATGGTCGGGACGCTTTACTTTCCCGCTTATGTCTTTGCCGGCTTCTTCTTAGGTCTTAGTGGGGCTTGGTTGCCACCAGCTAATACTGTGATTGGGCAATATTTGAAGAAGAATGGGATGGGTGTGGCGTCAAAGGGGCTGTTTTCTGCGCTCATTTTGGTGTTAATTGGGGCGTCATTGATGCTGCCATCTGACTATAAAAATTTCGTCTTCTTTGCCATTTATGGCGTGATGTATGTGTTGTCCTTTCAAACGATTAAAATTATCGATTCGTATGAAGTGGATTCCCATGACATGGAAGAGGCGTCGTATCTTTATACCATACTTTTCGCCGTATTCTTCATCTTATTGTTCGTGTTGCGGTCGAGCCGATTGTTGAATAACGCCATCTACTTTGATTACTTTATTAACAGTTTCTTCTTGATTGGGTTAATCGGGGTGGTGTTGATTAGTTTCTTCCGCAATAAGGTGCAGCGGCATATCTCCAATGACTTGATGTTTCTAACCTTTATCAATGGGGCGGTCGGGAACTATCTGTTCTTGTTTAGTTCACTGTATACCGCCGCCTATTATGGGCGGAATCAAGCCTTTCTCTATTTCTATCTGCCTTATGTGTTAGGCAATGTTTTGGCGCCTAAATTCACTCCAATGTTGAAGCAACATGTGAAGCGGGATTCGTTCATTGGGATTGTTGGTGGCCTGTTAATTATCTTGCTGACGCCACTCTTTCCAATCGGGCTGTTCATCGTCAGCACGTTTAAAGGGACGTTGAACGGGTGGTTAACCCGCGAGTATAGCGATAAAGAAGTCATTCCCGCCGATAAGCGGATCTGGGTCAAGTATACCTTGCAAAATATCGGCAGTATCTTGCATCAGTTCTTGTTGATGTTTATCGCTTCAGTGATTATCATGAAGGCAGGGCGCTCGATTCAGACCTTCTTTGTGATGACGACTGCCAAGTGGCCGACACCGGAATCGATGCGCGTCATGCGTGAATGGAATGATGTGGCGACGGGCTTAGTTATTGCCGCCATTGTCGGTTATATCTTAATTTTTTCTTACAAAAGGAAAGTAAAATGATTAAAAAGCGAACGATTATTTGATCGTTCGCTTTTATTGCGGGTTAAAATAGTTATATTAGAAAAAATAACTTTGCTCATATTGTAATATGACATTTCGAAATTATTGTCTTGTATCTGTAATATAATTGTCACTTAGCGGTGGTATGGTATTCTATATGTTAATGGCTGACCATGGGACATTAACCGTCTGATGGTCACATGAAATTCAGTTTAAGGAGAGGGCATGATCGATTTACATAGTCATCTATTACCAGGTCTTGATGATGGTTCAGCTTCCATGCGCGCTTCGTTACGCATGGCGAGAAGTGCTGTCGATGAGGGGATTGAGGCCATTTTGATGACACCGCATCATATGAATGGCCGCTATGAGAACCGTAAGCAAGATGTCTTGTTGGCGACGGCAAGTTTTCAAGCAGCCTTAGATGCGGAAAATATTCCATTACAAGTCTTTCCTTCACAAGAAGTACGGATTAATGGGGATTTAATGGCAGCACTGGACGCAGATGAGGTGTTATTTGCCGATGAGCAAAACCAATACTTGCTATTGGAGTTCCCAGATGATGACGTGCCGACCTTTAGTTCGGATATGATTTTTAATATCATGCAACGGGGCATTACTGTGCAAATTGCGCACCCTGAGCGGAACACCAAACTCATGGCGCAACCAGAGATTTTGTATCAATTAATCGAACGTGGGGCGATTGCACAAGTCACGGCCAGTGCGTATGTCGGTGCCTTTGGTAAGAAGGTACAAAAGTTCTCGGAAGCCATCGTGTCACATCATTTAGCACATGTGTTTGTTTCCGATGCGCATGACTTGCCTAATCGGGATTACAATCTGGCAGCTGCGCTGGCTAAGTTGGCGCGGGAACACGGTGTTGAACGTCGTGAAATGTATGAAGCTAATGCTGAAGCAATTATTGATGGTCGACCCATTCAACGGTCGATCCCATCACCAATTGTTAAACGTTGGATATTAAATGGTTTTTAGTAAAAAATAAGAAATAAAGGATTAACAGAATCATGAATAACGTACTTGAGTTACGCCAACTTTGGGAGATTATCCGAAAGCACCTCTTTGCCATCTTGTTTATGGCAATTATTGGCGCAGGCCTGGGCTTTGGCATTGCTGAGTTTGCCATTGCCCCAACATACAGTGCTTCAACCAGCATGCTGGTTAACCGATCAACGGATAACACCCAAGCCGGTGTCAATCTCTCTGATCAACAAGCTGATGTGCAGATTATTAGCACATATAAGAATCTCGTGATTTCAAGTAATGTTTTAGGGGATGTCTCGAACAAGTTGAAGCATCCGAAGCGGGTCGTTGTCCAAGAAGGGAAGCCAGCCGTGTATAAGACATTGGCTGATGGCACGCAACGCTTGGTTACACCGGAACAAAAGGAAATTACCAAAGTTTCATCAGACAAGACTTATAATTTGTCCGTTGATCAGCTTAAAAAAATGGTTACTATCGCCAACCAACAGGATTCACAAGTGTTTGCCATTAATGTGGTGGCAAAGGATCCTAAGCAAGCCGCTGTCGTTGCGAATGCGGTGGCTGATACCTTCAAGGATAAAATTGGCGGCTTTATGAAGATTAATAATGTGTCAATAATTGATTCTGCTAAGCCAAGCAATGTGCCTGTAGGGCCCAATAAGAAATTATTCATGCTTGCTGGCCTTGTTATCTTAGGTGGGTTGACGTTCCTGATTGTTTTGACAAAAGAATTGTCTGATACAACTGTGAAGAATCCTGATGAAGTTGCCCAACTCTTTGGCCTAACTAATTTAGGGGTTATTGGTCATATTAAGAAGTTGAAGCATGTAGATATGTCAGTGACAGTTAATAATGACTTCGGGCATGATAGTACGCACCCACGTTCACGCTTGAGCCGTTTGAACAAGGATTAAGAGGAGAGTGAAAATGGCATTTTTTAAAAAGCGATATCAGACAGGTCGAGACGGGTTATCAACTGAAACAATGCTGCAGGGGGCACGCTTAATCACTGCCGCCGAGCCCAAGAACCCGGTATCTGAACAATTCCGTACCATTCGGACGAATATTGACTTTGCCTCAGTTGCCAAGGGCAATGTGAAGACATTGTTGGTCTCTTCTGCCCTACCATCGGAAGGCAAGTCAACCTTAACGGCTAATTTGGCGGTTGTCTACGCGCAACAAGGTAAGAAGGTGCTGCTTGTCGATACTGACTTACGTCGACCAACGGTCGCAAAGACTTTTGGGATTACAGATAATCATGGCTTGACGAACTATCTCGCGGATGTCAAAAGCGAGATCGGGTCAATTATTCATCACACACGCATGGCCACACTTGATGTGATTGTTTCCGGTCCTGTCCCCCCAAACCCAGCGGAATTGTTGGCATCGGGTCGCATGACAGAATTGATTGGCGATTTGCGCCAACAATATGATCTTGTAATCTTTGACGTGCCACCGTTCTTGATGGTAACCGATGCACAAGTCTTGATCAGTAAGATGGATGGCGTCGCTGTTGTTGTCAGTGGCGGGCAAACGACAAAGGGCGCCTTGCAAAAGACATCAGATATGTTAAAGCTAGCCGACGCCCCTGTCCTAGGCTTTATCTACAATGATCGTAACCAAAAGAAAAAGGCTGGCAACGGCTATGGTTACGGGTATGGCTATGGTTATGGAGAGACCAAGTAGCTCAATAAGCGTTGTTTGATTTGGATAAAATTTTTAGGAGATATTTGAGAGATGAAAGTACTGGTTACGGGTGGTGCTGGTTTTATTGGATCTCATGTTGTTGAAGAACATTTCAACGCTGGCGATCAGATTACGGTTGTTGACGATCTTTCGATGGGGAAGGTGGAGAATCTGCCTGTCAGTGATGACATCACATTTTACAAAAAAAGCATTACAGATTTTGAATTTATGAAGGCGCTACTTCTAAAAGAAAAATTTGATGTCATTTATTTATTGGCAGCAATTGCCAGCGTCGCTGATACAATTGAGCGTCCATATGAAAGCCATCAAGTTAATCAAGAAGCGAATCTAGTGATTTTAGAAACGATTCGTGTGCATCAACTTGCTGTCAAACGCATCTTATTTGCTTCATCTGCTGCAGTGTACGGGAACTTGCCAAAAGTTCCAAAGGTAGAAACGGATGAAGTCCTACCAGCAACGGCATATGCAATCGATAAGTATGCGACCGAACGGTTCGTCTTGTCATATTCAGAGTTGTATCACATTCCAACCGTGGCCTTTAGATTCTTTAATGTGTATGGGCCACGACAGAACCCTAAATCGCCATATTCTGGTGTTTTAAGTATTGCTGCTAATGCATTAAAGAACCAAGTGCAGTTTAATGTCTATGGAGATGGCCAGCAGACACGTGATTTTGTCTATGTTAAGGATGTTGTCCAAGCTTTGCAATTGGGCATGAAAAATGATGCAATGGTGGGACAGGTATTCAACGTTGCGACTGGAAATACTGCTAGTTTGAATGACACGCTGTCTGTTCTAGAACAGGCAGCAGACAAAAGCTTTAATTTAGCGTATGTTGCGCCGCGTGTGGGAGATATTAAGCATTCTGCAGCACAAATTGATAAATTACAAAAATATGGATATAATCCTATGTTTACTTTGAAAACAGGGTTAATGGGCTATTGGGAGAGTCTGGGAGATTGAGAATGGAAGAGTATGAGTATATTCAAAAGCTAAGTGGATACAACGCAAAAATTAGTGGTTATCTTGGCTTAAAGCGGTTTTTCGACGTTGTGGTTAGTTTGATACTTTTAATCCCAGGTAGTATTTTAATTCTAATTTTTGGTATTTTAATTAAATTAGAAACACCCGGAAAAATGTTCTACTCTCAAGAACGTGTGGGTATTATGGGAAAGCCAATATATATTACAAAATTGCGCTCAATGTTCCAAGATGCAGAAAAAAAATCTGGTGCCATGTGGGCAGTTAAAAATGATGCGCGCGTGACAAAAGTTGGCAGTTTCATTCGAAAGACACGTATTGACGAATTACCACAATTATTTTCTGTTTTGAAGGGCGATCTATCATTGATTGGTCCTCGTCCGGAACGCCCGGTTTTCACGGAAGAATTTTCTAAAAATATACCAAATTTTGAACAGCGATTGTTTATTACGCCTGGTTTATCTGGTTGGGCACAAGTCAATGGTGGATATGATGCGACACCGGCAGAAAAACTAGTTGATGATTTATATTATATAGAACATGTCAGTGCTTGGATGGATTTCAGAATTCTATGGATGACAATTAAAGTCGTACTAACAGGACATGGGGCTCGGTAATTTTTATGTTAAAGGAATATAAGGCTCAATCAGAGGAAAAAGAAAAAGTTTTGATGGTCGGTGCAACAGCAAGTATGATCCGGCACTTTAACCAACGCAATATTAAAATCTTGCAGGAACTGGGATATGAAGTGCATGTTGCAACAAATATGATCAAAATAGGATCAATGTCGCCTGAGGAGAATGAACGGTTCAAAGAATGGATGAAGGATAGTGATGTCATTGCTCATCAGGTAGATTTTGAACGTCGCTTAGGGACAATAAAAGGGAATATTCTTGCAATTCGACAACTTAAGCAGTTATTCAAAGATAATAATTATAAATTTATTCATGTTCATTCACCACTTGGTAGTATTTTAGGCCGATATGTAGCGTGGCGATTTAAAGTACCTGCTATCTATACAGCGCACGGTTTCCATTTTTTTAAGGGTGGACCCAAGAGCGGCTGGCTTGTATTTTTTCCGATTGAATGGTTTTTCTCATTCTTTACTGATACTTTAATCACCATTAATGAAGAAGATTTTGATATTGCAAAGAAGTACATGCATGCAAGGTATACAACAAAGATAAATGGTATTGGTGTTGATGTCAGCAAGGCGTGGGAAACTCCGATAGCGTATAAAAAAAATGCGCAGAAAAAGATTTGTCAGGAACTTGGAATTCCTGAGGAGGGAATTTTAATTTCATCTGTTGGTGAATTAAACAACAATAAAAATCATAAAATCGTATTGGATGCATTAGGGTTAATGTCTTTGGAGGAACGGCAAAAATTTTATTACATAATTGCTGGAACAGGAACGAATGTTCAAATTTTAACTGATATGGCAAAAAACATAAATTTTTCAGATCATTTTCAGTTATTAGGATATCGAAATGATATCCATGATATTAATTTTGCCAGTGATATTTCGATTTTTCCTTCTTTACGTGAAGGGTTAGGAATAGCTGGTCTGGATGCAACTGTAGATGGAACATACTTGATTGCAACAAATAGAGGTGGTGTATCTAATTATTTACGAGATGGTGTTAACGGAAAGTCATTTGATCCAGAAAATGCAGTTGAGCTTAAAAATCTCCTGTTAGCAAATTTAGAAACTAGACCTAAAAAATTTGATACAAAATTTGATTTTCTTGAAAAATTTGATATCAAGAACGTAGATGAGACGATGAAAAAAGTTTATAAGCAATGGACAAAGAAATGAAAAAATACCATTTTAACATGTGATGACTGTTGTTTACAGAAACATGTTAAAAAATATTTTTTCTAAATAATTATTTTGATATTAAAATCTATCAGTTAGTAATTTATTTTTAGTTATTAGAAATATAAGATTATGAATTGAAAGAAGTATCTCAGTGGATCGAGTTGATTAGTGCCTTATTTTTGGAAGTGTGAAATTAAAAAATGATAATTTATTTATACCTCTTACTATTTATTATTGTCGTCAAGTACTTTGTCATGAACATAGATTCAGACAAAATTGTTGTTTTAAAATCTACAAACTTTGTAATTGTCTTGATGATAATTTTGTATGCTATTATAAAGATAATTTTAAACCAAAATACTGGTAAATCGGGAACAGATCAGTTCAATTACTATTATCACTTTTTTTTGCCGTTGAGAGATATAACATGGCATGATTTTTATACACGGTATATTTCAAAAAAAGAATTTGGCTTTAATCTTATTATGTGGTCGATCGTAAATATTAAAAGATTAACTTTTTTGGAATTTCAGATTGTTACTTTCTTAATAGAAATTATTCCAGTTTATTTTATTTCTAGATTTATAAATAAAGGACGAGAAAATGATATCATTTTATTAACCTTTTTAGTTTACCCATTTTTTGCAAATGGTGCTACAAATGTGCTAAGGCAAGGATTAGCTATTGGAATATTAATGATTGGTTATCTTTGGGCACTGAAAAATTTTGAAGAATCTGGTAAATTTAAAATTATTAGCCTGGCTTTTGTGTTTTTGGCGACTACATTTCATCAAACATCATTGATTTTATGTTTAATGTGGATATTAACTATTGCTACTAGAAAAGTGATAAGCGTTAAATATTATTGGACAATATTTTGGATATTTGCAATTTTAGATATTACCAATGTAAACCAAATTTTGTTTGGATCAATTGGATCGTTATTTAGTGATAACTATGATGTATATACGAACCCTACAACGCAGGCAATCTATGGATCTGGATCCAAGTATGTGTTTGTATTAGTTAGTATTTTGTTAGCTGTTGCATTGAATTTCTTATTGAGACATGTAAACGAAGTTGATAAGTTAAAATCCGAATTACTTTTTAAACAGTACTTAGGATCAGCATCGGCTTTTTTTGCATTCTCATTCATTGCTTTTTCTGATAGAGTTGGTATGTATGGATGGACGATAGCACCGATGATTGCCTTTTATATGATAGATAAAACAGACGATTCTATAAAAAGAAGAATATATTTGGTACTAATTCCAATAATTTGTACGTTGGTTGGGTATGGAATGAGTAGTGGATCCTATTTTGTGAATCGATAAAAATATTAGAAGGATTAAGATATGAAAAAAGTTTCTATACTGTTGCCGATTTATAATGAAAAAATATCTTGGATAAAAGAGAGTATTAATTCAATCTTAAATCAGACGTACAATAATTTTGAGTTACTATTGATTCTTGATAATCCTAAGAATACGCAGATTGTAGATTTTTTAACTGAATTCAAAAAAAATAAGAATGTACTTTTAATTATTAATGAAAAAAATCTAGGCATTGTGGGATCTTTAAATAAAGGAATTCAACTGGCAAATGGAGAATTCATAGCGCGAATGGATGCTGATGATATTGCCTTTTCAGATCGGTTCCAAAGGGAACTGGCTTTTTTAGAAAAGCATGACTTAGATATCGTAACAAGTACGGTAGAAGATATCGATGAAAATGGTGACTTTATAATTTCTCGAAAACAGAGAGATTTAATTGGAGATAATTTTGAAAATGAAATTAGATTCAGATATCTGGGTGCACATCCTACTTGGTTTGGAAAAAAAGAAGCGTTTAGAAAAATAGGTGGGTATAGAGAGGTTAATAATGCAGAAGATCTTGATTTTCTTTTGAGAGGATTAGAGTCGGGACTTAAAATCGGACTACTTGGAAAACCAACATTGAATTATAGGATCAGATCGTCTTCAATAACACTAAATAATCAATTGGAAATGTTTTTGAATTCTGAAAGTATTCGGAAATTATATAAAAGAGGGCAACTGTCAAACTCTAGTGTGAGTATGGTAATGGAGGAATCAAGTAAAATTACGGAAAAAGATAAAATGAACTATAAAAAAATATCCAAAATTAGAAAAGAAGCACTATATCTTGCTGTTGACAAGAACCCTTTGGTAATTTATAAGACGATGTATTTTATATCACAAGCTATGTTTGACCGTTATGCAAGAAAACTTTTAATTAGCGATTTGAAACGAGTGATTAGAAGAAGGGAAGAGTAAGGAAAGTTGCTATGATTCCAAAAAAAATATATTATACTTGGTTTGGGGGAGCTCAAAAAAGTGATCAGGTTATTGAAAATATCAAGAACTGGCAGAGATTGAACCCTGACTATAAAATAATTGAAATTAATGAATCAAATTTTGATGTGGATAGTATCAATTTCTCAAAAGAGGCGTATAGTCAAAAAAAATGGGCATTCGTTAGTGATGTTGCTAGATTGTCAGTAATTTATGAATTTGGGGGGTATTACTTCGACACTGATGTTGAATTATTAAAACCACTCAGTATTTTTTCTAAATATCGTGAGGTATATGGGTTACAAAATTCAGGTGAGGTCAATACAGGTAGTGGATTTGGTGCTGAACCAAAGTCTGAGCTTGTGGCAGAACAGCTGGAAGCATACAAACGATTAAAGTTTGATAGTGAACATCTCAGTGAATTAACGAATGTTGCAATTATTTCTCGTATTTTTAAAGAAAGGGGTCTCAAAGTTAAAAATCAAACACAGATGATTGGAAATGCGATTGTATTAAAAAGTACCTATCTTACACCATTGCATTTTTGGGGCGGGGGCAGTGTGCGCCGTGAAACAGTTGGTATTCATCATTTTCATAAGACATGGGGTACCAATGTAAAAGCAAGTCTACTAGGTAAAATAAGTTTGAATTTGCGACTTAAAATCCCAAAATTAGAGAGAATATTAACTGAAACAATAAATCACATATCAAAAAAAAAACAGGAGTTAAAATGAGTAAAATTAGTATCATCATACCAGTATATAATAGTTCTAATTCGTTAAATCGGATAATTGATTCTCTATATAAACAGTCAAATAAAGATTTTGAGGTTATCTTTGTCGACGATGGGTCAACAGATGAATCAGCTCAAATTATTCGAAATATCGAATCAACAAAAATAAACTATAAATATTATTATCAATCGAATAGTGGTGTAAGCAAAGCAAGAAACCTTGGTATAAAAAATTCTAATGGAAAATATATCATGTTCATTGACCCTGATGATTATATAGAACAAAATTTTATTCAATTAGGAATTGATTTAATTCAAAATTCGGATTTAGGCATATTTTCATTTGTAAGTGAACAAGACATTACTAAACAAGTTATATTCAAACCGAAATTTAAAAAAGTCGGGTGGATGCATCAGGCCGGGTTCTTGAATCAATTTATGAATTTGTTCGATGAACAGTTGTTACATGCACTTTGGAATAAAGTATATAAGAGATCAATTATTGAAGATAATGATATTGAATTCCCAACTATCAGAATGGGAGAGGATTTGGATTTTAACTTTCGATACTTCTATCATGTTAAATCTGCTAATATTTCTGAAGAAATGACATATCACTATATTGCATATAACACTGGGACTGCAACAACTGTGTATCATGGAGATGAATTTGAATCCAATTATAAGAACCAAATGAGTCTAATAGAATTTTTGAAAAAAAACAAAATTTATGATGCCCGACGATTATCATTGCATTGGGCATTAATGCTCGGTTTTCGATTTTCGGCCATTCGAAAGTTAAAAAAAAGTAATGACCCAAATTATATTAAAGCACGAAAACAATATGAAGAAATTTTAAAAAAATACAAGCAAGAGAAGTGGGTAATAATTTCAGCATTACCTTTTGAAAGATTGATTAAATATATAATTATGATTAGTTTTTTGCGTAATATTTATATTTAATTATCCCTAGTTAGGTAAAATAATCTTAAAAAGATTAGAGATTTAATTCTTCGAGAGATGATATCAAACAAAGATTGTAATGCTTCAGTGAATGATGGATTAACGGGACCACTTCGATACTATTACTGGAAGGACACTTCTAATTTTGGTGATCGGTTAATGCCGTTGATTATCCAACATTACTTTCTTTTGGGGAAGTGGTATGTTAAACCTGGATAAAAATACTAGTATTCCTAATTCTGAAATAGTTTCTGTAAGAGGAAGACTATCACAAGAAATAATGGGTCTACAAGGTAATCTAGTACTTGGAGATCATATCTAGCGTGATTCCAAAACAAAATCAAATAGAAAAAATATTAATTGTTCCACATTTTGAAGATTTTAATGATGAGAAGCTTCAAAAATTTTATGACGATAAAAGATTTGAAATAGTAGATGTACGAGAGGAACCTGAAAAAGTGATAAAAAAACTTTCTTCAGCATCATTTATATTAAGTTCGAGCTTACATGGCTTAGTTATCTCAGATTCATACAAGATTCCTAATGCGTTATATAATATATCTGACAATATGCGTTTTTTTAAATATGATGATTATTATTCAGCAACGAATCGAGAAAAATTAGTGGTTGACGATTTTATAAATTTACTCGATGATTTAATCATAGAAAGCGTTTAACAACAATATATACCAATAAGTAATTTAGAATAGTTACAAAAGGAAATCATTGAGACTTTCCCATTTAAATCAATGGAGGATGTAATTAAGTGGTGTAAATTAAAGAGGTTAAAAAAACAAAATGCTTAGACTTAGATCAAGATTTTAATATGAGTTAATATCACTTATATAATAATTCGAAGTGTGTGGCGTAAGAGAGTTTTTTAGTCATTTTGATGGAAAAAATTCTACGTAACTATGTTTTTACATTTTATACAAAAAAATGTATATTATATAACTAAGATAAACATTCATATGTATGTCTGTTTTAATGGTCTTATCTATTTTTTATCTCATATTTTAAGAATAGGATGAATTTTACTATGGAATCAAGATCTCGTTTGTCCGCATCAGTGGTTAACTCATCGGTTGCTATTATTATGCAATTACTCATTTTAATAAGTACATTTATTATGCAAACAGTATTTATTAAAACATTAGGTGTTGAGTATTTAGGAGCAAAAGGTCTCTTTACAAACCTTATTTCATTTCTGTCTTTTGCAGAGTTAGGTGTAGGATCTGCAATTACGTATTCATTATATAAGCCATTGGCAGAAAATGACCATCATAGTGTCGGCGCTGTAATGAATTTATTTAAGAAGACCTATAATATCATTGGAGTCGTAATACTTTTTGTCGGGATTTTTTTATCTTTTTTTATTAAAGATATAGTAAAAGATGGGCAAATGATTCCTCAGATGCAACTAATGTTTATACTTTTTCTCTTAAACACAGTAGTGGGGTATTTCTTTACGTATATGAGGTCGTTGCTGATTGCAAATCAACAAGGATATATTGATTCAGTTAATCGTGGGATATTTATGATTGTATTATCCATAATACAAATCATTATATTATTAAAGACACATAATTTTTTATTTTTTTTGGTTGCGCAGATTATAGTTACAATTATATCTAACGTTTCGATTACGATAACAGCTAATAAAATATTTCCCTATCTAACTGATCATAAAGATGCCAAGGTTTCTAATGAAATTGTTAGTTATATGAAAAAAAATATTTTTGGAACAATTTCTTCACGAGTTGGTTCAATTATTGTATTAGGGACAGATAATATTTTGATTTCAAAATTCATTGGATTAAGTACAGTTGGACTGTATTCTAATTACATGTTAGTCATTTCTGGAATTAGCTCGCTGATGGGTCAAATGCTTTCTGCTGTAGTTTCTAGTTTGGGTAATTTAGGTGTGACGGCTAACATTAACCATCAGTTGAAAATATTCTATAGGTATCTATACGTTGTGGCATTCATATCATATACGACTGGCATAACGTTAATTGTTATATTGACCCCATTTATTAAACTGTGGATTGGAAAAAGTTACGAGCTTAAGTTTTTAACGATAGTTCTAATTGTGCTAAATTTTTTTATTATCCAAATGCGTCAAGCATCATTAAACTTTATTAGTGCTCACGGACTATACTGGCCAATGAGATGGAAGTCTTTAATTGAAGCAGTATTTAATTTAGTGGTAAGTTTGATTCTAATTCAGACAACAACACTTGGAATTAATGCAGTTATTATTGGATCCATATTAAATAATATTTTTATAAATATTTGGTGGGAACCATTGATTCTGTTTAAACATGGTTTTAAGTCGAGTATGAAAAAGTATGTCAAGATGTACTCTCTATACTTCTTAACCTTTATTTTCTCCATAACTATTATCTACTTTTATTTAAATAGAATTAGTACGTATTCAAAAGGAATTGTTGAACTTTTTTCTCAGTCAATTCTAGTATTTATAACATCTATTATTATTTTTGTGATCATTTTTTCCTGGACTAAGGAAGAAAAATATTTTTTTAACTTAGTTTTTTCAAGAATAAATGCACTACTTAAGAATAGTTAAAATTGAGTATTCATTTCTTAGTCTATTAAGACAACCCATGCACAATCACGTATAATAAAAATAATAGTGAAAACGTGATGGGAGCGTTGGGATTGGGTTAACGGTTAAGCGAAATTCAAATATTGAGCTATTACGATTGGTCGCAATGGCATTTATTACGGTGCATCATTTTGCCATTTGGGGTTACTTTATTGGCAACGAAGTGCATACGGTGCAACCGAATACGGTGTGGTTACAGTTTTTAGAAATTTTTGGGAAGATTGGGGTGGACTTGTTCATTTTGATTACTGGCTACTTTGCCATCAATCCCAGACCAACATTTCAAAAAGTGTGGCAATTAACCAGCAAGGTGCGGTTTTGCGCGCTGGGCTTACTTATTATTTTCTTGGTGTGCGGTCGGTTACAATTTATTGTCGACATGATGTGGCGGCCGCTGTTTCCAACGATCTGGATCATGTATTGTTTTATCACTAATTTCTGCTATTTTATACATTTTTTCCAGTTATTTGTCGCGGTTTATCGGTGATTTACGCCGTGCTCAAGTAGTGAGTTTCATTGCATTGAGTGTTTTGATGCGACCAGCCCAAGTATTTTTTTATCTCGAGTAACTTTGATATACTGAAAGTAATCGTATGACACAGTGTAAAAGGGACAGGATAGTCAAAAACCAACACAATGTGTATCATCAGCAAACTCTGCTTTTTTTAGTTTACCAATAATACACCTGATACACATGTTTTTATTACGGCTTGGCATGGTTTCAACGTATGGTGCAAGCCACAGGTTATCGCCACGAACCGTAATTGAATAGACATGACGTTGTCAAAACGTCATGTCTATTTTTGTTACCCGAAGCTTGGTATACTTAACGTATCAACAGGTCATAATCTTTGCAGGGGATACAATGCGGAAACCAATCGTTCAAGCGGCAAATTTATATCAGCTCGCGCAATTACATGATCATGTCGCCCAACGGGCTTATCTCAAGCAATTGGGCAATACCACCATTCGCGATCAGGAATTAACTGGCTTAAGCCGACTGCTCACATACTTTCCGGGCAATCTGGCTGCCTTCAAACATGTCTATGTCGGCTATGACGTGCCACAGATTAGCAAGGAATTTGACTTACTACTGGTGTCTTCCGATCGTCGGATCATTAACATTGAGCTAAAAAGTGATGCCGACTATCCTGAAGATAAAGTCCGTAAACAACTGGTCAGCAACCACTATTATCTGTCGCAAATCACACCCGATGTCCAGCTCTACACTTATAATTCTGATGCCAATCGCCTTTATACACTCACGCCGACCGGTGACCTGGAACACATGACCTTAACTCATGACACAACGTTGACCCAGTCGCCGTTTTTTCAAGCAGTAATGGGGTTTAAAAGTGTCGGCTTCCCCAATCTAGCCGTGGTCTTGCAGCCGGAAAGTTATACCGTCTCGCCGTTCACCCAGCTGTCATTCTTCTTAAAAGGGCAGTATCGCTTGATGCAGCCTCAACAGGCGTTAAAAGTCCAACTGCTCGCCACCACCTCATCAGGGATATACGCCGTGAAAACAGCCACGAGTGTCGGGAAAACATTGATGATCTATGATGTGGTGCAGACACTGCGGGCGTCTCATGCTGTCTTACTGGTGCATATTGGGGCGCTCAATGCTGCCCAAGCCACCTTAAAACGGCAATATGGCTGGTATATTTTACCCGAGCGGCAATTTTTGAAGAAGATTAAGAGCCAACGGATGCGACACTATGATGTGGTGATTGTCGATGATGCCCAGCGGCTATCAATTCGCCATGTCCATGCCATTCAGCGCTACTTTGAAGCACATGACACACGGGTATTTTTAATCGGCGACCCCAACCAACAAAATAAAGCCACGATTAAAAATAGCAATTACTTTGCCACCATTACGCGAAATTTTGGCCAACAGCATCTGCTAAAATTGCCCAAGTAAAAAAGCTGCCATCAGGCAGCTTTTTTTATGAGAACATTTTCTTGGCCGCACGGAGTAAGGTTGGCAAGTCGCGGTCGTAACGCGGTGTATCCACAAGTTTTGACATGGGCACACCAGCGAAATGATAGGCGGCAATTTCACCTGAACGGACGGCACTTTGCTCAGTGAAGATCATCTGATAAGGCTGTTCAACGAATTCACCGGTGAAGGCGAGGTTGGTTGAATGGTCGGGGATGACTTCTGGTCGATCAAGCTTGGCGCGGTTATTAAATAACGCTGACGCATAAGGCATGTAGACCGGAATGTTGTTCACCACACTGTCCAAAATTTTGGCTTCGTGATCTTTAATATTTACTGGGCCTGGATCCACTTGTGACAAATGATCGATGAGTTCGAGCAACATTTCACGACCGGTCAGTTCCATGTATGGCTTGCCAAAGAGTGGGCTTTGGCGGCGTGGATACAAGAAGTAACCCCAGATAACGGCTTCATTTGGCTTTTGAGTTGTGAAGTGAGGTTGATGGTGGACGACAATTGACATGTCCACATCAATCTGGCCCAATGGCGTGATCGGTTCAGTTGATAAGAAGGAATTCAACGCATTGCCCGGTAATTGGGTGGTAATGCGTGTGATTTCATTTAAGAGGAGATGATCGCTGGTGGTTAGCGTAAAGGATAGCCATTCGCTGGCATCACGGTCATTAAAGAACTTATCGGGATTACCCAAGTTATAGAATTGGCTGGCGGCTTGACGCCAAAGGCTGGAAGCTGCACCATAATCCATATTTTCAGGGGCTGGGGTATCATAATCACCAAGGGTTGCCGAATCAGTGATTGAACCGTTGGTGAAAATCACGCCAGTGTCTGCGTCGATATCAACATGTTCCTTTTCATCTGTTTGCGTATTGACCATTTCCAGACCAGTGACTGTGATCTCATCGGTCATTGCTGAATCCTTGAAGTCAAATTTTGTCACGCGGCGATCCAAAATAATTTGGCAGCCTTGGTCCTTGAGATAATTGACAAGGGGCATCATGATACTTTCGTATTGGTTATACCGTGTGCGGTTGATGCCGACCAAATGTTCAATCTGGGTAAATTCATAGATCATTTGGTGCATGTAGCGGCGTAGTTCTTGGGCAGAACTGCGTGTCCGGAAGGCAAAGGTTGTTTCCCACATGTACCAGAAGTTGGTTTGGAAGAGGTGGGGGTCATCGGCGAAGTAGTCGGCGATGGTCACATTATCGAGCTTGGTTTCTTCACTATCTGGCATGAGGATGAGTTGGGTCAATAATTGACGATCCAGATTATCTAAGCCTAATTTTCCACCATCTAAGATACCACGGCCACCTTGCATCAAGCGGGCCTTATCATAAGTGGGGTGCTTGGCATCAAAGTCACGCGTATCTTGGGCGGCAGTCAAGCCAGGCTCCGTCATTGAAGGCACACGATCGAGCAAGTCCATCAAGTCAACGTAGGTCCGATAATTGAGCATTCGACCCCCACGGGCAATAAAGCCTTTGGTGTTGCTCATTGGATGGTTTTTATTCCAATAATCATCGGTCGCTTCATGGGTTGGTTCGCCATCATTTGAACCGTGTTGATCAAGGGCATAAAAAGTGATGTCGCTGCCTTGCCAATGTCCTTCTTGAATGAGATAAACGGCGGCGGCCATATTGGCCAAACCCGCCCCAATCATAACTGCTTTATTTTTACGCATTTGAAATCTCCATTTCGTTCATCGCACATCACATTGTTTGCTTAGCTGTTGTACTTCTCGTAAGCATCATAATCATCGGCTTGGCCTAAGGCGAGCTTGTTAACGACATAGCCGCCACCAAGCGCAATAGCGCCTAAACCGAGGATGACCGTAGCAACTTTAACTGACTTTTTCATTTTAATTTCCACCTTTCTAATCCAAGTGGCTTGCCCTTGCAAGTCCTTATGTGATTATTATAAATGGGTGGGCTGGTGATGTCGTTGGACGAAATGTGGGATTTGCCTAAAATGCAGATGGCTGATTTTTGGCGGTGATGAACTCAATGGTGCCATCTAAAATAGCAGTCGCGCGCGTGACAAGTAAGTCTTTTGGGGCGCGACAGTCAGTAATGAGCCATTTAATGATTTGTGAAGCGATGGCGCTACCATAAAAATCAATGAGATCAGCTGATAAATCGGCGGGTATCGTATCGTCAATGGTTAGCAACACGCTGTGTACCATTTGTGCGCAAAGCTCAAATAAGAACTTCTCCAACAAGTCGCGACGCTGGGAATGCAGCGCTTCGAGACAAAGTTGCTGGTTATCGATGACGTAGGTGAGGGCTAAGTCATATTTTTCCGACCAATTTTTGGCAGACAAATCGCCTTGTAATTGCAAGATGACATCATGTTCAAACGTCCATTTCAACAAGTCGTAGATGTCACTGAAATGATAATAGAAGGTATTGCGATTCACGTGGGCCGTTTCAGATAGGGCCTCAATCGTGATTTTATCTAACGGTTGGTGCTTGACCAAATTTTTGAGGGCGGCAGCTAAAGCCAATTCAGCTTGCGAAACCATAGACGACTCCTTTGTTACTGGGACTTTACGACGAGTATAGCAAAATTTGGGGTCGTTGACAGCTAGACCAATTGTTACAAGTGGAGATTGGCGCATTCGGGGATGTGTTTGTGCGATTAGGGGTGGTTTTTTACATTGTTGCAACAACTTTAAAAAAGCTTGTCAAAACGCAAGCGGCTGTAGAAAAAGTGGTACAATTTATTAGAATAACTGTGTAAGTTTTAACAACATGACAAGTAAAGGAAATGGCGTGATAAATGAGCGATGATTTGTCACGTGTGTACTGGATACTGTATGCCTACTAAATATGAAATTTTAAAGCACCACGTCCTAGACCAAATTATCAATGGCGACTTAGTCAAGGGGCAGAAATTACCCACTGAAAGTGAAATGATGGCGGCCTTCTCGGTGAGCCGGTACACGGTTCGGCGGGCGATCTCTGATTTGGAAAATGAAAATTATGTCTATCGTGTCCAAGGCGGTGGGTCCTTTGTGGCCGATTGGCAAAAGAAGCGCAAGCAAGAGAAAGCACCCAGCGTGATTGGCATCTTATCCACCCACGTTGCGTCCTATATTTTTCCCGCCATTATTGATGGGGCCGATCACGTGATTAGTGAAAACGGCTTCTCACTCATCTTAGCCAACACGCATAATGAACCAAAGCGTGAACGCATTGCCTTGATTAACCTGATGCGTCAAAATTTGGCCGGATTGATTATTGAACCAACCCGCAGCGCTACGTCAACGCCAAATATCGACTTATATGAAAAGTTACGGGATAGTGGCGTGCCGATGATTTTCATTAACGCAACTTATCCTAATTTTGACAGTGTGTCGGTGGTGAGTGATGACAAAGCCGCCATCTACGAAGCCACAAAATATCTGATGGATAAGGGGCATAAGCGCATTGTTGGGGCCTTTCAAGTGGATGATCGCCAAGGGGTGAACCGGCTTGACGGCTACATGCGGGCCTACCAAGAACAATCCGAATTACTTACAGAGTTCACGCCTGTCATCTACAAGTCAGATGAAATCACGCAAGTCCTGCATCACATGAACAATATGTTGGTGAGAAGTGCCGACCAACGGCCCACGGCCATTATTGCTTATAATGACCAGTTGGCCATTCAAATTATTGCCTTAGCCCATGATTTGGGCTTACGGGTGCCAGAAGATATTTCGGTGATGGGGTTTGACGATTTCCAACTCTCACGTTATCTCACGCCAAGTTTGACCACGATGTCGCATGAAAAAGAGCGCATGGGGCAAGATGCCGCCAGCTTATTAATCCAACGCATTAAGCATCGCAAAGTGAAATCTATCATGTATGCACCCAAAATTATCGAACGTGAGTCGGTCAAAGACATGTCACATTTAATCCCGAAGTTGTGAATTCGGTAACAATGAAAATCTATTTTTAAACCTAAGTTTGATGCGTTAACCCGCGTCAGGCTTTATTTTTTTGTCTTATTTAGTTGTATGATGAAATTTAAACGTGTTGACTTATACGGACAAATATTCTATCATGTGCTTGTAAACGTTTTCAGAAATCAAAAATTCTAGATAAATTGGCCTGATGATGCTTATACACGACAAAAACACAACATAAGATGAGAAAAGGATTTAAAAATGACTGATATGGAAAATTATAAGTTTTGGTTTGTCACGGGGTCACAATTTCTTTACGGGCCAGAAGTATTAAATCAAGTTGAAGCGGACTCCCGCAAAATTGTCGATAAGTTAAACGCATCACATGCCTTGCCTTATCCGATTGAATTCAAGACAGTCGGGGTGACGGCTGATAATATTACCGCAACGATGAAAGCGGCCAATTACGATGACACCGTGGCCGGTGTGATTACTTGGGCGCACACTTTTTCACCAGCCAAGAACTGGATTCGCGGGACACAATTACTCAACAAGCCACTTTTGCACTTGGCAACGCAAATGTTAAACACGATCCCTTATGACACGATTAATTTCGATTATATGAACTTGAACCAATCAGCGCACGGTGATCGCGAATATGCCTTCATCAACGCTCGTTTGCGCAAGCACAACAAGATTATCTTTGGTCACTGGGGCGATGCGGCAATCCAAGCACAAATTGGTAAGTGGATGGATGTTGCGGTAGCTTACAACGAAAGCTTCAAGATTAAAATTGTGACTTTCGCTGACAAGATGCGTAACGTTGCGGTCACTGACGGCGATAAAATTGAAGCGCAAATCAAGTTGGGCTGGACAGTTGATTATTGGGGTGTTGGTGATTTGGTTGCCTATGTCGAAGCAGTGGATCAAGCTGACGTCGATCAACTCTATGTCACGTTGCAAGACCGCTATGATTATGTTCAAGGTCAAAATTCATCAGATAAGTTTGAACACAATGTGAAGTATCAATTACGCGAATACTTGGCTTTGAAGCAATTCATGGATGACAAGGGTTATTCAGGATTCACGACTAACTTTGAAGACTTAGTTGGTTTGGAACAATTGCCTGGCTTGGCCGTGCAACTTTTGATGGCCGAAGGTTACGGCTTTGCTGGTGAAGGGGACTGGAAGACTGCAGCGCTCACACGTTTGCTTAAAATCGTTTCTCACAACCAAGCAACGGCCTTTATGGAAGATTACACATTGGATTTGCGGCCAGGGCATGAAGCCATTTTGGGTTCACACATGCTTGAAGTGGATCCAACGATTGCGTCAGACAAGCCACGTGTTGAAGTGCATCCCCTAGACATTGGTGGCAAGGATGATCCTGCCCGCCTCGTCTTCACGGGTCGTACAGGTGACGCCGTGGACGTCACTTTGGCGGATTACGGTGATGAATTTAAGTTGATTAGCTATGACGTCACTGGTAACAAGCCAGAAGCAGAAACACCATTCTTGCCAGTTGCCAAGCAACTTTGGACACCAAAGATTGGCTTGAAGCACGGTGCTGAAGGCTGGTTGACGGTTGGTGGTGGTCACCACACGACATTGAGCTTCGGGGTTGATGCTGAACAATTGGCTGATTTGGCTGCCATGTTTGAATTGACCTATGTGGACATTAAGTAATGGTATGGGCGCATGACAAATCAACCAACTAAAAAAATTTCGAGTGGTTTTATCTATTTCTTCGGCGCCTTTGGTGGCATCCTCTTTGGTTATGACATTGGCGTGATGACCGGTGCGTTGCCATTCTTGCAACGCGACTGGCACTTAACCGATGCCGGCACGATTGGTTGGATTACTTCAACCTTGATGTTGGGGGCCATTGTCGGTGGCGCCATGGCGGGACAATTATCAGATAAGCTCGGCCGGCGTCGGATGATCTTGGCATCATCTGTGATCTTTGCCATCGGCGCTTTACTAGCCGGCATGTCACCTAATGATGGGGTTGCCTGGCTCTTAGGCGCACGCTTCTTACTTGGACTTGCGGTCGGGGCGGCGTCGGCTTTGGTGCCATCCTACATGTCAGAAATGGCACCAGCCCGGACACGTGGCCGGCTATCTGGCTTGAATCAATTGATGATTGTTTCAGGGATGTTGCTATCTTACATCGTGGACTATTTGCTACAAGGGTTGCCTCACACCATTGCTTGGCGTTTGATGCTTGGGTTGGCGGCAGTACCCGCAATTATCTTATTCCTTGGCGTATTACGCCTACCAGAATCCCCACGTTTCTTGGTGAAAACCGACCAACTCGCTGATGCCCGTCGGGTTTTGACTTATATTCGCCCAGATCATGAAGTAGATAGCGAATTAGCCGACATTCAACGCACCGTTGCTGCAGAAGCAGGGGCAGAAAAAAACATTACGTTTGCAACCCTCTTCTCGTCAAAGTATCGCTACTTGGTCACAGCCGGGATTGGTGTCGCAGCGTTCCAACAATTCATGGGAGCGAATGCAATCTTTTATTACATTCCCTTAATTGTTGAAAAGGCCAGCGGGCAAGCCGCTGCCAGTGCCTTAATCTGGCCCATTGTGCAAGGGGTTATCTTAGTCCTTGGTGCCATTTTGTACATGGCGATTGCGGATAAGTTTAAGCGCCGCACCTTGTTGATGCTTGGTGGTACAGTGATGGCTTTGTCATTCTTGATGCCAGCAATTTTGAACATGGTGGTTGGCGCAGATAAGTTCCCACCAATGTTGATTGTGGTCTTCTTATCAATCTTTGTGGCCTTTTATTCCTTTACTTGGGCACCATTGACTTGGGTATTGGTGGGTGAAATCTTCCCATTAGCCATTCGTGGTCGTGCCAGTGGCTTGGCCTCATCATTTAACTGGATTGGCTCATTTGCCGTTGGCTTGTTATTCCCAATCATGACAGCAGCGATGCCACAAGCTTCAGTCTTTGCCATCTTCGGTGTGATCTCAATTATTGCGGTCTTGTTCGTCAAGTATGCCGTACCGGAAACACACGGTAAGTCATTGGAAGAAATTGAAGCGCAAGGAATCAAGCGTTAATGCGGTTGACCGTACAAGACGAAAACGCTAATCAACACACGCTGATTAGCGTTTTCTTTGTCAAAGCCTAGGAGAAAAAATATGACGGATTCAAAAACAATACAAGATGCCATCACAACAGGGCAAGTGGCCTTGGGGGTGGAATTTGGTTCAACGACTATTAAAGCAATTTTAACCACGGAAAATGGGGTCACGATCGCCTCGGGCAGTTATGACTGGACAAATAATTTTAATGATGGTCTCTGGACCTATGCCTTACCTGATGTCTGGTCAGGTCTACAACAAGCCTACCTGGCTTTAAAACAACAAGTACAAACAAAATATCACGTGAAAATTACCCACATTCAGAGCATGGGCTTTTCGGCGATGATGCACGGGTATTTAGCCTTTGATCAACAAGATGCGCTCTTAGTGCCATTTAGAACGTGGCGTAATGCCATTACTGAAGAAGCGGCGAGTGGCTTGACGAAGTTATTTGAATTTAACATTCCGCAACGTTGGAGTATTGCCCATCTTTACCAAGCGATTTTGAACCAAGAATCACACGTGAAAAATATTGCTTATCTCACAACGCTTGCAGGCTATGTGCACTGGCAATTAACTGGTGAGCGTGTCTTAGGCATTGGTGATGCTTCAGGGATGTTTCCAATTGACGAAACAACGGGAAACTACGACCAAGCCATGTTGGCAAAGTTTAACGCATTGAAAGCAGTGCAACAATATCGTTGGCACATTGCCGATATCTTACCTAAGCCACTGCCAGCCGGTATGCCTGCGGGAACGTTAACGGCAGCCGGTGCGATGTTACTTGATCCAACGGGTGATCTACAAGCCGGGTCACTGATTGCACCACCCGAAGGTGATGCCGGGACCGGCATGGTCGCAACTAACAGTGTTAAAAAGCGCACGGGGAATATTTCGGTCGGAACTTCCATTTTTTCAATGATTGTGTTGCAAAAAAACTTGTCGCATGTGTATTCAAACATCGACATTGTCACCACCCCAACGGGCTTACCAGTGGCCATGGTGCATGCCAATAATTCCGCCTCAGATATTAACGCTTGGGCGAAGCTGTTTGCTGAATTTGCACAGAAGACGGGGCACGAATTAACGACTAGTGAACTTTACCAAGTATTGTTTGATGCGGCGTTAAACGATGCCCAACCAGATGCGGGTGGTTTATCAGGGTATGGCTATTATTCTGGTGAAAATATTACCGCTGTGCCAGAAGGGCGCCCCATGTTGGTGCGTCAACCCGATTCACCATTGACCATTGGGAATTTGATGCGCTTTAACATCTTTGGTGCCTTTGGCGCCATTAAGATTGGGATGCGCATCTTAGCGGATGAACAGGTGTTAACAGATAATATCGTGGCCCAAGGCGGTGTATTTAAAACCCCAGTCGTGGCCCAAAAACTTTTAGCCGCCGCTTTGGCAACAGATGTGACGGTCATGAAAAATGCCGGTGAAGGGGGGCCTTGGGGCATGGCCGTCTTGGCACTTTATGCCACCCAAAAGACTCCTAATCAGACATTAAATGACTTCCTTGATCATCACATTTTTGCCGACAGCGTCTCAGAAACATTGTCACCTGATCCAAAGGATGTGGCAGGCTTTGAAGCCTTTATGACACGTTACATCAACGGATTAGAAATTGAAATGGCAGCCATTAAAGCACTGCCAAACCATGCAGAAAAGGAGTAAGCACATGTTAGAAGAACTCAAACAAAAAGTTTATGAAGCCAATATGGCCTTACCAGCTAATAATTTAGTCACGCTCACTTGGGGGAATGTGTCACAAGTTGACCGTGAAAAGGGCTTATTTGTCATTAAGCCCAGCGGTGTGGCCTATGAATTACTCAAGCCAGCAGATATGGTGGTCGTGGATTTGGACGGCAATGTGGTTGAAGGGGAACTCAATCCCTCAAGTGACACGCCAACCCATGCCTTTTTGTATCGGCACTGGCCCGAACTTGGGGGGATTGTTCACACGCACTCCAAGTGGGCGGTGGCCTTTGCGCAAGCAGGTATTCCAGTACCAGCGGCTGGGACAACGCACGCCGATACTTTTTACGGGGATGTCCCAGTAGCCGACCGATTAACCAAAGATGAAGTCAATGGTGAATATGAATTAAATACGGGTCATTCCATTGCCCGTGTCTTTGATCGCCAACACATTGACCCGATGGCCGTCCCTGGGGTGTTGACCAACGATCATGGCCCATTTACTTGGGGAAAAGACGCGATGGACGCCGTCCACAATGCCATTGTGCTAGACGTCGTCTCAGAAATGGATTTCCACACCATGCAACTCAACCCTTCACAAGATCTACACGTGCCACAGTATCTACTTGATCGGCATTATTTCCGTAAGCATGGTGAAAACGCCTACTACGGTCAGGGGAAACATTAAGGCGCACGTATGAAAATCACTGTTGAACCATTCGGGCCGGGTGCCCAATTATACCAACTTGAAAATGATACGGGCGTCAAGCTCGCCGTCACCAACTTTGGCGCGCGCATCGTCCGCTTACAATTGCCTGTCTTAGGGCAGACGCGCGATGTGGTCCTTGGCTTTGATGACTTAGCTGGTTATGTAGAAAAAGATCATCAAATGGGAGCCACCATTGGTCGGGTGGCTGGTCGCATTGCGGATGGGACGTTTAAGATTAGCGACACGACTTACCACACAACACAAAATGAAAAAGGGAACACCCTCCATGGCGGTGTTGGCGGCTTCGATGTGCAATACTGGACGGCCACGCAACATGTCAGTGAGTCGGAACTCGCTGTTACTTTCCAATATGTCAGCCCAGCCGACGATAACGGCTTTCCGGGTAATTTGACCGTGACGGTCACTTATCGGTTAGATAATGACAACAATTGGCGCGTAGATTATCACGCAACAAGTGACGCGGATACATTATTTAATCCGACAAATCATGTCTATTTCAATGTGGATGGTGGACCAGAGCAACCCATTGGGCAACAACAGCTCATGATTGCTGCTGATGAATTTGCCCCCATTTCACCGCGACAAACGACCACTGGCGTGCGCGCCCCAGTATCAGGCACAGAATTTGACTTTCGCATACCACAACCCATTGATCAGGCATTGCACTCCCATGCTGCACAAAATCAGTTAGTGAATGGTTTGGATCATCCATTCTTCCTGAACCCAGTATCTGCCGGACAACCGCAAGCAACGTTGCGGTCAACTGATGGTCAAGTCGTCGTGGCGATGACCACGTCGATGCATTCAGTTGTCGTTTTCACCGCTAATTTCCCAGAAGATACGGCCGTACTCATGCGAGGTGGCTATTTTGGTCAACATCGTGGCATCACCTTAGAAGCTAGTGGCACCTGGTGCAGAGAGCTATGAGCAATTTGGTAACATTCTGCTCACAAAAGGCACACCGTACCATGAATGGGTGAATTACCAGTTTCAATTTGCCCGACAGTAGGCTTGGCACGCCCGGCCGCAGCTTAACGTGCGCACGTGTGGTAAAATAAAGGCAATCGTTTATTGCTGAAAAAATGGAGGCGTTCATCATTGATGAACGAACACAAAATATGAAAATAGCCATTGCGGGATTTGGTGCGCTGGGAGCGCGCCTTGGGGTCATGTTACAAACGGCGGGGCACGAGGTAACCGGAATTGACGGTTGGCCGGCCCATATTGCGGCCATTAAGACCAAAGGTTTAACGGTGGTCCATGACCAAGAAACACCCAAGATTTATCAGTTACCCGTGCTGACGCCTCAAGAAGTCACGGGTGCATTTGATCTGATTATTTTACTGACGAAAACACCGCAACTCGATCGGATGTTAACAGATATTGCACCAATCATAACGGATAAGACGCAATTATTAGTCTTGTCGAATGGTTTGGGCAATATTGAAGTCATGACTAAACATGTGGCCAAGCAGCAGATTTTAGCTGGTGTTACCCTGTGGACCTCAACATTAGTTAAGCCTGGTGAAATTCACACCACTGGATCGGGGTCAATTAAGCTCCAAGCCATTGGTGGCGCGGATGCACAACCAGTGGTGGCTGCGTTAAATGAAGCTGGTCTTAACGCCGAATTAACGCCCGACGTGCTTACAGCCATTTGGCATAAGGCGGGCATTAACGCCGTATTGAATCCGCTGTCTGTCTTACTTGATGCTAATATTGCTGAATTTGGCACGGCGGGAAATGCGATGGACATGGCGTTAAACATTTTAGAGGAAATGCAACAAGTCGGCGCTTCACAAGGGATTAAAGTGGATGTTAGTGGCATTATTGCCGATTTAAGTCGGCTATTAAAGCCGGAAAATGCCGGCAATCACTATCCTTCCATGTATCAAGATATTCAAAACGGCAAACGCACGGAAATTGATTTCTTAAATGGTTACTTTGCTCGGATCGGTCAACAAGAGGGAATTGCCACGCCGTTTAATGCGCTAGTGACCCGCTTAATTCATGCAAAAGAAGACATCGAACGTGTGAAGTTAGCCAAGCAACAAGAAACTTTTGAAATTTGATATTTGTTATAGTATGATGAGAGAAACGAAAAGTTTCTCTTTTTTATATTAAACACGCGATAAGGATAAAATCATGACAACAACTACTGAAACCGCCATTTTTGCTGGGGGATGCTTCTGGTGCATGGTGCAGCCATTTGATTCTTTGCCAGGCATTGAAAAAGTCCGTTCAGGGTATACTGGTGGTCATACGGAAAATCCCACCTACGAAGAAGTGAGTGCGCACACGACGGGTCACACCGAAGCCGTGAAGATTTGGTTTGATCCAGCTAAGCTCTCGTATGCCGAATTGGTCGAAATTTATTGGGAACAGACCGATCCAACCGATGCCATGGGGCAATTTCAAGACCGTGGCGATAACTATCGGCCGGTGATTTTTGTGGCTGATGACACGCAACGTGCGATTGCAGAAAAGTCTAAAGCAGCGCTTGCGGCATCTGGCCGTTTTGATGCGCCAATTGTGACCACGATTGAATCCGCACAGCCATTTTATGAAGCGGAAGAATATCACCAAGACTTCTATAAGAAAGATCCGACACGGGAAGCCATGGTGATGGCGAGCCGCGTAGCCTTTCAAAAGACCCACTGGGATAAAAACTAAGCAGCGCGAGCTGTTTTTTATTTTGTGTTGGGATTGTGACGTTATGGCTGGAGAATCTATGGTAAAATAGTTAAGTTATGGATGATACATGATCGTCTAATTGATGAGGAGAAATACGTGTGAGTACCTGACTTACACGCATAAAATAAGATGCAACTTGAATTTTTAGGCACTGGTTCTGGTCAACCATCAAAATTTAGAAATGTGACAAGCATTGCCTTGCGCTTGCTTGATGAACGCAATGCCGTGTGGCTATTTGATGTTGGAGAAGCGACCCAGCATCAAATTCTAAAGACAACTTTGCGACCACGTAAGGTTGAAAAAATCTTTATTTCACATTTGCACGGGGACCACATTTTTGGCTTGCCTGGCTTTTTGAGTTCACGCTCATTTCAAGGCGCAGATAAGCAAGAACCATTGACTATTTATGGCCCTAAGGGTGTCAAAGAATTTGTACAAACAGCTTTGCGGGTGTCTGAAACACGACTATCTTATCCGTTGGTTTTCATTGAATTAACCGAAGGGGTTATTTTTGATGACAAAACTTTTCGGGTGGTGGCAGCTAAAATGCGCCATCGGATTGAGACTTGGGGCTTTCGTGTGGAAGAAAAGGATCATCCAGGCGAACTCTTAGTTGACAAGTTGCGAGAACAAAATATCCCATCTGGGCCAATTTTTGGGCAATTAAAAGCAGGTAAGCGGGTCACTTTACCTGATGGCCGGATATTAGATGGCCGCGATTACATTGGTGCAGCGCAAAAGGGCCGTGTCGTGACCTTTATTTTGGATACACGGCCAAATGACAATATCGAAGCCTTAGCGGTTAATGCCGATGTTTTGGTGCATGAAAGTACGTACGGGGCTGGGGATGAAGAAGCCAAAATGGCGCGCGCACACGCACATTCAACGAGTGTCAATGCCGCCAATGCCGCCCGACGGGCGCATGTCAATGAATTAGTCTTGACGCATTTATCAGCGCGCTACATTGGCCCAATGGTGAAAACATTGGTCGCTGATGTCCGAAAAATTTTCCCCAACACAGTTGTTGCCAGAGACTTAGATATCATCGATGTCCCATTTAAAAAAGAAAGCTAAGGTCAGTGGCCTAGCAATTAAAGAAGGTTCCAATGAGTCAAAACAATTGGCGTCTGTTACCGCAACCTGCTGAAAAAACGGTGCGGCAGCTCGCGTCACAATTAAATATCTCACCACTCACAGCCACCATTGTGGCACAAAAGGGCTATACGACCCCGGAAGCAGCCTTTGGCTATCTTCAACCAAGCATTGACCAATTGCATGATCCCATGCAATTGCATGATATGGATAAGGTGTTGGAACGCTTAATGACGGCCGCTTTTGAAGGAGAAAAGATTGTTGTTTATGGGGATTACGATCTTGATGGCGTGACAAGTACCGCAGTGATGGTCGAGGCGTTGCAGGTACTTGGGGCTGATGTCACGGCCTACATACCTAACCGATTCCAAGATGGCTATGGGCCAAACTTAGCGGCCTACCAGCGGCTCATTGAAGAGGGAGCCCAAGTGATTGTGACGGTCGATAACGGTGTGAGCGGACACGAAGCGGTGGCGTATGCGATGAGCCAAGGGGTGGACGTGATTATCACTGACCATCATGAACTGGCGCCTACACTGCCGGCAGCATATGCGATAATTCACCCCCGTCACCCAGAAAGCACTTATCCGTTTCAAGACTTGTCCGGTGTTGGGGTGGCCTTTAAAGTGGCGCAGGCCTTACTCACGGATGGCGCACCTGTTGAAGACAAGAGTGAATTACCCACTGAATTACTCGATTTAGTCGCCTTGGGTGAAATTGCTGATATGGTCTCTTTGACGGATGAAAACCGCACATTGGTGTCTTGGGGACTAAAGCAAATGGCGGAAACGCCGCGCCCAGGTATCGCGGCACTTTTGAAAAGTGCCGGACAATTGCCGGAACAACCGATTATTTCAGAAACGGTGTCGTTCAAAATGGCGCCCCGTCTCAATGCGGTGGGACGGTTGGGTGATGCCAAATTGGCATTAGACCTATTATTAACACAATCACCGGATGCTGCCACTGATATGGCGACACAAATTGAAGCGATTAATGCCCAGCGCCAAGCCATTGTCGAAGAAGTTTTTGGTGCTGCTAAGCAGTTAGCACTATCTGCTACACACGCCAACGATCAGGTCCTTGTCGTGGCTGGTGAAAATTGGCATCAAGGGATTCTTGGTATTGTCGCGAGCCGATTAGTCGAATTGCTACATAAGCCAGTCATTGTCTTAAGCCAAATTGATGGGACATATAAGGGTTCTGGTCGCACTTTCGGCGACTTTGATTTATATGCTTTCATGGGACAATATCGTGAGTTGTATACAACTTTTGGTGGCCACGCAAGTGCCTTGGGGTTGGCAATTTCACCCGATAAGTTAACCGTTTTGCGTACTCAATTAGCCGAGATGGCACCTATCGTTTTGCCTGAAAAAGCTGTCACGGTCAATATGATGTTGCCTGTGGCGCAACTGGCACCAACAACGTATGATGACCTACAACTGATGGAACCGTTTGGCACGGGGAATCCGCAGCCTGCCTTTGGTTTTGAAACCCCTCAGATTGAAAAAGCGATGGCTATGGGATCAACACAGCAACACGTGAAGTTGACCTTGACCAATCAAATCGAGGCGGTCGGCTTCAATCATCCCGACTGGACGGCGATTGTGGCCCAACCACAAGGCGTGTCGTTTGTGGCGACTTTGGGCTTGAATTACTTCCGAGGTCAAGCCCGTTTGCAGTTGCTTTTAGCGGATGTCTCGTTACCAGATGTGCCAGAAAATGACGCCCATAAACAATTCTTTGCGCAAGTCTATAAGTTTATTTATGCGCATCAAGACTTGAATTTTGGCCAAAATTTGGATAAAATAGCAAAGCAGCTACAGCTCACGCCAAAAGATCTTAATATCATGATCCAAGTCTTTATTGAACTTGGTTTTGTTAAAATTGAGGCTGGGTATGTAAAAATTATTCCTAATGCCACCCAGAAGTCATTGACAACTTCAGTGACTTACCAAAAATTTCTGGCGAACCGTTAGTGAGCAAAAAGAAAGCAAGGGTGCGTTAGCGCGAGCTGAACACGCTCAGAGAGAAAATATGACAGTAGATTTACATGATTATGTTGCCACCGTGGAGAACTTTCCCGAACCTGGCGTCAGTTTTCGTGATATTTCACCCTTAATGGGTGATGGTGTGGCTTATCGCCAAGCAGTAGATGCCATTGCGGCATTTGCCAAGGATTTAAACGTAGACTTAATTGCAGGGCCTGAATCACGTGGCTTTATCGTCGGGTCACCACTGGCCTATGCTTTAAATATTGGTTTTGTCCCAGCCCGCAAAGGTGGTAAGTTGCCACGTGAAGCAGTAAGTGCGTCTTATTCATTAGAATATGGCGGGGAAAACGTGCTAGAAATCCACAAGGATGCCATTCAACCAGGACAGCGTGTCTTGATTGTAGATGATTTATTGGCGACTGGTGGCACAATTAATGCCACGCGAGAAATCATTGAAAAATTAGGTGGTATCGTTGCTGGTGTGGCCTTTATCATTGAACTTAATGATTTGCATGGCCGTGAAAAAGTGATGTCGACCGGTGAGGTCCCATTCTTGGCACTGATGAATTATTAAAAAAGCAACCACAAAGTGGTTGCTTTTTTCTATGGTTGCTGGCGACGATAAATGACAATGCTTTCCCAGACAAATACTGCGATGCCCGCCCAAATGAAGGCAAACACGGCCAGTTTTTGCAGATGAAATGGTTCGTGTAAGACTAGAATAGCCATGAGCAGCTGGATGGTTGGACTTAAATATTGAATAAAGCCTAACGTCATAAAACTGGTGTTTTTAGTGGCGACAGCAAATAGGGCTAATGGCAGCACGGTCACAGCACCACTTACGATAATGAGGCCCGTAATCATCGGACCATTTTGTGTCATCACGTGCGGTGATGTGAGCAGATAGATGCCTGCAAACGGGGCGACAAAAAGGGTTTCTAAAGTGAGGGAAATGGTGGCTGGCAATGGGACTTGCTTTTTAATGAGACTGTACAAGCAAAATGTGGCCGCCATTAACAAGGTGGTGGCGGGTAAACGTCCCGTTTGCACAGTGAGCATCAACACGCCAACAGCGACCAATATAAGCGCCAACACTTTGGCACGCGAAAGCCGTTCATGTAAAAAGATTACTGCAACAGCAACGTTCATTAACGGCATGATGTAATAGCCTAAGCTCGCCTCGGTTGCTTGATGATGGGTCACCATGACAATATAAATCAGCCAATTGACGGTGATGAATAAGCTACTGAGAATGATCCAAATCAGCTTGCCGGTTTGAATCAATTGCTTAAGTGTTTGCCAAATGGTACCCCAGTTATTTTGAACCAAGAGCACGATACCAAGCGTGACGAGGGACCAGATAATCCGATACGATAAGATATCCAACGCCGGTACAGCGTGAAGTAATTCCCAAAAGACCCCCAACATGCCCCACAAAACATAGGCGAGTAGACCAGAGGTCACGCCTAGCCGATTATTTGTCATCGCCATTTCTCCTAAACAGATTAAAAACTCGTTTATATCATATCATAATACGATAAAGAGAATATGTTAAGACAGTGATTGCAATAAAAAAAGTATCACAGACGTGATACTTACTTGACTAAAAATACTTGATCCTTGATGTCATCAAATGATTGATGATGACGGTTAAGTGCCGCAGGTGGAGTGTTGTGTGCAGTGGCCCAAAATCCAGGTGAATTTGTTGCCTGATTCGCTTCGCCAATGACGATAAAATCGCCAGTAAAGTGTTGTTGGCGGAGACGTTGTAAAATTTCAAGGTCACTTGTCGTTGTGTCAGGGGCCCAACTCATGATCAAGACGTCAAATGGATAGGTGGTTAGGGCTTGACTAGCGGAACATGGCAACACGGCTGTCCAAGGTGTTGGCAGCTGATTATCTTGGCCTGCCCAGGCAAAATTATCTGTGGCAACCACCTGATCGCCGCGCGCCCTTAGACCATGCGTGATAACGCCGTTGCCGGCCATGATTTCCAAAACTTGTCGACCCGCGATGAATTGATGGAGGTCGTCAAGCCATTGATTATTGGGTAAATGCCAGACGCCATAGGTGGTGATGACTTGTTGGCGGAAATTAGCCAACAAGTCATCAAGTGGCATTAAATCCGGATTTTTGACCAATTGGGTCACACTAAATCCCAAGTGTGGGAGGGGCTGATCAGGCAGTTGTTGTTGCCCCAATCCGACAAAAGTTGTCAGGGCCGCATCGATTTTTCGTTGAGCAAAGGCGTCGTTAGCAAATTGCCGTTTAAATGCTTGTAACTGCTCAATCATCGTCGGTCACATCGCGGCGATGATTGGCGTGGTTTGCCGTTGCGTCAAAATGGTAACGCTTGCCGTTAAAATCCCAATTAACACCACGCCCGTACCGATCGTGATGACGCACCCGCCAAAACGTGACGAGGGCAACAAGGCCTAAAATGGCCAATGCTAACAAAACCAGCAATAAGACCAGTACCAAGCCGATCAACAGGGCTGGAACGGCCACACCGACCACGGTTAAAATCACCGGAATGGCGATAATTAGGCAGATAATGAAGGTGACAATGGCGCCAATATATTCAAATATACGTCGCATTATGTGCTCCTTTCAACTGGCAGAACTTAGGCCATCGCTTCAAGATGGGCTTGGAGGGCTTTTGGTGTGATGTGGTTGCCAAGAAGGGGGCCAAAAATTTGTACCAAATTGGCAATGGAGAAGTCGGTGACTAATTGAATCGCATCATCTGTGAAGGTGTCAATGGCAATGGCGGCTTCTTGATTCTGCAACATTTTGTGGGCCAATTGTTGGTCAGCAAGCACAGCAGATAGCGTTTCATCTGCATGACGGTTGCTCAAAAAATCAGTAATATCAAGGCCCACTTGTTTGGCAGTTGCGACAGACAAGGCCTCTGAATAGGCTTGCTTATGATTGGTGACTTGTTGTTGAATCTGTACGAGGAACTTGCGGGCTTTTTTATTCCCTTCGATTTGAGCGGCTTTATAGTCACAAACGACATGGAAAATCGTATGTGCTAATGAGGCTGGCGCTTGTGTCAACGTTGCGCGGTGGGCTTGGTAGTCGGCCACGACATCGGCGTTGACCAAGGGGATAAAGCGGAGATGAGCGTGAGCCGCGAGGTCTGGTGTAATATGGAGCAGACGTTCTTCGGTTTTTAAACAGACAGGTGAAAAGGGGTTAGAAAAATGGTAGATATCAATCATGATATGCCTCCGTATAGATGATGGTGATACGTGCATGTAGTTATTGTCCAAAAAGTTATTTTACCCGCATTTCATGCCGATGTCGACTGATACGCTCAAAACAAAATCGGATGTGTGTTAAAATAAAATGTGAGGGCAATAAACCATATCAGCCGATCTCATTTCGTGAACATTATTTTAATGATAGCAAAATGAGTCGCTGAAGTTGAAAAAGGGACAACCAAGTCTGCCTGAATGATAATTATGTTGAGAAAGAGGTGTCATTATGAATTGGGACCAATTCTTTGTGCCATATGAGCAGACAGTGACAGAATTAAAAGTAAAGCTGCGTGGTTTACGCGAACAATATGAACAAGATGGCGAAAATTCACCCATCGAGTTCGTGACTGGTCGGGTAAAATCACAAGCTTCAATTGAAGAAAAAATTATACGACGGCACCTAGATGAGTCGCGTTTAGCCCTTGACTTGCAAGATATTGCGGGTGTTCGGGTGATGACAAAATATGTTGAAGATGTCTACCGCGTTGTTGAATTGCTTCGGGAACGCTCAGATTTTCAAATCTTAGAAGAACGCGATTATGTGATGAATGCCAAGCCATCAGGCTACCGCTCGTATCATATTGTGATTGAATATCCTGTTCAGATGTACCATGGGGAAAAAAAGGTACTGGCGGAAATTCAAGTACGTACAATTGCCATGAATGTCTGGGCTACAATAGAACATGACTTACGTTATAAGCATGGCAATGAATTACCAGCGGACATGGCAGAACAGTTGACGTCGTTGGCCGATGAAAACTTTGAATGGGATCAACGCGTCAGTGAAATTCGGGCGGCTGAATGAAAATAGCAATTTTTAACAATCATGATTCCAGTTCTCAAACCATTACCCAAGCCCTGACTGCGGCACTGGCGGCAGCAGGATTAATGCTTGATAATGACCACCCAGACGTGGTCGTTTCAGTCGGCGGTGATGGCACTTTTTTGGGTGCGTTTCAAAAGTATGTTGATCAAATTGATACAGTTCGCTTTGTTGGCTTGCATACGGGTCATCTTGGGTTTTACACGGACTGGTTACGCACCGAATTGCCACAAATGGTGGCAAGTCTACGCCATGATGACAGTGAAAAAGTGAGCTATCCGCTGCTGGATATGACCGTTGTTTATGACAGTGGTGAACAGTATCATTATTTGGCATTAAATGAGGCGGCAATTAAGCAGCCGTTGGGCACCCTCGTGGCGGATATCTACTTAGGTGGCCGGGTTTTTGAACGCTTTCGTGGGGATGGGATTGCAGTGGCCACACCATCAGGATCAACGGCCTACAACAAAGCAAATGGTGGCGCTGTATTACATCCCAGTATTCCAGCAATTCAAATGTCAGAAATTGCTTCGATTAATAATCGGGTCTTTCGAACCCTCGGCTCACCGTTAATTGTGCCTGATGGTCAAGAAATCGTGATGAAGCCACAGAGTGATAATTTTTTGGTCATGTATGACCAATCAGATATCAAGGGGCAAAATATTACGGAACTACGCTTTCGGGTAGCTGATCAAAAAATCCATTTTGCTGCTTATCGTCATGTGGATTTTTGGCAGCGTGTTAAGCGTGCGTTCATCAGTGATTTGAGTTAATCACGCGAATTAAATGAGAGGACTGTTTTGCGCTCAAGTTGCGTAAAACGTTGAATAATATGCAATTTACATGGACCTATTCGGGAACCGAACAGCGAAAAGTTCGGACATTTTTACAAGCCCATGGCGTCTCACACCGAATGTTTAGTCAAATGAAACATAACGGGGGCGCAATTTTAAAGAATGGTCAGGCGGTTTATACGTCGGATTATTTAGATGATGGTGATGAAGTGACGATCATTATGCCGACTGAAAAAAGTAATGATTTGGTCGTGCCGGATTACAAGCCACTGGACATCATTTTTGAAAATGAGCATTGGCTGGTCGTGGATAAGCCCTACGGGGTGACCACAGTGCCAGGTCATGCGGATCGCTTGCATACGCTTGTGAATCAAGTCAAAGGCCATTTAGAAGAAATCAATGCCGAAGATTTGGTGCCACACGTGGTGACGCGCTTAGACCGAGATACGTCAGGCATCGTCTTACTGGCCAAGCACCGTTTTGCGCATGCCGTCTTGGATCAACAGTTACAAGAACATACGGTTGAAAAATTTTATTTGGCCTATCCCAGCGGCATTTTGCCTGAAGACCATGGCGACATTAATGCGCCCATTGGCCGTGTTGAAGGCGATTTTATCAAGCGTGAAGTGCGTGATGATGGTAAGGATTCACGGACTGAGTATTGGGTTGAACGGCGTTATGATGAAAACGGTGAACACCCGATGACACGGGTACGTGTGCAGCTGCATACTGGGCGTACGCATCAGATTAGGGTTCATTTTCAAAATATCGGTCATCCTTTGGTGGGCGATGATTTGTATGGTGGCCCACTTTGGCATGGTTTATCACGCCAAGCGTTACATGCTTATCATATGAAGTTTTATGATCCGTTTATTGAAGATTTCCGTGAATTTAATACGAAATTACCTGAAGATTTAAAAGGGCTGCGCGATTTGGCATAACCTCATCGCGTTTTTGATTGACGCGCCTTGAGAAGATAGGATAGATCACATGGCAGAACAAATTGAACAATTAGATCAGACCATTCAACTCTTGTCTGACTTATTACAATCCGGTCAAGATCACGAATTTATTGACAGTTTTGAAGCTTTGCACGATTTTGAAATGGCACAAGTCTACGCAGAGTTGCCGGTGCAATTTCGCGCAGTTGCTTGGCGGTTGTTGTCGATTGCTATTTTAGCCACCGTTTTTGATAATTTGGCAGTTGATGAGGTCGATATTGTGGCACTTTTGCAAGAAATGCCACCACAGCGTGGGACACAAGTACTGCAAGCCATGTATACCGATAATGCGGTGGACTTGTTGCAAGAAATGTCGCCACGGCAAATTGCCACGTATTTAAGCCTGATGCCTAAGTCAGAAGCAGAATCGGCCCGACAATTGATTAACTATGATGATCAAACGGCTGGCTCGCTGATGTCAACCGAGTACTTGGCGGTAAAAGAAGATCTCAGAGTTGACGACGTGATGCGCTTGGTGAAAAAACAAGCGTTAGAAGCTGAGTCAATCAGTTATGTGTACGTTTTGGACCGACAAGGGCTGTTGGTTGGGGTCATTTCGTTGCGTGATTTGCTGACGCATCCAGACAATTTGCCAGTCTCAGAGATTACCAACGACCGTATCATCAGCGTGTCGGCAGGGGATGATCAAGAACAAGTTGCGCAAATCGTGGCTGATTATAATTTCTTGTCAATCCCTGTCACAGACGACGATCAGCATCTACTGGGGGTTATCACAGTGGATGATATCGTGGATGTTATTGATGAAGAGGCCGTTGAAGACTATTCTGGTTTGGCTGCGGTTAACGTCAGTCAAATTAATGATTCGCCTTGGCATTCGGCCATTAAGCGCATTCCGTGGCTCATTGCTTTGTTACTTTTAGGTATGGCCACGGCCACCGTGATTGGTTCATTTGATGAATTGGTCAAGCAAGCCGCAATTTTGGCTGCTTTTATCTCGTTGATTACTGGGACAGCTGGGAATGCAGGGACCCAGTCACTGGCCTTGGCTGTGCGACGCATTGCCGTAGGTAGTGAACACAGTGGTTGGCAGGACTTTTTAAGTGAAGTTTTGGCTGGTTTGCTGGTCGGCCTTGCAACAGGTGCTTCAGTATTTGTGATTGTGACCATTTGGAAACATAATTTGATTCTGGGGTTTGCGGTCGGCATTGCGATGATGATGGCCATTTTGGTGGCCAATTTAGCCGGTTACCTGATTCCGTTGGTCATTCATAAAATTGGCTTTGATCCAGCGGTTGCAAGTGGGCCATTTATTACAACATTATCTGACTTGACCTCCGTGTTAATCTATTTTAATGTGGCACAACTGTTCATTTCACAATTGAGTGGCAGTTAGACTTGTCGTCTGATGCATGATTGTGTATACTTTTGATAAATGAGGCGAGGAGATAAAACATGCCATCACGAAGTGAGTTACACCAAAGTTCTAAAGGTGCTGGTAAGCAACCAAAAAAAGTACACTGGGTGCGACGCATCCTGTTAACGATCATTTTATTATTGCTCGTGTCGGGCGTGGCCTTTGGGGCTTTAGCCTATTATAAAATGAACCGGACCGTATCTAAAATGCAAGCACCGTCGCAAATGACCAAAAAGTCTGATCAATTGACGGATGCCAAAAAGCCCGTTTCATACCTCTTGCTGGGGACAGATACTGGTGATTTGGGGCGTGATTACAAGGGCCGTACCGATACCATGATTGTCATGACCATCAACCCAAAGACTAAAACGACCACGATGACGTCTGTGGCACGTGACACTTTGGTGACGGTTGATGGGCAGCAAATGAAGATTAATGCGGCATATGCCTATGGTAGCGCTGGCTCTGCTATGGCAGCGGTTGAAAATTTGCTCAACATTAAAATTAATGGTGGGTATATCTTAGTCAACATGGGTGGCCTTGTTAAAATGGTGGATGCCGTTGGCGGCGTCGATGTGGCCTCACCATTGACGTTCACTACTGAAGGTGATGACACACAAGCAGACTCAGCTAAGCAATACAGCTTTACTGCGGGTCAAACTTATCATATGGATGGCAATGAGGCCTTGGCCTTCTCACGGATGCGACACGAAGATCCAAATGGCGACTACGGCCGTCAAATGCGCCAACAATTAATTATTCGCGCAGTCTTGAAGAAGGCAACGAATGTGGGCACATTGTTTAATGATACGTTATTAAATACCGTATCAAACAACGTCCAAACAGACTTATCGACGCATTCCATGCAAAACCTGGCAATGAGCTATCGTGGTGCCTTTGGCAACGTGAAGCAAGACCAATTGCACGGGACGACCCAGTACATGGGGTCACTTGGGGATGTTGAAGTGATGAGCCCCGCTGAAATTTCTCGTGTGCATGACGCTATCACAGCACAAATGTCAGAATAAATATGTGAAACAGGTTGTATAACCTGTTTTTTTGTGCAATAAAATACATAAATAATGACTATATACAGTTTTAAACTGTATATAGTCAAAAAGTGATTGAATAAATAATCAGTTGGCGGTAATATAAATGCATAGCAAAACGCGGAGGATAAATTCATGACAGAAACATTGGTTTTAGCTTATTCAGGGGGGCTTGATACGTCAGTCGCCATTCCTTGGTTGAAGGAAAAAGGGTACGATGTCATTGCCGTTGTCTTAAATGTTGGGCAACATGGCAAGGATATGGCGATGATTCAAGCCAAAGCATTAAAGGTCGGTGCCAGCCAATCTATCGTGATTGATGCGCAGGCAGAGTTTGCAACAGATTATGTGGCACCAGTCATTAAAGCCAATATGCTCTATGAAGGCGAATATCCTTTGGTATCAGCGCTATCACGTCCTTTGATTATTAAAAAATTAGTTGATATCGCCCATGAGAACGATGCAGTGGCCATTGCGCACGGTTCTACTGGTCATGGGAATGACCAAGTTCGTTTTGAAGCGGCGATCCATGCGCTGGATCCAGATATGAAAATTGAAGCACCGATTCGTGATTTTCAGTGGTCGCGTGAAGAAGAAATTGCCTATGCCCATGCGCATGATGTGCCAGTGCCAATTGATCTTGACTCCCCATATTCCATTGATGAAAATCTGTGGGGGCGTGCCAATGAAGCAGGCATTCTAGAAAATCCTTGGCACCAAGCACCAGAAGATGCCTATGAATTGACAAATGCTATTGAAAAGACGCCGGATACGCCGGTATTTGTTGATGTGACCTTTGCCAAAGGGGTGCCGGTAGCACTTGATGGTGAGTCGTTGCCATTAGCTGACTTGATTATTAAGCTCAATGAATTGGCCGGGGCGCATGGGATTGGCCGAATTGATCATATTGAAAACCGTTTGGTTGGGATTAAGTCGCGTGAAATTTATGAGGCACCGGCAGCGGCTGTGTTGATGACAGCGCATAAGGATTTGGAAGATTTGACGTTAGAACGAGACGTGGCACATTTCAAACCAGTGATTGAACAACAGTTGGCTAATTTGGTTTATGAAGCCAAGTGGGTGTCACCATTATTTGATAGTCTTATGGCTTTCATTGATGCAACGCAGGAAAACGTTAATGGTGTTGTGAAGATGAAGTTATTTAAGGGAAATGCCGTGGCGGTTGCGCGCCAATCAGCGTCGAATTCGCTTTATGATGAGGATTTAGCCACTTATACGAGTGCCTCATCATTTGATCAAGAAGCCGCGGTTGGCTTTATTAAGTTGTGGACGCTAAGCAACACGGTTTACGAACAAGTTAACCATGTGCATAGCCAAAAAACGACAAAACAGGTTGAAGTTTAAAATCGTGTGGTTTGGCCACCGGACATAGACTTGGGAAAGGAACGATGCGTGGTTTCAACCAAGCATCAACAAACAGATATGACAACAAAGCTTTGGGGTGGTCGCTTCACCGAAAATGCAGCAGAGTGGGTAGATGCCTTTGGCGCCTCGATTCATTTTGACCAACAAATGGCGGCAGAAGATATTGAAGGCTCAATTGCGCATGCAAAAATGTTAGGGAAGCAAGGGATTATCACGCCCGCAGAAGCTGACCAAATCGTGACAGGGCTCATGGCGCTACAAGCTGAAGCAGCTGAAGGGACGTTGGTATTTGATGTGCAGCATGAAGATATTCATATGAATATTGAAGCGCAGTTGACCGCAAAAATTGGTCCGGTGGCCGGTAAGTTGCATACGGCACGTTCGCGTAATGATCAGGTTGCCACAGATTTTCATTTATGGGTTAAACATCGCTTACCTCATGTTTTAGCTGCCTTAACTGAGCTGCAACAGACCTTACTAAATTTAGCCAACAGCCACGCCGACACCATCATGTCAGGTTACACGCATTTACAGCATGCCCAACCCATTACGTATGGTCATTACTTGCTGGCGTATTTTGACATGTTCCAACGTGATTATGAACGTTTTGAATTCAATCAAAAACACACCGATATCCTCCCACTTGGTGCCGCAGCTTTGGCTGGGACAACCTTTCCTATTGATCGGGCGTATGTTGCCGACGAATTGGGTTTTTCCGCGATTTATCATAATTCGTTAGATGCGGTTTCAGACCGTGATTTTGCCGTCGAATTTTTAGCAAACGCCTCACTGCTCATGATGCACCTCTCGCGGATGGCAGAAGAGTTAATTCTTTGGTCAACTTATGAGTTTAATTATATTGAACTTTCTGATGATTTTTCAACTGGCTCCTCCATTATGCCCCAAAAGAAGAACGCGGATTTTGCTGAATTGGTTCGTGGCAAGACAGGGCGTACTTATGGCGCTTTAATGGGATTGCTCACCACGATGAAGGCGTTGCCGTTGGCTTACAATAAAGACATGCAAGAAGATAAAGCCCAAGTCTTTGACGTGATGGATACCGTAATGGCATCAACTAAAATTTTTGCGGGGATGCTAAGTGGCTTAACGGTTCACGAAGAGCGCATGGTGGCTAGCACCCAAGACGACTTTTCAAATGCCACCGAGTTGGCGGATTATTTGGCTACAAAAGGGGTACCATTCCGTCAAGCTCACGCCATTGTTGGCCAGCTGGTGTTGCAAGGTATTCAAACCAAAACACCACTGCAGGCAATGCCGCTGAGCGTTTTACAGGCAGCTGCACCGCAAATTGAAGATGATATCTATCACGTTTTACAATCGGAAACAGCGGTTAATCGCCGAACATCCTTAGGTGGCACGGCGGTCGCCAATGTCAAAAAAGAAATTGCCCGACATCAAGCAATGCTGGAGGCCCGCATATGAACTCACATTTTCAAGGTCAATCATTTTTAAAAGAATGCGACTTTTCTAAAGCCGAATTGGAAACACTCATTCAGCTGGCCGCGCATTTTAAATATTTGAAGCAAAACCATATCCCACATCCCTATTTACAAGGGAAAAATATTGCGCTCTTGTTTGAAAAAACGTCGACCCGAACACGTTCGAGTTTTACCGTGGCCGCCAATGATTTGGGGGCACATGCGGAGTTTTTAGGTGCGCAAGATATCCAATTTGGCAAGAAGGAGTCATTGGAAGATACGGCCAAAGTTTTTGGCCGGATGTATGATGGGATTGAGTATCGTGGGGCATCACAAACGGTGGTTGAAGCGTTAGCGCAGTTTTCTGGCATTCCAGTTTGGAATGGTTTGACAGATGCTTGGCACCCCACACAGATGTTGGCTGACTTTTTGACGATTCAAGAGAATTTTGGTCATTTGACAGGCGTTACCTTGGCCTATCTTGGGGATGGCCGTAATAATGTTGCCAATTCGCTGCTAGTAACGGGGGCTATTTTAGGGGTGAATGTGCGTATTGTGTCGCCAAAATCCCTACAACCAGCAGCCGAAATTCAAGCACTTGCCAATGATAAGGCGCAAGCATCAGGGGCTAAGTTGCTGATTACCGACGATCTCGCGGCTGGGGTGACTGGGGCTGATGTATTATATACCGACGTCTGGGCTTCCATGGGGGAAGAGTCAGAATTTGCAGCACGGATTAAACAACTGGCGCCTTACCAATTAAATCAAGCAGTCGTCTCATTGACAGGCAATGCAGATGTCATTGTCATGCATGATTTACCTGCCTTCCATGACCTCAACACAACAATGGCCAAGAAAATCTATGCCACGTATGGTTTATCCGAAATGGAAATTACCGATGCGGTGTTCCACGCATCTTATGCGAAACAATTTGATCAAGCAGAAAATCGTCTACATACGATTAAGGCGGTTATGGCCGCAACTTTGGGGCATCTTTTCCTCCCGACCCCAATAAATTAACACTGAAAAACACCAATTCACAGTTGAATTGGTGTTTTTTTAATTATTGTAAACCAGCCCACTGCCAGTTTTCAACTTCAGGCAGGTCAGTGCCTTTTTCACGTGTGTAAGCGACGTGTTCGGCAAGCTTATCCGTCATTTTCTGCACAAGATCTGCGTGTGCGACGGCAAAATCACCAGGCATCATCTTAATCGCATCTTTGACAAGATTGAAGCGATCGAGTTGATTCAAGACCCGCATATCAAATGGGGTGGTGATGTCTCCAAATTCACGATAGCCATGCACAATCAAGTGATGATTATGACGCTTGAAGAAGATTGATTCAATCATTGGTTCATAGCCGTGGAAGGCAAACAAGATTGGCGCATCAACGGTAAAGATGGCATCAAATGCTTCATCGCTTAACCCATCAGATACATCTGCTCGCAACTTAAAGAGATCTAACACGTTAACATAACGAATTTTTAACGTTGGGATGTGGCGGTGTAGAATTTCAATGGCTGCTAAGCTCTCGGTGGTTGGTTCTGAGCCAGCTGAAGCAATGACTAAATCAGGTTGTTCTCCATGATCTGTACTTGCCCAATCAATTATCCGCAAGCCTTGTGTCACCAGTTGTTGGGCTTCCAGTGGTGTGAACCATTGGAGGCGTGGGTGCTTGCTGGCTACGATGTAATTGATTTGTTGGGTAGTTTGCAACGCGTGATTGAAAGTAGCCACGAGACTGTTGGCATCGGCTGGGAAGAATTCCCGAATGAATTCGGGTTGCTTTTCATACAGCATGGTTGTCACACCGGGATCTTGGTGTGAATAGCCATTGTGATCTTGTTGGAAGACCGTTGAATCCGCAATAATATTGAGTGCGGGCACATCTTTACGCCAAGTCACTTCATGGGAATGGTTCAACCACTTAAAGTGTTGGACGATCATATCGTCAACTTCACGGATGAAGACTTCATAACTTGCAAAGAAGCCATGTCGGCCAGTTAAGGTATACGCCTCAAGCATCCCTTCATCATAGTGTTCTGACAGCATCGAATCAATGATGCGGCCTTCTGGCGCCATAAATTGATCATTTGGGGTCTTAATTGGCAAGAGCCACTGCCGGTTGGTCGTTTCAAAAACATCTTGGAAACGATTTGAGGCGGTTTCATCAGGGCCAAAACCTCTAAAGTTTGTTGGGTTTAGCTTAATGACGTCGCGGATAAAGCCGCCAAGGTGAATGGCATCTTGGGCCCGACGTTGACCTGGTGCGGTGTCTGTGACCAAATAGTTTGTTAATGCGGGCAGATTGAGTGGTTGAATCACGCCGGCATTAGTAACGAGATTATTGGCCATCCGACGCTCTGGACGCGGCAATACTGCGCGAACAGTTTCAGTGAGATGCCCATCTTGATCAAACAATTCTTCCGGGCGATAGGATTGCAACCAGTCTAGCAAATCAGGCAAATATTCTGGGTGATTTTGGTCGGCTGGAATTGGAATCTGATGAGCACGGAATGAATTTTCAATCGGTTGCCCCTCCCAGAACTTTGGCCCAGTCCAGCCTTTTGGTGAACGGAGTACAATCATTGGCCACAGTGGGCGCGTCATCTCGGCTTGATCCGTTGCAGCTGCTTGCTGGCGTAACGTTTTAATTTCTTCAAAGACCTGGTCCATGGTATCGGCCATTTCTTGATGGACTTGCATGATTGGCTTATCAAATGAGCTGACAAAGTAAGGCTTCCAACCAAGACTAGTGAAGTAATCGGTCAAGGTGTCATCAGACTCTCGAGACAAAACGGTTGGATTGGCAATTTTGAAGCCGTTGAGGTTCAAAATTGGCAGTACAGTGCCATCATTTTTAGGATTTAAAAACTTATTGACATGCCAAGAGGTCGCCAATGGCGCTGTTTCAGCTTCACCATCACCAACGACAACGGCGGCCACCAAGTTAGGGTTGTCTAAGACCGCACCGGCACCATGCAGAATCGAGTAGCCTAAGGCGCCACCTTCATGGATGGAACCTGGTACCTTTGGGTCGGCGTGGGATGCGACACCACCAGGAAATGAAAAGCGCTTAAACATTTTTTGCATGCCTGAAATATCTTGGGTAATTTCAGGGAAAGCCTCAGTGTAACTGCCATCAAGATAGGCGTTAGAAATCATGACTTGGCCGCCATGTCCTGGCCCTTCAACAAAAAACATATCCAAATCAAATTTATTAATTGCGCGATTTAAATGAGCATAAATAAAGTTTTGGCTAGGAATCGTTCCCCAGTGGCCAATGGGATGAATTTTGACTTGCTCTGCAACGAGCTTGTCGTGTAGCAATGGATTTTCAAGAAGATAGAGCTGCCCAACAGAGAGGTAATTAGCGGCACGCCAATAAGCATCCAAATTGTTGAGATATTCAGTTGAATCAGTAAGCATGTTTGTTCGGTCCTCCGATTTTAAAACGCTGCCTGTCGATGCGATAGGCTTTGGTCGTGTAAAAATTAAGGTCAGACGTCGAAATTACTTTGCAAAGTATCGGGACAAGACTTGTTGTATCGCCATGGATGCGACCAACTTGTGAAGTTGTCGTCAAGCCATCGTTTTTACCCCCTAAGCGTAAGCGTTCTAATTTTAAAAGTCAAGACCAAATGTAAAATTGGACCGAACCAATATTTATTTTGGCGTCCTTTTTTCGATCAAAGAAAGCATGGTGACTGGGATTGACGTGTACTTGACGATGACAAAAAAATATACGATTTGCAATTTTTTAAGTGAGCGTGGTAAAATCAAACCTGTTATGAGTTGATAACAATGCAACATGCTAGGGGTGCTTTACAAAAAGCTGAGAGAGAAGTGTTAGTCTTTGAACCCTTTGAACCTGATCTGTGTAAACAGCGTAGGAAAGTATGAATGATACCATTTTTTTGAGGCCGTCAAAAATCATACTGTCGTTGAACGTGTTTACCGAATTTGTGCGTAAAGATGTTTTTTTAGTGTTTAAGAAAACAGGAGGATGATTTTGACAAAACGTGTGTTTTTAGCTGCCCCGTTTAAGCAGCTACTTGATCAGTCGCAAACAATGCAAACAGCTGATCAAGCATTATTGACTCAGGTCATGACGCTGCTTGAGAAAAATGGGCTGGTTGTGGATAATGCTCATCGCCGAGAAGCTTGGGGGCAGGCGATGATGACCCCAGATGACTGTACCCAGGCAGATTTCCAGGCCATTGCGGCTTGTGATGTCTTGTTGGCTTTTCCCGGTCAACCGGCCTCACCAGGCACGCACATTGAATTAGGCTGGGCTTCGGCCATGGGCAAACCCATTGTGCTCTTATTGGAGGCTGAAGCCACCTATGCCTATTTGGTACAAGGCTTGAAAATGGTGGGCGACGTGACCTATCTGACGTATCATGACGCGGCCTCGTGTTTAGCAGTGGTGTCCAACTGGTTGTTACAGTGGCAGAATCAGCGTGAATTGGTAGGGACTGATGCGTACATTTGACACGTTTGATCAGGCCTATCAGGCGATGCTGGCCATCGTCGTTCATGAACCTGATTTTCACAATGCGCCACGGGGGTATGCGAGTCGGGAAAAATTAGGGATGAACTTTATGATTCGCCAGCCAATCCAGCGCGGTGTGTATTCATCAGTGAGAAAAAGCAATATTGTGTTTAACTTTGCCGAAGCTTTATGGTATTTATCTGGTCGCAATGACTTAGCGATGATGCAATATTACAACAAGCGCATGCCAGATTATTCCATGGATGGGACAACTTTAACGGGGACGGCTTATGGGGAAAAATTATTCCATTTTGGCCAAGCGGGCGTGAATCAATGGGAAAACGTCGTGGCCACTTTGCGACAAGACCCAGATTCAAAGCGTGCTGTGCTGCAAATATTTGCCGCCCCAGAATTAGGAATCGCTGATAATTGCGATGTATCGTGCACGTTGGGCTTGCAATTTTTGATTCGTGAGGGGCAATTGCATTTGGTTGCCTATATGCGCGCCAATGATGTCTTTCGGGGGATGGTGAGTGATATTTTTTCTTTTACCATGATACAAGAAATGATGGCTCATGAACTTGGGTTACCCGTTGGTAGCTATTTCCATCAAGTGGGCACGTTACATCTTTATGAACCAGACGCCACTTGGGCAACCCATGTTTTGGCGGACCAAAGTTTAACCGCGCCAACGTTTCCAGCGATGCCCTCAGGAAATAATTGGCCAATGTTAAAGCAAGTGATGCAACTCGAAGCCAGATTACGTGAAGATCGTGGGCAAATGGATTGGGCAGCCATTCTAGCAACCGGCTTACCGCCATATTGGCAACAAGTCGTGGCTTTGCTGAGTTTGTATCAAATGATTGCTTATCAGCGTCCCATTGATCAAGCACTTTTATCACACCTTTGGCCAATATATCGCAACATGTTTGCACAAAAATGGCCACGACAAATCATTGCAGGGGAGCAGTGTGAATGACAAATATTTTTACACAAGAAAAAATTGCCAATCAGTTTAATCAGTATAACGATGTGTTAGAACAAGCCTTAGGGTACCAGCGCATTTTTGACTATTTTGCAGCCCAGCCAGCGCAAACAATTTTAGACTATGGCTGCGGACCGGGGAAAGTTGCCCAACGCTTAGCGCAACACACGGATGCACAAATTATTGCCGTTGATGCGTCGCAACAAATGATTGATATTGCCAAATTAGAACGATCTGAAGCCAATATTGTTTATGATGTTGTGCATGACAATCGTTTAACTTGGCTGGCAGATGACAGCATTGACAGTGCCATAGCGTGTTATGTGATGATTAACAATGGGTCAGAGCGTCGCATACAAGATATGATGCGTGAGATTTTTCGGGTGCTCAAACCAGGGGGGCAATTTATGATTTTAGACACCAATCCAAAGGCAACTGGGATACCGTTTTCAACGTTTCAAAATGGTGAAACCGACAAAACTTATGGCTATGGCGCCCCACGGATTGAGTGGCTACATTTGAATACCACTGAGGATCTCATATTACACGATTTTCATTGGCCGGTGGCGATGTATGAAACTAATCTCGTCCAAGCTGGGTTTGATTCGGTGACGTTGGCTTTTCCGACTATTGCACAATTGTCTGCTGCTCAACGTCAGGCATTAGACCAACAATACGGTGAACGTGAGTGGGGCAATGAACGCACACAGGCACCGTTTATCTTTATCCAAGCCACAAAACCACAAATGAAATGATGACAAAAAAAGACGCCATTTGTTGGCGTCTTTTTTGATGGTTAAGATGTTTTAAGGGTGGTGATGAGGTTAGGATCAGGCGTGACGAATAATGTTTGTTGGCCTTCAAATATCACAAATCCAGGCTTGGCACCGTTTGGCTTGCGAAGTTTGCCAGCTGGTAAATAATCTACAGGCACATTGGCAGAATCCCGTGCTTTACTGAAATAGGCGGCCAGTTTTGCCGCTTCAATCAGCGTTGTATCCGACGGCTGAGCATCGTGAATCACCACATGCGAGCCAGGAATTTTTTGCACATGTAACCAAATATCGCGCCGATCCGCTTGTTTCAAGGATAGTCGCTCATTTTGTAAGTTATTTTTACCGACTTCAATTAAGGTGCCATCGCTACTTGTGAACCGATCTGGTTGGGAAACTTTGGGCTTTTGTTTATTCTTTTTATTGGCGCGCAGGTAACCGCCAGTGGTTAGTTCTAAGCGGATGTCTTCGACATCTTTGGGCGAAGCCACATCAAGTTGAGCGACAATATTGTTAAAATAATCAATTTCGGCGTCGGTTAGCGCCATTTGCTCATTGACGTAAGCCACGGCAGTGCGTAGTTTTCGATATTTGTTGAAGTATTTTTCCGCATTCTTTAACCCATTTAATTTAGGGTCCAAAGGAATGGTTAATAAGTTGTTGTTATCGTAATAGTTTTCAATGGCGACAGATGTCATGCCTTTCTCAACCAGATGAGGGTAAGTAATGAGTAAATCACCCATCACTTTTAAGGCGTCGGCATTTTCTGCATCGCTTAAGGTGGCTAATAACTTCTGACGTTTAGCTACATTCTTTTTGAGCTCGTTTTTCACGACGCGGACCAGCGAGCCAGCTTGTTGGTTGACGCGTTCGCGTTCAGCTTTGCCGATATAATAGGCATCCAGCATGTCGCCTAATGTGTCGAAGTGACTGGTGGTGGCAGCGGGTTGTTGCCAAGCAAAGGCAGCATAGCTCAATGCGCCCTTATCACTGGTAAAAAGCGTCGGTGTGGGTGCATCAAAATGGGCCAACCAGTCACTTGCGTGTTGCAGCGGGTCGCCAGGCGCTTGAATCGCGGCGGCCAATGCCTGTGCTGCATCACGACTAAAGCCTTGATACGTTGATTGGATTATTTGTGGCCAATCACTTGTGGGTTGGTCTAAAATCATCGGCGCCAAATTGGCAAAACCAATCGTGAATGGGTTTTGACGATCTTGTGCTGGCGGCATCTGATATGTCGCACCAGGCATCAAGGAGCGGACGCGGTTTTGATCGGCAGGCACATGTTTAATTAACTCTAAAATGCGCGCATCGGTCTCACGAACCAAAAAGAGGTTAGAGTGCCGGCCCATCATTTCCAAGGTCAAGCGAATCGGCTCGATATCGCCTAATTCATTGCGTGAGTTCACATAAAAATTTATGATTCGGTCGTTGGCGACTTGTTCAATTTTTTGGAGTTTGGCCCCTTCTAAATAACGGCGCAAAAACATGACAAAGTTGGGTGCCGTGCGAGGATTTTCGTAGGGAATATGGGTAATTTGTGCGCGCGCATACGTCGGGTGGGCACTTAAGAGTAATGGATAATTAGCCCCGTTGTTGCGCACGACCAAAATGATTTCATTTGGGTAAGGTTGGTGAACTTTAGTGATTCGACCACCAGTGAGTAATGTATTAAATTCATGCACTAACGCATGTGTAAAAAGTCCATCTAACGGCATTGGTTCTCCCTCAATTCTGTGATTGACAAAATGCTGAGTTATTTTGATATAAAAAGGTCACTTAACGCATGTTCAAGTGACCAAATGGCATGTATTTTCAAACGATTTTTGACCCGTGAACTTCAGTCACCCCTAATGAATCGGCGATGTATTGGGCATTTTCCGAGGTAATGCCACCACCCGGGAGAATGGTCAAGTCTGCCGGTGCGGTATTGACGAGCGCTTGAATAGTGGGTAAAGCGGAGATAATTGGGGTTGTGAGCGGCCCGCCATGCATCAAGATGCGCTTCACACGGTGCTCAGCTAACCAGTGCATGGCAGCTGGTTGCGCAGATACATCGATTTCATCAAAAGCCATATGCATCACGACTTCTAACTCACGAGAGGCGGCTAAATCGATGAGATCTGCCATAGCTTGGCGGTCTAATTGTTGGTCACGCACGACACCAAAAGTGACATATTGGCCACCAACATCAGCAATTTGATGGATACTATCTTGCATTTGTTGGAGTTCAGCGTCGCTATAGGCATAATCCCCAGGGCGTGGGCGTATCATGACGACGACAGGAACATCATCAATGGCGATGAGTGTATCGATAATTGTACGTGTATCTGGTGTTAACCCGCCGACTTCAAGGTGGGCATTTAATTCAATCCGGTTGGCGCCTTTGCGGCGCATCAGTTTGGCGGCTTCGACAGAGTCAACCGCTGCTTCTCTAATTGTAATTGTCATGATATTATTTTACCACATAATCGCAATATGTTTGTTTTTTGTGTCAAGTAGCTGACATCAAGTGCAACAAAAAACCCACACCAAGCGGTATGGGTTAACTTGTGAAATTACTTCTTTTCAGCAACTTGCTTGCCGTTGTATACACCAGAAGGTGAAACACGGTGAGCAACACGGTATTCACCAGTTGCTTGATCCAACAAAATGTTAGGAACATTCAAACCGATGTGTCCGCGGCGGTTACGCTTGTGAGACTTAGAGTTCTTGTTTGATGGGGTAGCCATAAGGGCACCTCCTTTCGTTTCAATTTATCAACTAGTCAAGTTTATCGAAATTTAAGCCTTTTGTCAATAGGTTTTTCAAAAGTCGTGTCAAGTGTTTGTACTTGACATCTTAAATTAGATTAACTTCCCCATGTAACGGTTGGGCGTGATGTCAAAGAAATCATAATCAGCTAATTCAGCAGTTGATGTGACATGTGCATCAGTCCCAAAGGAAAGCATGAGGTTAATGGGGTGTTCATCAAGGTTCCCGTCAAAAACTGAGACAACAGGTGTGTTAGAAGCGACTGAGTAACCTAATTCCATGGCTGTACCACTATCTGGGTCTTCAGCTTCAAAGACTGCCACGGTAATATCAGAATTATCAATGGCTTTGATATCGGCTTTATAGGTCATCGCCCCCCATTCAAAACCAGGTTCGTTATTCGATTCGCCTAATGCCATACCACCATATTGGTGCAAAAGGGGGACGTGAATGTGGGCAATTGAAGGGTTGGCGCTGAGCTTAATGAAAGCATCCTTTAAGAGCTCTTCTTGCTTATCAGAGAACCAACCAGCAGCGAGGTACACATTTTTGGCACCTGGTAACTTTTTGCTGTTGTCGACGTTGCGATTGATTTCTTCAAGATCTTGAATGAGCTTTGCTTCGTTCATGGTGTTTTCTCCTTGGAATGTCATTGAAATGCACTGGACCCACGGTGACGTGACGAGGTTTTGACCTCAAAAATGGTTCACGTGGTTAGTATTATCTTACCGTACTTTGCTTAGAATTGACAACACAACGCAGTGTCAATCATCCATTTAACGTTGAATTAATTTTTTATGGTACACTTATTTTATTCTGAAAATAAAAATAGGAGAAACGGCTTAAACAAAAATTGTTGTTTAAGGCCAAACCGAGACATGTTTCTAATTGATTTCATCCTCCATATTGACGCCCATATTGCTTCCTTGGTGACTCAATTTGGACCTTGGACTTATTTGATTTTATTCGCCATTATTTTTATTGAAACGGGTGTGGTGATTATGCCGTTTTTGCCTGGTGATTCGCTCCTTTTTGCAGCTGGTGCCGTTGCGGCGACGCCGGCTGGTTTAGCTGCTGGGTTAAACCATTGGGTATTTATGATCCTATTCTTCGTTGCAGCACTAGCCGGTGACACTTTGAACTTCTGGATTGGTCGAACAGGTGGCTATAAGTTGGTGCAACATCCTTTTATCGGCCGTTTTATCAAGGCGCAACATATTCGCGAAGCCGAAGGCTTCTTTGAAAAGCGTGGGGCAATGGCGATTATTTTTGGCCGTTACATGCCAATTATCCGCACGTTTGTGCCATTTGTTGCAGGTATTAGCCAGTTCCCATTTAGCACATTCTTCAAAAATGCAGTGATTGCGGCATTTTCTTGGAGTTTAATTGCCACTGGGGCAGGATATATGTTTGGAAACATTCCTTTTGTCAAAGCCCATTTTTCAATCATTATTATCGGCATTGCCTTCGTGACGATCTTGCCATCAATCATTGGTATTGTCCGGTCGGCGATGATTAATCGACGCGCTAAAAAAATTGAAGCAAACGAAAAGTAAAGCTACCGTGAGGTAGCTTTTTTAGTATAATGAAACTATGAATAATCTAGAGAAATTACAACAATTAACCCATATTACGACCCAAGAAATTGCCGATGCCTTGGATGTGACACTGGCAGACGTGCAAGCCTGGCAAGACGATGTGCGTGTCCCAACAATTGCTGAACTGGAAGCGTTGGTGGGTATTTTTTCAAGTCAACTTGATGCACAAGGCATTGAGACGCAAACGCAGCCACACCCGATCCATATTCGTTTATCACTGGACTATTTGTTAAACCTAGGGCTGACCACTTCAGATTGGATTACGTTGAAGTGGGCCTTTGAAGGCCAGTGGCAAGGTGATAAACTCGCGGTTGGTTTTTTCCACAATGGCCAGTTAACACGATTGGTTACATCCGATTCGGAGTTTGTCGCGGCTTTTGCAGGCTATCTGATCTTGCAAACTGAAGGCGAATTTGAACCTTATATTGATGAATTCGATGATGATAAAGTCTATGATTGGCGCCTGTTGCGGTTGGCTGGCGAAACTTATCGTGATGTCACACGAGAACTCATTGCGACGGATCTACCGGAGATAAAATAATGACTGAAAACCTCATTTTGGCAACGGATGCTTATAAGTTGACCCATCACTTACAGTATCAAACGCAGTTGACGAAGCTCTATTCTTATGGCGAGGCCCGCGTTGGCGGACAAAATGAACAGGTGAGTTGGTTTGGCCTGCAAATGATTTTGCAGGCTTATTTTACACAGCCCATTACAGATGACATGATTGATGCGGCGGCCCGTGTCAGTGAGCTCACGTTTAACACGACCGCTTATTTTAACCGTGAAGTCTGGGAAAAAGTACGTGATTTAGGCTATTTCCCCGTGAAAATTAAAGCTTTACCAGAAGGTATGACAGTGCCGACAGGCAACGCACTTTTTACGATTGAATCCACTGCTGACTGGTTTGCCACCAGTTTAAATGTTTTAGAAGATGTGTTGATGCACGTTTGGTATCCGACAACGATTGCAACGAATTCCATGGGTATCCGTCAAAGATTGGCGCCCTTATTTGAAAAATCAGGGACACTTGCCAATTTGACAGTTGCGGTGAATGATTTTGGTTTGCGCGGCGCAACTTCTTTGGAAACGGCCAAGCGGGGTGGGGCAGCGCACTTGCTGCATTTTCAAGGGTCAGATAATCTCGCCGCCTCAGCCTATTTTGAGTCGGTCTATGGCGTACCTGGACGTGCGTTGTCAGTTTGGGCGACAGAACATTCAGTGGCCACAGCTTATGGTCCAGGATCTGGGGAATTCGATTATGTGAATGCACAACTTGACCGTGCCCCAGATGATGCGATTTTGTCCATTGTGATTGATTCATATGATGCGATTAACTTCGTTAAAAATGTGATAGGATCACCAGCAATTAAAGCACGCATTATGGCCCGGTCTGGGCGCATTGTCCTGCGGCCAGATTCTGGTGATCCGCAAACGATTGATTTAGAAGTTTTGGCATTGCTGGCCGACATTTTTGGGACAACGCAAAATGCCCAAGGCTATCGTGTCTTACAACATCAAGTTGGCATCATTCAAGGCGATGGGATGAAAGCAGACACCATTGTTGCCTTGTACGAAGCCTTACTTGCTGTTGGCTGGTCGGCCGATAATTTGGTAGTCGGTTCTGGTGGTGGGTTGCTACAAGAGGGATTTACACGTGACACAGAACGCTTTGCCATTAAAGCGGCTTACGCTGAGCTGGCTAATGGTCAGACAATCAATATTCAAAAAGTACCAAAGACAGATGCCTCTAAGGCGTCAAAAGCTGGTCTACTGAAAGTTATTAAGCGTGCGGGCCAGTTGGTCACGGTCGCCCAAAGTGAACCAGGGGAAGATTTACTCACCACTGTCTATGAAAATGGTGTTTTGGCCCCAGTGGACGGACAAGCGGTATTGGATCGTGCGAAATTGTGAGGTAACAAAGTGAATTACCAATTTAAGAAAGTACATGACTTGGCGACGGATGTCACCATTGAACAATTAGATGTGAAGGCTGCGGCACAAGCTTATCGCGACCGCCAACAACGTGAACGGCAACCAAAAAATGAAGTTAGCCAAGCACTCGTTGGCCATGGCGTGCAAGCACTGGGTACGGAAGCTGCTATCGGCAAAGACGAGCGACTGGTGCAAGTCCAGGCGTTGTTTAATGGTGGGATGACGAGTTACATCGATTTAGCTTTTGAAATGAATCTTGCTGAATCGACGATTCAGAAGTATGGCAAAATTTTAGGGTTAACCTTCATTGACACTGAATATTAAATTAAAAATTTGACATTTTAAAAACCGTAAGTTATTATAATAACATCATAAAAATTAAATTTCACATAGAGGTTGCGATTGACATGAGTCGCTTATCTGAATTGTTGTAGCAATTGGGAGGATAAGTTAAAGGGGATATTGCCGAAATGCGCTGATGCTGCAAAGTCAGTTCGTTGGGCTAATGGTTAAGAACTATTAGACTGTCGTTAGAAATAACGGTGAGCTATGGAAACTGTCAAAAATGCGACCTTTTAGCAGCCTTTTGTCCGTGACCATGTCTCGAACAAAGGGCTTTTTATGTTGTGAAAATGAGGTAACCAAAGGGATGCGGTCGGCCGAGCTGGAGAGGGTATATGAACTATTCAACGAATGCACAAGCACATTTAACAATTGATGGCGTCGACGCCATTACACTGGCAAACACTTATGGGACGCCGCTGTATGTCTATGACGTCTCAAAAATTAGACAAACAATGCGGGCATTTAAAGCAATTTTTGAACGTGAGCAGGTGCCATACGTTGTCAGTTATGCTTCCAAAGCTTTTTCCACAAAAGCGATTTACCAAGTTGCACAGCAGGAAGGCATTCATGCTGATATTGTGTCTGGCGGGGAGTTATATACTGCACTCGCTGCTGGCTTTAACCCTCAGCATTTAAGCTTTAATGGGAACAATAAGAGTTGGGAAGAACTAACATTGGCGGTGACAAAGGGTGTTGGGACGATTATTGTGGATAATTTTCTAGAGTTGCAATGGCTCGGCGGGATTACAGCCGCTCACGGTGTTAAACAAAACATCTTGCTGCGGATCTCACCGGGCATTGCTGCCCATACCCATGAGTTTATTAGCACCGGCCAGCAAGATTCAAAATTTGGTTTTGACTTGCTCACTGGTCAGGCAAAGCGAGCATTTGACTTGGCAACGCGCGATAACAACTTGACGTTACGTGGCTTGCATGCGCATATTGGGTCGCAAATTTTTGATGTCACAGGGTTTGAAAAAAACGCCGCTCTTCTCGCCGACACAGCGCATCATTGGGGCTGGGAACCAGAAGTGATTAATGTTGGCGGTGGGTTTGGTATCCGCTATACCAATGACGACACGCCGCTACCTGAAAGTGCGTATGCTGCGGCAATTATTCAGACATTAAAAGCCAAGGCGGACGCCTTTGGTTGGCAGATGCCAGCTATTTGGATTGAACCAGGTCGGTCAATTGTTGGGCCAGCGGGGCAAACGTTATATACCATCGGCGCACGCAAAGAAATTCCAGATTTACGGACGTATTTAGCAGTTGATGGTGGGATGGGCGATAATATACGGCCGGCACTCTATCAGGCAAATTACGATGCCGTTTTGGCAAACAATCCCAATGCACCAACAACAGAGGTGGTGCGTGTTGCAGGCAAATATTGTGAATCAGGCGATGTCTTAGTTTGGGAACAAGCGTTACCACATACGCAGCCTGGTGATATCTTATCAGTGCAAGCCACTGGGGCCTATGGTTATGCCATGGCCTCAAATTATAATCGCAACCCGCGCCCTGCAGTTGTCTTTGTAGAAGATGGGGGCCATCAACTTGTCGTTGAACGGGAAAGCTATGCGGATCTTGTCGCGCTAGATCGTGACTATGAATTGGCAAGCGCACCACAAACAGAACAATAATGAGGAAGAAATGACATGACAACAACACAAAACGCAGCAGAAGAATTAATCGCTTTTATTGCCAATGCAAAGAAAGTGACCCCTGTGAAGGTGACTTATAAGGGCGTATTATCTGGCGAAATTCCGGCAACGGTTCAGCAATTTGGGGGTGTTTCTTTTGGTCAACTTGTTGGTGATTGGTCGGATGTGGCGCCATTGATTGCAGATTTACCAGCGGAAAATGTTTACATTGAAAATGACGCCCGTAATTCAGCGGTTCCTTTACTCGATAAGAAAGCGATCAATGCACGTATTGAGCCTGGTGCGATTATTCGAGACCAAGTCACGATTGGTGACAATGCGGTGATTATGCTTGGCGCCGTGATTAATATTGGTGCTGAAATCGGTGCAGGCACGATGATTGATATGGGTGCCGTGCTTGGCGGCCGGGCTATTGTTGGTGAAAATGCGCATATTGGTGCTGGTGCTGTTTTGGCGGGTGTGATTGAACCTGCTTCCGCAGAACCTGTTCGTGTGGGCAACAATGTTTTGGTGGGGGCCAATGCCGTGGTGATCGAAGGGGTTCAAATTGGCGATGGCGCGGTCGTTGCGGCCGGGGCTATTGTCACTAAAGATGTCCCGGAAAATACCGTTGTTGCTGGCGTGCCGGCTAAAGTCATCAAAACAATTGACGCTCAAACACAACAAAAGACGGCGTTAATTGACGCTTTGCGAGGCTTATGATGCATGATCTATCAGACACGACAGCAGATGAACTACGCACCCTTCGTCGGGCACTGCATGGCATACCAGAGCTGGCTCTAGAAGAATACCAAACACATGCTTATTTGTTAGCACAAATCAAGGCTTGGCAAAACGATACGATGAGGATTCGGACTGTTGCAGATTTGCCCACGGCCATTTTGGTGCGCATTCAAGGGTCGGCACCAAAGCGTACGATTGGCTATCGTGCAGATATCGATGCACTGCCAGTCACGGAAGCAACAGGCTTACCCTTTGCGTCAAAACATCCAGGAAAAATGCATGCCTGTGGCCATGACGTTCACATGAGTATTGCGTTAGGTTTAGTGCACTATTTTAGCACGCATCAGCCAAAGGACAATCTCATTGTATTCTTTCAACCAGCAGAAGAAGCCTTGAGCGGTGGCAAGTTAGCCTACGACATGGGGTTATTTACTGGCGAATGGCGGCCTGATGAGTTCTATGGCATTCACGATCAGCCTGCCTTGCCAGCTGGGACATTAAGTACGCGGATTGGCACATTATTTGCTGGTACGGCCGAAATGAAAGTGACGGTACATGGACAGGGTGGGCATGCGGCCTATCCACACCTGGTGAAAGACCCTATTGTTGCCGCAGCCGAACTCATTGTACAATTGCAAACTGTTGTCTCACGTGGCGTTGACCCCATCCAAGGTGGTGTGGTGAGTATTGGGGTGATTCAAGGTGGTTTCGCCAATAACGTCATTCCTGATGCTGTTCATTTTGAAGGCACAGTGCGCAGCATGACGAAAACTGGGCTTGAACACATGCTAGCGCGGATTCGTCAAATCGCTGCCGGTGTGGCGCTCAGCAATGATTTGGACGTGACAGTTGAATTGGAAAGTGGCAGTTATTTGCCAGTTGAAAACGATGCTTTGCTGGCTCAACAAGTCATCGACTTTATGCAAAATTCAGATCAGATTGCCTTTACACTAGCTAAGCCAGCGATGACAGGGGAAGATTTTGGTTATTTGTTACAGCACATTCCAGGCGTGATGCTTTGGCTTGGTGTCAATGATACACATCCACTGCACAGTCCAGAATTGCGTATTGACGAGGCAGCCTTGTTGCCTGGATTCATGGCGTTAAAAGATTTTATCCTGTGGCGTATGGCACAGTGAGTTGATACGAAGTTTACACAATAAAATTTGAGGGAAAAGTTATGTATGAAAATATTCATCTGATCACCGCAATTGTTACCCCGTTTACAAGCGCTGGTGCGATTGATTATCCGGCACTTGATCGCGTGATTGATCATTTACTTGCTCATGGGACGCAAGGCTTGGTCATTGCTGGGACGACTGGGGAGTCACCGACATTGACGCATGATGAAAAGCTGGCGTTAACGATGCATGTGGCGAACTATGTTGGGGATCAAGTCTTGTTAATTGCCAATGCCGGGACGAATAATACCGCCGAATCAGTTGAAAATGCGCGTGAATTGAGTGCAATTCCGGGTATTGATGCTATTTTAGCGGTAACACCATACTATAACAAGCCCAGTCAAGCAGGGATGATTGCTCACTTTCAAGCGATTGCCGATGCCGCAACACAACCGGTGATGTTATATAATATCCCTGGTCGTTCGGCGGTTGGCCTGACCGTGGCAAGCGTTGTGCAATTGGCAAAACACCCAAACATTAATGCGATTAAAGAAACGACTTCTGCAGAATATATCGGCGCCGAAGTGGAATTAACCACAGCAGAGGATTTTGCCGTTTATACCGGAGAAGATGCCCAAACCTTGGCGGCATTTAGTTTAGGTGGCGCTGGGACGATTTCTGTCGCCTCACATATTTATGGTGATGACATGGCAGCGCTTTTTGAAGCCATGATGGCAGGAGATTGGCGTCATGCCGGTGTGTTGCAACGCCGCTTGACCCCAAAAATGCAAGCCTTATTTGCCTTTCCATCGCCAGCGCCTGTCAAGGCTAAGCTGGCTGAACAAGGGTTGATACAAGATGTTGCGCGCTTGCCAATAGTACCGTTATCTGAAAGCGAACGCGAGAGATTGAATCAGTTATTGGAGGGAAATGTATGACACGTGTGATGATTGCCGGTGGTTTTGGCAAACTTGGCTTGGCAATTCAAGCAGGCCTTGAAAATTCAACATTTGAAATTGCTGGGATCCTAAGTGGCCGACCGCATGATAGTGCGTATCCGGTCTGGACTGAATTGACAGCAATTGACCAAACGGCCGACATTTTTTTGGACGTCAGTACGCCAGCAACGGTTTATGAAAATGCACTGTGGGCAATCGCACACGATATGGCTGTGGTGATTGGTGCGACTGGGCTGACCGATGCGCAAATCACCGATTTAGAAGCCCGGGCAACACGCGGGGTACTGATTGTTCCTAACTTTAGCTTATCAGCAGTACTACTGATGCAGCTGTCAGAATTAGCTGTGCGTTATTTTCCCGATGTGGAAGTTGTTGAAGCACATGACGCGAGAAAAATTGATGCCCCGTCTGGGACGGCTGTCCTAACGGCCAAGCGCATTGCCGCTGCAAGACAGCAAGCACCTACGCCAACGTCAGATGATGCTGCCCGCGGAGAACGGATTGCAGATGTGCCAGTACATGCCTTACGCTTGCCAGGGTATATCGCCCAACAAACTGTCTATTTTGGTGGGCTTGATGAACAGTTAACCTTGACACAAAGTACCACGAGTCGGGCAGCGTTTGTCCCAGGTGTTTTGCGTGCGTTACAAGGGGTTATGACCCTTGATGGCTTAAAAATTGGCTTAGAGCATGTCCTCTAAAACCACCCACTTGCTGGTGCTTTTTTGGCATCTTTTTAGCAATTCCAATCTGGATTGCGTACAATAGTGATATGAAAAAAATCACGAAAATATCAACCCAGAAGCAAGCCGGTCGTTATAGTATTGAATTAGACCAAGTCTTTGCTTTTGGGGTGGCAGAGAGTGTCTTAATCAAGTACGGCTTAGCCAAAGGCCGTGAGTTAGATGATGCCTTAATTGCGCAAATTAAATACGACGATGCGGTGGCTAAAGCATTTAACGTGGCGTTAAATTATTTAGGCCATGCGCTGCGAACGGAAAATCAAATCCGTATGAAGTTAAAAGAAAAGTCAGTTGAAGACGCCATTCAGGATGAAGTTGTGACACGCTTAAAAACGTTGGGTTATGTTGATGATTTAAATTATGCCAACCATTTTGTGGCCACAAAAAAACGCTTATCGCCTAAGGGGCCAACTGCCGTTGGGATCGCGTTACAACAAGCTGGTGTGGCGCAAGGCGTCATTGATCAAGCATTAGCTACCTATACTGTGGCTGATCAGTTAGCGATTGGTGAAAAATTAGCGTATAAGTTAGCGGCTCGATATCAAAGAGAAGCATCCCGCGCAAAGCAACAAAAAATCGTGCAAGGCTTAGCCCAAAAAGGGTTTAGCTTCGACATTGCGCAAGCGGTTGTTGCGCAACTTAATTTAGCCAATGATGGTGAAACGGAACGGGCGAACGTGACACGTCAAGCTGAAAAATTAGCGTATCGTTACCGAAATGAAACCACGCAAGCGCGCCAATATAAAATAAAAAGCAAACTTTACGCTAAGGGCTTTTCGGCTGAGTTAATTGACGAGGTTTTGCCTCAAATTGCTGCGCCAGCGGAATATGTGGATTAGGCCAAGAACAAGGCGTTGCGGAGTCTATCATTTACTCGTGATATTTGGTACAATAAAATAGCATTCGGTGTTAGAAGAGTAGGTACGATCATGAGTTTTGATAAGTCAAGTCGCGGGCCGCGCGAAGGTGATTTCATCACGATCAAAAGTTACAAGCATGACGGCTCGTTGCATCGAACTTGGCGCGATACCATGGTCTTAAAAACCAGTGAAAACGCGATTATTGGATTAAATGACCATACTTTGGTAACTGAAGATGACGGGCGGCGTTGGGTCACGCGTGAACCCGCAATTGTCTATTTTCACAAAAAGTATTGGTTTAATATTATAGCCATGATTCGTGATAACGGTGTGTCGTATTATTGTAATTTGGCGTCACCTTTTGTCCTAGACAAAGAGGCGTTGAAGTATATTGATTACGACTTAGATGTCAAAGTTTTCCCCGATGGGGAAAAGCATTTATTGGACGCTGATGAATATGCGGCGCACAGTAAAAAATGGCATTATCCACCAGAAATCGATAAGATTCTGAAGGCACATGTTAAAATTTTGGTTGACTGGATCAACGAAGGTACGGGCCCTTTTTCACAAGGATATGTCGATGTCTGGTACACAAGATACCAGCATTTGATGCAACAGCGGCTAAAAGATCGTCGTTGATAAATCAAAAAGCACGTCAGTTCTGACGTGCTTTTTTGTATGATAAAATAGATTTGATGAAAGTGCCATATATCATGCATCGAATTGGTTGACCTGATTGATGCAGGAATCTTGAAACGAGGCGACAATGGCTGTAACAATTTATATGAATCAAGCACAGACAGATTTTCGGGCGGCCTTATTGGCAGATGCGAAAGCAAAGCTTGCCAAAGACCCTGCGTTAACAATATATTACATTGTGCCAAACCACATTAAATTTGATAGTGAAGTGGCTGTGTTAAAACGGCTTGCCCAGTTAAACGGTTTTGATCCAGCCAATGAACAGTATGCTCAAAGTCGTTTGCAAGTCTATTCATTGACGCGTTTAGCGTGGGCGCTATTAAAAGATTTGCCGATGCAGCAACCTGATTTAATTCAAGAGACGGGCTTATTTATCCTGGTCTCTGATATTTTGCGAGAGTATGCGGCACAATTGCCGATTTTTGCACGCATGCAAGCTAAGCGTGGGTTTGTTGCGGCACTGGTGACACAACTTGTTGAATTGCGGGCAAGCCGAATTACCCCACAAGATCTTTTGGCGATTTTAAATCAAACCACTGATGATCAGACATTTTTGGTGCAGACATTGTCGGCCAAATTACGTGATTTGGCGATTGTCGCCGATGCCTTGGCTGAAAAAATGGGTTCGGACCGACTGACTGCGCGGGAAATCTTGCCGTTTTTAGCAACGCAGTTGGCGCAGGATCCACTTAGTCATGTGGCATTTTATTTTGAAGGCTTTAACGGCTTTACGAGTGCGGAGTTACAAGTTGTTCAGCAATTGATTTGGCAGTATCCAGTGACATTGGGTATGTTGGGCAACGCGGACCAGTTAGGGGAACAACAACCGGGTGATGTATTTTATAAGCCAATGGCAACGGCCCAAGCATTACTATATTTGGCAAGACAAGCGGATCAAATGGCGCAAGTGATCCAACCTGTCCAGAAGCGCACCCTGCAAACGACCAATGACCAGCTATTGACGGCTTGGACACACGTGGGGGAGTATCGGCCATATCAGCCAACACAACCGGCAACGGCCTTTGCCGTTTTTGCTGCTGAAAATCCAATTGTCGAAATTCAAGAAGTCGGGCGGCGCATTCGGCGTTTATTACTAGCTGACCCCTCGCTGCATTTGCGGGATATTTTGATCTTAGCTCGTGACTTAACGCCATATACCGATCACATCCCTGAAGTCATGGCTCAACTTGAGCTGCCATATTTTTTGGACGCGGATCAAAAGATGGCGAATCATCCGCTTGTGGAACTCTTGCTTAATTTGTTAGTGCCAACCAATGAACGGCTGCAATATCATAACGTGATGGCCATTTTAAAGACCAGTCTATTGCGTCCAACACAAGATCAACACTTGGTGCCGGAAGCAGAATTTTTTGATGCGGTCAGTTATTTTGATAATTACCTCTATGCTAATCGCCCGTTTGAGTCACGCTGGCGTAATTTTGACCAGCCGTTTGCACTGTTTACCGTTGCAGCAGATGAGCAAGATGACGAAGCGACATTAGCCCAAGCCGATCAACAGATTAATCGCCGGATTGAGACCTTGCGCCACTTTATTCTCAATGCATTTGATGACCTTCAGGCTCGATTTGATTCGGCCAAAACAATTCGCGAAGCCGCGACAAGTTTAGTTATTTGGTTGCAAAAATATCATGTCACGGATGCAATTATGGCACAGCGCGATGCGTATCTTGCAGCAGGCGACCTCAATCGTTCGCGACAGGGTAGTGAAGTCTGGCAGTTGTTTACCACGACACTGGATGAATTCGTCGCGCTGGATGGTGATCATGTATTTGATCTCACTGAATTCAAGACGATTTTAACCGCCGGTTTTTCGGGGGCAAAATTTTCGGGGATTCCGAATAATTTAGATCAATTAACCATTTCAGAAGCTGGGATTGTGCAAAGTAACCGTTATCGCCATTTGTTTTTCATTGGTGGGACACGGACCAATTTACCGGCGCAAGCAAAAACTACGGCGTTAATTAATGATGCTGAACGTCTAATTGTACAACCAGCGCTGCAAGCAGGTGACCAAGCCAAGTATTTGCAAAATACTGCGCAACAACAAATGGCCGAAGAAAACTTATTGTTTTATGGGGCTTTGGCGTCAGCCACAGATTCGGTGACCCTCGCTTATCCGGTTTTAGACGCTGCAGGGAAAATCGCTGATATGTCACCGTTTTATCAGCGTTTAGTGGCAGTATTTAAGCCGACAGTTGAGAAAATAACACGCGAACCAGCGGACAGTACCGCCTTAATGACCCGGTATACCAGTACGCCACGGGCCACTTTGTCTGAGTTGGTTAAAATTTTGCCAACACAGCATCAAACCGCGGCATTTAAAGCAATGCAAAATGCCATTCAAGTAACGCAAGCTGACCGGCTCGAATGCGTTTTGTCAGCCCCAAATTATCGCAATCAATCAGTTACATTACGCCCTGAATTTGTTCAGGCGTTGTTTGGGCAGCAATTAAATGTGTCAATTTCACAGTTGGAAAGTTATTACAACAATCCATTGGCTTATTTTTTGCAATACGGTCTGCGACTAAAAGAACGCTTAACAAATGAGTTAAATGTTGCACAAACTGGCACACTCTATCATGCCGTGTTAGAAAACGTGATGCGCGCGCTCATTACAAAAAACGTGAGCTTACGGGATATGACGACCGGGGACCTCATGGCTTTAGTGACCACAGCCATGCAGGAACAATTGGCCTTGCCAGCCTATCAATTGTTAGCAAGCAGTGGCAAAATGCGGGCGACACGAGATAATTTACAAGCAATCAGTTTACGATTGATGACGAATTTACAACGTGCTGCCCGCGCGAACCTTTCGCAACCACAAGCAGTGGAACAACTTTTTGGTTTCCCAGGCAAAAGTACGCTGCCGGCCCTAGAATTTTCGGGGCAACGGGGGAAAATTCGTGTTCGTGGTAAAATTGATCGCATAGATCGGCAGGACCCACATGGAGAATTTGGGACGATTATTGATTATAAATCAAATGGCAAACGATTTGATTGGGCACAGGCTTTTGATGGTTTGCAAATGCAATTATTGACCTATTGGCAAGCAGCGCAAGTTAATGCTGAGGCGCTGGGTCTTGAAGCTATCGGTGGGGCGTTTTTTGCAAAAATTGCCACTGAAAAGCGTGCGATTGCGGATTTTAAAGGGGATGTTAATGCGTTACTTGCCGGTGAGGTACAACCCGATGTCTTCAAATATCGTGGTCTATTTGTATCTGAGGAAAATTATCTCGACCAATTAGAAACGTTAGATGCCGGCGAGGCAGCCATTTTCTATCAGTTGGCCAAAAAAGCCGATGGCGCCTTGTATACCAATAGTGATTTTGTGACAGCAGATGATTTTGGTCTGTTGTTGGAGCGAAATAGTGAAAACATCACGCGTGCTGGGGATCTGATTTTAAATGGCGAGTTTCCCCTGATACCGACACAAGGCAGCTTACGTTTCACCCCCTATGCTGATATTTTACGGTTTGACCGCTCGTTGGGTGATCAATATCGGCCGGAATCCCCAAAAGGTAAAGACGCGATTTTAAAAATTTTGCAAAAGGAGACCGATCATGAGCACGACATTCACCGCTAATCAGCAACGCGCCGTAGACGATTCAGGCCATAATATTTTAGTCGCTGCCTCGGCTGGTTCAGGCAAGACGACAGTTTTAATTGAACGCCTCATTCAAAAAATTCTGGGCGGGGCCAGTGTGGCTAATTTTCTGATTGTGACTTTTACCAATGCAGCCGCGCAAGAAATGCGCGAACGTTTGGAACTTGCCATCGAAAAGCGTCTAGCGACTGCTGATGCCACGACGAAGCGCTTTCTTCAGGAACAGCTTTTATTGTTACCTGCTGCTAACATTTCAACGATTGATGCTTATGCGTTACGTTTAATTGAAAATTACTATCATGTGATTGGCCTTGACCCACAATTTCGGTTATTGTCGGATACGGCCGAGCGCGATATGTTAAGGCAAGACGTCTTGACACAAGTATTGGCTGATTTTTATGAAGAAACCCATCCGCAACATGATGCGTTTTTAGCGCTGGTCACGAATTTTGGACAGCCAGGTAATGATGACGCGTTACAACAAATCGTCTTAAAACTCGCTGACTTTGCTGAAGCACGCCCAGATGGGACAACCTGGTTGTCACATCTCACTGATAATGGGTGGGATTTTTCGGCCGACATGACAACCTCAGCGATGTATCGGACACATATTTTACCAGTCGTTGACGGCGTCATCACGCCGCTTTTAGCTGCTGTGCAGGAAGTACAGGCGATGCTTGGTGGGGTACCCGAACTTCAAAAAACGACGCAGGCTTTTGCGGACTTACACGATTATCTCCGCCAATGTCAAATAGTGGCTTCGGCGGGTGAGTGGGATGCTTGCCGTCAAATCTTGCGTGAACCGCCGAAAGTCCGCTTAGAAACAAAAGCCAGCAAAGGGGTGAAGGATGAGCCAGAGCTACTGGCAATTTTAGCCCAAGCCACGGCCGTCAAAAATCAGGTCGTAGGGGCAAAATCGGAAATGAAGCCGTTGATTGATACGTTTTTCCGTTTTGATCAAGCCCAATGGCAAACCATTACCGCAGCATCACAACAATTGGTCACCACGTTAGTTTTAGTGACACAAACCTTTCGATCGGCCTTTACTGCGACAAAACGGGCAGAAAAACTGGTTGATTTCCCGGACTTAGGGGCACTCGCGTTAGACATTTTAGCCGATTCGCAGACACGACAAACAATCAGCAGCCAATTTGATGAAATTTTGGTTGATGAGTATCAAGACATTAACCAACTCCAAGAAACCCTGTTAACCCAAGTATCAAATGGGCATAACATGTATATGGTTGGGGATGTGAAGCAAAGTATTTATGGTTTTCGCCAAGCAGAACCAAGTCTTTTTACGCAAAAATATAAACAATTTGCAGCGACGGACAATCATGACCAGCGGATTGAATTAGCTGATAATTTCCGCTCACAAAATAATGTCACCCAAATGACCAACTTAATTTTTACCCAATTAATGGACGAACAACTGGGTGACATTGCCTATCTCGGTGAAGCTAAACTGGTGCCAAAGGCGGCTTATCCAACGACGGTCCCACCGGTTTTTGATGTAACGATTATCACCAAATCAGCCCATACCGTCACAGATGACGAAGAGGCAACGGATGCTGATCCGGTGGCAGCCTTTGAACAACGGCAAGCGCAATATGCTCAGCTTGCGGCCAAAATTCTGGCCTTGCGGGAAACAACGATTTATGACCGGAAAGCGGAACCAGCGGGGATGCGACCGGTGCAATATGGGGATATTGCGATATTAACCCGGTCAAAAGCTGGCTACATTGATTTAGTGACGGCTTTGCGAACAGCTGGTATTCCCGTGCAGGTTGATGCAGTCGGAAACTATTTCCAAACGATGGAAGTCTATTTAATGCTCGATGTGCTTCGAGCCGTTGATAATCCGCACCAAGACATTCCCTTGGTGGCTGCTTTACGCTCACCGCTGTTTGGATTAGATGAAAATGACTTAGCAGCAATTCGACTGGCTGATCAACAACATGATTACTGGACGGCGTTGACAACTTTTGCCAAAACCAACGTGACCGCCCAAAAAATTGTGACGCAATTTGAACAATGGCATCAACTCGCGAGTCAAAATGATCTCGTCACTTTGATTTGGACAATTTTTGATGATACGGCTTGGTTAGATTATGTTGCTGGCATGCCAGGTGGGGCACAACGCCAGGCTAATTTACATGCGTTGTATGCGTACGCACGAACATATCAAGAGAACACGCATGCGGGGCTTTTCCGGTTTGTGCGTTATATTGAGCAATTACAACAAAATGATGGACAATTAGGCGAAGCGCCGCAAGAAGCGGATGCACAGGCTGTGCGCATTATGACGATTCATGCGTCAAAGGGCTTAGAATTTCCAATTGTTTTTATCCCAGAATTTGATAAGGTATTTAATACCAAAGACCTTTCGGGTCAGGTTCTGATTCAAAAAAATGCCGGCATTGGGATTGAGTATCTACAACCAGATGCCTTGGTATCTATGCCATCGTTAGGAAAACTGATTGTGCAGCAAGCCCTAAAACGGCAAAGTTGGTCAGAAGAAATGCGGTTGCTATACGTGGCTTTGACGCGAGCAGAGCAACAATTACATCTGATTGGGACCGTCCGGGTGGATGAGAACGGACAAAGTACCAGACTGCAAACGTTATGGCAGCGAGCGAAAACGGCAACTGGCCAGTTTATAAGTGAAGACCTGCGCTTGTCTGCGAAGTCGTACTTAGAGTGGTTAATCCTCACATTGGCCCGAACGCAGCAAGCCACGTTAGAATCCTGGCTAGGAGATGGCGACAAGCCACGACTACTTGGTCCTGAAACACCGCAAGACGGGGAATTGACGGTTAACTTAATCGCTGAAACGACGATTGAGTCACCAACGCAGGTTACAACACCGATCACAAATGCACGAACTTCCAGTCCAGACTATACCCAAGCTGATTTTAATCAAGCCCAAGCGATGCTGGATTATGACTATCCGCACCTTGACGCGACACAAACGGCTGCCTACCAATCAGTGAGTGAATTAAAACGGCTATTTGAAGATCCTGATGAGGCACAAATGGTGACCTTAACACTTGGTGAAGATGGTCAAGTCAAGCCAGCACATGCCTTGGTGGCACCAGACTTAGCGTTGCCAACGTTTATGATTGATGGCTCGCAAAAACCATCGAGCGCGGCGATTGGCACGGCAACTCACTTGGTTTTGCAATTGCTCGATTTATCCAAACCTCAAACGTTACAAACACTGACCGCACTTCGTGATGATTTAGTGGCGCATGGCCGGATATTGCAGGCAGTTGCTGATTTGATCAACTTAGATCAAATTTTAAGTTTCCTAGCGACACCCTTTGCTCAGCGACTCATGCAGCACAGGGACACGTTGACCCGTGAGGCCACATTTGCCATGATTATCCCAGCCAATCGTATTTACCATGGTTTGACGGATTCAGCGCCAGTTTTGGTGCATGGGATTATTGATGGTTATTTTATAGATGAAGCAACCAGGGCGATTACCATTTTTGATTACAAGACAGACTATATTCGGCCTGATCGCCAAACAGAAGATTTGGCGCGATTGGCGCAGCGTTATCGTGGCCAATTGCGCTTGTATCAGACGGCGTTACAACAAGAATATCCAGACTATACGTGCCATGAACCACAATTAATTGCTTTGAGTGTTGGCCGCGTTGTCCGATTAGGTGTACAATAGGTGGCATGATTACGGCGCTACAACAACAATTTAAGAAAGCACCTGTGACAGTCAGTCTGGTTTTGCTCACGTCAGTCGTGTTTGTGATTGAATTGGCGGTCGGACATGGTCAAACATCTAGCGGGCAACTACTCGTTGGCTTAGGGGCCAAGTGGGGGCCATACATCGCTGGCTACCACCAATATTGGCGGTTAGTGATGCCAATATTTTTACATGCAGGTTGGTTGCATATCTTCACTAACATGTTGACCCTATGGTTTATTGGCCCGCTTGCAGAAACTGCCTTTGGGCACCGAAAATTTTTAGGACTCTACCTTTTTGGGGGTGTGGTGGGTAACATCTGGTCTTACCTTTTTGCACCTTTGACAGTGTCGGTGGGGGCCTCGACAGCGCTTTTTGGCTTGTTTGGTGGGTTACTCATTTTTGCGAGCCAATTTCGTCACGATCCACAAATACGCGCGCAAGGGACAACCATGCTACTTTTTGTGGGCTTGAACTTGGTTTCTGGGTTTGCGGCAAATGGTGTGGATATGTGGGGGCATATTGGCGGCTTATGTGGGGGCATGCTATATGCTGGCATGTTTGGCTTTTATGGCCAATCGGGGCGTTTGCCCATCCCAATGCGCTTGACTTTGGCAGGCGTCAGTGTGGTGTTGCTTATCCTGACTTATTTAGCTAAAGGGGGCTTTTGATGAAAAATTTCTATGATATTTTGACGTATCTCAAAAACTTTGGGGTGTACATTCATGTTGGCAAGCGGCTATGGGATATTGAGGTTGCGGCGTTAGAGGTGGACAATCTCTATAAAGCTGATATCATCGACGCCAAACAATACGCCACAATGAAAGTCATCTTGGCCCATGAGCATGAACAAGAAGTTCGTGTGCCGAGCGACTAGGCGTGATGAAAATTATTTTGAAAACTATGAAAACGCTTGCATGTTGCAAGCGTTTTCTGTTAGAATAGATGGGTAATAAATTTCTTAGGAGGAAACGTGTGTACTTTGGGCGCCTTGCAACGGCCCCTGATTACGGGTACATACGCCAAAAACAATGGCTAAAGATAAGCTCATCGGTGTTGACCTTGGTGGGACAACAATTAAATTTGCAATCTTGACTGATGCAGGTGAAATCCAACAAAAGTGGTCAATCAAAACAAACATTTTTGATGAAGGCGCGCACATCGTTCCTGATATTATCGATTCTATCAACCATCACTTGGATTTGTACCAATTGGACCGCGAACGCGTGATTGGCATTGGCATGGGCACACCGGGTACGGTTAACCGTGACAAGGGAACAGTCACGGGTGCATTCAACTTGAACTGGAAGACAGAACAAAACGTGAAGGCCGAAATCGAGGCTGGTACGGGCTTCTCTTTGACATTGGATAACGATGCGAACTCAGCTGCGCTTGGTGAAGCCTGGAAGGGTGCCGGAAATAATGATGATGAAGTTTCATTTGTGACATTAGGCACTGGTGTTGGTGGCGGCTTGGTTGCTAATGGTCAATTGATCCACGGCACTGCTGGTGCTGGCGGTGAAGTTGGACATATGATTGTTGAACCAAATGGTTACTTGTGCACATGTGGCAACTATGGCTGCTTGGAACAATATGCCTCAGCAACCGGGGTCGTGCATTTAGCACAAGACTTAGCTGAAGAATATGTTGGGTCATCAAAGTTAAAGCAATTGATTTCTGACGGTGATGAAGTAACTTCAAAGATTGTCTTTGATTTGGCTAAAGATGGCGATTTCTTGGCAAACGAAGTGGTTGACAAGGTCGCTTATTACCTTGGTTATGCAACGGCAACTATGTCAAATATTTTGAACCCATCTGCTGTTGTGATTGGCGGTGGTGTTGCTGCAGCTGGTGAGTTCTTGCGCGCCCGCGTTGAAAAGAGCTGGCAAACATTTGCTTTCCCAACGGTCCGTAACTCAACGCGCGTGAAGTTAGCCGAATTGGGAAATGATGCCGGTGTTATTGGCGCCGCATCATTGGCCCGCGCCTAATTTTTTGCACCTATTGTCCACCTAAAGACAACCGTTTGGTTGTCTTTTTTACACTCTCTTTAATAATTCATGCTTAAAAGCTTAAAAAAAGGTATAATGAATAGTAATTCTTGTTACGTAACATACCATAACTGTATTTTTTGAAAGAAGACTTTGAAACATGATTACTTTGAAATCACCACGAGAAATTGAAGCGATGCGCCAATCAGGTGCAATCATTGCAGGCATGCATCATATGCTTCGTGATTTAATTCAACCAGGTATTGATACTTGGGAAATTGAAACTAAGGCACGTGAATATATCGAGCGTCATGGTGGTGTCCCTTTACAGATTGGTTATGAAGGTTTTAAATACGCCACGACAATTAGCATTAACAATGAAGTCGCTCATGGCCTGCCACGTAAAGGATTAAAGTTAAAAAATGGTGATTTAGTGAAGGTCGATACGGTGGTTGGACTGAATGGTGCCGTATCAGATTCTGCTTGGTCTTATGCAGTTGGTGAGGTCTCACCTGAAGTTGAACAATTAATGGCTGTGACCAAAAAAGCCATGTACCTTGGTATTGATCAAGCGCTTGTCGGTAATCGCATTGGTGATATCGGACATGCGATTGAACAATATACCGAAGTTGAACATGGTTATGGTGATGTCCGCCAATATATTGGTCACGGCGTGGGGCCAACAATGCATGAAGATCCACAAGTCCCACACTACGGTAAGCCGGGACATGGTGTCCGTTTGCGTGAGGGGATGGTCATTACGATTGAACCAATGATTAACCTTGGTGGCTGGGAAGTAGAAACCGACGACACAGAAGCTGATGGTTGGACAGTTACCACACTTGATGGCTCTTGGTCGGCACAATATGAGCATACCTTGGCAATCACAAAAGACGGCCCAAAAATCTTGACGAGTCAAGATCCAGAGTTTGACGCAAAATATTTGTAAAAGTGAGTTGGAAAATTGAAAATTAAGCCAAAACATCAATCATATTTAATTGCAAAACGGCTAATCGATATCGTTTTTGCATTACTAGGATTGATTGTACTGTCGCCGATATTTTTGATCGTATATATTTTATTGAAAGTTGATCAGCCAAAGTCGCCTGCATTTTTCAAGCAACAACGGGTTGGTCGCTATGGCAAAACATTTGATATTTATAAATTTCGTTCAATGGTCCCCAATGCAGAAGAAATTTTAAAATCTGATTCGGCACTGTATGAAAAATATGTCGCTAATGGGTATAAGTTACCGACAAAAGAAGACCCACGGATTACAAGGCTGGGGGCCTTTTTGCGCCGGTCAACAATTGATGAATTACCGCAATTTTGGAACATGCTCATCGGAGATATGAGCTTAGTTGGTCCGCGGCCAATTGTTGCTGAGGAATTAAAAGAATATGGGGATCAGGTCGATTTGTTTTTGTCTGTGAGACCAGGTGCGCTTGGTCTCTGGCAAGCTAGTGGCCGCTCATTGATTGAGTATCCAGAACGTACCCAAATCGAATTAGAATATGTTGCAAACGCCGGCTTTTTTTATGACATTAGTATTGTCTTTCGAAATGTCATTGCCATCTTTAAATCAAAGGGCGCTTATTAATGGCAGCAAAGGATTCGGGTATCACGATGGAAAACATTCAAATTTTAGTTGCAGCACACAAAATAGTCCCTATGCCACAACAGGCCATGTACGTACCGATTCAAGTTGGCGCTGCATTGTCATCGACGCAATTTCCTGAATTTACTCAGGATGATAGCGGTTCGGGCCCTAATATTTCTCAAAAAAATCCGTATTTCAATGAGCTGACCGCAATTTATTGGGCGCGCCATAATAGTGATGCGGATGTTATTGGTTTAGTGCACTATCGTCGTTTTTTTTCACAGACGCGCCAGAAAAATTTAAGCAAAATTTTGAACGCGACGCAATTGCAATCGTTGCTGGAAAAAACGGCTGTGATTGTACCAAAGAAGCGCCGATATTGGATTGAATCTAGTGCTTCACATTACCGCCATGCGCATCATGAAATGCCGCTTGATGTTTTGCGCGAAGTCATTGCAACGCAACAGCCGGAATACTTGGAAGCTTTTGATCGGAATATGGCGCGCACTTGGGCACATATGTTTAACATGTTTATTATGCGGCGTGAAATTTTTAATGCCTATGTTGACTGGTTATTTGACATTCTTTTTGCGGTTGAAGCCCGTATCCAAGAAGATGTTGAGACATGGGATGGTTATGAACAACGGGTTTATGGTTTTTTGAGTGAACGGTTACTTGATGTCTGGCTGGAGCAAAACCAGATTGCCTACACAGAAGTGCCGGTGGTGTTCATGGCCAAGCAAAATTGGTTACTTAAAGGTGGCCGGTTTGTGGCGCGAAAAATAGGGATTGGACGCCGTCAGTAAACTTTCAGTTTAACGGGTAAATCATGAAACATAATTATGCTATAATACATATTGAGTGAATTTTTGCTTGAATGAGAGATGTTAAAATGTTTTTGTGACCAATCGGTGAACGCAAATTGCGATCAAATCAATGGAGATATAATGACAAATAAATTTAATACAAAAAATTATGATTACTTAGTTGTTGGTGCTGGACCTTTTGGTATGATTTTTGCCTACGAAGCTGCAAAGCGTGGCAAAAAATCCCTCATCGTAGAAAAGCGCCCATATATTGCTGGTAACATGCATACCCATACCGAACATGGTATTACAGTGCATGATTTCGGTGCCCACATTTTCCATACAGACAATAAAGAAGTCTGGGATTATATTCGACAATTTGCTGAATTCAATGGTTATCAAAACCAAGTCGTGGCCAATTATAATGGGACGCTTTATAACTTGCCATTTAATATGAATACCTTTTATCAAATGTGGGGGACTAAAACACCTGCTGAAGCACAAGCTAAAATTGATGAACAAAAAGCATTAGCCTTAGCTGATTTAGGTGATCGTCAACCACGTAACTTGGAAGAACAAGCGATTTCATTAATTGGAACAGATATTTACGAAAAACTCATCAAGGGCTATACGGAAAAGCAATGGGGTCGTCCGGCAACGGAACTACCAGCTTTTATTATTAAGCGTTTACCCGTCCGTTTCATCTATGATAACAATTACTTTAATCACCGTTACCAAGGCATTCCAGTGGGTGGTTATACCCAAATCTTTGAACAAATGTTGGCGCAATCAGAAGGTTTGATCGATGTTTTGACAGACACTGACTTTTTTGATCACAAAGACACTTTGTTGGCTGAGTTCCCTCGTGTATTATATACAGGCATGATTGATCAATTCTTTGATTATAAGTTTGGCGAATTAGAATATCGTTCATTGCGTTTCGAACATGAAGTTGTCGATTCTGATAATTATCAAGGCAATGCAGTGATTAACTATACAGATGCAGAAACACCTTATACTCGTGTGATGGAATGGCGTCATTTTGATGGCTTGGCTGATGAAGGCAAGACGATTATCACACGTGAGTACCCACAAGAGTGGAACCGTTCTAAGGAAGCTTATTATCCAGTCAACGATGACAAGAACACCCAAATTTATAAGCAGTATGCAAAAGAAGCCCGTGCTAACCACCCAGAAATTATTTTTGGTGGTCGCCTAGGTAAGTATCGTTACTTTGATATGGATCAAGTGTTTAACGACGCGCTGAACACAGTACGTGAAGAATTTGATATTGCGACAGATTTCAACTTTGCACACGACCAGACATCACTGAATTAACTGTTATTGGTTCTTGAGTTAGCGGATGCATACATTTAATTAGACGGCGACGTCTTTTTTTAATTTTCTATGTTTAATTGGTAAAGAGGGAAAAGTTATGAGTGAACCAAAAGTAAGCGCGGTAATTGTAACCTATAACCGCTTACCTTTATTAAAAGAAGCCATTCAAAATGTTTTGGCCCAGGACACAACTGCCTTGCAGCATTTAATTGTGGTGAATGGGGCAAGTACGGACGGGACCCAAGATTATTTAGCGACAATCAACGACCCACGCGTCATTGTTGAAAACCTAGCCCAAAATCTCGGTGGTGCGGGTGGCTTTAATTGGGGCATTCGCCAATTTATTGAAAAAACATCAGATGATTATGTTTGGCTCATGGACGATGATTCCATGCCAACGCCCACGGCGTTAACAAAGTTACTTGATTTATTCGCCTCGCACCCAGCGGGGTGGGCGGCCAGCAAAGTGGTTTGGACGGATGGTAACTGGTCAAAAATGAATGTGCCGGCCCCAATTCAAGGTACAGCAAAAACGTTGTTACATGACCAGACCCAATGGTTACCGATCAAACAAGCAACATTTGTGTCGACCATTTTTTCTCGTGAAGTCATTGCCCAAATTGGACTACCGCAAAAGGAGTATTTCATTTGGGGTGATGATATTGAATTTACGCAACGTGCAACACAGGTGAGTGATGGCTATTTTGTGCGTGATTCTATTGTTGTGCATGCGAGTCAAGCCAACCCAAAACCTGGCGATATTGTAGGCGAATTGGATGAAGCGCGTTTACCCCGATATCATTTCGAATATCGCAATCGGATATTGACCTCGCGCCGACGCCACGCAGTCCTCAAACTTTTAAAAACGTTTGTCCACACTGGTTTGGATTTTTTGAAAACATTAGTGTTGCCTGGTGTTCATTTTCGTGGCCGTAAATTAAAAATTATCTTGCAAGGTACTTATCAAGGTGTCAGATTTCAGCCGGCAATTGAATATGTGACAAGCCCTGGGGAAGACGCCAAAATAAATGATTAATGAGAAAATAAATTCGCTGTTGCTAAGCGTAATATTTGAGTGTTAAACTGTTATATATTAAAAAATACGTGATATAGTGTCGGATAATGGCCGACTGTCTCTAGCCAACACCAATGTTGGACTATCACAAATGCGGAATCTGCCGATCATTTGTGATAGGCAGATTTTTGCGTTTAGGAGAGTAAGATGTTGAAGTTTTTTAAGCTCAAGGAAAATAAGACGACGGTCCGCCGTGAAGTTTTGGCGGGGATCACGACGTTTGTATCCATGGCCTATATTTTCTTTTTGAATCCTCAGATTCTTGGTCAAGCAGGTATTCCTAGCCAGGCCGTCTTTTTGGCAGCCATATTGGTGGCTGTTTTTGGGACATTGTTTATGGGATTGTTTGCCAACGTCCCATTTGCGTTAGCCCCAGGAATTGGCATGCAAGCGTATTTCACCTATACAATTGTATTTGGTTTTGGATTTTCATGGCAGCAAGCCTTAGCGATTGTTTTCTTGGTTGGCCTGGTTGATATTGTGATTACACTATCGCATGGTCGTCGCGCGATTGTTAAAGGCATTCCAGTGGAATTAAAGGCAGCCATTGGTGGTGGAATTGGTATGTTTGTGACCTATATTGGGTTGAAAAATGCGGGTTTCATCAACTTCTTAGTTGATGGTGCTAACATTAAGACCGTCAATGATCAGGCCTACACGGGTAAAGCAACTGGCGCAATCCACTCGCTTTTGGCCAATGGTGGTGTGACACCTGAATTGACAAAGTTTAATGAACCAGCTGTTTTGTTAGCGCTCATCGGCTTTATTTTGTTGGTTATTTTGGTGATGCGCCGCGTGCCTGGGGCATTTTTGATCACACTCGTGGCAACGACGTTAATCGGTATTCCCATGGGCGTGACCAATACGCACATTCAACCTGGTTCATCTGTTGGTTCAGCTTTTCACCAACTTGGTGGCGTTTTCGGTCAAGCGTTTGGCGCACAAGGCATGGGGAGTTTATTTACCGACTGGCATCATGCCTCACTCGCCATCGTGACAATTTTTGCCATGGGCTTGACAGGCTTGTTTGATGCCATTGGTACCCTGATTGGTATTGGTAACCAAACGGGTATTTTCTCTCAAGCTGATACCAAAGCTTTTGAAGAAAACAATGGCTTTAATTCTAAAATGGATCGTGCATTGGTTGTGGATACGTTTACTACAGCTTTTGCCGGTATTGCGGGGACATCGAATACGACGACATTTATTGAATCAGCTGCTGGGATTGCCGCAGGTGCCCGGACAGGATTAGCCAACATTGTGACAGCGCTAGGTTTTGGTCTGATGGTGATTTTTGCGCCGTTGGTTAGTGTGATTCCTTCAGCAGCGACCGCACCTTTACTCATTTTAGTCGGTATCATGATGATGGGTGAATTCAAAAAAATTGCCTGGGAAAACTTAGAAGTGGCCATTCCAGCCTTCTTTACTTCAGTGTTTATGGCCTTTTCATATTCAATTTCATACGGCATTGCTGCAGGATTTATCTTCTTTATCATCGTGAAGGTTGCCTTAGGTAAGTTTAAAGAGATTTCACCAGTACTTTTGATTGTGTCGCTGTTCTTCTTAATCAACTTTATTGTTTTGGCTGTGATGTAATCAACACGTTGAATCTCATAAAAAACCGCCGTTCAGGTGGTTTTTTTGATACAATATTAATATGAAAACAGGAACAGTAAAAATTTGGCAAAAAGAACGTGGCTACGGCTACATTACCCCCGATGCTGGCGGCGACGACGTCTATGTGCACTTCAATGGGATTGATATGGAGGGATTCAAGTCCCTTAATCAAGGCGAAAAAGTGAGTTATGTCTTAGTCCAGGGGTATCAAGCTTATCAAGCAGCACATGTTAGGCCCATCATGAAAAAGGCATCAGAAGTATAATGGCGGAACGCGAGCAAGTCCGAGATGCCCAAACCGTTTATGAAGGGCCGATTTTTAGTGTTGAAAAACAAGCAGTGACGCTTTTTAACGGTAAAACATCTCAGCGAGATATTGTCCATCATGTGCCAGCGATTGCCGTGATGGCGTTTCCTGATGAGGATCACATGCTTCTGGAAAAGCAGTATCGGGCAACGATTGGGGATTTCATTTTAGAAATTCCTGCTGGTAAGCTCGACGCGCGTGATTTTAACGAGCCGGAACACGCCGTTATTCGTGAGTTAAATGAGGAACTACGGGTGTCAGCGGGTCATATTCAACGCGTTACCGGATTTTATGAAACAGTGGGCTTTTCAGATGCCTACATGCACCTTTATATTGCGCGTGATTTACAGCCAATTCCAGTGGCCAACCAGTTACCCCGCGATTTAGGGGAATCACTTGACATTGAGTCCGTGTCCTTTGATGCGTTGAAACGTTTGTTTGAAGCGGGTGAAATCAACGACCAAAAGACGTTGACGGCTTTCTTATATTGGTCATATTTGCGAGGTTAAAATGTCAGAAGAACTATCACGTCGGGCTGCAAAAAAAGAACAAAAACAGCGCGATAAAGAGCGTCAACGGGTAGAAAAGGCGTATGCAAAAGCCCACCCAACACCCATTACGGTGGTTACGCCTGAAACGCGAGAAGAAATGCGGCGCACCCGCAAAGGCCGCTATGAACTGGGGTCAGATGGTAAATTAACGGCTAATGGCAAGGCTAAGCGCCTAACCCATCGCTATAACGTAGCGATTGTATGTTTAGTCTTATTAATTATTGCGACCTATGTTTTTTTCTTCTTCGTGAACTAACCAAATTACACAACACAGCAGATTTTTTAATGAGAAAGGAAGGGGCAGTTGGGCAAAGATGCAGCAACTGTCGCCAAATAACGTATGAAAATTGGAATTATAACGCCAATGGCGGAAGAAAAGATTGCTTTGATTGCTGCATTGGAAAATGTCACAACCAAGCAACATGGCGGCACTGAAATTACCAGTGGCCATTATCGTGGCCATGAAGTGATCTTAACCGAATCTGGGATTGGAAAGGTCGCAGCAGCTTCAGCAACAGCCTTGATGATTGACAACTTCCAACCTGACTTGGTCGTTAACACGGGTTCAGCTGGGGCATTAGACCCTGATTTGAAAATTGGGGATGAAGTGGTTGGCACCCAAGTGGCTTATTCAGATGTTGATGTGACGGTGTTTGGTTATGCCTTTGGCCAAGTGCCAAACAAGCCATTGTTTTATGAAGCCGATCCAACGGTTGTTAAGGACTTTGAACAACTAGCGGCTGTGAAAGAAGGTTTGATTGTATCTGGGGATCAATTTGTTCAAGATGCAGCCAAGCAACGTATCTTGTCCCACTTCCCAAATGCCTTGGTTGCTGAAATGGAAGCAGCTGCGGTTGCTCAAGTTGCCTACCAATTTGGCACGCCATTTATTGTGCTACGAGGCGTGTCTGACTTAGCCAATGGCGATTCTGGCGTGGTATTTGATGATTATGTGATTGAAGCAGGTAAGGCTTCAGCCAAGTTGTTGTTATCATATCTTGATAGCAAAGCATAATTGAGACCGCGTGAGCGGTCTTTTGTTTTAATTAACTCGTTAAAAGTAAGAGATAAGGATTTAAAAATGATTACAAGTTATAATTTTCAAGGGATGGGTGATGTACTTGTCATTATCTTAGCACCAAATGCCGCTAATCAAAGCGTGACAACTCATGGCCAAGTGACACGCATTGAAGATGCTAGTACCCAAGTTGCCACTGGTTTTAATCTTGCGGGGGTTGGGGCACAACTTGGCTTAACGGCCGTTCAAGGACAGGTCGTATTGACTGCTGATCAGGTTGATCAGGTGAATGCGTTACTAGCAGAAGCTGGCTTTGAAGAGCAATTAGTTGTGTCACCATCCAAGTTGGTGATTGGTCGGGTCGAAAAGATGACGGTGCATCCTGATTCTGATCATTTGCATGTGACCACAACCGCCGTTGGTGATGGTCAGACACTGCAAATTGTGTCAGGATCACCAAATATGCGTGAAGGCATTAAAGTTGTGGTCGCACAACCAGGCACGATGATGCCATCAGGCGCCTTAATTTGGGATGGCGCTTTGCGCGGTGTGCAATCAAGTGGCATGATTGTGTCAGGTCGCGAACTCAAATTGCCAGCGGCACCAGATAAGCCAGGTGCTTTGGTATTACCAGAAGACTTTGGCGAAGTTGGGACAGTGTTTGATTTTGCTCAGGCGCAGAACTTGTATACAGATCACTTAGTGGATACAAATTATTAAGATGGCAACACAAGAAAAAATTCAAAATGCGCGGCGGACGTATCGGACGCTCAATGATGAAAACGCGCAGTATAAAAAATTAATATTTGAGTTACGAAAAGGTGAATTACAATACTTTACTTTCGTGGCGGTTGAGGAGCAATAATGGCGAACACATATTATTTTATTGGTATTAAAGGTACAGGTATGGGGCCATTGGCGCAAATATTACATGATCAAGGCCATGTCGTATTAGGATCAGATATTGATACCTATACTTATACGCAAGCACCATTGGAAGCGGCGGGGATTGAAATTTTACCGTTTGCTGCGGCCAATGTCGATGCGCATCAGGCGGCCATTTTTATTCGAGGGAATGCCTTTACCGACGAGCATGTCGAAGTTGCCCGAGCCCTTGAACTTGGCGTTAAGATGATGACTTATCCGGATGCGGTGCAAGACCAAATTGCGCAAACAACGTCGATTGCCGTAGCTGGTGCGCACGGGAAAACGTCAACAACTGGTCTGCTGGCTCATGTTTTGAAAAACATTGCGCCAACGTCATATTTGATTGGGGATGGCACCGGTCGTGGCGTACCAAATTCGCAATTTTTCGTGGTAGAAGCGGATGAATATCGCCGTCACTTCAAAGATTATGCGCCTGATTACGCTATTTTGACAAATATTGATTTTGATCATCCCGATTATTATCAAGACATTGACGATGTGACAGCGGCTTTTGCCGATTTTGCGGATAACGTGAAAAAAGCGATTTTTGCTTGGGGTGATGATCCGCATTTGCGGGGATTGCAACCCAATGCTGACGTTTATTATTACGGGACGAATCCTGATCGTGATGATTTTGTCGCCACAAATATTCGCAAATCAACGCAAGGCTCACATTTTGACGTGCAATTCCGTGGCGAAGCCTTAGGTGAGTTTGCCGTGCCGTTGTTTGGCCAACACAGTATTTTAAATGCGCTGGCGGTTATTGCAGTGGCCTACATGGAAAAGGTTGATCTCAACTTGATTCGGGAATTCTTGATGACGTATCAAGGGGTCAAGCGCCGCTTTAGCGAAAAGCAAATCGCCGATATCACAGTGATCGATGACTATGCGCATCATCCGACAGAAATTGATGCGACCTTGGATGCTGCCCGCCAGAAATATCCTAACAAGCAAATTATTGCGATTTTCCAACCGCATACTTATTCTCGTGTGATTGCCTATAAAGATGAATTTGCCAAAAGCTTAGAGGCGGCCGATAAAGTCTTTTTAGCTAATATCTTTGGTTCAGCCCGCGAACAAGCAGGTGCCGTGACGTCTGCAGAAATTGGTGCGGAAATTAGCAAGTTTGGTGGCATCATCACAGAAGATAGCATGAGTTTATTGATGCCATTTGAAAATGCTGTGATGGTCTTTATGGGGGCAGGTGATATTGAAAAATATGAATTTGCCTACGAAAAGTTGATCGGACAACTTCGGACAGATTTACAATAAACACTGGCTTTTTGAAACAGATTAATGTTAATTTAAACGTTGGTTTGATATAATAGATGCAACCCAAGTTGGTGTTGATATGACAAATGTGATATTAACTGAACTTGGTAAACTAGTTTTAATGCGAGGAGACTCAAATGGATAATTTTAATATGAATGCCCGTCGTGATGTGACAGGCATGGACGCGGGTATGCGCGCGTTCTTTAAACAAACGTATAGTTTTATGGGGATTGCAGTCTTGCTCACAGCAATCACTGGCTTTATTGTGCAAAAGTTCTTCTTGGCCCAGGTTTATGCCCTTATTGCGGGGAATCTCATTGGGACCTTAGCACTCTTTGGTATTCAAATTCTGATCATGACCATGATTGGCCGCGCAACCTTTAAAAACCCAGCGCGCGCCTTTGGCTTATTGATGGCTTTTGCGGTCATTGAAGGCTTAACTCTTGGCGTACTACTGGCCGTGTATACTGGGGCCTCAGTGATGATGGCCTTTGTCTCAGCTGCGGCGGTCTTTGGTGGTATGGCAGCTTATGGTGTCTTCACCCAGCGTGACTTAACAGGCATGGGTTCCGTGTTGTTTGGCATGGTTATTGGTTTGATTGTTGCCTCAGTGATGAACCTATTTTTCTATAATGGCATCGTATCACTGCTCATTTCAGGAGTCAGTGTTGTCGTCTTTGCGCTTTATACAGCCTATGACAATCAAAGTCTCAAGGAGATGTATAGCCAATTCGCCGGGCAAGCAGATACGACTGGGTTGGCCGTCAATGGGGCATTGCGCTTGTATCTTGACTTTGTCAACTTGTTCTTTGCATTGCTTCGTATCTTTGGTGTCGCGGGTGGTTCACGCGATTAAATTCAATCGCCGCAGGGCAAGACAAAAAGCAGCTGAAAGGCTGTTTTTTTGTTACACTAGAACTACGTAAAGGAAAATAAAATGACAAAGACACTACTTTTAATCGACGGTAATTCACTCGCGTTTCGCGCTTTTTATGCCATGTATAACCAGCTTGATCGGATGATTTCACATACCGGACTCCATACCAACGCCTTAGTTGCTTTTAATAATTTCTTAGATCAGATTGTTGATCCAATGCAACCGGATTTAGCGGTAGTGGCTTGGGATGCCGCATCAGGAAAACAAACATTCCGTGGCGATTTATTTTCTGGGTACAAGGATGGGCGATCAAAAGCACCTGAAGAATTTAGAGAACAATTTCCTTACTTGCGTGAAATGGTGGCACTTCACGGCCTGCGAAACTACGAGCATCCAGGCTTGGAAGCAGATGATATTATTGGTACGTTTTCACGTTTAGGAGAAGCAGCAGGGTATCAGGTGACAATTGTGACCGGCGACCAAGATTTAATCCAATTAGCAACGGCTAATATTACGGTCAATGTGACCAAAAAAGGGGTGACTGAAATTGAACGTTTCACGCCGGCTTATATTCAAGAAAAGTATGGTTTGACGCCGTTACAAATTATTGAAAAAAAGGCCTTAACTGGGGATACGTCCGATAATTATCCTGGGGTGACAAAGGTCGGCGAAAAAACAGCGTTAAAATTATTAGCGCAATACCATGATTTAGATCAGCTCTATGCACAAATTGACGAAATGAAACCGTCAAAGATGAAAGAAAATCTGATAAATGATCGTGATGCTGCTTATATTGCCCGGCAACTGGCAACAATTCAAACAGATGCCGAACTGGAATTACCATTGGCAGAAATTGAGTACCGTGGCATTGATTATGATCAGTTAGTGCCATTTTATGAATCGTTAGATTTTAAACAACAATTAGCCAAAATTAAAGCGTTAAAAAAATCGGGACAGTTGACAAGCCAAGCCATTTTACCCGAATCCGTGTTGCAGGTCGTACCATTACAGGCCGATAATTTACGCGCGGTGGCCATGTTAGGGGATGAACTTGCTTTACATATTGAACTGGCTGGTCAAAATTATCATGAAGATGAGATGATTGGCTTTGTAATTGGGAATGCGGCATCTGGTTATTATGGCAGTCGTGATCTTAGTTTGTTACAAACGCCCGAGCTTAAGACAATTGTTGAAAATCCGGCCATTGTAAAACATGTGTTTAACGTGAAAGCCCAATCTGTGCTGTTTAAACGTTTAGGGCTCATTCTTAGCGGCGTGACCTTTGATTTCTTGTTAGCGGCGTATTTATTAGATACAACAGCAAACGACAACGAACTCTCGACATTGGCCCAACGTTTTGACATCTATGTGCAGCCGGATGAAGACATTTACGGCAAAGGCGCCAAGTTTGCCGTGCCAGACGATGACGCACTTGTCCTCAATCATCTAGGGCAAAAAGCAGCAGCATTAATGCAACTTGCTGAACCAACATTTGCGGCGTTGACGGCGCATGAACAAATGCATCTTTATACAGATATTGAATTGCCGTTAGCACATGTTTTGGCTGACATGGAATATCGTGGCATTAAAATTGATCAAGCGCGATTGGTAGAAATTGGGACAGACTTAACTGGCCGAATTCAAGCGATTGAAGATGCTATTTATTTAGAAGCTGGGGAAGAGTTTAATATTAATTCGCCTAAACAATTAGGCAGCCTGTTGTTTGAAAAAATGGGCTTGCCTGTGATTAAGAAGACGAAAACAGGCTATTCAACAGCTGTGGATGTTTTGGAAAAATTAGCCCCGCAAGCACCTATTGTTGAACATATTTTACAATATCGTCAATTGGCTAAGTTGAAGTCAACTTATGTGGATGGCTTATTATCTGTAGTCAATCCAAAAGACAGCAAGGTGCATACACGCTTCTTACAAACTTTGACACAGACTGGTCGATTGTCATCGGTTGATCCCAATTTGCAAAATATCCCCATGCGTTCAGAAGCGGGCCGCCAAATTCGTACGGCATTTATTCCTAGCCAACCGGACTGGCAAATTTTTGGCGCCGATTATTCACAAATCGAGTTGCGCGTGCTTGCCCACATGACAGGGGATAAAAACATGCAACAAGCCTTTTTGAATGGCGAAGATATCCATGCAGAAACGGCGCGTGCTGTTTTTGGCTTACCAAGCAATGCCCCAGTTGATGCCCTGCAACGACGCACGGCAAAGGCGGTTAATTTTGGGATTGTGTATGGCATTTCGGATTTTGGTTTGGCCAACAATCTTGGGATTACTCGGGCGCAAGCGAAAACGTTTATTACAACTTACTTTCAGGAATTTCCAAAAGTGCATGAATGGATGAGTGAGATTAAAGCGCGGGCACATGAACAAGGGTATGTGGAAACCATTGCCAAACGCCGTCGCTATTTGCCGGATATTCATGCCAAGAATTTTAACTTACGCAGTTTTGCCGAACGCACAGCGATGAACTCGCCAATTCAAGGTTCGGCAGCAGATATTATTAAAATCGCCATGATTAAGGTGGCCAATGTGATTGCCGAACAGCACCTTCAAGCACGCATGTTACTACAAGTACACGATGAATTAATTTTTGAAGCACCGGTATCAGAAATACCGACCTTAACTGAATTAGTGACCCAAGTGATGGATTCTGCGGTGGCACTCGATGTGCCAATGCAGGTAGAAAGTCATTACGGGAATACCTGGTATGATGCGAAGTAAGTGTGCCTTTGGCACGCTTTTTTTCTGGTTTAAAACACATGTCATAAAACCTGACACGAATTCGCAATTTGATGAAATTTGGATTAAAATGAAATTATGTTAACGGAGGTTGTTAAATGAGCGAACGTGAATTGAGAAGAAATTTAGCGATTCTACCGATTGGCACCGTCCGTGAATTGACGTTATTAACTGATCGTCAGATTCGATATTATGAACAAAATCAGTTAATCACGCCAAATCGCGGGAAGGGCGGTCAGCGCCGTTTTTCATTAAACGACGTGGATCGTTTGCTAGAAATTAAGGATTTTCTAGATGCGGGGGATTCAATCAAGGACATTCAAGAAATCTTCGAAAAGCAGCGCCGCAAATCAGTTGGGCAACCTGATTCGGAAACAGCATTACGGCGATCATTGCAAAAAGAATTTGCACAGATTGGTCGGTTTGGACGTTAGTTTGAAATGTATGCGCATTTCGATATTGGTGTAGGAAGAAAGGGAAATCATGGCACGCAAGTCATATACAAAAGAAGAAATTAAGCAAATTGTTGCGGATGAAAACGTTGAATTCATTCGTGTGACATTCACTGATGTTTTTGGTGCAATCAAGAACGTTGAAGTGCCAACATCGCAATTGGACAAAGTGTTAAACAACAATTTGATGTTTGATGGGTCATCAATTGAAGGATTCGTCCGGATTAACGAATCAGATATGTATCTTTACCCTGACTTGTCAACATTCATGATTTTCCCATGGGCAACGGATGAACATGGTGGTAAGGTCGCACGTTTGATCGCCGACATCTATACTGCTGACCGTGAACCCTTTGCTGGGGATCCACGTTATGCTTTGCGTAAGGTTTTGGCTGACGCAAAGTCGGCTGGATTCACATCATTTAATGTTGGGACAGAACCAGAATTTTTCTTGTTTAAGTTGGATGCCAATGGCAACCCAACGACTGAATTGAACGATAAGGGTGGCTACTTTGACTTGGCCCCACTGGACATGGGCGAAAACGTTCGTCGTGAAATCGTTTTGACTTTGGAAAAGATGGGCTTTGAAATCGAAGCCGCCCATCACGAAGTGGCGGAAGGCCAACACGAAGTGGACTTTAAGTATGCTTCTGCCTTGGAAGCAGCTGACAATATCCAGACATTTAAGTTGGTTGTGAAGACAATTGCGCGTAAGAACGGTTACTTTGCGACATTTATGCCAAAGCCTGTTGCTGGGATCAACGGCTCTGGGATGCACACCAACATGTCATTGTTCCGTGATTCAGAAAACGCCTTTGAAGATACTTCAGATGAAATGGGCTTGTCAAAGACGGCCTATAACTTCTTGGGTGGCTTGTTGGCCCACGCAACGGCCTTTACAGCCTTGGCTAACCCAACGGTTAACTCATATAAGCGTTTGACACCTGGCTTTGAAGCCCCAGTTTATGTGGCATGGTCAGCTTCAAACCGTTCACCAATGGTGCGTGTCCCTGCGTCACGTGGGAAGTCAACGCGTTTAGAATTGCGTTCAGTTGATCCAACGGCTAACCCTTATACAACTTTGGCAGCTGTATTGGCAGCTGGCTTGGATGGGATCAAGAGTGAACTTGAACCATTGGCATCAGTTGATAAGAACATCTACTTGATGGACGAAACAGAACGCACAAAGGCGGGCATCACAGATTTGCCAGATACATTATTGGCAGCCGTGCGTGAATTGTCAACCGATGACACCATCATTGCAGCCATTGGCACACACATCGCAGATAAGTTCATTGAAGCCAAGAAAATTGAATATACATCGTATCGTCAATTTGTGTCACAATGGGAAACTGACGCTTATCTTGAAAATTATTAATCAGATTACCTTGGGCATTAAAACAAGTTGACCCAACAGAAAAGCCACGACAAGTCGTAGCTTTTTTGTTATGATAAAGGAAGTGTTTTAATAGACTGAGGAGCGTGTCAACGACATGAAAAATATAACAATTGACTGGCGAAAAGCCTGGCTAATTGCGGTTGTGTTTATTGCGAGTGCCTGTGTTCAGGTCTTAGCTTTGAATGCATTTTTAATCCCCAATAAAGTCTTTTCAAGTGGCTTTAACGGTATTGCCCAGCTTTTGGCAATTTTCTTTGCACAAGTTTTGCATATGAACGTCCAAACTGGTATATTCATTATGATTTTCAACATTCCAATTGGGATTGTTGGATGGAAGTTAATTGGTGGCAAATTCACCATTTTGAGTTTCTTAAATTCAATTTTCGTCTCATTTTTGCAAATTTTTGCGCCCACCCAAGCTTTGACCACTGAACCATTGCTTGCTTCATTGTTTGGTGGCCTACTCCTAGGTGTTGCGATTGGCTTGGCCATGCGTTTTGGTTTTTCAACCGGCGGCATGGATATTGTTGCCATGGTCGTGCAAAAGCGGACTGGGAAGTCAATTGGCGCCCTAATGAACGGCATTAACTTTGTTGTCGTGATTGTTGCTGGCACATTTATTGGCTGGCAAAATGCGTTATTTACCTTAATTGGTATCTACGCCACTGGTCGTTCAGTTGATGCGATTTATACAGGGTATCAAAAATTGACGGCGATGATTGTGACGTCAAAAGGGGATGAAGTAGTGACGGCCTTGCATAAGGACTTGATCCGCGGCATTACGATTTTGCCATCAAAAGGGGCGTATACAAAACGTGATTCAACCACGTTGATGATGGTCTTGTCACGTTATGAGTTGGTTGAGATGCAAGAGATTGTTCATCGTACAGATCCCAAAGCATTTATCAATCTGATGAGTACGGTCAGTGTGTCGGGAGAATTCTTTGATTCAGACCGCCAGTTACAAATGAAAAAAGCCGTTGCAGTGCCAAAGTTTGAAACGGTAGAAGCTCAAATTGAAGCGGAACAACAGTTAGAAGCACAGTTAGATCAAATTGAAGATCATGTGCCAGGAAAGGAAAACTAATTATGCCAATCGTACAAGTTGAATTACTCGCAGGTCGTAGTCACGAACAACTCGCCAAGATGGTGAAGGATATCACGGATGTGATTGTTGAAGATGCAGGTGCAGCACGTGAAGCGGTCCACGTCATCGTTCGCGAAATGCCAAAAGATCGTTACGCCGTTGGTGGTGTCTTAAAGAGTGATCAATAAAAAAGTGTGTGTCGTTCGACACACACTTTTTTATTTAATGTTGTGGCCCAGTGGAATCACGAATCACGAGTTGCCCATCAATTACAACACGTTGGATTGTTTGTGGGCTTTCATCACGAACTTTGACAAAAAGCCGGTATAACTGTTTGCCCGCCTCAAAAAAACTAAATTCAAAGCTGGTGAGGTTGGGGGTGACTGTTTCACTGAAAAAAGATTGTCCAAAGCCAATGTATTGTGGTTTTTGATGTAAGGCATATCCTGACTGCATCGCACCAACGGCGATACGATCGGTTGCACCAATGACCAAATCGTATTGGTCAGCCGCCATGGCTTTTTTGGCATCATGTTTTGCGGTGTCAAGTTTGAAATCGGTCATGACTTCAGTATAGGGGGTCTGGGCTAATGCGGCTTTAATGCCCATAAATCGGTCATGGCCAACAGCATGGTCAATTTCAGCATTAACATTGAGTAAGAGGACGTTTTTAGGGTGGAGCGTTTTAACATAGGCCCCAACAGTTTCACCACCGTGCTGATCGGCCATGATCACGCGGTGAAAATCTGGTTCATCTTGACCTTGGATGACAATTGGCAGCGGCGAGGCTGTTAATGCTGCCCGAATCTCGTCAGTTAAATTGGCGGTAAGCAAAATGATGCCGCCGACATTTTGTGACTGTAGCTTTTCGATTGCCGCCAGTTCACGTTTGGGGTCTTGGTAGGCGTTCACAATTAAAAAGGTGTCCTCTTGGTTGCATTCATCCAACCCGCGTAACATATCAGATTGCGCGATTGAATCTAACCGTGGCACAATGACACCAATCGTATGATTTGTTTGTTGTTTGAGGCTTTGTGCAAAGGTATTTGGAGTATAGCGCTGTTCTTGCACAATCCGCTCAATTTTTAGTCGCGTTTGCGCACTAACAGAGCCGCCGTTGAGGTACCTGGAAACGGTGCTCTTGGCGACATTTGCCATTTTGGCAATATCGTTAATTGTCACTTTTTTATTCATAACACTAATGATATCAGAAAACACACGGGATGTTGTCATATTTTTGTCATCGAATAGGGGGTTGCAAAATTATTTGTAAGCGGTTACAATAACATTGTAATAAAGAACCGGTTCCGTAATACGTATTTGTAAGATTGGCAGTGCTGTCTTGGCAGCCGTTTTAAAGTAGAGTAGAGGAAAATGTCATGAAGTATAATGAAGTAGCAAAGCGTGTGGCAAACGCGGTCGATAAAGACAACATCATTGCCGCAGCACATTGTGCCACACGCCTCAGGCTTGTTGTCAAAGATGTCAAAAAAATTGACCAAACCGCTTTAGATAATGATCCTGATTTAAAAGGGACGTTTAACGCGAATGGGCAGTATCAAATCATCGTCGGGCCAGGAGACGTTAATGGTGTTTATGATGAGTTCGTTAAGTTAACTGGGGTAAAACAAGCTTCTACTGATGACCTTAAGCAAATTGCTGCACAGTCAGGGAAGAAAAACCCAATCATGGACTTGATTAAAGTCTTGTCAGATATCTTTGTGCCATTGATTCCAGCCTTGGTTGCTGGTGGTTTGTTAATGGCCCTGAATAACATTTTGACGGGTGCTGGCATGTTTGGCCCAAAGTCATTGGTGCAAATGTTTCCCCAAATTACAGGCCTAGCCGAAATGGTTAATTTGATGGCTTCAGCGCCATTTGCCTTCTTACCAATTTTGATCGGGATTACCGCTACACGACGCTTTGGTGGTAGTGAAATTCTCGGTGCAGCTGCTGGCATGATGTTGGTGATGCCAAGCTTGGTCAACGGTTACAACGTTGCCGAAGCTGTGGCCACTGGTAAAATGCCAACTTGGGACTTGTTTGGGTTACATGTTGCCCAAGCCGGCTACCAAGGCCAAGTGTTGCCAATCATTGGGGTGGCCTTCATTCTTGCCACGCTGGAAAAGTTCTTCCACAAGCACTTGAAAGGTGCGATTGACTTTACGTTCACACCAATGCTTTCAATGCTTTTGACAGGTTTCGTCACATTTATCGTGGTTGGTCCAATTTTGCGGATTATTTCAAACGGTATCACTGATGGTTTGACATGGTTAGTGACAACCTTTGGGTTCATTGGGTATGGTGTCTTTGGCTCATTCTATTCAGCCATTGTGATCACTGGCTTGCATCAAAGCTTCCCAGCAATCGAAACCCAATTGTTGGCTAATATCACAAAAACAGGCGGTGATTTCATCTTCCCAATTGCTGCATCAGCGAACGTGGCGCAAGGTGCCGCAACATTTGCAATCTACTTCTTGGCAAAGGGTAATGCCAAAATGCGGGCGCTAGCTTCATCTGCTGGTGCATCAGCAATGCTTGGCATTACCGAACCCGCATTGTTCGGGGTGAATTTGAAGTATCGTTTCCCATTCTTCATCGCATTAGGTGCTTCTGGTGTCGCAAGCTTAATGATGGGCTTGTTCCATGTGATGTCATCATCACTTGGCCCAGCCGGATTGATTGGCTTCATTGCTATCCCAGCAAATAAGTGGGTCGGTTTCTTCATCTCAATTATTATTAGTTTTGTTTTGGCATTTGTTGTCACACTTGTCTATGGTCGCTCACATATGACAGATTCTGATAGCGCACAAGCACCTGTGGCACCAACCAATACCAATGCCACTAACGGTTTTGCGGTCAACGCACCAGTCGCTGGGGAATTGGTGGATATTGCAACAGTTAACGATGCCGTCTTTTCAAGTGGTATGATGGGACAAGGGGTTGCCATTGAACCAAGCAGTAATCAAATTCTTGCACCAGCGGATGGTGAAATTACGGTGGCTTATGCCACAAAGCATGCGTATGGTTTAAAAACAGCGGATGGCGTTGAGGTGTTGATCCATATTGGGATTGATACTGTGAACTTGGAAGGTAAGGGCTTTACTTCTCAAGTTGTGCAAGGTCAGCATGTCACAAAGGGCACAGTGCTCGGGACATTTGATAAAAAGGTTATTGCTGATGCTGGTTACCCAGTGACAACGATGGTGGTTATCACAAATAGTAAGTCGTATGAAACAGTTGCCCGCAACATGCCATTTGGTGGCGAAGTGGTGCCAAATGATGTGATTTTGACGGCCGTACCACAAGCTGCGGCTCAAAGCGTGAAGGTCGCACCAGTTTAAGGAGTTTAAATGTTAGTTACAAACGATCGTATTGCTTTTGAAAAGTATCACTTATATCCAACCAAAGGGTTACTCAATGATCCCAATGGCCTTGTATTTTTTAAAGGGCAGTACCACGTCTTTTACCAATGGAATCCAATGGCTTGCAACCACACGTATAAAGAATGGGGTCACTTTGTTTCAGATGATCTCACAACATGGCGTCGGGTAGATACCGCTTTAAAGCCTTCACTTGAAAATTTGGATTCCGCAGGTATCTATTCTGGCGCAGCGTTTGTCAAAGATGAGCGACTTTACGTATTTTATACTGGTAATGTGCGAGATGCTGATGGCCGCAGTGTGAAATCGTCACAAATGTGGGCTGTGAGCGACGATGGCATACATTTTGAAAAATTAGGGGAGTTATTTCCGCATCCGGCAGGGTTTACTAAAGATGTTCGGGATCCAATGGTCTGGCAGGGTGATAATGGCCACTATTTCTTGATTTTAGGCGCACAACACGACAATCTTGTTGGTGATATTATCGTTTATGAGTCAACTGATTTTAAAACTTGGCAGTACCGTGGCTCAATATTGGGAGATCAGTTACCTGATGTGCGTGGTTATATGTTGGAGTGCCCGGGATTTATCACTGTTGATGGTAAGCAAATTTTAATGTTTTCGCCCCAAGGACTCACGCCAGATCACATCAACCATCGCTATGAGAATATCCACAACACTGGCTATGTGATTGGCACTTTCGATGAAACAAGTGCGCGTTTCCAGGTTGAAACGGCGTTTGAAGAAGTCGATCAAGGGTTTGAATTCTACGCGCCGCAAACACTCGTTGCGCCAGACGGCCGACGGATCATGTGGGGATGGGCTGGTATGATGACGCCCGAACGTGAAGCAGCGGTGCCAACGATTGACACGGCAGATTGGGTACACGTGCTAACTGTGCCACGTGAGTTGCACGTCAATACGAATTTTCAATTAGTCCAACAACCCATCCAAGAAATTTTATCGCCGACAGCACTGGCAATTCATGAGGTTGACCATCTCACCCCGGGGCAGTATCGCGTGCAGACTGCGGCTGACTGGTCGGTTGCCCTTGGTGAACATGCGACGTTGAAGCGTGAAGGCCAAACGCTGTATTTTAAGCGCCATCAATGGGAAAATGAGACTATTGATGGCCGCCAAATCACGGGAGATATCGATGATCTCCTCTTGATTGTGGACAACGATGTGATTGAAGTTTATACTGAAGATGGTTTGCAGGTCATGACGGGACGTTATTTCTAAGCAAACAGGATAAGACGCTAAGGCGCAACGGGACCTACTGACAACAGCAGGTCATCACAAAGGGGTAAAAAATGGGATTATTAGGTGCAATTGAAGCAGGCGGCACAAAGTTTGTGGTGGCTGTGGCAGATGAAAACTTTAACATTGTGGCACGGACAGCCTTTCCAACGCTAGATGGTGAAAAGACGTTAGATCAGG
>NZ_JAAXPO010000004.1 GCF_012396485.1 Leuconostoc holzapfelii
GTTGCTAATCACTTGTCAACTACTTCTTTACGCAACTCTTACGAATCGCTCCTTCAAGTTATGCCTTGCTTTTGCGCCGCCGTTAGAACATATACTAATATACCGCCTTTCTTCCCCTCAGTCAACCTTTTTTTGTCTTCTATTTTACACGTTCGTTTATCCCCTTTATCACCCCCTTTCTTCACTTTTGCCGTTCGCTTTTTACTCGTTTTTCCCTTGCCCTTTTCTCGTGCCGTTTGCTTTATTCTTTTACTGTAGCGTTAACTTTAAATCATCTGGTTGTATATGGTGCAATTTATCAATAAACAACCACTTGAGCGCAAATGCTAACACGCCAGGTAAAATCACGAAAACAAGGATTATTTGAATCCCTGCTGACAGCGTCTTATCAGAGTATGTATAGGCAGTTAACGGACCAATTAAACCTGAAAAGCCAAATCCTGCAGAAAATGGCGTCCCCTTAATCGACAGTATACTCGCCACCATCCCCATGATGACTGCACCAATCGTGGTCGGGATAAATAGCTTTGGCTTCATGAGCATGTTAGCCATCTGAATTTTAGGTGATCCGATAAAATGGGCCAATGTGGCCCCAATCGGATTCACACGAGCCCCCATCGCCGCCAAAGTGAAGCTCGCCACAACAATTCCCGCATTTGCTGCACCCGAACCAACGCCCGATAAATTAATAGCCATGGCAATGCCGACAGAAGATAGCGGCGAAACGACTAAGAAAGCAAACACAGCCCCCAAAACTGCGCCCATTAGCACTGGTGTCAGATGTGTTGCAGCAGCGACCGCCGTGCCCATCAATGTTTGCACTAGGCGTAATGGCATTAATGTCATTAACCCCAAGCCACCCGCTACAATCACAACAAAAAGTGGCTGCAATAACATCTTAAAGTGACCAAAAATGGTCGTAGTCAATCTGGTTAAAGCCGTTGCCAACAGTACAACTAGCACAATGTTTAAAATAACCCCTGTGCCATTGATCACCATCCCCGTTGGTGTTTTCATCACGACACCTGACGACACAAAGGTTGCTAACGCAATCGCACCAGCATCAATGGTAGAGAGCTTGAATAATTGGCCAACCGCAAAGCCTGCAACTAACGGTAGTGTGCTTTGAATTAAAGTCGTCATAAAACTAATGTCTTTGGCAAGTACATTATCTGGGAATAACAAGACAAGTTGACTCACTAACGCACTGGGTATCAGTGTAATCACGATCCCCAGACTGATCCCATTTAAAACAGTGACAATGAATTGCTTGACCCTTTGACGTTGACTAATATTTTGCTTCATCATGATTCTCCCGTTAGTATATCGCAGTTAACTACCTATATATGTACGCGCAAAAGCGCTTGATTAAATTTCATTTTCCGCTGGCAAATCGTTGATAATGCGTAGCACATCAGTTAACGCTGTCTCAACCATGTTTTGGATTGCTAAATTCGTATAGAATGCAACATGTGGTGTCAGAATCACATTGGGCAGATCTAATAATGTTTGAATCTGTGTATCCGCCACACCTTGGGTGCGTAAATCCTGATTAAAGACTGCTGATTCTCCCACCACCGTGTCCAACGCGGCCGATTCGATTTCACCAGTTTGCAACGCCGCAATTAAGTCGGTCGTATCAATTACCTGACCCCTTGATGCGTTGACTAGACCTGCATGCGACTGCATTTGTTTAAAATCTGCCGCACGTAACAAACCCACCGATGACGGATTTAAATCGACATGTAAACTGATGACATCACTTTCAGACAATACCGTTGCTTTATCCACATAGGTTAAATACGCGCGGTGTTTATCTTGCGGTTGTGTATCATAGGCTAATACACGTGCACCCAAGGCATGAAGCAATTGCGCGAGCGTACCGCCAATACGGCCAGCACCGATAATACCGACAGTAACCGTATGAATTTCGCGCGCTTGTAGGCCGGCCCAGCGAAAGTCATTTTCAGCAACACGATGATCAAAAGCCCATGTGCGGCGTAATAATCGAAAAATCTGCATCAACGCCATTTCGGCTACTGAACGCGGTGAATAGGCTGGTACATTAGTCACCTTTAAACCTGCTGCTTGAGCAAGCCCCACTTCAATCATGTCATAACCGGCCGTTCGCGTTGTAATTTGTTTTAAACCTTGCTGCGCGAGATGCTGATAGAAGGCCAAATCGCCACCGATTTTGGCCGTTTGTTGCACAATTAAACCATCGTAGGCACTAAAATCAGTCATATTATCTGGATGAAGCGGTTCACGTGATAGGGTAATGTCAAGATCGTGGGTTTGTGCAAATGCTTGGATCGCCCGTTCTTCATCCGCACGAACACTCGTCATCAATATTTTAGTCATCGCGACCCGCCAAAATATAAGCCGTTAACCGCGACATTGCCTCTTGCAAAGTTGCCATCGACGCCGCGTAGCTCAAACGCACATACCCCTCACCACCAGGACCAAACGCTGAACCCGGGACAAAAGCCACCTGATTCTTCTCAGCCAGATCGCGGGCAAAAGCAACGTCGTCTTGGGTAAAGTCAGCCGGAATCTTGGCAAAAATATAAAACGCCCCAGCTGGTTTTGGCACCTCAAATCCTAGCGCCGTCATTGTTTGATAAACAAAGTCTCGCCGGGCTTGATACTCCGACTTCATCGCTAGTGTGTCGGCTTTGCCCGCAGCCGTACCCAAAGCCTCCGCAGCGGCGGCCATAGCCGAGTTCGTTGGGGTTGTAATTGTGAATTGATGTATCAAGCCTAACTTAGCAACCAGTTCAGCCGGCCCAGCAAGCAAACCAATGCGATAACCTGTCATCGCATGCGACTTGGACACACCGTTGAGCAAAATCGTTTGTTCTGGCAAATATTTAGCCATTGAGACATGCGATGCATCATATGTTAATTCAGAATAGATTTCATCTGAAATGACCACAATATCTGTCTCACGCAACACTTCAGCCAAAGCTTGTACTTCCGCTTCATTATATGTCACACCGGTTGGGTTAGACGGAAAGTTTAACACAATGGCCTTAATCTTATCCCCGTGTGCTGCAATCGCCGCACGCAACATGTCTGGGCTTAACACAAAATCATTGGCTGATGTGTCGATAAACACTGGTTCACCACCACCAACAAGGGTGACCGGGATATAAAGAGGAAAGATCGGTGTTGGCAATAACACTTTGTCCCCTGGATTAAGCAGGGAGGTAACTACCGTGTAAATGCCTTCCGTTGCGCCCACGGTCACAATAATTTCACTCGCAGCATCGTACGCCAAACCATAACGATCAGCTAAGAAACCCGCCGCCGCTTCACGGACAGCCAACGTACCGTTTGATGCCGCGTAATGTGAATCATTATCAGTAATCGACTTGACCGCGGCTTGTTTAATATGTTCAGGCACATTAAAATCCGGTTCCCCTAAGGTGAGCTTCAAAATGTTTGGAATCGCGCTGACTTCATTATCAAAAGCGCGAATCGCACTGGGCTGCACCAAGTCTAAGCGCTGGTTGAACGATGACAACAAGGCTGGTTTTGCGTGTGGCATAAATTTCTCCTCATATCCTTTTTACGACGTGGTTTAACAAAAAAGCGTACATCCGGTATCGACCGGATGTACGCTGGTTGGATCTGACACACAACGTATTTGGCATCCGGAAGTAGATCATCCGAACACCAACGCAAAACGCTTTTGGCAGTCGGCTATTTATCCGAAATACCAAAAGTAAAATTGATCTGCATGTTTGATGTGTTTGATTGCCATTTGTTAAAAAACCTTCACTATTTATGAGATAATCATAATCTCATTAAACCGAATTGTCAAGTAATCTATTATTTTTTTATCATATCGTTTTGCATCAGTAATTTTTTGACCGCCGCCGACCGTTGATGATATCCTGCACAAACCGATCAAGCTGGCGCTTTGTCCTTGCCCAATCATCATTATCTAACTCGTAGGCAATCCCTTTTAAAGCGTCTGGTAGGACAACGTCGCGTAAAAATTCTGGTGAGGCGACGCGGTGCTTAATCGCAGTTGGGTCATCGCCGCGGACCTGAACCCGTTCTACCAGTACATCTGGACTCGTCACCGTGACAAAAATAATGACAGCCTGTTCACCTAGTTCACGTGCATAAGTGATCGCACCAGCCGTATCCAAGACAATCGTAATAAAGGGATGCTTATCCCATGCACGTTGCAAACCTTCATAAGATGAGCCATACTGCGCACCCGCATAGTTCACCCGTTCAAGATAATGGTTTTTTTCAAAGGAAGCATCGTCTTCGAAATAATAAGCAACACCATTGATTTCACGATCACGTGGTGGACGAGTCGTGTGCGTTATGACACGAGGCATACGAAAATTATCTTGTAAATATCGTGCAATGGTTGTTTTGCCGACGCCAGTTGCCCCAGTAATCACAAATACTTTATTCTCTTTCATATATCCTGTATCCTGATTCATTGTTACTACTATTGTATCGTATCTTTACAAGCAACGTTAGACATTCACGCGTCAACTTGTTAAAATAATAGTTATGTTTAAATTAAAATAATATGGGAGAAATATTATGTCTATCTTCACAAGAGCATTCAGACGAGAATCTGTTCATAATTACATTAAAGCAGATTCTCATATGACCCGCGTCTTGACGACACGTGACCTGATTGGCCTTGGTGTCGGCACCGTGATCGGTACGGGAATTTTCATCCTACCCGGCCACGAGGCAGCGCAACACGCTGGACCGGCCGTATCCGTCGCCTTTTTAATCGCCGCTGTGTTTTCAGGATTATCCGGGATGGCCTTTGCTGAATTTTCATCAGCAATGCCGGTAGCAGGCTCTGCTTATTCCTATGGTAGTGTCATTTATGGTGAAGTGATCGGGTGGTTGTTGGGTTGGTCGCTGATATTGGAATACTTTTTAGCAGTTTCCGCCATTGCGACTGGTTTTTCTGCCTACCTGGGTGACCTGCTCACAATTTTTGGTATTCACATGCCAAAAAGCCTCATGGCTGGACCACTAGAAGGCGGTGTCGTGAACCTGTTTGCTGTTCTGATCATCTTGCTTGTCACTGCGATTCTATCCCGCGGATTGAACACTTCTAAAAGGGTGGAAAACGGTGCTGTTATTTTGAAAGTTGCCATCTTAGGACTATTCATCATTGGCGGTTCTTTCTTTATTAAGCACACCAACTATGTGCCATTTTATCCAAAAGAATTCCATTCTGGAATTGGTGGACTAAATGGCATATGGGCCGCTACTGCTAGTATTATCTTCGCTTTCTTGGGCTTTGATACAATTGCAGCACACGCTGCTGAAGTTAAAAACCCGCAAAAGACCATGGCACGCGGCATCATTGGCACCGTTTTAATTTCAGCCTTACTTTACGTTTTGTTCTCAGTCGTCCTCACTGGTATTGTAAATTACAAATCGCTAGGTGTGGATGATCCGGCCGCCTTTGCTTTACAAGCTATTCATCAAACGCAATTCTCGGTTGTGATTACAGTCGGCGCGTTGATTGGTATGTTTACCGCAATCTTGGCTTTAGTCTACGCCTCATCGCGACTCACTTATTCATTTGGTCGTGACGGCTTATTACCAAAGGGCTTGGGTAAAATTGCGCCCGGCACACACCTTCCTGTCAATGCGTTAATCATCGCTGTCGTTGTTGAATCGGTCTTTGCTGGACTCATTCCATTAAGCACGTTAGCCAGTCTGATTAATGCCGGTACTTTGTTGGCCTTTACCTTCATCAACTTCGGTATTTTGATCTTACGTCGCCGAAAAGACTTAGCACATGACGGTTTCAAAGTGCCTGGTTATCCAGTTATACCGTTTATCGCAGGCGTGATTAGCTTACTTTTGATCGCGAAGTTACCAGCCAACACCTTAATGCTCTTTAGCATCTGGGTAGTCGCTGGGATTGTTTGGTACATCATGTACGGTGTTAAACATTCAAAGTTATCATAATAAAAAGGACTGCTATGATGGATGCAGTCCTTTTTATTGTGCTAACTTATAAGAGTGGTGTCTTGCGACGCATATAGGCGTCAACTAACCTTTCGTACACACCAGGTTCCACGCTATCAAGCGCTGGTCCCAAAACATCCAGTGCTTTACCGTAGTTGTAATCTCTTTCGTAAAACATACGCGCTTGTTCACTTGCAGCAGCCACCCGCTCGTTGGATGCGCGGTAGCGATTAGCGTATTGTAACAATTGCTCGGTTAACGCAGCTTGATCAACCAATTTATCAGTCTTTTCTTTCAACGTATCAATATCTGCAGAAACAATATTTAATTGCCGTTGCACTTCATCCATATCAACGAGATCTGCTTTGAGGGATTTCGCAAGCCGGCCGAGTTCATTTGTTACCGCAAAGAAGTATTCCAGATAAATGGCTGGTAATCCAGGCAGATTCATGCGCTCAACCGCATGCTTAATTTTTTCAATTTCTTGTTGGTATTCACCGCCAAATTGCCGCGCTGAACGTTGTGCTTTTTCCAAACCTGAAATTTTTTCCCAGATATCAATTTGTTGTGTTTCAATTTCCGAGAAGTGCTTGAGCAAAGCTTCTTGCTTCGCACGTAATTCACTATATGACAGTTCTGAGGATTCTAACAAATCATCATTATAATTCACTTGCTCCTCAGCAGCGTTAATTTGTTCAAGCAGGACACGCCGTGTTTCCAGTTCACGATGGTTGAATTGGAAGCTTTGACCTAAGCGGTCTAATTCAATGGCCAGTGTGCTATTTTGTTCACGTAAACGCAATAAATCAGAAGATAGTTGATCCGCATACTTTACAACTTGCTGACGCGCACTGATTTCTGATTCCATCATGTCATAAAGCGTATCAATGCGGCGTTCGATATACCCATTTTGCTCGGTTACTTCTTTTAGCTTTAACTCACCCAGCAATTTCAACACCTGTTGTCGCTGTTGGTCAATTGCTTCTAATTCTTGCTGCAACGTATCGTTAGGGAAAACATAGCCTTGGGCAACCAATTCATCATGCCCTTGTGCCAATTCATTTAATTGGTCCACGTAAACTGTATTCAATTTTTCAAACAATGCCGGAATATCCGTCATCATTTTTTCCATTTGCGTGGTTTCCATGGCAAGCTGTTCATAGATGTCTGAAGCCGTTGCATGATCACCGGCTTCAGTCAATCGTGTAAATTCGTCATAATCTGCTTCGAGTTGCTTTAGAAATTGATCCAAAGCTGCATTGGCTGGGCCAAATTTGAAGTTTTCTGCTAATAAACGCTTACGCAAATCATCATACTTTTTCTTCAAATCATTAATGGCTTCGCGATGTGCTTCGTTAATTTTCTTTAGTTCGACCAAGCCGCTGCGGACATCATGAATCGTTTGTTCTGTGTCATCAACCATGGCCTCTAAACGGGCAAGTTCATGGCGCGTCTTAATAAAATTAATCCCACGCACTTCAAACAAAACTAAATTAGCCTGTTGGTCAATCTTTAAAAACTTATTATTTTTGACATCATTAAAACGGCTCTCAAGATTTTGATACTCTTTCAAAGATTGACCAGTTAAGGCCAACTTGCGACCTTCAACCAGTTCTTCGCGTACCTTGAGAGACATTAACTGTGCTTTTCTATCCTTAAAGGTCGTGACTTTTTTGACCGTTGCCCGCTGCATCACAAAGATGCCCAAATAGGCAATGACAACGATACCCAAAACAATTGCTAATATAATTAAATTCATGTGTGCTTATCCCAGTTTTATTGATACCCCAATTCTATCACGCCAGTTTTGCTTGTGCAGTTTTTCCGTTTGTTTTTTGCTAAATCTCAATTCGTTTACAATTTTCTTAATAACTTGCTAATTTAAGCAATTTCTGGTATATTGGGAGAAGTTGTTATATTGAGTAGCAGTAAGTAAAGAAGCGCGTCAACAGCGTCCCCAAATCGTTAGTAAGGCCATAGCTACTGGCACTGAGAAACGTCAAGTTTGGCGCTGCACGCATCTGGTGCTTACCCTCAAATGTACGACAAAATACATTTTGGAGGACATATATATGTCACGTTATACAGGTCCAAAGTGGCGCATTTCACGCCGCTTGGGTGTTTCATTGTCAGGTACTGGTAAGGAATTGTCACGTCGTGCATACGCACCTGGTGATCACGGTGCCGGACGCCGCGCCAAGGTTTCTGAATATGGTATGCAATTGCGCGAAAAGCAAAAGTTGCGTTTCACATATGGTTTGACAGAACGTCAATTCCATTCTTTGTTTAACAAAGCTGGTAAGATCCGTAAGGGTACTCACGGTACAAACTTCATGATCTTGTTGGAACAACGTTTGGATTCACTTGTTTACCGTCTTGGTTTGGCAACAACACGCCAACAAGCACGTCAATTGGTTAACCATGGTCACATCTTGGTAGATGGTAAGCGTGTTGACATTCCTTCATTCAACGTAACACCTGGTCAAGTGATCTCTGTTCGCGATAAGTCAAAGAACATCGTGCCTATCCAAGTTGCAGTTGAATCAGTTGTTGCACGTCCACAATTCGTATCATTCGATGCTGAAAAGCTTGAAGGTACTTTGGTACGTTTGCCAGAACGTGAAGAATTAGATGCCGACATCAACGAAGCTTTGATCGTCGAATACTACAACCGTTTGGGTTAATCTCTTAAACCAAATTTGGTTAAAAAACACCACCTTCGGGTGGTGTTTTTTTATTGTCTTTTTACCAAGCATTCTTGTAATCAAACTCATATGCATCATTAGCCAAAAATTGATGGATATAAACATCGCGGACCGCATGTATCGTGTAAATCAGTATATTTTGATCTACTAACCAATTGTCAATTTGCAGATAAATACCGTGTTGTTCTTCTGCACTGCTAGCGCGTTTAAAAAGCCTCACCATGTCTTGCAATGTTGCACGTTGCGCAGCTGGTAACATCTTTTGTATGAGTAAAGTTGGATTAGTGATAAATTCAAGGTACGAAAACACATCAGGATTCATCGGAATATCTGCTAACATCACGAGATCGGCTTCTTTTTCCAAAAAATCAGTATAATAATCTTGATGAAAATTAAACGTTATCACCTGTAAGTTAATGCCAACCTGTCGCGCACGCTTTTGAATCCAATCTGCCATATCCTGTGCTGGTTTAATGTGAGCAAGTGTCGCTAAAACAATCGGTTCATTGGCGTAGTTTGCTTGTTTTAATCGCTTTTTGGCGCGCTCTAATGATTTTTCAGTATCTACCACAGTATCTAATTTGTCATAGTGACTGGCTATTGTCCCAGTTTTCTGGTCAAAAAAACGCATATCAATCACATCATATAAAGCTGCACGTACGCGTTGGTTTTGAATCACACTTTTTCTTTGCAGGTTAGCAATGATAAATTCTGCGCCTGGAACAAGCCGTTTTGTCTTAATGTAATTAAAATAACCATAATCCTCGGGATTAAACAGCTGCTCAGCAATATGCGTATTATCAGTTATCAAATATTCTACTTCATCAATCATCGCCCGCAAACCATAATAATGATCAAACGCTTGCAGCTTCAATGTTGTCGCTGTTTTTTCACTTATCTGAAACGCACCAGTGCCCACCCAATTCACTATGTCAAACGGCACATCACAATCTATAATGACATATTTGGCATCAGTAATAAATCGTGGAAACGTCGGTTCCGGTTCTTTAAACTCAAATTGAATAACATCCAAGCCAATCACTGTCATCGTCTTGAGATTTGCCAATTGCCAGTATGCTTCTCCGAGTTGTCGCCGCACGCGTTCAAACGTATTTTTCACATCGATTGCCGTCATGACTTTACCATTATGGAATGGTACGCCTTTTCTTAAATAAAATGTCCACACCTTTTTCGCATCATCGGACTGCCAATGATGCGCCAACCCCGGTTTCAAAATTTTGTCGTAGTTAAGCAGTGTATCACCTAACTGTAAAACCAAACGATATTCATGATAAATTGATACCGCAACCGGATCAAGCGTCGTAATCGGCCGTGTCATAATCTGACGCAAAACACGTTTGTTCGCTGGCGTGGTCTGTACCCCAAGAAAATTTGTGAATGTTTGTCGGTAGTCAGCCAACCAACTTGAGGGTACCGCCAACTGCATTAAGTAGAGTATCCTTGCATGATCTGAATAACGCATGGCATCCGCCAACTCCGCTACAATTTCCTCACGAAAATCATGTAAAAAAGTGAGACGTGATACATGACCACGACCATGTCCCGGCTCATATGTAAGCCATTTTTTAGATTCATAAAAATGCAAACGGCGTTGGACCTGTTTATTTGAAATGTGCCAAAATGTCGCTAACTCCTGTGTCCTAACTGTGATAACCTGTCCTCGGGTTAAGTACCGCACACGTAATTCAATATATTCACGTTTTAACATACACCTTACCTCTTTTTAAAAGTGGACATATTTTAGAAAAGTTGTCCATTTTAACAATATTACGTCTATTTTATAATCTTACCATACACAAAGAGAGGCAGGTTAGGCGTATGTGGCATAGTTTGCACCCTAATATTAGAACGCGCATCAAAACACAATTTTTAAGTCGTTTTGGCAGTTCACTCATTTTTCCATTCATGGCGATTTATCTCACCCATGCTTACGACGCTCAAATCGCTGGTATATTGATGTTATGCAATATTACTGTCGCTTTTTTCGCCGGCATCTACGGTGGGTATCTCACAGATATTTTGGGTCGACGCCTTTTGTTGTGCGTTGGTGAAACCATAAAACTAGTAGTTGCCATTGGCATTTTTTGTGCGAACTTGCCAGTCTATCATTTTCCAGATCTAACTTTTTTGATGCTAACCATCGGTAACATTGCCAGCGGCTTAATCAATCCAGCCAGCGAAGCGATGCTCGTTGACGTTTCCACAGAGAAAACGCGTACGTACATGTATGCCATAAATTATTGGGCAGGCAATCTATCATTAATGTTAGGCACAATGATTGGTAGTTGGCTATTTCAAGACTACTTCATCGTGTTAACAGCTGGATTAATGTTCATTAACAGTATTTCTTGGTTTTTCACAACACAATTAATTACTGAAACACAGCCACAGCGCAAAGTAAGTGATCGCAAACTCGGTCTGTCCGCCTTATTACAAAATTATCAACTTGTCTTAAAAGATACTGCTTTCGTACTTTTTACAATTGGCGGTATCTTATTACTCAGCATCGAGTTTCAACGCAACAATTTCATTGCCGTCCACCTCGCAGAAAATTTTGTGCCTTTTCGATTAGGCGCCATTTCGATTGATGGTACAAAGATGATTGGCCTTTTGACAACAACGAACACACTAATTATTGTGCTTTTTACCGCACCCTTTTCGTTGTGGCTGAATCGACACAATCAACAGCTCCTTTTTATTGTCGGGGTTATCATTTTCGCCAGCGGTTTCGCGATCCAAGCCAGTACAACCCATTTTTATTGGTTACTATTATCCAGCATCATTTTGTCATTTGGCGAATTACTTTGCACACCAATTCGCCAAACACAACTGGCGACACTTATGCCAGCACAACAACGTGGCGCATATATCGCGTTTAATGGCGCAACATTTCAAATCAGCAAAATATTGGCTAGCCTAATGTTAGTCGGGGCACCATTTTTAAGCCCACTAATCATCAGTTTTTTGATTCTCCTATTGGGCTGTGGTGCCATTTTTTTCACGCTTCTAGGTCTACATACTACTCACGTGACCGATCAAGGTTCGAAACAAAACCAAAGATAACGTATAATAGACTTATTACAACGTATCGGAGAATAACAATGGACATCAATGAACGCTTGCAAAACGAACAACTTGGTGGCGGCCAACCGCAAATCAACCCTGATGAACAACGTCGGTATCTTGGCACGTTTCGGGAACGTGTTATTGTGGCTGTTAAAGCATCTCAAGTCAACCAAACTAACATTCAGTCACAATTTGAAGCCGCACTCAAAGCACAACCAATTGGAAAAATACTTATTAACCAAGACTTAGCAGGCGCAAGCTTTACAGCCTATGTCGCGATAGCTGCACGGACCAATCATCCTTTCACGCTGCTATCACACGTCGCAACGTCAGCCACACAAGACGATCCCATTGCCGTCTTACTAGCTGCCGATGAAGCCGTTAACATCGACCAAATTTATTTCACTTAAACTAACCAGAAAGGCTGCGCGCTCTATGCAACAACCACTCGCATATCGTATGCGTCCAACTAAAATTGAAGAAATTGTCGGGCAACAGCATCTTGTCGGCGAAGGTAAAATTATCTGGCGTATGGTGGCAGCAAAGCGCTTAAGCTCTATGATTTTATATGGCCCGCCGGGTATTGGTAAGACCTCCATCGCATCGGCGATTGCTGGTTCTTCCCAATACGCCTTTCGCATGCTCAATGCCGCCACAGACAGTCAAAAAGATTTACAAATTGTCGCTGAAGAAGCGAAAATGTCTGGCGCTGTCGTGTTGCTCTTAGACGAAATTCATCGTTTAAATAAGGTCAAGCAGGACTTCTTATTACCTTATTTGGAATCTGGGGCCATTATTTTAATTGGCGCCACCACGGAAAACCCTTATATCAATGTCACCCCTGCCATTCGATCGCGAACGCAAATCTTTCAGTTAGAACCCTTAAACGAACAGGATATTTTATCCGCCGTAGATCGGGCACTAACCGATCAAGCAAACGGACTGGGCAACTACACCGTCACCCTTGACGACAACGCCCGCCACCAACTCGCACGTGCAACAAATGGCGATTTACGCAGCGCATTAAACGGCTTAGAGTTGGCTGTCTTATCTACCAAGCCAGACGACAGTCAACAGATCCATATCACTTTGCCCATTATCGAAGAAACCGTGCAACGGAAAGCGCTCTCAGCGGACAAAGATGGCGATGCGCACTACGATGTGATCTCAGCGCTACAGAAGTCTATTCGCGGCTCAGATGTTGATGCCGCCTTACACTACGCCGCCCGTATCATCGAATCCGGTGATATCAACATTCTCGCCCGCCGTTTAACAGTCATTGCTTACGAAGATATCGGGCTAGCAAATCCTGGTGCGGCCCAACGTGCTGTGACTGCCATTCAAGCCGCGCAAACTCTGGGTTTCCCAGAAGCACGTATCCCCTTTGCCAATGCGATTATTGAATTGGCGCTATCTCCCAAATCAAATGCCGCCTATCTTGCCATGGATGCCGCACTGACCGATGTCCGTCATGGCAAGAGCCGCGACATCCCACTACATCTCAAAGATGCGCACTACCAAGGGGCGGCTGATTTGGGCCATGGGACTGACTATCTCTATCCCCATGACTACGAAAACGACTGGGTACCACAGCAATATTTGCCTGACAACTTACGCAAGGTGACTTATTTCCAACCAAAAGGCAACTCAAAAATTGAACAATCATTCCAAGATATTTATAAGACATTAAAAGCACAACAGCAAAAAGGCCTGCAATGACTGGCTACTGGTTAAAATGTCAAGACTGGTTGTGCGCGTATTTTAGCGGTATAATAGTTGTTGAATTCCTCAGATATACGCATTGCTACACCATCAGTTTTTTCCTTACAACCTTTATTTCTCGGTTGGGAATTCTTGACTTAGAAGATCTGCCCTTTCATTCGGTAATCTGACAATCCTGATGCACCATCCACCTCGATAATTTCGAGGAAAATCTGCGTAGCGGTTAACGGTATCACGAGTGTTCCGGGCATGTCCCGTGCATCCATTTCGGTGGGTGCTTTTTTTATACCTGAATCACAGCAAAATACTATTATTTTTTCAATGTAAGCGTTATACTTAGTGTATAAATACACTAAAGGAGATTTCTTATGACAGCAAACTACAACAAAATTTTGGTGCCAATGGATGGTTCAAAAGAATCAGAAGCAGCACTCGTTCGTGCGATTGAATTAGCAAATGACGCTGGTGATCAAGGCGTTTTGTCAATCTTAAATGTGATTGATACGCGTGCTTTCCAAAATGTTGCGAGCTTTGACGATACAATGGTTGAAGCTGTTTCTGAAGAAACACGTAAGAGCCTTGAAAAGTACAAGCAACAAGCGCTTGATGCCGGTGTTAAAAATGTTGATTACCTGATCGAATATGGTTCACCTAAGGCATTAGTTGCCAAAGAAGTGCCTAACGAAGTTGGGGCTGATTTGATTGTAATTGGGGCAACAGGATTAAACGCCGTTGAGCGTTTGGTGATTGGTTCAGTCACTGAATTCGTTACACGAACTGCTAAAGTTGATGTTTTGGTCGTTCGTGGCTAAACAATTAAATAAACAAAAAATAAGCCGAATGGCTTATTTTTTTTGTTTAAAATTCAACTGTATCTAGCTCTGCTAATCGCTTTTCGGCTGTTTGACGGTTTGATAAGTAAGCAGCAACCCGTGCGTAATGCAATTGACGCTTTGCTTCGGCGGCATTGCCACGTTGTGCTTCCACTTTTGCCAACAATTCGCTCAAATCTGGTACCCAGAACAGATCCACACGCTTGTGTAATGCTGTGAGCGCGTCATTTAAAATTGCCGCTGCCTTATCCAAGTCACCACGCTTAATTAAGAAATCAACATAACGCTGGCGGGCTTGCAAGGCAACATGGAATTCTAAATCATTGGCTGTCAGTAGATCTGGCTCAAGCTCAGAAGCTAACATGAACTTTTCTTTGGCCGCTACCATATCTCCTTGTAAGAAATAATTAGTCGCCATTTGCCGGTAAGCATAGAACAAGTAAAAGTCACCCAATGATGGCGTTTTCTTATCGACAGCCAAATCAGCATAATGCACAACCTTTGAAAAGTCATCATGATGATAACTAGCTTCTTCTGCTTTCAAAATATAATAAGCTTGAATGGTTGGTGCATTTTGACTCAAAGCTTTTTCAAATTCTGCAAATTCTTGCAAAGCTTCATGCTTCATTTGCAACACAACTTTGCCTAGTAATTCTTTCGCTTTTTGCGTTAAGAAATCACCACTGACAAACTCTGACATGTCTAAATTCAGACGGTCCAAAATTGCCAACAAAACATCGGCATTTGGCACCCGATTTTGGTTTTCCACAAGTGAAATTGTCGCTTGTGTTGTAATCCCTTCTGCAAGTTCAACTTGAGACAAGCGCATCTTTTTACGTGCTGCGCGAATTGCCTTGCCGTCAAAACTGTCATTTCTGCCGTTTTTTACCATTAGTTAAACTTCCCTATTTTTTCTTCACCTAATGTTACAAATTGATAACTCAATTTTGCATTCTTCTCGAATTCTTCAAAACCATAAGTAATCATCTTTTCAACGAGCGCCACATTGTCAATATCTGAATAATCCCACAAACGCTTAAAGAGTGACATATTCGTAAAGCCAGGTAATGTGTTGGGTTCACCCAAATATGGTACATTGTTTTCGTCCAATAAGAAATCCATCCGCGCTTCGCCACGCAAATTCAAGACCTTATAGGCTTGCAATGCCATATCTTTCACTTCTTTGGTGACTGCTGCGGGTAGGTTTGCTGGAATTTCAAATTGAACAGCGGAATTGTCAACAAACTTGTTGTTGTAATCATACCAACCGTCCCCATCACCTTGGTTCGGTACGGCGTGGGCACCAATTTCTGAGACTAATGGCTCATCGTTTCCAATAACCCCGACTTCAAGCTCACGTGGGCCTTTGACAGCTTGCTCCACCAAAACTTTGTAATCATATTGGAACGAATCAGCCAATGCTGCCGCAAACTCTTCAGCCGATGTCGCCCGCGAAATACCAACTGATGACCCTTGGTTCGCTGCTTTCACGAAAACAACGTCACCAAATGTGGCAACAACTTTATCCCAAGTCCAATCTTGAGCCGTCTTTTCGTCCAAAACAACATAATTCGTATTGCGAATATGATTCACAGTCAACAGTTCTTTTGTCATGGCTTTGTCAAAACTGACCGCATGTCCGCGAAGTGGCGCACCAACAAATGGCTTATTTAATAATCTAAACAACCCTTGTAGCGTCCCATCTTCACCAAGATTACCATGCACAACTGGGAAGAAAATGTCAAAATCACCCGCTTCGCGTAACGCACTAATGCGGGCCAAGGGATCCTGCGTGTCGACTTTAGCCATAAAAGCATCAACAATTGGTTGTTCCTCTTCCAAGGCTAACACACGCTTTGAACTTTCAGGATCTAAGAAATAACCATTTTGTGCAATGGCAAATACCGTAATGTCGTACTTACCGCTTGCTGCAATTGCTTGATAATAATTTTGTGCAGAACGCTTCGAAACATCATGTTCGGAAGAATTACCACCAAATAAAAGGGCCACATGTTTTTTTGTCATTGTATTTTACTCCGGAATTTATTATATCAAAATGAGGTAATATTATGCAAGAAATATTTTAAGTCAAATAATCTTTGGTTTCTGAGACATACTTAAAGATGGCATCCGGCACGGTTGGCCGTTCTTGTAACAAAATAGTCTGAAAGAAACGTGTGCGATTATAGAGTTGGTGCCATCGGCCTTCCGATTCTGGCGGTTGTCGCGTCACCAAGTCTTTTCGCCATAGTTTTAAGGTGAGCAGGACATAGTCCTGATAAACTTCATGTGTCTTTGCCGATTGCAAGGCAACCGCCACAATGCGGTTCGTTTCACCCATGACGAGAGGCTGTTGTAATTCGCGGTACCCCGATAACATGCTAGCTAGGACAAATAATTTATCCGCGCGCATTAAATTTGGCATCAAAAGAATCTCGTTGACAGCATTCCCAATGTGGGTAAATGCATGTGCCCAACCATTCGTGCCAATAAAACCACGCGCATCGCGTTCGAGCGCCGCATATAGCGCCACTTGATCAATAACGTGATCAAGCTGCGCCTCAGATAAGAACGGGGTCTTGGTTCGATGTGTGAATAAAAGCAGCGAGATCACTAACACGCTAAAAGACCGACGATAAATCGCTGCATTATTGCCTTCAAAAATATGATCAAAAAGTTGTTCGTCAGTCGTTAAATAACTCATGACCCAGCGCATCTGTGCTTCAGTCATCAACTGGTTTTGAATGACATCACTCAAGAAAAAAAACGCCCCAGTATCACGATACTTCGGTAATGGATTCGCTAATTGCGCAACAACCAACGCTAGTGTGTCATCAGCGATTGGCTCTACATCCAACGCCGCCGCATGCTCACCATCTTGTGCCTTGGTCTCTAACAACTGGCTGTATGATTGCATACGTGTTAATGCCAGATCACCATCAGTCGGCAATGACACGTCCGTGACTGGCTGCGGTGATAAACCACGGATATTTTCAGCCATCGCCTCACCGAGTGACTGGAAAATGTCGCCGTCACGCGTTTTCTGACGCAAGGTCTTAAATTGTGTTTGTAATTCTGCTAAGGTCATCATTACATTGAAAATCCTGTTGATTCCGTGAACGTTGCGTTCTGTTGCTGATAACCAATCGTCAGAATTAAGCCAACCCCAATCATATTACCGAGCAACGACGACCCACCTTGTGAGATGAAGGGCAACGGAATACCAGTCATTGGCAGCAAGCCAATGTTCATCCCGATGTTTTCGAAGACGTGAAAAAGCACCATCATCACCACACCTGTTGCAATATAAGCGTAAAATGCGTTTTGCGCTTTGAACGTGGCCTGAATCAGTCGATAAATCAAAATAAAATAAAGACCGATAAGTAAAGCACCACCAATAAATCCAAAACTTTCCCCAATGACTGAAAAAATCATATCGGATTCACGCACAGGCACATAAACTTTCAAATGGCCAAATCCTTGGCCTGTAATTTGTCCTGAACCAATTGCTTTGAGACTTTGATAAACTTGATAACCAGACGCAGAAGTATCTTGGTCTGGGTGGAGCCAAGTTTGAATACGATCAAATTGGTACAGCTTGAAGCCTAACGCATCTAAAATTGTTTTCCCAGTTGCAGAGGTCACCAGCACCAACATTGTAATCCCAATCGTGGCTACAACACCAATTACTGGCCCCAAAATGCGCCACGTCACACCAGAAACCAACGCGACGCCACCAAAAATCGCCATAAAGACTAGCAACGTCCCTAAATCGTTTTGGAGTGCTATCAAGACGGCAATTGGTAAGAACCATAAGGCCATTTTGCCTAACAACAGCCAATCAGAATGCGTACTGTGATGTTCATACTGCCGATTGTGCTGCGCTACCACACGGCTCAACATGAGGATAAACGCAGGTTTGACAACTTCTGAGGGTTGGAAGGTAATGGGGCCGAGAACGAACCACGATTTTGCACCCGTAGAAGCCGCCATATTGCGATCATACAGTACTAAGACCGCAGCAAGCAAAAACACACCTAAGCCGTAGGCTACTGGTGCTAAGCGCCAAAGCTGTGACGCATCAAATCGTAGCAAAAAAGCAATGATAATCGTTCCCAGAATCCAGAATATGCCTTGCACGATTGTGGCCCGCAAAGCGGATTGCATGGTGCCATATTGTGAATGCAACACGGCTTGAAAAATTGCGCTTAAGCCAATAATCATGAAAAGCAACAATGTTAAAATAATGCCCCAGTCCAGTTCTGAACCAGAAGTACGATTGCTCATTTGTCGTGAAGGTCGTTGCATGTGGATGTTACCTCTTTTTATGTACAAACCCTTACCATATACATGATAAGGGCTTTTAACTATTTTACTGATATAGATTAAAACTCGCTAAAATAGCTTCGATTGCTTCATCTTGCGTCTTAGCTTGATTGATCACCGCTTGTTTACCAAAATAGCCCACATAGCCGCGATCAGCTGGTGCGACATACCCAATTTGCTTATTATCGATGTGCACCTGTGTTTGATCATCAACGACAACTAAGTCGACACTAAAATTTTGATTTTTTTTCCGCATGTTACAATCCCTTACGTCCTGATTTCATGTGTTCCAACAATGCGCCAGCACCCTTTGCAACATTGTCCAACGGCGAGTCTGAGACAACGACAGGTACTTCTAAGGCATCAGATAGCAATTGATCCATTCCGTGGAGCAATGCGCCACCACCAGTGAGCATAATGCCGCGATCAATAATATCTGCTGCTAATTCAGGTGGCAACTTAGCCAAAACGGAATGCGCAGCCCGTACAATTTGTTGCAAAGTATCATGCAGCGCTTCTTCGATTTCGTTTGAATTAATTGTGATCGTCTTTGGCATACCTTCAAAGTTATCACGACCACGCACTTCCATCGTCAACGGTTCATCGACTGGCAAGGCAGAGCCAATTTGAATTTTGATCGTTTCTGCTGTGCGTTCCCCAACAATTAAATTGTGGCGACGCTTAAGGTAGCCCACAATGTCAAAGTTCATCTTGTCTCCGGCCACACGAATTGATTCAGAGACGACAATATCGCCGAGCGAGAGCACCGCAATATCTGAGGTACCACCACCCATGTCAATCACCATTGACCCCACGGGCTTGAAAATATCCAACCCAGCGCCAACTGCCGCGACCTTTGGTTCGTATTCAAGATAAACCTTAGCGCCACCAGCTTTTTCGGCGGCTTGAATAATGGCTTTGCGTTCAATTTCTGTGATATTAGTTGGCGCGCAAATCATGATGTTGGGCTTTGACATGAAACCTTTGACGTTTAACTTATTGACGAAGTATGTCAACATCGCTTCGGTCACATCAAAATCTGAGATCACCCCATCTTTCAAAGGACGTACTGCTCGAATATTACCCGGTGTACGACCGACCATGCGGTAAGCTTCAGAGCCGACTGCCAATACACGATCTGTTTTGTCATCAACAGCCACAACAGAAGGTTCGTTCAACACAATCCCCTTACCTTCTACGTAAATGAGAACATTGGCTGTTCCCAAGTCAATGCCGATATCTTTTGCCATGTTTCGTCTCCAGTTTTTATTTTTTATAAACGGGCGTACAACGCCGACTTGTCTACATAATCTAGTCAATTATACCACAGTTGTTACTGGTTTTTGAGCTACTTTCCAAATACTGTCCCTGGTATAGCTAAGACCCAATTCGTGATTGAAATAAAGAAACTCGCCACTAAATAACCCAATCCAACCGCTAAAATAATTTTTAAAAATGCAGCTTGTTTGGGTGTATATGGCATGAATTTTGCGAAATTAATTGGTTTGATGGTCCAAAATACAAAATACATGGCCAGCACGTTGAGACTGAGCATAACTATTGGATTCATGATGCCCCCTTGATTGTTTGAAATACTTTGTACTTCATTATACCAATACATAAGCCGCTAATGGGCCAGCAATGTCCAGCCGATAAAAAAGCCGCCTAGGCCATGCCTTGGTCGACTTCTTTTGCTACTGTTCTTGTGATAAATCAACTGATTCAAGCTTGATTAATTTTGTTTTGTGACGGATTTTATAACCAACGTATAATATAACGAACAGCGGTACTGAAAGATAAGTCACCGCAATTTTCTCTAAATTAAGGTGGGCAAAGCTTGCTGGATCTTGACCAATAATCACACCAATAGAGATAATCAAAGCGACCAATGGCCCAAAGGGGAACCACTTGGCCTTGTACTTCAACGCGTTCAAATCTTTACCTTGGGCCACATAGGCACGACGGAAGCGATAGTGTGAAATGGCAATCCCAACCCAAGCAATAAAGCCTGTCAAGCCTGAGGCATTGACCAACCAAGTATATGCCACTGAACCACCTTTTGTATTCGAAATGAAGGCCAATAGGCCAATAGCTGTTGTCAATAGTAAGGCAGCCACCGGCACACCGCGCTTTGACACTTTAGCAAAAATCTTTGGCGCTTCACCTTTCCGTGCCATCGCGTACAACATCCGTGTTGAAGCATAAGATCCAGAATTGGCAGATGATACGATGGAAGTCAAAATCACCGCATTCATTAAGCTCGCCGCAAACGCAATGCCAGCATTCTTAAAGACAATTGTAAATGGTGACACCGCGATGTTCTCAGTTGACGCGCTCAACAAACGTGGGTCTTGATAGTAAACCAATGCCGAGATCACAAAAATCGCCAAAATGTAAAATAGCAAAATACGCCAGAAAACTTGGTTAATTGCTTTTGGCACTGACTTGTCTGGATCTTTTGCTTCACCAGCTGTAATCCCAATTAATTCCGTACCTTGAAATGAGAAACCAGCCACAACAAAGACTGACAGTACTGCTTGTGGTCCGCCGACAAAGCCGTGGTGCCCAACCGACAAGTTCTTCATCACATTGATATCTGAGTGAATAATGCCAAAAATAGTGGCAATACCAACAATCAAAAATGCAATGATTGTGACCACCTTAACCATCGACAACCAAAACTCAGCTTCACCAAAGGCACCCACAGAAAAGAGATTAATTAAAAATATTAAAATCAAGGCCGCCGCTGAAAAGAGCCATGCTGGTGTATGGGGGAACCAAAAATTAGAAACCAACCCTACCGCAACAATATCAACGGCTAATGTAATTGCCCAGTTAAACCAATAGTTCCAACCCATCGCAAACCCTAACGCTGGATCCACATATTTACCGGCGTAATCTGAAAATGACCCCGATGTTGGTGAATAAGTTGCCATTTCACCTAAACTGGTCATTAAAAAGTACACCATCACGCCAATCGCTAGATAAGCTACAATGGCCCCCGAAGGGCCCGCTTGAGCGATTGTGGCCCCGGAAGCAACAAACAACCCTGTTCCAATTGAGCCACCTAAGGCAATCATTGACACATGACGCGTCTTCAAATTACGCTTCATTTCGCCATTATGTTCTGTCATGAAAATTTCTCCCTATTGGGGCAAATAAAAAGCCCCTTTCTTGTATAGAAAGAGGTTCAAAAAGTCATTTTATCGTAACTTTTCAAAGCACACCACGTCGCCGTGACAGTCTAACAACTATTCGTTGTTAGCCCAATTTTACGCTGCCTTGCGTAAAATTTCGGCAACCGCCCCTTTCTCATAAAGTCATTGTTCTTGGCGAACTCATTTACGGTACTCATGTTGGTTGCAACCTCTTTGATAACTTGATTATCATATCATCTTTAAATTGAGGTGTCAATTTTCAACACTTCGCGCCAGTGTTTGGCATGCTTTCGGTACTGTTGTTCGCTCAATTGCCACCAAAAGTACCCAAATAATAAGGCGCCGAGCTCACTTGATAGCGACAGGTGATTTTGTTGCATGCGTGCCAGCGCTAGCAAACACCAGAACAAGATGATGCAGCCTTGTACAACCAATCGCCACTTTAACTGCGTCATCAGGCGTGGCAAAAAAATCACAAAAAGCACAGCTAAAATTTGCAACCACCAACTCGATAATAAATCAGGCACCATCGGACCTAAATGTACGCCGTTGTGCCATTGCAGTTGTAACAGCACCGTGACCACTGCTGCAACAAACAACGCCAGCAGCTGGGTCACAAGCAACCAACCCATCGCTATTTTATAATTAACCCAATAAAGTAAACACGCCAGTCCAACAGTGAACAGCGCTGCCAACCAATAATGATTACATATGCCAGCCAAACTAACCCACGACTGCACGGTTTGCGGCAAAAGATGACGGACTGCCAATTCTGCGCCATCATCCAACACATGCATAAACAATAGATTAAAACGCACCTGTATTGCTAAGATTAAAAACAGACCGCTAAAAATAAGGATGAGGACTTTTCTGAATTTATCTGGTTCGATTAACATGGATTCACTCACTTGTCGATTGATCATGATAATTGTACCATTGTGCCCAATATTATTTCTTAAAAACATTAATATTGGCTTTTTTTTAAACGTCCCTTTATCTTCAGTCATAATTATGTTACTTTAGTTGCGATACCCAAGACACGATTTTTTGACGATAACCAAATCAAAAAACAAGATTTAGGAGACTGATTCACATGGATCCCCAGTTCGATTCCCGCGCGCATCACCACAAATCCCCCAGTCATAAACTTCGCAATTTCATTTTCATTATATTGGCGGTTGTTTTACTAGTGGTCGGGTTGCTTGTGTGGCGAACCATACATAACACAAAAGGCGTCATAGATAAATCATATGCCGGTGCCGGCATAACCAAGTCGCGAAACGTGTCTGATGTCGTTAAGAGCGGACGACCAATATCGATTTTACTTTACGGTACGGACACCGGTGAATTGGGACGAACTTATCGTGGCCGAACCGATTCAATGATGCTTTTGCTCATTAATCCCAAAACTGAACAGACAACACTCATTTCACTGGCCCGTGATGCCATGGTGTCTATCGTTGGCTACGAAGACACCTTCCCACAAAAATTAAATGCCGCCTACGCCTACGGCTCAACAGCTACTTCAATTAAAACTGTGGAATCATTTTTGAACATACCAATTGACTATTACGCCCTCGTTAACATGGGTGGTTTAGCCACAATGGTTAACCAAGTAGGCGGTATATCTGTGAAGTCGCCACTTGATTTCACGTATAGCCAAGAAACCGCCCATAATTATGGGCCAAACCTTTACCGTTTCCATAAAGGCAGTGACAAATATGAGCATTCTGACGATAACGGTGTCACTTGGTCCGAATCAAAAACCGTCATGACTGGTGATGCTGCCCTCGCCTTTTCCCGCATGCGTTATGATGACCCGACCGGTGATTACGGCCGCCAACAGCGACAAAGCCTTGTGTTGGAAGGCTTGATCAAAAAATCAGCCAATGTGTCGAGTTTGCTCAACGACAAGTTCATGGCGACAATTTCTAAAAACGTACGCACTGACCTCACCTTTGGTGATATGACAACGATGGCTAGCAAGTATATTAAAGCTAAAAATCACATTACCACCGAACACATGCAAGGTGTGACCACTAATTACCCTGATGCTGCGGGTAACAACGTATCTTATGAAGTCATTCCACAAACGGAAAAACAACGTGTCACAGACATTGCTAGAAAATCACTTGGTCTCAAATCGGCTAAAACCGGCCGCCCCTATGGCGGTAAAATTCCACCAAGTCTTGCCAATGTTGCTGCGTCACTACGCCCAGTCGGAGATAATAGTACCGTTGAGGCCGACACTGCGGCTACCTCAGCACAATAAAAGCACCAAGCCAAATGGCTTGGTGCTTTTATAATGCATTATCCAAAATAATCAATACCCATCGCATGACGCACATCTTTCATTGTCGCTTCTGCAACAATGTTAGCCCGCTCTGAACCTGCTTTTAACATAGCCATTACTGCTGGCATGTCTTGCGCAAACATCGCACGTCGTTCACGAATTGGTGCCATTTCGGCTTCCATCACTTCGATTAGGTGCTTTTTTAGCTTCATATCACCTAAACCACCAGCCGTGTATTGTGCCTTCAGATCAGCAACACGCTGCTGATCCGGATCAAAGATATCCAAGTAGGTAAACACCACGTTGTCCTCAACATGACCAGGATCGTCAATGTTGATGTGCAAAGGATCTGTATACATCGCTTTCACTTTTTTAGCCAATGTATCTGCATCATCGGAAATATAAATGCCGTTACCAAGTGATTTTGACATTTTAGCATTACCATCAATCCCTGGTAGACGTCCTTGACCCTTTGGTGGGAAAACCCCAACCGGCTCAACTAAAACATCTGATTGGTAGGCGTTGTTAAATGACCGAACCAATTCACGTGCTTGTTCCAACATGGGTTCCTGATCATCCCCGACAGGCACTTTGGTGGCACGGAAAATAGCGATGTCGGCTGCCTGCGACACTGGATAAGTTAAAAATCCAGCCGGAATGCCCTCGCCAAAACCTTTTTGTGAAATTTCTGATTTCACCGTCGGATTACGTTGTAACCGAGCAACTGATACTAAGTTCATAAAGTACTCTGTTAATTCGAAAAGTCCCTTAATTTGTGATTGCACAAAAATTGTGGTTTTCGCCGGGTCAATCCCAACCGCCAAGTAATCTAAAGCGACTTCAGATAGTGATTGTTGAATCTTTTCTGGATTACGGGCGTTATCCGTAAATGCTTGCGTGTCGGCAATCATAACAAAGGGATCAAATGCACCGGAATTTTGCATTGCGACGCGGTTTTTTAGTGAGCCAATATAATGACCAATATGTAACTTCCCTGTTGGGCGATCACCTGTTAAATAAATTTCTTTAGACATTTTAACTTCCTTTATTAAAATCGTGCCACACGCACTCTACCTCTTATTATACGGTAAAATTTGCGCTGTTCATAGGTTATAAGATTAAAAATACCCTTGACTTAAAATGTGATAAACATTAGAATTATATCATCAAACAACGATAGGAGATTCATACTATGAAATATGCAGTAGTTGGCGCAGGTGCGATGGGGTTGCGATATGGTATTCTCCTCCAAGAAAATGCTGGTGTCCCCGTTGATTTTATTGAACCAACGCAAGCCAGCCTCGACAAAATCCATGCCCAAGGCGATAAAGTCTGGAAATCACGTGATCATCAGGACCGACATGAAATTAAAATCAATATTTTTTCACCTGAATCTTATACTGGTGACCCCGATGTTTGGATTTTCTTTATGAAGCAAATGCAGCTGCAAGACACATTGGATCGCCTCGCTCCCAAGTTCAAACCTGGGCAAACAGCACTTGGGGCAATGAACGGTATGGGGCATATCGAAAAGTTACAACACTATTTTGATGATGCGCATATTATCGGCGGAACTGCGATGATTGCCACCGTCCTCAATGATTTTGGTGACGTGGATTTCATGGGCGCAGAGGGTGCTGGCTCATCTGTTTACGCTAATCTGACTGAACAACCCTCGGCCACGATGGACGCACTCTTAGTCGACTTTAAAGCTGCACACTTGAATCCTAGCTATACGGAAAACTTTATGGGCACATTACTGACTAAAGTGTTCTTCAATGCCGTGGAAAACTCTATTGCAACCATGTTCCAATCGCGGATGGGGCAACTGATGGCCTATGATGGTTTCCTTGAAGGAATTGCCCGCCCACTTGTCAACGAAGCCTACGACGCAGCAGAAGCGGCAGGTATTCAACTCATCGAAAGTCGCGATGATATGGTGGCCCAAGTTGACTTCGTTTCCAACGTTGCCAACCCCCTCCACTTCCCATCAATGTACCAAGACTTTGTTAAAGGCCGGCCCACAGAAGTAGATTACATTAATGGTTGGATCGCCGATCTCGCCGACAAACACGGCACGCCAGCACCTAACCATCACCTTGTAACCAACTTTGTCCATTTGGCCGAGTCAATGCGCGAATTCACACCACCAGTCAATAAACTCGCCCCTGATTATACCGGCGCGTAATAAAAAGCATGCCCAGCGGGCATGCTTTTTATTGAGCTAGTAATGCTACAGTCTCTGAATGTTTCACCCCAGCAAAGTATTTATCTAATGCCCTTTGATATAGGTCCGTATTGTCGGTCATTTGGTCAAAGAGTGTCAAACACGCTTGAAATTTTGGTGTGTCCACCGCACCAAATACTGCCACTGGATCATTACCTGGCAGTGTTAACGTTAAACCAACTATGGTTTCCAACCGTGTGCGTAATAATTCATCTGCTAGATAATCACGGGCCTCTTGTGCGTCAGCAATCCCGTAATAGGTTGCCCGTTCACTGTGTCCTAACGCGCGTAACTGTGGCAACACATACCACATCCAGTGTGTTTGCTTTTGGCCTTGGCTGATTTCCGTTTGCGCATCAGCAAAACTGTTCACACCCGCAATCTCACCATTTTGGGCATCGACAAAGCGCTGTAGTGCTGAATCAAGGGTTAACACTTGCACAGTCTGCGTGGCTTTAAATTTTTTATACAAGCGGTATACGGCCTGCCCAGCAAAGGTTAAATGCATATGGTCAATTGTCTGCGGCGCAACCCATTTCTTGGCGTCAATTTCTGTTTCGTCGATTGCACGCTGTTCAGTTACCCAATCTGTGAGGTAAAAAATATTGGTATAAAGTTTGGCCCGATCCCCGTTAGGATACGCCGCCACAAACTGTCGACCAGAAACCGAGCCTATGAGTTGCAACTGTGCTGGGTCGGCAATAATACCTGCTTCTTCAGTGGCTTCTCGCGCGGCACTCTCTTGCCACGATAATTCGGGTTCAACGTAACCACCAGGAAAGGCCCAGCCTGCAAAATCACGATTATAAATCATCAACAACTCACCTTGTTGATTTTCAATGACCACGTCTGTTGTCGGCATGACAAGTTCAAAATCATGCCCTACCCGGGCACGAATTTTAGCAACATAAGAATCTTCATATGGCATGATGCTATCTATCCAAGCTATTGCTAACTTAGTCCTTTCATATTAGGTATATTTCCCTTAATTATACCGCAGTTTATCGGTGTATCAGACTGAGAACTGATTGGCAATTTGTGCGATATCTTTTATCACTAACGATGTTGACCCATCAGCATGATTGATAAATTCAACTTTGGAACGATCTTGGTAAACAGCCATTGGAATTGATATTTCTATCCCAGAATCCAGTTTGAACTTTTGAGCCCGGTATTTCTTTTCGTACTTTGGTGTATTATCAACCGGAATCACCTGCGCAACCGCTTTTGCGGCTAGTTTTTCTTGATACTGCGTCTGTGCTGTGAGGTTGTCAGGAAACACTTGCTCGGCAATCTGAGTGGTATCAATTTGCCCCGCTGATAGGCTGTCATAAATGGCCGTTTGGGTCATCGCTAACACCTCGTGTTCCGGCACATCATCGAATTTTTCTGCGATAGCTTTTACCGTTCGCTTAATCGTTTGGAGATTCTCTTTGATAGAAGTTTGCGGCGTTAAGGCAAGTAATTTTTCAGAGAAATACGCCACACGATGCCCGTCAATCACATACTTCTTCTCCAATAAATGATATTGCAGTGTTGTTTTATTGACGATAATTGCTTCATCAACTGTTTGACTACTGGCTGGCAAGACGGTTTGATTTAAGACTAAATTATTCACCATTTGGTCATCAATATATTCCACCGCATGGGCGTAGCGTGGCGCAAAATTCAACTTCATCATCCCAAAAATCGGGCCATCGTCAGTCGTCGCCAAAAAACTTAACAAATCTCCTGCCGGCACCGCCTCACTCGCTGCAATGATATCAAATAATTGGGTAGCAAAACCCGCCGTCATCTCAGAAAAGTCAGAATTGGCCAGCGCCGTCGCTAATGTATCTTGTGGGGTTAAGGTGCCACTTTTAACATCCCCAGACAAGACTTTTGTCACGAGTTTTTCAATGTAGGCTTGTACACCAGCATTATCTAGTGGCATTTCCCCTTGCGAGGCAATCAAACTGCCAGTATTAGTATCTAAAATGTGTAGCATCGCATGTTGAAGAATCATGATTTCATCCTTTTTGTGTCGTATTCTCATTATATCACGACCGTTTTGCACGATTGCTGCCATAAAAAAACTAACAAACCTCACGGTTTGCTAGTCTTTTAATGTTTAAGCTTTATTTTCAATCACGGCTGAAATGACAACTTCACCATCCACTAAGTCGGCACTGAGATGTTTTTCGCCAGGATTATCGAGGTAGAAATCAGTGACTTGGTCACGAATTTGTTGTTCAATCACACGGCGTAATGGCCGTGCACCCATGGCTTCATCATAGCCTTCTTCAATCAAGTGGTCCTTCACGTCATCAGCGACTTGCAGCGTCAATTCTTTCTTCGCCAATGTTTGGTTGACATCGTCTAACATCAAGTCGACAATTTCCTTCAAATCTGTCTTGGTCAAAGCTGAGAATTCAATGACACCGTTGAAGCGGTTCAAGAACTCTGGCCGGAAGTATGGGGCCAACCGTGCCATCAACTCGCCTTCGCTCTTGTCTGAGAAGCCCGCATTAGAAGTTGCAATAATGACGGTGTTCTTGAAGTTCACGACGTTTCCTTGTCCATCAGTCAAACGCCCATCATCCATGACTTGCAACAAAAGCGTCAACACTTGTGGGTTGGCCTTTTCAATTTCATCTAAGAGCACAATTGAATAAGGATTGCGACGCACTTTTTCAGTCAATGTATTGCTATTATCATCATATCCTACATAGCCAGCCGTTGTCCCAATTAACTTTGAAACGGCGGTGAGGTCAGAATATTCCGACATATCCAAACGGATAATGTTATCTTTTGAGCCAAACATATCCAAAGCGAGCTGTTTAGCTAACTCTGTCTTACCCACACCAGTTGGGCCGACAAACAGGAAGCTACCAATTGGGCGGTTCCCTTCGTCAAAACCAGCGCGGTTTCGCCGAATAGCACGCGCCACCATGTTAACTGCTTCGTCTTGACCAATTACCTTACCGGCGAGACGCTCACCGATCGTCTTGAGGCGCTCAATATCTGAGGCGCCCATTTGTGATACAGGAATGCCTGTGAGCCGTTCAACTGACTCCGCCACATCATTTGTTGTGGCCACCACTTTGACTGCTTCGTCTGCGCCAGTAATCGCCTTTTCCAGTTCAGCAATCGTGTTCTTGTGCTTCAATGCAGCCTCAAAGTCTTCGTCAGCGACAGCCTTTTCTTGCTTTTCCTTGGCTTCAGCCAATTGCTTTTCAAGGCTTACCTTATCTGTGACAGGGTTTTTAGCACTCAAGTGAGCAGCTGTCATATCCAACAAGTCAATCGCCTTATCTGGCAATGCGCGTTGTGGGATGTACTGAATGGAATAGTCTACGGCCGCCTTCAACACTTCCTCTGGTAATTCGACGTGGTGGTGCTTTTCATACAAAGCCGCAATCCCCTTCAAAATGGCAAGCGTATCCTTTGCCGAAGGCGCATTGACTGTCACTTCGTTGAAACGACGTGCCAAAGCGGCATTCTTCATAATCGTATTGCGATATTCATCTTGCGTTGTTGCACCAATCAAAGATATTTCGCCACGGCTCAATGCCGGCTTAATAATATCAGCCAAGCCTTTACCACCATCTTCTCCGCCCGTTGAACCAGCACCAAGAATTTGGTGAATTTCGTCAAAGAACAAAATGACGTTCCCAGCGGTCTTGACTTCCTTCATTAAGTTTTGAACATTTTCTTCAAACGCGCCACGGAATTGTGTCCCCGCTTCAAGACTTGAAATATCAATTGAGTAAATTTCCTTGTCCTTAATTGCAGCTGGCACTTCACCGTTAACAATCGCTTGTGCTAAGCCTTCAACAACCGCTGTTTTTCCAACACCGGCATCCCCAACAAGCACTGGATTATTCTTTGTCCGCCGGCCCAAAATTTCCGCTGTTTCTTGAATTTCCTTATTGCGGCCAATCACAGGATCAAGCAGACCATCACGGGCTTCTTGTGTCAAATTACGTCCTAACTTCGCAAGCATCCCCTCCTGCTTAACTTGGCCTGGTTGTTGTGCAGCCATCCGGCCATTGCCTGCCACTTGGGCTTGTCCTGAACCTTGCGGCAACTTACCTGTTTGGCGATATTGCGCAAACTGTTCTGGTGTCACTTCTTGTCCATTAATGAGGTAACGGCGGTTTTCAGTATTATAACCGTTCATATTCCCCATCATGTTGTTAAAAATTTCGTTCATGTCTGATCCAAATGGATCATTGAAAAAATTGTTATTTGCCATATTTGATTCCCCTTTATACAATTATGTGCGATCACTCACGTTTGCGTTTAACCCCTCAACGCTGATCTTAAACAATTATTCAACGCTCATCAGAGTTAAAGTATAATTTTTCCAGATCTCGAAGCACTTCCCACATGGCTTTATGTTGCGCCTTGGCCAAGGCATCTAAATCTCGGACGTTCAAACTCGTTGCATCTGACTGTGTCTTATTAAACGATTTATGAATCGTTGTATAGCCGTAGCCAGATGCTTTCGCCACACGGTAAATCGTTAGCGAATTATCATCTAAATACGCCTTAATATCAAATTTCATCATCGTTTACTCCAACTTATTGTTTGCCCACGCACATGAATATGATTGTGGTTGATAAAGTTTATGCTTCGTGTCATTTTTCCACATCTCCTTTACATTTATTAGTATAACACATCTGCAGTATAACACAAGTGTAAAGCATTCACTTTTGTAAACTATTTTAAATCCCTAGAGCTGTTATACTTAAAGAGCACAACGTTACCATGGCATTGCATTGCAGAAAGGAAGCAGGCAGTCGTTGCTAGCCTGCATATCAAAATATGAGTGAACAAAATAATAACAAAAGGCCTTATCCCCCTAAAAAAGGTGGCTTCAAAGGCAGCAAAAAGTTTGATCCCCGCCGTCAGCCTCAACGCCACAACACTGGAGATGGTGTCGCAGTACGGGTGGGCCAAAATTTTCCACTAACCATCAAACGTCTTGGCATTAATGGTGAAGGTATTGGTTACTTTAAGCGCAAAATCGTCTTTGTGCCTGGGGTGTTGCCTGACGAAGTGGCTGTGGTCAAAGTCACAGAGGTTCAGCCGAAATATATCGCAGCCAAAGTGTTAAAAATCCGTGAAAAATCGCCTAATCGTGTCAAGCCACGTGATGAATACGCCGATGAAGTTGGCGGTTTTGAATTGGAACACATGACCTATCCAGCCCAATTGGCTTTCAAAAAAGATGTCATTGCACAAGCCTTAGAAAAGTTCCAACCCAAAGGCTGGTCAACTTATGATTTGCGTGACACGATTGGGATGGCCAATCCCTATGAATACCGTAACAAAGCACAATTCCCCGTGCGAAAAATTGGCGACAAACTGAGCGTGGGGATGTACAAGCGCAGCAGTCATGATTTGGTTGATTTACCCGTTGTCAACACGCAAGATCCAGCAACTATGAAAGTCTTGCGGACCGTGCGTGACCTACTCGATAAGTTGTCCGTGTCAATTTACAACGAAGATAAGAACCGCGGGACTGTCAAAACCATCGTTGCCCGTGCGTCACATACCACCGGCGACGTCCAATTGACCTTTGTGACCAACACGGACGGCTTCCCTGGTGACACGGCCTTAATTGAAGCCATTAACAAAGCCCTCCCCGAAGTCACGGGGATTTTCCAAAACTACAATCCAGGTCGCACCAGCATTGTTTGGGGTGAGGAAACAATTAAGTTATGGGGCCAAGATTACATCGAAGAAACGATCATGGGCAAGACTTTCCAATTATCTCCCCGTGCCTTCATGCAATTAAACTACACCCAAATGACTGTTGTTTATCACCAAGCCCTTACCGCCCTTGACTTAACCCACGCGGATAAGCTCGTGGATGCTTACGCTGGTGTTGGGACAATTGGCCTGAGTCTAGCAGATAAGGTTGGTGAAGTCCGTGGCATGGAAATCATTCCGGAAGCTGTGGATGATGCCAACATTAACGCCGAAATTAACCACATCACCAATGCCAAATACGAAGTGGGTACGGCAGAAGCACTCTTTCCCAAGTGGCAAGCAGAAGGTTGGGTCGCAGATGCCCTCGTGGTGGACCCACCGCGTACTGGTTTAGATACGGCTTTGCGTCGTGAAATCCTACGCACCAAACCCGAAAAGTTTGTTTATATTTCTTGCAACGCGTCAACGTTGGCCCGTGACTTAGTGGACTTAGCACAAGCCTATCAAGTCGATTATATTCAAAGTATCGATATGTTCCCTCAAACTGCCCGTTGGGAAGGCGTCGTGAAATTAACACGCCGTGATTAAACGATAAAAACAGCCAGACCGTTGCCGGTCTGGCTGTTTTTATGATGCTGATTTTTTCAATTTTTTCGTCGCTAGATAAGTCAAGATATAAAAGGCAATCATGCCAATTATCATTAACCCCACATATAGATAACGACCCAATTTTATATTAAGTAACGGTGCAAATTGCGGTATTCTTGCCATAATACCCATCATGCCAAAAAGCAATGCCACAACAACAAAAGGCAACCACAACCGTTTATCTGTTAATCGGAGATAAATGATACCACCGATGACCCAAACTAACAGGATAACCCCAATGCCCCAAATACCATCCAGCGATACACGTAATGGGGTTTTAACCCATAAATGAATTAAAAACATCGGTGCCAATGCAACGACTGCCAACAACCACAGCATCGCCCACTCTAACCCCTTATGAAGGCGCCAAGTTGACACGTGATAAATTGTGTCAGCCAAGTACTTAAAAAGCAACAAAATCATTACTAACGCATACATGCCGGCAATTAACATGACACCCAAATCAATCGGCTTGCCCGTTGTAGTCAATGATGGCAAAATTGTACTCATGGCATAACTGCCGATGACGATACCAGTCAGCTTAACCATTTCCCAAAAATTTTGGGGCACTTCTGCTAAAAACGCATCTGCTACATCTTTTGGTGATTTCCCGAAGTAATCGATCGCAGATCGGCCATCTTTTTGGGCAGCAACGAGATCCTGCAAGACATCAAGTAGAAATGATTCAATCTGCGCCTCATTTTTCGCAAAACTTTTGAATCGCACATAAAGGAGCAAATCCTCATAGTACACCCTGTTGTCATGATTCAAACGTCGCCGTAATTGGTTATTTTCTTCAATCATCTGATTCGTTTTCATTTTCTTTCTCCCCCTCGATCATGCGATTAACGACATTGGCTAAAATCTCCCATTCCAAAAGAAATGCCTGCTTTTCAATTTCCCCAGTTGGCGTCACATAGTAATACTTACGGTCTGGCCCTTCTTGAGACGGTTGCATTTTCCCAATAATTAACCCACGCCTTTCCATTGCAGCTAATAATGGATAAATTGTCCCTTTTGGAATATCTTCTAAGCCATAGTCATTCATTTGTTTACTAATGCCGTAGCCATAATCGGGTTTTCTTGACAAAATGATGAGCATCATCCCTTGTAGAATGCCTTTCAACATTTGACTCGACATATTTTGCTTCATGTGAATACGACCTTTAGAACTATATTGTTTAACATACTAGTAGTATATAAAATTTTTACTATATTGTAAAACATACTAGTTAACAAAATAAAAAGCAGTGATATAAAATCACTGCTTTTTCTGATGCCGACTAGCGGATTCGAACCGTTGACCCCCTCATTACTAGTGAGATGCTCTACCAACTGAGCTAAGTCGGCAACGCCAAGTACTCAAGTATACCCAAGTTATACTAGATACCCCAGAGAACAACTGTCCTCTTAGTACGGGTGACAGGAATCGAACCTGCACGCCTTGCGGCACTGGAACCTAAATCCAGCGCGTCTGCCAGTTCCGCCACACCCGCATTTAGTTGCTTAGACAACTATATTAGTTTACTTTAAATTCTATCTTTCGTCAAGACTTTATTTCACTTTTTTTCAATTGATACGCCCTACTCATCAAGTCAAGTAGGATACCATTCTCGACTAACACTTGCCACATGCCAGGCGTATATTTTTCACCACGAATAATCGCCGACAACACTGCCCGCACTAAGTCATAGTCATCAGATGAGGCAGCAATTTCGGCTACAACAGCTTCGGGTACCCCTTCATAAAAATCATGTTGTCGCAAGGTCCGGTCAAAGTTGCGATCAAATTCTGCCGATTTAAAATAGTTCTGTGCAAGTGCCAAAATGGCAACCGGATAGGCTGGATAGGGGCCAGCTGGCCATGAAATGGGTTGTCCTTTAGCCGATGCCAAAACGGCAATGTTTTTTTCAAAATCGAATGTTTGCATCTAAAAACCCCCTGTTATACTAACATCCAGTATAACACGTCACTTACTTTTTGTCAGCACAAACAACTCCACGGCGAATTTAATGATCACACGCAAAATAGCATAAACTGGGACAATTAAGATCATCCCAACAATTCCCCATAAGTTACCAGCAACCATCAGCAAAATCATGATGGTCAATGGATGAATGGCCAGTGATTTACCAATCACATTGGGATAGATAAAGTTACCATCAAGCTGCTGAACTACCGTCATGACAACTAACACCAACACGACCTGTTTCCAAGATTGGGTACTGGCGACAATCAACGACGGCACCACCCCAATCCATGGACCAATATATGGCACAATGTTTGTAATGCCGGCCAGCACGCCTAACAACCAAGCATAGGGTTGCCCGATGAGTAAATAGCCGATCGCCATTGTCGCACCAACAAAGCCCATTTCAATGGCTTGTCCGGAAATATATTTTTCAATGGTTGTGTCCATTTGCGTGGTTAATTCGGATATTTTTTCAGCATGCCGATCTGGAAATAATTTTTTAATGGCAGGCACCAGACGATTCCCATCACTTAACATATAAAACAAAATGACTGGAATGGTAATTAAATTAATCGTCACCGTCGTCACGGTTGAAGCAACGGTGCCTAACGTACCCGCTGTCACTGTCAACAACGAGGCGGCATACTTTCCGACGGCGTTTTTGACCTGGTCGACATCAACAGATAAATGCAATGTCTCAAACCACTCACTATTGACCACCTTTGACGATACTTGTTCGGCATCTTTGACAAAGCTTGGCAAAGCATCAACCAAGTTAGAAATTTCTTGTATCAAGGTTGGGACAAGCACAACCAACGCCCCAGCAATAATCGCCAAGAAAGTGAGAAATGTGATAATCACCGCCCCTTGATGCGGTATGTTTTGCCCACGTACTTGCACTTTTTGAATGAGTGCAACAACAGGCTTTAAAATGTAATACAAAAAGCCTGCGACCACTAGCGGTGCAAAGACCGTTGAAATAAATACGCTAATTGGCTGCATTAAAAACTCGAATCCAGCAACAATATAAATGAGCAAAGCCAACGCTAATAGCTCTATCGTCCAAAAAAAGAGTTGTTTTAACTTAGGATTTGGAAACATTATTGCAAGTCCTCCAACGCATCAAGTAGTTTGTGTTGCACAGTTGGCAAAGAGCGCTGCTGCCAATCAGCTGGTGATAAGTAGTCGTAGTTTTCTGCCAATGAAATATCGCGTTTTACCAGCCAAATTTCCCAACGGCGATGAGTGAATACATGCACGATCGGCTTAATATGGAGTTGTTCGCCAACAATCTCATCAATACTTTGAATTTCTTCAAGTGGGAACGTCCAAAATCCAGCTAGCAAGCCGCTATCTGGGCGCCTTTCAAATAACAATCGCCCGGCATCTTCTGATACCGTCGCCATGAATAGTTGTTTCACTGGCTTTTGCTTCTTAGTTTTAACAGGATACGCTGCTTCAACCCCGTCACGATAAGCGGCATTAAATGCGCGCACTGGGGAGCCTTCACTATCTGGGTTTTTGGCGGTCATATAGCTGGAACCCAAATCCATGATGGCTTGATTAAAATCCCCTGGTCGTGCTGGATCAACGATCGGTAAGATGGCATCGTAGAAAATCTTACGTGATTTCGTTTGGGCAATATCTGCATCAATCTTGAGTAACCGACTAAACACGCGATAAGCATTCCCATCCACCGCAGGCACCACTTCGCCAAAGCTAATCGAGGCAATCGCCGCTGAGGTATAAGGCCCGACCCCTGGTAATTCTTGCAAATCATCCGCGCTTTCAGGCCAATGGCCATGTAGCTCGTCGACAACAAAGCGGGCTGCTTTTTGTAAATTACGGGCACGTGAGTAATAACCCAACCCTTCCCATAATTTTAAAACTTGTGTTTCTGGGGCACGCGCGAGATCCTGCACCGTTGGTAAGGCCTGCATAAAGCGCTCATAGTAAGGCAAAACCGTCTCAACTTGGGTTTGCTGTAACATAATTTCTGACACCAATACCCGGTAAGGGTCATGATTGATGCGCCAAGGTAATGTCGCACGCCCTTCTTGATCATACCAATCCAGTAATGTGCGACGAAAATTTTTAATTGTTGCTTCAGACCATATTTCCATAATACTATTGTACCCTAACTTGCACCTAATTTAGCACAGCATCTTTGAAAGCCTTGTTTTTTAAAGATATATAACGTATAATACTATCTTGTATGTAAAACATTTAAAAAAGGAGTACCCATCATGGCATTAAAGAAGCCGCTTAATTCATTCGCCCGTGCTCGCAAGGTCGGACACAACTCAGCCAAGAAGCAACGTCAAACTGCGATTGCAAAGTTGCAACAATGGGCAAAGGGTAAGTCAGAAGAATTACCTGAAACAAAGTAATTTCATCGACTTAACAAAAAACCAGTACAATGTACTGGTTTTTTTGTTTGCTGTTTTGTACTGGCCGCCGCTTTGCAACAGACACCATAAATTTACTTATGATAAGGTGAGCCCTGTTGAATCATAAATGCACGATAAACTTGTTCAACCAAAACGAGTCGCATGAGTTGGTGTGGTAACGTAAGTAACCCAAAACTCATCTTCATATCCGCGCGTTGCTTGACGGCTGGATCCAGCCCTAATGACCCACCAATGATGAAGGTAATATCTGAATAACCATCCAATGCAACCGTGGCAAGTTTTTGGGCAAAAGCCTCCGAAGCGAGCTGCTTGCCTTCGATGGCTAAGACAATCACATAATCGCGCGCGCCAATTTTTTCCTGAATGCGCGCCCCTTCCTTAGCCAAAATTTGTTGATTCTGCGCTTCGCTGGCCTTATCTGGTGTCTTCTCATCGGCTAATTCAATGATTTCTGTTTTTGCAAAACGCGATAAACGCTTCGTATATTCCGCAATTCCCGCTTTAAGATAATCTTCTTTTAACTTCCCGACTGTTATTAATTTAATGTTCATGATATTCACCAACTTTATATATTTTTAATCTTTTTTATCACAATGCAAACATTTGTCTGCATGAACTTATCCACAGTTATGCACACGAACAGCTGAAATAACACCGCGCAATAAGCTTATTATACCAGCATTCTGCTTGTTCGCATCCTTTTTTATCCACAATTTTAGACCAATTTTTGCAAAAATGTGGATAACTTTTTCCACGCCTCATATGCCGTTTTTGGACAAGTATTGTCCCATGTTGCTGACTTTATCCACAGTTTGCCACCTTTTTATCCACAATTGTGGATAAGCACATTTGTTCCCTTAATGTTCCGCTAAAATCCAGACCGAATGTTCCTTTTTTATCCATAGTCCCTTAAATTTGTGTCATAGTTATTCAAATGACGGACAAAAACCGGACATTAACCCGACGCCTGCCATTCGGATAAAATATTTACAAAAACGCGACTCAAATCTGGCGGGTTTACTGCCTTTTAACTAAAAATTAAATATTACAGTGAGTTTTCAACACTGACCCTTTGACTTATCCACATTTTATTGACTTTTGCACCTATTTATCAACATTTTCAGCAGGTTTTTCAACATTTTTCAGAAAATTCACGACCAGCCAATTGTAACAATTTTGTCAAGAAAAAAAGCTAACTGACATGTTAGCTTGCGAGTTTTTGGGTCAATTTTACCTTAACGGTCTTTTTTTCGGCTTGGTGATAGTACGTCAATGTCACCGTATCGTTCAGATTATGCTTGTATAATTCTTCGCGTAAATCTGCTTGCCCGTTGACTGTCTTGCCGTCAATACCTGTAATAACGTCATATTTTTTCAAGCCTGCCTTATCCGCTGGGCCGTTTGGCGTCAAGCTCATCACCACAACACCACCCGTCACTGTTTCTGGGATCTTTAACAAGGATTTTTGATCATCAACAGTCACTGCGGACAACTCCACCAATCCAATACCAATTGCGGGACGCGTAACTTGGCCATCTTTCACCAGCTTGTTCACAATATCAACCACCTGATCTGATGGAATTGCAAAGCCCATTCCCTCAACACTGGTGCCAGATGATGATGTTGAGAGCTTCATGGAGTTAATCCCAATGACTTGTCCTGCAAAGTTGACCAGCGGGCCACCTGAGTTACCAGGGTTAATCGCCGCATCAGTTTGAATAACCGTTGACCCACCATAATTTTGCCCATTTTCAGAAGAAGCTTCAACTAACCGTTTTTTAGCTGAAATAATCCCTTCCGTTACGGAGGAAGCATACTGCGACCCTAGCGGTGAACCAATAGCTAACACCTTTTGTCCGACTTGAATCTTGTTTGAGTCACCAAACGCAGCTGTCGTAGTGACTTTTGATGGGTCAATTTTCAACACGGCCAAATCTGTCATCGCATCTTTTCCAACCAGCGTAGCGCTGACTTTCTGCCCATCATGCAACATAACTTGAATCTGTGCTGCGCCATTGATAACGTGGTTATTGGTCACGATATAGGCACCATCCCCAGCCTTTTTATAAATCACGCCAGACCCTTCAGACGCTTCTTGAAAGGCGTCTTTCCCAGTTTGAGAAAAGTTCAAAACTGAGACCACTGCATCTGACACTTTGTTATAAGCTGAAGTCGCCGTGGTGTCTGCAGCAATTGGGGTGGTCTTTACCGCATTGGTCGCCACTTTTTGGTGTGTGGCTTGCATATCTTCAATGCCCCGTTGTCCATACAACATCGCACCGCCACCAATAACACCCGCAACTGCGCCGGTTAAAATAACTTTTGTTAATGATTTATCTGCCATATGTTTCACCCATCTCTTGATTGTTTATTAGTTTACCGAGTGTAAATTAATATTAAATTAAATTAGGTCGATAAATTGTCGCCAGTAAACGCATTGATCTTCAAAATGTATTTTTCATGGCCACTATACGCCTCAAAGGCCCATACTGGTAAATAAATATCATACCCATTGACACTGAGCGTCTTATCGTAATATAAGCCACCAGCCGATAATCGATCCCCACTGTCAATTTCATTATAACGATACAAATCAACAATCGCTTCTTCTTCTGAAATTAGTGGCCGGTCATCACGTAACTTCTGGCTATGAATCAATTGCCTTTTCACGACGCGTATTGGCTTGTCATTTTTATCATACTGAAAAACCATGGTCCCAGCGTCCGTCATCACAGGCAGCCCATTGAGCTGTTGTGAGTAAACTTTATCCCCATTTGTTTTATTCGCCGTTAAAATCGGGTTCAAGCGATACCCAGCCGCCTTAGCGATACCGGCTGGCGTCAGACTGACTAGTTTATTGTCATCTTTTTCCATCAGGCGGTTGGTTTTAAACTCCGCAACAAGTGACTCGTTGTCTCCCGCTGCCGTCACAGTTAAATCCTCTGGCAACGCCGTAATCGCTTGCTTATCAGCATGCTGAGCAGCCAGATAACTTTTGTATCTAATGGTGGTGCTGTAGCGTGTTAGCTTAATATTTTGCTTGCGCATTTCTGAGATAATACTGGCATTTGCGTCCGCAACTTGATTTGGCGTCACTCGGCCTGCTTGCCACCAATTAAACAGAAAAATATCGAGCAAGATAAACAAGACTAACATTAACACTTTCAGGCGTTTAAACTGCATCGTCTTCTCCTTTTAATTTGTCGGTGATGCTTGGCCCGTGCGTTTGGCCAAATAGCCATCAACACTTTGCCAGCCGTCTGATGTTTCAATCATCCAAGTTGGCACCATATTGACAGCGGCTTGACTTTCCTTACTAATCAACCATTCATAACCCGGTGTAATAAAGTCATAATCGCTAGGCTTCACCCCGGCAGCTTCTAACTGCTTCAATACGTCGTCTGTGGCTGGTAGCGTCACATCTGGTTGCTGATTAGGCACTGGCACGCCAAGTTCATTGAGTGAGTAGGTGCTGGTTTGACGCCCATCTGCTGCCATATCGATATGAATGGCACCACTTTCAGATTGGAAATATACAGGAAAGCCTTCAACATAAGTCCGGTAGGTCACTTGCTGGCCCCCAGCCTGTGCTTCATAAAATCTGGTGTCATTCAAATTCAGTTGCAACAAGTTCATCTGCGCAAAACTCAGATTCAAACGATCCAAGTAAGATTTGGGTAACTTGTTCTTGGTGCTATGATCTTCAAACGTGACCGTTTCCCAATCTGGATCATAAGTTACCGTTTGGTGATTTAACTTATTCGTGTAGACTGTTTTATCACCCGCTTGCGAAATCACTAATTGATTTAAGGTCCCTAACAAAGCCGAAACATACGTTTTCGGATCGCGACGATTGACCAAATACGAATAGACCGGTAATTTGAAAGGTTGCGTATAACGTAACATCGCTTGGCCTTGATAGGTCTTAAAATTCACTACGGCACTTTTAGGCAACTGATTCACCCAACGCCACACTTTATTATTGTTGAGTTTATTCACTTTCACAGACATGATTTGTCTTTTTTGTGTGTTTACAAAATAGCCGTTATGTGAATTATCCATCGCCAGCACAAAGTAATTGAAGTTAAAGGACTGAGGATCAACCTGTTGACTATATCGCATATTAAAATAGGCCAATGGCACCACATCTGGATAGCGTAAGGTAAACGAGGACTTTAAGCGTAGCACTTTCTCAATTTGTTCGGTGCTGACGGTTTCGGTTTGTGCATCAGAAAAGTCTGCTGACGTCAACGCATTCTTGATATCTTTCACGTTCACCGCATCCGTCTTCAATATCACATTTTGTTGCCCACTGGCTTGAGTCACCACGTATTGTGTTGGTCGAAAGACTTTTAACAATTGTTGATCGGACTGCTGCGCCACCGCTTGACTTGGCGCTTCGGCTTGGCCAAATGACTTAAACGTAAAACCGGTCAAGATAACGGATATGCCAATGGCCAAGACTAACAGCAAATTCAAAATGGTATGCTGCACAAAAAAATTTTTATTCCGCATCCCAATCATCCTCCTCTAGCTCAGCATCATCGACATACGCCAAGGAAATATAGAAGGTTGAACCTTTATTCTCAACTGAATCAACCCAGATACGGCCGTTAAACTTTTCAACCACTTCTTTGGAAATCGCTAACCCTAAGCCTGTCCCCCCTTGGGCGCGTGAACGCGACTTATCCACGCGGAAGAAACGATTGAAAATATTGTCCAAATCTTTTCTGGGAATCCCGAGTCCCTGATCTGAAATACTGAGAATGGCCCGTGTTTTGGTTTTGATTAATCGTGCGGTAATGGTCCCACCATCAGGTGAATACTTGACCGCATTGTTCATTATGTTATCTAGCACCTGCGTAAACTTATCAGGGTCAACTTCTACCCACACATCTTCATGCGTAAATTCACGTTTGATATTATAACTTTTATTGGGCGTATCGGCGTTTTTCGCATCATTTTCGATAATCATGTCAAACCGATTTAATACAAAGTTGAACAGACTATTTAAATTCACGACTTCAAGTTTCACATCCATCGTGCCTTGATCCAAGCGCGATAATTCCAATAAATCATTAATCATTCGAATCATGCGCTGGGTTTCATCTTGGACAACACCCAAAAAGTTTTTCGCCATATCCGGATCGTCAATGGCACCTTCAGCTAGTGCATCGACATACGAGCGCACTGATGTGAGCGGTGTCCGTAATTCATGGGACACATTCGACACAAACATTCGGCGTTCGGAATCAATCCGCTGTTGTTCGGTGATATCATGTAAGACCACCACCAAACCAGAAATAAAACCAGACTGCCGCTTAATCAAAGATACGTAAGCCTGGACAAGTACTTCTTTACCCGAATCAGATAAATCGACCTGAAAATCATCTAGATTTTCCAACATGTCGCGTAATGTCCGCTTCCCGCGTAAATGGAGCAAATCAACCACGTGTTGCCCAATGGCAGTCTCACGATCTACCCCGACAAAATCAGCCGCGGCTTGGTTAATAATCGTCACCTCGCCACGACGATTAGCTGCCAAGACGCCATCGGCCATGTGAGTCAGCACCGAATCCAAACGATTGCGCTCAGCGTTCACAGTCTCTGTAGACTCTTCAACACGGGTTGACAATTCGTTAACAGACTGTGCCAAATGCCCAAGTTCATCTGCGCCATAAATATGATTGACCATGGAATAGTCACCACTGGCAATTTTGGTTGTCTGTTCATCGATTTGTTCAATGGGTCGTGTGAGGGTGTGGGCCAAAAACAACGCCAAACCAATGCTGGCGACTAAAGCAATCAAGCCGGCAATAATAAAGAGCTGCATCACACTATTGACATGCTGATAGACCGGTGCCAAACTCGCTTTGACGACAATGACGCCCGTCACATCACTCACATGCCCTGAACTAATCCCAAGCGGCGTCGTCAGTAATTCCTTACGCTCGCCATTATCATTAATCATGCGTGACTTTAAAAACGACTGATCACCAGCTATGGCTTTTTGCGCATTTAAATCCGTTGTTTTCTGACCAATCGTTTGCTGACCTGAGACCGACAATGTGCCTCGGATGGTGCCGGTGCGGTCAATCACCTGCGCTTCTTGTAAATTGCCATTATTGAGACCAGATAAAACATCTTGAATGGCATGATTACCCGCATCGGTGTCAGGATTTTTTAAGGCGGTGGTGATTTGATCTGTCACATACTTTGGCAAGGTAATTTGTTGCTGAAAAGTGGCAAGGTTTTGTTGTTCAATTTGACGTACAAAAAACGCACCCAAAAGTTCGAGTGCGATAATCATTAGCAACACAAAAACAAGGGTGATGCGAAAGCGAATTGATTTAAAAAAGTTAATCGTACTGTTCATAGTTACTGACGTTTGACGTCTGTCTCCTTGCTATTACGCAACCACCCTGGCCTTGTCGCAGCAAAATAACTCGCACGAGATACGATCATGCTGTTCACTCCGCTTCAGGGCGTAGGTAATAACCAACACCGCGACGTGTCGCAAGCCAATTGGGGTGACTTGGGTTGTCTTCAATTTTTTCACGCAAACGACGCACGGTCACATCAACTGTGCGGACATCGCCAAAGTAGTCATAGCCCCAGACTTGTTGCAACAAATGTTCACGTGTCATCACTTGTCCAATGTGTTGGGCGAGATAGTATAACAACTCAAATTCTCGATGGGTTAATTCAATATCTTGTCCCGACTTTGAAACCATATAAGCCTGAGGATGAATCGTTAAATCACCTAGCTCAATATCTTCAGTGTTGACCACCGTTTCATCAGTATGTTGCGCCACTGCCTTACGACTGCGTAAATTAGCTTTGACGCGTGCCACCAATTCACGGTTTGAAAATGGTTTCGTCACGTAGTCATCAGCACCCATTTCAAGGCCTAGCACTTTATCGATTTCAGAATCTTTGGCGGTGACCATAATGACTGGCACTTCTGATTTTGAACGAATTTGGCGTAAGACTTCTACCCCATCAATTTCAGGCAACATTTGGTCTAACAAAACAAGATCTGGCTTCTCGTCATTAAACAGCGTCAAGGCCTCCTGACCGTCAGCTGCCGTGACCACATCATAGCCCTCTTTTGTTAAATTAAATTTTATGATATCTGAGATTGGTTTCTCGTCATCCACAACCAAAATTTTACTCATGGACATGCTCCTCACGCGTCTTTACTAGTTTATTTATCTTTAAGTATATCATTTTTATGCCATTTTGTAATATATTGCACAAAAAAAGCCGAATAATCGACTTTTATCAACCCTATCGGCAGTAACCACAGCTTAATGCGACCGACGATGGAAACGGTTTTTAAATAGTGATGAGATCGCTTCATTGTTACTGATACGACGAATCGCTTCACCAATCAATTCACCCACTGAAACAATTTCTAATTTATCAAACTTCTTATCTTCTGGTAAGTTGATTGAATCTGTCAAAATCACCTTAGTAAACGCGGAGTTTTGGAGGCGTTCTACTGCTGGACCTGAGAACACAGCATGCGACGCGACAACATAGACTTCTTTAGCCCCATTTTCCATAATCAATTGGGCGCCTTGCGTAATCGTGCCAGCCGTATCAATCATGTCATCAATCATGATAGCTGTCTTACCTTGTACGTCACCAACAATGCTACCGACTTCCGCCACGTTTGGCTTTGGTCGACGCTTATCAATCACGGCCACCGGTGCTTCTAATTCCAACATGTTGTTCAAATTACGCGCGCGGGTCATACCGCCGTGATCCGGTGATACCACCACCGCATTTTTCTTATCTGCAATACCAGACTCAATCAAATAATCTGCTAACAACGGGGCCCCCTGCAAATGATCCATTGGAATATCGAAGAAGCCTTGGATTTGGGCCGCATGTAAATCAAGGGCCAAAACACGCGTTGCCCCTGCACGTTCCAACATGTTAGCCACAAGCTTAGCAGTAATTGGTTCGCGTGAACGTGCCTTACGGTCTTGACGCGCGTAGCCGTAATAAGGCAACACGACATTAATTTGGTTCGCTGACGCACGACGTAGTGCGTCAATCATAATCAACAATTCCATCAAGTTATCGTTGACTGGGGCAGCAGTTGATTGGATAACAAAAACGTTATCCCCACGAATGCTTTCCTCAATGTTAATCTGTACTTCACCATCCGCAAAGCGCTTCACAGATATTTCACTCAAAGGCACACCCACAGATTCAGCAATCTTTTGTGCGAGTGGTTCATTTGAACTTAAAGAAAACAGTTTCAGTTTAGGTTCTGGCATGTTTGGCTCCAAATGTTTTATGTAAATTTAATGTCCCTGTTTATTTTATCAAAAAAAAGGCATAAAAGCCACCAGCCGTCAACCGAATGTACGGGATTAAAAAAACAGGCCCACTTGCATTATGGCCTGTTTGAAGTTAAATTTTAAGCTTGTAATTCGCGCAAAACACGCAAAGCATCGTCGTAATCAGGTTCTTCTGACACTTCTGGCACAACTTGTGCATAGCGCACAACACCTTCTGAATCCACAATATAAACCGCACGAGCATCAAAGCCTTGTGACGGAATGTAAAGCTTTGTAGCGTAACCAAATGATTCTTGTTCATCAGATAGCATCCGCAAATTCTTAACGCCTTCAGCAGCACACCAATCGCTTTGTTCAGCCACAGTGTTAGTTGAGATTGTTAAGAATTGAATCCCTTCAAATTGGTCGACTGTTTGGTTAAAGTGGCGCGTTTGCAACGTGCAAGTGCCTGTATTTAAATCAGGTACCACCGAAATCAATAACAATTGCCCAACCAAGTCAGCCGTTTTAACCTTATCACCATTTTGGTCTTCCAACTTAAAGTGTGGCAAAGTTTCACCAACCTTTAAGGGTTCCCCGACAAGGGCTGTTACTTCACCTTCTAATAAAACATCCATTTTTGCGACCTCCGCATTTATTATTTTAAGTTATGCCACTTAATTGAGTACAAATTTTTCAATGGCGCGTGCCACACCAGAGTCGTTATTGCTTGCCGTTTCAAAATCAGCAATGGCCTTGAGGCTTGGAATCGCATTGCCCATGGCAACACCCACACCCGCTTGTTCAATCATCGAATAATCATTCGCTTGATCACCAATCGCCATCGTGGCAGCATGTGGTACGCCCAGCTCATCAGCTAACGCAAGTAAGGCATGCCCCTTTGACGCTTGTCGTGCAATAAATTCAAGATTATTAGCCGTTGAACGAATCACATTAACATGGTCACTAATGTCGGCAGGGACTGCCGCTTGGACGGCGTCCAAGGCATCACTTTCCGCATTGGCAATCGCCTTAATAAAAGCGACATTTTCCAACTCAGCTTCAGAATCAAGCACATATAATGGCAAGTTCACTAAACTATTTTCAAAGCTTGCCCAAGGATGAATGCGGTGATGCGTTGTGTACGCTGCATCATGCGATTCTACTTGCACATAGGTGTCTTGAGCGGTCATAAAGGCATTAATTTTTTGAAATTCTGATACTGCTAATGGCTGCCGATACAATGTTTTTTGCCCATCTGCGGTTTGGACCAAGCCACCGTTATAAGTAATCACATATTGATTGGCGCCGGTAATATTTAGTCCTGATAAAATATCTTGTACCCCAGGCAATGGGCGGCCTGTGGTAATCACAATTTTCACACCCTGCGCGATGGCCGCTTGAATGGCCTGCTTCACTGCGGGGGTGATTTCATGGCGATCATTGATGAGTGTGCCATCAATATCGATTGACACAATTTTAATTTCTGACATTTATTTACTGTCTCTACAACAACGCTACTACTCCTGTTGCCGCTTCCCTCCATTTAAAATCAGCGCGACACTAGTCATTTGCTGGTTACCTCAACCTGACGTCATGCTTAATAATATTATATCAAAGACCGCAACGACAAAACACATCATCTTGTGCGATTTTCACGTAACATTTGGACAGCCAGATACGTGAATAAAATACTGATCCCCGTTGCCGTTAAAAGTAGCAAAGCCGCACCAACATTACCCACAAATACTGAAGCACTGACAATACCTGAGGCTAAAATCGCCCCGATAGGGCGTGTTGCCGCACTAAAGCCACTATACGCACCAATTTTTTCTGGATTCATCATTTCAGCCCGTAACGATTGACTGGCTGGTGTGACAATCATTTCTCCAATCGTCAAGATCACCGCAACAATTAACAGTGGCCAAAAGTCAGTGAGCAAAAACATCACGGCAAATCCGCCACCTTGCAGTGCCGTACCAAGTGCACTGGCCTTCATTTCCGACCATTGTTCAAATAATTTCGTCATCCAACCCATCAACACCACAATGATCAAAGTATTGGTAATCGTCACGACTGATAACATGCGCTGACCAAAAATCGTCACGCCAAATAAATTAATGGTGTGAAACTGTTCTGCTAGATGGGCTGCCAAATAATAATCTGGTGATGAAAAAATGATTGTTGCCCCAATACTGGCTACCATAAATTTAAGATAACGTTGGTCAGAAAATACGGTGCGATAGCTTTTAACGGCAGCCCAGACAGACTGCCCATGTGCCGGACGCTTTTCTTTCGGAAATGTCTCTGTAATCCACACTATCACAATGCCTAGGCTCATGAATGCCCCCAGTGCTGTGCCAATCAGCAATTGAAAACGCGCTGTTTTAAAGAACCAACCACCTAAACCTGCCCCAATCATCACGGCTAAATTAATAACCCAGTAAATCATGGCGTAAATAAATTTACGATTTTTCACCGTTGACACATCAATCATCATCGCTTCCTCAGCCGGCGAAGCAAAACTCAGCCCAACAGTGGCCATGAGAAATCCGAAAAAAGTGACATAGGGATTGATATAAAACGGTGAATTCATGCTGGCTGCTAATAGATAACCCAGGGACATGACTGCAATACCAACCACCATGACGTGTTTTCGGCCCCACAAATCAGCTAGATGACCGCCGTAAAGTCCGGCAATAAAGCCGGCAATTTGCACCAAGACTAATAATATCCCTGTCGAAAAAGCACCAAAGTAATCAACATAATAGATGGTCATGTTGGGCCCAACAGATGAACCAATGGCCACCGTGATAAACATCATCACAATACGGAGTTGAATATTTCGATCCAATTTAAAAAATGCAGCCATTCGGCCCTCCTATTTTGTTCTTAATTAAGACACAAAAGAAATATGGCAGCACACCAGTCTCGTGCGCAATTCGCCATATTTCTCCTAGCTTTCATCGTGTTTAACAACGCATTAAAATAACAAGGATTTCGCCGCATCAAACAAATGATTGTCATCAAAGCCATTCGCCGTGTTAATGGCCATTGCTTCAGCAAGGCTGACCCACCGCACAGCAACCACTTCTGTGGTTTGCAATTTAAAAGTCATCGGCGCATCTGGTAAACGTAAAGCGTACCAATCCTCAAGCCAATCCGCATAAGATAATGTCGTGATAAAACGGAGTTGTTCTTGTGAAACGGCTAGGCCCAACTCTTCAGATAATTCACGCACCAAGCCTTGGCGACTTGTCTCCCCGGCTAACACCGAACCACCGGTATCCGCCGTCCAAATTCCTGGATGACTCAACTTATCAAACGCCCGTTGTTGCAATAAAATGTCACCTTGTGCGTTGAACACCAAGCCATTAGTCACGAGATGATAATCTCCTACTGCAAGTTGGTCGCCCCGCGCATGGGTACGTCCAGTCGGATTTTTTTGCGCATCATAAACATCCCAAAGTTCACCTATTTGATCAGCACGTGTGGTTGTCATCTTAGTAGCACCTCCGCTAAGGCCGCTCGCGTAGACACCAGATAATCGGGCTGTGCTTGCCGCAACTTCGCTGGTTCATGTGATCCCCAAGTGACGCCAACCGATGTCATGCCGGCCGCATTACCGGCGTCGATATCAAACGTCGCATCGCCGACCATTGCTGCGCGATCGGCTGACAAATGATAATCCGCAAGCGCTTGCAGTAACCCATCTGGCGCCGGTTTATAAGCAACCACGCGGTCGGAGCCATAAATCGCTGTAAAATACTGATCAAGTTTTAAAATCGCGAGATTTCGTTGTGCTATGGCTGTTTTTTTGCTCGTCATCACAAATAATTGCTGCTTATTGTCCACAAGCTGTGCTAAAAGTTCAGGCATACCCGAAAACGCTTGAATGGTTGCTGTCGATTCACCGGCTGCATACGCCGCTCGAAACGCATGAAATAAGGTTTGCAACGCTGATTCATCCAAGACATTTGCTGACAACAATGGGAAGGATGTTTCGATTGGGACACCTTGATACATCACAATTTCTGCCGCTGATGGCACTGGCAAGCCTTGTTGGGCAAAGGCTGATTGCGTGGCGAAAACGGATAACTTTTCAGTATTTGCAATCGTACCATCGAAATCAAAAAATATAGCGTGATAGTTAGGCTTGGTCATCTGCTAATACCTCACGAAGTTCTGAAAAATACCGCCCCACATCACTTACCTGATGGGCATCTGAGCCATAAACAATGTCAACGCCCATGTCTTGCGCCGCATTCACAATGTCAAACGCCGGATAGGTTGCACCATTTTCAACTTCGCCAAGTCCTGCCGCATTAAATTCAAGTGCATAGCCGCGTGCTGCCATAATCTGCAAAATATCCCCAATCATTTGATAGATATCATCGGCATAATCTGGCAGCGCCAATACCTTTTGAAATTTTTTCACCAGCCCCAAATGGCCAATCCTAACAGGCACATCAATACCCAAAACTGCTTCAATGCTTTGTGCAACAACCTTGAAATATTGTTGATAGAAGACCTGAGGATTAACGAGCATCTGGTTAAATTGGGTCATTAACAGCGCTGCTGAATAATCAATGGGCGCTATTTGGCCGCTATCATCTGGCAGCAAGTGAACAGCCAATACAATTTCATCCACCCAATCTTGATTTTCACGCAAGAATGCGCGCATTTCACGTTCATGGCCGACGATATAGTCCACCTCAAAGCCACGCTTAATCTGAATTTGATCACCATATTTTGTCATCAAGCGCGCCGTTTCAGCCTTAACTTGGGCAATATCGTACTCGCTCACCACAGCATAATCTTCTGGTAAAGCTAAATCTCCTAGCAATGGGGCATGTTCAGTGATGGTGTAAGTATCAAACCCCAAGGCAATTGCACGTTCAATATAGGCATCAAAAGGCTCATTTGAATTTTGATGTGAATAGGGTGTGTGCGTGTGACCATCTTTTTTTTGCAACGTCATACCGGACTCCTTCTCTCAATAGTTATCTTTATTTTACCGATAAGCACACAAAAAAGCGAACCAGATTTCTCTGATTCGCTTGCTTTGAATGAATAAACTTTAAGGTGATTGCCCATAGGGTGAATTACTTCAAAGGTGACCAGTTCCATTCAGTAAATTCTTCGATATCGCGACCTTCGTTGCGAGTCACTTCGAAGTGCTTTGCCAAAGTTTCGTCCATCTTAGCGATGAATGTATCAGCAGCAGCTTGATCAATTGTGCCGTTAGCTGACAAGATTTCTGCAGCTTCCTTAGCTTGGTGGAAACGATCCAAGTGTGAGTAAACACGCATGTCATATGTTGTTGTGATGTCACCATCTTCACGGTAACCGTGAACATAGACATCACCCTTGAACTTGCGTTCGAAGAAGAATGATTCTACCAAGTTTTCATAAGCGTGGAAGCCGAAGATAACTGGCTTGTCAGCTTGGAAGAACTTGTTAAATTCTTCGTCAGACAATTCACGTTCGTCGTTCAAATGTGATTCTGACTTCTTTTGCAAACGAAGCAATTCAACAACGTTGACATAGCGGAACTTAACTTCTGGGAAGGCTTGGTTGATCAACCACAAAGCGGCCAAAGTTTCGATTGTTGGTTCTGTACCAGCTGATGCGAATGTAATATCTACATCGCCTGAAGGTGCAGTAGAAGCCCAATCAATAACCTTCAAACCTTCGTTAGCCAATACATCAGCTTCATCAGCAGTAAACCATTGTTGACGTGGTTGCTTTGAAGCAATAATCAAGTTAACCTTGTGACGTTCTGAGAAGGCACGGTCTTGAACAGCCAACAATGAGTTACCATCGGCTGGCAAGTATTCGCGGATGAAGTCAGACTTCTTTTCAGCCAAGTGTGTCAACATACCTGGATCTTGGTGAGTGTAACCGTTGTGATCTTGTTGGAAGGCAGTTGATGTTGCAATCAAGTTCAATGATGGGTAATCATTACGCCATGCTTGTTCTGAAGCGTGACGCAACCACTTGAAGTGTTGTGTCACCATTGTGTCGACAACACGCAAGAATGATTCGTATGATGCGAAGATTCCAACACGACCAGTCAATGTGTAACCTTCTAGCCAACCTTCAGCTTGGTGTTCTGACAACTGTGAATCAATGATACGACCTTCTGGGCCGACGTATTGATCGTTTGGTTCCTTAACTTCTTCCATCCATTGACGGTTAGTTGTGTTAAAGAGATCCCACAAACGGTTTGACATTGTTTCATCAGGTCCGAAGACACGGAATGAAGTTGGGTTTAACTTTGCAACTTCTTCCAAGTATGATGAAAGTGTTGTCATGTCCATGTTTTGCGTTGTCTTTGGCAATTCATGTCCACGGTTTTCACTTGTAATGTCGTTTGTGAATTGACGCCAATCTGGCAATGTCAAATCAGTTGCCTTTTCGCCGCGGCGACGACCACCGTTAGCGATTGGGTTAGCTGACATACGCTTGTCACCCTTAGGTGCAATCGCCTTCAATTCATCCTTCAATGAACCATCAGCATTGAACAATTCTTCTGGCTTGTATGAGTTCATCCATGCTTCGAATTGTGGCAATGTGTCAAGCTTGTGTTGTTCCAAAGGCAATGGCACTTGGTGGGCACGGAATGAATCTTCGATAGGGTTACCATCTTCATCGTGCGTTGGACCACCCCAACCCTTTGGCAAACGTGCAATAATCACAGGCCATGCAGGAATTGTACCATCTTCATACTTACCGTTTTCACGGGCATCCTTTTGGATAGCCAAGATGTCTTCAATCGCTTGGTCAAAGACCTTAGCAGCGATTTCGTGGTATGCAGCATAGTCATGAATGTCATCGTTTTCGATGAAGCGTGGTGAGTAACCCAAACCTTCAAAGAACTTTGTGATTTCTTCATCGCTCATACGTGAGAAGATTGTTGGGTTTGAAATCTTGAAACCATTCAAATCCATGATTGGCAAAACGGCACCATCGTTCTTGGCATTCAAGAACTTTGTTGAATGCCATGAAGTCATTGATGGACCTGTTTCGGCTTCACCATCACCAACAACGGCGAAAGCGATTTGGTCAGGGTTGTCCAAAACAGCACCGAAGGCGTGTGACAATGAGTAACCCAATTCACCACCTTCATGCAATGAACCTGGTGTTTGCGCTGTCATGTGTGATCCGATTCCGCCAGGGAATGAGAAACGCTTGAACAAACGGCTCATACCAGCCAAATCTTGTGTGATTTCTGGGTAATCTTCAGTATATTCGCCATCCAAGTAAGCGTTAGTAACCATAACTTGGCCACCGTGTCCTGGACCACCGATATAGAACATGTTCACGTCATACTTGTTGATCAAACGGTTTGCGTGTGCATACAAGAATGTTTGACCTGAAATTGTTCCCCAGTGACCGATAGGCTTAACTTTAACGTCTTCGGCTTGGATTGGTGTGTTAGTAACTGAGAACAAAGGGTTGCTCTTCAAGAAGATCATCCCCGCTGACAAATAGTTGGTTGCACGCCACCACTTATCAACAAGTTCCAAGTACTCTTTTGAATCGAAATCTGCCATGAGATTAAGTACTCCTTATTTTTTGAGAGAATCGTAAACCACGAATCTTTCTCCGTTATTTACTCTTCAAGTATAACCGATTATGGTTATTTATTCAAGACAGCACGCTTGATTGGTTGATTTTATTTTTAATTTTGGTTGGTGCAGAACCACTATTGGTACGGTCCAATAATTCAACAACTTAATCACACATAAAAAAACGCCCCCAAACAGGCGTTTTTATTCGGAATCAATACTGACAAAGGCATTATAGCGTAAATACTTATAGTGTAGACGCATGGTTGAAAATTCCAACGGTGTCCCATCATCCATAAAGAAAATCCCTTCCATGATACCAACTGGCTCTTTTTCTGAGAGTTCTAATAAGGCTTGATCTTCTTGGTTTGACGGTTCAGCCATGATCGTCATAAAGGATTTCGTCACGGTCCGGTTTTTAGTATTTTCAACGTATTCATACACGGAACCTGACACAATTTCCTTATTTAACCCAGGCAAGACGTTAATTGGTACATAGCCACGTTCAATCATGAACGGTACACCTTCCAAGCGACGCAGACGCTTAATTTCATACACAAAATCACCGTCATTTAAAAACAACGCTTGCTGTTGCACTGGCGTTGCTGGCACGACTTGAAAGTCTAATAACTCAATACTTGGCGCTTGGCCGGCCACACGAAATGAATCGGAGACCCCGAGATTAGAGCCTTCGTGTTGGAACAATTCGTGATTTTTTAAATAGAGTGGATTGACAAATGTACCACTCCCACGCTTTTTAAAAATCACCCCTTGTTGTACCAGCACATTTAACGCACGTTTAATGGACGAACGCGACACACCGTATTGTTCTGCTAGTGTACGTTCATCTGGTAATTTCAACGCTGGAAAGGCGCCGTTATAAATTTTCTGTTTTAAATCCGCTTGCACGGTCACATAAATCGCTTCTGACATCATGTAAACTAGTATAACACAAATTGGTCGGACCGCAATCCTTTTTGGTTACCCCAATTTATGTTAAACTAGAAACATCATGGCAAAGAAAAAAATTAAAAAAACACTACCCGAACAAGTAATGGACAAACACGGCGTGCCCTATACACCGCTGACGCTCAATGTTTTAGACAAAACGGCAGCGCAACGCGATGCTATTCTCGCTGAATTCGGTGTTGCTCACGAAGACATCTATAAAACATTGGCGGCCACTGGTGATAAAACCGGCCCCGTGATTGCTGTTATCCCAATCACCCAACACCTCTCGTTGAAAAAATTAGCGGCCGCCTCTGGTAACAAAAAAGTGACCATGCTGCCCCAAAAAGTATTGCAACAAACAACCGGTTATGTTCATGGCGCCAATAATCCAGTGGGGATTTGGCACACAAAACACTTTCCAATCTATCTTGACTTAACAGCACAATCAGCCCCTTATTTTTTGGTCAGTGCTGGTGAGTTAGGCCGAAGTGACCAAATCAACCCGACTGATCTCGCGCAATTAGTCGCCGCCCCTTTCGTCGATTTACTAGAAAACTAGCCCAACAAAAAAGACAGTCAGCAGACTGTCTTTTTTACCATCCAGGATTGCCATTAGGACCAGCATTCATATCATCACGATATAACGGTGCCATCGGGCTAAATTTAAAGGTTGGCTTATTAAACATTAATGTCGCCGTGCCCCGCGCACCGGCACGGTTCTTTTCCAAAATAATTTCAATTGGCACCGCTTCTTCTTCATCACGTGGATCAGCATCACCATCATCATCGCCACCGTCATTGCGATAATAATCATCACGATACAAAAAGGCCACGATATCGGCATCTTGTTCGATTGAGCCTGATTCACGTAAATCAGATAGCACCGGCCGCTTGTCTGTGCGTTGTTCAACACCACGGCTCAATTGGGCCAACGCCAAAATTGGTGTGTGTAATTCTTTCGCCAATTTTTTAATCGACCGCGACACTTCAGACACCGCCTGTTGCCGACTTTCAGTGTTATTAGATTCGATCAAACCCAAATAATCAATAATGACCATGCCGATAGGATGCGGATTATTGGTCCGCTGGTCAACTGACATATCATTCACGAGATCCTTTTCCAGCTTGCGTAGTTTCGCACTAATCTGGTTAATTTTAATCCCCGCTGTATCGTCCATGTAAATTTGCATGTTCGCCAATGACTGCATAGCTAACGTTAATGATTGCCAATCTTCTTGCGTCATCTGACCTGTGGTCAAATGATTTGAATCAATCGCACCTTCCGCAGCGACTAAACGGGTCACCAAGTCAACGGCGCCCATTTCCAAGCTAAACACAACCACCGGCACTTGCTCCGCCTTGGCAACGTTTTTAGCAATATTAAGCACAAAGGCTGTCTTTCCCACCGCAGGGCGTGCGCCGAGGACAATCATTTGATCCTCACGAAAGCCATGCGTCAATTTATCTAATTCTGGATAGCCCGTGGCCAAGCCAACAACGTCATTGTCGTTGGCGACTGCTTGATCGAGATTGGCTTGAAAGGCTTGCAAAACGTCTTTAATCTTTTGAAAATCATCATCGCCACGGTTTTCCGCCAAATTATCCAAATTACGACTTAACGTATCTAAAATCTCTTCACTGGGCGAGGCGGCATCATAGGCCAATGACATACTGCGGGTTAATGTTTCAATCATACGGCGCAAAATTGCCTTCTCGCGAACAATGTTAGCATAATGTTTTAAGTTAGCCGACGACGCTGAGGATTCAGAGATTTCAGCAAGATAGGCCATGCCCCCAACATTGTCTAATTGCTGTAAACTATTGAGTTTATCTTGCAACGTGAGCATGTCAATGGGGCGCTGCTCATCAACCAATTGCTGCATCGCTTTAAAAATCGTTTGGTGTGCTTGCCGATAAAAATCATCGGCTTCTAAAATGGCACTAGCGGCCACCATCGCATTATCAGATTTGACGTCAAAGAAGATGGCTCCAAGTACGGCACGTTCAGCATCGACATCTTGTGGGGCTTGTCTATACTCGTAGGCTTCTGGGTTGTCCATACTTATCCCTCGCTGACATGAACACGCAAGTCGGCCGTGACATCACGGTGCAGTTTCAAAGGGACGGTTGTATAACCAAGAGCATGAATCGGTTGGTTCAATTCCAACTTGCGCTTATCCACTTTAATTTGCTTTTGTTCGGCGAGTGCTGCCGCAATTTGCTTTGAAGAAACAGCACCAAACAAGCGGCCGTCAGCGCCGGACTTCCCCTTAATTTCGACAACAAACGCGTCATCTTCAATGGTTGTTTTTAACGCTTGTGCCTCTGCTAATAATTCAGCTGCAGCCTTTTCTTCAGCCTTTTGGCGGCCTTTGACGGCCCCTAAGTTTTTACCAGTAGCTGGTTCAGCCTTCTTATTTTTAATCAAAAAGTTGTTGGCGTAGCCATCTGGGACCTCTTTAATTTCACCTTTTTTACCACGGCCCTTAACGTCTTCTAAAAATACAACTTTCATGTGTTACTCCTCCAAATATATGTTTCTCAAACCAGCTATTCATCGACATTTTCTGCCAAAATTTCAAGCAATTGCGCATTAACTTCTGCTGTTGTGGCATCAACAATTTGTGTTGCCGCATTCGACAAGTGACCACCGCCGCCCATCGCTTCCATGATGCGTTGCACATTGCGTTGCCCAGTGGAACGCGCAGAAATACCCACACGGCCATCCGCGCGTTTTGTGATGACAAACGACGCATCCACACCACTAATTTGCAGTAATTAATCCGCTGCTTGTGCCGTAATGAGACCAGAATAGGTCATATCATTTTCACCACAAACAATCGCATGATTCGCCTCAACGACAGCCAAATTGATCAAGTGCGTCCGCGCCTTGAAATCGGTAAACTTTTCCTTCATAAAGGATTGAATCAAATTGCTGTCCGCCCCATTAGCACGCAAATAACTCGCCGCATCAAATGTACGTGATCCCGTCCGTAACGTAAAGTTCTTGGTATCAATTTGAATCCCACCCAGCATAGCCGTTGCTTCCAATTTCGTAATTGGTGCATGACTTTGGTCTTGGTATTGCAACATTTCAACGACTAATTCTGAAGTTGATGACGCGTAGGGTTCAACATACGTCAGCAATGGCTTTTCATCTAAGCCTTGTTCTGACAAACGATGATGATCAATGACAACCACACGATTGGCCAGGCGTTCCAAAAGATTGGGTGCGCTCGTAATGCTCCCTTGCGCATGATCGACCAAAATGAGCAACGTATTATCCCGCACCAATTTCATGGCGCGTGATTCATCAACAATTGAATCATTAATATTAGAACCTGGCGCCACAATTTCTGGTGGGTTCTTACGGATTTCAGCGAGCAATAAAGTAATATCACTATAAACCGACTTTTCATCAATAATCAAAAAGGCCGGTTTGTTTTGTGTTTGCGCCATCCGCCAGATGCCTAATCCCGCACCAACTGCATCCAAATCTGGGGTGGCATGGCCGACAATCATGATATTGTCAGCTTGTTCCATCAATTCAGCAACTGTTTGTGAAATCATGCGGGCACGCACCCGTGTCCGCTTTTCCATTGGGTTTGTCGCCCCACCATAAAAGCGGGCCGCAGCCTGATTAGACTTCACAACAACTTGATCACCACCACGTCCTAAGGCCAAATCCAAGTTAGTTTGCGCCATTTTGGCTAATTTAATAATATCTTGCTCACCGTAGGCAATCCCCATGGATAAGGTCACCGGTGAGTTTTGCTGGGCAGTCGCCTCACGAATCGCTTTCAATACGGAGAACTTATCATTTTCAGCCTCTTGGAGCGCCGTTTGATACCCAAACATCACATAATGCACCGTATTTAAGCGACGCAAATAAATATGCCGTTCCGCTGCCCAATCGGACAACGCACCGGTAACATAGGTGCGCAACGTCGAAGTCTCTGATTCACTCATGCCTTCAGTGACTTCTTCATAATTATCAACGGAAATCAAACCACTGAATAATTGATGGTTTTCGTATTCTGTTGCAATTGCGGCATACTCGCTAATGTCCATCATATAGATAACCCGCAAGTTTTGCTGAACATACAACGAAAATTGTTTGCCCTGCCACGTAATCGTATTGGTTGCCCGCGCATCCGAATATTTTTTGACATCAGCGGCCAACTGTTCGTCTAGTTGTGCCAAAGTTAAGCCTAAGACATCGCGTTTCTCTAAATAAGCTTGCATGTAGGGATTGATCCAATCAATCTTCCCTGTTGGATTCAGTAAAATAAGCCCAATCGGCATGCGAATTAACGCTTCTTGTTCACTCCGAGAAATCCGGTATCCCAGACCCGTGAGATACTCTTGCGCATTTTCGTTCACTTCTTGCAGTGCACGAGCCGAATAAATTAAACCAACCAACACAACCACCAGCCAGATTAAGCCAAATACCCAATTCACCAGCAGTGCAAAAAAGACGCTCATGACACTAACGGACAACAATAATAACGCGACCGTGCCTAATTTTGTACTTTGAAAAAATATAGGTAACGTTTTAAAATCAAATCGTTTTTTCACAAGTAACCTCAATATCTTCCTATACCATTTACTCACCTTATCGGTAAGGCAAAAAGTCCCTTATACTATTTTACCACAGTTGCCGATGCCCAAATTAAACAAAAAAAGACCCAGAATGAGATCTGAGTCTTTTAATAGACAAGGAAGACATTAGTCTTCGGTCACGAATGGCAACAAAGCCATGATACGTGCACGCTTGATAGCAGTTGTCACTTTACGTTGGTTCTTGGCTGAAGTACCAGTCACACGACGTGGCAAGATCTTACCGCGTTCTGAGATAAAGCGTTCCAACAATTCTGTGTTCTTGTAGTCGATGAATTCGATGTGGTTGGCTGCAATGTAGTCAACCTTACGACGACGACGTGGGCCGCCTTGTGGACGACGTGAACGTTGTGGACGTTCTGAATTTTGTGGACGTGAGTTTTGTTCTGACATGATTAAAGCTCCTTTCGTAATGTTGTAAGTTATATTTTAAAATGGTAAATCATCATCTGATATATCAATTTCTGTTTTGCCACTTGCCGCAAATGGGTTAGGGGCATCATTTGTTGGTGTGGTTGCTTGCGGGTTAGCCCCTTGGCTCGCCGTAGCAAACGGATCAACACCACCAAATGTATTATCACTTGGCGCACCGAATTGCCCACCTTGATGAGATGGTTCTGACGACCCATTTTGGGCACGTCGCTTATCGCTTTCAGCGCGTGATTCAAGTAATGAGAAATTATCAACCACAACCTCGGTCACGTAAACACGTTGCCCTTGGTTATTTTCATAATTCCGTGTTTGCAAACGCCCTTCAATGGCAACAAGTGCGCCTTTTCCAGTAAAGTTTGCAAAGTTTTCAGCTGCTTTACGCCAAATCACGGCGTTAATAAAGTCAGCTTCACGTTCACCAGCTTGGTTGGTGAACTGGCGGTTAACTGCCAAACTAAATGTACCGACGGCTGTACCCGATTGGGTAAAACGTAATTCCACATCGCGGGTCAATCGCCCAATCAATACTACTCGATTAATCATATTAAAAGCTCCTTCACCAGTGGAATATCAGAATTATTCTGCGTCGCGCTTGATGATCATGTGACGCAAGATATCGCGAGAGATCTTTGCCAAACGATCAAATTCGTTGATTGCCGCATCGTCTTCTGCAGTGAAGTTGATGATGTGGTACACGCCTTCGCGGTAACCAGCAACTTCATAAGCAAAACGACGTGTTGCCCAATCAGCAGACTTAGCAATTGTTGCACCGTTTTCAGTCAAGATACCGTCAAAGCGTTCTACGAGCGCCTTCTTTGCATCTGCTTCCATATCAGGGCGAACGATGTAAGTCAATTCGTATGATGTAGCCATGTTTATTTCCTCCTTTTGGTCTCTGGCAGCCTTGGCTGCAAGGAGTGCTTGCACTTTTGTGCATTCACAATTATTAATGATACTACAAAGTACCATGTGATTTCAAGTGTTTCACGGAATTTTCCAACTGGTCATTGACATGATACGTCAAACCCTCACCCACAACTTAACTTTCCTGGGTAAATTCAATTTCTAACAAGGCCGCTGTCATGCTGTCAATAAAATCATCATCTTGTAACTGGGCTAAGATCTGAGCATCTGAACGACCAGCCAGCCCCGAAAAAATGTTGGCCACGACTTGATCCCACATGGCATCAGCTTCACGTGCCAATTTCACGGTGCCATAACGTGCACGTGGAACACGTTGCGCATTTTCTGCGGCTTGAAAAGCATACGCCTTATCGACCACAGTCTGGACACTTTGTGCTGACAGCGACGCCTCTAGCGCCTGTCGAAAAGCTTGATGTTGCATACTCATTTTCTCCATTGCGAACTCATACTGTGCTTTCCATTATAAGAACAAATGTTCGCTTTGTCAACAAGTAACTTGCCAAGACATTCAGCTTGTATGAAACGGATTATACAAGCGCCCATGGTTACTGAATAATAAGCCGATACCTACACCAACCACGACTAGCGCACCCAAAATCACAATCACATCACGGTTTTTAAAAGCTTGTTCTTGATACCAAGAACGTTGTTTTTCTCGACCAAAACGGCGTAACGCCATTGCCTGACTAATCGTGTCAATCCGATTTAAGCTCGTAAAGACAAGCGGTAGAATAATCTGCACTGCCCCTTTTGACCTTGCCCATAGGGTGGCTTGTTTTGAGATTTCATAGCCGCGGGCTTGCTGCGCTAAGCTAATTGTCTGATAGTCACGCTGCACATCAGGTATATAACGTAACGTAATAGCAAAAGCATAGGCAATTTTATAGGACACGCCAATCTTATTGAGTCCAGCTGCGAATTCACTTGGATTCGTGGTAAATAATAAAATAATAGCTAGTGGCAAAGAAAAGAGGTACTTCAATAATAAATTACACTCGTAGAAAACCTGTTCTTGGGTCAACGCCCAATAACCTCGCCCGATTAAAACGTGTCGCGTGCCATAAAGTTGTACACCGTATTGCGGCGCCAACACAGCAACCATGATTAAATTGATGACGGCAAAAATTAACACCAGTTTCAACATGAATGCATACTCGCGGTATTTAATTTGCGCACTTCTCATTAAAGCAATGGCAAGCACGCCTAACCCAAGTAAAAAGCGCGTATCATACGACAGCATGCCAATGCTCGTTAACGCCAAAAAACCAACCAACTTAGCCGTGCCAGTTGTTTGGTTTAACCAGGTATGACGCTGTTTGTAGCCAAATAAAGTATTGTTCATCGTGATCTCTTACACTTTGTTGTATCCATGTGTCTGCTGCTGAATGGCGGCATTTAACTCCTCGGGACGCGCAATCTGTAACCGTGCTGCTAATTGATAGATACTTGTGGTCCGCAAGCTTGCTGCTTTGACTAATGCCTCATCAGCTAATAATTCAGCCGGTGTCGTATCCGCCAAAAGCTGGCCGTCAACTACCACTAAGGCGCGTTGGACAAAATTCGCCAGCAAATGCATATCATGGGTAATGATAACAATCGTCACTTGTTCTTGTTGATTAATTTTGGTTAAAAATGTCAACAATTCTTGCGTATGCGTTGCATCTTGCCCAGCTGTCGGTTCATCTAAAATCAAAATTTTTGGTGACAGTACCAAGACTGCTGCGATGGTGACCCGTTTTTTTTGGCCAAAACTTAACGCAGCGATCGGCCAGTTGCGCATCTCATCAAGATCCAACAACCGCAACACCGCGCGCACGCGCGTCTCAATTTCGTCAGTGGTCACTTCACGCAACACCAGCCCACTGGCCACTTCGTCATACACCGTGCTTTTCGTGAGCATGTGGTTCGGATTTTGCAACACATAACCAATGTTTTCGGCACGTGTTTTAATGGATTGGGACAAGACCGACTGGCCATCAAGTTGAATATCACCGGCATCCGGCATTAAAAACCCTGTTAATAAGTGCGATAACGTTGTCTTCCCTGAACCATTTTTCCCAACAATACCTAATATTTCGCCTTGATGAATTGTGGTGTTAAATTGCTCAAAGAGCGGTTGGTTTTTGTCATATTGAAAATCCAAGTGAGCAATTTGGAGTTGCGGTTGTGTGTGCACTGATGGCTGAATCGGGACCCGTAATTGGGCAATCGCTGTGGCGTGTGCCGCCACATCTACGCGTTGGACATCCGCCACGTCCGGTAACTGTCTAACATCTACCTGTGCTTGGCGTAGCAGTTGAATATACAGCGGTTCATCTAATCCATATTGTGGTAAAATACCGGCCTGTAAGATAGCCGTTGGCGTATCATTGGCAACGATGCGCCCTGCCGACATCACAATCATACGATCTACGTTGGCTCGCAAAACTTCCTCAATGCGATGTTCAATAATCACCACCGTTAAATCACGTGCGGCCTGTAACCCATCGATCATGGTCATTGCTTCCCAACCCGCTGCTGGATCAAGACTTGCTAAAGGTTCATCAAATAACAGTAACTTCCCGTCATCGACTAACACACCCGCCATGGCAGTCCGTTGTTTTTGCCCACCAGAAAGCATTTGTGGTGTTAAATCTAACCGCGCACCTAACCCGAATCGGCGCGCCCAAGTAGCCACAGCTTGTTTAATCTCGGCAACTGGGCGATGGTCGTTTTCTAACGCAAACGCGATATCTTCCGCCACCGTCAACCCAACAAACTGGGCATCTGAATCTTGCAAGACGGTGCCTGCTTGTAATGAGAGCTCAGATAACGTCTGGTCTAAAATGGCACGCCCATTAAGCGTGAGTTCTCCGGTTAGATCGCCCGTATAAGCATGCGGGATTAAACCATTGAGTAACCGTAATAAGGTCGTCTTTCCCGAACCAGAAGCACCAGCAATTAAGACTTTTTCGCCAGGGAAAATTTGCAAACTCACGTCATGTAACGTCGGTTCTGCTTGGGCATGATATTTAAATGTCACATGTTGTAAGTCGATGATTGGGGTTGTCATGATTCTGCCTTAATAATCTTATGTACGCAAGCTCAGCTTGCTTGATTTATTCGCGACGTAGACTACTCTTTTTGGGGCGTGACTTCACATAAGCCACTAATAACAACGTCCCAATAATTGCCACGGATAATGTATTCACGACAGCCGCTACTGCACCTTGAAGAAAAACCTTTTGGGCAGCTTCCTTATAAATTAATATATCGCCGATTGGTGCAATGATCACCCATACAACAAGGTTTGATACTGCCTGCCAAAGGTTGAATTGCACAATTTTCTTCGTGGTTAGCTCACCATATGCCAACGCGAGGCTTCTTTTGCTAAGACCCAAAAGTAAGCCAAAGATCCCATCAGCCAGCACCCAAGACCACCAAGGCGCACCATAGGTCACGGCATCATTTAACGTGTGCCCAATCAAACCAACCAACAAACCAACAACTGGGCCGAACAGACCCGCAATTAAGGCTAACCAACCTTCCGCAACGTTAATGGTCGTATTGGGAACACCTGTTGGAATAGCGATAAACTTCATGAGTACGAAGAAGACCGCTGCGCCAATACCAGTTGCCACAACTGATCGCACTGACAGGCCATCTGACTTTTTTTGCTTTACCATTATTTTTTCCTCTCTTTCTACCTGATGTCACATTTTTTTAGTGAGGGTTACCGCCCAATCCGGACCCGCACCCACATGATACATTTGTTCAAAACTGCCGGTATGAACCCCCAGCGCCACAGTGTACACCGAATTAATGTAAATCAAAGGTTCACCTGGTGCCACATCCGTAAAGGTGTGCACATAAGGTAACGCTGCTTCAAACATCACACGCCCTTGATGCTTAATCTGAACGGCCAATGTGTCACCATACGTCAAGCTGAGTTTTTCAAATTCACGCACTGGAATATTTGACCACAATGAACCAAAATTGACATCAGTAATATCGATATTGCCCACGACTTGTGGTTCATCAGCTGGCGTGGCTTGATATTGCCCTGGGTGAATCGGCAGCTGCACTAATTGTTCGACCGGTACGACTTGCTGATAAGACTCATAGCGTACTTGACCACTGGCCAGTTGCGCGCCGTTATACGCATAGATATCTCGGCCGTGAAATGTGGCTGATTTTTCTGACCCAGGCAAACGTTGCGTTGTTTCGTTAATCACTCGTGCACTTTCAATCAAACCATGAGCAATTAAGTGAGAAAGTGTGCCGTTATCTGGGGTCACAATGTAATGTCCCGCTGTCGTTTTAGCAATAATAGACAACCGTTTTGATCCCACGCCTGGATCCACCACCGACACAAAGACCGTCCCCGCTGGCCAGTAATTTACCGTTTGAAAGAGGCGAAATGAGCCCTCAAAAATATTAAACGGCGTAATCCCATGGGTTAAATCACTAATGGTGATGTTATCCGCCACGGAATAGGCGACACCACGCATTGAGCTCACGGCCCCGTCCTGCAAGCCAAAATCTGTTTGTAAAACGAGCTGTTTATTCGTCATATCATACGTCTGTCTACAGTCATCAGCACGCTGTAGCTATCCTTTTCAAGTCTTTGCCAATAAAAAGCCCTGTTAATCACTGTGATTAGCAGGGTGCGACAAACAGAGATTCGCGTCCCGTTTGACGTTATGTCAGCCAGAATTGACTTGTCATCGCTTTATTAACTTACCTAAATTTTAAGATAATTCTTATTTTTTGTCAATTTTCTTATTATTTAGTCGGGCAAGATAATCTGTGTTGTAGGGCCTTGTGTCGGCTGCGTTTCTTGTTGTTCTTGCACTAAATAACTTGGGAATAAAGTGAGTGATTTCTCAGCAAATCCCACAACTGATGACCCCAAAATACGCGTCACTAATTCCAATAAGCGTTCTTCAAACGTTGGTTTGTCAATTTGTTCAATTTCAGGCTTCAAGGCCTGTTGATACATATTGATGTGCACATGTGGCATGAGGGCATACTCACGGCCAATTAACGCAGCCCATTCTTCAAAGACCTCACTAGGAATGTCGTCATCATCGTTAGCGATTGGCATGAAATTCACACTGAATGTGTTGTTGGCTTCGCCCTCTTCATCAAATTCAGCTTGGGTGATGCGACCTTCTGTTAATTCTGTCGCATAGTCAAAATCATAAACGCGCCGTTCATCGAAAAGATGAATAAAGCCAGCTGTTGCTTGATCTTCACTGGCAGTATCGACAACACGCAAAATACGATCACGTTGACCATTAAAAAGTTGTTGAGTAAAGTACGGCATGCCTTATCACTGTCCTGCTTCCACTCGGAAAACAGCACATTTCCTCCAATACATTTGTTACCCAATTCTAACACAGGCACACCAAAACTGCTATGACTGAAACCATTGTGCGCGTGGCTATGCCGAACAAAAAATCGCCACACACGTGACGATTTTGTCTATTTTTACAACGTCGTAAAGTCAAAGACTTTACGTCCAGTGATTTTACCTGCCTTCATTTCATCAATCACGGCATTCATCTCTGAAAAGGCAACCTTTTCAACAATTGGCTTTACCTTACCTTCTGCGCCAAATTGGAAGGCTTCCTTCAGGTCGGCACGTGTTCCCACCAATGAACCGCGGACTTCAATGCCATCCAAGACCGTTTTAGCAATATTCAAGGCCATGTTACCTTGTGGCAAAGCCACCGCAACCAACTTCCCCATTGGGCGTAGTGAATCAACAGCTTGATCAAAGGCCGCAGCATTCACCGCTGTCACCTGCGCGTTGTGCACGCCGCCGGTTGCTTTTTGCACTTCAGCCGCTACATCAGCCACTTGCTTACGGTTAATCAAGACTTCCGCACCATTTTCGCGCGCAGCTGCCAACTTGTCTTCGTTGCCGTCAATGACGGCAACGTGTGCGCCGAAGACATTGTGGGCATATTGAACCGCCAAATTACCTAAACCACCGGCACCATGCACTGATACCCATTGCCCAGGCTTCGTCTCACCGACCTTCAATGACTTGTACATTGTCACACCGGCACAAGTAATTGAAGTGGCTTCAACAGGGTCCAAACCTTCTGGCACTTTAACCGCATACTTGGCGTTAACCACTGCTTGTTGTGACATGGCACCATCCACCGTATAACCTGAGTTGCGAACCTTACGGCAGAATGTTTCGTTGCCACTGACACAAAAGTCACACACACCACAAGCATCATAGAACCAAGCAATCGAAACGCGATCACCAATCTTCAAATAATCTTCAGCCCCTTCGGCCAACTTTGACACACGCCCCACACCTTCATGCCCAATCACGCGACGGAAGTTACCATTGCGTTGGCCTAATTCATTCGGGTTACCAAAGTCCGCACCGGCCACGTGCAAATCAGTGTGACACAAGCCAACGTATTCCATATCTACTAAAGCCTCACCAAAGGCCAAAGGCTTTGGTGTCCAATCGTCAATCAAATCAACATATCCATCGGGATTTTCACGTACTACTGCAGCTTTCATTTTAACTATGCTCCTTTTTCATGTGAATTATTTTACAAGTAAATTGTAACTGTTTTTTTTGGATTTGTAAACTTTTATCTTGACGAATTGGCACTTTTTTTACCACTTAAGTGAAAAAAATCACTTTAACTTACAAAATAAAAGTATATCTCAAAAAGATATACTTTTTCATCTAATCAAAGGTTAAGACCAACTTCCCAACCACATGGTGTAATGTTTGAAAATATCTCACGTTGGCCGCGTTAAACGGGCGCTCGTCTGCAATTAACAGCGTGACCTGTCCATCAGCAATCAAGGCTAATAGCGCCGCCAATTGTGCCCCACTGGCTTGCAAATAACTTTGCGTCACTCGTGGGTCATCAACACTGTCAACAAGCGACACCAACCGGCCATCTGGTTTCAACACCTGGCACGATGCGCGCAACGTTTCCCCACCAATCGTATCTAAAACAGCATCTACACCGTCTGGCATGGCTTCGGTTAACGTTGTGGTCTGATAATCAATGACCTGTATGGTCGGATCAATGGCTCGAATGGCTGCTGCGCCCGCACCATGTGCCGTCGTGTAGATCTGTCCGGCACCTTGCCGCTTAGCCAATTGAATCGCCATCATACCAACGGCACCTGCCCCGCCATGAATTAACACGGTTTCCCCTGGCTGGATGGCTAAATCTGTCATGATCATTTGATAACCCGTTTGGGCCCCGAGTACTGACGCCGCGGCTTGTACATCACTCACTTGAGCGGGAATCTTGGCCAGCAAAGACTGCCCAACGGCCACTAGTGCCGCATAACTTTTTAAATGCGTCGATGCAGCAACACGGTCCCCAATTGCAAATTCAGTCACTTCCGAGCCAATAGCCACGACAACACCCGCCACCGATGACCCCGGAATGAGCGGCGTTGGCTTGTCTGTGCCCATTAACCCTTGACGAAACTTGACATCGTATGGGTCAATAGCGGTCGCATGTTGCTTGACCAGTACCTGTTTAGGCTTCAACACTGGCTGGGGTGCGGTATTCGTGTCTACTAACACCTCTGGTGCACCATAATCTAACATTTCAACTGCCTTCATCTCAATCACCTTTGCTTTCATATCTGTGCGCTGTTTATCCCTATTGTAGAGCAAGCGATGACAAAAGTCGCGTCATTAAGGACAAAAACGTCTGCAATTGCTTGGTCATCACCAAACAACAGCAGACGTTTTTATTTTCAGGCTAAGTATTTTGCTTTGACATCGGCCATGGTTGCTAGGACCTTGTCTTTTTCCAATACGACTAACATTTCTGGCAAGTTTGGTCCTTGCACTTCATGGGTTGTCGCGATACGAATTGGATTCCACAAGTTGCGACCCTTGATTTCAAGTGTGCTTTGAATCTCACGAATCACCGTCATATAGTCTTCTGCGGTCGCTGATTCTGGCAAAGCTGTATACGCTTTTTCCCAAGCTGCAAAGACCTGACGACCGTCATCAGAGGTGAGATAATCGACCATTTCATCTGTTACGTCACTGAGTTCAAAGAAGGGGCGACGTACTAAGTCAACAATTTCGCGTGTGTATGAAATACCTTCCACACCGGCAACTTTAATGACTTGTGTTAACCAATCGCGCTTCGTTTCCGCATCTTCTGCACTAATTAAGTCGGCATTCACCAATTCTTGAATCAATTGTGGCATCACTTGATCCAAATCACGACGCATCCATTGGTTGTTAATCCATTCCAACTTCTTTTGGTCAAACTTAGCGTTGGCCTTTGACAGACGCTTTTCGTCAAACATTTGCGTGAATTCTTCAAGTGAGAAGATTTCATCTTCACCCTTTGGTGACCAACCTAACAAACCAATAAAGTTCACCATGGCTTGTGGTTGATAACCCAATGCCTTGTATTGTTCCACGAATTGCAACACGTTTTCATCACGCTTTGACAACTTTTTACCTGTCTCACCGTTGATAATCAAAGCCATGTGCCCAAACTTTGGGACATCCCAACCCAACGCTTCAAAAATCATCATTTGCTTGGGTGTGTTTGAGACGTGATCATCCCCACGCAACACGTGAGAAATCTTCATCAAATGATCATCGACAACCACCGCAAAGTTATACGTTGGCATCCCATCGGCTTTTTGAATGACCCAGTCACCACCAATTTCCTTGGCACCGATTTCGATATGCCCCTTCACGATGTCATCCCAAGCATAAACCTTTTCTTCGGGGACACGGAAACGAATGACTGGCTTTAGGCCCTGTGCTTCAAATTCAGCATACTTGGCTTCACGTTCTGCGTCCGTCAAACCTTCATATTCATAGACATAATGTGGGGCTTGCTTAGCGGCTTGTTGCGCTTCACGTTCAGCAGCCAGTTGTTCAGATGTCTTATAAGACTTATACGCCAAGCCCTTTGCCAACAATTCATCAATAAATGGTTGGTAAATGCCTTGGGCGTTACGTTCTGATTGGCGGTATGGGCCGTAAGCGCCAGGCTTTTCTGGTGATTCATCCCAGTCTAAACCAAGCCAAGCCAAATTCTCTAATTGTGACTTTTCCCCGTCAGCGATATTACGCGCCAAATCAGTATCTTCAATACGGATAATAAATTGTCCGTTGTAATGGCGCGCAAAAAGCCAGTTAAAGATTGCGGTACGCGCGTTACCAATATGTAAATGTCCTGTTGGTGATGGGGCATAGCGAACACGAATGTCTTCTGTCATGTGATATAAAGTGTGCAGCCAATCAATCAGGCGACACACATTTCCTCCTCAGTTACACGGTTTATCCCGTTATTTATCTACTCTATTGTACAACATTCCCTTGGCAAAATTCCAATGGGCCTCATTTTCACAAAACAAAAGGCCAGGTGGTTAACCTGCCCTTTAAACGTTATTAATTTGTCTAGTGACGATGAGATTGGGTCAGCTCATCTTGTGGTCGTGTTAAATGCCTCACCATCGTTAACCAGTGATATATGACCCATCCCAATCCTGCCATGATCATGAGCAGGATTGCCATAACGGCGACTTTTCCCCACCAGATCAACGCATCGCTAAAACCAACTAGTAACAGCAGCCAACCTGTCCCAATTTGAACACCAGCAGAATAGTGGCCATCATACACCCTAACCACCAGCGCCCCCGATACCCTGTTTCACGTGAAACATAACGATATAACCCATTATGCACCGCAATAAATCAGTCACCAGGAATCAGATCCCACATGTTATCCCCTTTAATCTAACGCCAATTGCAAGGCTTCACGCAACGTCGCCACACCAATCACTTGAATGCCGTCAGGTAAAGCAACGCCATTCAAGTTGTTCTTTGGCACAATCGCCCGTTTGAAGCCGAGCTTGCGGGCTTCCTTCAAACGGCTTTCAATATCAGCCACACTCCGAATTTCCCCAGTCAATCCGATTTCACCGACGAAAACATCACTTGGCCGCGACTCTTTATCATGATAAGAACTAGCCAGCGCCACGGCAATCGCCAAATCAATGGCTGGTTCATCTAGCTTGACCCCACCGGCAGCTTTCAGATAAGCATCTTGATTTTGCAACAAGAGGTTGGCGCGCTTTTCCAAAACAGCCATGATTAACGACACACGGTTACGATCTAATCCGGAGGCCGTCCGTTGCGCGTTGCCAAAGACTGTTGGCGTCACCAAAGCTTGTAACTCCACTAAAATTGGGCGTGAACCTTCTAAGGCGACCACGATAGCCGAGCCTGTTGCCCCAGCTAATCGTTCTTCCAAAAATATTTCTGATGGGTTGGCGACTTCAATCAAACCACCGTCACGCATTTCAAAAATCCCCAATTCATTAGTAGCACCAAACCGGTTTTTTACCGCCCGTAAAATGCGGTATTTATAATTACTATCACCTTCAAAATACAGCACGGTGTCCACCATGTGCTCCAAAATCTTTGGCCCAGCAATCGCACCATCCTTGGTCACGTGGCCAACGATGAACACGGAAATGTTATTCGTTTTAGCAATTTGTAATAAATCCGCCGTGACTTCACGAATTTGTGACACAGACCCAATCGCTGAGGTCACATCCGGTTCCTGCATGGTTTGCACCGAATCAATCACGACAAAATCTGGCTGCAACGACTCAATTTGCTTTTTAATTGCCGTCATATCCGTTTCTGGATAGAGGTAAAATTCATCATTGCCCACGCCCAGACGGTCGGCTCGTAGCTTGACTTGCGTGGCAGACTCTTCCCCGGTCACATATAACACGCGACCTTCATGCGCCAGTTGGCCAGAAACTTGGAGCAAAAGGGTGGATTTCCCAATGCCTGGATCACCACCAATCAGCACCATTGAACCTGGAACCACCCCACCGCCTAACACGCGATTTAATTCTTGAAGATTGGTCGCCACGCGCGGCGTCATTTCAGAGGTCACTTCATTGATTTTTTCAACTTTAGCTTGTTGCCCATCTAAACTGACGCGACTTTTCCGATCATTGATGTCTGGGAGTATCTTCTCTTCGACAAACGTCCCCCATTCACCACAGTTGGAACAACGTCCTAGGTATCGGGCCGAAGTAAACCCACAGTTTGAACAAATAAATTGTGTTTTAACTTTAGCGATTATGTCTCTCCTTTAGTTGTGTTAAAAAGTGTTTGGCTTGGGTTTGATACATCAAAAATTTGTCATTCTCACGCAAACTATCACGATCACGTGTGAAACGACCTGTTTGTAACATGCACACGTATTCCGCCGCGAACGGCCAGTCAACAGACTGTGCGCGTGATATTTCTAATTGCGTATCAAAATTCACACGCCTAAAGTCCGTACTCACGACACCAACAACATCATCTAATGTGAGCACTAAGTATTGCGCGACCATCCCTTGGGGGGTAAGTTGATAAGACTGACCGACAGTCCCAGTATTTAGAATGCGATGCATTTGAAAATGATTGTCCACTTGCGTCACTGCATCTGTGCGCATGATTTGCGCATGAATGTGGGCGTAAATCGCCATGTCCGCATCGCGCCCTGTTAACATCTGATTGAAATTTTCTTGTGGCGCATCAGCCAGTAGTGCATCCCCATAATTTTGTGTGGGGGTGTGATGTGATAAGTGAAAATGGCGGCCAAAACGTTCAATCGTTGTCGCAATTGGTAATTGCTGAATTTGTGCGATCTCAGCGACTGTAAATTGCGCATAATCACGTGCCATCCAATTTAAAAATGCAACTTCAGCGGCATCGTCCAAATCAACCGCCGTTGCGCGCTCGTATTCTTGGTAACTCGATTCCCAATTACCTTGTAAAAACACTGTCGTATTTTCTTGATGCAATAGACGATAACTCGCAACCGTATTGGGGCCATAGGTGGCGATGTCTCCTAGCGACCAGAATTCAGTGACACCTTGATTTTTTGCATCAGCAATAACCGCCTCTAAGGCGGTTAAATTACCATGTACATCTGCTAAAACACCTATTTTATGTTGCATATACGGCCCCTTACCAACTATTTCTGATGATACATCAAATGTACTGGTTGCAATGGCAAGTCACGTAACACCGGCTGTAAAACAACAGGTTTCAAATCGTCAAGCGCGGTTGGCGAACGCCATATCACCGCCTGTTCCCAGCCGTCTCTTGCACCCCACTGCGTTTGATTAACCCGCGTGACTAACCAAGTCATGCCAATTTCGGTAACTTGCTTCTCGGCAATAGAAAATAAATTTTCAGTCACTGCTAGCAAGCGTTCAGCACGGACAATGATGCCCAATTCCTCGATAAATTCGCGGACAATGGCTGCTTGGCTTGTTTCGCCAAACTTCACTTTCCCACCCGGTAAAAACACACAATCTTGCTGTGGTGCTGTATTAACGGCAATATTGCCAGCCGCATCCAGCAAGACACCTGTCACCCGTAACTTAAAATCTCGAGTTGCTTGACGTATCACGATATCATTTTGTTCATCAGCCATTTAATCACTTAATTCTGACCTGTTGAGCCAAAGCCACCTTGACGTTGCGCCTTTTCAACCTGATCATCCCCATCAGCTAAGAGATATGGCAAGAAAATCCCTTGACCAATCCGTTCACCTTTTTTAATCACGACATCTTTCACGCCAAAATTAATGAATTGGAAGAAAATTTCACCTTCGTTACTTGGGTTGTTATAATAATCAGCATCAACAATCCCCACCGCATTCGGCATCATGATACGCTTTTTAATCGGTCCGCTTGAACGTGATACCAATTGCAGATACTCGCCTTCGCCCATATAAGCCTTAATCCCTGTTGGCACCAGGACCGGCTTGAGTAGGCCTTGCAAGTCCTCATTGTCATGCACATTTTTTAATTTGCCGAGTGATAAGATGTTTAAGCCACGAAAAAAAGGATTGCTCAATACACTAGGAATCACAATGTCTGCCGATGCTTCAAAATCATAACCAGCCGCTGCTTGCGTACTCCGCTTTGGTAAATTAAGCCCGTCGTTAGCCTTTGTTGAGACAATTTCAAATCCACGCATGATTCATTTAATACCAAGACCAGCCACCGAGACTGCCCGTTAGTATCTTTCCTCCAATAATTGTATTTTTACTTACTCTGTATTATACGGTAAAAAACTACCCATTGCCGGCAATTTTTCGGCGCGCGGCACACCTAATCCTGAGCTCCTGGGGTATAATAAGATAAGTATTGGACTGTCGATCATCGGTTGTCCACCAAATATCAACGAAAAGGAGCAGCATCATGGACTTTCAACACGAACCTGGCCGATATTTTTTGCAAGCAGGCGACAAAACACTTGCTCAAATTACCTATTCAACCATTAATGATGGTCAAACTTTTGCCGTGAATACCACCAACGTCGACCCCTCATTACGTGGTCAAGGGGTTGCGGCAGCACTGCTTGATGCCGTTGTAGACGAAGCTCGGGCCAAGGGGATGACCGTTCATCCTATCTGTTCATATGCCCGGAAAGCTTTTTTCTATAACCCAGCAAAATACGAGGAGATTCAGTACAAACCATGACCCAAGAACAACAAAAGATGCTGGCTGGCCACCATGCCGCGCAATTCGTCCAAGATGGCATGGTCGTTGGCATTGGGTCTGGCTCAACTATTGCGCATGTCATTCAGGCACTGGGTGAACGTGTCGCGCAAGAAAATCTAAAAATTGTCGGAGTGGCCACTTCTGAAAAAACACGCCGCAATGCTGCCCAACTCGGCATTCCTATGTACAACGTTGACGACGTAGAAAAAATTGATTTAACAATTGATGGCGCGGATCAAATCGCTGATGATTTCTCTGCCATTAAAGGCGGGGGCGCAGCACTCTTGTGGGAAAAAATTGTGGCATTCAACTCGTTAGAAAACATCTGGGTCGTTGATGCCAGCAAGCGTGTTGATAAACTCAACCAGTATTTACCCGTGGAAGTCATTCCTTATGGCGCTAATCAATTGTTTAAACGTTTTGCCGCCGAAGGCTTCCAGCCAACTTGGCGATTAGACCAAAACGGTAATCCTGTGCGCACGGACTCGGCTAACTTCCTGATTGATTTACACTTACCAGAAATTGAGCAACCGCGTGCTTTGGGCGATGAACTGATCAAAATGGTCGGTGTGGTCGAACATGGACTCTTCACTGACGTGGTGGATCGTGTGGTCATTGGTCAAGCTGACAATACCGTTCAAATATTAGAAGTGCCCCACCCTTAAAAAGCGTGTTCCCACACGCTTTTTTGATTGGGCTGCGGACCCACTAACATGACATCACGCCACCACCAAGTCCATTATGATGTCATAATAGGTAACATGTTTGACGGGCAGCGCGTGTCATCGATATAGAATATAACCATAGCAATTCACGAAGGAGACTATCATGCGTACCGAAACCGACTCTTTGGGTCCACTTAACATTCCTCAAACTGCCTATTATGGCATTCACACACAGCGGGCCTTGCACAATTTTCCCATCGCAGCCCAAGTCACCCACCCAGAGTTAATTCGCGCATTTTTGGAAATCAAGCAAGCAGCAGCGCAAACCAATGCAACGTCTGGTAACCTTGACCGTTCAGTGGCAAAACACATTGTCCGCGCTACAAAACAGTTACTCACCCAACCCATCACCCCTGACTACTTCCCGATTAGCGATATTCAAGGCGGTGCCGGCACCTCGACGAATATGAATGTCAACGAGGTGATCGCCAACGTCGCTTTGGAACAGACTGGTCGCGCACGCGGCGACTACAGCTATATCAATCCAAATGACCATGTCAATATGGGCCAAAGTACCAACGACACATACCCTAGTGCCGGAAAAATCGCACTTTTACGCTTATTGGCGCCACTATTGAGCGAATTACAAGCGTTAATCGATGCCTTGGGTAATAAAGCCGATGAGTTTTCAGCGACTTATAAGATGGGACGCACCCAACTCCAAGATGCGGTACCGATGACGTTAGGTAATAGTTTTCACGCTTGGCTCAAACCACTCCGGCGCGACACTGTACGTATTTCAACAGCACGTGATGGTTTATATTTGCTCAACATGGGCGGCTCTGCCATTGGGTCAGGCATTAATGTCAGTTATCATTACCAAGTGCATATCGTGCCTAACTTAGCCGGCATCACCGGGCTGCCTTTACAACAAGCGCATGACCTCTTTGACGCCACACAGAACTTAGACAGTTTTGTCGCTTTGTCTGGCACGTTAAAGACACTTGCGATGAGTCTGTCAAAGATTGCCAACGATTTGCGCTTACTGAGTTCGGGTCCGCGTTCGGGTCTATCAGAAATTAATCTCCCTGCCCAGCAAGCCGGATCATCTATTATGCCCGGTAAAATTAATCCTGTGATTCCTGAAGTGGTTAACCAAGTGGCCTTTGAAATGTTTGGTTTTGATGCCACCATTACCGCAGCGGCTGAAGCTGGGCAGCTCGAACTCAATGCGTTTGAGCCCATTGTTTTTCGCTCATTATTTGCCGGCATCGAACACTTAACGGCTGCCATGCATACCTTACGAGTTAACGCCATTGATGGCATTACAAGCAATAAAGCCCGCCTGGCCCAAGATATTGATTTGTCGGCTAGTTTTGCAACAGCGATGGCCCCGATTATCGGTTACCAAGAGGCTGCCAAGATCGCCAAAGAATCCTTGCGTACTGGTAAATCGCTGCGTCAAATTGCCGAGAAGAAAAACTTCTTCACACCAGACCAATTAACGCGCATTTTCCGCGTGGAAGACATTGTGATTAATGCCCGCACCCCAGAACACGGCCTTGTCCTGCACGCCCCTAAATCATAAACAATAAAAATCCGGCATACATGATGATGTATGCCGGCCTTTTTAAATTGCCCCTGCTGGATTCGAACCAGCGCATGGCGGTACCAAAAACCGCTGCCTTACCGCTTGGCGAAGGGGCAATAGTTAATTTATTTCGCCGTTAACTATTAATCGGCTATGGGAGCGGTAGGATTCGAACCTACGAACCCGAAGGAACGGAGTTACAGTCCGTCGCGTTTAGCCAGACTTCGCTACACTCCCATGTCTCAAACAACTATATAATAATATCAAATATTTGCCTCTTTGACAACCCTTTTAGTGAACTTTTTTCCAATTCGTTTTAAATGAGTCACGTAGTAAGCCAACTGCCGTCCATAGTGAGACAACCACAATCAATTTTTTTAATAAATTGATGTCCATACTGGTGAAAAACTTGGCCGCAACAATGACCCCAAGTACCCCACCAATCGTCACACCGGCAAATCCTCGCCATGAAATCCGGTCCATCTTAATCACATTCCAAGCTGTTGTTGGCATAATCAACGCCGCATCTAACATCATTACTGGAAATGCGATTGCTGGGTTCACACCCATCAGCGAGAAAAAGATCAATTCAGGGGCATAATTGCCCAATCCCATGGTCATCAAAATCCCAACACCAAGATTAAACGCGATGCCTAATACGAGCCACCAACCATGTAGCCCATGAACCGTTAGGGCATTGTCAGCACCGGGATTGGTTATCATACGAATAATCATAATCACCACTGCAATAAACAAGGCCCCTGACATGACGCGTTGCACGGTTGGTGCATGCCAATTTTTCGTCACATGTGTCCCAACATACGCCCCTACGACAGCAGCGGTGGTCATTGGTAGTAATGTGCTCAATTCAACCTTCACTGCCGTGATGAAAAATAGCGCCTCGACCATCACCGGAATTGCATGCATCGCATTGAGTGTCCCAGGCAATTGTCGATCATCTTCAACATAATGTGTTGCGCGAAAAGCCGCTGTGGTGGTCGCAAAAGACCCAATCCCTAAGGTATCGCCAAAGTCCGTGAAAAAGCCAATCAGCATCCCTAAACCAAACCGCTCAAAGAGTGGCTTTTTCTGGCCCAAATAAGCTCGGGTTGCTAACACAATCATGATCCCCATCACAATGACGAGCAACAATTGAATAATTAGTAGGATTATCTTTTCATACATGTCGTCTTACTCATTTCAAAAAATCAATACATATTATTGTATCAGAATTCCTACTTGATTTCTCTTTTTCTCTGGCTATACATAAACAGGCCTTTGCCAGCTATGACAAGGGCCTGTTTATGTATAGCATCTCATGATTAACAATCACCAAATCTGCACCCGTTTTGCTGGGTCTAACCACATCTCATCTTTTGGTTGAACGTTAAAGGTGTCAAAGAACGTGTCAAAATTCTTCACTTGAACGTTCACACGCAATTTTGCTGGCCCATGTGGATCTGAGGCCGCGAGGAGCTGCATATATTCTGGTCGCGCCTTCATCCGCCAAATCGTTGCCCAACTTTCAAAGAAGTCGGTGGCAGAGAAATCTGGCTCCTGAGCCGCAGCCGCTAAAGCCGCAGCCAAGCCACCCAAATCAGCGACATTTTCAGACACGGTGAGTTTGCCATTGACTGTCGCCCCATAGGAATCCAAACCATCAAACTGCGCGACAACCCGATCTGTGCGCACTTTAAAGGCAGCAAAGTCTTCGTCCGTCCACCAATTTTTCAAGCTCCCAAACTCATCAAATGACGCCCCATTCGTATCAAACGCATGCGAAATTTCATGGGCGATGACTGCGCCAATCCCACCATAGTTCGCTGATGACGACTGTGCCAAACTATAAAATGGGGCTTGCAGGATTGCTGCTGGGAAGACAATCTGGTTTTGCTGAGGATCATAGTAAGCATTCACCAGGTGTGCTGGCATATGCCATTCGCTGCGATCGACTGGCTGTTGCCATTGGGCCCATTCATGCGCGATTTCCACTTGTCGGAATTGCAACGCTGTTTCGAGCAACGTCGCCCCTGGTTGGACCACCTTTTTGGCCAAGCGCGCCGGGAGTTGTTCTGGATAGCCAATATGTGGCACGATGGTATTTAATTTCGTGATGGCTTTGTCGCGGGTTGCGGCTTGCAACCAGTCATTGGCTTGAAGGCGTTGCTTGAACACCTCAATCATCTTGGCCACTTTGGCTTCAACATCGGCCTTGGCGGCTGGTGAGAACTTTTCTTGCGCATAATAGTAGCCGATGGCTTGGTTGAATGGCCGCGCTGCCAAATAAAAAGCAGCTTTATCCGCTGACATCGCCTCCGGGGTACCCGTCAAATCACGCTGATATTGTCCACCAAGCACACGCACATCATCCGACAAATAGCTGGTAAAATCATTGATAACAGACAGGATCAGGTACGCCTGTAAGCGTGGCCATGCCTCTTCTGAGAAGAATTGGTTAGCCGCCGCCCAGAAGCGTTCTTCAGGCACAATTACTTGATCGGGTGTCTGACCAATCAAAGCCGTTAAAATCGCGTCTAACGGCAATTCTGGGGCTAGTTTCGTAAAGTCTGCCCAGGCATACGGATGATACAACTTCGCATACTCGTGCCCTTCTTCTTGGCTCAAAACGACCGCAGCCGCACGGGCATCAAAGGCCAGATAACGGTCAATTAAATCAGCCGTTTCTGCCTCAGAAAAGCCAAATTTTGGCAGCAAGGCCGTTTGCGCAGCCCGAAACTTTGCTAACAAAGCTTGTCCTTGTTCGTGACCAGGTGCATAGTACGTCGTATCTGGTAGGACCAAACTAATCGCGCTGGCCCATAAGACATTGGTCCGAGCATCTTTAAAATCAGGTCCCACACCAAGTGGCAGCGCATTGGGTAAGCCTTGCTTTTCCAATTCGGCAATATGTTGCGCAAAATCAGCAAACGAAGTGTAACTTTGATATTGTTTCAATAACGCTTGCACGGGTTGGGTGCCTTGTTGGTCACGAGTCGCAAAATCAGTGGCTAAACGATGATACGCAATAAATTGTGACAAAATCGGTGAGTCCGGCAAGTTTTTCCCCGCTTGCCAGTCTGCTGTAACCGTCAGTAACCATTTTTCAATCTCATCAGACAAATCGCTAAAACCACCTGTTCGTGGCTTATCGTCAGGAATTACCGCTGTTTTTTCCCAAGCGCCATTCACTGCGTCATAAAAATCATCTTGTTGTCGTACCATGTTTCCCCACCTTTTTATTAGTAATTAGTTACAATCATACACTAGTTATTGAACAAACACACGTTATTATCATTTTTCTATCATAAAAAAGCTATAACAACTGGTAAACAGTTGTTATAGCTTTTTAATCCCTTAAACCTGTTGCGCTTGATATTGCGCCGCTTCTTCAGGTGTGGCCAAAACAAAGTGACCTGGGTTGACTTCAATCATTTCACGCGTTTTACCGTCAGTTTCGATACTGGTATCGTATTCCAAATGTTGACGTGCCTTTTCCACTTCTGGATCAGGGACTGGAATCGCTGAGAGCAAACTCTTCGTATACGGATGCAAGGGGTGGTTATACACCGCATCCGCAGACCCGATTTCAAGCAATTTACCCCAGTGCATGACCCCGATACGATCAGAAATATACTTCACCATGGACAAGTCATGCGCGATGAAAAGATAAGTTAACGAGTGCTTCTTTTGCAATTCTTTCATCAAATTCACAACTTGCGCTTGAATTGAGACGTCCAGCGCAGAGATTGGTTCATCGGCAATGATGAACTTTGGATCAACCGCTAACGCGCGGGCAATCCCGATACGTTGACGTTGCCCACCCGAAAATTCGTGGGGGTAACGGGTGGCGTGATCTTTGTTCAAACCAACCAGATCCAACAACTCCTGCACCTTTTGGTCACGTTCCGCCTTAGAACTGGCAAGTTTGTTGACGTCAATCCCTTCGGCAATAATGTCGCGCACTTTCATACGCCCATTCAAACTGGCCTGTGGGTCTTGGAAAATCATTTGCGCATCTTTTCGGAACTCAGCGAGTTGTTTGCCTTTTAAATGCGTCACATCTTTGCCTTGGAATAAAATATCCCCAGCAGTTTGTTCGTAAATCTTTAGGATTGTCCGACCAATTGTGGTCTTTCCTGAGCCTGATTCACCCACCAGACCAAAGATTTCGCCTTCATAAATATCAAAACTGACGTGATCAATTGCACGTACTTCATTGGCTTTACCTTGGTTGAAATACAACTGTAGGTCTCTGAGCTCAACTAACTTCTTTGGTGCTTCTTCAGTCATGATTAAGCCTCCTGTCCTTGTATTTCTTGCCAACGGGCCCAACGTTTTTGAATTTGTGCCGGTGGTGTTACTTTTGGTGCGCGTTCATCTAATAGCCAAGTTGCAGCATAGTGGGTGTCGCTCACTTTAAAGAACGGTGGTTCTTCTTTTGAATCAATCGCCAATGCGAAAGCATTACGTGGGGCAAACGCATCCCCCTTTGGTGGTTCTAACAAATCAGGTGGCGTTCCTGGAATGGCTTCCAATGTACCCACAGCTGTATCAGTGGTTGGCATTGAGTTAAGCAAGCCCCATGTGTAAGGGTGTTGTGGATTAAAGAAGATTTCATCCACTGTCCCGTATTCCACAATTTTACCGGCATACATCACGGCAACGCGGTCCGCCATACCCGCCACAACACCCAAATCATGGGTGATGAAGATAATTGAACTTGATGTTTCACGTTGTAGCTTCTTCATCAATGTCAAAATTTGAGCTTGAATCGTCACATCCAGCGCTGTCGTTGGTTCATCAGCAATCAATATTTCCGGATCAGCAGCCAACGCAATGGCGACCACGGCACGTTGCCGCATCCCACCAGACCATTGATGTGGATAATCGTTGATGTGTTCTTCGGCGTTAGGAATCCCAACCCCCTGCATCAACTCCAATGCGCGGGCTAACGCATCTTCTTTTTTCATCTCACGATGCTTCATGAGCGGTTCTGCAATCTGCATCCCAATCTTCATCGTGGGATCCAAACTTGTCATTGGATCTTGGAAAATCATGGCAATTTCATTTCCACGAACTGATTGCCATTCTTCTTCTGTCAAATCAAGCAAATTACGGTCTTTAAACAACAGACGTGAATTATCAGGAATGCTAGCATTTTTGGCATTTAGCCCCATCAATGTCTTAGTCGTCACTGACTTACCTGAACCTGATTCACCAACAATCGCTAACGTTTCACCTTTATTTAAATCAAACGAAACATCACGAATCGCTTGCACTGTCCCAGCATACGTGTTGAAGTTCACGTGCAAATTTTCAACTTTTAAAATCGGATTACTCATTATCTTGCACACCTCTTAATCTTCACTCGCACGTGGGTCAAATGCATCACGTAATCCGTCACCCAACAGGATGAAGGCCAACGAAATCAATACCAACATAGCTGAGGGAATTAATACTTGATATGGGTAGAACTGCAACATCGCTTGCGCATCAGAAATCAATGATCCCAATGACGCTGTTGGTGGCTTCACACCCAAATTAATGGCTGACAAAACAGCTTCAAACATGATGGCACTTGGTACAGTCATCATAATCTGCACAATGATGGTCCCCGCCATATTCGGAATCAAATGCTTAACCGCAATTTTAGATGAACTTTCACCCAAAGTTTTAGCAGCCAATACATAGTCACGTTCTTTCAATGAAAGGGTCATGTTACGCACTTGACGTGCCATGCTGAGCCAACCCGTCATCGCAATCGCCAAAATAATTGACAAAATACCACTACCAAGTAACAAACCAAGCATCGTCACGATAATCAAGTTAGGAATGGATGACAAAATTTCAATGATACGCTGCATCACGTTATCAACCCAGCCGCCTTTCCAACCAGAAAAGACGCCATAGGCCACACCGATTACCAAATCAATCAACGTTGCCACAATGGCTACCAACAATGAAATCCGTAGCCCGACAATCACACGCTTGGCCACTGATCGACCAATATTGTCAGTCCCTAAAATAAATCTTTCCCCATCAGGTACACCTTGTGAGGCATAGACATCTGTCACAGTTGTATCACCTGGTGCTTTGATTTTACCGTCCCAACCTGGAATAGGTAAACCAGAATTGGGCGGTAAGTTCTTATACACACCGACTTTATCGGAATTAAATGCATTCGCTGCCTTTTGTGGGACAAAAATATTAGACACCACGGCAAAAGCTAGAATAAAAATTAAAAACCACATCGAGATAACCGCAAGCTTGTTAAGCTTGAGGCGACGCCAAGCATCTTGCCAAAATGACAAGGCTGGCTTTGAAATATGTTCGTTGGCATCAGAGCTTTGTGCGCCAACGATGACAAAATCTTCAGTATTTGCTGCCATCATAAGCCTCCTTATTGCAAACGAACACGTGGATCAACGATCGCCGTGAGTATATCTGTAATCAAAATCATGAACATTAACATTGCCGCATAAACAATCGTAGTCCCCATAATCACTGGGAAATCCTTAGATGGAATGGACAAGACGAATTGTTGCCCAATCCCTGGAATTGAGAAAATTTGTTCAATCAACGTTGAACCCGTTAACAAACCAGCTGCCATTGGGCCAATCAAAGTCAAGACTGGAATCATTGAATTACGATACGCATGCTTATTGACAATTTCCTTGTCACTAAGCCCTTTCGCCTTGGCTAATTGCACGTAATCCGAGCTCAATGATTCAATCATTTCTGAACGGACAAAACGTGTGGTAATGGCTGCGGGGCTAACTGCCAAAGCAATAGTTGGCAGAATAGTTTCCGAGAACGAATCCCCCCAACCAGACACTGGGAAGATTGGCCATTGGAAACCAAAGAGATAAACCAACACAATCCCCAAAATAAAGCTGGGTACTGAGATACCAAGCGTTGACAAGATGCCCAAAACACCGTCAATCTTATTGTTTTTGTTACGAGCAGATACCGCACCCATGATCAGACCGGCCACAACACCAACCACTAAGGCCTGTGCGCCAAGTGCAGCAGAAACAGGCAAACGTTGGCCAATTAGCATGCTAACTGGTTGGTTTTGATATTGGAACGAAATCCCAAAATCACCATGTGCAGCACCAATAAGATAGTTTAAATATTGCTGCCAAAGTGGTAAGTCCAACCCATAGGTTGCCTTTAATTGCGCCAAAGCATCTGGCGTCAACTTGGGGTTGTTAAACGGCGTCCCTGGCATGATTTGCATCAAGAAGAACGTCGCCGTGATGACCAAGAATAGCGTAAAAACAAGCCAACCTAGTCTTTTTAGAATGTATTTCCACATAATTATGACTTCCTATAATTAACAAAATAAGAATTAACTCTCGTCAATCCTTATTTGCCATTGAATATAATTTAATTATACCAGTGTTTACTTCTTAACTGCGAGTTTCCAGTCTTGGTTCAATCCAGTCGTGTTGATCACAATACCTGTTACCTTAGGATTTTGTAGTGAGTAACCTGAACGGAAGTAAAGTGGGTTAATGTTGCTGTCCTTGAATAAGTCTGCTTCAGCATTCTTGTAATCTGTATCACGTGCTGATTGGTTCAAAGCATCTGTTGTTTCAGCCTTGTTAACCGCTTGTGTATACGCATCATTCTTGAATTGGCCGTTGTTGTATGAAGCGCCATCCTTGAACAAATCATAGAAAGTTGACCCTTCAGGATAGTCACCACCCCAAAGTGAGACAACGATGTCAAAGTTTTGTGTCTGTGAATCCTTCAAGCGTTGTTGGAATGGCACAAACTTTTCGTTAATCTTAAGACCAGGCAATGCCTTTTCCCATGAACCTTGTAGGTAGTCCAACGTTGCCTTTGCAGGTGCTGAGTCCGCATCCGAAGTAACTGTCAAAGTGGCACTTGTTTCGCCGACTTCCTTCAAACCTTCCTTGAACAATTCGGCAGCCTTAGCGGCGTCAAATGTGTAACCAGGGGCCACATACTTGGCCAAGTCTTCCCCTGAAGCTGTCTTAGCCAATGATTGTGGTGCCAAACCAGTCGCTGGTGTTGACACACCTGAAGTCACTTGATCTGTCAATTCTTTACGGTTAGTTGCCAAGTTCAAAGCTTCACGGATCTTGGCATTAGCCAAGAACTTATTCTTACCTGTTTGGTTATATTCCAAGTATGATGTTGTCGCTTCAGGTGCCTTGACAACGTCCTTGTTGTTCTTGTTGGCCTTGTATAATTCAGGTGTGTTTGAAATTGACACACGGTCAATCTTACCTTGCTTGTACAATTGTACGGCTGTTTCGGCCTTTTGAACGACTTGAATGTCAATTTCCTTTGTCTTAACGTTCTTAGCATCCCAGTAATTGTCGTTCTTCACAAGCTTGAACGTGTTATTCGTTCCGTTCCAGCCTTGCACCTTATATGGCCCTGAGTACAATGCCGTGTCAGACGTTGTGGCGTACTTCTTGCCTTCCTTGTTCACAAAGCTTTCCTTTTGTGGCATAAAGTTCGCAAACGTCAACAAATATTCAAATTGTGGCATTGGACGTTCCAACTTGAATGTCAAGGTGTTGCCCTTAGCTGTTACACCAAGTGAATCAACAGGGGCCTTACCAGCCGCAATCTTATCAGCGTTTTCAACACCAGAAGCCAAGTAAGCATACTGTGATGCTGTCTTTGGGTTCACAATACGTTGCCATGTATACACGAAGTCTTGGGCTGTCAACTTTGAACCATCAGACCACTTCAAGCCATCCTTCAAGACAACCGTGTAAGTCAAACCATCATCGGAATGCTTTACTGACTTGGCCAATTCAAGTTGTGGCTTACCCTTAGCATCCACACGCATCAAGTTTGAACCAGAGTTACCAATGATTGTACCTGAATAGGTATCCGTATTCTTAGAAATATCCAATGTTTGGATTGGTGTTGGTAATTGGAATGACAAAGTCTTTCCGTTATTTGTTGAACCACCCCAGAGACCAGCGGCACGTGTCCCACCGCCAACGACAACAACTGCGGCCGCGCCGAGGGCTACCTTTTTCCATGTTTCCATAGCATATATCCTCCCGAGATATAAATGTGTTTGTTTTTTATTCTTGATTAACAGATATTAGTATACCATGTGTTTTTCTCATTCACAACTAATTATTTGTTATTTTTTTGAAATAATAGGTTTTAAAACATTTTTATGAGATTATGTCCATAATCTATTATCCTTAATTAAAGAAAATGGTTTAAGCCAACTTCCGATCAGCCCATCGTGCTACCAAAGACAACCCATAGTTTAAAATAAAGTACACTAAGGTGATCACGGCCAGAACCGGGATAATGTACGTTGAATTTTGGGCATATACAATTTGACCGCGATACGTCATTTCTGACAGCACAATCCCCATCGCCAAGCTCGTATCCTTTACCAATGAAATCAGCTGCGAAATGATTGGCGGAATCATCTTTTTATAGGCTTGCGGCAATACAATGTAAATCATTGTCTGTACATTGCTTAAACCATTGGCACGCGCCCCTTCAAACTGCCCAATATCAATGGACTCCAAGCCCCCTCGCACAATTTCTGCCAGCATTGCAGATTCAAACGTGCTCATGGCAACTACTGTGGCCCAAAAGATTGGTAAATGAATCCCAATCTTTGGCAAGGCAAAATACACAAAGAAAATAATTAACAAAAGTGGTAAATTACGAATGACGTTATTAATCGTTCCCACAAACTTTGAAAAATAAGGCAAGCGTTCAAACTGAATGATGCCAACAACTGAGCCGAAAATGAGACTCAATACCACCGAGATAAGCGATACACCAACCGTGACACCCAAACCACCCAAGAGGTACATCACATTTTGTGGTGTAAAGGCACTAAAAATTCCGATTGTTACCATAATTCCTCCTTACGCTTGCTTGAGCTTACGCTCAAGGTGCTGTATGTAATAACTCAACGGTAATGTAATGATGAGGTACATCACACCCACAATCATGTAAGTGCCAAACGTTTCAAAAGTATTGGCTGCAATCATATTACCTTGATACATCAAGTCCAACCCACCAACAAAGGCTAAAATTGAGGAATTTTTCACCAAGTTGATAAATTGGTTGCCAAGTGACGGCAAAGCCACTCGAAAGGCCTGCGGCAGAATAATGTGCTGCATGGCTTGCCCAAAGGTTAAGCCGTTCGCCCGTGCGCCTTCCATCTGCCCACCTTCAATCGACAAAATTCCTGCGCGGACGGTTTCCGCAATAAACGCCGAGGTATACAACATCAAAGCAATGGTACCTGATGTGAAACCACTCATCTTGACGTATTTTGAGACGACCAAGAAGAAAAAGAAGGTAATGACAAGTAAGGGAATATTACGAAAGATTTGCACATAAATATTGCCTAACTTGCGCACCCATTTTTGCGGCATAATTTGCATAATCGCAAAACCCGTGCCTAAAATCATTGAACCCACCAATGCAATCAAGCTCGACAACAACGTGTAACCAAAGCCCTGCAAAAAAGTGGGAAAATTATCTTGTAGTAATGCCATTACTTTGCCTCCAAACTGTGCCAGTCAAGACCAGGAACGTCACTGAACCACTTTTTAATTAACTGATTATACACACCATTCTTTTTGATTGTCGCCAAGGCTTGGTTGGCTTGGCGAACCATTGGGCCTTGGTGATTATCAAAGGCAATCCCATATGGGCCATGGGTAAACGTGCCTCCTGCAATGTGATAGGCTGGGTTTTCCGTGGCAAATCCATATAAAATGGCGTTATCCGTTGACATGGCCTGCCCTTGCCCACTCTTCAACGCTTGCATCCCCGTAGCATAATCCTGAACGGCCAAAACTTTGGCCTTAGGGGCAAACTTGGCAATCTCTGTTGCTGCCGTTGTCCCAACGACAACAATAATCGTATACTTGGCATCATTCATATCTTTAACTGACTGAATACCAGAGTCTTTTTTAACCAAAATGGATTGCCCCGCATCAAAGTAAGGCTTGGTAAAATCAATAATCTTTTCACGCTCTGGCGTAATCGTCATCGTTGAGACCGACCCGTCAATGTTCGTATTTTTAATCAACTGCATCTTTGATGAGGCAGATACAGGCACAAATTGTGCTGACAAAGGGACACCCGTTTGCTTTGAAATTTGTACCGTGAGCGCTTTGGCAATATCGACGTCAAATCCTTCGGGAACACCCGTCTTGGTATTCATCAAGCCAAATAATTTGGTATCGGCTTTCACACCCCAAACAATCCGCCCTAATTTTTCAACCCGCGCCAACGTGTCTTGGTGTGCGGTATTTTTCTTAGCTGTGGCTGTTGCCCACAATAAACCGAGGACAATAACGGCAGCCAAGACAATGGTTGCAATAATACCAAATTGTCTTTTTCTAGCTTTTTCCATAATGTTTTGTGCGTTTGGGTGACCCCAAAACGCCCCTCCTCTATTTTTTAGTGATGTTCAACTTGACTTAAGAATTTCTTCGCCCGTGCTTCCTTTGGATTGTCAAAGAACGCCTTAGTGGTGCTATCTTCAAGGATTTCACCATCCGCCATGAAAATAACGCGGTCGGCCACCGCCTTGGCAAAACTCATTTCATGTGTCACAACTAACATCGTCATGGATGAATCCTTGGCAATATCTCGCATCACATCCAACACATCACCAATCATTTCTGGATCTAGCGCTGAAGTTGGTTCATCAAACAACAAGGCTTTTGGCTTCATCGCCAGTGACCGCGCAATCGCGACACGTTGCTTTTGTCCACCAGATAATTCCGAAGGCATGTTCGCTGCTTTGTCGGCCAAGCCAACTTTTTCCAGCAATTCCATCGCAATCTTCTTATTTTCCGCTTCGTCACGCTTCAACACCAAACGCGGTGCCAGCATGATGTTTTCTAGCGTTGATTTATTGTCGTATAGATTAAAGTGCTGGAAAACCATCCCAACATTCTTCCGGATACGATTCATATCCGTTTTTGGATCGTGCAAATCAAAGCCATTGACAAGCAACTGGCCTTCTTGAATCTCTTCCAAGCCGTTGACGGTACGAATCAATGTTGATTTTCCTGACCCAGAAGGCCCAATCAACACGACAGTCTCGCCTTCATCAATCTTTAAATTGATGTTTTTTAATGCATGAAAGTTGCCATAATACTTTTCAACATTTGTGAATTCAATCATTGACATGAGTAAATTTCTCCTTCTTCTCGCAAGTGCTTTCACACGGCACACGGTCTCGATACAAAAAAAAGACGCCCACAAATCAATACGGCAGCGTATTGTTCGTTGTTTGCCTCATTCTGCTCTATCTTCAATTGTAGCTGGTAACCGACACTTTAATACATTCTATGACAGAAAACATGACATAATAATGTGAGTTTCTTAACATTTCACCCGGTCAATCAAACGCCATGTCATCGCCTGACATCCCCTGTAAACGGTACAAATCATAGTAGCGGCCACGTTGTGCCAGTAAGGTATCATGTGTGCCGTGCTCCACAACTTCGCCATGATCTAACACGAGAATTAAATTCGCATCTTTGATGGTTGATAAGCGGTGCGCAATCGCAATCGTTGTCCGATTCTGACGCATTTTCCGAAGCGAGTGTTGAATCAAGACTTCCGTCTCCGTATCAACATTGGCGGTGGCTTCATCTAAAATCAAAATTTTTGGATCTTTGACAATCGTTCGGGCAAAACTAATCAGCTGCTTTTCCCCAGCTGAGAAGCCTGAACCACCTTCTTGTACTTTGGCATGGTATTGACCGTCCAGCTCATCAATAAAGGTATCTGCCCCAACAAATGCCGCCGCCTTAATAATTTGGTCATCGGTAATCGTGTCATCATACATCCGGATATTTGAGGCGACATCCCCGTAAAACATAAACGGTTCTTGCAAGACTAACCCCATTTTCTGGCGCAAATCCACCGGATCAATATCGCGAATATCCTGCCCATCGAGCAAAATTTCGCCACTTTGAAAATCATAAAAGCGCATCAACGTGTTAATCGTCGACGACTTACCCGAACCCGTATGCCCAACCAAGGCCACGGTATCACCGGGGTTTGCCGTAAAGGTTAAATCCTTTAAGATGGGATGTTGCCCATCATAACTAAAGTTGACATGCTTGAACTCGATTTTCCCTTGCGTAATTTGCTTATCTGCGCCTGGATTTTGCGCTGGTGCATAAGTATCATCATCCAAAATACCCAAAACGCGATAACCAGAAACCAACCCTTCTTGGAACGGACTAAACAAGTTCATCACATTTTCTAGCGGACTAAAAATGTTATTTAAATAGGTGGTAAACGCATAAATTACCCCAGCTGATACGGCCGTGGTCATCGATAGCACGCCAAAATACCAAAGTACTAACACCATAGCACCGCCCAGCATTAAGTCAATCATGGGTTCGAGTAACAAAGCATCAGCTTTAATCATTTTAAAGCGTGCATTGAAATATTCGCCATTGACCTTAGCAAAGGCCGTTTTAAACCGATCTTCTTGATAAAATTCTTGAATCACATCAATACCGGTAATACTTTCAGCAATTTTAGCATTTAAATGCGACAAACGTTCGCGCATATGACGGAACAGACTTGATGAAAACCGCTGATAGACCACGACCGATGTGACAATAAAAGGGACCACCACTAACATGAGTAGCGTCGCTTTCACACTCACCGTCAGCATCCCAATATAGGCACCAATCATACTCATGACCACAAAGGTCAGTTCCATGAAAAACCGCCAAAAATCAGCGAGTGACGCGGTATCATTGTTCACTCGTGTCACCAAAGAGCCGGCTGGCACTTGGTCAAAGAAGCGCATCCCAAGTGTGTGTAACTTCCCAAAAACCTTCACCCGAATATCCTCTAACGCATATTCAGCGGCCACCGTGAAATAGTAGGCATTCAGACCATCAGTAATGGCCTGACAAATCCGAATCGCCGCGACTAACAAGGCAAAACACCACATAATCTGAATGGTGACATGGTTGCCTTGATGTAGGTAAGTTGTCATATAATACGCAATCACACGTGGCGCAGCTGCTTGGAGTAACGCAAAGACACCCCCAATTGCAATGGCGACGAAAAACATGTTACGAAAAGGCTTTGCCGTTTTCATCAACGTCGTCACGACACGAAACTGTTCTTTTAGTGGGATACTCTTAGCCCAAACTGATTCATTATTTTCAGACATCCGTGCCCACCTTTCCATCTAACTTTTCTTCAATCGCTGTTGCTAATTGTTGTTGACGAGACATCTCGGCATACCAGCCGTTTTGCGCCATTAATTCAGCGTGCGTGCCCCGTTCCTTAATCCGACCTTGATCAAACACAATGATCTCATCGGCGTTCATTACCGAACTCATCCGATGCGCGGCAATGATGGTGGTCTTCCCTTGGCGTTCGGATTTCAAAGCTTGTAGGATCTGCTTTTCCGTCCGTGCATCAACCGCTGACAAAGCATCATCTAAAATTAAAATTTCTGGATCAATCATTAACGCACGCGCAATCGCCAAGCGCTGCTTTTGCCCACCAGATAAACTGACGCCGTGTTCACCAACTTCCGTATCATAGCCGGCCGGTAATGCTAAAACATCGGCATGAAAGGCCGCATTTTTTGCCGCAGCTACGACAACCGCCTGCGATGCATTGATATTAGCAAACCGAATATTATCGCGTACCGTTGTGGAAAACAGGAAGTTTTCTTGCGCCACATAACCAATGGCCTGTAAGTACGCGGCAAAAGTGTAATCTTTAATGTCCGTACCGCCCACTTTAATCGTGCCCGTGTAGCCGTCAAATTGACGCAATAAAAGCTTCAACAGTGTTGTTTTCCCCGAGCCAACGCGACCGACAATCCCTAACGTTTCACCTGCCTTAACTGATAATTTGATATTTTTTAGCGCTGGGCTAAGGGTATCATCATCTGGATAACGAAAGGCCGCCACGTCAATCTCCAAATCACCCGTCGCTCGTGTCGTGATGGCATCTGGCTTTTCAACCACGGCCGATTTTTCTGCCAAAATATTTTGGACACGAATATAGGACGCATTGCCACGCTCTAACACGTTAAATAACTGACCTAACCCAAACATCGGCCAAACGAGTAAGCCAAGATAGGTCGAAAATGAGACCAATTGTCCAATTGTAATTTGCCGGTCAACGACCAGCGATCCACCGTACGTCATCATAATGACATAGCTAATGGTCATAATCAGTGTCGCCATTGGGCCAAACATCGCATCAATTTTAGCTACCCGCTTATTGATTTGAATCGTTTCTTGCACTTGCGCTTCAAAAGCAGCAGCATCTTGCTGTTCTTGACCCAAAGTCTTGATGGCTTTAATCCCAGCAATTGACTCTTGGGATTTGTTCGATAAGCGTGAAAAGGCTTCTTGAGACGCCGTGAACGCCGCGCGAATTTTAGGCGATAAATACCGTACGCCAAGAATCAACAACGGTAAAGGTAAGATGCCAATTAGCGTCAAACGCCAATCCACGACCAGAATCATCGAAGCCACCGTGAAAATAATAACCACGACAGAATCAACAAGCATTAAAATACCACCCGATGCCACACGTTGGATGGCTGACAAGTCATTGGACGCATGTGCCATTAAATCACCCGTCCGATGCCGCTGATAAAACGTTGTATCCATCGCCATGTAGTGGTCAAACAACTGTTGTCGCAATGTTTTTTCTAGTAACGCTGAACCCTGAAAGATATGGGTAATCCAAGCATAGCGAAAACCATACATCAGCAGTGAAAAAAGTAAAATACCGCCAGCATAAAACACAAGACTCCCCAGCGTCAATTCTCGGCGCACCACTTGGTCTGTAAATTGACCGATAAGTGCTGGCGAGACCATTTGAGAAACTTCCGTTAAGAATAAAAAAGACAGCCCTAGAATATAAAGCCGTTGATGCGTCTTAAAAAACCACATGAGTTTACCAAATATACTCATATACACCTCCCTTTTAACCATTTTTATGTCATTTAATCATCACTTTTCACATCGCCACATCATAAAAAGCATTATAGCATACTATTTTATGGAAAAAAAATCACTTTTACCCCGGCCAAGATCACCCAAAGTAGGCCAAATAACACTTGGCGCCGCTTGTGTAAGCTCATCACACCAGCAAATTCACGCAAAAACGCTGGCAAGCGATGTCGCCAAACCGATACGCCACCGCGACCAACGGCTGAAATCCCCTGGATTTGGGCGAGCAAAGCACCCCGAAAAACGTGGTAATCACTGGTGTAAAAAGTCATTGGTGCCCCAGCAAGCAGATCTGAGCTATAGCGCAAGTTTTGCTGCGTATTACGTGATTGATCTTCCAACCGTGTCTGTGATTCTGGTACGCCATAGTGTGATACAGCCCGATCACGCATCGCTTCAGCTTCACTTCGTTGCTGATCCTCACCTTGTCCACCAGAAAAAACGATGATTGGAAATGTTGCCATTTGCCGTGCATCTTGTACGGCTGCCCGAATACGCGCATCGACAATCTTACCGACATGATAGCCATCCGCCAAGCCACCACCCAGTACCACTAAAGGCCCCGACTGAGGCGCTTGAATCACCAAACCATAGCAAATACTACTGATCAAAAATCGACAAAATTGCCAAACAAAATACAGCAACAACCAAGGCGCAGATAAGCGCCACCAGTGCCATGGTGATAAAACAACTAAGCTCAATAAATAGCTCCCAATCACTATCGGTACAATTAATTGCCGTGATTTTTTCCAGCTATACCACGCCATACTTAACAATAAAATGGCGCCTAACAAACTTGCCACCACATAGCTCATCAGCAATACATGTGCCATGATTGGCGCAGCCGTTGGCCACCAGTGCTGACACAATAAAATCACGCTCAATACAATAAAAACCCCATACGTACCGATTGCCATCGTCGCGGGGTTTTTGTGTAATTGGCAGCCAAATGCCACCAATAATAATCCAATTGTTACAAGATAAATGACGGTTCCCATAGCCTTATTGTATCACGTTACTCACCAACAAATGGGTTTGTTGCTATATCTGGCACGCGCACTAAGTCCAGAGCCACGAGTCGTTCAGCGATTTGCACCGTGTTCCATGCGGCACCTTTGAGCAAGTTATCTGAGACCACCCACATATGAAAAGCATCGTCCACTTCCAAATCCGGCCGCACCCGACCAACAAAGGTTTCGCGCTTGCCCGCCGCATTGACTGGTTGTGGGTAAAGTTGCTCAGCTGGGTTGTCTTCTAGGACCACCCCTGGCGCTTGACTCAAGACTTGTTGAATCCCTTCCGCCGTGGCCCCAGTACCAGTCGTTGTTTCAAAGTAAACCGTTTCCCCATGGCCAATTGGCACCGGCACCCGCACTGCCGTACCGGTGACTTTCACGTCACGGGAATCCTTGTCACCAAACATAATTTTCTTGGTCTCATGAATCATTTTCCATTCCTCATGCGTGTACCCATCCTCTTCAAACACATCAATTTGTGGCAGCAAATTGTACGCTAAAGGATAGTGCTTGTCAGCGCCACGCACCGGTAAAACAGCTGCTATGACTGGCTCTCCCGCATTATAAGCCGTCGTTTGCGCCACCAATTCGTCCCAACCAAGCTGACCTGCGCCAGAAGCGGCTTGATACGTTGACACAATCACCCGTTCTAGGCCATACGCCTGACGAATGGGTTCCAAAGCCACCACCATTTGAATCGTTGAGCAGTTTGGATTGGCAATAATGCCTTGATGCGCTTGTAAGGCTGCTTCATTCACTTCGGGTACGACAAGTGGTACGTCATCATGCATCCGCCAATAACTCGAATTATCCACGACGACAGCACCGCGCTTCACTGCCTCAGGGGCAAAGCGCTTTGAAACTGAACCACCACCTGATGCCAAGACCAAATCCACCCCATCAAAACTTTCTGGCGTGGCTTCTTCAACCGTCACTGGTGCGCCTTTAAACATTAAAGTCGTGCCAGCTGAACGTGCGGAAGCCAATAACTTCAGTTGACCAACCGGAATCGTTGATTGTTCTAGCTGTGATAGTAAGCGCGTCCCAACCGCGCCAGTTGCCCCCAAAATTGCCACATGATAAGTTTTTTCTGTCATTTTATGCTCCTCAATATTTCAGTTTGTTATGCAGTGTCCTAATCAACTAACACTCGGTGCAACCGATCTTGCATCCCCGTCATAATTTCCCAAGGGGCCAAGCCCGCATGTTGGGCGACATCTTCCAAAGTGTTTTCTAAGTCGCCGTCACGCCCGATCAAAGTGACTTTGGTGCCGACTGGGTACGCCCGTGGTAAGCGAATCATCATCTGATCCATGGCGATTTGGCCAACTATCGGTGCGTATTGGCCATCAACAATCACGTTAAAGCCGGTCAATTTGCGCAACCACCCATCGCCATACCCAATCGGTACTGTGCCAATCCATTCATCTCCCGTGGTGGTATATTTATGAGAATAACTAATCCCTTCACCCGCCGGCAATTGCTTCACAAAGTTCATTTCACTGCGCAAAGCCATGACTGGTTGTAAGTCATGCCCATCAGCCAGTTCACCACGAGACGGTTCTACGCCATACAACACGGTGCCGACACGGACCACCTCGTGCGGCACTTCATCAGCATGATACATCGCAGCGCCAGAATTGGCCACATGATAGTATTCTGGTTCGGGCAACCCATCCGTCAAATTATGCCAACGCGCCAGTTGCATCTCAAAATAAGCCGTATTAGCCGAATCTGACTCGGCAAAATGGGTCGCTAAGCCCACATAATCAAACAGGTCGTGATGTGCTTGGACGTAAGCAATCGCTTCAGCTAATGCCGCGCGATCACGGAAGCCGATGCGCCCCATCCCCGTATCAACGCCTAATGAGACATGCAAACGCTGTTCTCCGGACAAATACGTTGCCGCTTCCTTCAACCAATCAAGCGACACAACGGTGGCCATAATATGTTGGACGGCCATTAATTCCGCATATTCTGCTGGGGAAATGCCTAAAATTAAAATCGGCGCTGTTAGCCGCTCATGACGCAAGGCCAATGCCTCATCAATAATCGCTACAGCCAGTCCGTAAACGCCACCTGCCACGGCTGCTTTCGATGTTGGGATTAACCCCAAGCCGTAAGCATTAGATTTAACCGCCAAAAAGATTTTGTCGGCGCCAGAGGTTTTTTTCACGACAGCGACATTATTTTTTAAAGCCCGTTGTGATATTTCAATTTGTGTGGGCCTTGTAATTGCCTCTACCATAGTCACACCTTTTTCTCATAAAATAAAAATCCGTGGCTGCTAGGGGGCAGTCACGGATCGCAATAAAAAACGCTTATCTCCGTCATAGCACCCCGCATCCGCGACAGTCCATTGGCTCTTAACCAATGGCCCAGCTAACTAACCTGATAGTGTCAGTGCTTCGGCCATATCCCCTTTTACTTGTTTCAGCGTATCTATCAATACTCCACAAGCGACTCTTGTCTATGGCAACCTCTATGATTTTCTCATTGTTTTTATTTTATTCTAATCTATTTATTTTGTCAAATGATTTTAAAATTATTGTTTTTTCAGCATATGGCGTGAGCATGGCCATGACAGCTTGACGCTCTGACGTTACCCATTGCCCATACCAATACAAATAGGGGCGTAACTCGCGATATTGCGCCGGCGCCTGATGTGCCCTACTCTGCAACCAACGTTTAGCGATCGCACAGTATACTTGCCAACATGGTAAGTCCATCTAAAGATGTGACCGTCAGTCCGGTGCGAGCGCTGATTTGATGAGCCAAAGTGATTTTACCACTGAACACTGGCCCAATAATTCTAATTTTCATAGTTTCACCGCAATGCTAAGTTAAAGAAAACCTCGGAATCGTCATTGTTTAAAATATGCTCTACACTGACCACTTCAATTCTAGTGGTATAAGTTAAAGATTTTTGAGGCAATTCAGCCATTAACCGATACGCCTTCTCGGCAGAAATACCTTGTGCAATGGTCATGTGGGGTTTATAGGGAATATCCTGTCGCAAATGGTTCATAAAAATGGGTGATTGATATAACTTGTCATGCAACGCCGTCATTTCATCACTTCCTTGGTCCACCACCAACCAAACATAACCATTATCAGGGTCACCAGCAACTTGGTTCAAGGTGATATCAAACGATGATACGTGCTGAAATGCATCAGTCACAACCTGACACACTGTTTCATCCGAGGTATCACTTTCAAAAGGAAAAACTAGTGAAATATGCGGCGGAATATGCTCAGCAAGTGCATCATATTGACGTCTCACATCATGAATAAGTGGCATGTTTACTTGTGGAAACAATAAAACTGACCGTAATCCCATACGCTTGGCTATCCTTTTCTACACCCTACAAATTGATCTTTGCCACTTCACCACTAAACAAGGCATGTGACACGCCGGCATCATCCACCAACAATAACTCACCATGGGATCCTACCCCAGCGACTTTACCCTGAATAACTGTTTTGCCCACATGCGCCGACACGTGACGATCAGTTAAATAGGCATGCGCTTGAAAATAGTCGAGGTGTGCGCCCTGTTGATAACCCGCAAAGTCGGCTTGCAAAGCTGTGAAAATCTGACGGACAAACGCATTTTTATCCACATCGACATCAAGTGCGCCAATTTTATGGCGTAATTCGGATGGTACAACTGTAGCTAAAATGTTGAGGCCGACCCCGATACTCACTTGTGTGAGCTGACCTGCGGTCATCACCCCTTCGGCAAGAATGCCTGCAATTTTGCGATCGTGATAATATAAATCATTGACCCACTTCAAAGCCACTTGAATCCCAGTCACTTCAAAAATGACACGCGCAATCGTTGCTGCCACACCGGTGGTCAACAGCCCCGCATCAAATTCACCCGCTGGGACATCAAAAACAAAAGTCATATACACACCGCTACCGCGCGGTGAGAAAAATTGGCGACCAAATTTACCATAACCAGCCGTCTGTTGATTGGCAACAACAGCAAAAGGTCGAGCCATGCCTGCATGCAGCATCTCTCGACCTTTAATCATTGTTGAATCAACCACATCAAAAACTGTCATGTTGTCCGGCATGTTGTTTTGTGTCAGTAGTTGCACCATATTAATCTGTTTCTTTCTTATAAGATAGCGCCGCGACGTTGAGTTCACGGTCGCCAAAGCCCTTAGTAAAGCTCACTTCGTGAGACACGATAATGACATTGCCAGGGAACTTATCAATCGCTGCTCGCAAGGCATTTTTTGTGCCTTCATCGAGATGGTTTGTCGGCTCATCTAAAATCAAGAAATTACTTGGCTTCATTTCCATAATGGCCAACTTGACTTTCGTTTGCTCACCACCTGAAAGTTGTTGCAAAGGCTTTTGCGCGTTTTCAGCGTTAATTCCCGCAGCAGCGAGTCGTGTCCGTAACGCCTTAGGTTCAAGCGTTGGGAAACGGTCTTGCATTTCTTGCAACGGTGTTTTAGCATCGTTGTCCCACTCTAAATCTTGGTCGAAATAGTTGACGACGGCAGATGGTGAAAATTCAGCTGTCCCATGTAAGGCGGGGATCACGCCAAGAATTGACTTGATCAACGTTGATTTACCCGCCCCGTTGAAACCTTTGAAGACAATTTTTTGCCCCGTAGTCACTGAGAACGTCACTGGTTCCAAAACCGGTGTCACGTAACCCACCGATAAATCACTCACTGTCAAGGCGTTGGCTGATTGTGAGTTCACGTAAGGAAAGTTAAACTTAGCTTGCAAGGTATCTGATGGTGGATCAATCTTATCCATCCGAGCCAGCATCTTTTCACGTGATTTGGCTTGCTTTGAGGTTGAAGCTCGGGCCTTGTTCTTGGCAATAAACTTTTGGGCCTTTTCAATTTCACCCTGTTGCTTCTCATATTGACGTAACTGTTGCTCTGCCCGTTCTTCTTTTTGCCGCATAGCTTTGGTGAATGAGCCACGATACTTGGTAATCTTACCAAATGAGACATCAATGATCGCGTTCGTCACCTTGTCCAAAAAGTCAAAGTCATGGGAAATGATCAAAGCTGCGCCGTCATAAGTTTGCAAGAAATCCTGCAACCACGCAATGTGGGCGACGTCCAGATAGTTTGTCGGCTCATCCAAAATGATGACGTCATCATTTTCCAATAGTAACTTCGCCAAAATGACTTTGGCACGTTGACCACCAGACATTTGTTCCAATTCCCGATCACGCCCGATGGCTTCTAACCCAAGACCGGAAATGACACGTTCGATTTGCGTATCGACGTCATAAAAACCAGCCGCATCTAGTTCTTCTTGCATGCGGCCAGCACGGTCTAGCAATTTATCGTTCATGGTTTCCGCGTACTCATTGTAGAGTGCGGTGATGCGGTCTTGCTTATCATATAAGTCTTGATAAGCCGTATGCAAAAAATCAACCAAATTCATGCCATCCGGAATTTCGGCATACTGGTCCAAATAGCCAATTTTTAGGCCTTTTTGCCAATCGATTTTCCCAGACAAGGGTAATTCTTGTCCCGTAATAATCTTAATTAGGGTTGATTTGCCCGCACCGTTTTGCCCAACAATGCCCATGTGTTCGCCTTGTTGTAATTCAAAGGCGGCGTCTTCATATAAAGTTTTTTCTGCGTAGGCCATTGTAAGGCTACTGACTTCTAATAATGCCATAAGTTTAAGTTTACCATAAAAAGCGCGTATGCGGGATTGTAAACGTTCTCATTGTGCTGAGTTGAAAAATAACACGATTCAGCTATACTTATATATTATGAAACCACGTAAATTAAACATTAAAACAATTCCAGCAACCGATACGAACCGCGCCTACCGTTTTTGGCGCGATGTATTTGATTTGCCCCAATCCGGGCATCAATCTGGGCGCCATTTGACCCTAGATAACGAAGACATTGTCTTTGTCCCCGGTGAGCCAACCGATCAACTTGAATTGCTGGTCCGCGATCACCAAGCTGACCTACAAAAACATTTAAAAAACAATTTTGTGACGGTAGTTGGTGAGCCTGAACCACGTTTTGGTGACAAAATTGCGATTAAAATCAATGATTCAGAAGGTAACCTGATTACCATTGAAGCCAACGTATAAAAAGACTGACACAACGTGTCAGTCTTTTTTACTAGTCTTTGTTTGTAGCACGCGCCGCGACACAGTACTGGCAATCAAAATGCCAATGGCAAGCGGTAAGATGGCCGAGCCATCCAGATGTGTAATTTCAATCAACATAAACATCGCCATCAACGGCGCCTGTTGTGACGCTGCCAGTAACGTGCCAGCGCCTAAAACTGCCCCCTGGCCAATCGTCATACCCGGTACCCAACCGGACAAGAAGAATCCTAACACCGCGCCCAAAGCACTTCCTATGGCAATCGATGGTGTCAAAGTGCCACCCGAAGCCCCAGAACGAATGGTCAAAACGGTCACAATGACTTTGAGCAAAGCGCCAAGCACAAGTACGCCGATGATGTCCCAATGTGAACTATTCATCGCAAATTGTGCTAACGCACGCCCATTGCCCATGATTTCTGGGAAAAAATACGCCACAATCCCAGTCAATAAGGCAGCCAGCGGCAGTTGCCAAAGTATCTGCCTGTTTTTTGTTTGGTGCTGTTCAGCCCATTGAAAACATTTTCTAAACCAACCACCAGCTAACCCGCTCAAAGGCGCCAAGACTAGTACAAAAACCACGCTGCTCATCGAAAAACGGACATCATTGAGTAGATAATACGGTTGAAAACCTTTCACTAGTGCGCCCATTAGCATCGCGATGGTGGCCATCGTCAAGCTCACACCAACGGTTTTTAAACTAAACTTCTTATATAAAACTTCCACTGAGAAAAACATACCCGTTAATGGGGCAATGTAAATTCCCGCAAAGCCCGCACCAGCCGCCGCTGTCATTAACAAACGTTTATCTTCAGTTGATAAACTTGTCCAATGCAGGCGTTCTAAAAGCGCCGACCATTGTTGCGCCAAGACCGCACCGGCTTCACGTGGGGCCAATTCACGGCCAATCGAGCCACCCGTTCCAACATAAAAAATTTGTGTCAGCACGTGAACCATCGTTTGCCAAAAAGGCATCTTCTCCCCCGCTAAAGCACTTTTAATGCTCACAGTTGGGGTCGTTTTTGTACGCAAAAACCACCAGATAACCGCAGCAATCACACCACCTGCAAAAACTGACAGTAATCTAATCAGTGCTGGGGTGCCGGTCGGTGCGGGTACTTGAGCAGTTTCACCAAAATGTAAAAAACATTGCTCAATGACTTCCAAAAACAAGGCTAATAGCATCGAACTCAAGCCAACAATGACCCCTAAAACCAAGGTAGACAAGACAAGCAAACAACTTGGCTGTTGATACCAAGGAGATGGTTGGCGCTTTTTTTGTATCATTTTAACATTCATGTCATTTTGACCTACAATTTCTATGCTTTAAAACTATTTTAGCCTTTTGATAAAAAAGGCACAATTGGTTTAAATTATAACATATTGAGATAGATAATTTTTCATAAATTCATGACGTTAATTGTATAATGGGTTATTATTTGACATGTCAAGCACTTAGCACGCTGATCAGACCGTCTTTTAGCATACAAGCACACGAAGTTTATTTTTTGTCATTACAATATTGATGTTATTTAAGCATTTCTTAATCATTCAGCAAATGATATACGTTTAACATTTACTCCTATATAATTTTTTATTGTTTCATCAAACAAATAGTTTACGGGAGAAAAAGATTTTGGGAAACGACACACAAGTAAGAAAAAAACTCTATAAAGCAGGTAAGAATTGGGTTGTTGGTGGTATCATGACCACCATCGCCGCCCTGGCACTTGTCACTGGCACAACGACGGCTGCTGCCGATACGACAACGACGTACTCAGGTTCTAGTGTGGTGGCACCACAACCAACAACAACGCCTGACACCATAATACAAGTTGCCACGCCAGCGGCCACAAACACCACGACACAGACACCCGTTGCGGACCCCGCCACGGCCTCAACGTCAGAACCGGCCACGCCAGCACCTGCGCAAACGGCGCAACCAGCAACCGACACTACCCCAGCAGCCCCACAAACAGGCTACGTCGAAAAAGACGGCGCTTGGTACTATGTCAACGCTGATCAATCTTATGCCAAGGGACTCACAACTATTGCGGGCCACTTGCAATACTTTGATGCTACAGGGCGTCAAACAAAGGGTGCCTATGTCACAGAAAATGGTAAGACTTACTATTTTGACGCCAATACGGGGAACGCCCTCACTGGCTTACAACACGTTGCTGGCCAAACCGTAGCCTTTAATGCGCAAGGCGAACAAATTTTCAGCGACTTTTACACAACCACTGATGGCCAAACGTATTACTTTGGTGCCAATGGTCAAGCTGCAGTCGGCGTAACGAGTATCGCTGGCCACAATTACTACTTTGATGCTGCCGGTCAACTAAAGAAAGGTTATGCTGGCGACATTGACGGCCAAGTGCGGACATTTGATGCCACGACTGGTCAAGAAGTTTCTGCAACTGACAGCCAGATCACCGAAGGTTTGACAGCACAAAACGATGACTACACGGCGCACAATGCTGTTCACAGCACTGATAGTGCGGATTTTGATAACTTTGATGGCTATTTGACGGCATCATCTTGGTATCGTCCAACCGACATTTTACGCGATGGTAAAAACTGGGAACCGTCAACCGCCAATGACAAGCGGCCTATTTTGTCCGTCTGGTGGCCTGACAAACAAACCCAAGTCAACTACTTAAACTACATGGCGCAACTGGGGCTCGTTGAAAACCCAACCCCTTATACGCTTAAAGACGATCAAGCTGCCTTGAACAAGGCCAGCGAAACGTTGCAACAAGCCATTGAAACCAAGATTGGGTTGACAAACAGCACCGACTGGCTGAAGACAGCGATGGCGAACTTTATCACCACACAGCCACAATGGAACCAAACGAGTGAAGATCCTAACAGTGATCATTTGCAAAAGGGGGCTTTGACATTTGTGAACAGCCCCCTCACCCCAGATACAAACTCTGCATTCCGTTTGCTCAACCGCACCCCAACGAACCAAACAGATACGCAAAATTATACGGTGGATAATTCAAAGGGTGGCTACGAATTATTGTTGGCCAACGATGTAGACAACTCAAACCCCGTCGTGCAAGCCGAACAATTAAACTGGTTACACTACTTGATGAACTTTGGTTCAATTACCGCAAACGATGCTGACGCAAACTTTGACGGTATTCGTGTCGACGCTGTCGACAACGTTGATGCTGATTTGTTGCAAATTGCCGCCGATTACTTTAAGGCCGCTTATGGTGTCGACAAAAACGACGCCACAGCCAACCAACACCTCTCAATTTTGGAAGACTGGAGTCACAACGATCCTCTTTACGTCAACGACTTTGGGGATAACCAATTGACGATGGATGACTATGCCCACACGCAACTCATTTGGTCATTAACTAAGAACTCCGACATTCGTGGTACGATGCAACGTTTCATGGATTTCTACTTGGTGAACCGTAGCCAAGATAGCACGGAAAACACGGCCACACCAAACTATAGTTTCGTGCGTGCCCACGATAGTGAAGTGCAAACAGTTATTGCCCAAATCGTTTCCGATTTGCACCCTGACGTTGAAAACAGCTTGGCACCAACACCGGAACAGCTGGCGGAAGCCTTCAAAGTCTATAATGAAGACCAAAAGTTAGCCGACAAAAAGTACACGCAATTCAACATGCCAAGTGCTTATGCCATGTTGTTGACCAACAAAGACACGGTCCCACGGGTTTACTATGGTGATCTTTACACGGATGACGGTCAATATATGGCCACAAAATCCCCTTATTTCAATGCGATTGATGCTTTGCTCAAGGCCCGCATTCAATATGTCGCTGGTGGTCAAGCCATGGCTGTAGACAATCACGACATTTTGACTTCTGTGCGTTACGGTAAAGGTGCCATGACCGCCACTGATAAGGGCGATGCTGACACACGGACCCAAGGGATTGGGGTCATCATCAGCAATAACAAAGATTTGACTTTGCAAGCTGGTGAAACGGTGACGTTGCACATGGGGGCTGCCCACAAAAAGCAAGCCTTCCGCTTGTTGTTAGGCACAACGCAAGATGGCTTGGACTATTACAACACCGATGATGCACCTATTCGTTATACCGATAACAACGGTGATTTAATCTTCAATAATCAAGATGTCTACGGCGTCCAAAACCCACAAGTTTCTGGCTTCTTAGCCGTTTGGGTACCCGTTGGTGCCACGGACACCCAAGATGCCCGCACCGCATCTGATACGACTAGTCACAATGATGGTAAGACTTTCCATTCCAACGCTGCATTGGATTCACAAGTGATTTACGAAGGTTTCTCAAACTTCCAAGCCTTCGCCACAACACCAGATGAATACACAAACGCTGTGATTGCCAAGAATGGGTCATTGTTTAAGGACTGGGGTGTAACAAGCTTCCAATTGGCCCCACAATACCGTTCAAGTACAGACACCAGTTTCTTGGATTCAATCATTCAAAACGGTTATGCTTTCACTGATCGTTATGATCTTGGTTTCGGCACACCAACTAAGTACGGCACAGTAGATCAACTACGTGATGCGATCAAAGCCTTGCATGCTAGTGGCATTCAAGCCATTGCCGACTGGGTCCCTGACCAAATTTACAACCTCCCTGGTCAAGAACTTGCCACAGTGACACGGACGAACTCATACGGTGACAAAGATCCCAACTCAGACATTGAAAATTCACTTTACGTGATTCAAAGTCGTGGTGGCGGACAATACCAAGCCCAATACGGTGGTGCCTTCCTCGGTGACTTGCAAGCGATGTATCCGTCATTGTTTGAAACAAAGCAAATTTCAACGAACTTACCAATGGATCCATCAACTCGTATCACGGAATGGTCTGGTAAATACTTCAACGGCTCAAACATTCAAGGTAAGGGTGCCGGCTATGTCTTGAAAGATGCTGGTTCAAGCACTTACTATCACGTGGTCTCTAACAACAACGACGCCACATACTTGCCAAAGCAATTGACCAATGACCTATCAGAAACTGGTTTCACGCACGACAACCAAGGTATCATTTACTACACATTAAGCGGTACGCGTGCGCAAAACAGCTTTGTCCAAGACAATTCAGGGAACTATTACTACTTTGACAACACTGGTCATTTGGTGACTGGTTTCCAAACCATCAACACCCATCACTACTACTTCTTGCCAAACGGTATTGCATTGATGCAAGCCTTCTTCCAAAATTCTGATGGTTCAACCATTTACTTCGATAAGCGCGGCCAACAAGTCTTCAACCAATACATCGTTGACCAAACTGGGGCAGCTTACTACTTTGGCACTGATGGTCGTATGGCTATCAACGGCTTCACGGATGTCGATGGTCACCGCCAATACTTCGATCAAAGCGGTCATCAACTCAAGGATCAATTCATGACTGATGAAAATGGTCACGTATATTACTTTGAAGCTGGTAATGGGAACATGGCAACCTATCGCTACGCGCAAAACGCCCAAGGCCAATGGTTCTACCTTGGTGGTGACGGCATTGCGTTGACAGGTTTGCAAAACATTAACGGCGCCAACCAATACTTCTACGCCGATGGCCACCAAAGTAAGGGTGAATTCGTCGTCTTAACTGACAAGACCATCTACACGAATGCTACAACGGGTAACCTAGTCGTTGGTGTGCAACACTTGGCTGGTAAGACTTACGTCTTCGCCACAGATGGTGCGATGCTCACAAACCAATATTACGAACTTGCTGCTGATCAATGGCTGCACTTAAGTGCGCAAGGTCAAGCTGATACTGGTTTGACAACCGTTGGCGACCACTTGCAATACTTTGGTACTGATGGCGTCCAAGTGAAGGGTGCCTTTGTGACTGATCCAGCCACACAAGCCACTTACTACTTTAACGCGACAACTGGCGATGCCATTGCCAACCAATACTTCCATATTAAGGGCGATTGGTATTTGACAGACAGTGACGCACGCCTTGTCAAAGGCTTTAAAGTCGTCAACAACAAAGTCCAACATTTTGATGAAACAACTGGTGTGCAAACGAAGTCAACGCATTTGACAAAAGCACAAAAACAATATATTTTCGATCACAACGGTGATCTCGTTAATATGTAATTTAAAAAGCCGACTCAGTTAAACTGAGTCGGCTTTTTGTTGTGTGCCTTACGGTGTTGTTTCTTGATTACTGAAATAGTAACCCTGTTGGTGCTTAATGCCTAAGTCAAATAACCGGACCACTTGCGCTTCTTCAGAGACGCCTTCCATAATAACATCGACATTAATCGCTGCCATTTTGGCATCAAAACGGGTTAAACGTCGTTGGAATGATGGCATTGGCAGCTGTTTCATCGCCTCATAAGAAATTTTGACGCCAATAATGCCTAGTTCATCAGCCTCTGCGGCATCCAGATGTGAATGGACATTAATATCATCTAAAACAACACGATACCCTTGGCTTTTAGCATATAAAATAAAATCTGTAATAACAGTTTTCTTAGCAACATATTCGCGTTCAGTAATTTCTAGGATAATTGACGTCGAAAGGTCACTTAAATTTTCCAAGAAAGTATGTGTTGCAGCATATTCCAGTTGACTGATTTCAATATTAATAGATATTGTATTGATTTTTTCTGATTGCAACATCAGACGAATTTGTTGTTCAAAGAACAGCAAAAACCGTGCATTCCCAGCTTCATCAGCAATCAGATCAAAGAATTTTTGTCCCGGAAAACAATTCGTTCGCATTTCCCGTAACAATAATTCATAAAACTGAACTTCATATTCACGATAATTATTCAAAGCTACGATGGGCTGCGCGTTAAAGTAAAACTTTTTTTCCATACAACAAATCGCCTTTCATTTTTTGGAAGGTGTTACTGCGGATCATGTCTATGTTTGACGTTTGTCCAATATTGTCATTGATTTAATCGCTCTAACGACCCTTTGTTAATAAAAATCATAATATCGTAACTTATTAATATTAATATATTTTATGATATTTAGCAACGCTTTTCGTATAATTAGAAAAAGTTTTTTCGTGGTATATCAGGTTATTTTACATTTTTCTGGCAAAACAGCTACCACAGTTAACCCCCTTATTAACTTATGATACTTGCTGTTTGCCAGTAGGCATTTATAAAACTTCAATCATTGTTTGTTTACGGCCAGCATGTTTTGATTGATAAAGTAGTTGGTCGGCAGCTTCCAATGTCGTCATCGGATCAAAAGCATGATTTTTAAGATAGGCTACACCAGCTGAAAAACTCATTCGTTCTGGTAATTGTTCCATCGTCACACACTGAATAGTATCTTGCAGTTGGTCAAATACTTCTTTCATCGTTTTGCCTGCAACCGCTTTGATGGTCACAACGAATTCTTCACCACCATAACGATACAATTCGAAATTATTAGTCCCCAGCTGTTCAATCAAATTTTGGTGAATATGTTTAGAAAAAGTAATCAATGTCTGATTGCCTATATTATGGCCATATTGATCATTCACTTTTTTAAAGTAATCTAAATCCAAAATCGCAATTGCTAAGGTTTCTTCGTTGAATTGTTGTGACCCAAAATCTTTGTATAAATAATACAAATTGTAAAATTGTGTCAGTTCATCTTTATTCGCCCGCAACGTAATCGCATCAATTTCAGCAACCCGCTGCGTGATATACCGGTTAAAATAATGCATCATGATCATAGTAATTAATAACGCAGACACACTAATCACACTGCCTCGCAAAGTATGTACCCCATAAATCGGTACGAACGTACCAAACAATCGTTCAGCACAAAGCATGATAAACGAGGCCGCACTGATTTTAGCTAATATTGGCACTTTTAATAAATTAACTATCACAGTGCCGATATAAGTTAACAACCCGGTCATTAACACCAATAAGACCGTACCTTGTGGTAACGCTGGATTCAACATTGATAAGTAAGTAATAATGATCAAAGCTGTGAGTAAAAAATACCCCGCACCAATATCATGGCTAACATAAAAATAAACGATTATGGCTAATAAATAATATAGATAAATGTTACCAATGACCAGCATAGATACCGATAACAAACTATAGATTAAAGGTAAGAAAACAACAACCGTTTCGGCATACCATCCAAACGATTCACGCATTTCATGAAAATTAAGGATGGTCAGAATTGCAATACCTAAACCGATCAACATGGTGCTTAATACCGAAATATCAAAGAATAAACTCCCCATAAATACCCCCGAAAACTTTTTTAAAAAAGACACACTAATACTCCACATTTTAACATATTATTGTGATCTAACACAGATGTTTTTAACCTATGAAATAAAAAGACGCCCCACAAACCGTGAGGCATCTCTTTATTTCATAAACAATGCCAACAAAGCAATCGCTGCTGGCAAACCTTGTACCAAAATAATCTTGCGTGCCGCCGTCAAACTACCATAAATGGCGGCAATCAGGATGAAGCCCATCTCTAAGGCCAACATCACGACTTGTGCATGGCCTGACAATAAGAACATCGTGGCAAAAATCAACACACCGAGCAACCCATTATAAACCCCTTGGTTACCAAGCAACGTTTTGACTTCGGGAATATCGACGATTTCTGGTTCTAATTCAAACGCCTTCACTTGTTGTGGCGTTGAGCCAAAAACTTCGACAAACATAATCCCAATCGCTTCAATCGCGACCAATGCTGTTATCACTAAAGCTATCATTTATTCTCCCTCATTTTCTTCTGGTTTAATTTGTACCACAATTTTACCACGCGCATGGTGCGTTTCGCTTCGTTCATGCGCTGCTTGAATACCTGCAGTCGTCAATGGATACACAGAATCCACGACAATTTTTAAGTCACCTGATGCAATATCGGCCCCTAACACAGCCAAATCTTGGCCATTTGGTTGCAGCCAACCTTCACGCACCGTTTTGTCCGGGGTGGCCTTTTGTTCCGGGGTCAATGTGGCTGAAATCGTCACAAAATGGCCCCCTGGCTTCAAAATCGCTAACCCATTATCGACATCCCCGACCATGTCAAACACCGCATCATAATCGGCTAACACGTCTTGAATGTTGGTCGTGTGGTAATCAATCACTTCATCAGCACCAAGACCCACCACAAAGTCATGGTTGGCTTGACTCGCCGTTGTTGCAACATAAGCCCCCATCTTTTTTGCCAGTTGGATGGCGTAAATGCCAACGCCACCGGCACCGGCTTGAATGAGCACTTTTTTCCCAGCACTGACTTGCAATTGTTGTAACATTTGCAGCGCGGTGAGGCCTGCCAAAGGCACTGCCGCCGCTTCAGCAAAGCTCACATTTTTTGGCTTTAAGGCCAACTTATCCGCTTTCACTGCGGTATATTCGGCGTATGACCCATTACGACCAATTGGATCAATGTCTGGTCGGGCAAAAACCGCATCCCCGACTTTAAAGCCTGTCACCGCATCGCCTACGGCAACAATTTTCCCAGCGACATCCCAACCGAGTACCACGGGAAATTCCCATTGGAACATGCGCTGCAAGAGCCCTTCGCGAGCCTTATAGTCAATCGGATTAATGCTGGTGGCGATATTTTCGACCAAGACTTCATCTGCTTGAATGGCAGGAACTGCGGTGTCAACTACCGTTAAGTTCTCTCGGTCACCATATTGGTTAATTACTGCTGCTTTCATCGCTAATCTCCTGTTAGGCTAAATAGTTGGCAATCATTGGCAAAACAACCCCAGTATGTGTTGGGAAAGCAAAAATTTGGTCTTTAATATCGGCACTCGTGTAGTGTTTGTTAATCACTGGCACCAAAGCGTTCACCACTTCGGGGGCAAAGTCACCAATTAAGGCCGCTCCGACCAATTGCTTTTCTTGATTCAACACAATTTTAATGGCGGCGTGGACATCGTTTAACGTCTGGAAACGCATCACTTGCCCATAAGGTATCTCGATGACCTGCAAGTCGTCGCGTTGCGCTGCTGCCTCAGTCGTCACGCCGACTTGCGCGACACGGGGCAACGTAAAGGCCACGGTTGGCACAACAGGATAGGCAATCGGCGCCGAATCACCCAAGAGCACGCGGGCGATGTAATGCGATTCAAACGTTGCGGTTGGCGTCAAACGTGCGATTGGCTTTGAAATCACATCTCCACTAGCATAAATGTTTGGCACGTTCGTTTGCAAGTGATCGTTGACCAAGACCCCTTGGCGGTCATAGGCCACCCCAATCGTATCTAAGCCGAGGCCATCAATATTGGCCACGCGCCCCGTAGTGTCCATCACATAATCGGCTTCAATACGTTGCCCTTGCGCTGTTTCAACGGCGTACTGGCCGTTATCTAATGCCGTGACACGCGTCACCGCTTGGCCAAACGCAAACGCAATGCCCTTAGCGGACATATCGGCGACAACTTGTTGGGCATAGTCAGCGTCAAAGCCATTTAACGCCCGGTCACCATATTCAATCAACGTCACTTGACTACCCGCTGCATGAGCAATTGACGCAAATTCCATCGCAATGTAACCTGCACCAATAAAGACCATTGACTTTGGCATTTCTGGCAAATCTAAGAAATCCGTACTGTCGTGCGTGAGTTCAGCGCCTGTAATTGGTAGCTTAGCTGGGCGTTGCCCAGTGGCGATGACAAATTGGTCGGCCGTGTAGTGGACATCCCCAACCGTAATCGTTTGCGCATTGATGAATTGTGCATGCCCAGCAATAATATCAATCCCATCAACCGACAACATCTTGGCCAAGCCATCAGATAATGGATCAATCACTTGATGCTTGTAAGCCATCAATTCTGGCCAAATAATATCAGGCGTATCGTTAATGCCAATCCCGTGATAGTGGTGTAAATGGTGCATCATTTCTGCAGGCCCATCTAACAAGATTTTGGCATTGCAGCCAAAGTTCGTGCAAGTCCCAGCCACTTTATTGGCTTCGACCAAGGCCACTTTCTTACCAGCGCGCGCCAATGTTTGCGCACCGTGCCAGGCCGCATGGCCACTACCAATGAAAATAATATCGTACATGATTATCCTTCTTTCTCTTCTGTTAACATCGTTTGTAAAATGTCATTCAACGCTTGATTCTCACGGAGGACGTCTTCCAGTGGGCGACCACTACGCGCGAGCAAATTATCGCGGATGGCATCAACTTCAGTCAGTATTTGTGCAAATAAAGGTTGTTTGTCAGCTGGCATCGTCAAAACTTTGGCCCGTTTATCAGTTGGGCTAGGCGTTTTTTGCAACCATGACTTCTTGACCAACTTATCAATCACCGGTGTGAGTGTATTACTCGATAAATCCAATGCAGCGCCAATCGCCATTAATTTCAATGGCCCTTGTTGATGAATAATCAAGAGGCTCATATATTGTAAATATGACAAATCGTAAGGGTCTAAGACGCGACTGTATAGTCGGTGAAAATATCGGTTCGTGTTATACACCGATAAACAAAGTTCATCATAAAGATGGTCCGCTGGGGTCATATCTGCTACCAATCCTTTCCTCAACCATAATTATATCGCACACGATATAAATTGCAAGTCACACGTTATAAAATGTGCGTTTCAATCAAGATAATTCGCCATTTTACAACAAAAAAATAACGACTTTCGTCGTTATTTTCTCAGTTGACTTGACGCCAATCAATTTTTTCAAAATCTGCGGCACTGACGTGACGCAATAATTTAGCAATCGTGTAGCGCTGTAATCGCTGCTTAAAATCTTGTTCAGCATCGTTAAACACGCTTAAGACGTCATCCACTGCTACATCCAATGCTTCTTGGACATCTTCCACTGGCTTGTTGGATTCTTGATTTAAGAAAATACGATCAGCCAATTGTGTGGCATGGATGAAACTACCATCCCCTTCAATGGCTTCGTAAACATCGAGCAGCGTAATATCAGCAATTGATCGGGCTAGTTTAAAGCCCCCTTCTTTACTGGCAATTGCTTCAACAATCCCAGCAACAACCAACTTACGCATCGTTTTCTTCAAATAAGACTCTGACACCTCCAAGCGGTCACTTAATAAGTAACTTTTCACCGGTAAGTCGTCCTTTTGCAAAGCTAGCATGACCAATACGACTAGACTTTGCTCAACAGCTTGTGACATTTTCATCGTTTTCTCCATCTCCCCAAGCATTGATCGCGAAGACGTTACCAGCGTTAGCTGGCAGTTTCTGCCTTACCTGACCAAACGAGGTCATTATGTTGTAATTTCCAATGATAGACGCCCCAAGTAAGTACCATTGAGACGATACCAATTGCTAATAAGACGGCCAAATCACCAACCACACTGCCACCAATCGAAATCACTTCGCGGAAGGCGTGCACCGAATACGTCATAGGTACCCAAGGATGAATTGCTTGGAAGAAGCCATTGGACAATTCAATTGGATATGAACCCGCACTGGCACTGAGTTGCAAGACCAAGGCAATAATCATCAGTCCAGAACCTAATTTACCAAACATAATGCTAAAGAGCAAGACAAGTTGGTTGAAGGCAAAGGCGACAACTAACGCCACAATGTATAATAAGAACACATTTTTTGGATGTAGTCCGTCGACCAATAACAATAAGCTGGTAATGATAATCCCTTGGGCAATCCAAACTGGCATATTAACCGTTTGTTTGTCCGCCCACCAAGCAAAGCCACTACGTGGTTTCTTGGCAACTGTCACAAAGTCATAAATTGCACTTAAAGTAATCATGCCGACAAAGAGACCCACCGACATCATATATGGCGTCATCCCTGTACCGTTATTTTCCACTTCAGACAAGTTCTTTTGCGTCTGTTTCACCGGTTGTGTTAACGCCTTAACATTGGCTGGCTTGCCATGAATTTGCTCCAAAGCAATGGCACCATCTGCCAATTTTGCCGCTAACGTATTCGAACCATCTTGGGCTTGCCCTAAAGCTGAAACAGCTTGTTGGGTGCCCGTCGTTAACTGCTGCGCACCTTGATTCAATTGGCTTGCCCCGCTAGTTAATGGGCTATTTTGAGCAGTCAATTGTCCCAAACCACCAGTCAATTGTGTTGCGCCCATGGCTAGTTGCCCGTTCCCTTGTGCCAGTTGACCGGCACCTGCTTGCAATTGCGAAGCAGCCGTCGTGACTTGCTGTTGACCGGCATTGACTTGGCCAGCACCAGCCGCTAATTGTTGCGCTGCTGGGACAACTTGTTGAGATAATAATTGGCTGAGCTGCGTTAAACTACCATTTAAGCCATCAATGGCAGTTTTATTGCCTGATTGCGCCTGCGCTACCCCTGCTTGTAACTTTGGCAATTCAGTTTTAAAGGCTTCAAGCTGTGGCAGCAACGCCTGGAGTTGTGTGAAGCTCCTGCCTATATTTGTTGCAGCTTGACCACTCTGTGCTAAATGGCCTTTCAGGCTATTGGTCGTTGCGCCAAATTGTTGCGCAATATCAGGATTGGCTGCTAGAAATGCCTCAAACTTGGGATCGCTTGCTATTTTGCCTAACTGTTGCGTATCTTGACCCGCACCCGTTAAGCCAGTTTTCAAGTCTTGACCGGCTTGTGCCATCGCTTGAGTATCAGGCGTTTCCGGTAATGTGATCGCATTGACGGAATTAGTCAAATCATCCAAACCTTTTTCTAATTCAGCTAACTTAGGCGCACTCGCAGTTTGCCCTTGGACAATCCCATCACTCAATTCTTGCAACTTAGTGGCTAACTGTTGCGCACCCACAGCAACTTGTTGGCTCCCGGCTGATAACTGGGGGGCATTTTGTGCTAACTGTGACGTCCCAGCCGCCAATTGATTGGCGCCGTTGGCAGCGACTGACGCGCCACTCGCCAATTGCCCAGCACCACCATGAGCTTGCGCCACCCCTTGCGTGTATTGTGACAAGCCACTCGCCAAAGTTGAGGTTCCTTGTGATAGGGCTTGAGCACCTGTATTCAATTGACGGCTACCATCAGCTAACTGTCCTAGCCCATTGTTAAGCCGGCGGGCACCATCAGAACCTGCTAAGAAACCTTTTTGAGACGCCGAGGCTGCCGAAAGAATAGCACTGTTGTAGACGCTTTGCAATGAACGGTTTACGCTATCTTGAATTTTGACTGCTGCTGAACTCGTCATTTTTTCAGCAATAAAACTTTGCCCAGCATTTTGTGCAATCGCAATCTTGGCGTATTTTGGTTGTGCTGTCAATAACGTCCCGGCATTATGCGTAAAATCTTTTGGAATCGTGATTGTCATATAATAATGTCCAGCTTTCAGCCCATCGTGGGCTTGCTTGGACGACACTGCCGTCATTTTTAACGGTTTTTGCCGGAGTAGCTTATCCGTCAAGTCCTGCCCTAAATGTTGGGTTTTGCCATTAATGGTGTCGGGTTGATCATTGTTGACAATCGCGACCGGCAATTGATCTAATTTGCCATAGGTATCCCATAAGGATGATAAGAAAATCACCGCATAAATACTAGGAATGACCGCAATACCTACGAGTAATAGTTTTAATCCGCGTAAGTGGCTGATTCGCTGCCATTCCGCACTTTGCCAAAATTTCATACGTTGCCTCTTTTTCGTGTACTCTTTTTATCTATGGATATATTATATACACGGATAGTAAAAATTGCAAACAAAAAAAGCAAAATTTCTTTTGCTTTTTGTGCAATACTTGCACCGATTGTACTTTTAAAGTTGTGCCATCAAAAGGTCTTTAATTTCTGCCAAACTTGGTTGGCGTGGGTTACCAGGTGTGCACTGGTCGTTGTAGACAAGGTCTGTCAATTCATCAATGCTCTTCACCAAGGCAGCCTTGGTCACGCCGTTTCCTGAAAGGGTTTGATCCACTTCAACGGACTGTGCCAAATCCTTAATGGCAGCAATCAAAGCATCCACCAATTCAACATCGGTATTTCCCTTCAACCCAAGGTAGCGCGCGATATCGGCATAATCTTTTTGGGCTGTATAAGTTTCGTAGCGTGGGTATGGTGTCCGCTTAACGTTACCAGTCACGGCGTTAAACTTAATCACATGTGGCATAGCGATCGCAATGGCCAAGCCGTGTGGCAAACCAAATTCACCACCAGTCTTGTGGGCAAGTGAATGATTAATGCCTAGGAAGGCGTTGGCAAATGACATCCCAGCCAACGTTGAAGCATAATGCATCTTGGTCCGCGCATTTTGACCTTCCTTGGTTGGGTGCTTTGGATCGTAGTTGTATGATGTGGCCAAGTTTTCAAAAATCAACTTGATGGCTTGCAAAGCCCATGGTCGCGTAAATTCTGAAGCCATCACTGATACATAAGATTCAAAGGCATGAGACAAAGCATCCAAACCAGAGAAGGCAACCGTCCGCTTTGGCACAGTCATCACGAATTCTGGGTCGACAATAGCAACTTCAGGTGTCAATTCGTAATCGGCCAATGGGTACTTCACGTGGGTCTGGTCATCGGTAATAACGGCAAATGGTGTGACTTCTGAACCTGTACCTGATGTTGTTGGAATCGCCACCATTTGGGTCAAACGCGCATGATAGAACTTCACGATACGCTTACGAATATCCATGAACTTTTGTTGCAATTCCATGAATAGTTCCTTAATACCCTCTTCGTCTGACAAAATACCTTCATGACGTGTTGAGTATTCGTACAAGAAGCGACCAATCTTACCAGCATCGAGCGCGGAACCACCACCAAGTAAGATCACTGTATCAGGCTTAAAGTCGGCCATTTGGCGTGCAATATCAACGGCTTGTGACAACGTTGGATCTGGCTTAACTGAACCATAAATGGTTGTTTCGACTTGCTCTTGGCGCAATTCTAATTGGCTCAAGACCTTGCCAACAAAGCCGAATTGCACCATGCCAGGGTCAGCCACGATAAAGGCGCGCTTGACTGATGGCAAATCTTGCAAGTAAGTGATTGCGTTAGCTTCGTAGTAAACTTCCTTTGGCAAACGAATCCATTGTGGGCGGTTACGACGACGCGCAACAGTCTTAATGTTAAGCAAATCGTATGTTGACAAGTTGTGAGACAATGAATTCTTCCCCCATGATCCGGTACCAAGCGTCAATGATGGGCGCATAGCATCTGTATAGATATCGCCAACCCCACCGATTGAGTCTGGTTGGTTAACCAAGATACGTGATGCCCCGATGGCATCTGCGTAGTCTTTAATAAATGGGTCATCTTGGGCCCCAATTTGAATTGCTGCGTTGTGGCCAGCCCCTTGATAGTTCAACAAAGCTTGCACTGTTTCAATGGCTTCTTCGCGCTTTTCTACCTTATAAATAGACAACAATGGTGACAACTTTTCTGATGACAAGGCTTCACCAATGTTCTTTTGGTCAAGTTCAAACAACAAGACATCCTTGCCTTCGGGTACTTTCACACCAGCCTGTTCCGCAATCCAGCGGCCTGACATACCGGCAACTGGACCAGCTACACCGAACCCTTCTGCATTTGGCTTGAAGACATAGTCCGCAATCTTCTTGTAGTCTTTTTTAGGCACCAAGTAAGCCCCTTGATCTTGCAACTTTTGCAAGACTTCATCATAAATTGGTGCTTGGATGACAGCTGAGTTTTCAGTGGCACAAATCATACCGTTATCAAAACGCTTTGACAACAACAGATCTGATACGGCACGATCCGTGTCAACGGTGGCATCAATATAGACTGCCCCGTTACCTGCACCAACACCCATTGAAGGGTTCCCTGACTTCAACGCTGCGTTAACCATTGATGGGCCACCTGTTGCCAAAATTGAGGCGATGCCTGGGTTTTGAATCAAGGCCGTTGTGCCATAAATTGATGGCTTGTCAATCCATTGAATAAAGTTTTCAGGGGCGCCTGCCTTCAAAGCGGCTTCGTAAACGATTTGTGCCGCATGAGCTGAGGCCTTTTGCGCTTGTGGGTGGAAAGCAAAGATAATCGTATTACGTGTCTTTGCAGTCAACATTGACTTAAAGATCGTTGTTGATGTTGGATTTGTCGTTGGGACAATACCGGCTAACACACCAAGTGGGGCCGCCAATTCAACCTTTCCTTGGATTTTATCTTCACTAATCACACCAACTGTCTTATCAAACTTGATGGCGTTATAAACTGATTCCGAGGCAAAACGATTCTTCGTGTCTTTATCTTCCACAACGCCACGACCCGTCTCGTCATGCGCTTCGTGGGCCAATAACAATGAATTTTCTGACCCAGCCAAAGCCATGGCTGCGACAATCTTATCTACTTGTTCTTGTGTAAATGTTGAGAATTCAGCCAAGGCCTTTTGTGACTTTTCAACTAATGCTGCGGTCATTTTTTCAGCTTGTGCTTGCAATTCTGCTTTTTCTTCCGGTGTCAAAACCTTTTTTACGGGCTTCTTTTCAGTTGCTTCTACCATAATGACTGTGCTCCTTTTATCGTTTGCTCATTTCTTAACAATCTAAGTATATAACAGGTGTTTTTAAAATGCAAGCTTTTTAAAATTATTTTTAAAACAGTTGATATAATCACATTTGTAAGCGCTTTCTTTATATTTAGTTTATTGTGTAATTGTTTACAATGTAACGAATTTTAATGGATTTAACGGTATTTTCAACGAAAAAAAGAAGATAACACGGTGATTATCGTGCAATCTTCTTAATAAATGTTGTCTAACGTTTGGCTTAATGCATGAAGCTAACCAAAATACCAGCCACAACTAACATCAAGGCGCCACCAATTCGATTCCCCATTTGCGCAAAGGCAATTAAGTTCATACGATCTGAAGCGGCCAACACGGCAACGTTCCCCGTGCCACCCATACTGTTATTAGCAAGACCAGCGGTAATCACTGATTCTACTGGGTAAAGGCCAAACAACTTCCCTAACGCAGCACTGGCCAACGAAATAATGATAATACTTGAGACACACAAAACGACAAATTGCCAAGAAAGGGCAGCCATCAATAGTTTCATATTCAACAAAGATAGCCCAACCCCAGCAAGTAGCGCGTGGGTCATATTTTTAACCACGAGTTGCCCGAACATAATGACTGAATCTTCATAGTATTTAGGTAATAGCCCCATAGATTTCAATAGGACAATGGTCAAAATCACAAAGGCATAGGCGTTGACTTGTGGCACTAACTTGTTTAGCATCGTGCCAAAGACAAAGAAGGCAACAGACATCGTCATCCCCACCCCGATTTGCATGTAATCAAGCGGTACGTCCGTGGTTTCGGCCGCTGTTGTGGTGTTTGTTTTCAGCAATTGGCCATGCCCATTGCCCTTACTATTCATGAAAATCCGAGAAACCAATCCAGCACTAATAATAGCTAACAAATTCCCAAAAATAACTGCTGGGAAGAGTTGCGACAAAATCATTTTGGCCGGCTGACCAAAGGCATGGGCATAAATGCCTGATAGCGGCACAATGCCGGCGCCAACACCACCCGCCATAATTGGCATACCAATATACAAAACCGCGTGATTAAAGCCAACCCCAATCAGCATCCCCACAAGGCCGACACCAAAGAAAGTGATGGCCATTGAGAGAAAGGCAACCGGCAAGAAACGAACCGCCGCTTTCAAAATGAGGCTACGATCCATCCGAAAGATGGATGAACCAATCAAGGACACGATGTATAGATCCAGAAAATCTGCTGTGTTAATAAAGCCTGAGGCTGTTTTCACCACTTCATGCGGAATCACACCTGTCGTGGCCAAAATTGCGGCCATAATAATCGTAAAGACGGATCCCCCACCTAAATAGGTGCGGAAAATTGGTAGCTTTGCGCCAATAAAATAAAAGAGGTGTCCCATGATAACCAGGGTCAAAATCGCCCCAATCATGTTGTCAGGTAAGGTATGCGAGCGAATCGCAATAATGAGCAAAATGGCCATAATAATGTAGGCCACTAAGCCAATGCCACTAATCTTGATGGCGTCTAATTTTTTCAACCAAGGTTGGCCTCCAGGCGTTGGTTGCGTGTTGTCTTGCTTGTTGTTTCCCATTGTTACTTATCTCCGTTAACTTTATTGTTCGTTACAAATTTCACATTAATGCGTAAAAAAAAGTTCGTCTACTTTTTATAAAAATCACCGCCTTTATTGCTGTTTCCCTTTACGCTGATATAAATGTGTGCAGGTAAGCATTGACTGCATCGGGCTGTTCCATGTGCGGCATATGTCCTGCATTTGGCATGCGCACCACATCGTTGTTATTATTTTCACAAATAATTGTGTAATCACCCTGCCACATGGTAGAAGCTGCTCCCACAATCATCAGTTGCGGGATCGTGAGCGATTGGCACGTTTCACGCCAATCCTGTTGCAAATGATCCCCTAATAATGGCCTACACAGCGCCTCATCAAACGGATGCACCGCACGTGTTGTCTTTAATTCTTGCCGTAATGGCTCAGATATCCCAGCCACGGTCATGGGTTGCCTTAAGATATAAGGTAGCCGTACCCAAAAATTTTCCCAAGTCAGCCCGTTGAGGCCCGCTTGCCAATAGGTATCGTTTAGCGGTTTGGGCGATTCATCAATTGTTACAATACGTGAGACACGCTGTTCACCAAAAATGGTGAGATACGCCCAGATTACACTCGCCCCCATCGAATGCCCCACCAACGTAGCTGTTGTCACTTGGCACACCGAAAGTAATTCCTGAACATCTGCGGCCAAACGCATGATGCGTAAGTGTTTGGCCGTGCGCGTTGAGGCCCCATGGCTACGCCAGTCGAGTGTGATCACCCGATAACCGTGTTGTAATAAAAACGTCACTTGGTATTGCCATTCTTCTTTAATTCCTGAATAGCCCGCCAACAATAAGATGACCGGCCCGTCACCTTGATCCGTGTAAGCCAATTGAATCCCATCTGAGGTTATCATTCTCATACTAAGACACCCCCTAATTTGGCCAAGAAGATGGTTAAAATCAGGTTATCTGCCGCACCACCAATGCTGAGATGACGCGCAATAAATTGGTCATCCAATGCGGTCAAATAAGCTAACCCAGCTGGCGTTTTGCTGCCGCCGCGTGCGAAATAGTCGCGCACCCATTGTTGCATTTCAGCCGTGATTGCCGGCGTCCCTGCCCGCTTAATCAAGTTCGTGTCTTCAATGGCACCAGCAATCTGCATTAAAGTATCGAGTAAACGCTGTGTTGTCTGCCCAGTGGTGCTTTGTAAGAATGGTAGGGCCGTGTGTAACACCACCGGAAAGCCTGCCGCCGCTTCGCCACGAACACCGGTTAGGCGGTATTGCTGGTATTGTTGTTCACCAGCCGTCAACGGTTTTTGATTGGCCGCTAACGCCGTGAGGTCTTGTGCCACCAAGCCTGTTAACATGTGCGTCATAATTTCTTGGAGATGGGCGGTTGTGGTGCCCGTCAACCGTGTGGCATAAGCCACGGCCGTCACCATAATGCCAAGTGAAAAAATCGCCCCTTTATGCGTGTTGACCCCATGCGTTGCAGCAAACATCGCCTGCTCTGCTTCTCGCCCAGCGACCCGCAGCGTTTGAAACATGGCCGTTAAATCATCCCCGGAAAAATCATGACCAATCGTAAAGGCTGTATTAAAATACCCCATTAAAGCTAAACTACTATCAATAAACGTCATCACCGTCATGTCATCATGTGCCCCTGGACTAATTGGATCCACTAACCCAGGCTTTGGCTGCAAACTCACTTCATACAATAACCCCGCCATAGCAGCATGCACGACAGCGGCTTGCGTTGGTTTGGCAATGACCATGGCATCTTGCATGGTGGCATCATAAATGGCTTGGATGGCTTGATAACCAGCCTGTAACTGATGTGCTGATGTTTTAATGCAGACTTTAGCGGGCTGATCACAAATCAAACATTGCCGGGGGGCATAGCCCAAGTCTTGCCGGGATAACTGTGTGGCCACCCCTGCTTGTAACGTATCAATATCAAACAACCGTCCCATGACGGTGGCTGATTCAAAGGCTATGGCTTGTCGCTTGACCGCCGTTAATGTGCCTTGTATCACCAAGAAGGCTTCTGGCCCCGTGGGTCGTGTGAGCAAAATCTGGTCATCGATTAAAGGAAAGTCAGCTACATATTGACGCAAACAACCTAACCCCCGACGGAACAAATCTTGCAGGGGCCTGCTGGTTTTAATTGGCCCAGGAATATTTAGTTTCACGCTCACGACAACTGCCGTTGGGTAACGTTTTGCTAACTGTGTTTGCCGGTGACTCCGCCACTCGCGGTTATCGAGGGCTTGATTTAAGGTGATGGTTGGCCCATCTTGAATGACACGTATCATTTTGCCGCTGCTTTCTGAATTATTATGTACGCGAACCGTACGATTCGCTTGTGTTTTAATCTTTAACCGCCTTGATAACATCAATTAATGTCCCATCACGATATTCCGCTAGAGCTACCACCCGATCGGTGAAGGCCAAAGGTTTTGGCTTACCAACAATCGCTTCAGCTTTTTGTTGCAATGCCTCAATCGTGTAAACTGGCAAACCAGGCACGTTGCTTAGCTGGTCAATCAAATCATGGCGCTTAGGGTTAATTGCAATCCCAACTTCGGTAACCACCACATCAATGGCATCTCCTGGCGTAATGACTGTCGTCACGTCAGGGACAATCGTCGCAATGCGCCCACGAACAAGGGGCGCAGAAATAATCGTCAACTTGGCCATGGCAGCATCTTGGTGCCCACCAATCGCCCCACGAATAATGCCATCAGAACCAGACATCACGTTCACGTTAAAATGCGTATCCACTTCAAGCGCCGACAAGATTGCCACATCCAGCTTATCAACCATGGCGCCTTTATTGGCAGGGTCGGCATACCATGACGCATCAATTTCTTGTTGGTCACGATTACCCTTCATTGAGGCCGCAGCCCCTTTATCGAAGTCTTGGACATCCATCACTCGGGCAACAAGCCCTTCATTGAGCAAATCAATGGTTGGTTTCGTAATCCCACCAAGTGCAAATGACGCTTTGATTTGGTGATCTAGCATGGCTTGACGCAAGAAACGCGTCACGGCTAAAGCGGCCCCACCTGAACCAGTCTGGAATGAAAAGCCATCTTTGAAGTAGGCAGAATTCACAATCACATCATTGACTGTCTTGGCAATTTTTAATTCTTTGGGATCCTTAGTAAAGCGGGTCGCACCAGACCCGATCTTTTCTGGGTCGCCGACCGCATCGACTTTAACAATATAATCGACTTGTGTTTGCTTAATTGAAGCCGGTGTATTTGGATAAGGCTTCATAGTATCGGTAATCAAAACTAACGTATCAGCATATTGGGCATCAATTAAGGCATATCCCAATGAGCCAAAGGCCGCATCGCCATCCATGCCGTTGGCATTACCCATATCATCAGCATTTGGTACCCCTAAAAAGGCCACGTCAATTTTAATTTCCCCATGTTCAATGGCGCGCGCACGGTTACCATGTGATCGGAAAATGACAGGTTGGGCTAGTAAGCCATGGGACACTGCATCCCCAAGTGTGCCACGCATACCAGATGATGTAATGTTGGTCACGACACCTTTTTGAATGGCTTCAACCACAATATCATTCATGACATTGGTCAATGATGAAGGGGCCAACGTTAGATTCTGATAGCCATGGTCAATAATGCTACGCATGACTTGGTTAAAGACATAATCGCCTTCACGAAAATGATGGTGGAATGAGATTGTCATGCCATCAGCAACCGTCTTGGTCACGACCTCATCAATGGAAGCTACGATTTTATCACCACCTGTTGTCGCCCGTACCTTGGGGGCAACTCGTTGCGTGACAGGATGGCCGTAATCCACACCATTAAAAACTTGGCGCTGCGTTGCGGCTAAAATGTCATCTGGAATGTCACGTGCTACTTTATTTTTCAATGTAATTTCCCTCCGAATCTACTAAATGATTCGCCTTGGCTAAACGCATCACACGTTCAGCGCGCAAAACAACTGGCCGATCCACCATTTGACCGTTCATGGCAATCACACCTGAACCTTTTTGTCGGGCCGCTTCGATGGCCGCAATCACATTTTGCGCCGTCAAAATTTCTTTTTGGGTTGGTTGATAAACTTGGTTTACCATGTCAATTTGACGTGGGTTAATTAAGGACTTCCCGTCAAATCCCAACTGGTGAATGAGTTCAGTTTCACGATAGAAACCAGCTTCATCATTCAAATCAGTAAAGACGGTATCAAAGGCGGCAATGCCAGCGGCGCGCGCCGCATGTAAAATCACGTTCCGGGCATAGAGCAATTCTTGACCGTCAGGATAGCGGTGTGTTTTCATGTCAGTCGTGTAATCTTCAGCCGACAATGCAATCCCAATCATACGATCAGAAGCTTGCGCAATTTCGTTGGCATTAACGACACCGCGGGCTGATTCGATAGCGGCCATTAAATGCGTGGTCCCAATTTCACGACCAAAGGTTTGTTCTGCTTCAGCCACCAACGTTTCCAATGTATGAATCATTTCAGCAGATTCAACTTTCGGCAAACGAATCACATCAATACCGGCTTTCACCATGGCCTTGATATCATTTTGATAGAACGGTGTGTCCAATCCATTGATCCGAACCACTAATTCAGCATCCCCATAATCAACCGTTTGCAAAGCTTCATAGATGAGATAGCGCGCGGCATCTTTTTCCGCCAATGAGACGGCATCTTCTAAATCAAACATGATAGAATCAGCCCCAAAAATGCCGGCATCTTTAATCATGGCCGGATTATTCCCCGGCACAAACATCATGGTGCGACGTAATCTTTCTTCTGCAGCCATTACAACACCTCCCAGTTCGGTTCATCGGCCAAATCTAATGCGCGTTGCACAGCCGTAATCGCGCGTGCTCGAATGACCATGTCCAAAGCGCCTTTATCAACAACTTTCACCAAGACGTTGTGCACGTCGTAAGCGGCTAACACTTGTGTAATTGTGGCCTTGATTGCATCGTCAAACTGCTTGGCAACATCTGATACCAAATCAAAGGTCACGCCGTCATGACTTTGACTGAGCATGATTTGTACATCAGATGATTCTAACGTACCGGCAATCGCCGTTTGCTTAATTTCCATGAATTTCTTGTCCCTTTCTAATCCGTTCTTGTAAACTTGCTAAATGGTCCTGTAGCCACTGATCCGTTGTTGCAGGTACCAAATCAACCCAATCATGGCGTTTCCCAGCCGCAATTGCTTGGCGCACCGTGCGCGCCGAAATGACACCTGTGTGATCTGCTGTCTGTAAGCGCGGCACCACAACGAGTTTGATTTCTGGTGCTAATTCACGCGCCAAGGTGGCGTTATATATGGCAGTCGTGCGCGATTGCGGTTCATCCCCAACATATCGGGTCGTGATATGGCAAGCAGGTGCAATCAGATTTTTGAACAGGCGCGCATCAAGCGTCGTCTGATAATCAATCACTGAGGCATCTGCTGGCATAAAGTAGGCTGGAAAAGTCAGGTAACTCACCATATAATCCCCCCCACCGACCACCACGACATTAGGTAAATCAGCTAAGCCGGCTTTCACCAAATCCAACCGCTCTGATGTGTGAAATAGCGACGCATCTTGCGTCACAACAAAGACATAGACGCGTTCATTTTCACGAGCAGCTTGCGTGACTAAATACCGATGCCCGTTTGTAAATGGGTTGGCATTGATCACCACCGCCGCAACACGTTGCATTTCAGAGGTTGGTTTGGGCAGATCCGCCAAGTATTGCGTCACATCCGGCGAACCCTTTTCCAAAATGGCGCCTAAGTCCGACTCTGCCAGTAGACGGAAGCCAATATGCTCAAAACTCGCGATATACCGCGGCTTGGTAAACACAAAGTGATGAAACCGACCAAGTGTTGCCAAACGATTTTCTAACGCGGTTATCACGCGGTTAAAACGCGCGCCTTTTGTCTCAGCACCGCGATCACAGACGGCCACATATTTAATGATTTGCCCCGCAATGGCACCAGTCCCGACCAACCGGTCATCATCGTATAAACCAATAATGGCTTCAATGCCACCCAATTCTTGCTCACTAAAGTTAGCCAGCCCCAAATCAGCTAAGAAAGCCGCCCATTCTTTTTTCTGCTGGGCATTGGTGAGGTAAATGTCGCGTATGACCTCAGTCATTGGTATGAGCCTCCGCATAAGCAATGATGGCTTGTTCAACCGCTGCTACTGTCCCTTGGCCAAAGACACCCGGCACAATATGCGTCGCATCTGGCGTGGTAATCATCTCCGAAATGGCTTGCGCCACTTTCACTTGTAGCTGCATATCAACATGCTTTAAGCCACTTGCCAACAGCCCTTTAAATAGGCCAGGGAACACGAGCACATTGTTGACCTGATTGGCCCACTGTGATGAGCCGGTTGCAACAATGGCTGCACCAGCAGCCAAGGCTTCTTCCGGTAAGATTTCTGGCACTGGGTTGGCCAGAGCAAAGATAATGGGTTGATCCGCCATTTTTGCCACATGATTTGCGGTTAAGACGTGTGCATCGGACAAACCGATAAAGACGTCCTGGTTGGCAATCACGTCTGACAACGTTTGCCCATTAGCTTGCTGGATGTGTTGCGTTAATTCACGTTGGTACGTGTTATATTGCGGATCATCTGCTCTCACCACCCCATGAATATCGACCAACGTCACTTGCGTCATCCCAGCTTCAATCAATAATTTGGCGGTAGCAACCCCCGCGGCACCAACGCCATTAATGACCACTTTCAACGCAGTCAATGGCTTGTGAACAACCTGCGCAGCATTGATCAAACCAGCCAATACCACGATGGCTGTCCCCGTCTGATCATCATGATAGACCGGAATGTCCAGTTCTTGACTCAAGCGTCGTTCGATTTCAAAGACACGTGGGGCCGCAATATCTTCTAAATGAATCCCTGCAAATGACGGCGCCATGGCTTTGACGGTGTTAACAAAATCCGTCACGCTAATTTGGTTTAACGCCATTGGCAACGCGTTGACGTCAGCAAAATTTTTATAAATTAATGCTTTGCCTTCCACAATGGGTAGCCCGGCAGCTGGTCCAATATTGCCTAGTCCCAAAACTGCCGAACCATCGGTAATGACCGGAATGAGCTTACCACTCATGGTATAGGCATTTTTTTGCGACGCATCGTCAGCAATCAACTTCGCCAATCCCGCTACACCCGGCGTGTAGGCTTCACTTAATTCGGAAGGTGTTGTAATATCAAATTTCGATTCAATGTCTAAGACACCGGTATGGGCCTCATGAATCGATAAAACTTCTGCCATATCTACCATAGCGAGCAAACCTCTTTATTTTTTTGACTTGTGTACGTATGTACATTTATGAACAAACCCTATTCTAGTAATTGCCGCCCGCAATGTCAACGTTTTTTATAGTAATTTTTAAAATAAATATCTTTTTTTGTTATGTTTTTTAAATATTTAAAATGGTTTAATATTTTTGAATTTAATTTTTTAAAAACAATTGAAATTATTGCGCTGATTGTCTGAATTTTAAAATGCGAGTAAAATAAAATCATGGAGGTATCCCACATGGTTGATCGCGAGCTCATTTCTCAGGTATCTGAAGATTACTATCTCAATAAGCTCCCTTTTGGAGAAATTGCTAAAAAATATGGCATCAGTCGCTACTTAGTCAATAAATATCTCAACGAAGCCGTTAAAACCGGCATTGTTAAAATTGAAATTACGGCGAACTCACATCGTAATGCGCAACTTGAGCATATTTTACAAGACAAGTATCCACATACTAATTTCTACGTGGTCCAAGATGACATTAACAATATCACCACGTATGAACACCTATCCAATTATGCCGCCGAATTGGTGGATGAATTACTGCACGATAATAACAAAGTCATTGGCTTAACGTGGGGTGAAACCATTTATAGCATGATTGATTGTCTGAAAAGTACCCCGTTAGACCGGGTAAAATTCACCCAATTTCTTGGCGAAAATATGAAATACAATTCTACTGCCGGCTCTGTTCGGATGGTCGAACGTGCGGCAAAAAAGGTTTCAGGCGAATTTTTAACCCTGCCCGCACCGTTGTATATTTTAAATGACTTGGTGCGCCAAGGCTTGTACGCCGAGCCGTCTTTGCAAAACACCCTGGCGGTGGCTAATAATATGGATGCACTGGTGACTGGGTTAGGCACAATTCGTTCTTTAGAGTCTATTCCCATTTGGCAAAATAGCCTCAATGGTATTTTCCCAACAGTTAATTTCCGTGATATTGCTGGGGTGATTTACGGCCGCCCTTACGATATTCATGGCCACTTTTTAAATCAAGCCGATGATAAAATTGTTGGCTTGTCTGTGGCACAAATTATGCAAGTCCCTAAGCGAATTTGTTTGGTCCGTGGTAAATCAAAGTCGCGCCCGGTCATCGGGGCTTTACGTGGTCACTTGGTCACGGATATGGTTTTAACCGAAGCCATGGCATATCGTGTGCTTCACGAAATTGCACAATAAAAAAACGCGACCCTTTTCAGGTGCCGCGTTTTTTTATTGTTTTTTAATGGAAGACCATCCCACCATCAACAATTAATGTTTGCCCAGTCACATAATTTGAGTCCTCACCCGCCAAGAAGCTCACCACATTGGCGACATCTTCTGGTTCACTCAAACGACCTAAAGCAATGCCTTCTGAGAATTGGGCCATGCCCCAATCATCATCTTGACCGGCATTTTGGCCAACTTCGTGTGCAATATCCCACATCATCGGTGTCTTAACAATCCCTGGTGCAAAAGCATTCACAGTAATGCCAAACGTTGCTAATTCTTTCGCTGTTGTTTGGGTAATGCCGCGAATCGCAAACTTCGTTGAACCATAAGCTGTCAAATTTGGGTTCCCTTGCACACCGGCTTGTGAGGTGGCGTTAATGATTTTGCCACCATGCCCGAGTTCTTTGAAGGCTTCAGCGGCGGCTTGTGTTCCCCAAACCACACCGTTGACGTTAATGCCCCACGTCCAGTTCATATCTTCTTCTGTGACGGCCATAATCGGTGTTGTTGGTGCCACACCGGCATTGTTCACAATCACATTGAAGTCACCGAACTTAGCTTTTGCAGCCGCAACCGCCGCAAACACTTCATCACGCTTGGCCACGTCCGCTTGAATTGCGATGGCTTCACCACCGCGCGCTTGAATCGCATCGGCCACCTTTTGCACTTTATCCAAGTGACGACCCACCAAAGCTACTTTGAACCCATCTTTCACTAAACGTTCAGCAATGGCTTGCCCAATGCCTTGTCCTGCCCCTGTTACTAATGCTACTTTTGTCATCATGAGATGCCTTTCTTTTGATATCTTTTTCACAAGTTAATATACACCCTTTATGTGAATTTGTAAACAAAGATTATCACTTTTTTAAATCTTAATACTTTCAAGCCCTGTAGTTACTGCTATAATGAATTCATGACAACATTTAGGAGAACGCGATGTACTATATTGATGGCCAATTTTTCCAACTTGGATTGAAACAAAAAATCAGTTTTTTCGCGATTTCACTGATCATTAATTCATTTGGTAATGGATTAAGTGTTGCAACCGCCATGGGTTCAGCACCTTGGACCGCCGGCGCTGCCAACTTGGCCCACTTAACCGGTTGGCAAATTGGGTTATTTCTCGCATTGTTTGCCACGGTCATTGCTTTTTTAAATATGTTACTGGCAATGAATTTTAATTGGCCGCGACTCCTTGGTAACGTGCTTTTTGGGTTATCTTTTAGTTTACTCGTTGGTGTTTTTTCTAACTTTTTTATTCAAATTGGCGTCCAAACACTCCCTTGGTGGGCGCGCCTACCGTTAGACTTCTTTGCCATTTGGAATATTGGTGTGGCCATTTCGATCTACCAACGCGTCAACTGGATTTTGCACCCATTAGATGACTTAACGAATATTTTACGTTTTGATTATTTTCACGGTAACGCATCTAAAGCGCAAATGAGCAATTTCATTGTCGCCATTGGCATTTCTGCCGTGGCGTTTCTCATCAGTCATCAAATTGTCGCACTTGGCTTAGGCACCCTTGTCTCTTTCTTCTTTCAAGGACGCAACATTGCTTGGGCGGATCGCCATTTATTTAAACATTTAGTCCACGGTGATGTCCGTGGTGAACAATAAAAAGCAGACAGTCGCGACTGTCTGCTTTTTATCTTATCGATAACGATTACTATGACTGGATTTCGTCACCGAAAGCCAAAAGGCGAACAAAAAGCTCACAGCAATCGGCACCCACCATGTCCAAGCCAAAGTTTTCAAGCGCATATGATATAGCATCGGCAAGTTAGAAAATAACAAGTTCACACTAAACGGGCCGATTTGCCACCAACCAGAATACCCCATATCGTGCATCCGCCGCGTATTTAAAGCAAATGTTGGGATAATCACCATCGCCGACAAGAAAAATGAAATCATCACAACCAACATCGTAGCCATTTCCACGGCTTTGGTTTCCGTATGGATTGCGGCTTGTTTCCCAAAAAAAGCACCCAAACCAGCCACTGCGACAATCACAATGGCCATGGTCAGATACATCATCCCCCAAAACCAGACAACCCAATTAAATGCACTGCGGGAACTCGTCCCTCGAAAATTTGTATATTGCTTAAAAAAATCAGCTAAGGCCCCCCCTGGCGTCATCAACATGCCCCCTTCATTGGTTTGCTACAATTTTACCATATCAATCGGCATAATCCTCGTTTCATGCTTGCTGTTTTCTCACGGCACTCACACAATCTATGCACCGCATGATCGCGTGACGTTTATCATCTGCCAGATTAAATGTTAAAATAATAAGATACCCACTCGTTTGAAATTCAAAATAAAAGGCGGCCATTATGACGACAATTCCTCTGGAAAAACCACGCATTACCATCACCAACGTAATTTGGAGTTTTGACCCTGACACCTTAGACATCAAGTTACTGCTCGTCAAACGCGCTGACACCCCGTTTCAAGAATTTTGGGCTTTACCCGAAACTTGGTTGCGCGTTGACGAAAGTGCCCACGATGCCACGTTGCGCTTAGTCAAAGAAAAACTAGGCCTTGATTTACCCAATATTCATGCCGAGCAACTTGCAACCTTTACCGAGCCGAACCGCTCACCTGGCGAACGCGCGCTCTCATTAAGCTACATGACCTTTCTGCCCACGCAACCTGTCCTCCACCCCGGACCAGGTGCCTTGGATGCCCAATGGTTTACACTCAAAAAGCACAAATCGGGGCTTTTTCACTTTAATTACCAAGAGTTTTCCTTCCAAACACTCGTTGCTGACGACTATATTACCCACCAAGATCCGGCTAAACGCCTCGCATTTGACCACAATTGGATTCTCACCGTTGCAACGCAGCGAATTGTTAATAAGTTAGACTATCAGCCGACAATTTTGCTTATTTTGGGCCCATCATTCACACTGAAGTTAGCGCGGCATGTGTTTGAAAGCTTTGGTAAAAAAGAACCAGATAATTCTAATTTTTTACGGAACCACCAACAGCTGCTCCGACCACTTGGCTCAAGTAGTCAAAACAAACCGGGCCGACCCGCCAAAAAATATCAGTTGCTTCTTTCATAACTCTGGTGTACAATTCTCCTTAATTAATAAAAGTAAAAAATACTTTTATTAAACGGAAGGAGATTTTGTCATGGACAAATCTAAACGTCTGTTACTCATCGTCGGCACCGCCTGGATGATTGACGCATTGGATGTCGCTTTATTGTCGTTTATGATGCCACTACTCAAGACCCAATGGTCGCTTAACGAAACCCAACTCGGCTTTGTTGGCGCAGTGACGTCGATTGGTATGATGATCGGCGCTTTGTTGTGCGGTAAATTTTCAGACCGCTTTGGCCGTAAGCGCGTACTCACTTGGACTTTGGTCCTCTTCTCGCTCAGTAACTTTGCCTTAGCCTTTGCCCCCAACATCACTTGGTTTATGCTAATTCGGTTCATCACAGGCATTGGTTTAGGGGGTGAATTGCCTGTAGCAGCAGCGCTCATTGCTGACCGAAATGTTGGACAACGTCGCTCAAAAATGTTGGTCCTAGCTGACAGCTTTTGGGCATACGGCTGGATTATTGCCTCGCTGCTAGCTTTTCTCGTCATTCCGCATTTTGGTTGGCGTGTTGCAGCCATATTGACAGCTTTCTTAGCGGCCTACGCCTTCGTCTTGCGGCAACATCTCCCAGATGATAGCGCGAAAACACCAACCGTGACCCCGACTTTTAGCACGTTAATGTCACCAAATTATAAAAAGCGTTTTATGATGGTTAGCCTCATTTGGTTCATTGTCATGCTGACCTACTACGGCATTTTCTTATGGTTACCTAGTGTGTTGGTGCTACGCGGTTTCTCAATTGTCCATTCACTAGGCTATACGTTAGCCATGAGTATTGCGCAATTACCTGGCTACTACTTAGCTGCTTATCTCATCGCCAAAGTCAGCCTGAAAAAGCTGCTCACGGTTTATATTCTTGGCACCATTGTGACCAGCCTTGTCTTTGGTTTAGCAAATCAAACCACTGTGATTCTTATCTCTGGGGCGGGCCTATCATTTTTTGATTTAGGCGCTTGGGGTATTTTAATTGCCATCACCCCCAGTTTATTCCCCCAAGCCATTCGTGGTACAGCCATGGGTGCTGCCCAGTCCGTTGGTCGGCTCGGTGCGACCATTGGTCCCTTTATGGTGGGATGGTTACTCGATTTGAAATTCGGCATCAGTGGTGTTTTTGGTCTTTTTGTTGGCCTACTCTTAATCGCCATTGTGGTGCTCATTATCGGTGTTCCCAACCCTGATTCAGGTGACGCTCATGCCATTGACCTATGATATTGTTCGTGAGCAATTAGCCACCTTTCTAACAGAAGATGTCGGTACCGGTGATCTCACCGACAGTATTTTGACGCCGCGCCGCGTTGTCGGCACGTTCACGGCAAAAACAGCTGGTGTTGTCGCTGGGATCGCGCTACCGGCATTCCTTTGCCGAATCCTTGAAACAGACGACTTGGTATACCAGCCAGCAGTCGCTGATGGTGAAATGGTTGCCGCTGGCACCACCCTTGCCACAATCACTGGTGACGTGGCGCACTTATTAAAAATTGAGCGCACGGCACTCAACTTAATGCAGCGCATGAGTGGGATTGCCACCGCAACGCAGCAAGCAGTGGCCGCACTGAACGACCCCACAATTCAAATTTTAGATACACGTAAGACAGCACCCGGATTACGGCTATTTGATAAGTATGCCGTTCGTTGTGGCGGTGGGGTCAATCATCGCATGGGCCTTTTTGATCTGGCCATGCTCAAAGATAACCATCTGGCCACCATTACCGACCTGCCAGAAGCAGTTCAAATACTGAGAACTGCCATTGGCCCATCAAAACGTATTGAAGTCGAAGTCCGCACCTTAAACGAATTGCAAGCAGCGATTGCGGCCAACGTTGACATCATTATGTTTGATAACCAAACCCCTGAAACGGCGGCTTACTGGGCAACATTAACCCCAAGTAACATCCAGACAGAAGCTTCTGGCGGCATCACCTTATCCAACCTCCCTCAGTTTCGTGGGTCTAACGTGACTGCCATTTCTCTGGGCTACCTCACAAATACTGTTGTCAACATGGACATCAGTTTTAATCTCATTCATTCAGCAGACAACTAGGGGCGTAAAAATGAGCAATCAAGATAAAATATTGGGCACCTTATACGGTCAAGCTATTGGGGATGCGATGGGAATGCCCAGTGAACTATGGCCAATTGAACGTATTCGCCAAACTTTTAAACAACCCATTACCACTTTTCTCGATGGGCCACAGGATAATATCGTGGCACGTTATTATCAAGCAGGCGAATACACAGATGACACTGCGCAAGCTTTTGCCATTCTCGAGGCTTTAATTGCAACCGACTGGCAACCGGATCAACAAGTCATCGCCGACCACCTGCTAAACTGGGCCGACCGCGCCGATGCTTGGCAACGTAACATTCTAGGCCCTAGTTCTAAAGCAGCGCTACGCTTAATTCAGGCTAAGCAATCTCCCGATACCGTGACCCAACAAGCGATCACGAACGGCTGTGGGATGCGAATTGCCCCCATTGGGGCCTGCTATACACCAAATGACTTAGACCAATTGGTGGCCATGGTGGCACAAATTACTCGAGTGACACATGCGAGTGACGTTGCCATCAGCGGCGCAGCCATGATTGCTGGTGCCGTCACCGCGGCGATGGCGGATTATGCATGGGACGATATCATGCAATTTGCCATGCAAGCCAGCGCGCAAGGTAAATTATTGGGTGCGCCAACTTGGGCCGCCGACAATAATGCGCGTTTACAACTCGGTCTGCGCTTCGCCCGGCAATATGCCAATGATGACCAGCGCTTTAGTACAGCCATCTACACCATTATTGGCACCGGGACAATGGCTTCTGAGAGTATTCCAGCTGCCGTTGCCATCGCTTATTATGCCCAAGATGTTAAAAAATGTGCCTACCTCTGTGCGAATTTGGGTGGTGATACAGATACGATTGGGGCGATGGCAACGGCCATTTGTGGCGCCAAATATGGTTACACCAGTATCCCACCTGAATGGCCAGTCGTCATCGATGCACATAATTTTGAATATGATATTCATGCCCTTGCGGCACACATCGGCCACTTTCAGGCATCAACCAAACCATCACAAGGAGACGCAACAAAATCATGACAACAGCAGATATCAAAATCCCAACATCTGACAAGACGCTGACTTCTGGCAAATTATTTTATAACTGGTTCGCAGCCAATATTGGCATCATGGGGGTGGTCTACGGGGCCATTATTGTCGGCTACCACTTATCCTTTGTACAACTCATTTTAGCTGCACTCGTCGGCGCGCTCACTTTTGCCATTCCAGGTTGGGTGGCTGTGGTGGGGCAGCGCGAAGGCGTGACCACCTTTAAGTTAAGCCGTGCAGCCTTTGGTGTTTTTGGCAATCGTATCCCTAACGTGATGGCTTGGTTTAATATGATTGGCTGGTTAGCCATTAATGTGATTACAGGCACCTTACTACTGACAACGATGTTTCAGACCTTAGCGATTAAAAAAAGCCCGTTGATTGTCCTCATCAGTCTCATCATCTTTGCGAGCTTTGTGATTCTATCTGGCACATTAAAAGAAGCCACGCTAGCCACCGTGCAGACCCTGATTAGTTGGGTGTTTGGTTTACTTACCCTGGTCATTTTAGCGCTCTTTTTCATGCATTCTGACTGGCAGAAAGTCTTTGCTATGCCTGCCGGGAGTTGGCTTGCTGGTTTCTTGCCGGCCGTGGCTTTTATTGCCGCTGGTTCTAGTATCTCTTGGTCAATGGCTGCTGCTGATTGGGGGGCTTATGTCCGACCCGAAACCAAGCCGGCTGCGACTTTTTGGCAAACAACCCTTGGTGCTGGCATTCCCTTGTTTATTTTAATGGTTGGCGGTATTTTTCTAAGTACAGTTTCACCTCATTTAGCCACTGCCAATGACCCCTATCAAGCCATGTATGGGTCGTTGCCCACCTGGTTGGGTCCCATTTATTTCTTAGTGGCTGCTGGTGGATTGGTGCCACAATGTCTGGTTTCATTTCGGTCAGCACGCATCAATTTAGCAACTATGGGGATTCAACTCACACAAAAGCGGTCCCTCATTGGACATAGTATCGTGATTTTGACGATTGCCGTTTATATCTTATTTATTTCCGGCAACTTTCTGACAAACTTTGAACTTTTCTTGAATTTTCTTGGGATTTGCCTGGCATCCTGGGTCGCTATTTTCTTGACGGACGCTGTTTTAAACCGACGAGATGGTTATGATTTGAATCTACTCAAGCCAACATCCCCAGTACATTATAATTGGGCCGGCATTGCTGCCTGGGTGATTGCCACGATTTTTGGGTTCTTATTTACGAGTAACAGTGTTTATCGCGGGCCCTTTGCCCATAGTATCTTTACCCATAATAGTAGTCTGGCGGTCTTTGTTTCTGGTTTGGCCGCTATCGTGGTGCTCCTCGTAGCTTCACTTTTTCAAAAAAAGGAGCGCAATTGACGTGTTAAATAACATCTTGGTGATTGGTGCAATCTTTGTCGATGTCATCATCGATGTCCCCCAACTGCCACTGGCTGGTGCTGATGTCAGTGGGCATTTAGCCACCACCAGCATGGGGGGCTGTGCGTATAATGTCTATCTGGCTGGTGTGACCCAACACGCTCCCATCACCTTGTTAGCGCCTATCGGGCAAGGCCCTTATGCCGATAAGATTCGGCAAGATTTTAAGCAACGGCAAATCCCACTGCTTTGTCAACCAACCACCGCAGATAATGGTTGGGACTTGTGTTTGGTACAACCAGACGGTGAACGGGCTTTCGTCACCATGACAGGCATTGAACAACACTGGCAAGCCGAGTGGTTCCAAGAATTGACAATGGCACACTATCGCTACTGTTATCTCAGTGGCTATGAACTCGAAAATGCAGCAGCAGCTGATGTCATCTTAACTGCATTAAGACAGCTACCTGCCGATCACGTGCTACTTTTTGACGCTTCACCACGCGTTCAGTACTTACAGCCCAGCATCCTCGCACGCTTATTACAACCACACACATTAATTCATTGTAATCGCGATGAACTGGCCTATTTAAGCAGCGCTACCCAGTTTGATGCCCAACTGGTCGATATTTTCCAACGTACCCAAACCCCGGTGGTGGTGACTGATGGCGCCAATGGCACCTATATTTTTGATCAGACTGGCAAACGTCATCTCCCAAGCGCCGTTGTTCCAGTAGTCAATACGATTGGTGCTGGAGATACGCATTGTGCCGGTGTTCTCACCGGACTGCAACGCGGCTGGTCCATTGATGCAGCGGTGGTACTCGGCAATCAGCTAGCGGCACAAGTGGTCCAACAAACAAGTGGCCATCTATCATAGTTAGATCAATTAAAAAGACACCAAGTCTATCACTTGGTGTCTTTTTTGGTGCTAAATCTCACGACGACTGGTAGCCCAGCTGATACAACAACGCTTGTAAAATGGCCTGCCCTTGGATTAACTGTTGGTCCGCCGTCGCTTCTGCTGGCGCATGACTAATGCCTTGATCACTGGGTACAAATAACAACGCGACTGGTACCCCACTTTGGGCAATCACTTGCGCATCATGCCCCGCGCCAGAAATCATTTTGTGCACTCGGACGTGCTGTTGCGCTGCGGTCTGCGCTGCCTTTTCCAGTAAGACCGATGACAGTGGTGTTGCTGAAATATCAGTTGTCAGACACGCCTTACCACCGCCGGCCGCTACTTGCGCCATGACAAATCGCGTGACTTCATCAAGAAGCGCTTGTTGTTCGTGCCGTATATCAAGCGAAAATTGGACAGCATCAGCAATCACGTTCGCCGTGTTCGGCGAAACCATGATTTGCCCGATGGTGTAACGTAGCCCGTCAAACTTCGGCAATTGCTGGTACAACTCATGCATTAAGGCAACGGCTTGGGCGACCGCATCAACACGACCAATCATCGGCGTTGTACCGGCGTGATTGCTGACACCAGTAAGCGTAATTGCCAACCGTCGTTGCCCGACAATCGCCGTCACCAGGCCTAATTCATCCCCCCGCGCATTGAGGATGTTGCCCTGTTCAATGTGCAACTCAAGATAAGCCGCTAACGCTATTGGCGTAGTTCTCATCGGGACAAGCGTGGCAAGCTGTGCCACGGCCTGCTGACGTGCCGCATCAAAAGTGACCCCCTGTGTATCCCGTAGCTTGTTGTCCTGCCCATTAAATTGCTGCGTTAACCAGCGCGATCCTGAAAAGGTTGTCGGAAATCGGGAACCTTCCTCTTCAGAAAAGGCGACTACGCCAAGCGGCTTTTGCGGTGGGCCGTATTGCGCCAACAATTCACCGACAGCCACCAAGCTAGCTAAAACACCATACTGACCATCTAGGCCACCACCGTTAATCACGGTGTCCATGTGTGACCCTGTTAGAATGACTGGTTCATCTGCATTCCGTGTGGGTGTCGTGGCATACACCGTACCCATTGGATCAATAAAACAGGTGAGTCCATAGGCTTTTGCCTGTACAATAAATGCTTGCTGTGCCTGTAACCAGTGGGCATCATACACTAATCGTGTCAGGCCACCTGTCGCAGTCTCCCCATAGTGTTTGAATGTGGCAAGTAGGGCGATAACATTGTCATGATTGTCTCTGCTCATTTAAAATTCCTATTGTCAAACACCCCAGGCCAACCATCAGGAGCAACGCAGCCACTAAAAACCCTGGCCACATATCCCCGGTCATATCCATAAACCAACCTGTGATGACTGGCGCTAAGATTGACCCCAACATGCCAAAAAAATTGTACACCCCAAATGTCGTGGCTAACTGCTGCTGGTTGGCATATTTTTTAACGGTATAAAGTAACAACGGGTCAATTGCCATTTTCCCAGTTACGCCATAAATGATTAATGTGACCATTAACCAACGTGCATCTTTGACCAACACAATCCCAACTAAACTCAGCGCAGCAATGCACACTAAGCTCCCTAGTAGGCGTTGTGTTTGCCGATAGCGGTCGTTCAGTCGTGCAAATATTAAAGCACTCGGCAAAGCCAACAACGGGACTATCATCGTCAACAAGCTCACCGCTTGTCCTGTTAAATGGCGCTGATTCGTCAAAAATAATGGTAGCCAAGTCAACAACGTTATCTGGCCATAAATCGACGCAAACAACATCACATACACACCAACCAGTCGGGGTTGAAACAACGTTTGTCGGTCAATTTTGCCAAAAATTGCCGTGGCATCGCGAGGCGTGGCCGTTTTGAAACGCGTGATAAGATACCAGCAGCCCACCAGCACGGTCGGTATCCCGACAATGACAAATGGTTCTCCCCAAGCATGGTGGTATTGTAACACCAGCATACTGGCTAAGGTCGTCCCTAATATTTGCCCTACCGCTTGCCCCACATTAATCACAGCAAGACCGAGCGTGAGATACTTTTCTGGAATGGCTTGCGACGACAAACCAAATGACGCCCCATAAAACGTCCCTTCTCCAATCCCAACCAATGCCCGTAAGATCAGAAAGTAGCCAAAAGTGCTCGCTAAACCCGAAAATATGGTCGCCACACCAAAGAAGATACACCCCCAGCCAATGACCCACTTAGCCGCGACACGATCTGCTAACCGCGAAAATGGAATTTGGGTGAGCGTGTAGGTTAAAAAAAAACCGAGGAAATGGCGCCCAACGCCACGTTGTCTAACTGAAATACTTTCTGAATGCTTGGCATCGCAGGATTAAGTACCGTCCGATCGGCATAAATAAAGACCCAACCGAGAAAATTAAGCGCGAGTACCTTCGGCCAACTGGCAACTTTTTGCGTTGCCATCATGACGTCACCCGACTAATGCCCGTCAGTGGCGATGAAGGCTCAGCTGCCCCAGACAACACGCGGCCTGGTTTTGCCAAATATGCTTTGCGGCCAGCCGCAATGGCGAGCTTAAAGGCTTCTGACATCAATGGGATATCACCCGCTGTGGCCATTGCAGTATTGGCCATAATAGCGTCTGCACCCATTTCCATTGCTTCAGCTGCCTGACTGGGACGCCCAATGCCGGCATCAATAATGACGGGCACCGAGATTTCATCAATTAAGATTTGAATCAAATCCTTATTGGCTAACCCTCTATTAGTGCCAATGGGTGAGCCCAATGGCATGACCGTTGCTGCCCCCGCATCAACCAACTGGCGGGCCACATTTAAATCAGGCAACATGTATGGCATCACAATAAAACCTTTGTTTGCTAGGATTTCTGTGGCTTTTAACGTTTCATAGTTATCTGGCATCAAGTATTTTTTATCGGGGATGACTTCGAGTTTAATAAACGAACTACCACTCAATTCCCGAGCAAGCCGAGCCATTCGTACCGCTTCTTTAGCGTCAACACACCCGGAAGTATTTGGCAAAATGGTCACACCCGCTGGAATATAATCCAAAATATTTTCGGCTGCTTCTGCGGTACGCCGCAAGGCCATTGTAATAATTTGGGCACCCGCATCATGGATCGCCGCATCGATTAAGTCGTAAGAATACTTGCCCGAACCCAGTATGAACCGCGAACTAAACGTATGTCCGGCAATCATTAAATTATCATCGTTTGTCATTTTTATCCTCTTTTTTAAATCCGAACCTGATCAACTAGTAATTGTAAAATAAGATTGGCCTGATGCCCCGCACAAATAATCACACGTGGTGCCATCAGCCCTTCAACACCTTGGCTCTCACCATCCCCGCAAATATACACGTTATTTCTGATCTGCTTGGTGCGAATCGTATTCGCACTATGTAACCCAGCCATGCCATTACCCATGACGAGTGGTTTATCGGGCAGTAGATCACTGGCAGCTTGTAGCAGAATCGCTTTACTCTCAGGATTATCAAATGCCTCACACATCACATCCGCTGATTGGCATAACGTGACCACATTGTCATAAGTCACCCGCGTTTGCAAAGTATCAATCGTGATAAACGGATTAAATTCTAAGATGTTTTGCTTGAGCGCTAAGACTTTTGGCATCTCCACTTGACTCACCTTATATTGTTGGCGATTCAAATTCGTATAATCCACCACGTCAAAGTCAATGAGTGTCAAATGCCCAACCCCTGACCGCGCTAATGCAATCGCAATGTTTGACCCCAAACCACCGGCCCCTGCAATCACCACATGAGCCGATGCTAAGCGCGCTGTACCGGCGACATTACGATGCTTCATTTCTGCGACTGCCGTTGTCACGGCGACATTGTCAATTTTTATCTCTGTCATGTTTTCTTCCTCTCAACCCCCACCGACAAATGAAATCACTTCGATTTCATCTTGATCGACAAGTAGCGTTGTCTCATAGGCGTCACGCGCAACAATTTGCCCATTGCGTTCAACGACAACTCGCGTGTCTTCAAGTGATAACTCACCTAATAACGCACGAATCGTACGCCCCACGAGATTGTCTGTCTGTTTACCATTGACCGTTATCATATTTCTCCTACTTTCTTGATGACATACTATCTTGTCAGCCATGCTTCATATCACACAAGCATTTCGACCGCCCGTCGTAGCTGTCTCACTTTACTTGCAACATCGGCTGCCTGCATAATTTCACTCACCACACAAACGCCAGCAATGCCCGTGCCTGCTAAATTGGTGATATTGTGGGTTTTGATGCCACCAATAGCATTCACTGGAATCGGAACTGCTTGGGCAATTGCTTGAAGGGTTGCCAGACTCGTATGCTTCGTGATGACTTTTGTTTTCGTGGGATAGATCGCTCCTGTGCCAAAATAATCTGCCCCCTGAGCCAGGGCTTCTTTGGCCCGAGTGGTGTCCTTGACAGAAACACCTAATATCCGATCCGGTCCGATCAGTTGCCGAACAACATCAACAGGTAAATCACTATCGCCGACATGCACGCCATCTGCGCCAACCGCAAGACAAATGTCCACACGGTCATCGATAATAAGTGGCACATCATAACGGTCCGTCACTTGTTTAACAGCAACGGCTAACTCAAAATATCGTCGCGAACTCACAGATTTTTCGCGCAATTCCACCAAGGTCACGCCATTGGCACAAGCGGTCGCTATAATAGCCAAAAACTTATCGTCTGAATAATCATAGCGATCCGTGACTAAATAAAGTCGGTAATCAATGTTTCGCTGCACCATAATGTGCCCTTTCCACCCTCACTAGGCAACAAAAAAAGCTGTTCCCCACGTTAAAATGCACGCGAAAAAACAGCTTAATAATACAAACGATTATTAATCATATCTTCCTACGCAGATTCTAATCTGATCAGGTCCAATGGGTATTTCTCAGCCAACGATGTTTCCTGTTGGCACCCCAGATATTTATATATTTAATTACAGGTTAATACTAACATAATATTTTTATTTGTCAAACGATTATTTAAAATGTGTTTGATGTCATCTGATGAGACTGACGCCGCAGGACCAACAGTAAGATTGCCCCAATGACCATCAAAATGACGCTGTAAATCAAATTGGCCACTAAGCCGTTGACTGCTCCATCCCCTGATACCGCGTTGGCCGGATCGGTATTGGCCCGGATGGCCACCCCCAACGGTTGCACTAATGGGCTAAATAAAAAGACACTTAAGTCATAGTCAGAGAGATGCGCCAAAATATTCATGGCCATAATGGCTAACACACCTGCTTTCATTTGCGGTAACACCACCGTGCCAAATCGATATAACGCTGGTGCGCCCATGCTTTGCGCCGCTTCTTCAGTGTTAGCATCGACGCTATAAAATAGACTTTCTAAAAACCGTAGCGAAAATGGCAACCGCGTAATGGTATAACCAATCAATAACAAGCTCAGGCCACCGGTTAAAATTTGATTCCCCACGAGCAGTTGCGCTGAACCAAAAGTCGTAATTAACCCAATCGCAATGAGCGGTGCTGGCAATAGCCAAGGGAGATACATCACACCTGCCAGTGTCTGATTAACCAGGCCAGCTGACTGGCGTCTCGTCACTGCGCGCGCCACGACTAACCCAATCAAAATCGCAGCCAATGCACTCAGGGTAGCATAGACTAAACTGGTAATGATTGGATTTAACGTCGCCGGCGTCGTTAATATCGTCACGTAGTTTTGCCAAGTGAACTGACCCAGTTTCTCGGTTGCTACCGCCGTAGCACTTGTCAATGAAAAAATAATTGTCGCCCCAACCGGCAAGAGTAAGATCAACCAGATTAAGTATGCCACAACATGCACCAAACCATTCACAAACGGCTGGTGAATCTTTTGTTTGCGCATCGGGGCCGGCACTTTCGTCTTAAAAGCATATCTTTTGCGACGATCTAACCAGCGACCAAGTAAGAGTAAGACCACCTGCATCAGACCCAGTAACAAAGACAATGCCGCAGCCAAATTATAGGTACCCGTATTACCAGTAAAGGTCAAAATTGTCGGTGTGATCGTCGAAAAATGATCCCCACCCAAAATCAGTGGCGCCGACATCGCCCCCAATCCCGTGTTAAATAACATAATGGTGAGCGTCGTCAAAGTCGGCACTAACGCCGGTAAGACGATTTGGGTTAAAATTTGCCATTGATTAGCACCCAAACTGCGCGCCGCTTCAATCGTTTGAAAATCCAATTGTTGAATACGCGTTGTTAAAAACATCATGTGATTAGCCGTTGCAGCAAACGTCATCAAAAACAACACCGCGGGAAAACCTGTAAACCAATCAGGCGACAAATGCGGCCAAACTTGCTGTAGCCATCGGGTGACAAAGCCCGTACGCCCATAAACAAAAAGATAACCCGTTGCCACCACAATCCCACTGTAAATGATCGTCGTCAAATAGCCGGCTTGTAACCATCGCGCGCCTTTGATGTCAAAATAGCTCACCACCAAAGCCATAAAAATCCCAATAAGATTAGCAGTAACTGCTAAACTCAGCCCTAAAATTAGCGAATTGCCTAGCGCGTGCATGGCAATCGCTGAGGTGAATATTTTGTGAAAGGGTGCCCAGGTGATCTGGGTGCCCGACCAAAAAACATGCTGTAACAAGCCAAAATTAGGTAACAACACAAATGTGACTAAAAACCAACCCACGACAATTTGTGGTAGTAGCCCGCGAAACGATTTATTCTGACGCATTTTCATCTCCTGCTACAACCACCACATCACCGCGATTAAAATAAACCGTCACCGCTGCCCCGATCGCATACAACGTTTGTGGTGCTGTGATGAGTGTGAGTTCAGTATCTAACGCTAACAACGTGTAACGATACCCCGAACCAAAATACTCTACTTCACGCACCACCCCTGAAATTGTAAAATCGCCTGAGTCTAAGGTGAGGTGTTCTGGCCGAATATAAGCCTGCGCTTGGGGCGCCAGTGTTAAGGCTAAATTCGTCACAAGTTGCGGTCCTAAGCGGTTAATATCCCCAATAAAGTTCGCGACAAACGCTGTCGCGGGCGTTTGGTAAATCGCTTGCGGTGTCCCAATTTGTTCAATACGCCCTTCATTGACCACCGCAATCTGATCAGACAACGTTAATGCTTCACTTTGATCGTGAGTGACGTAAATAATCGTCATTTGCAGCAAATTCTGTAATCGTTTGAGTTCACGGCGCAACGCCACTCGTAACCGCGCATCTAAGTTAGAGAGCGGTTCATCAAGTAGTAATAAACTAGGGTTTGGTGCTAATGAACGGGCGATGGCAACACGCTGTTGTTGCCCACCAGATAATGCCGAAATCTCCTTTTCCAAACTATCACTAGGTAACTGCACGATCTCGGCCACTTCTTTAACACGCGCATCAATGGCCTGTTTCGTCAACTTTTGGAGTCGTAACCCATACGCAATATTGTCATAGACGCGCATCGTGGGAAATAACGCATAATTTTGAAACACCATCCCAATCGCCCGTTTTTCCGGCGGAAAGTGCGTGATATTTTGCCCATCTAATTGGACTTCGCCTTGGCTCACGGTGTTAAAGCCAGTAATTGCCCGCATAATGGTTGACTTGCCACTCCCTGATGGGCCGAGCAAGGTAAAAAAAGACTTTTCTGGGATGGCCATCGTCACATGTTGCACTGCTGCGTGCGTCCCGTACGTAATGGTGACATCATTTAACGCTAATTTCATTGGCTATCCTTACTTCAAATCATTCAAGTTAATTTTCTCAACCCACTGATCAATATATTTGTTGTACCAGTTGACATCAATATTATGAATTTTAACTTGTTGGGCTAATTGCTTTTGGAACGCTGGCACTGAAGTTTGTGCTTGCTGGTTGAGCGTATTAATGTGGAACTTTTTCGCCCAAGCTGCCTGCACTTTGGCACTACCAAACCAGTTAGCAAACGCTTCGGCCGTCTTTGTGTTGCCAGATTTATTCACCAAGCCAATCTGCTCCGTGGCCACCGGGACACCGTCTGTTGGTGTGATCACCTGTGGTTGCCATTTAAACGTGTTTGGAATATTAGCTAAGTCAGACGAAAAGGTGTAACCAATTTTAGCCCGGTCATCATTGACTGGCTGGGCAAAAAGTTCATTTGGCTTCAACTGCACCCCATTTTTGAAATAATTGGCCAAAGCGGTCCAGCCAGCTTCACTGACGCCCAGGTCGCCATGATCATCACGATAAGGCGATAAGATTTGCGCAATCACAATCAGATTCGTCCCACTGCCCAAAGTGCCCTTGCCTGGCACCGTATATTGGCCAGCAAATGCTGGTGTCGTCAACGCTTGCCAAGACGTTGGCAGTGCTGATTTTGCTACGTTTGGTTTCGCAACTAACACAATCTTTTCTTGGTCAGTCGGATAATAGTAACCTTTACCGGTAATTTGGCTGGTTGGCACCTCTTTTGCCCAACTGGCCGTGTAGGGTTTAAGCAATTTTTGGTTGGCTAACTCATCAAAACCAAACTGATTAGAGCCGTAAATCACATCAGCAACTGGCTTATTCTTCTCGGCGACTACTCGGTTGACCAGATCCCCACTGCCTAACTGAACTTCCTTAATTTTAAAGCCAGCCTTGGCGGCTTGTTGTTGAATCCACTCACCTCGGCCATTACTAAACGAGTTAGAATAGACAACAATACTTTTGTCCTTTGATTGACTGCCATTCACGGCCGTCACGGCAACAGCGCCACCACCAACGACAACAACTGCTGCAACGGCACCAAGCCATGTTTTTGTGTTCATCATTTTTCCTCAATCATTACAATCATAATGCAACATGTCACATTGCTAAGTATAACTGGCTATTGTAAATTATTAGGGTGGTCACGTAAACATCGTGTCAATAAGAGGTATGGGGTTAATCATCTATCTTTTAGTCGCATAAAAAAACACGACGTCACAATGCGTGATATTATCATTTATCTGCCCTACTTGTCGCCATATCATTTGCCAACTATTTAAGCTTATCGGTTGACTGTGCCAAAATGTGGTAAGATAGTACAAACAATAAAACAGTATACCCCCAAAACTGCGACCACAACCAATAGCGGTCCCATTAAATACTGTCACTTGCCGCCATTTAGGCCTACTAATCCCCCCTTGTAACATGATATAAACCCTAAGAAAAATATGAAACACGCCAAGAAAAATCAACTCCCCCTATTGCTTGTCCCCGTCATCCTTTTATTCGGGATTTTAATTGTTTATCGCTTGGTGAGCATGGACACCGAGCATCCTGCTACGTCACCGATTGTCTCGTTATCCGAAAGATTACAACATCAACCTGACTCAGCGCTAAAACAGCAATGGCAAACGATTTTACATCACCAAGACTCCGATGTGAACATTGCTGTTTATAATGAGAAAACGAAGCAAACCACAACATACACGAATAACGCATCAGTGACTTATCCTACCGCAAGTATTGTCAAAGTCAGTGTGTTGGCTAATTTGTTGCGCATGACCCAGTCAGATGATACCTCACTCTCACCAACTGAAAAATCGCTTGCTGAGAATATGATCGTTGATTCAGACAATGACGCTACCACAACACTGTTAAATACCTATCAAGATGGCTACACTAGCCCAGACAGTCTTTTTAGCGCACTGCACATGACGCAAAGCAAAATGGATCCCGATGCTTGGGGGCTCACCACGACAACGGCACTGGACCAACTCAAATTGCTCAATGCGCTAGCCTACGGTCAAAAATCGCCACTCAATCAGTCAGATCGCCATTATGTGTTAAAACTCATGGCTAATGTCAGCCCGGATCAAGCTTGGGGTATCAGCAAAGGCATCGCTGACAACGCCACCATACAGCTCAAAAACGGCTGGTTGGAATCAGACGATGGTTCGAGTTGGATTGTGAATTCTATCGGTCATATCCAAACAAAAGATAGTAACTACACCATTGCTGTCCTCACTAATGGTAATGCAACCGAAGCAGATGGTATCGATTTGATTGAAAGCCTATCTTCAGCGACAGCACAAGAATTAAAAGCCGATTAACCTAGTCGGCATGGGCAAAATACCCCATCATAAACAGTGTACGTATTGTCACATACGTACGCTTTTTTTGCACAAAAAAAGTGTTGCATCAAGACTTCAAGTCTTAATGCAACACTTTCATGCGTTATAGTGGAGAAGAAGGGATTCGAACCCTCGCACGCTTTAACACGTCTACACCCTTAGCAAGGGCGCCTCTTCAGCCGCTTGAGTACTTCTCCATAACAGATACTATCATATCAGATAAATGAGACAATAGCAAATGTTTTCAGCATGTCCCCACTCAGTCGCGGCCCGCTAACACAGCCGCAAATTCCTCGTGGTAAATTTCAAATTTTTTCTCGCCCACACCAGAGATCGCTAAAAATTCTGTCGCAGTTTTTGGCCGTAAGACAGCCATGTTCATCAACGTTTTATCCGAGAAAATCATAAACGGCGGCAAACCCGCTTCACGTGCAAGCGCTAAACGTTTTGTTTTTAGTCGGGCAAATAACTGATTGTCCGCATCGGATAACTTTAAACCAGCCGTCGCCACGTTGATTTGTCGTTGGGCAATGACTTGCTGATTAACACGCTTGGTCACTTTTATTTGCCCCTTCAAGACCTGTAGCCCACGATCAGTTAGCTTTAAGACAGGAAATTCACCGCCGTCAATCCGCAAATACCCATCCGCCGTCAAATAATCAATAAAGCGGCTAATATCTTTAATGGTCCGCTCTTTCATCAAGCCAAATGTGGGTAACGTCAGCAAATGGGCATACTTTTGCACACTGGCATCCCGTGAGCCTTTGAGCACTTTAGCCACTAACGTTTTCCCAAAGCTTTGGTTCATCCGCACGACATTGGCCAAGACGCGCTGAGCATCGGTTGTCACATCCACCCGCTCGCGCGCATCCAAACAGTTCGAGCACTGCCCACAATCTTGGGTCACCAGCTCACCAAAATAACCCAGGAGATAACGTGGCAGGCACGTCTCTGTGTTAGCATACGCATTCATTTCCCGGATTTTATTGTATTCGTTTTGTTTATGCGCCTCGGTGCCTTCAGATTTTTGTACAAAAAATTCTTGTAAATGAATATCTTGTGGCGCATATAATAAGATGGCTTCCGACGGCAGACCGTCACGACCAGCACGACCGATTTCTTGGTAATACGCCTCAATGTTGCCTGGCACAGCATAATGGATAACAAATCGGACATCTGGTTTGTTAATCCCCATACCAAACGCATTGGTGGCAACAATCACTTGCACGTCGTCATATAAAAAGGCTTCTTGCATCGCTTGCCGTTCTTTTTCTGGTAACCCAGCATGATAACGGCCAACTTTCACGCCTTTTTTGGCCAATGCATCATACAATTCGTCAACTTGCTTACGCGTTGCCGCATAAATAATCCCACTTTTCCCAGTATTAGCGCGCAAGTAGTCTTGGACATACTGGCGCTTATCCACTTGATGAGCAATTTTAAGGGCCAAATTATCCCGAGCAAACCCAGTTAACACCGTATCTTCATCACTCACAGCCAGTAATTGCTGCAAGTTTTGACGCACACGATCTGTGGCAGTCGCCGTCAAACCAAGCACTGCCGGTTGCCCTGGAATTTGGGCCAGGAGTGGCAAAATATTGAGATAACTCGGCCTAAAGTCATGCCCCCATTGTGACATGACATGGGCTTCATCAATGGCAATTAAGTCAATTGGGAGTTGTTGGACAAAATTAAAAAAACTCGGAATTTCCAAGCGTTCAGGTGACACATACAACATTTTATAAAAACCAGCCCGAATGTCTGACATCCGTTGGGCTTGTTCTTGACCTGTCAAAGTTGAGTTCAAAAAAGTCGCGTCAATCCCCATTGCATTTAGACTATCCACCTGGTCTTTCATCAGCGAAATTAACGGCGAAACGACCAACGTAATCCCTTCAAACATCACCGCCGGCAGCTGGTAGGTGATGGATTTCCCACCACCAGTTGGCATAATAGCGAGCGCATGTTTATGCGCTAAGACTTTTTCAATAATATCTAATTGTCCGGTACGAAAATCATCATAACCAAAGACTTCTTTTAAAATTTCACGCGGTTTTTGCATAATTCCATTATAAGCTATTGCGTCAAGTGATGGACAGTTAAAAAACCGTGGTCACGTCATTAAACGTTTGGACCTGCAGCTCGCCCTGAGCGTTGAGATCAAAAATAGCCACCGAGCCGTTTTCCGGCCGTTGTGCGGTCATCAATTGTCCGTAATGTTGGGCCAAATTACCAATCAGTTGCCCGTGCGTAACGAGCAAAATCGTCGCATCAGCGGGATAATTGGCCTGTAAACTCGCTAACGCTTGGTCGATGCGCTGCCAAAAGGCAGCCGCATTTTCACCAAGGTGTTTTGGATCCAATTGATAAATGGTATCCATAATTGTGGTCATATCCGCATGTTCAGCAATGTCGCTGGGATCATCCGTTTCCAAGCCAAGCGCTGCCCCCACAGCACCCCACATGTCATGGTTCCCCCCGCCTTCAAAACTGCCAAAGAAATATTCCCGCCATTCGGGTGTGCTGACGAGCGCGGGTGGCGTTTGTAGGTTTTCAGCCAGCACAAATTCGGCCGTGTGAATCGCCCGCGAGGTATCAGATGACAAAGCCGCATCAAAATGGACATTTTTTAAGCGCTCACCGGCCGCTCGGCCATCCGCTTCCCCTTTTGGTGTGAGCGGCGTATCCGCCCAACCTTGAACCTTATCCAACCAGTTAAAAATGGTTTGGCCATGTCGCACTGCATATATTTTCATCTTAACGCCTCCTTCATGTGATCACAACATCGTATCTTTCCCCCTCTATTCTACCCGTTTTTCCACAAAAAAAGACACATGTGATTTGTGTCTTGTCGTCAGTTTAAAACGGATTTAATTGAAATGACCAAGGAATATATTGTCGGAACATGTAGTGTAGACCAGCTGCAACCCCTGCCAATATGACGAGACTAACCAGCTGTGGACTTTGAAATTGGTGAGCACGACTCAAAAATCGTGCACCAATCTGAAACCCGATGTACAACACGCTAAACCAACCAAAATAGGCGGCTAAAATATTACCACCAATCCGAGTTGTTTTGTCAAACCAGTTCTCTGGTTGTCCAGCAAAGAATTTCACATGTAACCAATCCAAAAACAGCATAATAAAAATAAAACTGATGAGATCCATGCCAACTAATTTTAAAATTGCCCAATAATCACGTGGCACACTGAAATGTTGGTGGTGAAAAACATTGAGTAAATAGGCGGTTAAAATGTCTGATCCCAAAATAAACAATAGCCAACTCAATGGTTTTGCACGTACCATATCACGAATCATATCTTGCCCCCATATCACCCATACGACCCCTGATCCAGGTGAAATCGCATCGGTTATGCCTTGTTTATTCGATTATACCACGTCCTCCTTTGCACACGGGCCAAAACAAAATGCGTATCACACACAATCTATGTCACGCGTTGTCAGATGAGTCCTCGGCTTGTTTTAACCCAATACCCGTCACAGCTGATAAAATGGACATCACCGGCGAGAGCAAGGCAAACAAAGTAAAGGGCGCAAATGCCAGCACTGGCACACCTAACGTTTGCGCGGCAAAACCACCGGCAACACCCCATGGCACCAAATAATTCATCACCGTACCCGAGTCTTCAATCGTCCGCCCCAGCGCCAATGGCGAAAGATTGACAGTTTGAAAACTGCGTTTAAATAACTGCCCTGGCAGGATTGTCGCCAAGTATTGTTCCCCCACTAAAAAGTTCGCCCCAATGCCCGTCAGCAAAGTTGCCAAAACAATGGCACGTTGCGTGTTTAAATGCGACACAATCGGTTGCATAACAGCCTGTAAAATACCCAGGCCACTGAGCAAGCCGCCCAGACCCAAGGCCAACATAATCATCATGATGGTCTCCATCATGGCCGCCATGCCGCCACGATTAAGCAGGGCCATCAGTGTTGGGTTGGTTTGTGTTGTTTTAAAACCAGCCACCACCAATGTCGCCCAAGCTGGCACACTATGATGCAGTAAAAAAGCAGCACTCGACAATAAAATATTCAATGTTAATGCTGGAATAGCTGGTATTTTGTACCAAGCCGTCACCACAAGCAAAGCCAGAGGCACGAGCGCCCACCAGGTTGGTTGCAGCAAAGGTAATAACGCGGCAATCTTTTGTGTTGCCTGTGCATCCGATTGATGCCCAGCACTTAAAACCACGCTCACGATAAATGTCACACCCCATGCTGGTAAAGTCGTCCACATCAAATTTTTAATGTGCGCAAAAAGATCTGTTTCCGAAATGGCACTGGCCAAATTCGTTGATTCTGATAAGGGCGAACTTTTATCGCCAAAAATAGCCCCTGATAAGACAATACCGGCCACAATCGCTGGATTCATCCCCATCAATGTCCCCACACCCATCAGCGAGACGCCAACTGTGGACAACGTCGTAAAGGCACTACCAATCAAAGCCCCCACCAGCGATGTCGTAACAAACGCTGTGGGCAAGAAAAACGCCGGGGTTAAAATTTTAAAGCCCGCCCAAATCATCGTGGGAATCACGCCAGTCGCCAGCCACAGTGCAATTAATGCCCCAATCAATAGGAAAAGGAATAATGGTGTCAGCCCTGATTCAATCCCCTTCACCAGTTCCCGTTGGCTTGTTTGCCATGACACGCCGCGCAAGCGTGCCACCACCATGATTAAGCCAATCACCGCCAAAATTGGGGCAATCGGCATCAAGTCAAAGCCTATCACGCCCACCGCCAAAATCATCACGGTTCCCAATAATAAAAACGCTGACAACTTGGTACCCAGTTGTTTTGCCATATTTTTTCTCCTGTCGCCATCAGTTTTCTGATGTTTTTTTCAATAAAAAAAGTCCCTGCTGTCACTTTGACAGAAGGGACGAATCGACAATTAAAAATCCGTGGTACCACCCAGCTTACGCGTTAAAAAACGCATCACTTTGGCATTTGATAACATGGTGCTGCCACGCTTAAATCGATAGCTGTATTTCGGATAGCAACACCTGTGCAGTTTTCACCAACCACTGCTTCTCTTCACGCCGAATGTTTATCCTACTCAAATAAGTGCTAATTTCAAGTAGTCCTAGTGTACTATGCATCCTCTGACGTGTCAATAGATGCGCCAGCGAGCCATACCTGATTCTTCAATTAACATACTTTATGTTGCGTATCAATTAGGACAAATAATGGTAGCTCGGCCATTTTTCTTATAGTCTGAAATATTATCTAAGCTCGTCATAATAGCTTTTTTGCCTGTTTTTTCAACAAACGACATCAATGCTAGAATCTTAGGTTTCATTGAGCCTTCTGCGAATTCATTCTCATCGACATATTTTTGCGCTGTTTCAACGGTCAATTCATGCAACGGTTGTTCTGCGGGGGTCCCGTAATTAATATAGGCCATATCAACAGCTGTCAAAATGACTAGTTCATCAGCGTCTATCACCTCTGCTAATTTCGCAGCAGTAAAGTCTTTATCAATTACAGCTTCAACACCCGAGTATTGTTCCCCATTTTGAACAACAGGAATACCGCCTCCCCCACCTGCAACAAGTACGGTCCCTGAATCAACTAAGGACTTAATTGATTCAGTTTCTAAAATACTAATAGGCTTTGGAGAAGGCACCACACGCCGGTAGCCACGGCCTGCGTCTTCTTTAATTATCCAGTTTGGATGTTCTTTCCTTAAGTTTCCCAACTCTTCTTTTGTGTAGAACATGCCAATTGGTTTGGTTGGATTTTTAAATGCTTGATCTTTTTTATCGACGATGGTGCGTGTAATAATCGTCGCAATTTTTTTATCCGGTAGGGCCGCATTTAATGCGTTATCCATCCAAAGACCGATTTGCCCCTGAGTCATTGCCCCAACAGCATCTAATGGCATTGCTGGATTATCTTCAGATGACCCCAAAGCTTCTTGCAATAATAAGTTGCCAACTTGTGGCCCATTGCCATGTGTAATAACTACCTGAGTTTCAGGATTTACTTTGATGTAATTTGCTAGTTTTTCCGCCGTTGTTTTTATTGCATTTTGTTGCGCTTGAGCTGAGGCGTCTTTGGTTAAAATCGCATTGCCTCCCAAAGCAAAAATAACTCTTGATGACATCGTCATACCTCCTTTTATTTCCTATTGAATTGACATCATGCCAGTTAGCAAAGCGATGATTGTGCCGACAGCAATAATAGTCGTGATCGCAATCATGAGCCATTCACTTTTTTTAATATTTTTCAAACCGACTGTATACGTATAAAAGATAAACCCAAGCACTAATACTAGTGTACTTAAGGCTAAATAGTGTAATCCCGATACGGCCACCGCAATTATCTCAAACAAAATGACGATTAACCCAGGAATTATAATTTTAGAATCTCGTTTTGAAAGCCCCACTTTAAATTGAAAAACACCAACGAAAAAATAACTAATGACAATTGTCACAGTACACAAGCTTAATGAAAATTCATAAGCTGAGTTCGTGAAGATTAAACTAGCAATCAAAGCTTGCAACAGAATTTGAGTAAAAATCAAACTCCCTACAGGTGACCCCACCTTGTTCGTGTTTCCCATCCACTTTGGGAATATACCTTGTTCGGCTAGCCTTTGTAGCGGTTCAACTGGTAGCAAAAACCAACTTAACAATGCACCCAGCAAGGTAATAATCAAAGCAATACTCATCAAAGCACCACCAATTGGACCAACTGTCGTCTCAACAACATAAACTAACCCTGGCTGTTTTAATGTCGCTAGTTGCTGTTGGCTCAACATACCAAAGGGTAACATCGAAATCACAAAATAAAGAAAGAACAAAACAATTGTGCCAAGCATAGTCGCTTTACCGACATCCGATTTTTTCTCAGCACGATTGCCAAGCATTGAAGCCGACTCAATACCAACAAATAAGAAAATCATCGAAAATAAGCCTGACCCAAACTGCCCCATAAAACTATTGAACGTCATTTTACTAAACGTTAGCGTGCCAGAATTATCACTAATACGCTGCCAAAAGTGTGCGGTAAAGATACCAGATTGAAATAAAATCACACCAAAGATGATAAATACCGCTAACGCGCCGACTTTAAATATCGTGACAATTGTATTAAAGCCCGCAACTTTTTCTGCACCAAATTTGATAACCGAAAAAGTGAGTATCCAAGAAAATAAAGAAATGAAAATTAATGTTTGTGGGCTATTGCCTTGTTCAAAATGATGTAAATAGGGCACATATCTCGAAAAGATACTAAAAGATTGCGCTAGCATAATTAAGAAAGCCAAATTACCACAAAAACCACTGACAAAATATGAAATTCCGGAACTAGCTGCCGCTAATTTACCACTACCCTGATACGCATAATCAGTAACCCCTGTGAGTTCTGGATATGATCGTGATAGATTGGTAAACACCCACGAAAGTGAACCAATGCCCACCATAACGAAAACCCACGAAACAATACTGACACCAACCGTACTTCCTTGTGCAAGGGTTGAAGAAACATTAAAAATTCCGGATCCCAAGCAGCTCGTGACAACCCCACTAATTAAGGCCGGTAGGCCTAATTTTTTTAGCGCTACAGTGCTATTCTCACTCATTGTTATTACTCCTAATCATCAAAAGAAAGTGACCCATGTCATGGGGACTCACCTTCTTTTGATTACTTATTTTTATATTATTAAAATTTATGGTTTTGGGTACATTGTCACGTCGCCTAACGTCGCGACCATAATAGCCTTGATCGAATGTTTCCTATTTTCTGCTTCTTCAAATTGACGACCTTGTGGCCCTTCAAATACTTCATTAGTTACTTCAATGCCTTGTTCGCCAACGACATTTGGGAATTTAGAATGTGCATTTTCAGCCATCGTTGTGTTCATATCGTGATAAGCAGGTAAGCAATGCATCAAAATGGTATCATCGCGACCAGTCATAGCCATCAAATCAGAATTAATTTGATACGCTTTTAACAGGTCGAGCCGCTCCGCCCAATTATCCTCGCCCATTGAAACCCAAACATCACCATAAATCACATTCGAATTTTTAACACCTTCCGCAATATCACTTGTAATGAGTGGTTTTGCCCCAGTTTCTTTAGCGTAGTCTGTCGCTATTTTTACCACATCACTTGCTGGTTGCAGCGCTTTTGGTGAAACGATGTGTACATTCACACCCAACATCGTCCCTGCAACAAGCAATGAGTGCGCGACATTATTGCGTCCGTCACCAACAAACGTTAACGTAATATCATTTCCAAGGTGCCCAAATTCTTCCTTTACCGTCATAAAATCGGCAATCATTTGCGTAGGATGCCATTCGTCTGTAAGCCCGTTCCATACAGGTTTATGACGCCCCTTTGTGTCAACGGCATTTTTGGACATTAATTCCATATCCGATTGCGCAAATCCGCGATATTCAATCCCATCAGCCATGCCAGCGAATACACGTGCAGAATCAGCAACAGACTCTTTTTTCCCAAACTGACTCGAAGTTGGATCAATATAGACTGTATGCGCACCTAATTCGTCCCCACCAAATTCAAAGGATAAACGTGTCCGAGTCGATGTTTTTGCAAATAACAAAATAATATTTTTATCATGCAAATACTTAGTCACCGGCGCACCGCCCTTTTTTTGCAATTCAAGCTCATCTCGTAAATCAATACTTAAATTGATTAACTCATGTAATTCTTCAGGTTTAAAGTCAATCTCCTTTAAGAAAGAGCGGCCATTCATGCCACGCAATACATTATAATTTGTCATTTATTTATCCTTCTTTTAGTTAAATATTTTCACGCCAGATTGGTTGTGACATGCAACGACCACCACCACGACCACGTGCTAACTCACTCGACTTAATTTCATCAACCTTAATGCCATGTTCTCGCATCAACTTAATCGAAACATAGTTACGATCGTAGGTCACCACTTCACCAGGTGTAATTGTCAAATTATTTGACCCGTCATTCCATTGTTCCCGCGGAGATATGATTGGATCAGCATCCCCTGTTTCAATCAAATCGATATCGTCTAAATTCAACACTTCTTTCAACGTTTTTTTCAAATTGTCGCGATGCGCCATCGAAATTTTCCCATTGCTAGTCGCACGCAAAATATTGATATTCATCTTCCCTTCATCATCCATGATGCCAGGGAAAACAGTAAATTGATCATAATTAACCATGGTAAAGACAGTGTCTAAGTGCATCATTGCATGATTATGCGGAATTTCGACGGCAATAATTGTATCAAAATGACTATCTGTATTGGTAAAGAGTTCTTCTGCTAAAGCTTGAATTGCACGACTTGATGTGCGTTGTGACACACCAATTGCTAATGTATGCGCATTTAACACCAACTCGTCGCCACCCTCCATTCGCGCATCCGAGTTACGATTCAACCAGACATCAACCTTACCAGCAAAACGTGGATGATATTTCATCACAAATTCCGTGATCAAAGATTCTGGGCGACGTGCTTCAAAGGTCATATGATTAATTGTTAACCCATTGCCCATCATAGCCTGCGGATCACGTGTGAAATAGGCGTTTGGCAATGGATCCATCAAGAATGGGCTCTCAGCATCTGACCCAGCAACATCGTGTAGGTTAGGATGTTTAAAATCAACTAAATCTCGACGTAATCCTGCATAAATTGTCGCGACTAGATCATGGTTTGATAAGCCATTCAGATATTCTTTAATATCACGCATTGCATCGTTAATATAATGATGTTCTGTTAAGTAACGGGTCAAGAACTCATCCTTAACCTTTTGGCTCACAAGAATTTCTTCTAGTAATTGTTCAATATATACAGTTTCAACCCCTCGCTGTCGCAATACTTCAGCAAAATAGTCATGTTCCTTTTGTGCATTTTGCAAGAATGGAATATCGTCAAATAGCAATCGGCCCATAGTATCTGGCGTAATATTTTCAATTTCGGCACCAGGTCGATGTAACAATACTGTTTTCAAAGTACCAATTTCAGAATTAACTTGGATTGCCGGTTCAGTAATCATAATATAAAGCTCCTATTCACGTATTTTTTAAATAAATGAAAAAGGAAGCGCTTGCTTTTTCGACTCCAGACTACTACTTCGTTACAGAATTGTAAAATATATGTGTCGCGCTGATTACAATTCATCGTGTTTTTAATAGAAAACTATCATAAACCTAAACATCGCAAAACAAGCGCAGCATCGTCGTATATTTTTTTGTGAAATAAATAGCAATATTTAAAAAATTTAAATAAATATTTGCTTATTTGGTTAAAATGATTTTTATATTCATCTTTAATCCAGTGTCACATGCACGTTTTATAACCTTTTTATTACATAAATATTATTTCAAAAGCAGTGTGATTTACTGACGAATAGTTCATTCGAAACCACATATGAGAAATCATCAGGTGCTTAAAAATTTTATTAATCTCAACCAAAATCGCCAAATAAAGGCGTTTTTTTACAATAAAAGCGCATTTTTCCTAGCGCCAACCCGGCTACTCATTTAGCTTTATAGCGCCAAACATTTTCGGGCAGATTTCTGTTTAACACATAATATAGAAGAAACATGTGAAACGTCCCCAAAAATACTCACTGTTACGTTGACAAAAATTTTCATTGTGAAAAAGCAATCTTTTTGGCGACACGCCAAGCACCTGTTCAAACACAAAAAAGCCACGATTCAATGAATCGTGGCTTTTTTTTTCTGCATCATTTCGTGGTCGTCCCGCGGTGAAATGTGACTGGGAACATATACTGTCGCTCTTGTAAGCGTTCTGGCTGATCGATTTTAGTGAGTAGTGCTTCGACTAATGTCTTGGCCAAATCGGCAATCGGTTGCACCACCGTCGATAATTCTGGGAAACTCTGTAAGATAAACGCACTCCCATCATAACCAACTACTTGGACATCTTGTGGTACAGGTAAATTCATTGTGCGCAAGGCTTCCAGTACCAAGAGCGCGGTGGTATCATCGGTGGCCATAATGCCATCGGGTTGTTGTTCGGTAATGGCTTGATGGATTAACATTTTACGGAAATTCACTGTGGCATCACTCGGCATCACTTGAACGATTGGCGTGAGGCCATTTTTTTGGCTCGCCGCCATGAAACCATTGGTGCGATCAACCGTCGGGTTGGTATCGTGAATTTCGCCAGAGAACACCAATAAACGCTTAGCGCCACCCGCAATCAGGTTTTGGGCGGCCAGTTGTCCGCCCGAGAAATTATCAGAACTAACGGTTGGAATATGTGGCCCAAAGTAGCGGTCAAGTGATACCACCGGTAAATTCAAGTCGTGATAGGCATCAATAATCATATTGTGAGACGCCGTAATCAAGCCATCCACTTGATTTGATTGGAGCATACTAATATAGGCGCGCTCTTTTTCCGGATTATCTAAACTATTGGCAATAATGACTTTATAAGACCGTTCAAATAACTCGGCCTCAATTTTTTCAAGTAATTCGGCATTAAATGGATTTTGCGTATTCGTTAAAATGACCCCAATTAACTTGGTTTTTTTCCCTGACAGCGACCGCGCGACTGAATTGGGCTGATAATTTAATGCCTGCATCGCCGCATAAATGCGTGATTCTGTTTGCTCAGAGAAATAACCACGCTTGTTAATCACACGTGACACTGTTGTCAGCGAAACGCCGGCGCGTTCAGCCACATCTTTTAACGTATAACCCAATTTATCGACCCTCGGTTCCGTTGACTCTTTTCTATTTATATAGTTTATCAAAAAACGCCAACGTTGCGTCAAATAATAATGCCCGAGTTGGCACATCCCCCCAACTATGATCTGCACCCGGCACAACCGTCAAATCAACGGGCTGTTGATAAGCGGTCACATATTTTTGCGCATAAGCCACGGGTGCAATCGTATCAGCGGCACCATGAATAATTTTAACCGGCCCCAGATACTGCGCTGCTGTTGGGTAAATGGCAATAGTTTTGACGTCCTCAAAAAATCCTGGCCCTAACTTCATCGAATTAAAATCAAAATAACCTTGTTCTGCAACCGTGGCAATCGGCTTGCCCTGCAGGGTGTGATTGTTCACGATTTCATCTTGGAAAACGGCGGCTGGTGACCACAGGCATAAGCCACTCACCGCATCCCCGACGCGACCCGCTACCATACTGGCGGCCACACTCCCCAGACTCATGCCTAGCAATCCCACGCGTGTCTTATCCACAAAATCCAATGTCTTCACAAACGCCACTAATTGTGTGCCTTCATAGACTTCATTACTAAACGTGAAGTCGATAAAATCGCCATCACTTTCACCATGACCAGAAAAATCAAAGGCAATCGCGGCAATCCCCCGCTACGCCAATTGGCGACTGATCTGGACAAACGAACAAAAATATTCGTCTCGCACTGCCCCGAAACCGTGAAATAGCAATACTGTCGGCACTGGACTAGTAATGCCTTCGGGCACGTACGCTGTCCCCCGCAAAGTTAACCCATTAATGGTGGTGTTGACATATTTAATCATGAATTCAAGACTCCTTCATTCAATTCAGCTTGGCGCTTTGCCTGCAAATCGGCGTGCATCCTAGCACTGACTTTATCCAAACCATAAAACATAATACTGATAATACAAATGGCGTCAATGATGGCTGGGCCATAGATAAAGCAGACGTTAATGCCCATAATCCCTGAAGCCGTTTGGGTCACATTAGGGACAAAGTGGAAACGCGCCAAAATTTCACTGTTAATGACACCGGCTAGTCCGGCACCGATACTCGCCTCGATGGCCGAAACAGACGTCAACAACCCTTGGGCCCGGACGCCAAAGCGCCATTCGCCAAAATCGACCGTTTCTGCAGTCATCACAAACATTAAACTCTGGGCAGCGCCAAGACCAAAGGCCGAGACAGCCACCCCAACAAGGGCCACGCCAATTGTTGCTTGTTGCGCCGCAAGGAGCAAGATACCTTGTCCAATAATCGCAATACCTAGATTACCAATCACAACGGTGCGCATTTGGAAGCGCTTAATCAAAAACGGAATGGTAATTGCGCCGATAATCATTGCCAACGCACTGAGTGAATTGGCAATCGCTGACATACCCTCATTGTGCAACACATACTTGAAGAAGTAAACCGTTGACGAGTTCTTAACCACAACCCCAATGAAGATAATGATGTTGGTGATAATGATCGTCCACCATGGGCCATTAGGGAGCAACGCTTTAATACTGTCGTGCAAAGGCACTGGCTTTTCTTGTGCTGGTGTGACATTTTCTCGGACATTGGTAAATGTGAAGACTTCGGCGATGACAAGAATCACCGCGAAAATACCCATCGCAATCGCAAAGCCCTTAGAACTACTTAAGCCACCAAACAATGAAACCAACGGTAGAATCGCCAAACCTGAAATCAAACCACCCGTTTGCCCCAACACGTTACGGAACATGTTGGCTGAGGCACGCTCATTGGCATCAGCTGACAAGCTAGGCAAAATCGCATTGATCGCCGTACCTAAACCAGCAAAGCAGATCGTGAAAATGGCGTATGTGCCATAAGCCAGCGGCAACCGTGTGCTCGCTGGGAAAAATGCAATTGAGAATAGTAACACGGCTGAAATGGCGTAAGGCACAGCCATCCATAAGAACCAAGGCCGTACTTTACCAAAACGCGTCTGCGTCTTATCGACTAAGATGCCAAATATTGGGCCGGCAAAGGCATCAAAAATCCGGACAACTAAGAATAAAATACCGGTTGCCGCTAAACTTAAGCCAGCCACATCCGTATAGTAAAACATCAGATAGTTTGTCGCGGCGACAAACACCAAATTATTACCAAAGTCACTGAATCCATAGGCGACTTTGTTTGCAATGGTTAACTTCTTTTCCATTTGAGTATCCTCCTCAATAACGGGTTGAGAAAGCGCTTACATTTTTAACCGCCTTTATTATAATCGCGTTATTTTGTTGTGTCAAGCGTACGTCATAAACATGACACAAATTATTTTAATACACTATGATATAAAACAATTGAACTCATAATTGTATGGTTTGCGCTTGACATATTATCCTAACGCGTTTACTATGAAGTCGTATTATGAATGCGATAAACTTAACAATGATTAGGAGGTTAGTCCATTGTCCACACACCCACAGTATCTTGACCCGTTTTCAGTCACTGATTTCCCTGAAGACCAGACACTTGTCCCTGGGGCCACCGTTTTAGCCGGTGACGACACACCCAAAATCCCCATGTGTTTCACTAATATTGCCTATGACGAGCAGCAACCTGACTTGCTACTGGATATTTTAGTCCCACCCGTCTACATCCCAGAAACTGGCATCAATGATCAGCGGCAATTTCCCTTAATTGTTTGGATTCAAGGCTCGGCCTTTGCCACCCAAGAAATCGGCCTGCATTTACCCCACCTCGTTGATATTGCCCAACAAGGTTATGTTGTGGCCGCCGTGGCGTATCAAGGGAGTGACAAAGGCGGCACTTTCCCGTCCACGATTCAGGACGTCAACGCCGCCATTGATTTTCTCGTCGCACACGCCAAAGACTATCATATTGATCCCGACCAAATCATCCTTTGGGGCGAATCATCAGGGGCTTACACCGCCGTCATGACGGCCGCGACCCAAAATGATACCGCCTTCTTCAGAACCACGCCTAAAAACCGCACGTTTAAAGCGGTGATTGATTTTTACGGGCCAACCCGCTTACAAGACCTAGATTTAGCGCCTTCCATTCAAGAACATCGCTCCGCTGACAGTTGGGTGGGCGCTTATTTCGGCCACCAAACCATCGATCCCACCGCTGAGATAATGCACCAAGCCGACCCCGTCACGCATCTGCACGCTGGGCTGCCACCGTTTTTGATTTTTCATGGCACATTAGATATGATTGTGCCTTTCCAGCAGAGTGTCATCCTCAAAAATGCACTCGATGCCGCCAACATTCCCAACCAGTTTGTCACGATGCAGGGCAGCAACCATGGCACGGATGCCTTTTGGTCACCTGCAGCCAAGACAATTGTCCTGGCATTTCTGGCTGATCACACACATAAAGCACCGACACTTCCCGTCTCGGTTTAATCACACCTTCTGGAGAACATTATGGCTTTTATGACCTTGCACTACTTTTCAAATATGCTCAATAAAATGACCGAAGTTAACGTCATCGTGCCGGAAAAGCGCGAATCTGATGGCACGGTCGCCTATGAAAAATTGCATGCCCAACCATTAAAAACGGTCTGGCTCCTACATGGCTTATCGGGGGATGCCACCGATTGGTATCGTATGACTGGCTTAGAACGTTATGCCACAGTGAGTGGTTACGCGGTCATCATGCCGGATGTCGATCGCAGTTTTTACAATAATATGGCACACGGTCGGCGCTATTGGGACTTTATCACCCAAGAATTACCCCAGCGTTTACGCGCTTTGCTCCCACTTAGCACTGCTCGCGAAGACAATGTGGTCATGGGAAATTCGATGGGTGGTTATGGCGCCTTAAAATGGGGGTTGAACCAACCACAACATTTCAGCCGGATTGTGGCCTTATCTGCGGTGGTCGATTTGGCAGATTTCTATGACAAACGCGATATCTTTGCCATGCCTGATTTTGATTTGGTCTTTGAAGGGCAAGATATTCACGCCAAGCCCTTGTCGTTGTCTGCAGCCCTCGCCCAATTTAATGCGGCGCAATGGCCCCTAGCACTCTACACCGCTTGTGGTGAACAAGACCCACTGTATGCCCCTAACTTAGCGTTCAGTCAGCAACTACGCACAACCTTTGGCGATCGCTATACGTGGACCAGTTTACCCGGTGATCACGATTGGGATTTCTGGGATCAACAACTTGCAACCGCCTTTACTTGGCTCACCATAACGGAAGGATAATACGATGACACAAGAAGATTTACTTGCCCAAGCCCAAGTTTTACGCAAACGCAGTGAAGCTTACGACGTGCCTTTGCCCGAATCACGCCAAACTGGTCTCATACAATCAACAGAAACCATCAACATCGCTGACCAAGCGCCGGTTAAATTGTATATTTATGCGCCAGCTTACTTACCCAGTCAAGGCGTCATTTTAAATTTCCGCGGCTCTGGTTTTATGTATCCCTGGACACAAGGTGACTTCGCCTTTGCAAAGTCGTTGGTATTTGCCACGAACTATACGGTCATTGATGTCGACTATCCCGTGGCTCCAGAACACCCCTTCCCAGCAGCGGTTAATGCAGCCTTTAGCGCCTATGGTTATGTGCTAGAACATTTCAGTAATTTTGCCCCGCTAGGACGGCCTTTCATTGTAATGGGTCATAGTGCAGGCGGCAATTTGGCCGTGACGACCCAACTCCAAGCTAAAGCCCAAGGGATCAAACTAGCAGATAAGCTGATGCTTGATTTCCCTGTGCTTGATTTAGACACGGATCCAGAAGACAAAAACTATCCCAATGGCCAAGGGATTGCCATTGATGAATCACGTCTCATGAATCAGTTCTATTTACAAGATGACACAGCTAAAACCCGCCATAATCCGCTGGTATCACCAATTGTGGCGACAACAGAAGAGCTGATGGGCTTTCCGCCAACGATTATCCATACGGCTGAATTTGATAGTTTGCGTGACGAAGCTGAAACCTTTGCCCAACATCTTGTCGCTGCCTATGTGCGTGTCACCGTTGCCCGTTATCCTGAGTCTTATCATGGTTTTACTGTGGTGAAAACGCCAATTGGCGAAAAATCCTTTGCCGACTTTGTGCATGATTTATTGGCTTAAATCACATCTACTAGGCACATAAAAAGCATCAGGTTACCCCTGATGCTTTTTATGACTTGACGTAACGACCTATTGCCATCGTTTCAAGAACCGTCGCACTGGTTGGTTAAACACAGCCGGATTCAAAACGTATTGATGCCGAATTTTTGTTGTCAACAAGCCCCCAGCTTTTAACAAGTCGGCGACCTCCGATGGCCGAATCGGCTCATCCTTTTGATATTTCCAGGTTTTAGACTTCACGTCAATATGGATCACATAATAATTTTTATGCGGGTCCCGTGCTGACGCATGCGCAATCCGCGTGTGTCCAGCATATTGGCCCACATCCAATTGCCGTAAAATACGTTGTTGTTTGGGCGTGAATTCGTTGATGAGCATGTTTTCTGCCTCCCGTGTCAGTGAATCTGTTTGTGAAATTGGTACTTTTCGCCCCATTTTGCGTTATAATGGTAGATGAATTTAATTATAATATTAAGGGGAACATCATGGTTTCAGAAATCAAGACGTTAGTAACATTTTTCGGTGCTACTGGTGATTTGGCAAAGCGTAAGCTTTACCCATCAGTTTTTAACCTCTTCAAGAAAGGTTACCTACAAGAACACTTTGCCATTGTTGGGACAGCACGTCAAGAGTTAACTGACGATGAATTCAAGCAACTTGTGCGCGAATCAATCGCTGACTTTACAGAAGACAAGACGCAAGCCGAAGCATTTATTACACATTTTTCATACCGTGCCCATGACGTTACAGATGCCGCATCATATGACATCTTAAAGTCAGCGATTGAAGAAGCTTCTGAAAAGTTTGCCATTGATGGCAACCGTATCTTCTATATGTCTGTTGCCCCCCGCTTCTTTGGCACAATTGCTAAGTATTTGAAGTCAGAAGGCTTGTTGGCCACAACTGGTTATAACCGTCTGATGATTGAAAAGCCTTTTGGCACATCATATGCTACAGCTGAAGAATTGCAAAGTGACTTGGAAAACGCCTTTGACGACGACCAATTGTTCCGTATCGATCACTACCTCGGTAAAGAAATGGTCCAAAATATTGCCGCTTTGCGTTTTGGTAACCCAATCTTTGATGCCGCTTGGAACAAAGATTACATCAAAAACGTCCAAGTGACTTTGTCAGAAGTTTTGGGTGTTGAAGAACGTGCCGGTTACTATGACACAGCCGGCGCCTTGCTCGACATGATCCAAAACCACACGATGCAAATCGTTGGTTGGCTAGCGATGGAAAAACCTGATTCATTTACTGATAAAGACATTCGTGCCGCTAAAAACGCAGCCTTCAATGCCTTGAAGATTTACAACGAAGAAGAAGTGAACAAGTACTTCGTGCGCGCCCAATATGGTGCCGGTGACACTGCTGACTTCAAGCCATATCTTGAAGAAATGGATGTGCCTGCTGACTCAAAGAACAACACGTTCATCGCTGGTGAATTGCAATTTGATTTGCCTCGTTGGGAAGGGGTGCCATTCTATGTCCGCTCAGGTAAGCGTTTGGCTGCAAAGCAAACACGCGTGGATATCGTCTTCAAAGCGGGTACTTTCAACTTTGGCACAACACAAGCAGCTCAAGAAGCTGTATTGTCAATTTTGATTGATCCTAAGGGCGGCGTTGACTTCAAGATCAACTCTAAGTCAGTTGAAGATGATTTCAACACTCGGACAATTGACCTTGGTTGGACAATTTCAGATGAAGATAAGCAAAACACACCAGAACCATACGAACGTATGATTCATGACACAATGAATGGTGATGGCTCAAACTTCGCTGACTGGAACGGCGTAGCCATCGCTTGGAAGTTCGTTGACGCGATTTCAGCTGTTTACGCCGCTGACAACGCACCACTTGAAACTTACAAGTCTGGTTCAATGGGTCCAGAAGCGGCTGATAAGCTATTGGCAAACAATGGTGACGCCTGGGTCTTCAAGGGTTAAACCCCATTAAAGTAATCAAAAGGATGACGCTAAAGCGTCATCCTTTTTTGCTGCTTACAGCCAATTTGGCTACTCTCTCTTGCAACCGGCCTTGTTTAATTTCTTTTCCCCTGTGCACTTGACAGCGTCACGATTACTTGATATAGTTTACTGGTTAATTAACTAGTAAACTATCGAGGTGGCATATGTCAGAATCCAATACTATCATCAATGAACTCAACACTTTCGTCCAAACTTACGCGGCACGTTCAGAATTTATCCGAACAACCACCGCGCAAAAAATCAACGCAACACAAGCCCATTTGCTGATGCTCTTACAGGAAGAAAACGCGACCAATGCAACGTTGGCCGATCGAATGAATTTATCTAAGCCTGCGATTACCAAAGCCGTGAAAAACCTTGTCGCACACGGCTATGTGCTTTCTTCGCCAGATGCAAGCGACAAACGTAGCGTGAACTATGCACTGACGCCAGCTGGTATCAAATTGGCACGTCAGCATGAACAGTCTCACCAAGCACTTCATCAGGCAATTGATGCGACTATTGCAACGTTCACAGACGAACAGCAGGTCACAATTATTCACTTTCTAAAACAAATTAATCAATTAGAGGATACACCATCATGAAAAAACTTATTGCCTTAATGGCGATTATTATCATTGCTGTGGTTGGTTTTGCTGCCTTCAAAGGCAACGATACCACCAAGAAACACACGGACAAAATTAGCATTATAACCTCAACTGACTTTTATGCCGAACTCGCGCAAACGGTGGTTGGTAGCCACGGGACAGCCAGTGCAATTATTAAAAGTGCCAATATTTCACCCGAAGACTATGAACCGACAACGACTGTAGCCAAGAAAGTCAATGGCACAGATATTGTGATTGCCAATGGCTTGGGCTACGATGCTTGGCTCACAAAATTGGCTAAGTCGTCCCACAATTCACAGCTCGTTGAAGTCGGTGAAAACGTCTTACACGATAAGATGGGACAAAATCCACATCTGTGGAATGACCCCGAAACAATGATCAAAACAGCCAATTACTTAGCAGACTTGTTGGCCAAAAAAGATCCCGCTCATCAAGCCGATTACAAGGCCAATGCTAAAAAATATATCGCTAGCCTCCAACCCATTACCACTTTAGTCGCCCAACTTAAGGCAAAGGCGAATCACCAAGTGGTCGCACAAACCGAGCCAGTATTTGAATATATGTTGACGGCAATGGGTTATCAAGTCATGGATCAAGACTTTTCTGAGGCCATCGAAGAAGGAAATGATCCTTCCCCAGCTGTGCTATCAGCCTTAAAGGACGCGATCACGTCACATAAAATTGCCTTCATTGTTAATAATAAGCAGACCACCAGTTCAACAGTCACAAATATCATTAACTTAGCTAAAGACAATCATGTGCCCGTCATCAACGTCACAGAAACCATTCCAAATGGTGAACATTACGTCAGCTGGAAACTTGCAGAACTCAAGCAAATTCAAGCCATCGATCAATAACATCACAACCGTGATGCGAACAACTGTTCAAAAAGTGTTATACTACCTGTGAATACAAATCTTTTGCAAAAAGTAACGCCCCACCAACCAAAAAACTGGTCGTGCGTTACTGCTCGTTAAACATGGAGGTAACGATGATGGTACTAACAGACACTTACACTTTAGCCAATGGTGTTCAAATACCCGTGATTGGCTTTGGCACTTGGCAATCAGCAGATGGTGATGTGGCTTACGACGCAGTTAAATGGGCACTTGCAGCTGGCTATCGTCACATTGATACCGCAGCAATTTATGGCAACGAGGCCTCTGTGGGACGTGCGATTAAAGATGCTGGTATTGCGCGTGATGAGCTATTCATCACAACTAAACTTTGGAACGATGCGCATAGTTATGAAGCAGCCCAAGCCGCCTTAGCAAAATCTTTAACAACGCTTGGTTTAGATTACGTGGATTTGTACCTCATCCATTGGCCGAATCCCGCAGCTCTGCGACAGGAAGCGCCAGAAGCATGGGAACAAGCGAACGCTGCAACATGGCGTGCCATGGAAGACGCTTATGCGGCTGGTCAAGTGAGAGCCATTGGTGTGTCTAATTTCCAAATACATCATTTGGAAGCCTTGGCTAAAACACAAAAAGTGGCCCCAATGGTGAACCAAAATTTTCTTAATCCATCGGATGCCCAAGCTGATCTTGTGGCCTATGATAAGGCACATCACATTCTAGATGAAGCTTATTCGCCATTAGGTACCGGTAAGCTCATCGACTTGCCCCAAGTGGCCGATTTAGCCGCGAAGTATCACAAGTCAGTTCCACAAATTTTGATTCGTTGGTCTTTGGACAAAGGCTTTGTGCCGCTACCAAAATCAACCCACGAAGCCTACATTCAAGCTAATCTTGATGTCTTTGATTTCAGCTTGACGCCCGAAGAAGTTGCGACATTAGATACCTTACAGGGGATCAACGGGACACATTTGAACGCCGATACCGCCGATTTCTAATCCCATTTGTTTCACGTGAAACAAGCCAATAAAAAGGCAACCGACCAATACGTCGGTTGCCTTTTTCTATTAATCTGCCTTAAACTGACCGTTTTTTAAAGATAAGATACGCTGCACCGTACATCATCAGCAAATACACCACATAAGCGCTAAGCACCGTATTTTGTGAAAAATGCACGACAGCTTTATACGCGCTGCCGGGCATACCAAGCATGGCCAATCCCAAGTAAATGTTAAATGGGTTCCATTTCAAAATTGGCGCAGCATGGATGAGCATCGCAGAAATACTACTCAAAATGGGTGTCCCCACAATCATAACAACCCCAAGACCAATGGCTGCCCCAGAACTTTTCACCAGATTTGTAATGAGCAAAACTAAGCCTGCAATGAAGAACATTTGCAATAAGGTTGCTATAAATGTCAGTCCCATCACTTGCCAGCCCGTCCCAATTGCGTTAAATGATTGATTTAAATCAAAATGTGAGACAAACAGCAACTTACCCAACATGGTCCCCAGAAAAGCTGCCACAAACAAGGCCAAGTAAACACTCAAATTCAATAATAATTTACTGGCAAAAATCATACCCCGGCTAAAACGCCGTGATAGCAGTGGTCGAATCGTCCCAAAACCAAATTCTTGTGAAATGCTTAAAGCCGTCACAATAATTCCGGCAAGAAAGACGTAGAGGGTGCCTTGCCCAAAAGCCACCACACTCTCCCCTGAACGTTGGGTTTTAAACACGGCCATGATGGCCAACGGGAAAATGAAACTCAAGGCTAGCCAAATGTATAACCGGCTCTGTTTGACCGCTTTATAATATTCTTGTTTCATCAATGTTAACATCACTTATTCCCCCTTATCATCATTGGCTAACATATCCAGTAACGACTTCTCCAAGTTGCCCGTCACAGTCTGGATCGCTGTAATGATTAGCCCTGCATCATTGAAAGCAGTGATCACTTGCTGTAGATTATCTGCACCATCAATTTCAACGTGTCCATCCGTTAGGGTTGCAGCCCACGCGCGTGACTTGGCTAAATCAAGCGCAGCACGGTTATCTGATGTATCAAATAACCAGCGCGTCTTATCATGACTGAAAAACGCCGTCATCGTGGCCGTCTCAATGATTTTACCGTGATTAATAATCACCACATCATCGACCAACTTCTGTAATTCATCTAACAGGTGACTTGAAATCAAAAATGCCACCCCATCATCCGCCAATTCTCGAATTAAAGCCCGTAAATCATGAACTGATTGCGGATCTAAACCATTCATCGGCTCATCTAAAATGACTAATTTAGGATTACGAATCAACGCAATGGCAATGCCTAAGCGCTGTTTCATCCCCAAAGAGAATTGCTTTGCTTTCCGCTTGCCGAAGTTGTCACCATCAATTTGTGTTTTTTTCATCAGCGTTTGAAAGTCTGCCGGTGTTTTGGTATCCATCGCATACAACTTCAAATGTTCCAACGCCGTTAAATTCGGATAAATGGCCGGATACTCAATTAAATTACCAATCTTATCCAGGGCCTGATGGTTGCTAAACGTAATGGGTTGCCCATCAAATGTAATTTGCCCTGAACTGTAACTCATCAGCCCGGTAATGGCACGCATTGTTGTGGACTTCCCTGCGCCGTTTGGCCCGATCAGCCCCACAATGTGCCCTGCTGCGACTTCAAAACTGACGTGATCCATCGCTTTTTTTCGGCCATATTGTTTACTCACATCTTTAACTTCTAATAATGCCATCTTTTCCCCCTATCCAATCACTACAACTACTTATCCCAGGTCAATTTTATCTTTGGCCTGAAGACAAAGAAAAACGTCAATCCCGACAAAATGATCGGGACAATCATCGTGCTCACAACAACTTTAATATCTACCTGACCCACATGATTGGCCAGCGAGGTTAAATTCGTTGCCACAAAAACAAAAATGACCACCGGCCAGCGCAGGTAACGCACCCGTACTGCCTCATCAGTTGTTTCTGCACTAATTTTCTTTGACAATGAATAACCAATACTCAACAAAACCATACTCGTCAACAATGTGACAACCATATCCGGCAACAAGTCATTGTGCCAAAGTGACGCAATCGTTTCCAGCGGCTGCACAAGGACTGCTAACGTGAAAAACAAACCGGCAACTTTCATCCAATTTGGCCCAATAATGGTGTAAATCACTGCTGTTAAACTCGCGATAAAAAAGTAACCCAAGGCAAGATTAGCACTCGTAAGCATCAGATTTCTTAAGTCTGCTGGTTGAATGGCGAGTAATATCAAGGTATTTACGGCAAAACCTGTCACAATGGGGACCACGACCATTAAGAGGACACGGATGATAAACAACTGGCCACGTGATATTTTTTGAGTGTAAAGCCAAATATCCAATCGCCGTGACTGATCCATGAGAAGTGATATAAAGCCCACAAGCAACCACCCACCAATGAGTAATAGCCCGCTATTGACAATATATGACACCTTATTTTGCCAAAGAGACGTTCCGACTTCAAGACCCATGAGTACGACACCCAAGATAAACGCCAAAATGAGTTGATCCTTTTTTATCAGCGCATAAAGTTTCATGGCTTGCTTCATTTTGTTCCCTCCAATTCTTGCTGCCAAACATGGGCTTCTTCAGCAAAGCTGGCGCGAAAAACATCCTCGCTACCAATGGGGAGCTCTTCGATGAATTTGAAGTCTTGACCAGCCAATTTAATGCCGAGTGCTTCCGTAAAATCATTGAAAACAATTGTCACAACATGCCCTGTTTGGGCGATAATCGTCCCACTATCGCGCAAAAATGTCGGTAATACTTCACCAGAATAGGCTAATTGATATTTCCGAATATTTTTATTTTCTTCAATCGCAAATGTGCGATCAATCGTGTGATTTTTCAAAAGCAACACGCGATCAACTAACGTATCCAAATCAACTAAATTGTGCGATGCGATTAATACGGTTGTTTGATGTGATGTCACTTGATTCACAATTAACTGTTTGACTTGATCGCGAATCAAAACGTCTAACCCATCGAGCGGCTCATCTAAGAACACATACTGCGCACGACTCGCAAAACTCACAATAATCATAAATAATGCGCGCATGCCTTTGGAGTAAGTCCGAATCCGCTTACTATTATTTAAACCAAAACGCTTGATTTCTGCGTCATACCACTGTTCATCAAAATTTGGATACGCCAGTTTTAAGATGGCTTTGATTTTTCTTGGCGAATAATAACGCAACCAGTTTTCCGGCATGTCAACATAAAACAATTGCTCATGTAACCGAATCGTTTTGATGTAATCTAGGCCATCTAAGCCAATACGGCCAAAGTCCGGCAATAATTCACCGGCAATCGTATCAAATAGCGTCGTCTTACCTGACCCATTCCGACCGACTAGCCCCACAATTTCACCTGTATTGAGTTCAAAACTGACATTTTTTAAGACGTCTTGCTGTTGAATCTTTTTAGAAATATTTTCAATGACTAAGGTCATGTCCGTGTCTCTCCTCCCCACGATCTTCGCCGTAACTGGCATCCAGCCATTGATGAAGCTGCGCGCGTGAAATAGCCGCCCGCTTCGCATCAATCACCGCTTCGGCTAATTGCTGGCGAATGCTTGCCAATAGCCGTTCATCCGTCACAAACCCATCATTCCCCCGAATAAAGGTCCCTTTGCCTGCCACAGTTGCGATCACTTGTTGCTGCTCTAATGCTTTGTAAGCCTTTGCCACAGTATTTGGATTTAATCCCTCAATTAAAGCCATTTCTCTGACTGATGGTAATTTATCACCAATGTTTAGCACGCCAGATGCAACTTGTGATTTAATTCGCCACATGAGCTGCTCGTACAATGGTTGACTTCTCTGAATTTGTACCATTCACGTACTCCCTTTAATTTATTTGGCCGTATACCATAACGCGACGTGACATTCGTGTTTCATTTCCCCTGATACAAGCTTATCGCTGTACCACGTGTACTATTATACGTAGTACAGATATGGAAGTCAAATGCATTTTTTGCAACAACATTGACTAATCTTACGAAATATCACCCCATATCGCTACAATGTTCGCCTTTATATGTGATAAACTATGAGTTACGAGTTTAATATTCACGTTATTGCTATTGGGGGCAAATTATGAAGAGAGATTTCATCACACAAACTATTGTTTTAGTCGCTTTCTTTGCGGCGGTTACCTATGTCGCCACGAGTATTCAGGTCCCGATGCCGGCTTTAATTGGTAAACCATTTGTTCACCTTGGTAACGCCGCTGCCTTATTATCAGTCTTACTATTAGGCTATCAGCGTGGGGCATTGGCTGGTGGGATGGGGCTGGCCTTATTTGACCTAACGCATAATTATGTCCTCGATGCCCCATATTACTTCTTTGAAGTTTTTGTCGTGGGCGGTATAGCGATGTTGACTTTTCAGGCTTTAAATTACCGTTTAAAGCCAACGACGACAAAATTAGTATTAATTGTTTTAAGCGCAATTGCTACCAAATTGGTCACGACAACTGGGCACAACTTTGTGATGGCCTTGATCAAAGGCATGACCTTCCAACCCGCCGTGATTGCCACTTTATCCGCACTTTTCCCAACACTGATTAATTGCATCACAACGATGCTCGTTGTTTTAGTGGTTTACCCAATTTTGGGGCAACAATTACGTACAAAGCTCTCACCAGCAAAATCATAAAAAAAGCAGCCAAGCGACGTGTCCGTCGTTTGGCTGCTTTGATATAAACGTCCCGCATGGTTGTGATATGCGAATTAAACTATATTTGAGAGTGAGAAGAGAAGATTGGGAGAGAGAGAATAAAAGTCGCAACTACCAATACGGGGCGTTATGAATTAATAAGTTTAAGTTGTGCTTATCAATAACTTGATTATAACGACCACAGATTAAATACAGTTTAAACAGACAAAAAAACAGTGCCTGAGCACTGTTTGTCATTATTTAACTTCGCTTAACTTTGTTGGGACTGTAATTTTCCCATCTAAAATTTGTTGCTTTGCCGCTTGTGTTGCAGCCCAAGCATCCGCAGGCATAGAATCACGGGCAATATCAACACCCTTTTCCTTCAAGCCATACGTCACTGTTTGGCCACCAGGGAACTTGTCCTTTTGACCTTGTTCAGCGACCAATTCGATGGCGTTATCGACCCGCTTGATCGCTGATGCTAATGTGAAGTTCGCCTTCTGACCATCCTTTGTCGTATAGTCCCCATCTTGCTTTTGGTCCATGTCAACGCCAACAACCCAAACCTTCTTGTCTGCCGTTGTGTTTTCATTTTCCGCCTTCGCTTCAGAAAAGACCCCATTACCTGTTGCGCCCGCAGCTTGGAAGATGACATCGACACCGCTTGCATACATCGCTGCAGCAATGGTCTTACCCTTTGCTGCATCCGTAAAGGTATTGGCATATTGTGACACAAACGTTGCTTTTGGATTTGTTGCCAAAACTCCAGCCTTAAAGCCAGCTTCGAATTGTTCAATCACTTCACCCTTTACACCACCAACAAAACCGATTTTGCCAGTCTTTGAGGCCTTAGCTGCTGCGACACCAGCCAAATAAGAAGATTGCTCTGAGTGGAACATAATTGATACGGCATTTTTGTAAGGTACGGTCGCTTCGACCATGGCAAAATGCGTCTTGGGATTCGCTTTAGCCACTTGGTTCATGGCTGGGCCACCCATAAACGAAATCCCAACGACTAACTGATAATGCGCTTTAACCGCTTGTTGCAAGTTAGACTTAATTTCCGAATTATCGTTTGACACGAAATATGAATACCCATTTTCACCTTGTTTCAAGCCATTTTTTTGGCCGAAACGCTTAATCCCAGCCCAGGCTGATTGGTTGAATGACTTATCATCGACACCACCGGTACTTGTCACCAAAGCGACTGAATAAGCCGACTTCTTCTGTGCCCCAGAATTCATTGCGACCGAAGTCCCAATACCAATAACTGCCACAGCGGCGACAAGGCCACCAATCAATGTTGAACGCTTCATTTAATTTTCCTCCGACTATATATCTCTCTGTATATATAGAAATTATTCGTGTTTTGCTTAAACACACTGTCAACTATCATACCAGCAAATGTTTACCAAAGCAACTCTGGATTTGTTTTTTTAACAATTACCGAGACAAATCATGGGTTTGACACAATTGGCATCATTTCTTTATCACATCTTGACATTGACTTAAAACCGCGCCACATCAACATGATAAATGTGATACCTAATTGTTTGACTTTTCACAATAAACTGTTTATACTTACTATTTGTAATAAACATCACGAATTTTTCGTGGCACAAAAAAGGAGATTACGGTTATGATTACATGGTTACGTCATTCAAAGGTTGCAATGTGGCTTTTGACAGTGTTACGCGTTTATTTAGGATTTCAATGGGCTTCAGATGGCTTTGCCAAACTGACCGGCCCAAAGCCTTTTGATGCTTCAGGCTTGATTATGTGGGCTATCAAGCACCCCGTGACCGATCCAACAGGGGCGAAAGCTTTTCCTTGGTATGATTGGTTTTTGAATACTTTCACCAATCATGGGCATGCCACGGCAGCCTTTTCCTTCCTCGTATCTTGGGGTGAATTGCTCGTTGGTTTGGGCTTAATTTTTGGTACTTTAACCCTTGCCGCAAGCTTCTTTGCTCTCGTGATGAACTTCTCATATCTGGGTGCTGGTGTTGTTTCAGTGAATCCAACTTACATTATAATCGGCGGTATCTTGTTGATTTCTGGCTTCAATTCCGGTAAGATTGGCTTGGATCGATGGGTTACCCCATTCCTCCGCTCAAAGTTCCCTTTCTTAAATAATGATATTCAAGTTGATTAACACCGTGACACGACAAACAGCATAGGTTAAGCTAAGAGGAGTCGATGTATGCTAACACTTCAAAAACCACAAGCAAGTTTGGCTGAAATTATTGGTAAAAGCATCTGGTTTGGGTTGATCGCCGGCATGATTTCCGGGATGGTCAAAATTGGCTGGGAAGCCATTTTACCACCGCGAACAATCGCCCGTAATATGACCAACCCGCCACAGCACATGGCTGAACAACTTGGCTTTTCAGACAAGTTAGTTCACGCCTTCGTCTACTACTCTCAAGACCAGAAAGTCTTCTGGTTCACGTTAATCCTGCACTTCTCATTTGCAATTACATTTGCAGTGCTCTATGTTTTTGTTTCACAGTATTGGCCAGCCATTGGCCTTTGGCAAGGTGCTGCTTATGGTATCTTTCTCTGGCTGGCTTGGCATGTTGTTTTGATGCCTGCCTTTGGTACCGTCCCAGCCCCTTGGCATCAGCCATTTGATGAACATTTTTCAGAATTTTTCGGCCATATTGTCTGGGCTTGGTCAATTGCCGGCACGGTTTACTATCTGATTGCAAAAGACCAACACGGCCATTTGACCAATATTTAACCTTAAGACCCTGTTGGGTCTTTTTTATTTTGTAAACGCCAGCTTGTCTCCCCCCGAATCGTTTTTTATCATAGAAACAAACCCATTGAATTCGAGGCATTATATGTTATTTAAAGCACAACCGTATCACTTCATCCCAGCTACCGTGCCGCATGCTGCGCAGCTGATTCACCGCGACATCAGCTACGGTGGCGACCCCCGGCAACAATTAGATCTTTATTTGCCAAGTGGCCCTCAAGTACATCCTGTTATCCTTGATTTATACGGTGGTGGGTTACTCCGTGGCCAAAAATCATCTGCTAAATTGAACCCTAGCCTGCGCTTTTTAGACGCCGGTTTTGCCGTGATTAGTATGAATTATCGCCTCAACACGAGCGAAACTAACCAATTCCCCAATCAACTCGCAGATATCAGTGCTGCTCTGCATTTTTTAGTCCGGCAAGCAGCGACCTATCACTTGGATCTTTCCCGACTCACGCTCATCGGTGAATCCAGTGGGGCCCAATTAGCCGTGCTTGCCGCAGCAAGCTTTTCAGCTGGCGTAGCCTTGGGTACATTAACAACAACAGAAGTGGCTACGCTACCACGCATACAATCTGTTATTGCCCTTTACGGTCCTTATCAGGTCAGTGCCATGACGCAACAGTTCCAACAATTACACATCACACCAAAATTCCCAGAAACTGGCACAAGTTTAGCTTTTGAAGGGATCATGCTCAACCAGCAAGCACCCGACCGTGTCCCTGATTTGGTTAGACAAGCCAACCCCGCAACCTATTTCACCACACTGATGCCGCCGTTATATCTCATTGCGGGCAAAAAAGACCCCGTTGTTCCTTACTTGCAAAGCGTGACACTCGCTGATTGCTATCAGTCCGCCACGCAACGTGTTGCTAAGACACTCTGGCTACCAGATGGCGTGCATGGCCCCGCAGATTACGATACGACACCTATTTTCCAACAAAAACTCGCATTTATTACAGCATCACAAAAAAACGCAGGGCATTAATGCCCTGCGTTTTGATTTAGTAATGCTAGGATTGTTTGACTCACGCCGTCATGATTATTGTCTGCTATCACGGGTAAAAAGTCTCCCACTAAACTCGCGTTGGGCATCACATACGGATAGCCCACATGCATAAGCATTTCAATATCATTGCCCCCATCACCAAATGCCGCAACTTGGGCCATCTCAATCCCAAGGTGATCTGCTAATACTTGTAACCCAACTGCCTTATTGACCCCCGACGGGACAATATCAATCGCCCCCGTACCCGTCTCTGTCACATGTACTGCATTGCCTAAGGCTTGTTTTGCAGCCGTGTAAAAGCGCATTTCATCGAAATTTTCCCAATTCATCGTCACCTTGAAAATCGGTGTCTTAATTTCGCTGATATCATCAAATAAAATCATTTTTTGAAAATATTTCATATGACGATCAGCCACAAATGGCGCAAACGCACGTGGGACATAGGCGGTGTCATCTGTCGAGTACACAACACCTTGATCAGGCTGTGGCGAAAATGCTGCGACTAATGTGGCGATTTTTTGTAATGTGGCCACGGGTATCGTTCGCTCATATAGCACTTGTCCGCTACCTGATACGACGCGTGCGCCATTATTGGTGACAAAGGCCAAATTATCTGTCAAAAAATCCGCCAATAGCCGATTAATCCGGGATTGATGGACGCCGGTTGCGATCGCAAAGGCAATGTTTTGCGCTTTTAAACGTGTCAAAACCGTCCGAAATAACGTCTTATCAAATGTCTTATCATCTGACAAGAACGTGCCATCTAAATCTGTTGCAATCAGCTGAATATTTGCCATAAGTTCAATATACCGCTTCTATTGGTTATTTTATGCCCTAAAAGAGATCACGTCTGTGCTTAGTTTACCACATTAACGTGGCTGAAAATATAACTTATCTGTTACGCATACGTCAAAATGCGCTGCGCAATCCATGCCCCTTCTCGCAAAATGACCGTGTTGACACCTGGTCGTGGAATGACCGTACCAAACCACGTGATACCCTCAAGCGTGATCCCATAAAGATACAAATTAGGGACAGGCTGTCCAGCATGATCAATGACTTCAAATGTTTGCCGATCAACATTGGGTGCACCTAATGTATAAGTTGACCCGTCAGCCCGTGTACGCGTTGGCTGAACGAATAGGCCTTGTTGCCGCAGATTTTCAATAATTGGATTTTTGGCAATCGCAATGTTTGTCGCCCCTAATCGGGCTTCGACCAAGGCATTGCCAGAAAATACTTGCTGTCGTGCATCACGCGCGATAAAGTGCGCATCTTGTGTTGTGACATGAATATCAGCCGCTGTAATTTCAAAAATTCCTGCCTCAATTAATGCTAATAACTGTTCAATCCGTTCCAGTGGTGGGCCGACAGAAACCAAGACATCAAATGGCTTAAAGCGGCGTAAGAATTTTTCATATTCATCCGCATTAAAGTAATCATGTGCCACAATGTAACGGATACGATCCCGAATATCACGCATAATATCAAACGCGCCGGCAAAGGGGGCATGCTTGTTGCCCAATCTGGCATCCGCAATGTCTGCACGTAAATAGGTCTTAAACCAAGCCGCATAGTCAACATCCGCGGGTAAATCACGCGCTGGATTGCGAATCAAGTCAATATCAAAGACCGGTATCCCATCTAGTCCAAAGCTTTTGGCTGTTGCTGTCAAATCATCACTTGTTAATAATGCCTGTCGTAACGCCTCTGCTCGAGCATAAGGTAAACGGTTTGGCACAATTTCAAGTTGATTTAAAAGATATTTGTAGGTTAATTCTTTGACAATTAGTTTTTCAAAGTCGACATATCGTAACTGCCCACCACCAGCCGCGCGCAAGGCATCTAAGGCTGGTAACGTAAAAAATTTCGGGGTGTAGAGTTCACTTGTCGTCTTCTCATTCACGCCACGGGCATGCAGCGGGAACCCACCACGCGAACCAGCAATCACATGTGGCTCATGGCCAGAAGGTTGATAGCGCAACTCACCATCTGCTTGACGCACAAACGCCCCGCCTTTGCCCACCGTTAACGCATATAAGTAATCAAAAAAACTTAAACCAAGGCCTCGGATGATGATGGTGTCAGAGGGCCCAAATCCCGATAAATCTGCCTCAGCAGGATGTGTGGGTGCCACATATTTGAGTTGATTTTTTTGCGCAAACATGGCAAATGCTGCTTCTTCATCAGACAGATAATCATCTGAATGCCCCAATGCCATGACAACATGGTCAGCCAGCATTTGTACCCCATCAGTTAATGTCAGTTGAAATTTATGACCAAGGGGTGTGACGTTCACCACGGTTTGCTGGGTAAATGTTAACGTTTGATTTGGGCGAGCACGTGCTTTGAGCCAATCAAAGAACCAAGCGGCATAAATGCCCATGACGCCGCGAGAAGCAAAATCGCCCGGTGCCTTTAACCGTGCGATCTCTTGTCGATAACCAAGCGCAAAGCGATCATGGGCCGCTAAGTACGCTGGGGCTTGCGTCTCTAGCCACTGTAACAGGTTCGGCCCTGGGCAAGGTTTGCCGCCATTTTCAATCGAGTCATCATTAAACAAAGTAATTTGATCAATCACCGTGTTCATCAAGAATTGTTGATTTTGTGGGAGAAATGGATCCCACACCCGCCCCCCAATAGCGTGCGGGTCAAAAATTTGAATATCTAGCTGCGTCGCCTCTTCAGCTAGATTAATCAGCCGCTCTGCGACAGCCAAGCCACGTGGGCCGGCACCAATAATTGCAACTTGCATGTAGTTATATTCTCCAAAGCGCTGTTTGAAAACGCATCTTACTTTATTTGTAAACTAATTTCCATTATAGTCGGTTTTACCCTTGTTTTCAAAAACGCGACTCACCTTATGTGTCTCGTTTAGCGCAACAACGTTTGGAGTTTTTTAAAATACTTCTTTGAATATGGCAAACGAATTTGATGTTGAAGTATCACGGTGTGGTTTTTAACATCTAAACAGCAGATTTTATCGCGGTTCACAATATAAGCGGCGTGTATTTGAATTAACTGTTCACTTAATGCTGCCATCGCTTTCATCGTGGCACGCAAATCAATTTGTCGCTGTTGGCAATGAATCACGACGCGATGGCTCGCCCCCGCGTTGCTCGCAATATAAATAATCTCGTTAACATCGACTGTTTCGTGGTGCCGAATACTAGGCAACGTGACCATTTCAGGCATTTTTTTGGCGTGTAGCGCGAGTTGATTCGTCGCCGCATGTAGCGCTGAACGCAAACGTGATTGAAACTGCCCATCCGCCTGTGACTTATCAATAAAATCTAACGCGGCAATTTGATACCGATAACTTGCCGCTAATAATTCTGTATGTGTGCTCACAATAATGATTGGCGACATGCTATCAAACGTCCGGATCATTTGCGCGACACTCAAACCAGCATCGGTAACGGTGTGCAAATCTAAATCCAACAAAATAATTTTGGAATCCTCATCAGCTTGTAGCGCTGCCAAAAGCTGGGCTGGCTGATCAAACAAACGGCAGACACCAATGATTTGTTGTATTCTGCGTTGCTGTATGGGCTGGTCTTCTAAAACATAATAATGTATCAACTCGCCACCCCAAACGTTAATTCTTGTCTCACTTGCGTTTTATCAGTGATCGTGATGAGTTCAATATCTTGTCGTCGCGCCAAAAACTGGGCGACAAAATACAAGCCCAACCCTGCGTGATCTGCTTTTGACGAATAATTAGGTAACATCGCCTTGGTCATATCAAGTGGCTGTCTCGTGCTGTTAATAATCGCTAACTGTTCTGACTCAATGAATACCACAGAGACCAATTTTTCAGGGGTCTCCATGGCTGATTCAATGGCATTATCAAGCAAAATGCCAAACACCCGAAAAAAATCGACATCAACCACAAATGATTTTGGGTCAAACATCTGTTGAATATCAATCGTGAAATTAACGGCATGGCGCGTGGCTTCTTGATACTTGACCAGTAGCGCACTGCGTAAGTTAACATCCGCAATGAAATGCAGTTGTAACGCTTCAACTTGTGGCAAGGCCCATTGACTCGTCTTCACCACGGATTCATAAGCATATTGAACATCTGCCATGTTCTCATTTTGAATACCATAAGCTAAGCTCGCTAAAATATTTTTATAATCATGTCGGAAAGTACGATAGGCTAAATACTGCTTTTCAAGTTGATTGGTGTATTGCTGCGTTGCTACCAGCATGCGATCGCGCTGTTGTAATTTACAGGCCAACAGGTCATATTGATGACGCAGGATTGGTATCAAAATAATAATCAACACCACCACCAATGAGGCCGCCTCCCAGACTAGCGACCCTTGATAGGCGGTCGTTAACATTAAGTACGCCAGGTAATCGTTTAAAAGCCGAATCACCACACTGATACTCAAAAAACAGCATAACTGTTGTCGATGTTGTTGGAAAAAGCTGGCCGTCAGCCATTCAAAATGGTATCGATAGGGTATTAAGGCTAACACCAAAGTGAGCCCACTGGCTAACAAATCACAAAAATAGGCGGTTTGTACTGGAAGTGCAAGCCAGGCTTCGAGTGCAGCGGTCACGTTAACGACCCAAGCAGCCAGCAACGTACTCAAGATGGCATCTAATAACACCACTAGCCGCCGACCGACAGCGTGCCCGCGTAATCCAACAGACATCAGGCTGAGAATCGTCAACGTCGAGGCAAAAGCGGCTTGATACGTTGTTGGTATTAACCAAACTTGGACCACGTCAATCAAAAGCAACGTCAGCGCCAAGCGCCATATCGCGCTAAAGGCCAACCGGTGCGCCCCTAATAAGGTGCCAAACCAAGCAATCGTAGCAATCGCTGATACGATCGCCTGCAACAACAGGGTGATGTTTGAAAGAATGGGTAACATAGGGGCCTCCGCGTATCGTTTAATTTTTTAATGATCAGTGGTGACTAGTCGTGCACCCTCGGTCCTCTCATTCGTCAAGTTTTGACGATCACTTTAAACGATTGCGATTTTCTCACGTCCATGTCATTTTTGTCATTTTATAATAACTATAATAAAACAAAACATGTGACAAAGCAAACAACCATGACCCAAATCATCACGCGTTACCCGACCCGTCTGTAGGTCTGCTGCAACAAAAAAGCGCCACGTTAACCGTAGCGCTGTTTGATAATTACTCACCGAACATCAGAACAATATTTTAATCAAGATCACTGCTAGAACAACTTGTACGACCCCAGTGAGTAAGCCATATGCCATGAACTTGCTGCCTGATTTCCGAATCGTTGCCACTTTAAGATTCAAGCCAATCCCAGCTAAGTTGACCACCCCAAAGAATCCGGCAATTTCATGCGCTGAGTTGGTCACGATACTTGGCAACTTCACAAAGCTCACAATCAGCAAGAATACCAAGAAAGCGATGACAAACCAAGGGATGCTAACCCCTTTTGTTTTCACTGCGGTCGTTGTATCTTTGCGCTGGGCCATCTTTGCAAATACCAGCACCACAACCGTCAACAAAATGACACGTAACATTTTAAACAACGTGGCATATGTGACAACGGTCGGATTAATTAATGCCGCAGTACCAACCACTTGCCCAACAGATTGCACGACGCCACCAACCAAGGCCCCCAGCAACAAATTGTTTTGCCCAACTAACATTGGGCCAACCACTGGGAGCAAAAGTAATAGCACCACGCCAGTCAAACTCACGGTTGCCACGGTTGTGCGCCGCTGATCATCAGTTGCCCCAATCGCTGGGGCGACGGCAGCAATGGCACTGGAACCGCACACCGCATTGCCGGCGCCCATTAACATCGCCGACTTATCCGAGACTTTAAACAGTCGTCCTCCCAACCAAAGGACAATCGCAATGGTTAATCCCATTTGAATTAAAATAAACAAAATCCCATGAAGCCCTAAATTCTCAATCGTCTTCAAGGTAATCGTCAATCCCATGAGCGCAATGCCGATTTCAATCGGATATTTTTCGGCCCACTTCATCCCCGGTGCGAAATTATCATGATTTAATACCGTATTGCCAAGCACAATCCCAATCAACATCGCAATCGCTTCGGCACCCAAAAATGGTAACCAGACGGCCAAAATTTTAGCCACAACCGAGACGACGAGCGTCACAAAAATGCCCGATATCATATTTCTTTTTATTGCCATTGGTTTTCTCCCGTTTTATTCCAATCTCATAACCTTATCAACGTTTCACGTGAAACAGCTGGGGTTATCCGGCAAAGGCCGCCCAGAGCTTGACAATAGCTTGGACGCCTTCATCCCCATGTGTTTGGTTTAATTGATCAAAAAGCCGTTCGGCCTGTCGCGTGCCTGGCAGATCAATTCCCATATCCGCTGCCGCATCGAGCGCAATTCGTAAATCTTTAAGTAAATGTTTCACATAGAAACCAGCAGTAAAATCTTCAGCTAAAACACGTGGCATGTAATGCGTTACCGACCAAGAACCTGCAGCCCCATTCCGCCAGACATTGTAGGCGTCATCAAGGTTAAGCCCGGCTGCTTGTGCATAGGCCATTGATTCTGCCATCCCAACCACAGTAGCAGCTACCCCAATGTTGTTACTCATTTTCATATGTTGGCCTTTGCCCGCAGCACCAGCTCGCACAATATTTTCACCCATCACTTGAAAAATAGGTAAAACTTGCGCATAAACTGTCAATTCACCACCCACCATAATCGACAATGTGCCATTTTTGGCGCCAATATCGCCGCCAGAAACTGGGGCATCAAGTACTGCAACGCCCAAATCACGCCCTTGTTCAGCGAGTTCTTCGGCTAGGCGCGGTGTTGAAGTCGTCATGTCGACCAAAATATCGCCTGGTTTGGCACCAGAAAATAGGCCATCGTGACCTGTCCACACATCGATAACATCTTGCGGATAACCCACCATGGTAAACGTGATGTCCGCCGCGCGTGCAACATCAGCAGGCGTGGCTGCCCACTTTGCCCCTAGGGCAATAACTGATTCGGCTTTACCACGCGTCCGGTTGTAGACGGTCACTTCATGCTTTGCCGCTAATAAATTATTAATGATGCCTGTCCCCATGACACCCGTCCCAACAAAACCAATTTTCATTTAACCACCCCTGCAATCACGCGTTTAACCTATCTTCCCTATTATCAAACAGTCCGTAAAAAAAAACAACCATCATTTGGTTGTTGCCTTTTCAGCGATGATCGCCACATAACTGCCTGCTTGGTACCCTCCCACTGGGACTTCGACAGCGTCATTAGAGTATACAGGATTTTGCCGCAATGTTTGCATGTAATGCAATTTCGTTAACCCAAAACGTTCTAGGGTCGCAGTTTTTTCGGCAGTTGTTCGCCAGATTGCTGGTTTTGTGAGGGTAACTGGATAGGGTGACTGTGGTGCGACACCAGCCAACGTTTCATCGTCATATGCCCCAGTCTGACTGGCTAATAAATAAAGCAACCCATAAGCACTTTCTTTCGGAATATCAATGATAATCAAGCGGCCATCTGGTTTTAGTGCTGGTAAACAGTTGGCCACGGCAATATCTAAATCCTGCATGTAACTAGCCGACCCGTTAAAATAAATCACATCGTACGCTGCGTCTGGTAGTTGTGCTGCTTCTGCCGTACTCACTTGAACAGACACCCCCCGCTTTTCAGCAATGGCCGCCATGTCTTTTGAGGGTTCTACCTCATCAGCGACATCAACCCCAACTTGCTTTAACGCCTGTTCAAACAAGCCGCTACCACAGCCGATGGATAAGATTTTGTCATGTGTCCCTTGACCAATTACCGTATGCAAAAGCGCTAATTCACTCTTAAACACGCCAGCATTGGCCATAAACCATTGATCATACGTTTGGGCATAGCCATCAAAAACCGCTTGCTGTTCAAAATTAATACTTGTCATATCTTTGTCCTCTTCTATTAACTCCCCTGCGCCCCTTAACGCAAGATTTCATTATCTGTATAACCGCCCTGCGTGAGTATCACCGCGTCATTAAGTGCCATTTCAACCATATTTTTAATCGCCGTATTGGTATAAAAGGCAATGTGTGGTGACAAATAAAAATTATCCAATTGCGTGAGACGTTGAATGTTGTCTGGCAAATCCTTGACCGCTTGCTTTTGGTTCATAAATTCATTTTCATTGGGCGTGACGTCAACGGCCGCCCCATATAATTGGCCGGCAGTCAAACTCGCTTCTAGTGCTGCCATATCGACAATTTCACCCCGCGCCATGTTTAACAAAATCGTCCCTGGTTGCACTTTGTCAAAAAAGGCTTGATCAGCCAAGTTGCGCGTCTCATCGTTTAGCGGGGTGTGAAAACTAATCGCATTAGCTCGCGCCAGCGCATCGTCTAATGTCGTGTATTCTACAAAAGCCTCATTCTGCGCACGATAAACTGGATCAACCCCCAATACTTTGGCCCCCAAAGCATGCAGCATTTGCGCAAAGGCTGAGCCAATCCGGCCCACCCCAATGACCGCAACTGTCAATTGATAAATTTCACGGGCTTGCCCTCCGGCTGCCCAAGTATAATCCCCGGTAGCCATGGCGCGATCATACTTTTTATTGTGGCGCAAAATATTGAATAGTTGCGTTAACGTATACTCGGCAATCGCCCGTGGCGAATAAGCCGCCACATTGGACAACCGTAAGTGGTGCTTAAACGCCGCTGGGAGATCAAAAACATCATAACCCACCTGCCGCAAAGCAATTTGTTTAATGCCGTTTTCAGCCAAAACCTGGTACACCGGTGCCGGCATCGCAGTTGTTTGTTGCGTGCTGACCGCATCAAATTCAGCGGCTTGTGCCGCATTGTCAACAGTCAGTGGTTCTGATAAAGTCACGACCTCGTGCCCGGTTTTAGCCATCCAATTTGCCACAAAGGGACGTTCTTCTGGTACCGCGTTATACATCAATATTTTCATATTTCCACACCTTTCCTCTGTATCATCTTGATTGTCTGTAACAGAAAAGCACGCCAAAAGCGTGCTTTTCTTACTTAACTTGACCTAAGAAATACTTCTTCTTACCACGACGCACTAAAACAAACTGCCCATCGTAATGTGCTGAAGGATCCACGTCAGCGGCCACATCGGTCACTTTTTCACCATTAATCGTGATGGCGCCATTGGTCACGTCTTCACGTGCTTGACGCTTTGAGGCTTCAACCCCACCATCAACCAAGAAATCAACCACATTCTTGGTTTCACTGGTTAAATCAAAACTAGGCACACCACCAAAGGCATCCGCAATTTGTGCCGCAGACAAGTTGGCCACATCACCACTAAATAGTGCAGCTGATAATTGCTCTGCTGCTTCAACAGCGTCTTGGCCGTGGACAAACTTGGTCACTTCTTGTGCCAAACGGCGTTGTGCCAAACGATCACCAGGATTCGTTTCAACGGCCTTAGCCAAGGTCTCAATGTCATCCACGCTTAAGAAAGTGAAATACTTCAAGTACTTCACCACGTCGGCATCACTTTGATTCAACCAGAATTGGTAGAAAGTATAAGGCGATGTCTTCTTTGGATCCAACCAGATCGCGTTTCCTTCAGACTTGCCAAACTTCTTACCCGTTGAATCCGTCATCAAAGGAATTGTTAGCCCAAAGGCCTTCGCAGCATTCCCTTCAAGCGAATGAATCAAATCAATCCCTGACGTAATGTTCCCCCATTGGTCAGAACCACCAATTTGCAACTTCACGTCTTCGCGGCGCCACAATTCATGAAAATCAATCCCTTGTAGCACTTGGTAAGTAAATTCTGTAAATGAAATACCTGTTTCCAAACGTGATGCCACAACATCCTTTTTTAACATCACGTTAATTGAGAACAGCTTCCCATAATCACGCAAAAAGTCTGTCAATGTCAATTGACCTAGCCAGTCATTGTTATTGACGATACGCGTATCATTGTCACCAAATAACTTAGTGACTTGGGCCGTAATCCCTTTTTCATTTTCCGCCAATTGTTCAGGGGTCAAAAGTTGGCGTTCAGTTGTGGGCCGTGGATCACCAATGGCGCCTGTTGCCCCACCAACAATAATCACTGCCTTACCACCTGCATTTTGGAAACGCTTTAACACCATGAAAGGAATTAAATGACCAAGATGCAGAGAGTCCGCCGTGGGATCTGTCCCCACATAGGCCCCTACTTTGCCATTGGCCATGGCCTCAAGGAGGCCTGCTTCGTCTGTGACTTGGTTTAACGCGCCACGCCATTTCAAATCTTCAATAAAATTCATCTGTTTCTCCCTCGTTGTCATTAAAAATAGCAAAAACCGCCCTATATGAACTATAGGACGGTTTTAACCGTGGTACCACCTAAATTGTAAGTCATCGGACCTACCACTTATCACGCCTTATCGCGGCATACGTCATACTGCTTCATGTTGTGTAACTCGACCACAGTAGCGGGTTAGTTCACAGCAACCACTAACTTTCTTTGACACGCTAATCTGTATCTTTATCAACTGATGATGTTTTCATTATATCAGATAATTCGTTCAATATGTGATTTTTATCAGAATCACTGACCAAGTTCATATCACATGGTAGCAACACTCACATCATCGCCGGTTGTCAGGACTTTCTCTGGTAAAATGAGCTTATATCGCCTAAATTACTTTTTGGAGGATACGATGTCAAACCGTTTAAAAGCCATCAGCATCGGAATTATCGCAGCTTTTTTCTTTTCGATCACTTTTGTTGTCAATGAAGTCATGGCCAATGCCAAGGGCTACTGGGGTTATACTGCTGCCTTACGTTACCTTTGGATGTTACCGATGATGTTGGTGGTAAATCGTTGGTTGGGGTCCAATCTGGCACGCGTCTTATCATTTATCAAACAAAACTTGTTAGCCTGGTTCATCTGGTCACAAGTTTGCTTTGTCTTGTTTTATTTACCCCTCAGTTGGGCCGTCAATTATCTGCCAGGTTGGCTGATTTCAGCAACTTGGCAACTCACAATCATTTTTGGGGTGTTAACGACACCATTAATCAAGGTCAAATTACCAAACGGGCAAAAACAAGCGCTCAAAATCCCATTGGCCTCCCTGCCTTGGCTGTTCGTCATTTTACTAGGTGTCTTGCTGACCGTTGCCGCGTTTCTCTACCACTTACAACATATCACGCCAATGTTACTGGCCATTGGCGCGATCATGTTTGGTGCCGTCGCATACCCGCTTGGTAATCGTCAAATTATGGCGGTGGTCGATCCGACCATGACCGCAACTGAAAAAGTGCTTGCCATGTTACTCTGCTCTTATCCTGTGTGGCTTTTAATTGCAGGTGCGTCGTATCATCAGGTTGGTCTGCCCCATGTTGGTCAAGTAATCAACACGTTTGTTGTTGCCCTCTCTTCAGGCGTTATTGCCACCGTGCTTTTTTTTAAAGCCACCCAACTGGCTGCACACAATATGCGAGATTTAGCGGCCGTTGAAGCCACGCAATCCATGGAAGTCGTCTTTTCCGTGCTTCTCAGCTTGCTATTTCTTGGTCATGCACTCCCCACGCCAAGCCAACTTTTGGGCTTAACCCTGATGGTTGGTGGGATTATCATGCTTGCTATGCGTGAATAACGCCATACCAAAACCAACTGCCTGTCAGCAGGCAGTCTTTTTGTTAGCGTGCAGTCTCAGATGTCGGCGTAAACAACAAGGCGACCCCTGTCCAAAGACGTGCAAATGCCGTGATCCCCAGCCTAATTTGTCCAACAGAAGGATCCGGATCAGCAATGTCTAAGGTGTGTGCTGTTCGACCATAAATAACCACATAGTGATAGTCCCCAGTGAGTTGCCGCATATGGGCAATCATTGGCAGCGGTAAGTCCGGTTGTGTGAATAGTGTCTGATTAGCTTGCAGCGCTACAGTATCAAAATGCAGTGTTTTTGCCGCGGTTAATAACTGATACGCCGTTGTCCCATCAGGTCCGGTTGCCGTCATTTGGCGCAACGTTGCCAGCGGTGGACATGCCCCGTGATATGAAATCACCATCGCCAGGGCGGCAACCCCGCAGCCCATTTCATCAGCTTGGGCAATATATTGGAATGTTTGTTGTCTCATTTTATACAGTTAATCAAATACCATATCGGCATGCTGTTTTTACCACAATCCGACTATAATAGGTTCTAGATAAGTTGCACTGATTATTTTAGCATCCGGTCACAAGTGGTGTTAAACAGGGCCGCCATTTGAATAATGAGGTCAACGTCTGGCACCCGCTTGCCTTCTTCATATCGCGCAATGGTTGATGTGCAAACGTTTAATTTTTCAGCCAACGCACGGCGGCTTAATTGTGCACCCGTTCTTAACGTCAATAAGTTTTTTGGTAGCTGATGCCCACCAGTCACTTGTTTTAATTGTTCATCCGTCATTTGACGATAGTGTGTCTGATCCAACATGATTTTCTCCATAGTTTCGTATGCCTACCATGACATGATATATTAGCCATTTGCCAATACTATCATTGTACGAAAATCGTATCAAAACGCTTGGAGAAAATTATGACCATTGGCAATCAAATTAAATTGTTAAGACAAGCTAAAGGGCTTACCCAACGTGATTTGGCAGATGCACTCTTCATCTCTTTTCAGGCCGTCTCCAGTTGGGAACGACAGCAAAGCCAACCTACTGCTGACATGTTAATGACTATCATTGAAAAATATCAACTGCCCAGTGATTTTTTCATGACGCCGACCAGCATACAAAAAACCACACAAGAAAAAGAACAAATCTTGCGTGGCTTTTTGGAGAGCCTCAAGTACTGTGCACATACCCAACCCAGCTATGAAATCATTGCCCAATTTGCGAATCTCCCTTGCACAATCATCCACCAACACTTTCCAGATTATGACGCGCTCGTGAATCAATTGATGATGTCCGTTGATGAACAAATTAAACCCATCGTTGAAACTCATCTGCTCGCACACGACGACTTAATTACGACATTTTCAACATACATGGCACCACGCTTATATGCAGAACGGGAGAAACTTCATCTGTTATACACCCGACCTTATTTGAGAGAAACCTGGTTGCACTTTATTAAACTACGTTACCAACAACTCATTGCCCAATGCCAACCAAATCCCATCGCAACCACCTACTTGCTTGATGTCCTCATTACCTTTATTTCAGTGTGGTTGAGTGATGCGCACCCTGAACCGCTAGCGGCATTCCAACAACGTATTGCCCAACTCACACATGTGCCAATCCAATCATGGTCAAAATAACCCAAAGTCCTGATACCCTTGAACTTTGGGTTATTTTGATGCGTAAACCTGTCCTGAAGTGACGCCTGTTCATTTTGGTGCCTTTTATTTTTAAACCACAAAAAAACCTATACCATTCATCACTCCCCGACTTAAAAACACATTTTAAGCTCGATGTATAGTATAGGAACCCCTAGTTTGAGTATTCTGTTTCAATACGTAACAGCCTCATCTAGTATTCTATCAAATTGCAACCCGACAAAATTCAATTATTTAAGCAATTTTTTCATAAAATATATGCGTGACTTTTTATGACAATTGTGTTATGCGTTTGGACTGAAAAAATCTTGTCTTTTTTCAATCAAGCGAATAAACTTTTCATGAAAACGCGTATCACCCGTCAATTCTGGGTGAAAAGCGGTCACTAAGGTATGCTCATATTGCGCCGCGATCACCTTGTCGTCATCAATAGTAGCTAAAACCGTTACCGATTCATCAACAGCTGTTAGATAAGGCGCCCGAATGAAAACGCCGTGAAAAGGCGCATCAAATCCAGCCACTGAAATTGCTTGCTCAAAACTATCTTTTTGCCGACCAAAGCCATTACGCACCACTTCTGCCTTTAGCACACCAAATGCTTTAGGTTGGGTCAAAAGCACCAGTCCAGCACAAGTACCAAAAACTGGAAAACCGGCATGAATGAGCTTCTTTAATGGATCGAGTAGCTGTTCTTGTACAAGTAATTTATAAATCACTGTACTCTCGCCACCAGGAATAATTATCCCATCGATTCCGGTTAAATCGCCGACTTTCTTGATTAACTTTGCTTCAACTTGGCACTGCGCTAACATGTCAACATGTTCGCTGACAGCCCCTTGTAAATTCAATACGCCAACAATCATCGTCATCCCCTTAGACCCCGCGACTAGCCATCTTTTGGTCGTCTGACAATGTGGCCATTTCAATCCCCTTCATTGGCTTACCAATGTTTTTTGAAACTTCAGCAATCAAGGCATAATCCGTTGGGTGTGCTGTTGCGGCGACAATGGCCTTGGCAAATTTTTCAGGATTTTCTGAATGGAAGATGCCTGAACCCACAAAGACCCCATCTGCCCCAAGATTCATCATCAACGCAGCATCTGCTGGCGTTGACACACCGCCCGCAGCAAAGTTAATGACTGGCAACTTGCCGTTTTCATGGACATATTTCACGAGATCATAGGGTGCCCGCAAATCACGCGCAATCGTCATCAATTGATTGGGTTGTGCTGCTTGGACTTGAGCAATTTGTTCGTTTACTTTTTCCATGTGGCGAACTGCTTCAATGATGTTTCCCGTGCCAGGTTCCCCCTTAGTCCGTAACATCGAGGCGCCTTCACCAATCCGGCGCAAAGCTTCACCAAGATCGCGGCAACCACACACAAATGGGACTTCAAATGCCGTCTTATCAATGTGATAAGTGTCATCTGCTGGTGTGAGCACTTCACTTTCATCAATGTAATCGACGCCAACGGCTTCCAACACGCGCGCTTCGACCAGATGGCCGATACGTGCTTTGGCCATCACCGGAATCGTCACGGCAGCCATAATTTGTTCAATCATGGCTGGATCTGACATCCGAGCCACGCCACCAGCAGCGCGAATATCTGATGGGACGCGTTCCAAAGCCATCACAGCGACAGCGCCGGCTGCCTCAGCAATTTTTGCTTGTTCAACGTTTGCAACATCCATAATGACGCCGCCCTTTTGCATCTGCGCCATCCCGCGCTTAACCAATGTCGTCCCTTTTTCCATGATTTATGCTCCTCTAATCCTTGTGATTTGAATTTCATTCTATTTTAAGTTATGCTGAATGAACTGAGAACAACCAATTGGTTTATTTTTTTACCAACCAATTTAAGAGGATCACATCATGCGTTGGCAACTCCCAAACGATAAAAAACCTGTTTATTTAAAACTCATTGGCTTAATTCTACAAGGCATTGCACAGGGTGAATTGCTGCCCGGCGAACAACTCCCACCTGAACGCCAGTTAGCACAAGAATTAGGTATTAACCGTTCCACGATTCAACGTGCCATCAATGAACTGGTGAGCCAAGGAATTTTGCTACGCCAACAAGGCAGTGGTACTTGGATTAATTCCGGTAAATGGGGTATTTTGGCCACTCACGTCAATTGGCGCAATTATGTGACCACCAACCGTTTAAGTGACCCAGAAAGCTTCATGGTGCGCTTACAAGCGCTGCGTCAGCAACCTGATGTCATTAACCTGGCAGATGTTCAACCGGCCAATACCCCTTTTCAAAACCTAGCATTTCCTGCCACCTCGATGCATGACATCTTGATGCAAAAAAACGCCAACGATATGAGTGGCTCTGCGGCCTTTAAAGCCCAAATAAGGCGTCATCTTGCCCCTTATTTGGCACAAGATTTGCCCGATGAGCATTTATTAATCACTTCTGGTGCTCAACAAGCCCTCTTTTTAATTGCCCAAGGGCTCCTTTCCTATGGTGATGCCATTGCTGTAGAAGCGCCTTCTTACTTATATCAATTAGCCTTATTTCAAGTCGCTGGTATTCGTATTTTTGGTGTGCCACTCAAAGCAAACGGCGGCTTAGACTTGGCCGTGTTAGAACAGCTCTATTATCAGCACCATTTAAAATTTGTCTTTGTCAATCCAACCAGTCAAAACCCAACGACGCGGCTTATGCCTTTAGCCGAACGCCAAGCGCTTGTTGCGCGCTGCCAACAACTTAACTTGCCAATTGTTGAAGATGACCCTTTTGGTTTCATCTTAGCAATGAGTCATAAGCAAATCCCTACCTTAAAACAACTCGCCCCTAATAACGTGATTTATATCGGCTCTCTATCAGAATTTAGTGGAGCAGACACGCGAATTGGTTGGCTGGTTGCTCCCCCAGCACTCGTTACCCATCTCTCAGAAATTCGCCGACAAATGGAGTCGGGTGTGAGTAGCTTCTCTCAATACGTGGCCACCCAGCTATTATTGCAACCCGACTTAACCACTCTTGTCACACATCAATTACAGCACCTTGAACAACAACGGGAACGTCTCATTAAAATATTAACCCCTTTTGAACAGCAAGGTTGGCTCACCTATCAAAAACCCACGCTTGGCAGCACCCTGTGGGTTAAAATTAGGCGCCAACGCCCCCTGACACGTAGCGATTACCAACTGTTTTTAGATCACAAGATCTTAGTGCTGCCCGACTTTTTATTTGGTAGTCATGATAACCACGTGCGCCTAAGTTATGCGCAACTACCTGAAGATGACAGCATGTTGGCCCAAAAATTGCGGGCAGTCTTGACTGAATTACTCACCACATAACTAGGTTTTTGCGCTATTTTAGTGTATGATAAACGTGTTTAAAGATGAATTTTGAGGAAAAAAATGGCTCTTAGTAATCAAATTAAAGCGCTTAGAAAGTCCCTTGGACTCACCCAACAAGCATTTGCTGACCAACTTTTTATTTCATATCAATCCGTTTCAAGTTGGGAACGCGAAAAAGGCCATCCCACGGCCGAAATGATGTTAACAATCATTGATACTTTTGATTTACCGTTGAATTTTTTCATGCCCAACGCGCACACGCAAGATGCCGTTGACGATGAACAACGCATTCTTGCGGCCTTTATTAAAAGTATGACCGCTAGCGCCGTGAAGGCCCCTAGCATGTCAACGGTCGCTAACTTTGCCGGTTTACCGCAAACACACGTCACGCATTACTTCCCAACTTTTGACGACTTAGCTTATGCCACAATCAATGCTGTTGATGATAACATCAAAGCTACAGTAGAATCGCGATTGGCCGTCAATGATGACATTTTAGCGATATTTGTGCAAGACCTTGCGCCATTACTTTATCAAGAACACGCTGTCTTACACATTTTATATACCCGCCCTTATATTCGTGGGGTGTGGGTACAGTTCCTCAAAGCAAAATATAAGTCCCTACTGCTCAAATATCAACCTGCGGCTGCCAACGACATCCTGGGCACCGAGTATTTCATTGAAACGCTGACCGGTTTTATTTCGGTTTGGATGAGCCAAGAAACCCCTGAACCCATCGCCGCTTATCAAAACCGTATTCAGCAATTAACGACACGAGCCATTGTCAATTGGCATGACTAACCATCTATTCATACGCAAGGCAATCTATGATGCGCCTTGCGTATTTTAGTAGCTCAAAAATGTCTGCTTGCACAGGCGTTCTCCTAAACTTGGTCCCATCACTTTTTATTAACATCAGTCACCTGTGTAGCCAATCACTGATTTGAGTCGCCAGACAGCGGAGGATACTGGCTGGCTAGGAAAAACGCGCCCCGGGTGAATTCGTCACACACACTAGCCGACCATTGGGTTGCATATCAGGCAGAAAAGCGTGGTTTTATTGGGAAAATACCTCGAATTGACAATTGACGCGTCTGTGGACTCTGGTACAATTAAAGTGTATTAACCACTGGCAGCAACTGAGATTGGCGCTAAAACCATCATGAAAATACATGATGATGCAAGTCGATGACGTGAGCTTGCATTTTCAGTTTGGCAGCCATTGGCGACTACATTGCTGAAATTGGGCAGCATCTGATCAAATCAAAAGGAGCATATAACATGTCAAAAAAGAAACAATTAACGCGTTCTCGTTCTAACCGTATCCTCGGCGGTGTCCTTGGTGGTGTGGCTGAATATTTCGGTTGGGATGTGACATTTACGCGCATCATCTATGTCCTCATCTCTTTGATGGCTTTCCCTGGTATTATTTTCTACCTCTTGGCTTGGATCATCATCCCAGAGGAGCCACGTCAAACACACTACCAAACTTTTGACACAGATCCAAGACGTGACGTGACACCAGACGACGAATAATCGTTTTGTGAGTAAAAAGCATTCGTCTCGTATCATGAAGTATCCCGTTAACAAAGGCGTAAATACTGCAAAGTGACGCTTTCGCAATGTTTATTGCTCACGAAAAGCCAGCTGACCATGATCAGCTGGCTTTTTTTGTTTGCCTTATTTAGCTTACGCGTCTGAATCCTCAGTTGCGTGTTCATCATTTTCGGCTACTTGTGTTGGTTGTACAACTACGTCTTCTGTTTCACGTGAAACATCTTCATCGACTTCGTGTTCAACTTTCGCCAATGTGGCGACCTTAGCGCCATCTTCTAAGCGCATCAGACGGACACCAAGCGTCGCACGGCCCGTTTGACTGACTGAGGCTGCTGTAAAGCGAATCATCACCCCTTGTGTCGTTGTGACCATAATATCTTCGTCACCATGCACAATCGTCATGCCTGCCAACACGCCGTTTTTATCGGTAATATTGGCCGTTTTAATGCCTTTACCGCCGCGACCCTTAATTGGGTATTCACGCGCAGGAGTTTGCTTCCCATAACCCTTTTCAGTAATCACCAAGACGTGGTCCGCATCGCTGACAACATCAGCGCCAATGACCAAGTCATTTTCACGTAAACGCAAGCCGCGAACACCCGCTGCTGAACGGCCCATAATGCGGACGTCTGCTTCAGCAAAGCGAACAGAATAACCTTCTTGCGTAGCAATCAAGATACTTTGTGTCCCATCGGTAATTTGTACAGACAAGACTTCGTCATCATCACGTAGCGTCAAGGCTTTCAGACCATTTGTCCGAATATTGGCAAATTCACTCACCGCAGTTCGCTTAACGACACCTAAACGTGTCACAAAGAACAAATAGTCTTGGCGATCAGCTGCTTCACCGCGCACATTGATGACCGTTTGAATTTTTTCATCACCTTCAAAATGCAACAGGTTCACAACCGGAATCCCTTTGGCTTGCCGACCATATTCAGGCACTTCATAGCCTTTCATTCGGTAAACTTTGCCTTTGTTGGTAAAGAAGAGCAACGTGTCATGTGTTGATGTGGCAACCATTTGGTCCACAAAGTCTTCGTCATTGACATTCATGCCTTGCACACCACGACCACCACGATTTTGCGCTTTAAACTCTGCCTGTGGCACACGTTTAATATACCCGTTACGCGTCAGCGTCACAATGACATCTTCTTCTTCAATCAGATCTTCATCTTCTAAATTGGTTACATCGCCGACTTGTAACTCTGTGCGCCGTTCATCGCCAAACTTAGTTTGGATTTCAAGTAGTTCATCATAGATTAATTGATCAACACGTTCTTGATGTGCCAAAATGTCCTTTAAATCAGCAATGAGTTCAACTAATTTCTGATACTCGTCTTCAATTTTGTCACGTTCCAGACCAGTCAGACGAACCAAACGCATATCCAAAATCGCTTGCGCTTGCTTATCTGATAAGGCATAACCATCAATTAAACGCGTCTTGGCTTCTTCAGAAGTTGCTGATGACCGAATAATGTTGATAATGGCATCAATATGGTCTAATGCAATGCGTAATCCTTCAAGAATATGCGCCCGCGCTTGCGCCTTTTGTAAGTCAAAGGCTGTTCGACGTCGAATCACTTCGCGTTGATGTGTGAGATAAGCTACCAAAATAGCTTTCAAGCTCATCGTTTGTGGCTTACCACCATTAATTGCTAACATGTTGAAACTAAAGTTCGTTTGTAGCAACGTTTCTTTGTACAAATTATTTAAAATGACGCTGGCTGACGCATCCCGACGTACATCAATTGAAATCCGTAACCCATCACGGTCAGACTCGTCACGGATACCCGTAATGCCTTCGATCCGCTTATCACGTGCCAATTCGGAAATCCGTTCAATCAAACGTGCCTTGTTAACGGCATAAGGTAACTCCGTGACAATAATTTGTTCTTTGCCGGTCTTGGTTTGTTCAATATCTACTTTCGCCCGTACGGTTACACGCCCTCGGCCTGTTTCATAAGCACGACGGATGCCCGACTTGCCCATCACAATACCACCGGTTGGGAAATCTGGTCCTGGCAGGGCTTCCATTAGTTCTGTAGTCGTGGCTGCTGGGTTATTCATCAAAATATGTAACGCAGAAATGACTTCGCCCAAGTTATGCGTTGGAATATTTGTGGCCATCCCAACCGCAATACCAGTTGCCCCGTTCACCAAAAGATTGGGGAAGCGGGCCGGCAGCACTTCTGGTTCACGTTCTTCACCATCATAGTTGGGAACGAAGTTAACCGTGTCTTTATTTAAATCACGGACCATTTCCATAGCCACTTTTGACAAACGGGCTTCGGTATAACGCATCGCCGCAGCGCCGTCGCCATCGACCGAACCAAAGTTACCATGGCCATCGACTAACATGTGACGATATGAAAACGGTTGCGCCATGCGCACCATGGATTCATAAATCGCTGAATCACCGTGCGGATGGTACTTACCCATGACATCCCCGACAATACGGGCTGATTTTTTATGGGGTTTATCTGGCGTGTTGCCTTGCTCAATCATTGAATACAAGATACGACGATGAACCGGCTTCATGCCATCTCGGACATCAGGCAAGGCACGCGCCACAATAACTGACATGGCGTATGACAAGAATGATGTTTTCATTTGTTCCGACAAGTTCGCATTACGAATACGCGTGTCGTTTTGTTCAGACATGGGTTACTCCTTGTAAAGTTACGCTGAAATCGGCTGCGGCATGCCGCCACCATCCCCAGCATTAAATGTCTAAGTTTTCAACGAAGACGGCATTTTCTTCAATAAATTCACGGCGTGGTGCGACATCATCACCCATCAACATATCAAAAATACTATCGGCCGCTTCAGCATCAGCAGGATCGACCCGTAGCAAACGGCGGTTCATCGGATCCATGGTGGTATCAGCTAACTGATCGAAATCCATTTCCCCAAGTCCCTTATAGCGTTGTACTTTTGGTTTGATATTTGCTGGCAATTGCGCCAAATAAGCCTCTAATTCTTCGTCAGAGTCCAAATATTCACGGTTCTTTGAATTGCCCAAGGCCACACCATACAAAGGTGGCTGCGCGATATAAATATACCCCGCATCCACCAAAGGTCGCATGTAGCGGTAGAACAAAGTCAAGAGCAATGTCCGAATATGTGCGCCATCGACATCGGCATCCGTCATGATGATAACTTTATGGTAATTGGCCTTTTCAACGTTAAATTCATCACCAAAGCCCGTTCCCATCGCTGTAAACAACGACCGAATTTCTTCATTGGCTAAAACTTTATCCAAAGTGGCCTTTTCAACGTTAAGAATTTTACCACGAATGGGCAATATTGCTTGTGTCAAGCGGTTACGACCTTGCTTGGCAGAACCGCCGGCTGAATCACCCTCGACAATAAATAATTCGGAAATAGCTGGGTCATTAGATGTATTATCCGCCAATTTACCCGGCAAATTACCAATTTCTAGCCCCGATTGCTTCCGCGTCATTTCACGCGCGCGCTTAGCCGCAAGGCGCGCCTTTTGTGCAAGCACACCCTTTTCAACGATTTGCTTGGCCACCACTGGGTTTTCTAACATAAAGCGGCTAAAGGTTTCTGAGAACATGCGATCCGTTGCCTGTCGTGCATCAGAATTGCCGAGTTTTGTCTTAGTTTGGCCTTCAAATTGCGGATCGGGATGCTTAATTGAAACAATCGCAGTCATCCCTTCACGAACATCTTCGCCCGTCAAGCTTTCAGCGTTTTCTTTTAATTGGCCGTTTTTACGGGCATAATCATTGATGACACGTGTCAACGCTGTTTTAAAGCCCGTTTCATGGGTCCCACCTTCATAGGTGTTAATGTTGTTGGTAAATGTCCGCAAGCTATCTTTGATGTCAGTGGTATACTGCAAGGCTGCTTCAACCACAATCCCATTCTCTTCCCCTTCAACATAAACGGGTTCTGGGAAAATCACTGTCTTTTCAGCATTCAAGTAGTCAACGTACTCTTTAATCCCACCTTCAAAGTGGAAACTCTCCGTCACTGGCGTTTCTGACCGCTTATCAGTAATTGAAATCCGCAAGCCTTTGTTCAAGAAAGCCAATTCGCGAACACGTGTCAACAAGGTGTTGTAGTTATAAACCGTTGTTTCACGGAAAATATCAGCATCTGGTTTAAAGTGTACGATGGTGCCGCGTTCAATCGTTGGTGCTTCCGCTAACTTCACCATGGTCGTATTAACACGACCAACCTTAAAGTCCATGTAATAGACTTGCCCGTCACGCACAACCTTAACATCTAAATGCGTTGACAACGCATTAACAACAGATGCACCAACACCATGCAGCCCACCAGACACCTTATAGCCGCCGCCGCCAAACTTACCCCCAGCGTGCAAAACAGTAAAGACGGTTTCTAGGGCTGGCTTGCCCGTTTTAGTCTGAATATCTACTGGAATCCCACGGCCATCATCTGTGACCGTAATTGAATTATCTTTTTCAATCGTGACGGTAATATGTGAGGCAAAGCCCGCCAAGGCTTCATCAATCCCGTTGTCAACAATTTCCCAGACGAGGTGATGCAAACCTTGTGCAGTGGTTGTCCCAATATACATCCCTGGTCGCTTACGAACAGCTTCAAGTCCTTCTAAGACTTGAATTTGGTCTGCATTATAGTCGCCTGCTTTGGCATCCACAGTACTGGCTTGACGAATGCCGTCTTCATCAACGACAATACCATCAATATTTTCTACAGGTTGGTTGTTTTCTTCAGACATAATAAATCCTTTATGTACCTGCTGATTACTCAGCGTGCTCTTCTAAAGTAATTTCCCCGTGTTGCACGTGAAACACTTTTGGCGTGTGAATCAATTGTCGCGCCACGTCACTCAACGTTGGTGCGGTAATAAACGTCTGGACTTTGTCTTGAATGGCTAATAACAAATGTGTCTGTCGATTAGCATCCAATTCACTTAACACATCATCCAAGAGTAACACGGGATATTCCCCCGTTTCTTCTTGCATCAAATCGATTTCCGCGAGTTTAACCGCCAACGCGGTCGTACGTTGTTGCCCTTGGGAACCAAACACTGCCACATCGTTATCATTAACAATAAATTGTAAATCATCACGATGTGGCCCAACTAAGGTGGTGCCCTGCATTATTTCGCGCGCTTCTTGTCGTGCGAGTGCTGATTCAAAGGCTGCTTTGACTGTCTCCAAATCGGCATCTGGCGCAAAATCAACCCCCGTTTGATAGGCTAACGTCAACGTTTCTTGTTGATTAGCAATCTCAGCATGAATGGGCTGTGCAGCGGCTTGCAGTCGTGCTAAAAAAGTTTGCCGAGCCAATAGAACTTGCGCCCCAACGTCAACGAGTTGCGCCGTTAGGACCGACAAAAACACCTTATCGGTGGTTTGTTTCATCTGCAAGCGTTTGAGATAAGCGTTGCGATCCTTTAAAATTCGGCGATATTGGGCAATGTTGTAAAGATACAGCGGGTTCATCTGCCCAAATTCCATATCAATAAACCGTCGGCGCACACTGGGCGCGCCTTTGACCAATTCCAAATCCTCAGGTGCAAATAGAATCACGTTTAACTGCCCGATGTATTGTGATAACTTTGACTGTTCCAAATGGTTCACCCGCGCTTTTTTGCCCTTATTTGAAAAATGCAAGGACAGCGGTATGTCACTGACAGTCTTTTTAACACGGCCACTAATCGTGGCTGATTTTTCTTGCCAGCGAATTAAATCTTTATCACTACTGGTGCGATGTGAGCGCGTCAAAGCTAAGACGTATATGCTTTCCAACAAATTCGTCTTGCCTTGGGCATTCTCACCTAAAAACACATTCACGCCCGCACTAAAATCAAGTGTCAGGTCAGCATAGTTCCGGTAATTAACGAGTGTTAACGTGGTGAGTTCCAAGAACCCGGTCCTTTTGGCCCGTTCCCACGTTGGCCTGGTTTTGATCGCCCAAAGCCACCCGCCCGCGTGCGCGATTGCTTACGCAATTCGGCAAAGCGCGCTTCTTTACGCGCCTTAGCCACAGCTGCTTTTTGGGCTTTGATGCGATCGTCACGAACCGTTTTTTTAGCGGCCAGTGCGCGTGCATCCTTTGTTTGCTGTGCTTGCGCAATTAAGGCTTCAGCATCATCAGCCAACGCAATCAGGTAGGTTTCACCTGCAACGATGACCTCATCATGGTCATATAATTTCTTCCCCCGACGATTTTCCAATTCACCGTTGAGTTGGACTGGATAATCCATCAGATAATACTTGGCCTGACCGCCAGAAGAAATAATATTTTCTTCTTTAAGGAGTTGTGTGAGTGTGATGTATTCAGTTGTGATTTCTATCGTTTTCGTCATATCGGTTACCTCTGTATTATACCATTTTTCCCCCACTAATTCTTTAAAAAACGGCCTAAAATCGTTTTTGAGCGATTTTAGGCCGTTTTAAGGCTAAGTGTTTAAATGGTCCGAATTTAATTTAAAACGCGTATGACGAATTAAAAGGTCCGAACAGGGGTAATGAGTTGCAATTGTTTGTTATCCACTTCACCTGCTGGTGTCAAAGTAAATGGCCGCAAGTTACTTGTAAATTTCAAGTCGACGGGCTTGCCATTAAAGACCCGCAACGCATCTCGTACATAGTCAGGGTTAAATGAAATTTCTAAGTTTTCCCCCTCAACAGCAGTTGTTGGCAACGCCTCTTGCACTTGGCCAACCTCTTGTGAGGTCCCAGTAAGCGTTACGACACCGTCTTTCAGGGTTAATTGCACGACGTTATTGCGACTTTCATGACTCAACAAGCTGGCACGATTAATTGCCCCAAGTAACGTGTTGGCATCAATCGTCAACTGGGTTGTGCTTTCGGTTGGAATCAAGCGGTCAGTTTCTGGGTAGTTGCCTTCCAGTAAGCGTGAATAGAATGTTGTGTGGCCCAAATCAAAGACCGCTTGGTTTTTAGCAAGCTTAATTTCTACACGATCTTGCCCTTCTAACAAGCTTTGCAACTCATTAAATGACTTTGCTGGCATAATCACATCCGCCTGCACTTGAGCATCTGTGCCAGTCAACGTGACGATTCGCTGTGATAGTCGGTGCGAATCTGTTGTCACTGCTTTCACATCATTGCCGTTTAAGGCCAAATGAATCCCTGTCAAAATTGGGCGACTCTCTTGTGTTGAAGCTGAAATTTTTGTTTGCGAAATGATATCAACCAATTGGGCTGCCGACACACTTAGACTTTGCACATCATCCATTTCTGGCAACTGCGGATAATTACGCACGTCTTGCCCGTTAATGGTAAAGGCAGATGCGCCAGAAGTAATGCTAGCACGGAGACCATCAACAGCCAAAGTCAATTCGTCAGCAGGCAGATTTTTAACAATATTAGCAAAGAAGGTTGCGGGTAAAGTAATCCCGCCCGTTGAAGCAATGACCAGTTGGGCGCTGGTATCTGATTGTTCAATGCGGGTCTCAATGGAAATATCACTGTTTGAACCCGTTAAAATCAATTCGTCTTGTGACAAAACAATTTTGATATTCGTCAAGATCGGAATTGTCGTCCGAGACGAAATAGCACGAGAAACATCATTAAGTGATTTGATAAAGGCTTGGCGATTAATTGAAAATTGCATCTTTTTACTCCTAATTTTTGGACCCCATTGGGGTTAGGCTTTTTAAAATAGTTTAAATAAAAGATCTAGTAGTAATAATAAGGGGTGTTAAAGTTGTGGAAAACGCAGTGTGGGTAACTGCTGTCTGAAAAAAACTTGTTCACAACGCTGTGGGAAAACTCACCCACTTGTCCGTGATTATCCACACACGTTATTTCCCGTTTTTTATCTCATCCGTGAGTGCATCCAACATTTCTTTGGTGCGGGCATCTGATTCGGCCTTTTCAGTGATCTTATTAGTTGCATGTAAGACAGATGAATGGTCTCGGCCGCCAAAAGCACGACCAATATCGGGTAGACTTTCGTTAGTCAAAGTACGAGTCAGATACATGGCAACATGTCGCGCAGTGACCAAATCCTTTTTCCGACTCGTACTTTTTAAGTCGTCGATTGTTTGCATATAATAGTCAGCCACGACTTGTTGAATCCGCTCAACAGTGATTTTGAAACCTTGGTTAATATTTAAATCCCCAAGAATTTGTTGCGCAGTTTCTTTAGTCGCTGGCTTATTGCGGAAGCGTAGCATGGCTTCAAACCGGTGGAATGTCCCTTCCAATGTTCGAATATTGGAGTCAATCTTATCAGCGATTAATTCCAAAACGTCATTTGGAATCGCGAGATTATCCGTTTCAGCCAAATTTTTTAAAATGGCCACACGCGTTGGTAAATCCGGTTTTTGAATATCCATTGAAATCCCAGCTTCAAAGCGTGAAGTCAGGCGAGATTGCAAGTCCACGATTTCCGTTGGTAATTTATCCGACGTCATGATGATCTGCTTGCCAGTTTTTGTGAGGACGTTAAAGGTGTTAAAGAACTCCTCTTGCACTTTTTCCTTCCCCGACCAAAACTGGATATCATCAATTAATAAGAGATCAACGGTACGGTATTCTTTTTTAAAAGCGGCGGTAGCCCCTTCGCCTGCGCGCAATGATTCAGTAAAATCATTTAAAAAGTCTTCTGCTGTGGCGTATTTAATGCGGGCTGAGGGCGTCGTTTTTGAGTAGGCATTCCCGATGGCTTGCATTAAGTGGGTTTTTCCTAAGCCAACCCCGCCATAAATTAAGTATGGATTATAGACGCGACCGGGGTCTTCAGCCACGGCACGGGCGATGGCATAGGCATTTTCATTCCCTGCGCCGACCACAAATTTATCAAAGGTAAAATTTTCATTGAGATCAGATTCTCTGGTAAATGTGAGGTTTTCAGTTTGGATGGGCGTTGACTTCGGTAACGTTTCTGCCACACGAAGTTCCGGTTTAATAAAGCCCTCGGCAATTTCCATGGCATATTGGACAAAGCTCATTGCATAAGATTTGTTCCAATTGTCAATAATGTCGGTGCTTTCATCTGCCGGGACTTCCAAAATAATCCGTGATTCTGTTAACGTAATGGGCGCCAGTGGCTCGATATAGGTGTCAAAAGAAACAGGGCCAATTTCTTGATAGAATTTGGCTTTGACCTGATTCCAAAGCTCCTCTTTTGTAATGGGTTTTGTCACGAAAATCTCTCCTATTATTCGACACAATGCCAAAATAACGACAAATGGGTCATTTGTCGTCGTGTGCCGATCAACTTTTCTATATAAAGAAGAAGTAGCAAAATTAATTATAACAGTAAGAAATTGAGTTTTCCACAAGCAAAAGACAATTTTATCGGCTTTCAACAGGTGTGGACAAAAGAAACCCTGAGATGTGGATATTAGAACGAACAAATGTGCGAGTTATCCACAAACAAACAACGTTGTGCACACTTGAAAGTGAGCAAGGACAATATTTGAGGTTTGTTATAAACATTATCCACAGTTTTACAATCCCAAGTTGTGGATATGTGGATAACTTGTGAACAGCCCTGTGTTTAATATTTTCAGAAACCTTGATCTTACACAGGCTGGTAACGTGTTTTGGACAAAGTTGTGAATTATAAAGAAAAGTTTAAGCACGTTTAAAAATCGCCTGAATTTCGCTGGCGCTTTTGCTATAATTAAGCGTATGATTGTACTTTTTAACAAACCCTATAATGTGTTGACTAAATTCACCGATGCCGACGGCCGACCGACGTTGGCGGATTATATCGATATCCCACGTGTCTATGCAGCAGGCCGTTTAGATATGGATAGCGAGGGGTTATTGCTATTAACAGACAGCGGGACGCTTAACCATGCACTCACTGATCCGGAAAATAAAGCCTATAAGACTTATGTTGTGCAAGTTGATGGGATTCCGACGAAGGCACAGTTAAAGCAACTTGAAAACGGGGTTGAATTAAAGGATGGGTGGACGCTACCGGCAAAAGTGAAGCGCATTCCGTATCCAAAGTGGCTATGGCCACGGGAAAATCCCATTCGTGTTCGGAAAAACCAACCGACCAGCTTTATTCAATTAAAAATCAAAGAAGGTCGTAATCGGCAGGTACGCCGCATGACTGCAGCGGTCGGGATTCCGACGCTGCGGCTAATCCGGACGCACATTGGCGACTATCATTTGGCTGATTTAAAGCCAGGAGCGTATCGCGTGATCAAATAATTGCGCTTTTATTTTTATCGTACAAAAGACGATGAAACCGTTATAATATTTAAGAGATAAACAAAAATAGATGAGGTGAAACCATGGGACGTAAGTGGGAAAACATTAAAATGAAGAAGGCGCAGACCGATGGGGCTGCGGCGAAAGTTAACAGTAAATACGGGATTGAAATTTACGCAGCTGCTAAGCAAGGTAGCAGTGTGGATCCAGAAGCAAACTCAACCTTGAAGTTTGTCATTGAACGGGCCAAGCAAGCCCAAGTACCAAAGCACGTTATCGAGCGTGCCTTAGAGAAGGCCAAGGGTTCAGGGGATGAAACCTTTATTGAAGGGCGTTACGAAGGCTTTGGACCCAATGGGTCATTGATTATTGTGGATACGTTAACGTCTAATGTTAACCGGACGGCAACGAATGTACGGACAGCCTTTAATAAAAATGGTGGAACATACGGTGCTGCAGGTTCTGTCAGTTACTTATTTGATGAAACAGGGGTTATTGTATTTGAAGGCAGCGATGCTGATGCCATATTGGAAACACTCCTTGATGCGGAAGTGGATGTCCGCGATGCTGAACAACAAGATGAACAAGTTGTAGTCTATACGGAACCAGCTGATTTGCACAAAGCTATTGAAGCGTTACGTCAAAGCGGTGTAACCGAATTTTCAACCACGGAAATTACGATGCTACCGCAAGCTGAAGTGACACTTGAAGGGGACGATTTGACAACCTTTGAAAAGCTCGTTGACGCGCTAGAATCAGATGATGATGTCCAAAAGGTGCACCACAACGTTGCACTCTAAGAAAAAAGCCGACAGGGGTCGGCTTTTTGATTGTTTTCAACCGCAAGATAGCGTACAATGGTAGTATTGGATTTATTCACAAGATATTCGGCGATTGATTTACGCGGATACGCTTGCTTATCGATATGATCCATGTTATGATTAAAATCGAATTGCAAAGTTTTTGCAGGTAAAAATCGCGAATGGAGGTGAACACACATGAAGCGTACATACCAACCAAAGAAGCGCCATCGTGAACGCGTACACGGATTCCGTAAGCGTATGAGCACGAGCAACGGTCGTAAAGTTTTGGCTCGCCGTCGTGCAAAGGGCCGCAAGGTTCTATCAGCCTAACAAGGTCGCTGCTATGCAGTGGCTTTTTTATTTTTTAAAAGCGTGAGGTACTGCTAGGGTGGGCCAGCATCGCAATGCGGCCAAAACCGCGTACATATCCCTCAAGAGAGACCAAATCTAATGAGAAAAACTTTCCGAATAAAAAAACCGGCTGAATTTCAAACGGTCTTTAATAAGCACCAATCGGTTGCAAATAAATACTTTATTCTTTACCAACTGCGTAAACCGAGTCAGAAACATTTTCGGTTAGGCTTGTCAGTCAGCAAAAAGGTGGGGAAGGCGCACGATCGTGTGTGGGTGAAACGCCGGATTCGTCAAAGTATTTTAGAATTAAAACCACGCTTACCTCAAGAACTAGACTTACTGATTATTGCACGACCAGCGGCTGCAAAGCAAAGCCAGAAATTCATTAAAGAACAAGTGACGCACGTGCTAAAACTAGCCAATATTTTGAAAGTAGAAGACTGATGAAACGTTTTGAAAATATTCTTAAAAGGATTGGTCCGTTACCAATCGTTCTTGCTGTTGTTGCTTTAGTTATTATTATCATTGCCAGTGCATCGTTCCACGGTCACGTTACGTCACATGGGTTGTGGGGCGCCATCGTGGCAGCCTTTACCTCAGCCATTCTTGGCTCATCTGCTTGGTTTGGCAATAGTTATGGTATGGGGATTGTTGTCTTTACCATTTTAATTCGTTTTTTGATTTTACCGTTGATGGTTTATCAAATCCAATCTATGATGAAGATGCAGTTGGTGCAACCAGCCTTAAAGGCGTTGCAAGCCAAGTACCCTGGAAAGGATACTGAAAGTCGCCAGCTAATGATGGCTGAACAGCAAGCCTTGTATAAGGAAGCTGGCATCAACCCATTTGCTTCGATGTTACCCCTAATTGTGCAAATGCCAGTGTTGATCGCTTTGTACCAAGCGATTTACACGTCACCAGTACTCAAGTCAGGCAAGTTCTTGTGGCTTCAATTGGGTAGTCACGATCCATATTACATTTTGCCAGTGCTAGCAGCTGTCTTTACTTTTGCATCATCATGGTTGTCAATGCAATCGACACCGGAGCAAAATGGCATGACACGGGCCATGCCATATATTTTCCCAGTGGTGATTTTCTTCTCAGCGATGGCAGTGCCAAGCGCGTTGTCACTGTACTGGGTGGTGGGAAACGTCTTCCAGACGATTCAAACATTCATGTTACAAAATCCCTTTAAAATTCGTCGTGAACGTGAAATGGCGGCACAAAAAGCGCGGGACTTAGAACGTAAAATTAAAAAAGCCAAGCGTAGTAATCGACGCTAAGCATCACATGCAACGTATTTCTCTTGAGAAATACGTTTTTTTGTGCAGTAGTGCAGGCATTACAGTCGCGATAAAAACTGTTATAATAAATACAATTAGCCAATTACGGGATTACCGTGTCGGTGATTGAATTTAATGAAAGTAGCAAAAACTGTCATGGCACCAGACACAGCTTTGTCTTCAAAAACCGTGCACTTGCGGGCGATGCGCCCGCAAGACCTGCCGAGCGTTGCTAAAATTTACCTGACGACCCGCCAAGCATTTTTTCCGTGGGTGAAAGCGCCACAATTTGCCGATTTTGAACGTGTTAGTGTTGGTGAGCGCATTCAAGTTGCGGTGGTTGACCAAGAGATTGTTGGTTTTGCCGCGTTATCTGAATGGGATAGTTTTTTGCATTTGCTTTTTGTCAAAGTTGGTTGGCAAAGCCAAGGTATCGGTGGGCAACTGCTGGCCTGGGCGCAAGCGAGTGCGCAGCAACCGTTGGAATTAAAGGTCGTACAAGCCAATGTTGCGGCGCAGCGTTTTTATGAACGTGCTGGCTTTCGCGTGGTAGCTCGTGATGCGACTGCGCAACCTCAAAATGTAACTTATAGAGATGATCGAAACTGTTAAAAAATTTAACCACTTTACGTGGTACCATATATCGAACTTGACACCCGAAGATAACCAAACCTTGGTTGCTGAGCATCAATTAACGCATGAAATGATTGGCTATGCGGTCGACCATAATGAAGCGGTACGCATGGAATATGATACGGCCGCACAAGAAGCCTTGATGGTGATTGATGTGATTTCTTATCACAATGAACTAGTTGAAACGCGTCCCATTGGAATATTGTTTGCGCACGGGGATTTATACACTTTCTCGCACACGGTGACGGATTATGTACAAGCGGTATTTCTAGCACCGCAAAACCGTCAGGAACGTGCTGCGGACACAGCTATTAGCGCCATTGATTTTGTCATGACTGGGTTGTATTCACTTATGACGCGTTATGTTGAGCAAATCACTGACATTAATCGCAGGCGACGTGTCATCCAATCCCAATTAGGTCACCAAAAACGCACGACGAAGCAAATGAATGAGCTACTGCGACTGCAAACGCAAATGATTTATATTCAAAATTCGCTCGCAAATAATCAAGTCATGTTGGACACGTTTAAACATGATTATCAAGACACACTGGCTAATTTTGAAGTCGAACATGTGGATGATGTGCGTGTCGAAATTGGGCAGGCGGAACACATGGCCAATTTGGCAATGGCGGTGATTGATTCTGTGTCGGATGCGTATGGCAACTTGAGTAATCGTGATTTGGAATGGACAATGAAGGTCTTAACGGTTTATTCAATTGTGCTGACGATTCCAACGATTGTTAGTGGTTTTTATGGTGAAAACGTCAAATGGCTGCCATTTGCCAATACTCAGGACAGTTGGTGGATTTCCATCGTGATTACGCTGGTCTTAATGGGCGTGGTGAGTCTATTGTTAGCATTGAGCGGTTTTTTCAGAAAATAAGGATAACGCATGAAACAGTTAGAAGAACGCATTAAAAAAGACGGTCGCGTCCTTGGCGATGACATTTTGAAAGTCGATGCTTTTTTGAATCATCAAATTGACCCCGACTTGCTACTGGCAATTGGGGCGGGCTTTGCCAAACAATTTCAAGATGAACGGATTGATAAGATTTTGACGGTGGAATCATCAGGTATTGCGCCAGCTGTGTTTGCTGGTTTAGCGTTACATGTGCCGGTGGTTTTTGCTCGCAAAAACAAGTCACTTACGTTACCAGACGGGGTGTGGACCGCTGATGTTTATTCGTATACGAAACAGACAACCAATCACGTGATGATTGATCAGCGCTTCCTGGGGGCCGGGGAGCGCGTGTTAATTATTGATGATTTCTTAGCGAACGGACAAGCGGTAGTTGGTTTGCTGGATATTATCGATCAAGCGCAAGCTGTCGCGGTGGGGGCTGGGATTGTGATTGAAAAGTCATTCCAAAAAGGCCGACAATTACTCGATGCACGTGGGTTGCCGGTGGTGAGTTTAGCCCGCATTAAAGCCTTCCGAGATGGCCAGGTTGAATTTGAATCATAAGGATGTTTCACGTGAAACAAAAAACGCATAGCTTGGCCTATGCGTTTTTTAAATCATATGCGGGAAAAAGCGATGAGAAATTTTGAATTTGGGCGATTAGTGGCCCGTTATGGCGAACAGACGGCTGTTGTGTCTGATCAACAGGCGTATAGCTATCACAGGCTGGTTGATCTGGCACAAACAGTGCGCCAACAAGCGCACTGGCAGGCGCGCTATGTGGTTTTGGTGGCGCAACCTGACGTGACGTTTATCACGCAATTTTTAGCGATCCATTTGGCGGGTCGCATCCCCGTCATTGTCAACAAAGCCGATGTGGCACAAATCCCGCAGTTATTAGCCCCGATTGCAGGCGCGTGGCAATGGTTGACGGACCAAGACCAACCCGTCACATCAACAACAAACCTGAATCCTCGCGGGTTACTCTTTTTAGGGTTGACCTCTGGGACAACGGGCCAACCAAAAGTTTATCAACGTGATTGGTCATCCTGGCGTGTGGGTTTTGACCAATGCCAAATGGTCTTTAATATGGCAGCGATTGCCGGGGTGATGACGACCAGCCCACTGGGTACGTCGCTCGGATTACATACGTTGCTGCTGAGTCTTTATTTAGGGAAGACTTTTTATTGTTTTCAACGCGGCCAATCACTAACGTTACCGCAACCCACTCAGGTCTTTACTGTCCCAACTTATTTAGCCAAAGGGCATGATGCCTGGGCCGCTGCGCCAGGTATCATGAGTGTCGTAACTTGCGGTGGCGAATTGTCTGCCGAACTAGTGCAGGCTTGGCATCGACAACACCCGCAACACCAGTTATACGAATTATATGGTACCTCAGAAACAAGTTTAGTCGCGTGGCAGGCCCTAACACGTGGAAAACAGCCACAACAAGTCGGCCATCTTTTCCCCCAGGTGCAGGCGGCCATTATGCCAGACAATCAACAGCTGGTAGTCCGAAGTCCTTACTTATTTGCGGGCTATTTGGGTGATGCCGCGGCAGTTCATCAGGTGATGACCGACGATGTGGCACGTCTGGACGGGGATGGTTTGATGATTTTGTCGCGGGCGAGTGACGTGATGAACCATGGTGGTAATAAAATTTATCCGAGTGAAATTGAGCAAATCTTGCAACCCATGGTGACAACCTGTGTGGTGTTTGGCGTACCGGATGCAGTTTATGGTGAAAACATCGTCGCCTTACTTGTGACCACAACCTCGATTATAACGATTAAAGCCGTTTTGCAGGCACACTTACCAACCTATAAGCTACCCAGTCAGTATCTGGTCGTGGCCGACATCCCCAAGACCCCGCAAGGCAAAGTCTCTCGGGCGCAGTTAGCGGCGCAATATCAAGCAGGAAAATGGTCATGACAAGCAACCAACCAAAAGTGAGTATCGTCAGCGCTAAGCGCTTACCCATTGGCAAAATCAATGGTCATTTTGCCAAAGTTTCACCAGAAACTTTAATCACACAGCTCGTGCAACAACAATTTGAGACGATCCCGACGTTAACGCTATCAGCAATTGATCAGGTGGTGTTAGGGAACGTGACGAATCTGGGCGGAAATCTCGCCCGGCGCTGTGCCTTAGCTGCCGGCGTGCCGGTGACAACACCGGCAGCGACTGTGGACGCCCAGTGTGCTTCTGGGTTAGTGGCAATGGTCACTGGGGCACAAGCCATTATCACTGAAACGGCAGACGTCGTGTTGGCGGGTGGCGTTGAAAGTACGTCATCAGCTAATCGGGTCCTGTCACCAGGCACAGATCAACTGATGTCACGTTTCCCCATGGCCCCGCCCGGCCAACTTGATTTAGATATGGGGGTGGTGGCTGAAAATATGAGTGCCCGCTATCAAGTATCTCGCAAAGCCCAAGATGCCTATGCGTATCACAGCCATCAGAAGGCGAAAATGGCGTTTGCCACGGGAAAAATTCAAGTTGAAATACACCCGTTTCATGATCAAGCTGGGGACATCGTGCAAGATCAGTGCCCACGCTTTGACACGACGTTAGCCAAATTGGCACAATTGCAACCAGCATTTCAAGCAAACGGTGTCGTGACGGCGGGTAACAGTTGCCCAATTAATGACGGGGCGGCGACCATGGTGTTGAAAAAATACCAGGCTGGTGAAGCCGTGCAGGGGTATTATTTAGGACAAGCCACCGTGGGCTTATCACCAGAAACCTTCCTACTTGGACCAATTGCAGCCACTAAAAAGTTGCTGGCACAACACCACCTCACCATGGCAGACATTGCAGTTGTTGAACTTAATGAGGCCTTTGCGGTGCAAAGTATTTTATGTCAGGCAGCGCTTGGGATCACGGATGCCCAACTCAATCCGTTGGGCGGCGCTTTAGCTTATGGGCATCCGTATGGAGCCACCGGTGGTATTCTCATTGCCCGTTTGCTCAATAGTTTAAATCGGATCCCTGAGCCGGCATTAGGCATTGCGACCTTATGTGTTGCTGGTGGGATGGGCATGAGTGTCTTAGTTGGTAATCAGCACTGGGCGTAACGCTTAGAATTTACGGAGCAACGCATAGATATGTTGCTCGAGGGTTGTGGCCGAAATGGCTAATGCTTGCGTGACAAAATCCATCACCAGCCCCATGATCCCAGACACAATAAAATTGATTTCAAGCTTATCGGGGATGTTATTGGGTAAGGTTGACTCAAGCGCACAGGCTTTTTGAATAAAGGCGGCTTTCACTTGTTGGAAGACAACGGCGCCGATTGTTGGTTGTCGCAATAAGACGGCGACAGTGTCTTGTTGGGTGTCGATGTAGGTGACCAGCTGATGGCTCAAAGCTTTGAGGATGGCGTGGTTGTCGGTCGTGGTTGGATAGTTTTGACTGAAAATTTGGGTCATGTCACGAATTAAGCCGGCCACAATCTGGTCATGTAAATCGTAAATATCGCGGTAATGGTGATAAAAAGTCCCGCGGTTAATATCAGCGGTGGCAGCTAATTGCGCCACGGTGATTTTATCGAGCGGTTGTTGTGCTAATAAATGAATAAAAACTTGTTTAATTTGGGCTTGTGTTTTAATTTGTCGACGATCCATAACCTGTTGTTCCTCAATTGGTTTCGTGATGTGTGATAAGCAACACATCTACAAGATGTGTTTATTGTAACATGCCACCGGACACGATAGACTGGGGGTAAGCTATTATCAAACCACGAACAAAGGAGCAAAGCATGCATTTTAGATTAGCAGTCGTGCCTGAAATTAACCATTTATCCGCGTTAGTCGCAGAAGCCTTCAATCACTATGATTTGTACCAGCAAACAATTGGGCAAACATTTTTAAAAACCGCAGATTATCAACGCTTTATTCTGCAATTACATGCGGTGCACATTGCGGTGAATGTCCACCTTAAAAAAGTTTTTGTTGTTGAAGCGCAACAACAAATTGTGTCGGTTGTCATTTTGGACTCACCGCAATTACCTACGCCAAGTATTTGGCAGTATTTGAAGCATGGTGGCTTAAAGTTATTGCCCTACGTGTTGAAGCATCAACTCGGGCGATTTTTAAAGATGCTAGAAGTAGCGGAAAAAGTGCCCCAACAAGATCAGTTAGCGAATTGGCATATCAATATGTTAGCGGTGAATCCGGCACATCAAGGCCAACACATTGGCTCAAAAACACTGACGCAGTATATTTTGCCGTATGTCAAGCAACACGGTGGCCAACAGGTCTCGTTGATTACCAATACGGCACGCAACGTCGCGTTTTACCAAAAAAATGCTTTTCAAGTCATTGATGAGCGGTGGTTGGCATTTCAATCAACGCAAATTAAATCCTGGGCATTAGTGCGACAACTTTAAAACAATAAACAAAACAGACACGTCGCAATTTTGCAACGTGTCTGTTTTGTTCTTGTGCCAAGTTAATTGGTATAATATGAACAATGATTATTTTCTTGAGTTGGCGTCGTTGTGCTTGTTGGCACATTAGTTGGACTTGAGAAAGGAGAGCGCTTGTGACGATACATATTATTCCAGAATGGCATGACAATGCGATGCGGGTCCCTGAATTTGATGATAGCTTGCATCAAACCCAACTTTTCTTGTCCCAAGGACAAGATGTTATTTTGACGATTATTGATTTTCTTCCTAATTTAAATCAAGTCATGTTAAAAAATAACCTGACAGCCGCGGATGTTTGGTCGGTGTATGATGTGTTGCAACGGGTTCGGCTCACAGATGATCGACCTGTGGCGATCACGGATTTTACTTGGCCACAGCAGGCACAGTTTATCTATTTACCCGATCGTATTTTAGTGCAAGTGGAGGACGTGCAGTATGCCACGGTGTGGCTAGACCAAGAATGGCAGGCACGTATTGTGGCCATTGATCTCTGGTCTGCCGCGGGCCGGACGCAACAGTTATTAGTTGATTATCGTGGCTTTATCTCGCGGGTGACGACATTTGATACGCAAGGTGAAGTAGTCCGCCGTGATTATTTGACCCCAAGTGGGGCCGTGGCCGTGCAAGAAACGGGTGATTCGGGTGCCGTCACCACGCAACAAGTGTGGACGACGCAGACCCATTTTAAAAACATGGCCGAACTTGTAGCGGTCGCCCTCAGCCAACATTTGGCATCCATGCCAGCAACTGATTATATCATCATGGCGCAAAGTCAACGGGCGACGTTCTTGGTGAATCAAGTTGCGCCACAGCAGCCAGTGATTTTAAGTTATCAAAGCCAACGTACGGATCCGCAACTAGCACAAGCGCTATTGTTACATATTTCTGGGACAGTGGCTTACGCGGTGACGGATACGCAAGCCCAATACGACAAAATCGTGGCTCAACTGGCCAATCCTGACGAACTCGCGGTGATTCCGCCTTATCCCGTGATAGCAACAATGCAGCCATCAGCACAACAGCCAGTCGTTTTGATTTATTGGGTGGCTCCGAGTTTAGAACAAGCTGATTTTGAAGCGGTGCAAGCTGCGATGATTAGCCAACCGGAAGCCATTGTCTTTATCGAAACAGAGCAAGAGCATACGGCATTTGACGCATTAATTCGTGAGGCCAGTCAAACGGCTACCAATGAACACGGCTTGGTCGATCGTGCCAGCCAAGAGGCTTATCAGGGCCGCTTCCAGTTTTTACCACCGCAAAGTGAAGCGAAGCGTTTGCAATACATGTCGACGGCACGCGTTTTGCTGGATCTCGGGTCAGCCCCAGATCAATTTATGCAGGCCGCCGCGCTAACTTATGGGGTGCCACAGATTAATCAGACGGCTACGCCGTATGTTTTACCTGAAAAAAATGGGCAAATTGTGACGGATCAACTGTCACTTGTGGTGGCTTTACAGCATTACTTGCTCGCACCACAACCTAATCAGTTGGTCCGTGAAACGGCGCATGAGCTAGCCCAGGCACATAGCGATGAATATCTATGGATTAAATGGCAACAAGTCTTTAATAAAATTAAGCAGCAGCGCGCATCTTCGTAATGCGGGCGCACAAGGTAGGATAGATGGCAGATATTTCAGTACTTCAAATTGGTGCTACGGACTGGACACCTCAAATAAAGACCACAAAAATTGATTGGCAATATACCACGATTTTGGATTTACCCACGCGCTTAGCGCTGCAAAAAGATCCATATATTTTGGAGCAAACCTACGTGGTGTTGACCGATAATACGTTGGAAAGTCTTTTGCTATCTAGCCAGATTAGTGATTGGCCAGCACTGCGGACGTTGTATTTTGCCCAAAATATTACCCCAGAATTTCAAGCCGTATTAGACGAACGGCGCGCCTTTCGACTACCAGACCAGACACCCAGTGCTGTCGCGGCACGTATTCTGACGGACTTTCAATTTGAGCAAATTGGTTTTCCCACGCGCTTTAGTGAGACCCAATTTGTACCGATGCCACCCCAAGGCACGCATTTTGAACGGCAAGGGCGTTTTTCAGCGCAATTTCATGGTGATTTTGGGCCCAAATGGCAACAAATTGGTGTGTTAAAAACATTTGCGACCGATTTTTCGGCGACGACCGAAAACGTCGTCTGGTTAGATTATGAACAAAGTGGGACGGCCGAAGTACAGTTGCAATTTGTTTTTTATCGCGACGGTCAGATTCAAACGCGACAAACTATTACGGGGGAAGCGTTGCGGCAGCTGACCACGGTGGATGGTTTGCAAGATTATCAAGATTATCAGATTTTGGTGGCTGCGCGTGGCCGTGGTGAATTAGATTTGCATGTGTTACATCAACGACGCTCACGTCACGGTTTTGGGGTGCTCATGCCAGGGGATGATTGGCAGTTAACAGCTGAGAATGAAGAAATTTTGAGTTATTTTAACCCCGGCGACCGGAAAGCGCCATTGATTGTCAATTTTTCAGGCATTCGGTTACATGTGGACGGCTTTGAGATGCGTGGGCCACTGCGCGAATTAGGGACACCACATTTATTGTTTGCTGACATGAGAACACAAGGTGGTGCTTTTCAAATTGGAACAGAGCGCTATGAGGCCACGATTATTGCCACGATTCGGCGTGCCATGGCAACTTTGGATTTGAAACCAGAGGATGTGATTCTAACTGGGTATTCGATGGGGAGTTTTCCGGCGATGTATTATGCTGCTGACATTAAACCACACGCGGTGGTGGCGGCTAAACCAATTGTTAATTTGGGGACATTGACCGCCAGTTCAGATTTCCCCCACGGCTACAATCAAGACTGGACATTAGATGTGCGGCGTTATTTGGCCGGTCGCATGTCACCCGACGATACGGCACCGTTAAACAGAATCTTTTGGGAACATATTCAAAATGTCGATTGGGGCAAGATTCAAGTCGCACTATTATCAATGACAGATGATGAGTACGATGGGCAAAGTTTGTCAGAACTACTGGCGTTTTTCCAGTCGCGGGATACGCCGTTAAATCACCAACAAGAGCAAGGCAATCATACAGCCAAGATACCCGAGATGGTCCAGTTTATGATGACGAACTTGAAACAATTACGCGACGATATGCGACGGGAAGGACAATAAAACATATGCAATATCAAATTTATTGGACGCCACAAACGCAGTTATTGGAACTCCAGGGCGCAACGGTTGATTTTCGCGCTGTGGATGCCGTATTTTATGAACATTATTTTCTACCAAGTGGGCAGGCGATTGTAGTCTGGCATTCAAAGCATCATTATACGCAGCAGCAAAAAATTTCGGACTTACCGCAATTAACACCGGGGAAAACCTATACAATCACGCGACATATCGAAAATAGTGAGCGTATGTTTGCTTATTTAGTTGTGACTTTTTATGATCAACAGCACCAAATTTTGCTGACGAACAGTCAAAACCATGCCGAAATAACGGTGACCGTGCCTGAGAATTATGATTTTTACACGATTGCCGTGCATGCTGCAGGGGCGGGGCATTTTATTTTCCAAGATGTGATGATTCAACCCACGACACAGGGCGTCTTACGCGCAAATGATGCCGAAATTGCCCCACGTCTGTACAGTGATCTTCAGATACCGGCAACTTTGACCTCAAAAACACTACGAGTGGTGTTTTCAGAACCAGAACGTGGCGTGACGGATTATGCCTCAGCGTGGATACATGAGACACAGCAAGCCGTGCAATATATTGCTAGCAGTTTACCTGATGCGGCGTTTTATCGCCAACATGAGGACGCAACGATTCTAAGTATTAAATCAGCGCGTAAACAAGCACATGCCCGGCATCTTGAGTTTGTTGGGTATGGGCCAATCTCAAGTTATGCTGCGCTGTACTATCAAAGCCAGTTTAAGGGGAGTGCTGCGGTGATTAGTGAAGATGTGAACCTTGCACCGTCGCCCACCTTAAAAATCGCGCGCACCGTTGATAAGGTGGGTTATTTAGGACACCCAATCGCGCCTAATCATGACATCCCGGTGTTGCTGCCACATCCTGCGACTGAACGGCTGGACGGCTTGCACTACGATACCCCCACGCCAGAAGAAGTCCGACGGCAGGCAGCTTATGATGCGGCACATCCGCAAAAACGTGGTCTGACACAATTTTTCACGAAAAATAAAAAAACCACGCCATAGGCGTGTTAAACAGATCGTGTTTGCGTTGTGAGGGTAACGGTGCTGGTACTTGTCAGCGTGTTGGTCTGACTTTCATGAATGCTAACGGACCAAACTTGAATGCGGTGCCCGACGGTGATTGGGGTGGCAGTGGCGACTAATTCACCGTGTGTAACCGGGGCAAGATGATGCGTTTCAATCCCCACACCTACCGCCACTTGTCCATCAGGCAAAGCGGCATTGGCACCTTGTGATGCTGCGGTTTCTGCTAATAGTGCATTAATGCCACCATGCACCAGACCGTAAGGTTGTAAGAGCTGCTCACTAACTGTGACCGTTACCACCATCTTTTTTGCTGATAAGACGGTGGTTTTTAAACCTAAAAGTTCTATAATGTTCATAGGACTAAAATCCCCTTTCTGAATGGAGTATAACATATGACAACTTGGCACGCCGTAAAAGCGTACAACGAAATTTTATTTGAAACCAATGCTGACGGGAAAAACCCTGGGCAAGTGGCAAAAATCACGATGAATGATGTCAGCACGCATAATGCCTTTACGCCTGGCATGGTAGCTGAAATGATTGAAGCCTTCACGATTGCGCGTGATGATGCGCGCATTGGGGTCATTATTATGACCGGTGCAGGCGATGAAGCTTTTTCTTCTGGTGGGAACCAGAAAGTGCGGGGCAATGGGGGGTATGTCGGTGGTGACGGTATTCCACGTTTGAATGTCTTAGATTTGCAACGGCTGATGCGGATTATTCCAAAGCCAATCATTGCCATGGTAAAGGGCTGGTCAGTTGGTGGTGGTAATGTTTTGCAACTAGTGGCTGATTTAACCGTGGCGGCTGATAATGCCAAGTTTGGACAAACTGGTCCAATGGTTGGGTCCTTTGATGCAGGTTATGGCTCAGGCTATCTTGCTCGTGTGATTGGCCACAAGCGGGCAAAGGAAGTTTGGTTCTTAAACCACTTCTATACAGCACAAGAAGCCTATGACATGAATTGGATTAACAAGGTGGTGCCACTGGCTGAAGTTGAAGCGGCAACGATGGCTTGGGCGGATGAACTCCTCACCAAGTCTCCAACTGCTTTGCGCTTCATTAAGGCGGCGATGAATGCTGATACTGATGGTCTGGCTGGCTTGCAACAATTTGCTGGCGATGCGACCATGTTGTATTATACGTCTGACGAAGCCAAAGAAGGACGTGATGCTTTTAAAGAAAAGCGGACACCAGATTTTGATCAATATCCTAAGTTCCCCTAAAACGCCGTTGGCGTTTTTTTTATTCGCCAAATAATGAGTTTGAAATGATAAAAGTTTGACAAAAACTCTCATTTAATGGAAAATAATCAATAAGAGGATACCATTATGAAACTCAAAATCGCCATCGCACAAATGGCTATCGCTTTGGGTCAACCAGAAGTGAATCAAGCCACGGTTAAAAAATATGCGCAACAAGCTGCTGCTGCTGAGGTAGACGTGCTGGTTTTACCTGAGATGTGGTCAACGGGCTATGCCTTTGAACAACTCACAACCATAGCGGATCAAGGGGGCGCCAGGTCGCAAGGCTTCTTATCAGAAATTGCGCGGCAGTATCAGCTCAATATTGTGGGTGGCTCTGTCGCCACCCAACAAGGCACATCGTATTACAACACCATGTATGTTGTAGATGATCAAGGACAACGTGTGAGCAGTTATCACAAAGCGCATCTTTTTGGTCTAATGGCTGAAGAACAATATCTGGCTGCTGGCGAACAAATCAATACATTTACATTGGCGGGTGTTCCTGCGGCTGGTGTGATTTGTTATGATATTCGCTTTCCGGAGTGGCTCCGAACGATGATGGCGCAGGGGCCACAGCAGATATTGTATGTGGTGGCAGAGTGGCCTATTCAACGGATTGCGCAATGGCAGATTCTATTACAAGCTCGCGCAATTGAAAACCAAACATTTGTTGTGGCTGCTAACCGAGTAGGACATGATGCGAATAATCAATTTGGCGGTCGGTCACTGGTGATTGATCCGTTAGGGCAAATTATCCAACAAGCCGACGATAACAATGAAGCCTTACTCGTGGTGACAATTGATACAGCAGATGAACAAGCCGTACGTGGGCAAATACCAGTATTTCATGATCGCAGACCAGCATTATATGATTAGGAGACACTATGCATTTTGAACAATCAGATTTACTCAAGGCCCTACCCAAACAGTTTTTCGCGTCATTGGTCGCTAAAGTCAATGCTAAAATTGCTGCCGGCGATGATGTGATTAACTTAGGACAAGGCAACCCTGATTTGCCAACACCAGAATATATTGTTACGGCAATGCAGCAGGCAACGGCAGTGGCTGGTGATCATCAATACTCAGCATTTCGCGGTGAAATGCGGTTTAAAGTCGCGATTGCGCAATTTTATTTAGACACTTATGGTGTGACGCTAGATCCAGCAACCGAAATCGCGGTTTTAGCAGGAAGTAAAATTGGGTTAGTTGAATTGCCATGGGCATTAATGAATCCCGGTGATACGTTGTTGCTACCTAATCCAGGGTATCCGGATTATTGGTCTGGGGCAGCTTTAGGTCGTGTCCGGGTCGAAGAAGTCCGACTAATGCAAGAAAATGATTTTTTGATTGATTACACCCGTATTCCTGAAGCGGTGGCACAAGCCGCCAAGTTGTTGTATATGAATTACCCCAATAACCCAACAGGTGCGATTGCTACGCATGAATTCTATGACCAGACCGTCGCCTTCGCTCAACAGCATCAAGTCGGTGTCGTCTCGGATTTTGCTTATGGTGCGATTGGGTTTGATGGGCATCAACCACTATCCTTTATGCAAACACCTGGTGCAAAAGCTGTCGGGATTGAGACCTACACATTTTCTAAAACATTTAATATGGCTGGCTGGCGAGTGGGGTTTGCCGTAGGAAATGCGGATATGATTGAAGCGATTAACTTAATCCAAGACCATCTCTTTGTATCACTCTTCCCAGCAGTGCAAGATGCGGCAATTGCGGCATTGCAGCAATATCACACGAACGGTGCGGTGGCACAATTAGTGGCAGTCTATCAACAAAGGCGAGATGCATTTGTCAAAGCTGTTCGTGCCTATAATTGGGAACCTTACGTCCCTAAGGGGGCATTCTATGTCCTCATGCCAGTACCAAAAGGGTTTACCTCAGCAACTTTTGCTGAGATGTTGTTAACATCAGCCAATGTGGCAGTGGCTGATGCCTCAGGGTTTGGAGATGCCGGAGAAGGTTATATCCGTGTTAGCTTGACCACTGATGAAGCACGTTTAGTGGAAGCGGCAAGAAGAATAGGCGCGTTGCCGGTATTTCAATCGGGGCATGCGTCATCATAAAAAGGCGATTAACTGGGCATTTTGTGTATGCGTTTACACGAATTGTCCAGTTATTTTAAAATAGAAGACAAAAAAGGGTTGACTGAGGGGAAGAAAGGCGGTATATTAGTATATGTTCTAACGGCGGCGCAAAAGCAAGGCATAACTTGAAGGAGCGATTCGTAAGAGTTGCGTAAAGAAGTAGTTGACAAGTGATTAGCAAC
>NZ_JAAXPO010000005.1 GCF_012396485.1 Leuconostoc holzapfelii
GTCAGAAAGAATTAGATCAAATTAATCATTGGATTAATGCCAGGCCAATGAAAACGCTCAACTGGCAATCACCACGAAAAGTCTTTCAGAAACATGCGGTGTTCGGATGATTCTTGCAATCTGCCATTTTTTCACGGTTCAATTAGTTGATAACCACATTAACGAACAAAATGGCCATTTTTCTCTTGAAGTGCCTGATGGATGTTTGAAAGTTCTTAAAGCAAAAGGGTATTCAGGTAAAAAATTAATTTTTGGGATTCGACCAGAAGATATTCATCGCGATAATGCTTTCTTAAAAGTTTTCCCACAAGCAACAATGAAAACGACGATTAATGTTTCAGAGTTACTGGGCGCTGAGTCACAGCTCTATTGTAAGATTGGCGCAGAAGAATTCATTGCGAAAGTCAACTCACGCGATCATATTGCACCAGGTGAGGTTGTGACAGTAGGCATGGACATCAACAAAGGTCATTTCTTTGATCCAGAAACGGAAACGACAGTGTATTAAGACAAAAAGCGACCCCTTACGGGGTCGCTTTTTGGTGATGAAATAATACAACATGATTTAAAATGCCAAAAAAATCAAGTCGCATCATAGACCAATTGTCTCAACCACCATGGCTGCCTCACGATTCGATCGGGTCAGGCATTTCGCTAAATATGTCTTGGAAAATGCAGCAATTACTTAGTGCCAATCTGGCAAGTGGTGCGAAAAATTGTATAATAAGAGGGTGAATTGATTAATATTACGACGCAAAATTTTTATAAAAGGAACTAGGTTACAATGTACGCCAAACGTTTTATACAACTTTTTGTCATTTTTTTCGCCACAATTTTCATAGCGATGCTTTTTGTCAGTTACTTCAATATTCAGGGATATTTCGCCCAATCACTGCTTCTATCAGTTATCGGGTACATTGTACTTGTCATACCTTTAACAGTTTTAACCCTTATCAAACAGCGAAAGAAATTTAGCACGGCAACGTCTGGACAACACGACCATGCATTAGGTAGCGCATTGCAACATTTGGAGAATATTTTTGTCCTGTCGACGGTTTCCTCAGACAATGTGGTGAGCTCAAGTGTGATTACTTTCAAACAATCACACACAGATGAAAATGTTTTCTATGTCGTGACTGGCAAGGACACGACGCGCGTAAAGAACATCATTGAAAGCCACCGTGCGTCATTCACAACGTGGTACGATGCAAAGACCGGCACGCGGGTGAGTTCAAACGCGGTTTCAGCCACTGTGATTAGCACAGAAGCTGTCAATTCAGAACTTGCAAGCCACCCAGAAATCAAGTCGCTATCAGATAATTTCACAAAAAATGTGATTATCAAATTGACCGTACAATCAGCACTGATTGAATCATTTCAGTCAAGCCCGGAAGTGGTTGATTTTTAACGACTCACGTTGTGAATTGACAGTTGGCGAGAGGGTAGAAGAGGATAAGTATGAAGCGAATCATTTGGCTGATTGTCTTAATTGTATCGAGCTAACTCGTCACGTTGGAAACCGTGTTATTGTTTCAGCCGCAACAAGCCGGGCCTTTAGACGCTAATTTGTTGGTGACCAGCGTCTATTTTTTAACCCTTGTCATGTTCGTTGTCTCTTTATATCACACGCTTTCATTACGCAAGGGGTTACGAAAGGAATATTTGAGACAACAACGCTGGCTGGTACGTCAACAAACACTTGAACAAAAGTACAAGCATGCGTCTCATGCTATGAAAATCTAATGATCAAAAAGATTGTTGATAGTTGATTTGTATTGTATGATAAAAATTAAAGGAGCGTGAGTATGAAAAGAGATGAAAACAATTTATTGAGCCTACTAGAAAAGTTGCCATTGAATGCAGATGAGCGCGTTCTTGTTGATCAAGCTATTTTTCGGTTAAAGGTGAAAAATGAAGCTGAGGACAAGGTAGTCAGGGATTTGAGAGTTGCCTTTAGATCATTGGCGCTCAATCAAAAGCTTTCAGCACCAGGTGTTAAGTTTTTTACCCAACTTGAAAAGCCAAATTTTTTGCAAGATAATGCAATGATGTGGTCTTTTTGGTTATCTCAAATAAATTAAAAAGCACACCTGAAGCTTAGCCGGTGTGCTTTTTAATTTGCATTTTTAAAACTTTATTGTTTAGGATGTATGCCCGATCGGGCTTTATTATTGGCACTGTAAGTAATGATATGAAAATGCACTCGGGTAAGCGCGCGATAGGGTGAGTTTTTGGCGCTACCGAATTGAATAGTAAAAGAAGTAAAAAGCCAGTAGTAATCAGAACCCTATGGGTTAATAATTGTTTGAATTCATAAATTGACCAATATGTCTTAGGGTAACTATCAAGTGATTATGATTTAAAAATGAATATTTGGAAAAACAGTAGATATGAATATCAAGAGATTTAGCACGCTAACAAGTAGGTAGGCCGAGAAAGGTAGCCACTTTTTATTATGAAAGCGTTCAACGGCATAAGAACCAAGCACTACCGAAACCAGTAATGATAAAAAAGCACGCGCAAAAGTATTTATCGAGTGATTTTCTGGATAAATAATACTTACAATTGCTAAAACAATCGCAATTCCAACTAATAATGCTCTGTACTGAAACAACGCGTTGTGTCTATTTTTATTGACCACGGTGACCACCTTTCTGCAATGGAGTAATCATTTGAGACTTTTGTATTTGCAGTTGAACCTGTAGCATTCTTTTTACGGAAGAATCTGATTTTTATCTCATGCAAATGCTCTGTACACATTCGCTGCTAGAATTTATCATTTTAATAGCTAGTATACTACAATTGGTCGGAATAGTGAAATTATGCACAATCAGAATGATTGGGAACCGATCAAGTAAAAGCTGTTAAAGTTGATGAATTGGTTGAGTCGCTCCAGGTGATAAGGTCTAGCATTACAAAATTGATTAAACGAAAAGCCCGAATTGGATTAATTTCCGGTTGGTTTTTTGTGTAGCTAGTGTAGCAAATTTGTAGCCAATCTGAGCTGAAATAATGATAACTAACGCGAAAACTACTAATAACTCTAAACGACCACAACCCCACACGCATCAACGTTTAACCAACAAAAAACCGTCCTACCAACAATCGTGGTAAAACGGTCAAAATGCGTTGAGGGGGAGTATTATCCATTGGTATATAAGCGTTTAGACGTTACTTGTAGCACTTTTGTAGCACTATTTTATAATTCGTCTAATAGTGAAAGCGCCTTATCTGTTTCCTCAGAACGTTTTTTGTCTAACAAATGAGCATAGGTTGATAAAGTAATGTTAACATCGGCATGACCTAAACGTTCACTAACGTACTGAATAGACACATCTTTAGCTAGTAGATAACTGGCATGGGTATGACGTAAACCGTGGAAAGTAATTATTTTGCTATTGTCTTGCTCTAGAAGACGCCTTAATTGCTTATTGGCGGCATTATCAGAAGGTGGCGTACCATTATCACCCTCGAAAGCAAATGTGTCTCCGAACGTCCATTTTTTAGCTATTTCAACGAACGAATTAGGCATTGATACAATTCTGTTTGACGTTTTTGTTTTTGTTTGCTTGAAAGCCTGATCGTGGATTTGCCATGATTTGTTAACCGAGATAGTGCTATTTTTAAAATCAAAGTCACCTTTGGTAAGTCCAGCGACTTCTGAAAATCTTAATCCAGAATAAATTGCAGTCAGAATCATTCTACTGGTCACGGCATTATTATTTTTCACACGTTCAATTAATTTCTCCATTTCATCTGTTTCTAAAAATTTTAGCTCTTTGTCTTTGCTTTTGACTACTGAATATGTTTTAACATTTCGTGTGAAATCTTTTAAAATCATGTTTTCATCTACTGCATAGCGAACAAAAGCGCTAGTAATATTTTTTATGTGTGATACAGATGATTTAACATGGTTGCTGCCATATTCATTAATGAGAATCTGAAAGTCTTTTGATGTTACTTCTGATAACTTTTTATTTTCCCAGTTCGATTTTAAAACAGACAGGGTAGTACGGTACCATTGTTTAGTCGCTGTTTCTAATTGCGGTTCTTTAAAAATGTGATACCATTCTTCAAAGGCCTCAGTGAACACGACGTTATCGACACTGAACTCGTTATTTTTCTTTTTCATTTCAGCGTCAACTGACCACGCCTGTGCTTCGCGTTTTGTACCGAATCCGGACTTTGTTTTTCTTTTTCTGGCTCCGTCCTGAATAACAAAAACATTCGCCGTCCAAGTTTTACCACGTTTATATATTGATGCCATAATAAAAACCTCCTTTAAAAAGGGGGCTTATATCTGTTATAATTTAATAGAACGCCCCGTGCGTTTATAGACTGTTAGCACACCCAACTTTTAGTCGAGAGGGTGTGCTTTTTTATTTGTCTTATTTTAGAGACTTCATTGTCTATTATGTACGCCCGAAAGGGCATTAATTAATTACCGTAGTCGTCGCTGGCCTTACCTTGGTCGTTGATAATTTTTGCATCCATCGCTGGTATGGTAATCTTTCCACTCATAATGGAATCATACGAAACCGTGCCGATGCTTTCTCCCGAAGCAGTCACGAGGTCATCCTCTAAAATTCGTGATCCATGCAAAAGATCATTATCAATATTTACCAAAATTACATCGTCGTAATTTCCGTCAACAGCAAGGCGAAGTTGTACAGAATCACCGTCTTCCATAACCTGCAGCACTTTGCCTGTAAATTGTATTTTTTTACCTTTAAAATCATTAGGTGTTCGCGCTACTTGATCATAGGTAATGCCGGTTTTGTATGTGTTCGGATCATCTGAACTAGCATCTGATGAGGATGAACTTGAAGACGTTTCAGAGCTAGAAGAGTCTTCTGAATTTGAGTCATCCTCAGAACTTGAAGAAGAATCACTGTCCTCTTCCGATGATGAACTTTTAGACTGACTTGACGTAGAACTATCATCTGAACTCTTGCCTATGTTTGAAGCGATAGCACCAATTAGTAACAGTAAACCTACAAAAAAGGTAATTAACACTGCTCGCTTATCAACGCGACCTGGACGTTTTCTTACCTTATTGACAATAAAAATTATCAGTAAAACCCAAAACGCAATGGACGTAATAATCCAAAGCGAAGTTAATAGTCCACTCATAAATCTCTCCTTAGCTTTTTAATGTGGTTGCTTAGCACATATATGTACGCCCGAAAGGGCATGAATCATTTTCCACCTAGATAGTAGTAATTTTTCTTTTCCGGATTATTGAATATTGTTCTACCGGTGAACAGGTTACTACCTAGCGCACCATCTTGGTTGCCGTCATACGAATATACATTTGTATAACCGTCATCTGTATCGATACGCACTAGAAAACTATTGTTTTTCACCATGTAAAGATAACGCATTCCGTTATCTACTTTTGATGATTTGTACGCGTATGGTTTACTTTGTATATTTTCTACTGGTAGATTACCGAAGTATTGAGCGTAAGATTTCAAATTATCGGATTCTTTTTTCTTGTTACTGGATTGTGAAGCGTCTTGCTTAAATTTTTTATCAACTTTATCTTGTATTGATTTGATACTAGAACCGATAAGAACGCCGTTAGAAAAGTCGATATCTTCTTTTCCATAATATAAAGTAACTTCATCTCTATCTGTCGGCTGTTTTCCAATTGCAGAAATGACCTGATCCATGTTCATGCCGGATTCAACTTTAGAAAAATTAAAATCATTCATTTTTGAACTCGATGACGAAGCCGAACTAGATGAACTAGATGAATTAGATGAACTTATCGATTTTGAACTTTTTGATGACGAACTTGAATCTTTTTCTTTATTGATAGAAGATGAACCTTGTACTTTTAAGTTGTCGGAATTAACTTTATTTGGTTTAGGTGACAACGCACCAACGATCAGGAAAGATGTAATACTGACAAATAGCAAATACCATGTTTGTTTCGTTGTCTTGCCACTTGCCTTTTTGTCTTTTCTTCTTGCAATGAAGAACCAGATCAACGTCACTAAAAATACCAGCACGAATAGTGATACCATTTAAAATCTCCAATCTCTCCTCAAACCTTTTAGTGTGAATGTCCAGCACATATGTGTACACCGCATTAGTGGTTTAGAATACGACAACGCCGAAGATTGACAGTTCGTGATCTTCATCGATTAGCATGTCTGGGTACTTTTTGTTTAATGATACGAGTCGTGCGCCGTGTTCATCTCGCATGAACTTCTTAACGAATGCCTGATGATCATAATCAGCAATAACGAATTGACCGTTACGAGCCTCATTTGTCTTCTTGACGAAGATAATTTGCTTATCTTCAAACGTCGGCTCCATTGAGTCACCGTTAACAACAACAGCGAAGTCGTGTTCAGGAACAGCGCCGTCATAGTCAACTAATTCAGGTGTGCCATCAAGTAGATATTCACCAGTTCCAGCAGATACAGCACCGTATACACTAACTTGTGTACGCGTTGGTGCAGGGAACTCGATGACGTTATTTTGTTCATTGTATTGTTGCTTTGTAAAATTGTAAACAGCTTGTTGACGGTTGGCATCTAGTGAATCGTACATACTGATAACCTTGTCACGAATACCGTCGTCAGAACTTAAATCCTTATTCATCAAGTCTGTTATTGAAACACCGAATATTTCAGCAATATCGTTAAGCACGCCGATCTTTGGTGTATATTTTCCTTTTTCCCATTCGCTAACAGATGATGAACTCTTGCGTCCTAGCTTGATAGCCAAGTCGATTTGATCCATTCCGTTTTTCTCGCGTAGGTATCGTAGGTTATTTGCAAACATAATTTTGTCTCCGTTTTTCTATACCTATTATTATACAACGTTTCGGAAAAAATGAAACACATTTCTTGAAGATAATTTCGGAAAAACTGAAATTTGTTGTTGACTTCGGAAAAACCGAATTGTATAATGAGATTATCGAAAGGAGGTGATTCGATGTTAGCAAATAAACAGGCACTTTTCGACATTCGGATTCAAAAGCGTTTAACCCAAAAGGATTTAGCGCTTGCATCCGGATTGTCTGAACGAACAATCAACACTTACGAATCGGATATTGATAATCTACGCAATGCACGATACAAAAATGTTGAGAAAGTCGCAAACGCACTTGGTGTATCAGTGGATGAAATTTTTTTGTCTACCGTTTCGGAAAAACCGAAACAAACCGCATAGAAAAAGCCCGGCTATTGCAAGTAGCCAGACTTAAGGAATATTAGCAACTCAATTATAACACAGAAGGGAATATTAACATGAACGAAGTAAAGGTATTTGACAACCTAAAGGTCAAGGAAGAAAACGGACAAATCTTGTTCGATGCAGAAACAGCAGCGATTAAAATCGGCATCTCGCTAAACAAAAAAGGCGTCGAATACGTTCGTTGGGAACGCGTTCGCAAATATCTAAATTCTCCACAAGTGGAGAAAGGTGATTTCATTACCGAACAACAGCTATACAAGTTAGCGATTAAGGCGGAGAGCGCTCAAGCTGAAAAGTTTCAAGATTGGGTCACGTCGGAAGTCTTGCCAGCTATTCGCAAGACTGGTAGTTACACAGCAAAGCCTATGAGCGAACTTGAACAGATCGCGCTCATTGCAAAAGGAACTACTCAATTAAGCGAACGAATTGAAAAGGTCGATGACAAATTAAATGATTTAATCGACAATCAGCCATTAAATGCTACGGATTACGGTTCACTAAATCGCTTAGTTAATCATCGTGTTTATGCCTACGCATCAATCCACCACATTCCGAAGTCGCAAGTTGGCCCGTTGTTTAAAGATTTAGGAAACCAAATCAAGCAAGTTGCCGGAGTTGGTAATCGCTCACGTGTTAAGTCAAAGGACTACGACATGGTTATCCAATTTGTTGATAACTGGGAGCCGTCATCAGCAACTAAGACGATTATTGAACAGACTTCGCTAGATGTTCGAGAAACAGCATAGGAGAAAACTAAAATGTCAAGAGAATTAATAATGAACGCCGTTTTAAAAAATGACGGAGAACTTCTACTTAAAATAAAAAAAGCTCAATCATTAATGAAAGAGCTGGAAAATATTTTTTATGACATTCAACTATTTGAGCCATCAATTGAAATTCAATCAGTCAAGGATACGAACTTAAATTCTGATGATGACGGATCAAAGTAATGATTTGATAAAACAATGTCCGATTCTAAATAATTTACACGTGTGACGACGGTTTCATTTAGATCGATATCATCAGAATCATTAGCTATTTCAAATAATTTGTTTATCAACTTTTCCGAGTCATTTAAAAGTGGTTCAAGGTTAATTACATCGCCCATATCTGACTGAGAAAAATTTGAAAAGTGCTTTTTTCTCAGTGGAATAATGATTTCGGGATCAGATAATTTTGTTTCGCTAATCCATTCTGAGGTTAATAACTTTTCGTTATATGACACAACAACGTTAGAGCCCTTGTGTTTGAATGAATAGCCATAACCGTCAGCAATGTCAGAAAGTTGTTCAATACTTATTTGCATAATTTGAATTTGCTTTAAAGAAAACATAGAGTGAGTCTCCTTTCGTTTTACTAGGCAAATGAGCCAGTAATTTAAGGATAGCATTTAAACAATTTAATCACATTAGAAAAGGAGGCGCTTATGCCAATGTTTGAAAGCAGGAGCTACCTGCAAAAAGAAATCATTGATAAGGATCATCTCGACATGCACTTGATGACGTTCCACAAATATATCAAGCGCGAAAAGAATTTCCCAAAGCCGTTCTTCGTAAGCGGTAATCGTAAAAAGTGGGACGGCACAGCGCTTCAATATTTCATTGATAAGAAAACAGGGAGGTAACACATGGCACTTTGGGCAACACAAGTACTTGGATTACTATTCGTCATTGGAGCAGTAGCATATCTTAGCTTTAGCCTTGGCTACCAAGTTCGGAAAGATGAGGAACAGCATGGATAGATACCAGATGATAGAAATTTGGAAACCTATAAAAGGTTATGAAACGTATTCGGTTTCTAATTTCGGCAGAGTTAAAAACAATGTCCGAGATAGGATGATGAAACCCATAAAGAACTATGCTAACTATTTGGTTGTCGGACTGAGAAATAATGGCGTCACTAAAATAAAAAGAATTCATAGATTGGTTGCAGAAGCGTTCATTCCGAACCCATGTAACAAACCTGAGGTAAATCACCTCGATGAGGTCAAGTCTAATAATTCTGTTGAAAATTTAGAGTGGGCGACTAGGACAGAAAATGCGAATTGGGGGACTGCTACTAGCAGAGCTCATAAAAAAACAGCTAAACCGATTTTTGTAAAAAAGGATAACTTTTCAAATACTTTTGAAAGCATCACGAAATTTGCGAATGAAATAGGCGGTACTCAATCCGGAGTAGTGTGGGCCCTAAAAAGGAACGGAAAATATAAAGGATTCGAGGTTAATTATGTTAAGCAATAACTTACCTAATGGAATGAGCCGTTCAGACTTAATCCACGTTGGCGAGATTGCAGAACCGCGTGAAAGTCGCCTAGATTGGCTACGAAGTGAGCGCGCTAAGGCACTTGATGAGATTGACCAAGTGAATGATTACATTCACGAGCTTGACGATGAGATAAATCAAATGGAGTTTGGCGATGAATAAACAAGAACTTAAACAAGAGCTATTTGCACTACGAATCTGTCTTGAGCGAGTGAGCGATGATGCAGCTTATCAAAGCAAGCTAACAGGGGCCTAAGTTCGAGATGCGATAGCAAAAATAGATATTGCGATAGGACACATTGAAGATGAACGTTAATTATGACATCATGCTGCGCCATGCCGAACATGACTTAGAACAGGCAGAAGATGAGCTGCGACAGTTCAGAACGAACACGAGCATGTCGATGTCTGGCAAGGTTAGAAAAGAGACACTACGAGGCATGGAAAGCTATAGGAACGCGTTAAAGCAACGTGTGAAGAACTTGAAAGAGGAGATTAGAGCATGAAGTTTACAGAAGAACAGTACGAAAAAATCATTGACTCATGGAACACATCTTTAACGTATGACAAAGCTACTAAATTTGTTATAGATTACGTTAATTCATTAAATTCGTCTAATTATGAAGCGGCTTTGGCTCTTGCTAACTCACTAACACGCGAACGGGCGCGCGAGCAGTACGTTGAGAAAGAGAAACGTTATGTTTGGTATTCTAAGAAAAATAATGTGCACGGTAAGCCTGTTCGCTTGTTCAAAGATGCAGGTCAAGCCGTTAGATCTTTTCCAGCTAATCGGTCGGATATGGTTACTCAAGATGAGCATCTAACCGAATCAGAAATCCGCGAATGGGGCTACGATCCAGAACGCTTTGATAAGGAGGAAGTCGAATAAGTGGAAGAGCCAAACTACTACGCAATTATTCCAGCCAGTGTTAGATACGACAAAAATCTACTAAAGGGGTCAACACTCTTATACGGAGAGATAACGGCATTATCCAACAAGAAAGGATTTTGCTGGGCTAGTGATAGTTATTTTGCTGAACTATACGGTGTTGATAAACGCAGCATACAACGTTGGTTATCGTCACTAGAAGACAACGGATATATCAAACGAATTGTCGAACGTGAAGGGAAACAAATTAAAAACAGATACATCAAGTTGTGCGACAAAAACGTCACTACCCTAACGACAAAAACGTCGTACCCTAGTGACAAAAATGTCAGTACCCCTAGTGACAAAAATGTCCGAGAGAATAATACAAGTATTAATACTACAAATAATAATACATCACGCTTTGAAAGCGTTTGGGAATTATACCCCAAAAAGGCTGGTAAATCTAATGCAAAAAAAGCATTTGATAAAGCGGTTAAATCAGGCGTTAGTGTCGAATTGATTAAACAGAAGATCGGTGAATATAACCAACAGATAGCGTTTAAGAAAACTGATAGGCAGTATATCAAAAACGGATCAACTTGGTTTAATCAAGCTGGTTGGGAAGACGAATATGAAACAGGAAAACCGGTTAGGGTAACAAAGAGCACTAGCGACCCTGTTCAATTCAACAACCGGTACGACACAGTGAAAGATCAGTACATCAAAAAGTTTGGTTATGGCGACATGCCGCTACCAACAATGATGCCAGCACCAGATAATACCCACGCTTGGGAATTGTTGATGGCTGGTGATGATGAACTGCTAAATAAATTGAAAGAGGTGGTAGAGCGAAATGTATGATGAAAATCTTGAAAAGTCGTTCATTGGAAACGTCATGGTTTCTAGAGATGCAGCGCTAACTTTAGCCGACATCGAATCGGTTATGAAACCGGAAGACATTGGCGGCGATGATGCGAAGAAGACGTTTAGCATCATTAAGAAATTAGTCGAGAGTAACAAGCAAGTTAACCCAGCCACCTTAGTGCAAGGCGGGGCAGACATCAATTTCATTGCCGAAGTGTCATCGTTGGGTATTTCTAGCAACCAAGCAATCAGTGAAGCGAAGCTTATTCACTCATTAGCATCAAAGCGCAACCTATACAACGCAGCGCAAAGCGTGATGCAACAACTAGTAAATGGCGAAGATACGGCGAGCGTTAAAACGAAGTTGAGCGAATACATCAACAGCGAAACCGAATTCACTAAGGATTCAACCAAGCAGATTAGTGAACTGGTAGTGCCAACAATCGAAAGTATTCTCACGACACGTGACAGTGGCGGCATCATCGGCACGTCAACAGGATTTAAAAGTATTGACCGAGCATTGGGCGGACTTTTAAAAGGTTCGTTGACAATTATTGGTGCCAGACCAGCAATGGGGAAGACGGCATTTGCGTTGAACATGGCAGAGGGTGCAGCAGCAAAAACAGGGCTACCAGTTCTAGTCATTTCACTGGAAATGAACAATGAAATGTTGGTCAAACGCATGTTCGCTAAAACAAGCATGATCGATGCCGGAAAGTTACGAGACGGTTCATTAAGTCCGGAAGATTTAAATGTTCTGAACAGTGCAGCCGACAAGCTCGCTAAAATGCCCCTGTGGTTCGATGACACGCCTATTCAAAGCTTTTCTGATATAAGAGCAAGGGCGCTTAAATTAAAGCGTCAGAGGGGCAAAATAGGGCTTGTATTGATTGACTACCTTGGGCTGATTGAAACCGGAAATGAACGCAATAGCAACCGCGTGAATGAAGTCTCAAAAATTAGTCGCGGTTTGAAAGTTTTAAGCAAGGAAATCGATGCGCCGATTGTTGCCTTAGCACAACTCAATCGAGGTGTTGAGCAGCGAACAGACAAGCGTCCAATGCTTTCAGATTTGCGAGATAGTGGATCAATCGAACAGGACGCAGACAATGTGATGTTCTTATATCGAGACGACTACTACAATGCGCCGGAAGACCAGAACGATGACGACATCTCACAAGTTGAGTTCATCGTAGCAAAAAACCGCAACGGAAAACGCGGCACGATCAAACTCGCATTTGATAAGCGGCACAACCTGATGAGCGAGTGGATTTATTAGGAGGTGGATATGGATTTTGAAGCAGAAGACGCGATCTACACGTTGGATCTCATCGAAAAGTATTTAAATAACCAAGACCTTAGCAACAGAGAGGTGCTTGATATTATCTGGTCAAAGGTTGATGACCACAACGAACGAGTGGAATTTGTTCAAAGAAAAAACGCCTAACGGTAGGAAGTTAGGCGAAATGGTGTATATCTCGGACAAGATAACACCTCAATAATACAAAGAAATGAGGAAAATAGCAAATGGCTAATGAAGTCACGGTAATTAACGAGTGGGGCGAAGCCTACACGCTAGATATGTTGCGCGACAAAAAGACGGTCGAAAAGATGTCTACCGAAGCGCTGCATGATCTGGCTTATGCGATTAAGTCGTTGAAAACACCGATGAAAAATGTTGAAGACGCTGTGAAAGCAAAGCTAGATGACGGCGTGGAGATTAAAGACATCAGTTACACGGAAGCCACACGGAAATCACTAGCCGCCGATGACGAAAAGCTGAAAATGGCTTTTGTCAAAAAATATGGTTGGGGCGCTGTGCAAGTTAAAACGCCAACGCAACTAGAAAAGCAGTACGGCGAAGCTATCAAGGAAGACTTGGAAAAAGTTGTCATTTATGACACGCAGAAACGAGTCAAGTATGAATGACAGGAGGTTAAATCATGAAAGCTTATAAGGCTGGTGAAATAGAAAAAGTAGGCAATATGTATTTTGTTTATGGTGACGGCGGGACTGGTAAAACTTCGCTTATTAAACAAATTACAGGGAAAAAGCTATTGCTGATTTTTGACGGATCAACAAACGCGCTTGTCGGGACGAACGACATTGACGTCATTGCGTTTGATGATGAAGATGCACCGAATATGCAGCAGCTCGTCATCTCGATGTTAGAAAAGCAAGTCGCGACACATGATGTCATTGTGCTAGACAATGTGACCGCCTTACAAAACTGGGCGCTTGAAAATATTGATGGTGCTTCAAAAGACGGCCGACAAAATTACCAAAAACTACAAGTATGGTTTAGAAACCTTGGTATGTGGTTGCGAAAGACGGATAAGACGGTTCTAGCAACGGCTCACCAAGTTGACAACGGATCTAACGGGTTGACTGGTAGCGGACGTTATCAAGCTGATATGAACGAGAAAACGTTTAACGCATTCACGGCACCGTTCGATATTGTCGGGCGTATCTACAAAGAAAAAGATGAGCGGTGGATTGATTTAGATCCAGAGAACGGCAACCACGCCAAGAACAGAATTGATAATCGGAAAACAATCAAAGCAAGCGAATTAATCGCAGAGGAGAAATAACATGGCTTTATTCACAGTAGACAGCAACAACACATTTGGTAAGAGCGTACAAGAATCTGGGCGCTATAACGTTAAGGTGCTTGATAGTTCAGAGCTCAAGACGGCAAAGTCAACAGGTAACGAGATGTTGGTGCTTAATTATGAAGTATTAGATGGTGACTATGCTGGCGGTCGCGTGTTGTACGACAACTTCGTATGGAATCCAGATAATCTAGATCAATCAGAAAAGCGATTCAACACATTGCTAGTCGCTGCAAACGTACCAGACGGAACGCCTATCAACAGCATTCAAGATGTTCTACGCGGCATTATCAATAAGCAACTTAACATCAAAACAGAATGGGTGCAATCGGACTATAACGGCAAGTGGAATTTGTCAGTTAAGACTTACGACAAATTAGACACTGACGGCAGCAAGCCTGACGGAAAAAAGCGCCCTAATGACGGTTCAGCGAAGAAATCAAATGATCCATTCAACCATGCACCACAAACTGATCCGTTCGCTACTGGTGCGCCAGTTGATATCTCAGATGATGATTTGCCTTTCTAACAACGCAATGACGACAGTAGCGTAACTACTTGAACGGGGTGAGAAACCCAGTTGGAGAAATTATGAAAGAATTTCAAGGCTACCCAGTGAGTATAGCTGGAGATGAAGTGACATTTAGATTTAGCAGTAAAGATGAGGCCGAAGAATTTAAAAATACCTACGTGTTGTTTAATCAAACTTTGGTTGAAATTCAAGTGAGAGACGACCGTGAGATTAGCGCAAAGCAACGGCGGTTCATATACGCCATGTTCAATGACATAGCTAAATGGTCAGGTGACGCACCAGAATACATCAAGCAATGGTTCAAGTTAGCTTATGAGTATTGGCAAGAGCTTGACACGATTTCACTGCGAGATGTTGAGAAGTCGGTAGCGGCTGGGCTCATCACATTCATGTTGGACTTCGTAGCCGACCACAACGTGCCTTTGAGTTTTAAACCGCTGGACGCATTAGAGCCTGAAGATATCGCGCATTGGGAGTATCGGGCGCTAATCGAGGGCTTTGACGTACTAGACGGCTCACGACCGGTTGAGTTGGCCCACGGCGAACACGCAGTCGGTATGGGACGTGATCGCGACAAAATCAGCAACATCGGCAACACGGTATTTAGCCTAAGTCACGCGCACCACATGGAACTACACAAGATTGGATTAAACGCATTTAAAGCAAAGTATCACATCAATGGCGTACGAGTGACGGCAGAAATTATCAAGGAATTAGAAAGCCGAGGCAGGCGCTTTGGTGGAAAGGGAGAGTAACTATGGATTTAATATCTTACAAGTCTGGAGGACTGGAATACTTTGAAGCAAAGTATGGCTATATGAGCGACAAAGCGATTAAGTGCTTTCGCGAACTTTTGGTAAAGCGCGAACTTGAACGCATTGATGAAAACGGTGTGTTACCAGATGATCGCGCTAATCAGAGAATGAATAAGTATCGCGATGAGATTATCGAAATTATTGAAGACATGCGCGCTAGGGGTTACACACCAAAAGAAACAGCCAGTTATCTAAACGGCTACCAAGATGAATACACATATGGAAATCGTGAAATCGTTGGTTATTTTTATCGGGAACGACAAAACGGCCGGAACAAACTAGCACAGATTTCTTCCGCTGAACTGAACATCAGGCGCCAATCTATGATGCTAACGCACAAGGCTGGAAGATATAGCAGCGTTGAACTTTCAAACTACGGATTTGCTGGCAGGAAGATAGAATGAACAAAATCACACTAGATTTAAAACATTTACGGCCACTGACGCTGAACAAGTACATTGAAGCAGAACGTAAGAATAGGTATCTAGGCGCTAAGTTAAAGCGTGTCGGTACGGCGTATACACGCAGCGTGTTCCTACAATCTATGGTTGACGGTGTGATGTTCACATGGCCGGCTAAATTGAAATTCGACTGGTACTTGCCAGACCGCAGAATTGATCCAGACAACTGGACGTTTACACAAAAGTTCATCTTTGACGGCATGTTGACGGCTAAGTTGCACGGCAAATCATTTTTGGAAAACGACAACGTTAAAAACATCGGCGGGTTTGATCATGATTTTTATCTTGATAAGGCGAATCCGCGACTTGAAATTTATGAAATGGAGGCAACACATGAGATATGACGTGAGGATTGATGGCAATACAATCGACACGTTTAAGACGTTTGAAGCCGCACAGGCGCAAGCAGAAAAGTTGAACGGCACCTTATCGCTGACGGCACCAGATAAGAAAGCGATTGTGATTGGCGACTATGGAAAGTAAGTATTATATCATCCAATATACAAATTACCGATTTGCATTCCCGAAAATAATACAAATCTGAACATTAAAATGACCAGTGATTGTAAGCCGATACCTACTGAAGATATCACAATGGTCCCTCGACTTTTAGTTAAAACACCAAATACTAAACAGAGTGTCAATAAGATGACGCTAAGAAATAAAAAAGTATAAACCATAAATAAGCTATTCGACATGAGTTCCTCTAAATAATATTTTGTTGCCCTGATTATAACAAAATCTGGAATTTTTGTGGAGTTGTGCGTTTATCAAGGAGACGAAATGAAAGAATATGTTGCATATGTTGTAAAAGTCGGTAACGGCTATCTAGCCAAAGATCCTAACGCGTCAATTTTATCTGCATCAAAGTACAAAATTACGTTACAAGTAAGAGAGGCCTTTTGGTTTTCAAAGGAATATGTTTTTGATACAGCTAAACGCTACGGTGGGCGAGCTATCGGTTTGCTGCCGGTTTTACTAGAAGACGAGGTGTAAATTATGATTGAAATCGGAAATAATCTAAGAGACGTTTTGCATTTAGCAATTACAATAGGTGCATTTGTATCGGTATATAAATTAGCTTTAGACTACTTTAAGCACAAGTGACACATTTACACACCTGTGTAATTAAAACGCGCTATACGACAAATTAGGCGGGTTAGAATGCAATGTAAGAAAGGCGAGACATGGCGGACAGGATAGATAGTATTTTGAGAGACTACTTCTCTGGTCGTCTCGATTTAAAAATTAGACAACGCGAGTACGAGTTGCGAAATGATCGCGGGCCGGTTGATGAGAACATCGGAGGTGGTAAGGCGCTCAATAAGCACGCAAGGCCGCTAGACGACATGATGATACGCTTGGAAAGCGATAAGACACTACAGACGTTGGTTAAGCAAAAGGAAGACGTCGAACGCTGGATAGCGACATTTGAGCCTGACAAGCAGAAAGTAGTTGCGTATTATTATGCAAGCAAGGCAATTACTTGGACTAAGGTAGCGCAGCAGTTTCACATTGGCGAGAGCACAGCAAGAGCATATCGCGTTGAGGTTAAGCACATACTTGGAGCAGTATTGTGACAGGCTGCATATACAAACGTTTTTATGGCGTTTTACACATAAAAACGGGTGTAAATTAGTATTATCGAAAGATTAAACAAAGCGGGTTATTGCTCATCCCTAAAAGCAAACGTGGCAGGTGGCGGAATAGGTAGACGCTATATGGTATTTAGTTAATGCGGGTGGACGTTAGCCTTGCGAAGATACCGAATACATGCAAGGTGCAAATCCTTGCCCTGTTAATTAAGTTATTACCATAGCGATAAACTGTATCTTTCAATCATGGTAACTCATGGAAAAAGACTGTATCGCGTCGCTTTATACTAGTTAGGTAATTTCTTTGGGCGGATATAGCTTGAAATAGGTAAAGCGCGCGCATTAGATTGTGTGAGTTGTGGGTTCGACTCCCGCTATCCGTATTGGTCATCGCGTTGACCATTGAAAAAAGATCGAATGTTTCTTTTCTACAATCCGTTAACTTGTTAGTGGATTTAATCTTTCTAAGCATTCACATTGCGGAAACGCAAACACAACTTAATGAGCGGCTTGCCTGCTGCTCGTACATATAATTCCGTGTATACAAAAAGCGTGTTCGATTTCGATTAAATTACGAAATACTGTTCACGGTAACTGCAAGGCGGTCAGGTTACAAGCTCAAAGGAAGATAACGCCTGCGAGGTACATAGACAGACGCTTAAGCTGCTTAACGTGGGCAGTAAAACTTGCTGACGAGCATGGTATCCTGTTATCGCCTTGGGGATACAGTACATAGTGACAGTTTCCATTTTGGAAATAGTTGCAAATGTTAAAATACAGAGATTAAATTAACTTCCTATTTTGACAAAAAGGCTATTTTGATGAAATAGAAACATCTAAACAGGTCGAAATCGACCTGTTTTACATATGTGACATACACAACACCTTAATGGGTGTTTTTTTATTGGAGTAAAACTATGGACGAGAAAACCAAAAAGCGCCTCATTCATATTAGAGACGCGACAAAAGTTAATAAGCAACACGCAGAAGACTACAAGCGTACGAGTGTTGAACGACATAAGCGCGCAGAGTTGCAGAAAAAGGCAGAGTTTTACGATAACAGAAGTATTGATTATCGTAAACACATTAGGTGGTGAGGCATGGGACGTTTTAAATGGACTGAAGAACTTAAAAACGAGGTTAGGCAATTAGGCGAACAAGGCCTAAACAGTCGCGAAATTGTTGAACGTTTATATGATTCCTATGGCGTTTACTACCCAAGACGGACAGTGCGCCAGTATATGAACCACGAAAAACCGACTGCGACTGTACGAAGTGATTCTGGTTTTAATATCGAGCCCATTTATCACTATGGCGAAGACGGCAAGGTTGATGATATTAAAATCACAGCCAAGTACCTAATGCTTAATGAGCAGACGCAAAAGACGCCAGAAGATATCCTTGAGTATCTTAATTTAGATGCTAAAGAGTGGCGTGTTGTATCAGCAATTCCTAATCAGTGGACGACACCAACGGCAGACGGTCCGAAGTGGAACTTCCAATTAAAGGTCAACGTTAAACCGAGAGTTGAAAATGCGATTGAAGATTTGGTTGAGCGATTAACTCACGAAGTTAAACCGTTACACGTTGAAAGCCATATCGACCCTAGCCGACAAAATAATCTCGTTATTCCACTGGCTGATTTACACTTCGGTATTTTAAAGCTAGATCATATTCAAGACAAGATTGCCGAATTGCTAGAGATTATCAGCTTAGGTTATAAGACGATTGTTATTGAAGTGATCGGCGACACGTTGCACAGTGACAAAATCAACAGCACAGAAACAGTATCAGGCACGATTTTAGAAGACGTCAATATGCCGAATGCGATTGATGAAGCCATGATGTTTATGGAAACGATTGTGACCGCAGCTTTGAAGCACGCCAATTCGGTCTATATTAAATCAGTTGGCGGTAATCACGATTTTGATATGTCGTACATGTTCATGCTTTGGGTTAAGGAACACTTTAAGCAAGCCAAGGTAGATGTGAACAATAATTATCGGACGGCTTACTTACTAGACCACGTGCTTGTCTCAATCCAACACGGCGACGTTAACAAGCGCATTCCGGGACAGATATTAGCAACCGAACATAAACACATGTGGGGTGTGGCAAGCACTGTTGAAATCCATACTGGTCATCTACACTTTGACAAGACAGTTGATGAAAACGGTGTGATTATCCGACAGTTCTCAACGCCTAAACCGACAGACGGCTGGGAAAAGAAGAACGCGTTTGTTGGGTCAAGTAAACTGTTGCATGCGTTAGTTTATAGTGACGATAGATTAAAGGTTGAACATTTTATTTAAGGAGAAAGATATGATTTACGGAGCAGCGGCTGTAGCTATACTTGGTATCGCAATCAGTATTATCGCGTTAGCAACTTTGTACGCAGCAAATAGGATTGCTAAAGAAGCCGATAATAGCGTCAAGTTGGCGATGAAGTTGATAGATATCTCGGAAAGGAATATCACAGGGAAAGACTTATAATAAGCGCTTTTAATACTCGTTGAAAGGAGGTGCCAAGATGACATGGCTAGAGTAAAGATGTGCCGTAAGACGAATTGTCATGTATCAATACCGTACGCACAGGAAAACCCATATTGTGACACACACAAGTCGATGTATCGACCAAAGCCGGAGTTCCAAGCAAAGTCAACGTATGAACGCAAGCGACAGCAACGTGAGTACAATGCTAACAAGCGCGACAAGGAAGCTAATGAGTTCTATCACAACAAGACATGGAAGCATCTATCAGCAGGACTTAAACAACAGGCTATGTTCACGTGCGAGTGTTGTGGGCGAACAAGCACAACCAAAGGTTACTTAGTTGTAGATCATATCATCCCCAGAAAGATAGATAAGCGTAAGCAGCTGGATAAGGGTAATTTATGGGTTATATGCAAAAGGTGTCACTGGTACAAGGGCTTGTTAGAAGATGACGTTTATACTGATGGGCTATCAATAGAGAACGTAGACGTGAGCAAGTCATGGCAACGTGATGATGTTCGTCAATGGATATTGAATGCCATAAAGAAACGTGATGAGCGATCGGAAGAAGATTGACGAAAGAATATATTGAAGATGTCGTTATTTGTTTTGACAATAGAAATATAAATAATGAAATAGATAAACAAATTAGTTTATTAAATATGTCAAACATTCCGAACAAACGAAAAGGAAATAAATTGATTATTGATTACAATTTTGTAATTGTTCATATTTATTTCATGACAATCAGAAATAAAATTGATGGTTTCCGTTTTAAACACATAAGAATAAGTGAAATGGCATCTACTGAGTTAAAGCCAGAAAAGTTGTGTCAAGCTTTAAAAGTGATTCAAAGCGGTCGGCTAACCTTTGAAAATTATCCAAAATAAAAAACGTACGATATTAATACTAAAAATTAATCACATTTGTGTTTATCGTTCGTGTATATATAAAAAATACCCCGGGGTGGGGTTGTTGGAGGGGAGCGTCACAAGGTGGCGTCCGCTTTAACAGCGAATGCAGAAATTAAAACTTTTTAGGCTGCTAATTTAAAGCCTAAAAACGTTGTTATATCAACGTTTAACGAGGTGTTTATCTGTACACAGTATACCACAAACTATTTAAGAAAGGGGGTGTTTGTTTGGTAAATAAACGCAACGCTGGTCGTAAAAGAACAACTGCGACTGACGAAACCGTTCGATCGGATCAACGTGAACGAAATATTGAGTTCAAAGAGAAACAAAACGCGCTAATCGAATTACAAGACACGCCGCCTTATCATTTAGATGGTTACGGCGTGACGTTGTGGCGCAAACTTGTACCTGAACTCAAAAAGTTAGGAACAATCAAACAAATTGATACCGTTAATCTGGAAGCGTTTTGCTCGCTGTATTCAACATACCGAATGGCCGAGACAGATGTTCAAAAAAACGGTATTTTTGTGAGTTTCGAAGTAGATAAGTTTGAGGTTGACGAAGAAACGGGTGAAGAGCATATCGTCGGCAAGGAGACCAAGTATGATCGGTCAAAGAAAAATCCGGCGTATGCGATTATGAATGATAGTATCAAAACATTAAAATCTCTTGCCGTTGATTTAGGTTTGTCGTTTGATTCACGTGCTGGTCAACTTGTACCAAGCGAAGTTGTGACGGCAGAATCACACAAAGAGGATACATTAAGGTTGGTGAATTTCGGTGCAGACATTTAATTTAGTTGGTGAAACCGATATCAAAGAGGTTGTTAAGTCAGAACGCCGAAGATACAAAAGATATTTGGATAAATACCAAGATCCTGCGACACAATATGCGTTTGATGTGCTTTTCACGGATAAATATATTACCGGCAGGGATGCACAGCTAGCTTGCTTTAGGCACTTACAAGATCTTGGTCGTCAGCGCGATAAAGACTTTCCGTATCATTACGACACGGATTACGTGACAATGATTGAAAACTTTACTCGAATATTGCCTAATCCTGATAATTTCAGGGTCACGCTTGAGCCATATAACTGGCAATCTTTTATTTTAGACAGTTTATTGGGGTGGCGCACCGAAGAAAACGGGACTCGATATACAACAGCAAATATAAGCGTTTCTCGTCGACAAGGGAAGACGTTCATTGCCTCAATGTTGATGAACTTTTACTACTTTATCGTAGCGGCAGAAGCAACATCTCAAGATTTTCTTGTTGCAAGTTATGACAGTGAGCACGCGACAAAACTGTTTAACGATGTATCTATCCAAGCAAAAAAGTTGATTAAAATGCCAGCTTTTAAAGAATGGGCCAAGGAAAACGATGTTGATGCACAAACGCAACAAGTTATTGGTCGTGTGAGCAAGAATACGATTCGTAAAGGAACATCAGAGGGCGGTGGATTTGATTCTTTTCACAACGTGATCGCCATTTATGATGAAATCGGCAACCTGCGGCCAGACAAAAATGAGACGCTGCGACAGATTACGTCTGGACAAAACGGTATTAAGAACAGAATGTTCGTCAAAATATCAACCGCTTATCCGAATGGTAAGGTTAAATTCAAAAAAGACCAAGATTTGATGCGTAAAATCATTGAACAAGATGACCTACGGGAGGCGGATAATACATTTCAAATAATTTATGCGCAGGACAGTGAGAATGAGGTATTTGAAGAATCTATTTGGGGTAAGTCTAATCCTAACCTCAATGAAATGAGTGACGAAAAGTATCGGTCGGAACTAAACAGTTTGATTAAGGATCGCGATGATGCTGATAGAAGTGGTGAACTTGCCACATTTGTCAATAAGTCACTGAATATTTGGAGCCGAAAGTTTCAAAATAGTTATCTATCGCTTGAAAACATTCAAAAAAACATTATCGAATCATTTGATGTGTATGGACGAGATGTCTATATCGGGTTTGATGGTAGCCAAAGTAACGATAATACGTCTTTTGGATTCGCTTTTCCTTATCGAGAAGGTAATCAAAACAAATATTTCTTCAAACAACACAGCTTTATTCCGTTCGCACAAGCCAAAACGATTGATGCTAAAGAAAAACAGGATGGCCTGAATTATCGTGCATTATCAAAATTGGGATTTTGTGAGATTACACGAAGCCTCGAGGGAACAATAGATAAAAATCAAGTTTATCACTGGTTGGAAAATTATATTGCGGAAAACGATCTCAAGGTTAAGATGATTGCGCTGGACCCGAACTTATCTAGTTGGTTACTAAAGCGAATCGAAAACTACCACGATGAATGGCCGGTTTCGACAGTTCGGCCAGTTTCGCAGGTATTATCGAACCCGACGAAGGACTTGCAAAGTCAATTTATCAATGGGCATGCTAAAATTTTGGACGACCCACTAATAATTGACGGATTTACAAATGCTGTTTTGATTGAGGATCGCGGGGGCGCGGTTAAAATTGACCGCATGAATCGGACGAGTGATCACATTGATACATCGGACGCGTTGATTAATGCACATACAGGGGCACAGTTTTACTTTGAAGATTTTAAAGATGCGGACTATAACCCGTTTAACGACCTATCGCGAGAACAAAAAAAAGACTACTTTAAGAGGATGTTTGGATGATTAAAAACTTTTCAAAATTATTATCAAGTATTTGGCAAAATATGTTGGGCGTCATGTTATTCATTTCTGGAATTGTACTGATTGATGTCGGTGCATTTCATATTAATTCTATTGCTGGATTTATCGTGACTGGCGTCTTGTTGATAGTCATGGCGGTGATCCTTGATCAAGAAAGGAGGGAATAGATGAATGGGTTTAATGACTTCGAGAAATCGACATAAGATTAGTGACAACACTTATCCAAGTACACACGGTTATGACCCGATTATTTCTCAAATATCAGGACTACCTGTTGGGTATATTAGCGGGGAAAGCGCCTTAAAAAATAGCGATATTTTCAGTGTAATCAATCGTATTGCCAGTGATATTGCAAGCGCACAATTTAAAACTGAAAACACCTTTGTTAGTGAGCGACTTAATCAGCCATCGCGGTTGATTGGTCGCTTTTCATTTTGGCAAGGAGTGATCATTCAACTATTGCTTAGTGGTAACGCCTATGTTCCGCTTGATTTGGACTATTTGGAGCAGGTTCCGCCGTCTCGTGTGATTAGTATTGACATCGACACATCAAATCAGGGCGCGATATATGAACTGGCTGAATACAATAATCAGCCCCAACGTCAGTTGACACAGGACGAAATTCTGCACTTTAGATTGATGCCAGACGCGACATATCAGTATTTAGTAGGAATGTCGCCTTTGGAGAGTTTGTCGAAAGAGTTAACGATCGCTACCGCAAGTACGGACCAGAGTTTGAATTTGATTCGTAATCGTATCAACCCAACGTCTGTTTTACAGATTAGTAATGCGTTGTTGGAACAAGGTGATGCAGATGCGGCCCGTGATGCGTTTGAAAAGGCTAATAACGGTAATAATAGCGGGCGCTTGATGGTTCTGGATGCCAATTCAACGTTTAATCAATTTGAAATGAAGACAGACGTCTTCAAGGCGTTGAACACAAACGCAGAGTATTCGGCTAGCCAGATTAGCAAAGCATTTGGTGTACCGGTTGACATGTTAGGGGGTGGTAATAGAACAGAAAGTCAACATAGCAACAGTCAGCAAATTAAAAATTTGTATTACGAAAATCTAATTAGCTATGTTGCACCAACAATTGATGAAATTGCGTTGAAAATGAACGCAGCCGACCTGACTTTAGATCTTCAGTACGTTGATGACACCACCAGAGTTAATCAAATTAACACGATGGTGAATGTCGGTACACTAGGTCAGGCTCAGGCCGAATTCATGCTGAAAAAATATGGTGTTTTACCGCTTGATATTCCAGCGTATGAACCGCCTGTTGCCCCAGCGCCGCAGAAAGGAGGACAAACTTGACTAAACTAAACGTTAAAGGGTTGATCACCAACGATGACGATGTCGAAATTTATCGCGATTGGATGGGTATGACAGCGACCTCGCCGGTAGATATTCTAGATAACCTACCAAAAGATGGGTCTGATCTTGAAATTACCATCAATTCTGGTGGTGGTGAAGTCGATGCAGCCAATGAGATTTACACCGCGTTACGTAATTACCCAGGTAAAGTGACGACGCAAATTGAAAGTTCAGCGTATAGTGCGGCATCGATTATCGCGATGGCTGGTGACACGGTTCAAATTTCACCAGTCGCACAATTGATGATCCATAATTCATCAACGGTAGCCGGCGGTAATCATAATGACCTGGATAAGACTTCAAATGCTTTAAAGTCAACTGATAAAGCTATTGCTAAAGCCTACGCAGTCAAAACGGGCCGACCGGTCGACGAATTCCTTGCCTTGATGGATAAGGAAACGTGGATTAACGCCGATGATGCGTTAGAACTAGGACTTGTTGACGAAATCATGACGTTTGATAAAGAACCAGTTACCAACGCGGTAGGTAACGTCTTACCGCAAAAGGTGCTCAATCGCGTTAAAATCCTGATTTCAGAAAACCAAGAATTAAAGAACAACGTTACTAATAGTAAGTCTAGCGAACACGACAAGCTCGTGCAAACTAAGTTGGCTATTTTACATGGAGGAAAAATTTGATGAAACCAACCGAATTACAAGCAGCATTTCGCGACGCAAGCACGAAGGCGTCTGATTTGAACGCTAAATTAAATACGATGCTTTTGGATGACAACGTCAAGCCAGAAGATATTCAAACAACTCAGGATGAACTGAAAGCAGTTAAGGCCCGTCGCGATGCACTCAACACACAAATTAAAGATTTGGAAAAGGAAGCAGGTGATCCAGTGAATCCAGCACCAACAACCAACATTTTGACGCGTGATGCGCAAAAGTTGAACGAACAAAAGCAAGGCATCAATGATTATATTCATAGCCGCGGTGCAAAGATTTCAGATGCCGTTTCACAGCAAGTCACGTCAACCGAAGTCGGTGTATTGATTCCGCAAGAAATCATCTACAACCCAGCTGCCGAAGTGAACTCAGTTGTTGATTTGTCAACTTTGGTAACGAAGACACCTGTTACAACCGCTAGTGGTAAGTATCCAATCTTGCAACGTGCCACAGATCGATTTAATTCTGTTGCTGAATTGGCTGAAAACCCATCGCTTGCTGAGCCGGCTTTCAAGCAAGTCTCGTGGGAAGTTGAAACATATCGTGGTGCAATTCCGCTTTCTGAAGAATCAATTGCTGATGCGCAAGTCGATTTGACCGCTTTGGTAGGTCAGTCAATCGGTGAAAAGAAGGTTAACACTTACAATGCGTTGATCGCACCGATTTTGCAATCGTTCACAGCCAAAGCGACAACAACTGCAACGCTGGTAGATTCGCTTAAACACATTCTGAATGTTGATTTAGACCCTGCGTATTCACGTGTAATTATCGCGAGTCAATCATTTTATAATTCTCTGGACACGTTGAAAGATAATAACGGCCGCTATTTGTTACAAGAGTCAACCGCTTCAGTAGCTAACGCTTCAGGCAAGACATTGCTAGGTGTTCCGGTCTATGTTGTCGGTGATGATTTACTTGGATTAGCCGGTGACCAAAAGGCCTTTGTTGGTGATACAAAGCGCGGTGTGTTGTTCACAGATCGTCAAGAAGTAACTTTGGCTTGGGAATACAGCAAGATTTATGGCCGTTATTTAGGTGCTGCTTTCCGCTTTGACGTTAAGCAAGCTGATGACAAGGCGGGCTACTTCGTTACTAATACTGTGGGAGCCTAATGATGTACAAAATTCTAAAACGTTTTGAAGGGTATGCCGAAAATCGTATCTTTGAAGTAGGGGATGAAATTGAATTTTCAGAAGTTCGCGCTGCTGAAATTAACAGCAAGTTAGGAGATGGATATATCGAAAAACTGGCAGAGACATCCGATGCATCAGTTGAACAAATGTCAGGTGATCCTGAATAAGCAGAAAAGACAGAGTAAGGAGTGAGTGATGGCAGAAAATGATCCACGTGCGCCAGTGACGGTTTCCGATATGCAGGAGTACCTTGCAATCGATGGTGATGACGTTGTATTACAAAATTTGATTGATTACGCCGAAGAAGACGCGCGCAGTTCGATTGATAGTTCGATTGATATTTCAATCTATCGTCAGCTAACAATTTTTAATCAGGCTGTCAGGACATTAGTTGACTTTAACTACTACAATCGCGGAGCACTGTCAGGTCAACAAATTGCCTACCCAAAGTCTTATCAGTACATGCTGAACAAAATTAGATGGAAGGTTGGTAAATTAAATGGTTAGTGGAAAATTAAAGCCAAGTAATTTTGTCAACAAGCTTGAGTTTGGAACCGTGAAATCGACAACTAACCGAAATTCTGGTCAAAAAGTTCCAATGTTTGTGCCGACATCTGGTCAAATACGATATGCGCCGCGCAGTCGCTCTGTAACGCAGTCTGATAGTATTTATGGTACTGATTTACAAGAAACGCGAATTATCGCTGTAAGGCACGTTATGGACGTCACGGATGACCTCAAAGTTCGCTTTGTAAAAACAGGCAAGGTACATGACATTAAATTTATCTCTGACGATGAAAGCAATACGCCAATTACATTCGATTACATCACAATCACAAAAGAACCGGTGGGGGTGATGGATGGAACTGGATGAAGCGCTTGATGTTTGGCTTCGCGAAGTCAATAAACTCGTACCAGACGTTAAAAATCGTGAGAAAATTACGCGTGCCGGGGGCGAGGTTTATAAATCAGAACTAGAAAAAGCTACGCGCGCAAAACACTATCAAGAAAATCGCGATACAAGCAAAATTGAACACCTTGCGGATTCCATTGAACTATCAGGCACAAACATTGACTACATTCGTGATGGTACGACATTGGTCGGATTCACGGCTAAGGGTATCAACCACGCCAGAATTGCTCGATTATTGAATGATGGTACAAAGTATATTAAGGGCGATCACTTCGTAGATGACACGAGGCGGTCAGCGCATCGTCTTGTATTAGAAGCACAATATGTTGAATATCAGCGTCTTTTGAAAGGTGGTGAATTATGATATTACCTATTTTTGAGGTTAGCGACTTGATCGAATCAATGAAGTTTGCTGACGTTGTCTTCACGTCAAATATTGATGAAGAATATTTGAAAAATACGCAAGCTACGGTAGTGTTGATAACCGAAACGATTAATGATTTGGACAGGCGAGCCAACAATCGTTTTAGAAATCTAGCTTACGGTGTTGAAGTACAAATTTTTTATGGAAGCGGCTTCAATCAATCTATTTTAGATGTCGAGATTAAATTGGCAAGATTGCTTGAACAAAATAGCTGGCACACAACACAATCAAAATCACACATTAACGACCCGAAAACCAAGCAGGTGACAAAGGTCTTTTATTTTACAAAAAATTATCTATTGGAGGATTAATATTATGGCAACACAAGGTATTGTAGGGGCATGGTTCGCACTTGCTGACCCATTAACTGGAAATGTTCTCAAAGACACCGCTGGATTAGATACTACGGGAGTTTATTTCGCAGATGGACATACAAATGCTACCGCTGAAGGCCTGACACAGGTTCAATTCGCAAATTTGAGCGGCACCGTGACACCGGGTTATGCGAACAACAAGCAAAAGCGCGCTTCAAAGGGTACGGCTTACCCAACGGCGCAAGTAACATTCTTGGACTTAGAATTCAGTGCTCAACAAAAGCTTTTGGGCATGGTATCAGACGGCAAGGGTGGTTATACAGAAGGCAACACAACGCAACCTGTATACGCTTTGTTTAAGTCACAATCATTGGATAAATCATTCAACATTTATTACGCCTTGACAAATGCCCATGTAACTACGGGTAATAAAACTTGGGGTACAAATAACCAAAACGAAGTTGATGCCAATGATGAATTAACATTCAATTCAAAGAGTCCGATTAAGGACAGTATGTTTAATGGAAAGTCATTTAAGGTATATTCATCAGCTGACACTGGTTTTGATGAAAAGGCTATGATGGCGGAAGTGTTTCCAGGATACACAGCCATAGCTGGTGCCTAAATTAAATTAATCGCCAAAGAAAAAAACAGTACAGCAATGGGCGGTTATTTTTAAGAAGTAAGAACAGGGTATTTTTGCCCGTACATAACAAGAAAAGGAGCCGAAAAAATGGCAGTTAAAACAGAAAAAATTAAGTTGAATAAGTTTGGTTTGAAAAAGGTTGTTGGTGTTCGTATGACCATGGGTCAATATGATCGTATGGAAGAACTGAGCATCAAATTATTGGAACAGGAACAATATTACCTCCAACATGCGGATGAAATGACACCGTTAGATGGCATTTTGTCAGAAAAAGAAAACAAACAGGCGATGTGCTCGTTTATTCAAGACGCTTTCTCTTTGACTGACGATGAAATGGCAACGATTTTTGATAGCGTTAATCCCGCACAATTTAACGAAGCCTTTGATTATGTGACATCGCGCATGCGCGGTCTAACCGATGCTGAATATAATCTTGCTGTTGAAAAAGAAAAGCGGCGTCTAGCGGAGGAAAACGAAGACCCAAAAGCAGACTCAGTCGAATCAGCCGACTGATATTTGATAGAAAAAACCAGCTTGATGACTTCATTTATCTAAAAAAACAGTTATTTAAGGAATACGGGATATTACCAGATAACTTGAACGAACAAAGTTATTTTTCATTCATGGAGATGATTAATGCGAAAGAGCCTGAGAAGCGTGCGGCAGATCCAATGGATGTTGCACGACAAATGGGGCTTTAAATACCTACGGAAGGAGCTTAAATATGGATAGAATTCAGGCAGAAATGTCTACGGCTATCGCACTAGATGTGATTAAGGCGACAAGTAGCCTAAAGGGGCTGGGAGACGCTGTTAACTCAGTTAAAAACGCTTGGCAAGCACAAGAGGCGGCTGCAAAATCATCTGGTGATTATTTAAGGGCTGCGGAAGAACGGTATAAAGGTTTGGGAAGTCAGATGGACGCCCAAAAGAACAAAATTGACGAATTAAAACAACGTCAGCAAGGCTTGGATGTCTCCACTAGGGATGGCGCTGAGTCTTTTTTAAAGTATGAAAAAAATATCCAGCAGGCCACAAGGCAGCTTGCAAGCCTAGAGGCACAACAGGAACGTGCAAAGTCATCACTCGAGTATCAAAAAAGTGGCCTTGCACAACTACAAAACGAGTATAAACAAACTAACGCTGTATCTGATTCTTATGTTGCGCGTTTAAAAGCCGAGAATAAAGAACGTCAAGCTAATATTGTTCAAGCGAATACCTTGAAAGCGTCACTTTCTAACTTGTCACAGCAATATGTGAAACAATCTGAAGAACTTAAACGGATTGAGTTAGAATCCGGAACCATGAGTGATGCTTATCGCAAGCAAAATATTCGCATCAACGAGACCGCGACCAACATCAGTAAGATGAAAGATGAGTTCAAGGCAGCGCAACGAGAAGTTAACGCAGCAAACCCTTACGGATTTGGTACGCTCTCAAGCGGCGCTAACGGCGCATATCGTGCCGTATCTAAAATGGGTGACGGTTTACATTATGCGACACAAAAAGCGAAAGAATTTGCAGCCGCCGGCAGCCTAGTGGCTATTGGTTTAGGCGTTGTCGCGACCAAAGGTATTCAAGCGGCGTCCGATCTTGAAAATTCGTATATTAAGACGCTTAACTTGGCAGTAACCGGTGGTGAAAAGGCTGCAGAAGCACAACGTAATGTGAATCAAATGCAGAAAGATGGTGCTAAACTATCCGTCCAGTATGGTAAATCACAATTTGATATTGCAGAGGGTTACCAAGAGTTAATAAAGCGCGGATATTCAACAACGTCAGCTCTTGGCTCAATGCGTTCTGAACTCGAGGCATCAGTAGCATCTGGAGACGATTTTAACAACGTATTATCGGTTACATCTCAGGTTGTTGATGCTTACGGACTGCGTGTTGATGATGCTGCTAAAATGGTTAAAAATACCAAAGACGTGACGAACCAACTCGCATATGCTGCTGATATGACAGCAACCGACTTCCAATCTATGGGAAAGTCAATGGAGTATGTTGCTGATACGGCGCATTCGGCCGGTATCGAATTATCGACAACTTCTTCAGCAGTCGGAATCTTGTCAAACCACGGTCTTGAGGCTGACAAGGCGGGTACTGGGCTGCGTAAAGTCATTAACTCTTTGACAGGTGCTATGGCTGATCAACAGGAGGCGATGGCTGGAAATGCAGAATCAGCAGATAAGCTCAACGAAAAAATCGGCGAACAAACAAAAAAAGTACAAGAAGCACAAGATAAGTTAAATAAGGCCAGTGAAGCTGAAAAAAGCAATACAGGTAATAAGAAAAATGCAACAAAGGCGACTGAGGCAGCCGCAAAGGCGCTTGAAAAACAACAGGCCGCTTTAGACAAGCTCGACGGTAAAGCTCAGGGTATCCAAGCTAACGATATGCTATCAAAGCTTGGAATTAGTCGTGACCAATTAATTAATTCAAACGGACAACTTAAAAGCATGTCCGAAATCATGAAAGTTATTAATGACCATACTAAGGGAATTAAGGACGATGATACACGAAACAATGTGTTTCATGCTTTATTTGGAACTACCGGTATGCAAGCAGGAATTATACTTGCACAAAACAATGCCGAACTTGATGAATTGAATAAGAAAGTTCGTAACGCAGCTGACGGCGAAGGTTATGTCCATAATCTTGCACAAAAGAACATGGACACAACTAAAGCTAAGTTAGCTCAATTGAAGTCATCTGCGGACTTGATCGTAAATTCTATCGGGGCGTCATTATTGCCGTCTGTATCTGAATTTGCGGTTAAACTAGCGAACGCTTTAAATTCTGAAAAAGGTCAGGAGCAGCTCAAACAACTCGCCAAAGTAGCTGGTGACGTTGGCCGATCAATCGTTAGCACAATTGAGTTTGTTTGGAAACATCGTTCTGAGTTAGTAATTATTGGTGAAACCCTAGCTGGCATTTGGGCATTTAAGAAAATAACGGATGCCGTAAGCTGGGTACGCACTGCCATCGGGACATACCGTGAGCTAAACGAAGTACTGAAAACAACCAATGCGCTTAATTCGGTTGGTATTTTTTCTGGTAAAGGTAATATAGCGAGTGCAGGAACTAGTGCCGCGAGTGGTCTATTGAAAACAGGCGGCACATCGGCGATGGAAATCGGATCGGCCTCTTCATCATTGGTGCCGCTATTGTCACGTTTCTTGCCTTACGTTGGTGTACTAACTGGTCTTGGACAAGCTGGATATAGTGCCTATAATGCTACAAAGGCAACAAATGATTTGACGAAACGGACAGATCAAGGTGGGGGTATCGGCGGCTTGTCTGGCACAGTCATCGGTGCTGGTATTGGATCTTTGATTGCCCCCGGCATTGGGACGGCATTAGGTGCAGCTCTAGGTGGTACGATTGGAACCGATGTCGGAAAAAAGTTTGGAAGGGCATATCAAGAAGGATTCAAAGAGTCGCATCCTAAGAGTATAAGCGCATGGCTTGGTGACGATTGGGACGCTGCGTATAAAGAATCCTCATCAGAAACAATGAAGCGTTTTTCATCTTCATATAAAGCGCAAATTGATGAATTAAATAACACCGTCAAATTAAAGATTGACGTCGATGATAAAGGTGCGTCTCAAAACAAGAAAAAAGTCGAAACAATCTATGCGAGCTTGCAAAAAACGATTGATGACTTTTATAAACATCAAGAACAAGATTCAAAGAAAAATCTCGATATTTTGGTCAAGAACGGGATAATTACGCAGAAGCAAGAAGATGACTTGCTTAAAAAGTCCCAAGCTAACGATGAGAAAGCTAAGAAATCCAAGCAAGATTTAGCTGATCAGCTAAAAAAGACATCTGAAAATTACTACGCCGACGTCGCAAAAATTCAGTCTGGCGGAACTAAGAAACTAGAAGAAATCGAAAAGAAGTATGGTTCTAACTCTAAAAAATACAAGACCGAGCAAACTAAGGAACTTGAATCATTACAAAACAAATATTCAAAAGACATGGTCGGTATTGAGAATAAACTTAACACGAGTGTTTCAAAAGCCACTCAAGTTGCAGCTACGAAGCAGGAAGATATACTTGAAAGTTTAAGAAACACAAAAAAAACAATCGGCTTGAAACAAATCGTTGAAGACGAAAAAGAGGCTAAGAAAAATCACGATACTATTGTAAACTGGGCAACAAAGACACGTGACGACGTTGTCAATACCGCTAACAAAAAATACAAAGATAGTGTTTCTGCGGCCGACAAAGAGTATTACCAAAACAAAACGATTAGTAAGAAGCAATACGATGAGGTCGTCAAAAACGCACGCAAACAACGTGATGATACGATTGATGCCGCGGAAACGCAACGCAAGCAGACAACCAAATCAGCAAATGATCAATATGGAGAAATCTTAGACAGGACTGAAAAACAGCGATATAACGTCACTCATAAGTCGAAGCTGCAAAAAGATGGTGTTGTCGGTCATCTACAAGACCAAAAAGATACAACTACACGCCTTGGACGCGAACAAAGCAACACTATATCTGATTGGGCAGATAAGCAGAAAAACAATACTACCAAAAGCGCAAAAGACCAAAGAGACGGTGTTTCTGATGCGTTCGGAACCATGTGGCAATGGTTAAAGACCGGAGCGGAGTGGGGTATTAACGGACTATTTACACCAATTAATATAGGAATTGGTGCAATTAACGGACTTATTAGCGCGTTCGGTGGATCTAAAAAGACAATCGAGCCACTAGCAGTTAAATTCGCTACAGGTACTGGTTATTTCAGTTCTGTACGACGACCTATAACTGAACCTACTTTAGCAATGTTAAACGACGGACACGATAGCCCAGAAACAGGGAATCGTGAGATGTTGATTCACCCTAACGGCAAGTCAGAAGTAGTTCAAGGAACTAATGTAATCAGACCGCTATTGCCTGGTACAGAAGTCCTCAATGCAAGAGAAACCGCTATGCTGTTAAGCGGAAACATGCCTAGATTTGCAGAAGGAACTGGATTCTTAAGCAAATTGTTCGGAGGAGTTCAAAGTGCTGGTAGTTGGGTAGGGAATGCTATTGGAAATATATGGGATGGCATGAAGAACGGTGCTGATAAGTTCATGAAAATGTTCGGTTATATTACCGATAGTGCTATGCATCCTATTGAATCATTGGAAAAGAAGTTCAACCCAACTCGAAAATCTGATTTAGGTAGTGTGATGAATAACATTGGTGATAATGTTTTTTATGATCAAACTAAAAAGCAGGCAAAAGAGTGGTGGTCTGAGTTATGGGGAATGGCGAAGGGTGCAGCTGAAACTGGTGACACCGGCGGTCAAGGAGACAATTACCCATGGCGCGGCGTTGGAAAAGATTCTGGTGTTGATCCTTGGGGTTATTTCTTCCGTGAATGTGTTTCTTATGTTGCGAATTCATTGAAAAATATGGGCGTTTCATCAAGTTTGTTTACCGGTCTAGGAAATGGTTCTGATTGGGTAAATGCACCAGTGCGACACACAAACACTCCGAAACCTGGTATGGTTGCCGTGTATGGACCAGGCTCAGAGTTCGGAAATCACGTTGCGATGGTACGTGGCGTTAAAGGAAGTACATTCTCAGGAGAAGAGTATAACTGGGGTGGCGATGGTAAGTACCATACTTATTCAGGACGTAGCAAATCTGGTGTTACAACATTCTTGGACTTTGGAAAGTCTGGCGGGGATGAAAATGGTGTCCAAGCAAGCAGCCCACTGCAAAAATTAATTAAGAGCCAAACAGGCGGTATGTTCGATTGGATTCAAAAGTTTATCGGGCCAATTAATGATACATCAACCGGTGTCGGGGGAAGTGTTCAGTCATGGTCAAATGATGTTAAAAAGGCTTTGTCAAAACTCGGATTAAGTACGAGTAGCGACATGATTCAAAAGGTTCTACGTCAAATTCAAACCGAGTCCAGTGGTAACCCAAGCGCTATTGGCGGAAATGACGGTCTAGATGACGGTAATGCTACCGGTTTGATGCAGGTTAAACCTGGAACATTCCGCGCTTATGCGTTACCTGGCCATAATAATATTATGAACGGCTACGATAACATGTTGGCTGGTTTGAACTATGCTAAAAACCGCTATGGATCAGATTTGAGCTTCTTGGGAAATGGCCATGGTTATGCGAATGGTGTCATCACAAACCACCCGCATTTAGCTAACATTGCCGAGGGAGGAATGACGGAAGCGATAATCCCCTGGGACTTATCTAAGAAGTCGCGCGCCATGGAGTTACTTGGTGAAACAGTAACGCACTTTGCACAGAATACAGAAGTAATGCCAGGCGGAGATGCTAAAAATTCAGACATTAGCGAATTGTCTAAAATTTTGAATAAGACAAACGATATAGTGTCGCAGATTGCTAGTGCCGTTTTCGCAATCCTTGGAGAAACGCAGGAATCAAACAAACCGTTAGATGCCATTAGCATGAATAGCCTGTCTCGTTCAGTTATTAACCGCGCGGTACGAAGCGCTAACTAATAAAAAAACTCGCCATGTAAATACACAATACTTCGGGGCGGGTTTGAAAGGAAATAAAAGCATGTTTGAGTTGATTAACGCCAGAGGCGAGCATGTAAATTTGAGAAGTGATTCTATTTTTGCGAGTTCTCCGACAGGATTGGGGATTTCTTTTACAAATTCATATAACCGATACGATAGTTACTTTAGCACATCGAAAGTAAACGTTAATCAAGGTCAGTTTCAAGCTAATATTTGGTTTGGAGATGTTGAAAGCAATACATACAACACTTTTTCAAACTTTGCGACATTCTTATCTTATCAGCCGCTAACGATGGTTTATACGACTGGGGCAGAAACTTGGTATCGTGACGCTCGTGTTGCCGCTGTCAATAAGAGTGAGATAGGCGGTAACAATCAAGATATTAACATTTTAAACGAATCGTTCACGCTAGACTTCGTAAATCCTTGGTACAACAACAAGACCGGAACCTACCGGAGCTATACGTTAGATACGGGCCTTGCCACATTTGGTAAAGGCTTTTTTAATGACCTGATGAACGACCAATATAACTACGTTAGGCACACATCAGGGGGCCAAACAGACGGTAACGTGTTCCCATCAATCTTCGGTAGCATATATAACACAGCAGCCGCAGCCACAAGCATGGTCACACCAGCAGGCATTAAGTTGACCTACACAGGTGACGGCAACAGTGAGTGGTACTATGCCATATCAGAGGCCTATATCGACATCATGGCCACGCAATTGAAATTTAACACACCATATACACTCAGTTTTGATGTGATGGGGACAGTTCCAAGCGTGTTACTACGTGTATCAGATGTGAAATACGATGCTAAGGCTATTAACAACACAACTTGGACGCATGTAAGCTACACCTTTACGATGGTTGATAGTACCACAAACGTGGGTAAGTTCTATATCCGGATTAACGCAGTTAATAGTACCGGAGATACAGACAGTGGCTTCACTAAGGGCCAAGAGTTACAGATTAGGCACCTGATGTTACAAGATGGGTCAGTTGATACCGGTTGGGCACCAGCACCAGAAGATAACACTAGCGTGGCCTACAGAGATTACATGTACGGATATTGGGGTGACCACCAAGAACCAGACCAGCCTAACGACCCATACGCGGATGAAGCTCAGACTGATGTAACACACCTTTAAAAGAGAGGGATAGAATGACCTATAACAAAAATACTTGGGAACCCCACGACCTCATCACCAGTGACAAATTAAATAACATTGAAGATGGGGTAAGTAACGTACTTGAGCGCATCACGTATGGCACGGGTGGGGCGCAACAGAACACCGAACCCATCCACACGCCTATTTATATCAACGCAGGAGATTCTTTCCCACCCACACCAATAGCCGGTGACTACGTCTTTGTCAAAGATGGTGACGATTTTACCATTTATGAGTATGTAGGGGTTACTTGGGTAAAGCAGATTGACCCTAACCTTAAGGCACGATTAACAGACGTACTAACACAGGCCAATACGGATGCCAAAAGTTTGGTAGACAAAAACGCCTCCGATGTAAAAGCCGTATTAGACGATGTTAAGGATAAACAAGCACAGTTAGAAACAGAACAAGCTGAGTTAGACACAAAAGCACAAGGTTACGCTAATCAGGCACTTGCTGATGCTAAGGCCGACACACAAGCTACGGCGCAAAAGACAGCCCAAGACGCACAAACAGCACTCAATAATGCCGAAACAACGCTTCAACAAGAAATCAGCCAAAAAGTCAGTCAGTCTGATTATGATGAGAAAACTGGCGATTTAAGTTTAAAAGTATCGGCAGCACAGCAGACGGCAGATAGAGCAGTCACAACGATTGGCGACTATAAACAAGCGAACGACGGACGTGTTAGTGCTGCTGAAAGCAAGACAGACCAAAACGCACACGACATCACTACAAAGGTTAGTCAAACTGATTATGACCAGAAAACGGGTGAGCTGTCTGGTGAAATTAGTAGTGTTAGACAAACGGCTGGTGAGATTAACCAGTCAGTTTCTAAAGTTCAGACACAGGTAAATGGTTTAAGTGTGGGTGGTCGTAACCTCTACCTAAACTCTAAGGTATTGGCAGACAGTTATGGTGGAGCAGGAACTATAACAGTAGAGCCTTTTGATAGTACTACTAACATGTGGCACGTTGTATCCCCTCAGGGACAAGGTTTGGCAGGTGTCTACCTATGGGACTATGCCGCAGGAAAAATACCTGATAACTCAGATTGGGCCTACAGTGCAGATGTGAAAGGCACAGGTACCTCCTCCAACTTTGGCATTGAAGCAGGGAGTCACAACCCCGTAGTGGGCACTGTAGGTAGTGATTGGTCCCGTATTAGTCAAACAGGACGTATTGATAGTGGTACCCGTAAGACACCTATCATGTACTTTGATACTAACCTTGGGCCGGTAGACGTGTACATCAAGCTACCTAAGCTTGAAACTGGTAACCTACCAACTGCGTGGACCCCTGCCCCAGAAGACACAGACAACAAGATTAGTACCGTGTCTCAAAAAGTTGACAGCATCACTAGCAGCGTATCAGACCCCACAACTGGGCTATCAACAAGGGTACAGACGGCCGAAGGCAACATTAGTACCGTCCAAAGTAACGTTAGTGACTTACAAAGTAAGCAAACACAGACCGCCAATGGTCTCACAACTGAGATTAGCGACCGCCAGACTGGTGATAGTAATACCTTGCAACAGGGTAAGGATTTTACTACAAACAGCATTAATAGTTATGATTCTGGAATACAGAGTCAATTTCTTCAAACTAGCAATGCTATTTTGGCTAACTTAGGTAGCACCAATTTGTTCCCGAACTCAGAATTTGAAAAGGATTACGGGTATAGACAAAAAGATGGTAATACCTCATTAAGCCTAGACCGTAAGGATAACGTAGACGGAAGGTATAACGGTACCGTACAAGTTATATCTACTAGCAATAGCTATCAAGGGTATTGGGCCAGAAATATCCCCGTATATGGTGGCCAAAAGTATAGTATGTCGGTGTTGGTACACTACACTAATGGTGGCCTATCAAACGGATGGGCAGGACTTGACATTTGGTTTGTCGATAAAGACGGGAACCGGATTAGCGCTGGAGACGGGGGTAACCGAGATAACACTACAGGACAAGTAAGTAGCCCTTGGTGGGTTAAGTTATACGCTGAGGGAATAACAGCACCTACAAATGCAGCTTATGTCCAAGTTTCTTTAATTGTTAACGATGCCGGAGCAGGTCAAACCGCCGTATTTACCCAACCAATGGTAACAGCTACTGAAAAGTTACAACAATACGCAGTAAACAATGATATTACTGACCAATTAGCTTTGTTTAAAGACAACTGGTCACTTGGAATCAGAGACAACACGGGTGCTCTTGCTAGTGGGATATCTGGCGACCCCAGTGCAATGGCTCTTGTTAGTCCAAAGGTAATTATTGATAGCCCGCAGACACAAATAACGGGTAAATTAAGTGCTAATCAGATTGATGTAGCAGAATTATCAGCCGTATCAGCCAAGTTGGGTGATGTTACATCAGGTTCTATCACAAACCCCGTTAATATCGCCAAGACCGGTAACTCAAACGCAGTTATTGTTGGTAACACATTTATTGACAGTGATGGCGTGACCATGAACGCCGATATTATGGTGGGTGGTGCCAAGGTTTACACCGAAAATGTAACGATTAACCCAGATACCGGCTTGGGTTTCAAATGGTTAGACTCGTCAGGTAACATTGTCCGCAATGCAACGGTTAACGAACTTGGGGTAATAGTTGGGACAGGTAGCGGCATCACCAAGACCACCATAACGGAGGCAGGGACTAAATTACAAAGCGTTGATGGAAATGTCACTAATGTTGATGTTAATGGGGTAACAGCCTCAACATGGCGTACTTACACACAAACATTTTCAGATACTAATATGAACATGCCAATACAATTTACCCGTCAAGGGCATGTGGTAACGGCATCAGTCAACTTTGTTACCTACGGCGCAACACCATCATCCGACCAAGCGGCCATGAGCGGTGCCAAATTGGCAGTAGGGTGGCGTCCACAGAGCCGTGTGGAGTTAATGCTAAATGCCAATACGTCAGGTAATAACCCGATGTTGGTTACTATCAGCATTTTCCCAGATGGCACAGTCCAAAAAACAGCCCCAAATATCGACCACCAAACGCGTATGTTAGGGTCTACAACGTACCAAACATTTATGACTCTACCAGACAGCGGCCACGCCAACATCGTATCAGACGCACAGGGCTATTTAGTCCCTTAACTTAGAAAGTAGGAATAATTTATGAATATGACAGTAGTAAGCCAACAAGGAAACTTTGTAAACGAGGTACTTACCTTACAATACTACACAGTATCTTTTGATGCCGGTGACTTTCCAAACCACATGGCCGGAACATTGCAAGTAACACCCGATGACGGTGTATCACTTGCCTCAACACCAGATGAAGTTAAGGCGGCAGCACAGGCCAAGATTACCAAAATGATTGAAGCCGAAGCAACACCAGCAGCAAATTAAGGGGGTAGGCCATGAGTAGCGGCTATGTTTATATCGAAAGTAGTGACGTAGGCCACGAAAGGGCTATCACTCTACAAAATAATTCAGAATATTGGGGCACGCAAGTAGGTTCACCGTCAATTGTTGAAGTAAAAGGCCCCACCACAGTTAATCCCGAGTGGAAGATAGTGCAAAATGGAGCCATAGTAGCCAGCGCTAAGTTCTATATCACATTGGTTGACAACCAAAGGCTCGTTGTATCTAGCTATCCAGAGGATATGTACGCCAGAGTGTACAGCCCAGACGGCACTTATAGTGACGTTAGCCAGTATGGGGACTTTACCCAAGCAAACTTTGTCAGAATACCGGCCGGATTGAGTACGTTCCTAGCCATTTTAGATAAAGAGGGGCAGCTAAATGTCACCTTTAAGGAAGAGAGGCTACTAGTATGAGCCATAGTCTTTTGGCCACTGTTTTTGGTCAAGATTTAACAATGGCAGGAACCTATCCAGCCCTAACTTATGACCTTTTCTTTGACGCAATCAGTAACGCAACAAGTACCGTGGTTATAGGCCAAGTATCAGGCATCCATGAAGGTGATTACATCGCCCTAAAGGCCAATAACGAGGCCAATGTGCTATATTATGGCCAGATTATCACCATAGATACCGACACAACAAGCGGGCTGATGACACTATCAATTAACTACATCTGGAATGTACTAAATAGCCAAATATTGGTTACTAACCGCTCTGGTGAGAGTTACGAGGCACACATTAACGCCTTAATTAACCAATACAGCACTGCTACAAGTTCCGTATTAAGGGACATCACCGTATCAAGTAACACACCGTATCAGGTTACGAGTTCTAATGGGGCACAAGCGACCAACTTTATTGATTATCTGATACGGGGCTTTAAATTGCATAACACAGTGCTATCCGTGGATGGCATTGGTCAAGGGCAGCTAAACGACAAGCCCTTTTTTTGGCCCAAAATTAGTATCAAACAAGTAACCGACACTATGAACTTTAATAGTGACAATTTGACCTTTAATAATTGGACGGTTACAGATTCTAGGTTACTCAGAGGCTATGCCAATGAGTTGTGGTTGATTGATAAGGACACCGTAGACATGGAAAATCCAACAGTCATGGCCAAATATTGGTTACAAAATGACGGTGTTGTGGTGAACCAATTAAATAGCAATGTGTACCAGCCGACACAAGTATCAATTTATTTATATGACAAAACAGCCACAGACAACCCCGACAATGACAGCATTGGGCGGGCTAATTTGGGTGGTAACTCATATAACCACAGCATCCAATTTAGTGTCAATTTAGAAAATAACTTTATCAGCTTAGACCAGATTAAATTAGGTCTACAAAGCACCATATTTTACCAAGGGCGCCAATATAAGAGCGTTCTTACCAGTTACGAAATATCCAGCGACAGCGCACAGGTAAGGCTCACCTTTGGAAACCTTAGATTTGGTAAAAATGACCTCATCAGCGACACCAACAATTAACGAAAGGATACAATCACAATGTCAATTACAATGTACCAATCCGACCGACAATTTGTTACCCCAGCAAATGACGCGTCACTATATTCAGCACTAGGGGGTGACACGTCCGGTGTCCTAAGACGAGGTAACCATCTAAATATCACCGTATCAGGTTTACAAGTAACAGTTGATACAGGCCAAGCCATCGTGCTAGGGCGCCTGATTGAGGTAACCGAACCCGTTGCCTTTACTTTACCCGCATCAGCAACCGGTAACGTTGTCATTGGTATCGACCTATCAAAGGCCAACACTGTGATGGGCCAAGCAGGACAAGCCAATTATCAAGTTAAGGTCAATCAGGTGTATTTAGCAGGTATCACAGGAGACCTAGTACAGGAAGACATCAACAACGGGGGCTACATTTATCAATTACCAATTGCCACATTTACCACTACCGCAACGACAGCGACAGTTAACCAAAATAACCCCATGCTTAATGACTCAGGTTGGCTAAACATGGACACGGCCCGCACCGGTGCACGCCTTTGGGGCAACCCATCATATGCTCAGTATCGAGTACGCGATAACGTTGTGTTCTTGCGGTGGCGCGGTGTCGATGTGACCAACTCAGTGAATGGGAACCAAGTAGGTTATGTGCCGGCCTCAATTAGGCCTGATGTGGACATTACCGCAGCTGGTACCAATATTGATAGCTCAGGTAACCAAGCAGTAACTGCTGTTATCAACGAGGGCGCGGTTCTTTGGATTAACTATTCAGACAACCACAGAACTAACGTACACGGTATGCTATCGTACCCAATATAGGAGGTGATCAATGGAACGAATTGCAATTTTAATCGGGGAGATTGGTGGTGCGGGAGCAGTAGTTTTTGGGGCATTTTTCTACTTATTTAAAAGCACGTTCAAACAAATGATCGAGCCGCTGTCTAAGTCAATTGACGGACTCACCTTTAATGTTGGGCTTCAAACTAACCTACTCAAAGAGCATAAAAATAAGTTAGAGACATTGGAAAGCCGTGTTAATGGCCATGATATTCGTATCGAAGTTATTGAACACGACCACGAGAGAGGAGAAAAATAGTGAAAAAATTTAATAAGCTACGTAAAATGGCGATTGCTACTGGTGTGGCGGTCGCTTTTATTGTGGGCGCTGGTAGCGTATCAGCCAACACGAACGGTATCGACGTCGCGAGCTATCAAGGCGACACGACACAATATTTTAGTTCATTCAAACAAGTGGGCGACCAGTTCACGATTGTTAAGTTGGGCGGCCGAGGCGGTGGCGAGGGTTCACATTATGTGAACCCAAAAGCCTACAACCAAATCCAGAACGCAGCACGTGCAGGTATGCAAACAGCGGGCTATTTCTGGGGCGAGTTTGGCGATTCGGTCGCAGAGGCAAGCTACCACACACAACTATCGGTTCAGGACGCACAGAATGCCGGATTAGCCAAGGGTAGCTACATTGCATTGGACTATGAAGCTGGTGCGGGCGTCAACGTAGCGAATAACACAACCGCGATTTTGACTTATATGGACGCGATTTATGCAGCCGGTTATAAGCCAATGTTGTACTCTGGTTACTACTACATGAACAAGAACATTGACTTGTCACGTATTAATGCACGCTATCCCAATGCGTTATGGGTAGCTTGGTACTTGACAACCGCTAACCAGATTGTCCCACCAATGCAATACTTCCCAAACATGAGCAATGTTAAGATTTGGCAGTATGCAGACAACCATTTCGGCGTTGATGGTAACGTTATGGTTGTTGGCTCATTGGATAACGATACGCCAGCCGAAGACGTAGCTAAGCCAACTAACCGACCAACAGACGAACAACCAGTCGCAACCGCCGATAAAACGCAATACGCAACATTTAGCAGCGTGTATGTAGCGGACGTTTGGAAAAAGTGGCAAGGTAAGTATTATGGTGTCAACAAAGACATGGGCATTCCTGTGATCGACTACAACAACTACATGCCGGTCGGTTCGTTGACGTTGACTGATAAGTACGGTAACAAGTTACGCAACCAAACAATCCAAGGAAATAACGGACGTATGGAATACTTCACGCTTGACGGTAAGTACAAGGTGCTAAGTCAAACAGCCACAGCAGTTGAAGTGCAAATTAACGGCGAACCAGTTTGGATGATGAAGTCGTTCGCAACAATCAAATAAGGAGATCACATGGACACAAATACAATCACTAAATTAATTACAACAATCGCTATTGCAGCTATTCCTATTATTGGTGCATACGTCAGCAAGGTTATTTTAGGAAACAAAGAGGCTGTTAACCTGATTCAAGTGTTATCTCCATTAGCAAAAGATGCCGTAGTGGCTATGCAGAAATTAGGTGCCACGGAGTTTTTGGAAGGTGAAGCTAAGAAGTCTGGCGCGGTTAAAATTGTTAATCAAGCACTAACTGCTTTAGGATTTTCTGATGCAGATGAAACATTAATCAAGAATGCAGTCGAGAAAGAATATGCTCTATTGATTAATGAGTTGAATCAGGCATACCCACAGATGACGGCTGAACAAGAAAAAGCGCAAGAGGCAGCGGCACAACAAGCTAGTGAATTAGCCAAAGCACAACAAGCACTAGCTGATGCACAAGCTAGGGTCAACGCCTTACAAAACTGAATACATTAAAAGACCCAATCAGATTGATTTCTGGTTGGGTTTTTTTGTTTATAAAAATAGTAGCTTCTCTACTAATTAGATAGTAAATATAAAACATGAAATACATTTATTTGTAGTATAATTATGATTGTTTTTAATTTAGTAGCCCGGAGATAAATTATGGGAAGTATGAAAGAAGCTTTCGATGTAGCTCGTTTAAATTCAGATACACATATCGCAGAAGTAGAAGAATTCAAAAAAAACCATAAAAAATTAAATATAGAAGATCAAGTAAAAGCTTTAAAGGACAAAGGAATTACGTTTCACTTGATTTCTGAAGAAGATGCAAAGATAATATTAAGCAATATTAATTACTATCATAAAATAACATTATTTAGGCGCAATTTTAAGAAAGAAAAAATTGGAGAAGATAGTAAATACGAAAATCTAGATTTTTCCTATCTATCTAAAATAGCAAGTAAAGATATGCAACTAAGATACCTTTTACTACAAATGTGTTTAGATATTGAACATGCATTAAAAACTCAGTTAATGAGTAGAATATCTGAAGATAGTAACGAAGATGGGTATACAATTGTACACGAATTTATACAGTCGATGACTGATAGGGGGGTGGAAACAGACATAGATAAAATAATTTCTATAGCTAAAAAGAATGAAAATTATCAACACAACCTTTATAGCAAAAATAATAACAAAGATATGATGCCTATATGGGTACTTATTGAATTTATGTCGTTTTCTCAAGTTATTGAGTTATTCCTTTTCTATTATAAAAAGAGCAAATGGCTCGGTTTATCAAAAAATGAACTGGGAACAGTACTAATATCCACAAAAAATATAAGAAATACGTGTGCACATAGTAGCCCGATATTGTTTGAATTACTCGAGTCAGAACTGGCATATCAACCAAATGTGGTAAGTAGATTTGCAGATAAAAGTCAAATCAAGAGAAGTATTAGAAAATATTTAAAATTCAATGATATAATTTGTTTATTCTATGCTTACGACATTTTAATACAAGGAAAAGGTAGTAAACTACATAGGTATAAAACTATAGATGAGTTCTACAATAAGTGTAAAAAGGACCTATCTTATCTATCCAAAGAAAACCCAATTAGCATGTACTTGGATTCTATAAAAAAATTACTTGACAGAAATAAATATGTGATGGATAATAATCTTTAAGGAAAGAACGGAACGACTGTTCGGCGATTTTGGATAATTTTTCAAATGATGCTTGTTGACCAAAAATTAAAAGTTTCCTTTTTATTTTATATAAAAGGAGTAAAGACCCCAACGTTTATGTTGAGGTCTTTTCATTTATTATGATATAAAAAGTACAAATTGATGTTTTTTGGGAAGTTGTAAAATTGTGTTTTCGTTTTTAAGTTGACTAAAACACCCAACTGGATAATTTCTGGTTGGGTCTTTTTTTGTTGCCTAAATTTGTAGCACTATTGTAGCACTACATTATCAAAATAGTGAATTTTAACGAATTTAATTATACTCTCTTGAACACTAAAAACCCACGCTTACCAAGGGTTTAACCAACAAAAAACCGTCCTACCAACAATCGTGGTAAAACGGCGAAAATGCGTTGAGGGGGAGTCGAACCCTCGACCTGCCGGGTAGAAACCGGCTGCTCTATCCAGCTGAGCTACCAACGCAATACAATCTATATCATAGCATATATGGCGCGATTGATAAAGAATGAAAGCGCCTATTTTGTTCATTAGAAATTCATAGTATACTGTATATAATGAAGACATGGAGAAGTAACTCATGAGAAAAGCATTTATTGCCCTAGGCGTCATTATGGTTGTCTTGTTGACGGCATTAATTACTGTGAACCAACAGCCAAAATATGCGGGCGTATCGATGCCAAAATCGGATTATCAGCAGCTGCAACGCTCACAACGTGAAATCAAAGATTTTGTGCAAACCTTGGATAACTTTAAATATGACAAACCAAAGACAATGACGGCTGTTGAAAATGCCGGTAATGTGATTATCAAGGATAACAGTAAGAATTTGAGTAGTAGCGATGCGCAAGCTTTGCGCGATGCTTTTTATGGTGACCAAGGCATTATTACCATTGTTCACGCGGCCAAGAAAGGCCACTACAATATTGATGGAAGTGTGGCCTCACGTTTCCATGATAAATTTAATACCATCATTACGATGTCTGTCAATGCCTTGAATAAGAGTTCGGCGCAGCGTGCAGATATCGTCACGCAGATGAAAGTAGATCTTAATATCGAATCAGCAATCTATCAAATCGGTGCAAAGAACGACGAATAGTCACGATTAATCGTGGTTGGAGAAGTAAGATGATTAAAAAAGAAGATGCCCGTGTGTTGCGAACAAAAAAAGCGATTGAAGAGGCGACGATCAGTTTACTCACTGCGCAACCAGACTTTTCAATTACCACGCTTTTAAACCGTGCACAAGTGACCCGTGGCACTTTTTACAAGTATTATCAAAATAAGGAACATTTAATCTCTGAGGTGAACAACAGCCTATTACTGGAATTTACCCAACATATTCAGGGGCATTTCCGTGTGGCTAAGATGGTTCAGGCCATTAGTGCGCGCGCAGCTTTTTACAATGCGGTGTTAAATCTACACAGCGATGGCATTTATTTTGCCACGTTGATGTCACGGATGCGCACACAAATGTTAACACAACTCACCAGTATAGAGGATGAAGCCCGTCATCGTAAAATGGTTTACCAGTGGGAAGCTGTGATTGGCGCGTTTTGGGCATTGATTTCTAAGTGGCTGTTGGAGAATATGGATCTGGATCAAACCGCCTTACTTCAAGAGTTTTCAGATATTTTACGGGTGAATACCACCGCGGCCACCCAGACGGGGCTAAATTTATTCGATTTTGAGGTTAATAGCTGAGAATTTATCGGGATATCTTGACGAAAATGTTAAGATTTGCTATAATTGAAAAGTTGTTAGCAAAGCTACAACCACTCGGAACAGGTTGAAGTACGTGTCGGACTAGAGCCGGCCCGCCTGGGATGGTGAGTCTAAGTAAAAGGAGAATTCAATAATGGCATATGCAGTTATTGTTACAGGCGGCAAGCAATACAAGGTCGCTGAAGGCGACACAATCTTCGTCGAAAAGTTGGATGCAGCTGAAGGTGAAAAGGTAACTTTTGACCAAGTTGTTTTGGTTGATGGCAAGGTTGGAACACCTTTCGTTGATGGTGCAAAGGTTTCTGGTACTGTTGAAAAGCAAGGTAAGCAAAAGAAGGTCGTGACGTTCAAGTACAAGGCCAAGAAGAACATGCATACTAAGCAAGGCCACCGCCAACCATATACACGCGTGAAGATTGATTCAATCGCGTAATCATTACTTGTAAAGGAGAAATAGACTTATGTTGATGAATCAAGAAAACTTGCAAATGTTCGCGCACCACAAGGGTGGCGGATCTTCAGCCAACGGTCGTGACTCAGCTGGTCGTCGTCTAGGCACGAAAGTTGCTGACGGCCAAGCTTTGACAGCTGGCTCAATCATTTATCGCCAACGTGGGACACACATCTATCCAGGTGTGAACGTTAAAAAGGGTGGCGATGACACATTGTTTGCTTTGACAGACGGTGTTGTTAAGTTCGAACGCAAGGGTCGTGAAAAGCGCCAAGTATCTGTTTACACACGTGAACAATACAACGAAATCTTGGCAGCCGCTAAGTAATGTAATTAAAAGACACAACCAAGTAAGGTTGTGTCTTTTTTATGAGCTTAAACTAATAATTAAGAGCTTGTGTTACAATAGATATAACGATTAAATAAAAAGGATGTGTCGCAATATGACAAGCTATTTTGAATCACGCATTGCTAAACTACAAAAGCTCCTAAAGCAGCTTGACTTGGATGGCATGGTTGTCTATCAAGGTGCCAATACAAAGTATTTGACAGGGTTTGATGGTGGCACTGGCGATGGTGTGGTCGTGGTTGGTCCAGACCGGGCATGCTTGATTACTGATGCACGTTATGAAGAAGATTACAAAAACCGGTTACCTGAAGGCGTTGATTTCACGGTGACGCGAGCTTACTATGAGACGGCAGTGGCGACGGCAACAGAGTTTAACATCAAGCGTTTAGCGTTTGAAGCGAGCTTACCCTATGGAGTCTATGACTTGATGGATGAGCTATTACCAGCAGACATTAGCTTTGATGCGGTACCAAATGCTATTGAGGCGCTTCGTGAAGTGAAGGATGAAGCGGAGTTGGCGGCCTTGCGTCGTGCAGCTGATGCTTCAATGAAAGCCTTTAATGCATTGTTACCCCTCATTAAGCCAGGGATGACGGAACGTCAAGTTGCCAATGAGTTGGATCGTTTACAAAAAGTTTATGGGGCAGAAAAGGCGTCCTTTGATACCATCGTCGCTTCCGGCTATCGTGCTGCTTTGCCACACGGTGAAGCTACTGATAAAGTCATTGCAGCTGGAGAATTAGTGACGATTGACTTTGGTTACTATGTTGATGATTATACGTCAGATATTACCCGTACAATTGCCATTGGCGAAGTGGACGAAGAATTGCAAAAGATTTATCACATTGTCAAGCAAGCCAATGAAAACGCGATTGATGTGGTGAAACCTGGTATTTCTGGTAGTGAAATTGATCGTGTCGCCCGTGAGTATATTACCGCACATGGTTATGGCGAAGCTTATAATCATTCAACTGGTCATGGCGTCGGGTTAGATATCCACGAAGGGCCTGCGTTGAGCGCACGTTCAAGTGACGAAATGCAAGCTGGCCACTTGCTCACAATCGAACCGGGAATTTATTTGGCAGGCAAAGGTGGCGTGCGCATTGAAGATGACGTGATTGTTACGCCGACTGGTTATGAAAATTTGACAGCCAGTTTGACTAAAGAATTGCTAGTGATCGAGGCCTAACATGTCAAGTCGGCGATTAGATTTTTTGGTGTTTTACCGTGGTAATCTGGCAACAGGGTTTGACTACGTTTATCTTAAGCGCCATGAAGGCCATGCCTTTTTACAATTTGCTGATAAAACCCAACCGGTCAAGAATATTACGGCATTGGAATTTGATTTTTACAACCCACATTATAACGCCGCAGGCGAATCCTTTAATTGGCGTTATCGTGAATCATGGCACGATATGACGGCACAATGGGATGATTTTGCCCAGCAAGCTTGGGATTATTTGGAGACTTGGATGGCGGCTTATCCCGGCCCATCCTATCCAGATCCGAGTTTAAATGATGAGTGGGGGGTGCGGTTTAAAGCACCTGGTGAAAAAGAACGTTTCATCTGGGGACTCAATGCATTTCCTGCGAATTTGCAAGATTTCTCAACTTACTTGTATCAATTAGGTCAATAAGGCGTTGCTTGGGCAACGCCTTTTTATCCATTGTGATGTTTAGGAGGGCCCATGAATTTTTTTACGTCAGATACCCATTTTTATCATCGCGACTTAATTCTGGGCGGTTATTTTTCACCTCGTGATCAGTTCTTAACAGTCGAGATGATGAACGATACAATTGTGGCGAACTGGAACGCCCGAGTTAAGCCAACAGATACAGTCTATCTATTGGGGGATATTGCGCTGGCTTTTGATAAGCCAGCCAAGCAGGCGATGGCCCAGACGTTAGATTTGTTGAACCAACTCAACGGTCAAATTGTGATCATTAAAGGGAATCATGATTCGGCTGCCTTGTTAAAGTTTTTACGAGCAAATAATCAAATGCTGGCATCTGGCCGGCCCAAATTTTTAACGCATGACGTGGGTACTCGGTTGAAATTTGCCCATTACGAGGTCTTTTTAACGCATTACCCGATGTTATTTGGCATCACGAAAAATAAAATTAACCTCCATGGGCATATCCATCATGCCAGTGTCCATCATCAAGAGAATCTCAATGTGGCCATTGATTCGTCAGATCGGGACTATTTGTCCACCGGACGTGTGCCATTTGGTGCACCACTCAGTGAAGCGGAAGTGATTGACATGATTGTCGGGAAACGCCGCGATTACCAGCAACGGCAATAAAACGTATAAAATCGGCGAAAGGAGCCTCATGGCAAGCGAAACCATTCATTTATTGCACACAAATGATGTCCACTCACATCTTGAAAATTGGCCGCGCATACAACGTTTTTTATTAGACCAACAGGCGCAAGATGTGCAGTGTTTGACGTTTGATATTGGGGATGCAATTGATCGTTTACATCCGTTAACCGATGCGACGATGGGCAAAGGCAATGTGGCATTGATGAATGCGGTGCATTATGATGCCGTCACGATTGGCAATAATGAGGGACTTGTCTTACCTCATGAAGCCATGGCGACCTTGTATGAGCAGGCAAATTTTGACGTGGTTGTGAGTAATTTAAAGACGTTGCCAGATTTGACACAGCCGGCGTGGGCCAAGCCATATAAAATCCTGACCACCACACAGGGTACCCGAATTGGCGTGCTGGGCTTGACAGCACCTTACACGCTGACGTATCCGGCTTTAGGTTGGCAACCTGAGCCAGTCGATGCAACCATTGACCGACTGTTACCGGTCTTACAAGCGCAAGCTGATGTGGTGATTTTATTGTCACATTTGGGGTTGCCAACTGACGAAGAGCTTGCAGAAAAATATCCGATTGATGTGATCATTGGCGCACACACGCATCATTTACTTGAACATGGTAAAATGGTGAATGGCACGTTACTTGCCGCGGCTGGACGCTATGGAAATCATGTTGGCGAGATTATCTTAACACTGGAAAATCATCAGGTGACCGCGCAAACTGCGCGGGTGACGCCGACTTATGAAATGGCTGAAGCGGATGATGATTTTCAAATGATACATGGTTGGCTGCAAACTGGGAAAACCCTGTTAAAAAAACAGGTAATAACCCAAATACCACGCGACATTTCAGCAGATGAACAAAGTTATGATGCCTTACGTGCTTTGAAAGCCTATTTTGGCGTGTCAATTGCCATGGTATCGACCGGAATGTTCGTAGACGATTTACCAGCGGGTGTTTTAAGTGATTATGAGTTACTTGAAAGTATGCCACACGCCATTAATCCGATGCTCATGACCTTGACGGGCGCCGACATTGTGCAAATGCTCTCAGAAATCACGGACCAACAGGCGCGCTTAGCAACGTTGGCTATTAAAGGCAGTGGCTTTCGTGGGAAAGCATTTGGTTATTTAAGATTTAATGGCTTAGACCATGATGCCAAAGGCCAAATTTGGCTTGCCGGTGAAAAACTCGTGCTAGACCAAACGTATCAAATTGCCACCTTGGATCACTATAAATGGCTGCCATTTTTCCCAGTGATTCAACAAGCGCCAGTTGATATTGCGCAAAGTCTTTTGTTGCGTGAGTTGATGGCGCAATATTATCGAACAAAATATCAAAAAGTTTAAACACATGAAAGGCGGTTGAATCGATGGATCGCGATACGTTAAAAGAACGTACCTTATTACAACAAGAAGAACGCAAAAAAGCGTATCAAATTACCCGAACGGGGGATGAGATTGAAATTGATCGCTTAACTTTAGAATTAGTAGAGGATTTTAAAGCGGCCTTTGATTTAGATAAACTCGCTGTGCGATATACGCCGCTTTTGGCACAATATGATTACATTGTCGGTGATATTTCAGCCGAACAACTGCGATTAAAAGGGTTTTATCGTAATGATAAAACCGTGGCGAATCAGGATAAAATTGAGGCGTTACAAGATTACTTGTATGAATATGTGAATTTTGGTGCCCCATATTTTGTTCTTGAAAATGTCAATCCGCGGCCATTGGAACCCGAGACACGTCAAAAGAACAATAACCGTTCGCGGAAAAACAATCGTCGACGGCCACAAAGTGACAAAGACAAACCAGTGAATAAGACGCAAGTCGCGCATAAGACAGCGAAATCCAATCATAAGAAGCCTGGCAAACGGGCTTTCGTTATTAAACAAAAATAACAGCCAATGGCTGTTATTTTTTTGATTGAAAACATATAAAAAGCCGCAACCGAAGTTGCGACTTGATATAGCTCGTGAGAGAATCGAACTCTCGATTCCGCCGTGAAAGGGCAGCGTCTTAGCCACTTGACCAACGAGCCATGGTCAGTGATGTCTGATATGTATCAAACAACTATACTAGTATAGCAAGCCTTAATTGAGATGTCAACAAAAAAAGCCTAGACTTTAATCTAGGCTAATTTTTTAGTTAAGTGGGACGTCAACGGCCCAACCCTCAGGGCCTTTTTCATCACCGTATTGAATCGCTGTCAAGCGATCATACAATTTTTGGGTCCATGGCCCAACTTCAGTCTCGGAGTAGAAAACATGCTTGTTGCCATTATGGGTAATTGAGCCAACTGGTGAAATGACTGCCGCTGTCCCCATGGCACCGGCTTCTGCGAATTGATCCAAGTCATTGATAGAAATCGTTGTTTCTTCTGCTTTAAGCCCAAGTTCTTCGGCAACGGCCAAGAGTGAATACTTGGTGACAGATGGCAAGATTGAAGGGGATTTAGGTGTCAAGAAACGGCCATCTTTGGTGATACCAAAGAAGTTGGCTGACCCTAATTCTTCAATGTTTTCATGCAGACGTGGATCAAGATAGACCACATCTGAGTAACCAGCGGCATGGGCTTCATCACCGGCCAGCATTGAAGCGCCATAGTTACCACCAGCCTTGGCAGCACCCGTGCCACCATGAGCGGCACGATCATAATGATTAGTGACGTAGGCTGTTGGTGTTAAGCCACCTTTATAGTAAGCACCAACCGGTGTGGCATAAACTTCAAAGACGTAATTATCAGCGGGATGCACACCCACAACTGGGCCACCACCGAATTCAAAGGGACGAAGGTAAAGGGTTGCCCCTGTGCCATATGGTGGAATAAAATCTTGGTTTGCTTTGGTGACTTCACGTAAACCACGGAGGAAGAGTTCTTCTGGCACTGGCGCCATCATCAAGCGTGCAGCTGAGTTTTGCAAACGCTTCGCGTTACGATCAGGGCGGAATAGATTGGCACCACCATCTTTGCGCCGATAAACCTTGAGGCCTTCAAAAATATTTTGACCATAATGCAGGCCTGTGGCAGCTTCATTGACTGGCAAAGTTGAATCTGTTTCAAGACCACCTTCACTCCATTTGCCGTCCTTGTAGTAAGCGCGGAAGCGATATGGCAAGTCATGATACTCAAAACCAAGTTCAGACCAATTGAAATCAGCGGGTTGTGCTTTCTTTTGTGACATAATCTATTCTTCTTTCTGATAAAATTATAATAATTCTACTATAACGCTTCATTAAAAATTAAACAACATCTAAATGTAAATCATTTTCATGGGTCTTACCCATCTTCTTTAGCGTATAGTACATGGCCATGCAGGCGACAACTGGCACGACGATACCAAATACTGCCACTAGCAACAGTCCCATTGGGTTAGTTGATGCCAGTGCAAGTGGGGCGATAAAGCCATTGAGGCCAAGGCCGGCAATGGCAAATGGCACCTTTAAGTGGAAGACGCCAACGGCCACCATTGCTGATAAGCCGGCCACAACAGCAGGGCCAAACATCAATAAGGGGCTTTTCAATAGGTTAGGGAATTGGACTTTTGGTGTCACAATCGTTTGTGCGAAGTTGGCACCAAGGTCATTTTGCGTCCAACCCATGGCAGTGTAGACAACAAAACCAGCCGTTGTACCAATCAAAGCGGCACCACCCGACAAAGGATCTAACATGACAGCGATGGCCAAAGCTGCTGAAGAGGCTGGGGTCATCAAGAATAGGAACCAGACCACTGACACAACAAAGGCACCAAGGAATGGGTTGACTTTCATGGTTGAGGCGAGTGTTTCTGAGACCCAGTTCAAGAATGGGGTGGTGACTGATGCCGTACCTAGTCCAAAAAATGTCCCAGCAAGGGTGGCCGCAAATGGCACAAGCATCATGTCCAGCGGTGTTTTTCCAGTCAACCAGTTACCGACCAAAACCGCACAAATTGCAGCTAGCACCGCAGAGATAGGTTGACCAGATGTCATGACTAGCGAACCTGCTGGTTGGTTAGCCAACCAACCTGTAGCTGTGTGGGTGGCTGGTACCACCGCAGAAGTGAAGTAAACGGCGTTAGAACCGACTGTGGCAGAAATTAATGCCGCACCAGTAGTCAAAATGTTAGCACGCATCATGATGGCGATACCAACACCTAAGGCTGGGGCAAGCATTTTTTGACCCATGAGTCCGGCTTGAATGAGTGGGGTATAGTGGAACAAATTACCCAATGACGACATTAATAGCCCCATGCCAAGAACCGCTAGGATGGCATTTGAAATTCCAGTTGAGACATCGAAGACAACATCTCGCAGTGTCTTGGGTTTGACTTTTTTATCGCGAAGCGTCATATCGCTTTCAGCTAGTGTTGGGGCAGCGTTTGCAGTGAGATCCATATCATTTTCCTCCGTGGTATCCTGTTGCGATGCGTTCTGCTCAGACAACAGGCGTGTGTGTTTAAAATCAAAAAGAAAAGAGGTACTAGTTTTGCACTAGCGCCTCTTAAAAATGTTGTTATCTGCAACATTCTTGCGCCAGTCGAGCAACCTTCTCGACTGGTAGCAAAAATAGACCAGCGAGAAGTCACATAATAATGACGACGTTGATCGTAATGACGTTTGTGAAGTTGTCAGTTGCTGATAAAGTCATGTTTTTGTTTCCTTTGATTTGATGTTTTAAATTATGGCATGAAGTTTATTAAATGTCAACATTTTAATTTAAAACTCATCAAATTCATTTTATTTGTTAGATACTATGCGTTATGATAGCCTTAGGAAATAAATCGGAGGGTTCAATATGTTACTTCTTGCAGTGAAAGCTATTAGTGAAGCCAATCGTGCCTTTTTGGCAGCGCATGAGATTGATGTTGTGACACCTGATACCGTGACTGCGGAGCAAATTCCAGAAATCGCCATAAGCTATGGTTGGGATAATCGTATTGGGGAAAAGATATTGGCGCAGCCACATGCCAAATTAAAATGGATTCAAGCGCAGTCAGCTGGCGTCGATTATTTACCATTAGCCACATTAAAGGCGCGGGGTATCAACGTCACCAATGCGAGTGGCCTCAAAGCTGAGCCAATTGCGCAAACGGTTTTGAGTTATATTCTCTACTTTGCTCGTGGTTTGAATGTCTATGCCACGCGACAACATTGGGAGCCCTTTACAGATCAATATATGATTAGTGAGTTACCAGTGTTGGTGTTTGGCACTGGTCGAATTGGTCAACAAATTGCAGCGCAAATCAAAGGGTTTGGTGGCACGGTTTATGGTGTCAATACTACCGGACGTGAGGTGTCGGGCTTTGATGCGGTTTATCCAATCGGGAATTATCAAGAAGGCCTGGCCAAAGCTCGTGTGGTGGTCGATGGTCTACCTGGCACCAGTGATACCGCTAATTTCTTTGATGAATATTTTTTTGAACAAGTGAATGAATTATTTTTATTTGTTAATATTGGGCGGGGCACAACATTAGATCAACAAGCCTTATTGGCAGCGATTGACGACACGCGGGTGCGCTTTGCTGCCCTTGATGTGACGACGCCAGAACCCTTACCACTACAGCATCCATTATTTGAACGGCCACAAATTTTATTGACACAACATACAAGTTGGGGAGAGCACGCGAATTTTGGTCGTACAGGGGGGCTCTTTCGTTTGTTTGAAAAAAATGTCCCAGGATTTGTTGCTGATGGCCAATTAACACATAATGTTGTGGATTTAGATAAAGGCTATTAATGTTGTTGATAGCGGCCAAGCGGGTGACTGCTTGGCTTTTTTGATGACATTTCTTTACAATTATTTACACGTTTACATCATTTGGCGCACGCGGTATTGACATGACCTTGCTAGGATTGAATTATCAAGAAAGGTAGGGATGCGCATGATTGAGTTGAAACAGCTTCAAAAAGTGTATGATCAGCAGCAAGATGCCGTGATTAAAGAGGTGACAGTTAATATTTTACCGGGTGAGTTTTTTGTGATGGTCGGCCCATCCGGATCTGGAAAATCAACAATTCTCAGAATGATCGCTGGTCTGGAACCGATTACTGGTGGGGATTTAATCATTGCCGGTGAGCGGATGAATGATTTGCCACCGAAGGCACGGCATTTATCCATGGTTTTTCAAAATTACGCCTTATACCCAAACATGACGGTTTCTGAAAACATTACGTTTGGTCTGAAAGCTCGTAAGGTTGCCAGTGCAACCCAGCTCCAACGGCTGTCAGATGCATTAGCGTTGGTCGGTTTGACCGATTATGCCTACCGATATCCACGCGAATTATCAGGTGGCCAACGCCAGCGCGTAGCATTGGCACGCAGTATTGTGTCAGGGGCAGAGATTATTTTAATGGATGAACCGTTATCCAATTTAGATGCGCAGTTACGAGAAAGTGTGCGTTATGAAATTAAAGCGTTACAGCGTAAATTGGGGATTACCGTGGTCTATGTGACGCATGATCAAACGGAGGCGATGACCATGGGTGATCGCGTGATGATTCTAAATGATGGGGTCGTGCAGCAAATTGGCACGCCAATGCAACTTTATGAACTGCCAGCCAATACATTTGTCGCCAAATTCTTTGGCACACCGCAAATGAACGTGCTCACTGCAGTCACGGATTGGAAAAATCAAGGTGTTGCCATTGATACACCGTTTGACCCTGATGCCATGGTTGGTATTCGGCCGGAAGCCGCAAGACTCAACCCGGAAAACGCAGACGATATGGCGATTGAATTTTGGGTCGCCACAGCAACCCAAATCGGTTCAGAAACGCTGTTGTTTGGCACCATTAATGGCCGTGAAGAGACACTGCAATTTAAAATTTCGGGACATCTTGATGTCCCAGCAGAACAATTCATCACGCTTTACATCCCGCGTAACGCGCTTCATTATTTTGATTTAAATGGCAATATGTTAGCCAAAGTGGGGGTCTAATATGGCCCAAAATACATCAGCAATCCAACCGCACCAGCTAACCAGCCAGCGTGGCCGACAAGTGATAACCGCCCATCTCACAGCGTTGGGTTTTCTCATGCCATCCTTGATTTTTCTCGGAGTGTTTGTGTTTTATCCTTTGGTTAAAACCGTCTATTATAGTTTCTTTTTGACCAATGCTTTAGGGCAACCGGTTAAATTTATTGGTTTAGCCAATTATGCGACGTTGTTACATGACCCTGTGTTTTTGAAAAGCTTGTGGGTCACGTTAATTTTTGTGGCAGCCGTGACGAGTTTGACGACAATTTGTGCCTTATATTTGGCCAACCTTGCGCGTAAGCATTTGCGGGGCACTGTCATTTTTAGAACTTTGTTTGCCTCAACCATGGGTGTTTCGGTATCGGTGGCATCTGTGTTGTGGTTATTCTTTTTTCAACCGACGACGGGCGTTTCCGACATGATCCTTAACTTCTTTCATCTGCCACCCATCCATTGGTTAACGGGGAATGTTTGGGCGCTAGTGGCGGTGATTCTCACCGTGGTCTGGATGAATTTAGGTTTTGCTTTCTTAGCCATTTCTGGTGCTTTAGAAAACGTGCCGACCCATTTATATGAAACGGCTGAAATTGAAGGGGTGACGCCATGGTTAAAATTTCGTTTTATCACGTTACCGCATATTAGCCCAACCTTGTTTTTTGTGGCGACGGTGACAATGATCAATGCGTTTCAAACATTTGGACAAGTGGATCTGTTGACAAAGGGTGGTCCAAATAATCATACCAATTTAATTGTTTATCAGATTTACCGCGATGCTTTTGTCAACCTCAATGTTGGTAAGGCGTCAACAGAGTCCATGCTATTAGCAATTTTGATTGCGTTGGTTACTTTTGCGCAATTCAAACTGACAGAAAAGCGGGTGATGTATCAATGATTATACCAATACGAGAAAAACTGTGGCGCTATACACTTTTGATTGGCTTATCTGTGCTTATATTTGCCCCAGTGCTGGTGGGTATTTGGGTCTCGTTTTTGCCCAATACGGCCATTTTAAACGGCCAATATTTTTCTGCCGCGTTAACGCTTGGGAATTACACACAAGCCCTGACCCAGACGCCAATTTTGCGCTATTTATTCAACTCTTTTGTCGTAGCAGGACTAGTCATGGTTGGCCAAGTTATTTTTTCAGCCTTAGCCGCGTATGCGTTTGTCTTTCTGCCGTTCAAAGGTAAAAACGTGATTTTCTATGCCTTTATCGCCACGATGATGTTACCGTTTGAATCGCAACTCATTCCGAATTTTCAAACGTTACGTTGGTTGGGGTTCTTGAATCATTATGCTGCATTGGCCCTGCCGTTTTTTGCAACGGCGTTTGGTACCTTTTTGTTGCGACAGGCATTTATGCAAGTACCAATGGCCCTTCGTGAATCAGCGATGGTAGAAGGCATCGGACATGGACAATTTTTGTACCGCGCAGTTTTGCCTTATGCCAAAACGAGCCTCTTGACCCTTGCGGCGTATTCGTTTTTGACAACTTGGAATATGTATCTTTGGCCGCTGATTACCAGTTACAGTGACAATGTTCGCACCGTGCAAATTGGATTACGTCAATTACAAGCCACCGAAGCGGTCAATTCCTGGGGGTTAATCATGGCTAGTGCCATTTTAATGATGATCCCCAGTTTAGTGGTCTTGTTTTTATCACAAAAAGCCTTTAAATCAGGCTTGATTGACGGGGCGGTGAAGTCATGATGAAAAAAATTGCGACGATTATCATTGTTAGTCTCACTTTTCTAGTGGCTATTGTATTAGGCGTTGCGCACGGGAAAACCCCAACAGCCAGCGCCAATCAGCGTACGACCATCGTTTTCTGGCATTCTATGGGCGGCAAACCGGCTGCGGCGTTAAAACAACTCGTCGCCCAATACAACGCTTCGCAAGACAAATATACAGTGGTGCCAGAATATCAAGGGGCTTATACAGAGTCCTTACCAAAGTATTTAAATGTGGCGAATTCTTCGGCCGCACCCGCCCTTGTGCAGGCGCAAGAAATTGCGACAAGTACGATGTTGTCGACCCAAAGTACGATCCCAATGTCACAGCTCTTATCCAATCAAACGACGGATCAAATCGAGGATAATATTGCCCGTTACTACACCGTTAATCAGCAGCTGCAAGCCATGCCTTTTAATACTTCTACCCCAGTTTTGTATTATAATAAGGGTCTCGTCGAACAGTTGGGTTTGACGCCGTTACCAGAAGATCCAAGTTATTCGGATGTGTTGCAGCTCGCCAAGGCCATGACGGCTAAAACTGGTGGCAAGACAAAAGGGATGACCATTGAAGCTTATGGGTGGTTATTTGAAGAATTAACCGCCAACCAAAACCAATTGTTGGCCAATCATGATAATGGGCGTGCGCCTGGTGAGTACGCGACTAAAATCAATATTGATACGCCGGCGGCCAAGCGTTTAATGCAATTGATGACGCAAGCCATTCAGGATAAATCCTTTGTGAACTACGGGTCTGGTGATATTGCCGAGGCGAACCAACAAACGGCGTTTTTGGCGGGGAAGTTGGGGCTATTCATGCAATCGTCAGCTTCAACTGGTGATTTACAAGCCAACGCCAAGTTTAAACTCGGCGTCACGTATCTGCCGCATGCAGATGGCATCCCGCGCAATGGCTTAGCCTTAGGTGGGGCTGCGCTTTGGGCGAATAAGCACCAACCCGCAAACGTCAAACAAGGCGTGGCCGATTTCTTGAAATTCATGGCATCAGCTGAGTCACAAGCGCAATGGCGTTTAGCGACAGGGTATTTGGCCGTGAATAAGAACGCCAAGAACTTGCCACAAATTACGTCAGCGGTTGCCAAAGATCCGAATTTAGGTGTTGCGACGCAACAGTTGGCCACGAGTCAAAAAAATCCTGTGACGGCTGGGCCATTGGTGCCGATTATGCCAATTGCTCGGACAAATATGGAAACGGTGATGCAAGCCATCGCCAATGGGGCGCCGATTGATCAGAGTCTGAAAGTCGCACAAGATACGACCAATCAAGCCCTGGCAGCTTATAATGCTGCCAATCATCTAAAGAAGTGAGGAAGACGCATGATAAAAATTGCGCATCGCGGCATCTCCGCCCAAGCACCAGAAAATACCCGGGCCGCATTTGAAATGATGTTACCGCTTGGCGTCAATTGGTTAGAGACTGATATTGATATGACTGCCGATGGTCGCCTCGTGTTGATTCATGATAGTAAAGTGAACCGGACCTCAAATGGGAATGGGACTGTGAATCATAATTCGTTACTAGGTTTACAGAAGCTCGATTTTGGGCAATGGTTTGATGCGGCATTTACCGGTGAACGCATCGTGACGTTGGATTGGCTGGTTGATTTTATCAATGAACACCAAATCAATGTGAACTTTGAACTGAAGACAAATGTCCGCGGTGAGCAGCAAAATTTCTATTTGATGCGCCTTCATCAAGCCATTCACCGTATTCACCGTGACAATCAAATTATCGTGTCGAGTTTTGATGTAAAATTGCTGAAAAAATTCCATGAGCTGATGCCCAAAATTGCGATTGGTCTCTTAATTGCAGAAACAATCCCGGAAAACATTGTCGAGTTGGCACGCTCAGTTGGCGCCAAATATGTGCATCCCGACGTCAATTACCTGACATCAGCTGACGTACAACTGTTGGCAGCCAATCAGTTGCAAGTCAATGTGTGGACAGTTAATAATGCCGTGGCCGCACACCGCTTGGCTGATTGGGGTGTGAATGCAATCTTTACTGATTTTCCAAAGACGATGTGAGTCGTCTTTTTTGTTTGGAAATAATGCTGCCGTCGATATTTTTTTAGCTGACATGTGATAAAATAGAGGGCAGATTAATTGTCGGAGGCTTAATGTGGCAAAATTGGTAGAGCGGCGTGCCGCAAGGGTTGCAGCAAATTATAAGCGGGTCATTAAGCGCATGGATAACCAGTGGCATGCGCTGGATGATTCCCGCGTGTCGGTGGTCAAGGAAGTACTGGCTTGGCTTGGCCATCCGGACCAAAAACTTAAAATCATTCACATTGCTGGGACGAATGGTAAAAGTTCTACTGGGGCCATGTTGGGAGCAATTTTACTAGCCAATGGTTATTCTTTCGGCCATTTTTCGAGTCCATACATCCTCTCTGACCGTGAACAGATTACCGTCAATGATGACATGATTTCCAAAAGTGATTTTTTACGCCACTATCAAACGTTGGTGGCCTGTTTTAAACGTCATGGGGTAGATGCCAATCATTTGACCTACTTTGAGTATTTCACGGTGATATCACTCATGCATTTTGCGGAAAATGCAGTTGATTTTGTTATTTTTGAAGCTGGTTTGGGTGGCTTGCGTGATGCGACCAACGCAATTAATCCACCATTGTTGACAGTGTTTACCAAAATTAGTGTCGATCATCAACTTTCAATCGGACGCAATCTAAAAGATATTGCAGAAAATGAAGCCGCCATTATCAAACCAGGGACTTTGGTCATTGATTATGCAGGACAAGATATGACGGTTCATCGAATTTTAAAGGCGAAGGCCGAAGCAGTCGGCGCCAAGTGGTTTGTGCATGAGCAAGACCAGATCATCATTGCCAACACGACGCCTGCCGGAATGGATCTCATGATTAATGGCACGTCAGGTTATTTTTTGAGTATGCCAGGGGCATTTCAAGTGCATAATTTTGGGATTGTCTTACAAATTAAAGCCGCTTTAAAGGCGATGGGATACACGTTTACCACTGAACAAACGCGGACTGGTCTAGCCAATGTTAGCTTGATAGGCCGTATGAACTACCATCCGGAAAAAAATATTTTATTTGATGCGGCCCACAATGTGGATGGGATGACAGGCTTGGTCGCAGCGTTAAATGCCTGGCATTTGAAAATCAAGCCAACCTTGATTTTAGGTGTGTTAAAAGATAAAGATTATCATGAAATGTTGGATTTAATTATTCCGGTGGTCCAACGTGTCATTACTGTCACGCCGAAGAATAAGTCCCGAGCGTTATCAGCTGAAGCGTTAGCTGCCACGATTATTACCTCTTATCCTAAGGTTGAAGTCGAAATTGCCAGCGATGCCTCTGCTGCAATTTCACTGGCAATGCGTGTCCGAGAATCTTCACAGGCACTCATTGTTGTCACCGGCTCTTTTTATACGTTAGGCGCCTTGCAAAAAGATGACCGGATTTAGTGTAAAATGTCACGTTTTTGAGATTATGGTTCAAATATGGTATGATATGATACGTTGACTTACATTAAATAAGGAGAAAGATTCATGACGCAAGCGTCTCCTCAAAATCTTTTCTGGGATGACGTCGTGGCTAACGCACAAAAAGGCCATGACACAACCGAAAAGCAACCGTTTTTCAGTTTAGCACCAATGGAAGCTGTAACGGATACAATTTTCCGTCGGGTGGTTGAACAAGCTGGCGCCCCTGATGTTTATTTTACCGAATTTACTAACGCCAGTTCGATGGTGCATCCCAAGGCAAAGTTCTCCGTGCAGGGCCGTTTGGCTGTTGCCGAACATGAAACCCAACCGGTAGCTCAAATTTGGGGTTCACGCCCTGAAGATATTGCCGGTGCGGCAAAACTTTTGCCAGCAATGGGCTATCGGGCCGTCGATTTAAACATGGGGTGCCCGGACCCGACGGTGATTAAAAATGGTGCGGGATCTGATTTGATACGTCACCAAGAATTAGCGCAACAACTGGTGGCTGCAGCTAAAGAATCTGGCTTGCCCGTCTCCGTGAAGACGCGATTGGGTTTCTATGATCCGTTGGAATTCCGTGAGTGGTTGCCAATTATTTTGCGCCAAGATGTGGCGGTGTTGACGATTCATTTGCGCTCACGCAAAGAAATGTCAAAGGCCCCAGCGCATTTTGAGTTAATCGACGACATTGTGGCCATGCGGGACGCTATCGCGCCAAACACATTGTTACAAATCAATGGCGATATCAAATCTCGCGCCGAGGGTGAAGCATTAGCCAAAGCACATCCAGGGGTTGACGGGATTATGATTGGGCGTGGTATTTTTGAAAATCCCTATGCTTTTGAAACAAGCCCGCGTCAACATACTTTGGAAGAATCTATCGCCTTGTTGAAATTACAGTTGGATTTGTTTGATGAAGTGAATGCAACAGTGACACCAAAGCATTTTGAAGCGTTAAAGCGTTACTTTAAAATTTATTTGCGTGGCTTTGCGCATGCCTCTGACTTGCGCCAAATGCTGATGGCAACCCACGCTACCCAAGAAGTACGCGAAATCTTGGATCGTGAACTAGCACGTGTTTATGCGGCTGTTGCCGCGGATCAACATATTTATCGTGATAATGCTGCCGCAAGTGCGGAAATGGCCGCTGCCAACGCCGCTAAAATAGCGCGTGAAGCGGCGAAGTAAAAAGAGAATAGTGAATTGGTTGAGGACATACTCAAGGCGAACGTTTGTGGGGGAGCAGCGTTAAACTTTGATGTGTGCTCTTTTTTTGTCGCTAAAAACAGCTAAAATAGCTGAGAAAGGATGTATTGTCATCACAATACAACATCACTAATATGGTAATTTATTTAGATTTATTTTTAATTTTAATCGCAACAATTGGGTTGGGGCTCGGGGCGCAGCGCATTGGGTTGCCCGTGGTTGTCGGGCAATTACTGGCAGGCGTGCTGCTGGGGCCGAGCTTGTTAAATATTGTCCAGATTTCTCATAGTATTGATCTCATGGCAGAAATTGGGGTCATGATTTTGATGTTTATCGTGGGGTTGGAAACCGATATTAATCAACTCAAAGCTAACATCAAGCCGTCGCTTGTGGTGGCCTTTCTAGGGGCCGTTTGTCCGATGGTCGGGTTTTATTTTCTCGCCCAGGCCTACCATTTTAGTCCAGAACAGGCCTTATTTTGGGGCGTCGTCTTTGCGGCCACATCGGTATCAATTACGGCAGAAGTCCTCAATGAATATCACCAATTAAAAACGACTGCTGGGGCAACGATATTGGGCGCGGCTGTGGCAGACGATATCTTGGCGGTCGTCAGTTTAACCGGATTTATTGCTGTATTTGGCGAGGTGTCTGGTCACCAACAACCATTGTGGTTGCAAGGTGTCCTTGCGATTGGTTTCTTTATTGGGCTGTATTTGGTCAGTCGTTTTATTTTACCAACATTTGTCCGGGTAGCTACGGCGATGCCTTTACCCGCAATGCCGGGTTTGGTGGGTATGTTGCTGGCACTTGGTGCTGGGACAGCCGCAGAATTTGCTGGTATTTCAGCGGTTGTGGGGTCATTTTTTGTCGGGGTGGCTATCGCAAGTTTGCCTCAAGCGCACAAAATGCGATCTGAAACTGTCGCGATTGGTTATGGCATTTTTATTCCCATTTTTTTTGCAAGCATTGGTTTAAAAATTTCTTTTGCCGGTTTGGCAGATAAATGGGGCTTTTTGCTTGTCATGACTCTAGCCGCCATTATGACCAAGTGGGTGGGGTCAGGTCTAGGCGCTAAGCTCGCAGGTTTGAACAATTCAGCGGCCAATGTGATTGGCTTAGGAATGGTTTCTCGTGGTGAAATGGCGTTGATCGTGGCCAATATTGGTTTAGAAGCGCATGTAATTAATCGGGGAATTTATTCTGATTTAGCCATCATTATTCTGGCATCCACAATTTTTGCACCGATTGCTTTGAGAAAAGTCCTTGTAAAATAGTTAAAAAGCGGTTGTTCCTGTTAAGGGGGCAACTTTTTTTGTATAATAAAAATATGAAACTCACAAGTAAAACAATCGAACAATTACTCACAGCACATCATTTGTTAGTTGCGCAACCGACAGGCGACCAAACATTTGATTTTTTACATTATGATACCCGACAAGTTAAAGAAAATACGCTTTTTGTCGTCAAAGGGGCGTTCCGTGTGGCCTATTTGGACAAAGTGACTGGGGTGACGGGGCTAATCACCGCTGAAAAACTCCCGGTTGATCTCCCACAATGGCAAGTGACTGACGTGCAAAAAGCCTTGTCAGTGTTATCCATGGCATTTTTCGATTACCCGCAAAATGACCTCTGGATTGGTGCATTCACCGGCACCAAGGGCAAGACAACGGCCGCCTATATGGCTTTTGAAATTTTGCAACATATGACCAAACAGCATACGGCACTGTTTTCAACCGTTGATCGCATTACTGGATCAAAGCCAACAGATAAGAAAAAGTCTGATTTAACAACACCAGAATCGTATGAACTCTTCAAAGACATGCGGCAAGCTGTGGACAATGGCATGACACATTTGGTCATGGAAGTGAGTTCGCAGGCTTATTTGAAGCAACGGGTTTATGGTCTGAATTTTCAAGTCGGTGGTTTTTTAAATATTTCTCCCGACCATATCGGTCCCAACGAACACCCGACGTTTGAGGATTATTTGGCGCATAAAATGATGTTGTTTGACCATGCTGAACAAGTCATTGTCAATGCTGAATCCGCACATCTTCCCGAAGTCATAGCACATGCCCAACAAGGACATCAAAAAGTCTATACCTATAGCAAAACAGGGCAAGGTGGGGAGTATACCTACGATTCACTAGAAAGTGCCATCCATGAAAGCCGATTGACTGTCGCGCCCTGTGACTTGCCAGAAATTGCCGGCACGTATCGCCTGAATTTACCCGGTGATTTTAATGAATCAAACGCGTTGGCTGCTTTGGTGATGACTGCCTTAGCTGGCGCAAAGCACGCTGATATGGTCGCCGGCCTAGATACAGTGTTTATCCCAGGTCGGATGTTGAGCCTGCCGATTCCAGGACATGGGGTCGCGTTTGTGGATTATGCACATAATTATGCCTCGATGCGAGCGCTGTTGCAGTTTGCACAGCGTCAATATCCTGATGGTCAAGTCATCGTGGTTGTTGGCTCACCAGGGAACAAAGGGGTGTCCCGCCGGGCTGACTTCGGTCGTGTGATTTCCGAATTTGCCGATACGGTGTTTCTCACCGCCGATGACCCGCAATATGAGTCACCGTTAGCCATTGCAAAAGAAATTGCGGCACACATTACGAACCCACAAGTGACTGTCAAATTTGAAATGGATCGTATTCAAGCAATCCAGCAAGCGATTGCCCTAGCCAAACCGCACGATATTGTGATTGTTGCCGGTAAAGGGGAAGATCCGTATCAGAAGATTAATGGCGTTGATGAACCTTATGTAGGTGATTATGCCGTTGTCCAAAATGTTTCCAAGAAAAATAATCGTTAAAGCACCCGTGAAAGGGTGCTTTTTTGCCATATTGGCGCTAAAAATAGGTTTTTTTCGGTAAAAGTGATATCATTAGTATATGAAGAAGAATGATGAAGAAAAAACTCATAAATCAGGACATATTCCACTCCGTATTTCGCCTGAATTGCATGATAAGCTCGCAGAACAGGCAAAACAGGCGGGTCGATCGTTAAATAATTATTTGACGCAGTTATTAGAATCTGGGATTGCACCAGTTACTTTTGAAGAGCGTCAATTTGTCGGCCAGCGCATCGCTGGTGAAGATTTTGATTTGGTCAATCGTCTGGTAGACGTCTCTGGCATTTATTATCGTTATCTGATTGAAAATGCACCAACAGCGCGAACGGACCGACAGTATGTTATTTTAGCGGCAAATGGGAATATTCTCACACTTCGTGAGTTGCAACCGACGTCATAGTGCAAAAAAGGGGAGAAAGCATGTTATTTTTTAAGATTGTGCCACAGAACAACGCGGGATTGGTTGAAACATTGGGCAAGTACCGCAACCGGAAAGAAGCGGGCCTCCATTTTTATGTGCCTTTTTTCCAGAAAATTAGAAAAGTTAGCCTTGCCATGCGGCCATTGCGCTTACCGGATTATTCTGTCATTACGGCCGATAATGCAGATATCAAAGCCAGTGTGACACTCAACTATCATGTCACAGATGCGGTCAAATATATGTACGAAAACACGGATTCGGTCGAATCCATGGCGCAACTCGTGCGTGGTCACTTGCGAGATATTATTGGGCGTATGGAATTGAACGAGGCACTGGGGTCCACGACCAAAATTAACGTCCAACTTGCCTCAGCAATCGGTGACTTAACTAATACTTATGGCATCAATGTTGATCGGATTAATATTGATGAACTCCGCCCATCTGTTTCGATTCAAGAAGCCATGGATAAACAATTAACTGCGGATCGTGAGCGAGTGGCCACCATTGCTAAAGCAGAAGGGGAAGCGCGTTCGATTGAGTTGACAACCAAAGCCAAAAACGATGCGTTAATGGCCACGGCAAAAGCAGAGGCCGACGCCACCAAAACACGTGCCGACGCCGAACGGTATCGCATCGATACTGTCCAAGCTGGCCTGTCGGGAGCAGATGACAAATACTTCCAGAACCAATCCATCAATGCCTTTTCTACATTGGCCAATTCGGCAACGAATTTGGTTGTGGTGGATAGCAAAGAGATGACCGCACTGGGGCAACTACCAGTTGTTGGGAAACTGTTGGATAAAGGACTAAAATAAGCGCTGCGCTGCGGCGCTTTTTGTGTGAGACCAGCAGCGGTTGACAGAATATGTTACAATTTTTTCAGTGAATAGCTGACCTCGTGCGGTACAGTTTCATAAGAATTGAAAGCATGCACACGCTTCGTTGTGTTTGGTAAGAAAAAATGTTTAATGAAAAAAATGTGCTGGTTGTCGTGACTGGGAGCGTGGCAGCCTATAAGGCGGCCAGTTTTGTGCGCTTGTTAGTTAAAGACGGCGCTAACGTCCGGGTGGCGATGACGCAATCCGCGCAAGAATTTATTACCAGTAAGACCTTGGCGATATTATCAGGGCATGATGTTTTGACTGACCTTTTTGCGGGGCATACGACCGAAGTAGTTCACATTGATTGGGCTAAATGGGCGGCGTTTATCTTCGTCGTGCCAGCAACTGCCAATATGATTGGTAAATTGGCCAATGGTATCGCAGATGATGCGCCAACAGCCACCATAATGGCTTCAGCAGCCCAAAAAATTATCGCGCCAGCAATGAATGATGTCATGTTAGCCAATCCAGCAGTCACGCGAAATCTGGCAACGCTGACGTCAGATGGTTGGCTGGTGATAGCGCCGGCCGAGGGTTTTTTGGCTGAGGGGTATGCTGCAAAGGGACGTCTACCAGAGCCAGAGGCAATTTTATCAGAAGCAGCCATACGCCTACGCGCTAAAACGGGTCAGTTACATGGCAAAAAAGTGGTGATTACAGCTGGTGGGACGCGTGAAGCGCTGGATCCAGTGCGTTATTTGACGAATAGGTCGAGTGGTAAGATGGGCTATGCATTAGCGCAAGCCGCCGCCGAAAATGGGGCCGAAGTCACGTTAATTACGACAACTGACCGCCCGACTGATTATGGGGTGACGAAAATATTCGTGGCGTCAACACAGGACATGTATGATGCTGTCATGGCTGCATTTCCAACAGCTGATATATTTATTGGTGCCGCCGCCGTGTCAGATTTTAAACCTGCCATGTTGGCCCAGGATAAAATTAAAAAGCAGGGGGATGGTGGCGTGACGTTGCATTTAGTCCAAAATCCCGATATTTTAAAGACCGTTGGCCATCAAAAAGCCCCGCATCAGCTGGTCGTTGGTTTTGCCGCTGAAACAAAAGAAGTCATTGCCTATGGGCAAGATAAGTTAAAGAAGAAACAAGCAGATATGTTGATTGCCAATGATGTCAGCTCGCCAAGTATTGGGTTTTCCTCCGATGATAATGTGATTACCATCTTAACGTCAGACCAGCCAGCTGAAACTTTGCCGCAAGCAGATAAATTAACTTTGGCTCGCGAGATTATGCAACGGATTAGCACATTGAAGTAATGGCGTTTTTGTGTTAGAATATGGTGTTACACATCGATTACAGGAGGAAAATGTGACTGGGATGTTGCCACAAAGCACGTCCCGACAATTGTGATGTTGGTCTCGTTATGAGCCACATCCAGACGTCACATGCTGACAAACATGGCAGACGAAGAAGAAAACAAGGCCTCTAAGTATCATATTGGCGACATTTTGCTCGCACCAGCGTATGGTAACTTGGAAAAGCCATTCACTGGACAAGTTGAAAAAGTTTATGAAAATTCATTGTTAGTTGAGATCACGGAAAACGATCCAGCTGACCAACCCACTGTTAATGAAATGAATCATCGTGCAGTGGTCCGAATGGATGAAATTGAAGTGATTAAGCACGCCCCAGTCCCAAAAACACCTGAGGCAGACATTGAAGAATAAAGATGTTTCGATAATTCATTACCAGCGAGTCTGAGTGGGTGTGAGTCAGATAATGAATGAAACGGCGCGTATTTGGAGTCAAACAATCAGATATTGAGCGGCGAAAGCTATTAGAGTGGTACCGCGGGTGAAAACTCGTCTCTTGTGTGACATCAAGAGACGAGTTTTTATTTTGCAGGCAAAAAATACGGTATAATAAAAACTAATATAATAAAGGATACTTACACATGGCAGATAACACACAGGTTGTCACAGCACTAGCAGCAGTGTTGACAGATTTAACAGCATCAGAAATTGCTGAAAAGTTAGAAGCACCAAAATCATCAGAATTAGGGGATGTTGCCTTCCCAACGTTTACGTTGGCGAAAGTTTTGCGGCAAGCGCCACAACAAATTGCGGCCAAGATTGTCGCAGAAATTGACCAAACTGGTTTTGAAAAGGTTGTCGCAACCGGGCCTTACGTGAATTTCTTCTTGGATAAAGTGGCGACATCACGTGAGACGTTGCAAACAATTTTGACTTTACAGGCGGATTATGGGAACAATACCGATGGTCAAGGCGCCAATGTGACAATTGATATGTCGTCTCCTAACATCGCCAAGCCGATGTCAATGGGCCACTTGCGTTCAACAGTGATTGGCAACGCGTTGGCCAATATCACGGCTAAAAATGGTTACCAACCCATCAAAATTAACCATTTGGGCGATTGGGGAACACAATTTGGTAAGTTGATTTACGCCTACAAGACATGGGGATCAGAAGATGAAGTGAAAGCCGATCCGATTGCAACGTTGCTACGTTATTACGTGGAATTCCATGAAAAGGCCAAGGCCGATGATAGTTTGAACGATGAAGGTCGCGCTTGGTTTAAAAAGTTAGAAGACGGTGACGAAGAAGCTTTGGCACTGTGGGCGTGGTTCCGTGAAGAATCCCTCAAAGAATTTACGGAAATCTATGATCGCTTAGATATTAGCTTTGATTCATTTAACGGCGAAGCGTTCTACAACGACAAGATGGACAAAGTTGTGGACCTGTTGACTGAAAAAGACTTGTTGGTCACATCCCAAGGTGCCCAAATTGTTGATTTGTCAGAGATTAACCCCAACTTGACGCCTGCGATGATTAAGCGTACCGACGGCGCTACCTTGTACATGACGCGTGATTTGGCGGCAGCGGTTTATCGTAAGGAAACGTATGATTTTGCCAAGTCACTGTATGTGGTGGGTGGTGAACAACGTGAACATTTTGTGCAAATGAAAGCCGTGTTGTCATTGATGGGCTTTGCATGGGCCGATGATGTGGAACACATTTCCTTTGGGTTGATTACATTCAATGGTAAGAAGATGTCAACCCGTAAGGGTGATGTGGTCTTGTTGAAGGATGTGTTGAACGATGCGCATGATTTGGCCTTGCAACAGATTCAAGAAAAGAACCCAACGCTTGAAAACAAAGCCGAAGTTGCCGAACAAGTGGGCGCTGGCGCCGTGGTCTTCCACGACTTGATGAATGACCGCACCAACAACTTTGACTTTAATTTGGAAGAAGTTGTGCGTTTTGAAGGCGACACGGGGCCATACGTGCAATATACCAATGCCCGTGCCAAGTCAATCTTGCGTAAGGCATCGGCTTCAGTCAGTTTGGATGCGGTAACGCTGGATGATCCAATGACATGGGACATTATCACAACGTTAAATAGCTTCCCAGCGACAGTTCAACGGGCTTGGCAACAGCGCGAAGCCAGCATCATTGCCAAGTATGCGCTGACACTTTCACGTGCCTTCAATAAGTATTATGCCAACTCAAAGATTCTAACAGCAGATGAGCAATTGCAAGCGCGTTTGGCCTTGGTTGACGCCGTGACGATTGTGTTGACAGAAAGCTTGCGTTTACTTGGTGTCAAAGCCCCTGAAGAAATGTAATGATGCGTACTTGATATCTTTGTGAAGATGTCAGGGTGAGTTATCTGCATCATAGGAGAACGGTATGATTTCAAAACAACAGCGTCAATCCTTAATTCTTGATATCATTCAAAATCAGGTCATCACAAGTCAAGAAGACTTATTGAGTGAACTGTTAAAAAATCAAGTTGAAACCACGCAAACAACGATTTCACGTGATATCCGGGCATTAGGGATTGTCCGGATTAAAGACATTGATGGTCAATTACGATACCAGCAATTGACATCAGAAGGTGAGCAAGACAATGTTGCCGTCACAGCTAATAATGTGGATGCAGCTATTGCGGAGTATGCAATTTTTGTCACACGGGTTCAGTTCATGACCATTATTAAGACAACAGACTCAAGTGGTAATGCAGTGGGCAGTATCATTGATGATGCGCATTTACCTGAAGTTGTGGCAACCTTAGCAGGGTTTGATACCATCTATGTGACGAGTCCCGATGAGGCAAGCGCCGAAGCCTTGACGACGCGCTGGTCAGCATTGGTAGGTTAAGGCATGAATGGTTTGAAGCAAGTAATGCATAAAATTCGTGAGAAGATCCGGCCGGTGGCCAAACGTTGGCAACTGGGTCGGCTTCTCATCGTGCTCTTTTTAACCGGTTTCTTGTGTATGAGTGTCTATTTAGTGGTGTTGGCAAAAACGGCGCATGTTAAAAATTTGCAAGCAACCCTGGCGCAGACAACAACAGTTTATGATGATGCCGGCGATAAGGCTGGCGAATTGTATTCGCAAAAAGGGACTTATGTCAGTTACGACAAGATTTCGCAGAATATGCGTGATGCCGTGATTTCCAGTGAAGATCGCAATTTTTATCACGAACATGGTTTTTCCATCAAAGGTATTTTGCGTGCCGCCTTGTTAAACATTAAAAATAAAATTATGGGTTCCTCGGCGATTGCTGGGGGTGGCTCAACCTTAACTCAGCAACTGGTTAAAAATGCCTATTTGACGCAAGAACAAACGATGACGCGTAAGGCGAAGGAAATTTTCTTGTCGATGCAAGTTGAACAAGATTACTCCAAAAATCAAATTTTAACGATGTACCTCAATAACGCGTGGTTTGGCCATGGCGTCTGGGGCGTGGAAGACGCGGCACAAAAGTATTTTGGCGTGCATGCCAGCCAACTCACTACCTCACAAGCCGCCACGTTGACGGCCATGCTGCCGAGTCCAGCATTGTATAATCCAATTGACCATCCGCAAGCTGCCTTGGATCGCCGTAATGTGGTCTTAGGCACGATGGTTGCCAATAAGAAACTCTCAAATTCGGACTATAAACTGGCCAAAGCGGCACCGATGTCTTTGCATGATACTTATAACAGTCAAAACAATTATCAGTATCCTTGGTTCTTTGATTCAGTGATCAATGAAGCTATTCAGAAATATGGCCTGACGGAGTCAGATGTCATGAATCGTGGGTATAAGATTTATACCACGTTGAATCAAAAAGATCAGACAAACCTACAAGATGATTTTAATAATCCGGCGATGTTTAATAACATTACGGATGCACAGGCTGCCAGTGTCGTCCTCAATGCTAAAACTGGCGGGGTACGTGCAGTTGCTGGCGCCCGCGAAACGACCCATACTTTCCGAGGCTTTAACTATGCAACCCAATCAAAATTGTCTCCAGGGTCAGCCATTAAGCCAATCGCGGTCTATGCACCGGCCTTGGAACGTGGTTATAGTATTGATACGATGTTACCAAATACCAATCGCACATTTGGCACGAACAATTACACGGTGCATAATGCCTTAAATGTGCAAACGGCGGATGTACCGATGTATTCAGCACTGGAACATTCTTATAATGTGCCAGCTGTCTATTTGTTAAATAAAATCGGAATAAACGCGGGCTATGCGAGTGCGCAAAAGTTTGGTTTGCCATTGACTGATAAGGATAAAAATTTGTCCTTGGCTTTGGGTGGCTTAACCAATGGTGTATCGCCAATTCAAATGGCCCAGGCCTATACGGCTTTTGCGAATGATGGGGTGATGAGTGATGCGCATTTTATCACGAAGATTGTTGATGCTACGGGTAAGGTCATCGTTTCACAACCAAAAGCGCAACAAACGCGGGTGATTAGTTCTCAAGTGGCCGATAACATGACACGTATGATGCTAGGAACCTACACGAACGGGACCGGACTTGGTGCGGCGCCACGTGGTTTCACAATTGCCGGAAAGACGGGAACGACTGAAAACTCAAACGACACCCAAAATGCCCAATCGTCGAAAGATTCTTGGGCGTTGGCCTATACAAAAGATGTCGTCGAAGCGAGCTGGATGGGGCTTGATACCCAAAATAAAGACAATAGTCTGCCTCTGGGCTTGACCGCAACAATGGGACCTTTAGTCAAATACTCATTGCAACAAATCTTGCCAAATACACCAGGTACGGACTTCTCAGTCACCAACCCCAATACGCCGACCGATAATAATAGTCAGACGAATCAAGGCTTTGACTGGCATAGCTTACAACAGGATTTCAACAATGGTGTCAACAAGGCGGTTGACGGTGCTGGCAAGGCTTGGCAAACGATTCAGGGCCTCTTTAGTGGACAATAACACAAGACAGATTAGGAAAAATAAAAGGATAATAAAATGACAGTTAATATTTATGATAACGCCAACGAAATGGCACAGGTTTTGAAATCAACGACACAATACACAGCTTGGCAAACAGCATTTGATGCTATCCAAGCCGATGCCGAAGCAAAGGCCTTATTTGATCAATTCCAAGCCATTCAAATGGCTGTGCAACAGATGATGCAAACGCAACAACAACCTGACGCAGAACAAGAAAAAACTTGGAATGATGTGGCGGCCAAGGTTCAAGAAAATGAGACAATCACCGCATTGTTAACGGCAGAACAAGCATTGAACACATTGTTGACAGAACTTAATGATATTGTGACTAAGCCAGTCGCAGACGCGTATGCAGCGCTTCGTCAGTAATGAACAACAAGTGGGCCAGTTTTGGCCCATTTTGTTAAAAATGAAAGAGGATTAAGATGTCAAAGAAATTTTTTGAGTTCTTCAAAGAATGGCTTCTACCAATTGGTGTGGCACTCATTATTGTGGCCCTGATTCGTGCCTTTCTTTTCACATTTGTTCATGTGAGTGGGCCGTCAATGACGCCAAATTTACAAAACAATGAATTAGTCGTGTTGAACAAGATTGCGAAGTACAAACGTGGGGATGTCGTGGTGTTTGATGCACGTCAAGAAGATCCGCGGATTCGCGCCGGCGAGAAAGATTATGTGAAGCGCATTATTGGGATGCCTGGCGACACGGTTTCATATAAAAACTCAAATCTATACGTCAACGGCAAAGTTGTTAATCAGGACTTTATTGGGATCAATGAACGCACTGAAGGCACTGAAATGGCTTTTGGTAACAATTGGTCTTTGACAAGCTTGTCTTCGGGTGACTTGTGGCAGAAAAAAGATCGAAACCATACCAAAGTCCCAGCTGGTGAATATTTTGTCATGGGAGACCACCGCTCGGTTTCAAATGATAGTCGTTACTTTGGTTTTGTTGACGCAAAGCACATCGAAGGTAAAGTGATTGTGCCATTTTGGAATTCAAATGACACGGCAAAAGCGCATGTGAACCAGCAAAGTAAACACTTCTTTGCGAAATAACATTGCATCAACGCTGAAAAAATGATAATATATGAGAAACGATAAAACCTTTAATTAAGTCCAGAGAGACTTGCAAGGCTTTTAGATACTCGGGGTCATAGTCTAGGCTAGGACCGTAATTTTCTAGAACCGCGTAAGTCCAGAGACTTGCGCGGTTTTTTTGGATAAAGAGGGGTATTATGCGACATTTTCTGAATATCAATGCAATTGACCGGACTGACGTGTTAAAGTTGGTGCAAAGCGCGTTGGCGTTTAAGGCTGGCAAATCAGCTTCACCGACCAATTTAACCGTGGCGAACCTTTTCTTTGAAAATTCAACCCGAACACACTCGAGTTTTCAAATGGCTGAAAACAAGCTTGGGTATCATCAAATCATCCTGGATCCGCAAACGAGTTCGATGTCAAAAGGTGAAAGTTTGGCCGATACGTTGAAAACGCTTAAAGCGATTGGGGTGGATGTGGCAGTTATTCGCCATGCTGTGACGGATTGGTATGTGCCAGTCTTGCAAGCAACAGGGCATGCCATGCCACACCTTGTGAACGCCGGTGATGGCAGCGGCCAGCATCCATCACAAAGTTTGCTTGATTTGGTCACAATCTATGAAGAATTTGGCCGGTTTGATGGGTTAAATATCCGGATTGTCGGGGACTTGTTGCATTCGCGTGTTGCCCGTTCCAATGCTGAAATTTTACACCAGCTGGGTGCCAACGTCACTTTCTCAGGACCTGAAAGTTGGTTACCAGCTGATTTCCAACAATTTGGTGCATTTGTCGCAATTGATAATGACTGGGCTAATCAAGATGTTGTCATGTTCTTACGGGTACAACACGAACGCATCACGCAGACGGAAAATCTGAGTTTTTCAACCAAACAGTATCATGAACAATTTGGCCTTAATCAGACGCGTTACGCACAATTAAAACAGACCGCCATCATCATGCACCCCGCGCCAGTCAATCGTGACGTAGAGATTGCTGATGAATTTGTTGAAGCGCCAAAATCACGTATTTTTGAACAAATGACCAATGGGGTATATGCCAGAATGGCGATCCTAGAATACACAATGGAGAATGAAAATGCAGCTGATTAAAAATGCCAAAGTACTCATTGCAGGCAAACTTGTTCAACGCGATGTTCTGATTGCAGGCCAGAAAATTGCCCAAGTTGCTGAAAACATCACATCAGCCGAGGCTGAAGTATTCGAAGCAAATGGCGCCTTTCTGACCAATGGTCTTGTCGATGTACATGTGCACTTCCGTGAACCAGGATTTGAATATAAAGAAACGATTGCGACTGGTTCTGGAGCCGCGGCACGGGGTGGTTTCACAACGGTCGTGGCTATGCCAAACCTCAATCCTGTGCCTGATAATGCAGCGCGTGTTGCCAGCCAAGTGGCGTTAAACGAAGCTAATGGTGTGGTTCATGTGGCGCAATACGGAGCCATTTCTGCTGGTTTAACGGATCAAACGATTTCAGATATTGCCGGGATGTCAGCAGCTGGCGCGGTGGCTTTTAGTAACGATGGTAAAGGTGTGCAAACAGCTGATACGATGCTACAAGCCATGCAGGCGGCGGCACGTGTCAATAAGCCGTTAGTGGCACACTTGGAAGATGATTCTTTGCTACATGGTGGCGTGATGAATGCGGGCGATACCGCCCAATCGCTTGGTTTGCCAGGGATTACCGGACTGGCTGAAAGTGCGCAACTTGCCCGTGACTTAGTGATTGCCCAAGCGACAGGTGTGCATTATCATGTGGCACACATCTCAACAAAGACTGCTGTTGATTTGGTACGTATTGCCAAGTCGCAAGGTGTGCGGGTAACAGCTGAAGTGTCACCACACCACCTCTTACTAGCTGATACTGATATCACAGGCGACAATGCCTTGTTCAAAATGAACCCGCCATTGCGTTCAGAAGAAGATCGTCAAGCTGTGTTAGCTGGGTTATTGGATGGCACCATTGATATGGTGGCAACCGACCATGCGCCACATGGCACAGCTGAAAAAGCCCAATCCTTTATGTCCGCACCATTTGGCATTACGGGAATTGAAACCAGCTTCCAATTGCTTTATACCCACCTCGTTAAATCAGGTGTCATGACATTAGAAACATTAATTCAACGCATGTTGGATGCGCCAGTTGCTGCCTTTGGCTTACAGGCACCAACGCAAATTGCTGCCGGTCAAACCGCAGATTTAGTCTTGTTTGACTTGGCGGCACGCGATACGATTGCTGAAGCGGACTTTAAGTCCCTTGGTAAAAACACACCGTTTGTCGGCTGGTCAGTCTACGGTCGCACCGTAGCCACTTGGGTAGACGGCGACATTGTTTATCAACCCTAAAGCGCAAAACGCAAACTATAATAAGGATAAGAGACAAATGAAAAAGCGATACTTAGTACTTGAAAACGGATCAGTCTATGAAGGCGAAGCCTTTGGCGCAGAAACAGATGTGATGGCTGAACTTGTTTTTAACACAGGCATGTCAGGCTACCAAGAATCAATCACCGATTTATCATATCGTGGTGAAATGATTGTTTTCACTTATCCATTAATCGGTAATTATGGTGTGAACCGTGACGATTTTGAAAGTTTACGACCAGCAGCATCGGCCATTGTGGTGCATGAAATTGCCCGCCGGCCAAGTAACTGGCGTAAAATGATGAGCCTCGCTGAATGGGCTGAACGGACTGGCATGCCAGGGATTACAGGCGTCGATACTCGTGCATTGACCCGTGAATTACGTGACCAAGGGGCGATGAAAGCGGCCTTGGTTGATGAAATCACTGACGATGTTTATGCCAAACTACATGACTTTGAGACACCAACAGATTTGGTTGCTGAAGCAACGACGAAGACACAATATCAAAACCCAACAGATGGGGTCTCAATTGCCTTGATTGATTTTGGCTTGAAGAATTCGATTTTGCGCTCGTTGGCCAAACGCGGCGTTAACGTGATGGTTTTCCCAGCCGATGTATCAGCTGAAACTGTATTGGCAGCCAATCCTGATGGTATTTTGCTCTCAAATGGCCCAGGAAACCCTGAAGATGCCGCTTATGCCATTCCAACAATCCAGGCCTTGCAAGAAGTTTTGCCTTTGATGGGGATTTGCTTGGGCCACCAATTGTTTGCCCTATCAAACGGTGCACAAACGTATAAGCTTAAGTTTGGTCATCGTGGTTTCAACCATGCGGTCCGTCATCTTGCCCACGATCGTTTGGACTTCACGTCACAAAACCACGGTTATGCGGTAGATCGTGACAGTTTGGCCACAACGAACTTAGAAGTCACCCATGAAGAAATTAACGACTTAACGGTTGAAGGCTTACGTTTAAAGAACCACCACGCTTTCTCAGTCCAATTCCATCCAGATGCTGCCCCAGGGCCACATGATGCGGAATACTTATTCGATGACTTTTTGAACATGATTGCTGAATCACAAAAGGAGACAACACAACATGCCTAAGCGTACAGACATTAACAAAGTATTGGTGATTGGCTCTGGTCCAATTGTGATCGGACAAGCCGCTGAGTTCGACTATTCGGGCACACAAGCTGCTTTGAGCTTGAAAGAAGAAGGCTACCATGTCATTTTGGTGAACTCAAACCCTGCCACAATTATGACGGATGCGGAAATCGCTGATAAGGTTTATGTGGAGCCAATTTCAATTGATTTTATCGAACGTATTTTGCGTAAAGAGCGTCCAGATGCCATTCTACCAACCCTTGGGGGACAAACAGGTTTGAATATGGCAAAGGATTTGTCTGAAGCCGGGATCTTAGATGAGTTGCATATCGAATTGCTTGGGACCAAGTTGACAGCCATTGAAGAAGCCGAAGACCGTGAAGCCTTCAAGGATTTGATGGAACGCTTGAATGAACCCATCCCCGAATCAACCATTGCCACGACTTTGGAACAAGCCCTTGCCTTTGCCGACACGCATGGCTATCCAGTGATTGTTCGCCCAGCTTATACTTTGGGCGGCACTGGAGGCGGGATTGCAGCAACGCATGAAGAATTGGTTGAAATTGCAGCGAATGGCTTGGAATTGTCACCTGTTACACAAGTCTTGATTGAACGCTCAATTGCTGGTTACAAAGAAATTGAATTTGAAGTCATGCGCGATGCGCACGACAACGCCTTGGTCGTCGCTTCAATGGAAAACTTTGATCCCGTTGGTGTGCATACTGGTGACTCAATTGTCACGGCACCAGTGCAAACGTTATCCGATCGCGAAGTTCAAATGATGCGTGATTCAGCTTTGAAAATCATCCGCGCTTTGAAGATTGAAGGTGGCGTCAACATTCAAATGGCTTTGGATCCAAAGTCATACAAGTATTACATTATCGAAGTGAACCCCCGTGTGTCACGCTCATCAGCGTTGGCCTCAAAAGCTACTGGGTATCCCATTGCCAAAATGGCAGCCAAAATTGCGGTCGGCTTGACATTAGATGAAATCATCAACCCAGTCACAGGGACAACCAAGGCCGAATTTGAACCTGCCTTGGACTATGTGGTCTTCAAGATTCCACGCTGGCCATTTGACAAGTTCGCAACGGCTGATCGTCGTCTTGGTACGCAAATGAAGGCTACCGGCGAAGTCATGGCGATTGGCCGTAACATGGAAGAAGCCATGTTAAAAGCAGTGCGCTCTCTTGAAATTGGGGCAACCGGCTTAAATGACATCACATATGATGATATGACAGATGAAGCGTTGCTTGAAGCTTTGATGCCTGCCCGTGATGATCGGTTATTCATGATTGCTGATTTGTTGCGTCGTGGTGTGACGATTGAAATAATTCATGACAAAACACAAATTGATGAATTCTTCTTGGATAAAGTGTCTCACGTGGTTGAAATCGAACGTGATGTGGCCGCACATATCGGCGATTTAGACTTCTTGCACTATGCCAAGAAAAACGGCTTTGCCGATGAAACAATTGCCGGACTTTGGCAGAAAACAACAGCGGAAATTCGCCAATTACGTCAAGAAGCTGGCATCACGCCAGTTTATAAGATGGTGGATACCGTTGCGGCGGAATTTGAGTCACAAACGCCTTATTTCTATGCCACTTACGAACGGGAAAACGAATCCGTGAAGTCGGATAAGCCATCGGTGATTGTTTTGGGTTCTGGCCCAATTCGCATCGGGCAAGGGGTGGAGTTTGACTACGCCACGGTGCATGCCGTGAAGGCCATCCAACGCGCAGGTTATGAAGCCATCATTATGAATTCTAACCCCGAAACCGTTTCAACGGATTTCTCAATCTCAGATAAGTTGTACTTTGAACCGTTGACACTTGAAGATGTCTTAAATGTGATTGACCTCGAACAACCCTTAGGTGTTGTTGTGCAATTTGGTGGGCAAACAGCCATCAATTTGGCGCAACCACTATCTGAAAACGGCGTTCAAATTCTTGGTACAACCGTTGAAGATTTGAATCGTGCCGAAGATCGTGAAGCCTTTGATCAGGTCATCAAGCAACTCCAATTGCCACAACCCATTGGTCAAACAGCGACAACCGTTGCCGGTGCTTTGGCAGCTGCCCAAGAAATTGGCTACCCAGTCTTGATTCGCCCATCATATGTCCTTGGTGGTCGGGCGATGGAAATTGTGTCATCCGATGATGAGTTGCAAGATTATATGCAACGTGCCGTTAAGGTGTCAAATGATCATCCGGTATTGATTGATTCATACTTGGTGGGACAAGAAGCGGAAGTTGATGTCTTGTCAGATGGCGAAACTGCCGTTATTCCAGGTATCATGGAACATATTGAACGGGCAGGGGTCCATTCAGGCGACTCGATGTCTGTTTACCCACCACAGTATTTGTCACAAAAAGTGCAAGATGAAATGACCCAAGCAGCCATTAACTTGGCCAAGGCGATGGGGACGATTGGCTTGATGAACGTGCAGTTTGTCATCCATGAAGACACGGCTTACGTGATTGAAGTGAACCCACGTGCTTCACGTACTGTGCCATTCATTTCCAAGGTGACCCACTTACCATTGGCTCAACTCGCAACGCGGGTGATGTTGGGTGAAAAGTTGGCGGATATGGGCTTTGAAACAGGGCTCGTGCCAGCGGACGACATGGTGCATGTGAAGGCACCAATCTTCTCATTCACCAAGTTGCCAGATGTTGATTCATTACTTGGTCCAGAAATGAAGTCAACAGGTGAAGTCATGGGTTCTGACACAACATTACCAAAGGCTTTGTATAAGGCCTTTGTGGCTTCAAACATTAAAGTACCACAATATGGTAATGTGCTTTTCACTGTCGCTGATGATGACAAAGAAGAAGCTTTGTCATTAGCGCGTCGTTTCAATGACCTTGGCTTTGCCTTGTTTGCTACAGCTGGCACTGGTGCCTACCTCGCATCGCAAGACTTACCAGTTGAAACGCTCGATAAGATTGCTGAATCAAATAATAACTCAGTAGAAGCCTTACGTGCTCAAAAGCTTCAAGTAGTGATTAACACGACCCAAGCCGATGACCGCGCTGAATCTGATGGCCGTTTAATTCGTAATGCAGCCATTGAAAATGCCGTGCCACTCTTTACGGCATTAGACACAGTGAACGCTTTCTTGGATGTCCTTGAAAGCCGTAGCTTCACTGTCAACGAAATGAAATAACCAACGCTACACACCACTAATAAAATTGTCCCGTGAGACAAATTAGGAGAAAAATATGACGCAACAACGTTTAGCAGTACAACTACCAGGATTAAATCTGAAAAATCCAATTATGAATTCGTCAGGCGCCGTTTATTTTGGTTTGGAAGATAAGTATGGGATTGAAAAATCAGGTGCCTTGGTCACAAAGACAATCACCATGGCACAACGCGCGGGAAATCCACAACCCTGGGTCATCAATATTCCAAGCGGTGTCATGAACTCGGTTGGCTTGGCGAATCCAGGGGTCGAAAATGTCATGGCTGATTTCTTGCCAAAAATCACTGAAAAATATGCAAATGACTTGCCAGTGATGGCGTCAATTGCCGGTGAATCTGTGCAGGAATATCGTGAATTGGCACGATTACTGTCTGCAACAGGCCACATTATGGCGATTGAAGTGAACTTATCATGCCCCAATGTGGACCGTGGCGGCATGGCCTTTGGGGTAGATGCACAATCAGCTGGTGAAGTCATTGCGGCCATCAAGGCGGTCACAGACTTACCGGTTTATGCCAAATTGTCACCCAATGTCACAGACATTAAGCCGATTGCCAAAGCTGTTGAAGCTGCTGGTGCCGATGGCATTGTGCTCATTAATACGGTGGTGGGGATGCGTTTTGACTTGAACACGCGGGCCCCACAGCTAGCGCGTGGCACCGGTGGAATGTCTGGGGCAGCAATTCATCCGATTGCAGTGCGTTTTGTCTACGAAGTCGCCCAAACGGTCACGATTCCAGTCATTGGTGTGGGTGGTATTCGCACAGTAGACGATGCCTTAGAAATGCTGATGGCTGGTGCTAGCGCTGTTCAAGTCGGTTTCACATTAGCTGAAAACCCAACAGCCATGGTCGACATCATTGCGGCGCTACCGGACGCATTAGATCAATATGGTTTTGATGACGTACAAGCCGTGACAAACACGTTTAAAAACTCAGGAAACAGAAGTTGAAAGGAATGCTGATGACTGCACCTGTATTTATTGCCTTAGATTTTCCCGATGCTGCCAGTGCGCAAGCGTTTTTGGCACAATTTCACGACTTGCCTGCACAACCAGCCGTCAAAGTTGGCATGGAATTATTTTATGCCGCGGGGCCAGCATTTGTGCGTGAGCTACGCGCGCAAGGCTTTGCCGTCTTTTTAGATTTAAAGTTATATGATATTCCTAACACGGTTGGTCACGCGGTCGCCAGTCTGGCCCAACTTGATGTGCAATATTTGACAGTACATGCGGCTGGTGGCACGAAGATGTTGCAGCAAGCCGTGGCCAACAAAGGTACTGACATGAAAATTTTGGCTGTGACACAACTCACATCATTTTCAGAAGCAGACATGCAAGCCACGCAACAAACCACCTTGTCAATGGCTGAAAGTGTCCAACATTTGGCAAAAATGGCGTATGCCGCGGGTGTCGACGGCACGATTAGTGCACCGGGTGAAGCTGCCCTTATTCGTGACGTGACGGCAGATGATTTCTTACGGATCACACCGGGGATTCGCTTAGCCGGTGATGCCGCTGATGACCAAGCACGCATTACGACACCAGCCGTTGCCCGTGAGTCGGGTGCCACGGGTCTGGTCGTCGGTCGTTCAATTACTAAAGCACAAGCGCCAGTTGCCGCCTATCAACGCGTGATGGCAGAATGGGGAGATAAAATATGACAGGATATGCAACACAAGTCGCAAGTGACTTATTAACGATTGGTGCCGTGAAGTTCTCACCGGAAGCACCTTTTACCTGGGCATCAGGGATTAAAAGCCCAATTTATACCGATAACCGCATGACGATTGGCTTTCCTGAAGTCCGTCAAAACATTTTCAAAGGCTTGGCTGAGCTGATTACCACCAATTACGGTGATGTTGATATCATCGGTGGGGTGGCGACAGCAGGCATTCCCCATGCGGCTTGGGTCGCTGAAACATTGAATAAGCCGATGATTTATGTGCGTTCTAAGCCAAAAGATCATGGGGCCGGTCGACAAACGGAAGGGGCCGAAGTTGCTGGGAAAAAAGTGGTGCTCATTGATGATTTGATCTCAACTGGTGGGTCAGTCTTAGGCGCCGTTGAAGCGGTTCGTCAAGCTGGTGCTGAAGTGTTGGGGGTTGTCTCAATATTCTCATATGAATTGCCGGATGGCGTGGTGAATTTTGAACAAGCCGGTTTGACATTCCAATCATTGACGACCTATTCACAACTCATTGATGCGGCGATTGCGCGAGGCGATTTGAATACCTCACAACTTGCCACATTAAAAGATTGGCAAAAATCTCCTGCCGAATGGCAAGTGTAAACACAAAAAAGCAGTCCGACGAAAGTCGGACTGCTTTTTTGTTTAATAAATTGCATCGCGGTAAAGGCCAATCACCTTACCAAGAATTGTCACGTGTTCTAAAATAATTGGTGCCATGGCATCGTTTTCTGGCTGTAACCGGAAATGATCGGCATCACGGAAGAAGCGCTTGACCGTGGCTTCATCGTCATCATTCATCGCGACGACAACGTCACCGTTATCAGCATTATCTTGTCGGCGCACAATCACTTTGTCGCCATCAAGGATGCCAATATTCATCATGGAGTTGCCACGCACATGTAACATAAACATGTCGCCGTCAAACTGCATCAAGTTATCGGGGATTGGGAAGAATTCAGTGGCTTCCTCTTCGACTGCTAAGATTGGCGTGCCGGCAGTCACTTGTCCAAGCACTGGGATTCGGCCCGGTGTGGTGGAGACCCCAAGTGCTTCTAATCCTGAATCGGTCACTTCAATGGCGCGAGCCCGCGGCTTGGAAGCATCCTTTAGAAGAAAGCCTTTTTTAACTAGGCGTTCAATATGTCCGTGAATTGTTGAAGAAGACGAGAGGCCGACTGCTTCACCAACTTCTCGAACCGTTGGTGGGAAACCATTATTGAGTTGGGCTTCATGAATGAAACGCAACACTTGGAGTTGTTTACTTTCTTGAATTTGCATTGCCATGATGGGTATATTCCTTAATAATAAGCGATTAATATAATTTCATTATAGCGAAAGTGGGAACAATAATCAAACATTTGTTCGTTGTTTTTAAAAAGTGATAACAAATGTACGCCGTTTCTTAAATAAATATTTAAAAACAAAGCAAATTCGCGTGTTTTGATGTGGAAAAACCTTGATTTTTTTTAAATTATACCTCACGCGCCAAAGCGGAGATGACCAACTTTCATGTGGTTTTTTATGGTATAATTTACTTTAGACAATTTTATTAAGGGGTTATTTAACCATGAATACAGGACTTGTAATCTTGATTTTTGTTTTAGGCGTTGTTATCGGATTGGTCGCCGGATTCTTCTTAGCGCGTAACTCGATGAAGAGTTACTTGGCAAAGAACCCACCAATTTCAGAAGACATGATGAAGTCAATGATGATGTCAATGGGCCAAAAGCCATCACAAAAGAAGTTAACGCAAATGATGGCTCAAATGAAGCAACAAAGTGAACGATCACAAAAAAAATAAGCCATTCGGCTTATTTTTTTTCGTGTTTGGGATCAACATATACCCAATCAGGGTCAACCTCATGATCCAGACGGTCAAATGCAGCTTGAATCATTTGCGTATATTTGGTAATGTTTTCTTTGTCCAACTTATCTTTGCGATCCACTACAATCGGTTCGCCAAAATTAATCGTTGTATTGCGACGTTTGAAAAGTTGACTAAACTTAACTGGGCCTTGATAAACAGCTGGCACAATCACTTTACCTGACATTTTAGCAATTAAAATCGTGCCAGATTTTAGTTTATCACTGTGGCGTGAACCAGATGGGAACATAATGAGTGACCGTGAGCCTGATTTCAATTCGCGCACTGGGACCTTAATGACGCTCGGCCCAACATTTTCACGGTCCACAGGGAAGGCACCAGCGGCGCGGATGAGCCAAGCTAATGGTGGGAATTTAAACAATTCAATTTTTGCCATAAAAATGAAATGCTTGGGGTAGGCTGCCACGGCATACCAAACGGGATCCCACCATGTACGGTGGGGGCCGACAAGGATGTAATTATCATTGTCGGGCAAACGGTCGCGGTTCATATACTTAATACGGCCCGTGATCGTCCAAATAATGCCAACGGCCACGCCGCGGAGTACATCATAAAATTTCATTCTGATTCACCTCATAAACTGTCCTAACTATTCTACACGAAATTGCGAGAAAAAAACAATGATTGAACCAATTCTTAAAGAAGGTGAACGTATTGATGGTTTACCAGCCCAAAACATTCGCATTATTCAAAATCCCGATATGTTCTCTTATTCGCTGGATGCGATTTTATTGGCACATTTTGCCAGTGTCAAAGGCAAGGGCAGCGGTCTCACGGTTGATTTAGGGGCTGGAACAGGTGCTGTGGGTTTATTTTATGCCCCTCGCGTCACAGGACAAATTAAGTTGGTTGAAATTCAACCAGAATTAGCTGAGATGGCCCAACGGAGCGTGAGCCTAAATCAATTGGCTGATCGGGTGCAAGTGATTCAATCGGATATGAAAGCCATCTTTGATGTCATTCAACCTGGTTCGGCTGAAACGGTCTTGTCCAATCCACCATACTTTCCATTAAATGATACAACGAAAACCAATAACGACCCGCATTATGAAATGGCGCGTCATGAGCTCACAATTGATTTGCCAGGTTTGGCCCAAGTGGCCAATAAATTGTTAAAAAATAATGGTAAGTTTTACATGGTCCATCGTCCGGATCGCCTGGCTGATATTTTCGCTGCTTTTGCTCAACGCAAGTTGGTGATTAAACGTGTGCAATTCGTCTACGGCAAAGCTGATCGTGAAGCCAATATGGTACTTGTCGAAGCTATAAAATCAGGCAAGCCTGGCGGTGTGCGTATTATGCCACCTATTGTCGCTTACACCGACACCAATGATTACACCCCACAAGTGAAAACGATTCTCTATGGTCAAGCGTGGTCAAAATGAAACAATATTTTTTTTACGTCCTTTATACGGCAGATGGGTATTTCTATGGTGGGTTTACTGATGATGTGGCGCGCCGATTTGCCACCCATGTTAAACGACAAGGGGCGAAGTTTACACGCGTTAAGTCACGTCATCCGTTACAATTGGTTTTTTCACAAGCGTTTGATTCTAAAAGTGAAGCCTTACATGCGGAAGCTATTTTTAAACGATTAACACGGGCCAAAAAAGAAGTATTTTTAGCTGAAAACGGTGTCTCAGCAACAATTTGGCAGAAATAACTTGATTTATACCATAAACCCTGTATAATATTAACTGTTGTCAAAAGCAACAAATACACACGGCAAACGAGTTCACATAGGTGCAGAAATGTCAGTGTGAACGTCGAATTTGTCGGCGGAAAAAACCTAGGAGGCCAGATCATGGCAGTTATTTCAATGAAAGAACTCCTCGAAGCAGGAGTACATTTCGGTCACCAAACACGTCGTTGGGACCCAAAGATGGATGAATATATCTTTACAGAACGTAATGGTATTCACATCATCGATTTGCAAAAGACAGTTAAGTTGGTTGATGAAGCTTATAACTTCATGCGCAACGCATCAACTGACGGTGCAAACTTCTTGTTCGTTGGGACTAAGAAGCAAGCTTCAGACGCAATCGCTGAAGAAGCTGCACGCGCTGGTCAATACTACATCAACCACCGTTGGTTGGGTGGTACTTTGACAAACTGGAACACAATCAAGACACGTATCCAACGTTTGAAGGACTTGGAAGCAATGGCCGAAGACGGTACATTCGAACAATTGCCTAAGAAGGAAGTTGTGTTGTTGAACAAGCAACGCGAAAAGTTGAGCAAGTTCTTGGGTGGTATCAAGGATATGCCTGGTTTGCCTGACGTGTTGGTCGTTGTGGATCCTAAGAAGGAAGAAATCGCCGTTAAGGAAGCTAACATGTTGAACATCCCTGTTGTGGCAATGATCGACACAAATGCTAACCCTGAAGTGGTTGACGTTAAGATTCCTGCAAACGATGACGCAATTCGTGCCGTTCGTTTGATCACTGCTAAGATGGCTGATGCTGTTATCGAAGGCCGTCAAGGTCAAGATTCAGCACCTGAAGATGCCTTCGTTGCTGGTGATGAAAACACAGAATCAATCGAAGAAATTGCTAACATCGTTGAAGAAGGCAATAACTAAGACTTTAATGACATTTGCCGTTCCTGCGGACCTGTTTGGGACGCGGAAACGGCATTTTTATTTGTTCGAAACCAGAACAAATCATGATATAATAAAAATATAAACATTTTTAGAGGAGCACTATAATGGCAATTACTGCTGCACAAGTAAAAGAACTACGCGACAAGACATCTGTTGGTATGATGGATGCAAAGAAGGCTTTGGTTGAAGCTGACGGTGACCTTGACAAGGCCATCGACTTGCTCCGTGAAAAGGGTATGGCAAAGGCTGCAAAGAAGGGTGACCGTATTGCTGCTGAAGGGATGACTTACGTTGCTGTTAAGGGCAACAAGGCTGCCATCATCGAATTGAACTCAGAAACTGACTTCGTTGCTGGTAACGCAGAATTCAACGATTTGTTGAAGGCTGTTGCTAACGCCATCGTTGAATTCTCACCAGCAGACGTTGAAGCAGCGTTGGCTTTGGAAGTTGAAGCTGGTCAAACTTTGAACGACAAGATCATCGGTACAACACAAATTACTGGTGAAAAGATTACTTTGCGTCGCTTCACAGTTGTTGAAAAGTCAGATGCAGAAAACTTTGGTGCATACTCTCACTTGGCTGGTTCAATTTCAGCATTGGTTGTTGTTGACGGTGCTTCTGAAGAAGCAGCAAAGGATATCGCAATGCACGTTGCTGCGATTGCCCCACAATACGTATCAGACGCTGATGTGCCTGCAGAAGTTGTTGAAAAAGAAAAGGCCGTACAATTGGCTTCTGAAGACTTAGCTGGTAAGCCTGACAACATCAAGGAAAAGATGGTTGAAGGTCGTATTAAGAAGTTCTTGGCTGAAATTTCATTGTTGGATCAAGCCTTTGTTAAGAATGGCGATCAAACAGTTGCTGAATTTATCGCCTCACAAAATGGTTCAGTCAAGTCATTTGTTCGTTACCAAGTTGGTGATGGTATCGAAAAGAAAGTGACTGATTTGGCCGAAGAAGTTGCTAAGCAATTAGGTTAATTTTTAACGAAAGTGCGTTATCTTATTATGACGCACTTTTTTTGCGGAATATTTTGGTATAATGAACTAGATAATGAAAATGAGGTAAATCATGACGGATATTAAATACAAACGTGTTCTGATGAAGCTGTCAGGCGAAGCTTTGGCCGGTGAAAAGGGGCAAGGCATCGACCTTGAAACAGTTTCAGAGATCGCGCAAGATTTGAAAGAAGTACACGATCTTGGCACACAAATCGCCATTGTTGTCGGCGGTGGTAACCTTTGGCGTGGTGAACCGGCATCAAAGGTTGGTATGGAACGTTCTCGTGCCGATTACACAGGGATGCTTGGGACAACCATGAATGCCTTAGTGTTGCAAGATGCCCTTGAACGTGCGGGTGTTGATACGCGCGTCCAGACAGCCATTACGATGCAACAAATTGCAGAACCTTATATTCGTGGGCGTGCGATTCGCCACTTAGAAAAGGGTCGCATTGTCATTTTTGCAGCCGGTACAGGTTCACCTTATTTCTCAACAGACACGACGGCGGCACTGCGTGCTAACGAAATCAATGCGGATGCGATCTTGATGGGAAAGAATGGTGTTGATGGGATTTATGATTCAGACCCAAATAAGAATGAAGATGCTGTTAAGTTCACTGAATTGACGCATTTGGACATTTTGCAAAAGGGTTTGAAGGTCATGGACTCAACGGCAAGTTCATTATCAATGGACAATAACATGCCATTGGTTGTCTTTAACTTGAATACACCGGGCAATTTGAAGCGTGTTGTCCTGGGTGAAAATATTGGTACAACAGTAACGGGAGATAAATAATGGCTTTTGATTTAACAGATGCAAAAACACGGATGCAAGGGGCACAAGATGCTTTGCAACGTGAACTTGGTAGTATTCGAACAGGACGGGCAAATCCACGGATTTTAGATCGGATTGAAGTGGAATATTATGGGGCTATGACGCCATTGAACCAAGTGGCTTCAATTTCAGTGCCTGAAGCACGTATCTTGTTGATTACACCATTTGATAAGTCTGCCTTGGATGAAATTGTTCGTGCCATCAACATGTCTGATTTGGGTTTGAACCCAGCAAGTGATGGCAATATTGTGCGCTTGGCCATTCCGCAAATGACAGAAGAAGGCCGTAAAGAATTGGCAAAGCAAGTGAAAGCGGAAGCTGAAAAAGCCAAGGTTTCAATCCGTAACGTGCGTCGTGATGCGATGGACAGCGTTAAAAAGGACAAAGAGTTGCCTGAAGATGATGCCCGCAAGGCTGAAGATGATGTGCAAAAGTTGACGGATGAAAACATCAAGGCAATTGATGCCATTGCAGCCGACAAGGAAAAGGAATTGCTAACGATTTAATACGTGTTGGTATGGTTCTTCTACAGGGTGTTTGATCACCACACGAAACAGGCTGCTAGCTGGCTATTACGTGCCGTGTTTGTGATTACGGCAACGATTGCATGACGTCATCTGGTGGCCGATCAAATCATATCGTGTGTAGGGCTTGACGTTTTGTGATTGGCAAGGCATAATAAGAGATAATAACGTTGGTAAACGATGAAACCATGTGGCGATGGTGGAGGGCATCAGCGCTTCGAGTGTCTGCTTCGGCAGGAAATCAGGTGGAACCGCGCGACAGCGTCCTGATGTCAATTGATTTTGGCATCGGGACGCTTTTTGTTTTGATGCAGAAAGGACAGTAATTTATGACACCAGCAAGAAACTTTGAGGCCTATTTTGATGATCATGAGATACCGGCACAACATCTCGCACAAATGCAACTTGTGCGCCAATATGTCCATGAGATCTATCCGGCCATTACTGAACGCGTTGCTTACGCAATGCCTGGGTTTTACCCGGTAGAGGGTAAAAAAGCGACTGAAACATTGCTTTTTATTATGGCACAAAAGAATTGGTTGGGCATTTATGCGATGCCAACATTTAATGCGACGTACCAAGAATTTTTAGCAGCCGAAGGGCTACAAACCGGCAAGGGCTCAATTCAAGTGCCATATGATTATCCTGCCGATAAATTACGGCAGTTGATTGGTAAGATTATCTTAGAGAATTTACGGCATTTCGATTTTCAAGTGCCAGAATCTGTATTGCCATTTGCATAATACCGGCGTTTAAATTGACCGGACATGCGTAAAATTTAGGAGTAAAAAATGACAGATAAACTATCATTACAAGATATTATTTTAACGTTACAACAATACTGGGCTAAGCAAGGGGCTAATCTCATGCAAGCCTATGACAATGAAGTCGGGGCTGGGACGCAATCACCTTACACGTTCTTACGTGCTAATGGGCCAGAACCTTGGCACGCTGCTTACGTCCAGCCGTCCCGCCGTCCCGCCGACGGTCGTTATGGCGACAACCCCAATCGTTTGTTCCAACATCATCAATTCCAAGTGGTGATGAAGCCAAGTCCCGTTAATATCCAAGAATTGTATTTGGGATCGTTGGAAGCTTTGGGTATAAAGCCATTAGAACATGATATTCGCTTTGTTGAAGACAACTGGGAAAACCCTTCGATGGGCGCAGCTGGTATTGGCTGGGAAGTGTGGTTGGATGGCATGGAAGTGACCCAATTCACATATTTCCAACAAGTTGGTGGGATTGAAGTGGATTCTGTGACAGCCGAAGTAACTTATGGTTTGGAACGTTTGGCTTCATATATTCAAGATGTCCCAACGGTTTATGATTTGGAATGGGGCAATGGGGTACTTTACGGCGATATTTTCAAGGAACCTGAATTTGAACATTCAACGTACGCTTTTGAAGCATCAGACCAAGAGATGCTCTTACGTCATTTTGATGAATTCGAAGCGGAAGCCACGCGCTTATTAGGGCTTGGTTTGGTACATCCAGCGTATGATTATATTCTAAAGTCATCACATACCTTTAACTTACTTGATGCGCGTGGGACAGTCTCAGTGACAGAGCGCGCTGGGTATTTGCACCGTATTCGCACAATGGCGCGCCAAGTGTCAAAGGTCTTTATTGAAGAACGCGCTAAGCTAGGCTTCCCATTGTTAAAGGACGCCGAACTACGTGACAAGTACCTTGGTGACAATGGTAAATATGCGGTTAAGGATGCAGAAAACGCACGCTAAACCCATAACGAGGGCATGAATGATATGAAAGTAGAAGGCATGCGTGCCTCTGTTTTGCCCTTAGTTGTAAACGAATAATTGGAGAAATCAGAATGTCAACATTTTTACTAGAAATTGGATTGGAAGAAGTGCCTGCGCACTTGGTGACGCCTTCTGAAGCACAGCTTGTGGCCCGCACTGAGGCCTTTTTGGCCGAACATCGATTAACAGTCGGCGAGATTAAGCCATTTTCAACGCCGCGTCGTTTGGCTGTGCAGCTTTTAGATGTGGCTGCAGAATCAGAGGCACTGTCAGAAGAAAAGCGTGGGCCGTCACTTGATCGGGCAAAGGATGAAGCAGGAAACTGGACCAAGGCTGCACAAGGCTTTGCCCGCGGACAAGGCGCCACACCAGATGACTTTGTGGCGCGAGATGGCTATGTTTGGTTAACAAAAGCGACCCCAGGTGTCCCAGCGGCAGAAATATTGTCACATATTGGTGAGGAAGTTGTTGCGCAAATGAAGTTCACGACATACATGAAGTGGGCAAACCATGCCTTCTTGTATGTCCGCCCAATTCGTTGGTTGGTGGCTTTATTAGATGCAGAAGTGATTGATTTTAACATCTTAGAAGTCTCAACCAACCGTGTCACGCGAGGTCATCGATTCTTATCAGACGAAAATGTCGTGATTGACAACGCTAATGCCTACGCTGAGACTTTGAAGGCAGCCTTTGTCCTAGCAGATGCTGACGAACGACGCGCCACAATTCGTAAACAATTATCAACCATTGCGCAAGACAATGGTTGGGTATTACAACTTGATTCTGACAAGTCACAAGATTTATTAGAGGAAGTCAACAATATTGTTGAGTGGCCAACGGCGTTTACTGGTGGTTTTGATGAGAAGTATTTAGCGGTGCCTGATGAAGTTTTGATGACCTCAATGCGCGAACACCAACGTTTCTTCTATGTCACTGATGAAGCTGGGCATCTTTTGCCGCATTTCTTATCAGTGCGTAACGGTGATGCTGCGCATTTAGATAATGTGATTGCCGGTAACGAAAAAGTCTTAGTGGCGCGTTTGGAAGATGCTGCCTTCTTTTATCATGAAGATCAACAAAAAACGATTGCCGATAGCATGGCCAAAGTGGAAAAGTTGGTATTTCATGAAAAAATTGGTTCGGTTTATGAACACATGCAACGTGTTGGGCAGTTAGCCGCTGTATTGGCTGACCAACTCCAGTTTAATGCGACGCAAAAGGCCGACTTGGCGCGTGCGGCCGAAATTTATAAGTTTGATTTGATGACCGGCATGGTCGGCGAATTTGACGAATTACAAGGTGTCATGGGTGAGCATTATGCCAAGTTGTTTGGTGAAAATGCAGCGGTGGCGGCGGCAGTCAAGGAACACTATATGCCAACGTCAGCAACGGGTGATGTTGCGCAATCTGATGTCGGAGCAGTGTTAGCGATTGCTGATAAGTTAGATACCATTGTCACTTTCTTCTCAGCTGACTTGGTGCCATCGGGCTCAAATGACCCTTATGGCTTGCGTCGTGCTGCGACCGGTATCGTGCGCACCTTGCAAGAGAAGCAATGGCGCGTGGCATTAACACCAATCATTGCAGACTTTATTGCTCACACTGGCGCGGTGACGAGCCAAGCTGATCAGGCTGAAATTGGTCGCTTTATTTTGGATCGTGTGCGTAAGCTGGCGCTTGATGCGGGTGTTCGCCAAGATCTTGTGGCCGCTGGGACAGTCAATGTCGTGAACTTAGACGTGGTGTATATTGCCCAACGGGTGCAAACGTTAGCCCAACACGCAACGGACGACAATTTCCGTGAGGTGATTGAGGCTTTGACACGTGTCGCTCGTCTCGCAGTTAAGTTTGACACGGATGCCAAAGTGGACCCCGCTTTGTTTGAAAATGCAGCCGAAACAGCGTTATATGAAGCAACGCAATCCCTTGATTTGCACACGTTAGTCCTTTCAGGCAGTGAGGCGATGTATCAAGCATTGGCCAACTTGCAAGCGCCAATTGCCGCTTACTTTGACGTAACAATGGTCAATGCAGCAGATGAAGCTGTTAAAACGAATCGTTATGCACAATTGCATATGATTAATCACTTGTTAGTTGGCTTGGGAGATTTGGAAAAAATTGTGATTAAATAATCGCACCAAATAATTGAAAAGGTGGAATTTGAGATGTTAAACATTGCTTATGTCGGTTTTGGAAAAAGCACGAATCGTTATCATTTACCTTATTTGAAATTACGTTTAGACCAGTTTAAAGTCGGCCGTATTGTGACGCCGACTTTGGGGAAACGGCCGGCTGACCAAGCTTTTTGGGAAGCAACTGGGACTATCTTTTCTACGGACATCGCAGATATCATCAATGATGAACAAATTGACCTTGTTGTCGTGGTGACACCTTCTGCCAGCCATTTTTCAGTGACCAAACAATTATTGGCTGCTGGGAAAAACGTCTTAGTTGATAAGCCAATGGCCGCCAATCTTGCGGAGGCACAAACGTTAATTGAGTTGGCAAAGGCACAACATCTCTTTTTGATGCCTTATCAATCCCGTCGATTTGATAGTGATTTTTTGACAGTGCAACATGTTTTGCAGCAAGGGTACTTGGGTCGATTAATTGACCTAGAGGTGCATATGGACCATTACCGGCCGGATGCCGGGGTCACCTCAGGACCAAAAATTGATGGGTCATTGTTTGGCCATGGCGTGCATTTAGTGGATCAAATTGTGAGCTTACTTGGTTCGCCGCACGCGGCTACTTATGATTTACGTGCGGCACGCGAAATTGGGGCGACCGTAGATGATCAGATCGAAGTGAATTTATTCTATGATCAAGCGGTGAAAGCCACGCTGCAAACAACTGAATTGGCAATGGTTCAATATCCGAAATGGCAATTACGCGGCACCAAAGGCACGTTCATTAAATATCAAGTTGATGAGCAAGAAAATGATCTTAAAGCAGGTATCATGCCTGGGACAGCCGGCTTTGGTCTGGATGCGCCGCAGAATTTTGGGCAGCTCGTCTACTTGAATCAGAGTGGCGATCGTATTGAAAAGCACTTGCCAAGTTTACCCGGTGATTATGGTCGCATTTATGACAGTATCTTTGATACCTTGACACATGGAGCGCCCAAGTTGGTGAGCGATGAGCAAATGTTAACTGTCATGCAAATTTTATCAGCCGGTGATTTAGAAAATAGTCCACGTGTGGTAAAATTTTAATCATTGATAGTAAAAGGAGTTTGGCAGCTTGCCGAACTCTTTTCATTTGTGTGGGATGCGTCTCTGCGCGGCCTGCGAGAAAAAGATAATGGAGTCATGATGACAAATAGAACAAAGGGCTTGATGTTTGCAATGCTTGGCCCATTGCTTTGGGGCATCAATAGTGTGGTGGTCAATATGCTGTTTGCGCAAGGCGTGGACGCCCACTGGTTTGCAACGTTTCGCATGTTGCTCGCCGGAGCGGTGTTATTGATCTGGGCTTATACAAAACAAGGGCCAAAAATTTTTGCGCCGTTTAAACAATGGCGTGATGCCGGTCATTTAGTGGTGTTTTCATTTTTAGGGATGCTTTTTGTCCAATATACTTATATTATGGCCATTCAGGCTGGTAACGCTGCCACGGCGACGGTATTGCAATTTACCAATCCGATTATGATTGCCATTGTGCTGGCCATTAAACATTGGCAATTGCCGGCGCGACAGGATGTTGTCGCCATCGTATTTGCTGTGGTCGGGACGCTGTTAATTGCGACTCATGGTCAAATTGGCACCCTCGCGATGACGACGCCCGCCCTGGTCTGGGGATTATTAGCTGGCGTTGGCGCGGTCTTTTATACGTTGTTACCGCAGAAACTCATTGCAAAATTTGGCGCGGTGACAGTCAGTGCTTGGGCGATGACGATCAGTGGCTTGGGCATTAATTTTGTATCGCCCGTCTGGCATCACGCCCCGGTCTGGCGAATATCTGTGATAGGGTTACTGGCGTTCTCAATTTTAATTGGCACAGCCTTTGCCTACGTGGTGTTTATCCAAAGCCTTGCATGGATAAAACCGACTGTTGCCAGTACATTAGGCGCATTAGAGCCTTTGATGGGCACTGTTTTAAGTATTTTGATTTTTCAAATTGCCTTCGGTGTGGCTGATTTGATTGGTTCGTTGCTGATTGTCAGCACGGTCTTTATTCAAGCGATGCGACGCACAATTTAATGCCAAGCGTGAGTGATGTGAGAAATCGCGTTGGCTCACGCTTTTTTAGTCGTTTTCATGATAAAATGGATGAGACAGAATAATTGAAAGAAAGCGCATCTTGGCGCGAATTAACCATGACAGAAATTAATTTAGAACAACTGCAAGCCAGACAAAAACATATCCGTAATTTTTCAATTGTGGCACATATTGATCACGGGAAATCAACGATTGCTGATCGTATTTTAGAGCACACACATACTGTGGCCGAACGTGATATGCAAAATCAATTGTTGGATACAATGGATCTAGAGCGTGAACGCGGGATTACGATTAAGCTTAATGCCGTTGAAGTACACTATGATGCCAATGATGGCGAAACTTATATTTTCCATTTAATTGACACACCAGGACACGTTGACTTCTCATATGAAGTCTCTCGTTCATTGGCTGCCGCTGAAGGCGCAATCCTTGTTGTCGATGCATCACAAGGTGTGGAGGCGCAAACGTTGGCCAATGTTTATTTGGCCTTAGATAATGATCTGGAAATTTTACCCGTCATTAACAAGATTGATCTACCCGCAGCTGATGCAGAAAAAGTCCGGACAGAAATTGAAGATGTGATCGGGATTGACGCCTCAGAAGCAGTGTTGGCTTCAGCCAAAAAGGGCATTGGAATTCCAGAACTTTTGGAAAAGATTGTGACGGACTTACCGGCGCCAACTGGCGATTTGACAGCGCCATTACGTGCTTTGATTTTTGATTCAGCCTATGATGCGTATCGTGGCGTGGTCGTTAACATGCGTGTGCGTGAAGGGATTGTGAAGCCTGGCGATAAGATTCGCATGATGAATACTGGGGCTGAATATGAAGTCAATGAAGTCGGCGTCATGTCACCAACTGCACAAAAGCGAGAGTATTTAATGGCCGGTGATGTTGGTTACTTGACAGCCTCTATCAAAGACATTCATACGACACATTCCGGTGATACGATTACCAGTGTCGCCAACCCGGCTTCTGAACCGCTGGCTGGTTATAAGCCAATGACACCAATGGTTTATTCCGGTTTGTATCCTTCAGACAATGCCAAATATACCGATTTACGTGATGCCTTAGAAAAGCTACAACTCAACGATGCTGCATTAACTTTTGAACCCGAAACATCGCAAGCCCTCGGCTTTGGCTACCGTGTTGGCTTCCTTGGCCTGTTGCACATGGATGTGATTCAAGAACGGCTAGAACGTGAGTTTGATTTAGATTTGGTGACGACTGCACCGTCGGTAACTTATCGTGTATTAACCAATGATGGGGAAGAATTAGCCATTGAAAACCCTTCTGAAATGCCTGAAGCATCAAAAATCAAGGCGATTGAAGAGCCTTATGTTGATGCGCAAATTATGGTGCCAAACGATTACGTCGGCGCCGTGATGGAATTGGCCCAGCGCAAGCGTGGTGAATTTGAAACAATGGAATATTTGGATGAGACGCGTGTCAACGTGAAATATAAAATTCCGCTCTCCGAAATCATTTTCAATTTCTTTGACAAGCTCAAATCCAACACCCGTGGTTATGCCTCACTAGATTATGAAATTTCGGGGTATCGGCAATCAGATTTGGTCAAGATTGATATCTTGCTCAATTCGGAAAAAGTGGATGCCTTAAGCTTCATCGTCCACCGCGATTTTGCTGCGGAACGTGGCCGAGTCATCACATCCAAGTTGAAAGAAATTATTCCGCGGCAAAACTTTGAAATTCCAGTCCAAGCAGCCATTGGGGCAAAGATTTTGGCACGGACCAATATTAAAGCCTATCGTAAGGATGTGACGGCAAAGATTCATACCGGTGATCCAGACCGTCGTGCAAAACTATTGGATAAGCAAAAACGTGGTAAAGCGCGCATGAAGTCCGTTGGCACCGTTGATGTGCCACAAGAAGCCTTTATGGCCGTGTTGAAAACGGAGGATGATTCCCAGTATGCCCGAGGAAACTAAAGAAAAAACAAAATCACGCGTTGCAAAATATTGGGGTGGCGCACAACAAACCTTTGCGCAGCGTTATCGGGGGATTATTGTCACTATAGCAGTTGTTATGATGGTTGCTGTGGTTGGTTTTGCTGTGGCGCGCATCGGGTTTAATTATGATGGTGTCAGCCAAGCATCGCGGCAAAAGTTGGCCAAAAAGGATGCCAATATTGCCTTGCAATTTGGGTTGACTGGCCAAACGTCTGCCCCTGAGGTGAATCAGGTGGTGACCTTGTCGCAAGCAGCCTGGCAAAAAGAGATTACCAACAGCGTGCAGCAGGCCCTTAACCATGGAGATGAGGTCGCTGATCAGGTCACTTTTGATGGTAAAAACTATCAAAAAGCACAGGTCATGACTGCCTTATCACAACATTATATGGCCACGTTACAACAAAACCGTCATTATCAAATTGATGAGATCATGTATGATCGCTATCATAATGCGACGGTGACTTACACCGTTGTGCCGATTAATTTACCTGAGGCGCAGAAAAAAATCCAAGACTTTGTCACGGGCGAACTGAATAAAAAAGCTGATGACGTCCAAAAGTTATCCGCCCCCCAGTTGCGGCTCGTATCCTATGCAATGGTCTCAGATAATTGGGATAATATCTTAAACAATCAGTTACCAACAGCTAAACCCGTACAAGCCAAAATGAAATTACTTTATGCGAGTCGCTGGCAATCGGCGCAATATCAAGTGGCTAAAGACACGCTCAATCATATTTTAAATACTGGACTAGCAGAGTAGGAGTTGCAGATGTCATTATTTGATACGTTTAAACAATTATGGCCATTTGGCCAAGGTAAAATGCGTGCAGTTGGCTTTGACCAAGCCTTGGCAATCGACCATCCAAGTGTTTTTATGGCCAAGACAATTGCGCGGCCCCGACCAGCGGCAGATCAGATTTTGGTTAAAGTTGCTGCAAGTGGCGTGAATCCAGTCGATTCCAAAATGCGTCAAAACTACACAGCTACGGGAAAATTTCGTGTGCTTGGGTTTGATGCAATGGGTGAAGTCGTTGCAATTGGCGCTGACGTATCAAATTTTGCTGTCGGCGATCAAGTGTTTTATGCCGGCACACAGGGGCAACAAGGCGCACATGCTGATTATCAGGTGGTTAACGCGCAATTGGTTGGCCATGCGCCACGCGTACTCGATGCTGCTCAAACGGCAGCATTACCCTTGACGACAATTACTGCCGTTGAGATTTTACGCGATGCGTTTGGTTTTCGAATGATTGCCCAGGCTGCTGCTGGGAAAAGTATTCTAATTTTAAACGGTGCAGGGGGTGTGGGGTCAATGCTCATACAACTCGCCAAATATTTGGGCATGACTGTCATTACGACAGCATCGCGGCCTGAATCTGTGCATTGGGTCAAAAAGATGGGGGCAGATTATATTCTTGATTATCATCAAGATATTCAAAACCAGTTAAACAAAATCCAACACGAGCAAGTCGATTTTATTGCTATTTTGCAAGACACAACGGCCTATTGGCCTTTGGTTTTGAGCGCAATTCGCCCTTTTGGTCGGATTGCCAGCATTGTTGAAACGACTGCGCCAATTGATATGGGGCCACTTAAAAATATTGGGGCACAGTTTAGTTGGGTCTTTATGTTTGCCAAAGGCAACTTTGGGGTTGATATGGCATCACAAGGCGAGGCACTCAACCTTGTTGCAGAATTAATCGACCGACAAGTGATTAAAAGTACACTGACCCAAACCTTGTATGGGTTAACCGTTAAAAATTTGCAACAAGCTACCGCAATGGTCGAAGCGGGCCACATGGTTGGCAAAGTTGTTATCAGACACGAGGATATAGAATGAATTGGCAAGCCGTACAAATCACCACGCAGAACCAGGCGATTGAAGCCGTATCAGAAATTTTTTTAAGCGTCGGCGCCCAAGGTGTTCAAATTGACGATGAATCAGATGTGCAAGTGATTGCTTATTTTGAAGCAAATGACCAATTCCCAGCGATTGTGACAACTATCCGCACAAGGCTAGCGGCGTTGGCAAATTTTGGGATTGATGCATCACCTGCAACGATCACAATTGATGGGATAGCGCAGTCGGATTGGGAAAATAATTGGAAACAATACTATCATGCCCAACGTATCACACGGCATTTAACCGTGGTCCCATCATGGGAAACGTTCACACCTGTGCAAGCTGAGGAAAAACCAATTATCATGGACCCTAAGTTGGCTTTTGGGACAGGGACGCATGAAACGACCCAGCTCATGATGGAAGCTTTGGAGACAGTTGTGCGTGGTGGTGAAACTATGATTGACGTTGGCACCGGATCAGGGGTATTAGCGGTGGCCGCTAGACAACTAGGTGTCGGACACATCCTAGCAACTGATATTGATGAGATGTCGGTTGCAGTGGCCAAAGAAAACCTGGCTTTAAATCCAGTCGCCGCAGATATTCCTGTTATTGCTAGTGATTTGTTGGCGGACGTCGCAACGGCACCCGTCGATTTAATTGTGGCTAATATTTTGGCTGATGTGATTGCCCGATTGATTCCACAAACGGTATCACGCTTGAAGCCAACCGGTTATTTCTTGGTGTCTGGGATTTATGATGCCATTGCACCTGATATCCAGGCTCAATTAAATGCCGCAGGATACCGAATTGTGCAAAAGTCGCAAATGGGTGAGTGGCATAGTTATATCGCCCAGCAAAAGGAAGCAGAACCATGCAACGATATTTTCTAAATCAAACGATTCATGATCAGATTATCTTGACGGATGACCAAGATATTTATCAACATTTTGGAAAAGTCATGCGCGCACGGGTGGGTACACAGGCTGAATTTGTCAGCCAAGACCAACAGGTGATGATCGGCGAAGTGATTGCAATGACGCCAAAAACGATGACTTTAGCTGTGGTTTCACAGGTGGCAGCTGAAGTGGAATTACCCATTCAAGTGACACTCATTGTTTCACCACTTAAAAATGACCGTTCAGATTGGTTTGTCCAAAAAGCTACCGAACTGGGGGTTCATCGGATTGTGTTTACGACCATGACCCGAACGGTTGCTGACTGGCAGAAGCAACAAGAAAAAAAGGCTAAGCGTTTAGCTAAAATCGCCCAAGCGGCTGCCGAACAAGCCCATCGTCTGATGATTCCGGCCATTGACTTTTTACCCTGGTCGACGGTATTAAACTTACCCAAACAAGCTGGCATTGTGGCTTGGGAAGAATCTGCCCGCGACGGGGAAGTTGGGACACTTGTTCAGTCAGTAACCTCTTTGCCAACTGGCGCTAATCTGGCAATGGTGTTTGGCCCTGAGGGGGGCTTGTCTGAGGCAGAAGTGCAGGCACTTGAAGGCCACGGATTTGAACCTGCTGGCTTAGGGCCACGGATATTGCGTGCCGAAACGGCACCACTTTATGCCTTATCGGCAATTAGTGTTTTAAAAGAATTGCATTAAACTTTTATCACAAAAGTTTATTTAGCTAGGATAATACAACGCATTGTATTATAATGAAAGTAGAAAAATGTTGTTGAAGGTGGTCACACATGAAGAAAACTTTTAAAAAATATTATGGCTATCAATGGTTGGCGGCCGTGTTATTGGGTTGGGGCTTACCTTTTTTGGGCGACCTTGCTGGGTGGGACAGCCTGCATAAAGTTGTCTATTTGTACTTGATTATTAATGGTGTTTACATGTTGTATTTGGGTTACGCTGTTCGCCAACGTGGCTACGCTCCATTTACCTTACTGTTGATGCCGTTGGTTTTTGCCCTTGTGTCAACGTTTTGGCTGGGAATTGTTTCGGATTTGTATGGTTTTTATCTCAGTATCATGTATCTTGTTCTAAGTTTGTTTACCTTTTTTGGTGATACACGCGATGATCCCGATGAAAATCTGATTCCAATTGAAAATGGTTTTCATGACCTTGATTCGGAAGAATCAGAAGTGTTTCAAATGCCAGTTGAGGGTGGCTTTAAATCATAAAAACATTTTGGTTTTTAATGGACAAAAGTTATGAAAAAGCGCGACCTTTCGCGCTTTTTCTGTTATAGTTATAACAGGTATTTTTACATCACTGTGCCATGTGTGTCGTATCAATGAGACGCGTATGGCGACAACGGAGGAAATTTAATTGATCACAGTTTCAGACATGAGCTTCAGCTTTGCTGGCCCTAAATTATATCAAGATGTTAACTTAAAGTTGACCCCTGGTAACACCTACGGCATTATCGGTGCCAATGGTGCCGGTAAGTCAACTTTTTTGAAGTTATTACAAGGTGAATTGCAACCAACTGAAGGTGTGATTGCGATTGGTGAAGGTGAACGGATGTCATCTTTGCAGCAAGACCACTTTGCTTTTGATGAATTTACCGTGTTGGACACAGTGATTCAAGGTCACAAGCGTTTGTATGAAGTCAAGACGGAAATGGATGCCATTTACGCCAAGCCAGATTTTAATGATGAAGATGGTGTACGTGTCGCGGATTTGGGTGCCGAATTTGAAGAACTTGATGGTTGGAACGCCGAAGTCGAAGCGGGTCAATTGTTGAGCAAATTAGGAATCCCAGACGACATGCAATACACCATGATGGGTGAATTGACTGAAAATGATAAAGTGAAGGTGCTGTTAGCCCAAGCTTTGTTTGGTAACCCAGATATTTTGGTGCTTGATGAACCAACCAACGGTCTGGATGTGCAAACAATTAACTGGTTAGAAGATTTCTTGGCCGATTTCCCGAACTTGGTGATTGTGGTCTCCCACGACCGTCACTTCTTAAACGCAGTGTCAACCAACATTTTGGATGTGGACTTTGGTAAAATCACGCCATTCGTTGGAAACTACGACTTCTGGCGCGAATCTTCTGAATTGGCGCAACGCTTGGCTTCTCAGCAAAATGCTAAGAAGGAAGAACAAATCAAGCAATTGCAAGAATTCGTGGCGCGTTTCTCAGCCAACGCCTCAAAGTCAAAGCAAGCAACTGCACGTAAAAAGCAATTGGATAAGATTACGCTTGATGATATCAAGCCATCATCACGTAAATACCCATTCATCAACTTCCCAATGAATCGTGAAATGGGAAATGACATGGTTCGGGTCGAGAACGTGTCTAAGACAATCGATGGTGAAAAGGTGCTTGACAACATTTCATTTATCGGCCGTCCTGGTGACAAGATTGCCATCTTGTCACGTTCTGATTTGGCGACGACAACGTTGATGCAAATTATTGCTGGCACACTTGAACCAGATACGGGCTCAGTGACTTGGGGTGTGACAACCTCACAATCATACATTGCCAAGGATTTGAACGATAACTTTGACAATCAAGAAGCGACTATCTTAGATTGGCTCCGTGATTTTGCCGAAGAAGATCAAAAGGACAATACCAGCCTTCGTGGTATGCTGGGACAAATGTTGTTCCGTGGTGATGATTCTTTGAAGCAAATCAAAGTCCTTTCTGGTGGTGAAAAGGTGCGCATTACTTTAGCAAAGATGATGCTTTTGAAGGCCAACGTCTTGCTCATGGATGACCCAACAAACCACTTGGATTTGGAATCAATTCAATCACTCAATGATGCCGTAGTCAACTTTAAGGGTGGCATTATTATGACTTCTCACGATCACGAGTTCTTGGCCACAACTGCCAACCACGTGATTGAGGTTTCTGCTAAAGGCGCGGTTGATCGAGTTGATACCACGTATGATGAATTTATCTCAACGGAAAGTATCCAAGAAAAGGTCAAGGAACTTTATTAAGCTGCGTGTCATGCACGCGACAAAGGGCGTCTTGCGACGCTTTTTTGCGTCAGCAGAGGAAAGTAGTAAATTATGAAAATAGGGATCGATAAGATTGGTTTTTATACGCCGAACTATGTGTTGGATTTAACAGCCTTGGCACATGCGCGCGGGGATGAACCAGAAAAATATACCCTTGGTATCGGCCAATCACAACAAGCCGTGGTGCCCAACTATGAAGACGTGGTCACAATGGGTGTCAATGCGGCACAAAGTATTTTAACTGATGAAGACCGCGCTGCGATTGATATGGTGATTTTTGCCACGGAGTCAGGCATTGATAATTCAAAATCCGCGGCAGTCTACGCTCAAAAGTTGTTAAACCTGTCTGAGTTTTCGCGTACCATTGAGTTAAAACAAGCGTGCTATGCCGGGACTTTTGGTTTAATGCAGGCGCGCGATTATGTGACACTACATCCAGAAAGACGGGTGTTAGTCATTGCTTCAGATATTGCGCGCTATGGCTTGGCGACACCAGGTGAAGTGACGCAAGGGGCCGGGGCCATTGCGATGGTTGTGGCCAGTGCGCCTAAAATTTTAGCGATTAATTCAGATTCAGTTTATATGAGTCGTGATGTTGCCGATTTTTGGCGACCCGTCGATCGTGAAGAGGCCTTGGTAGATGGGCATCTGTCAACCGACGTTTATAAGGAAATGTTTTTGACACTTTGGCAACGTTATCAAAAAGCGACACAGCATGTCCTGGATGATTTCGCTGGCTTTGCCTTTCATTTGCCATATACAAAAATGGGCAAGAAGGCGCTCGATCAAATTATGACCGAAGCAACGCCTGTACAACAAACACGTTTGGCGACAAATTTAACTGCCAGTCAAGTTTATAGTCGCCAAGTTGGGAATTTATATACGGGGTCGGTTTATTTGAGTTTGCTCTCACTTTTGAGTCATGCCACAGATTTGGTAGCCGGAGAGGATTTGGCGGTCTTTAGCTATGGTTCTGGAGCTGAGGCTGAATTGTATTCGGTCACTTTGCAGGACAACTTTGCTGATTACGTCCCTAAAACCATGACGGATGCCCTATTGGCAAAGCGACAATTAGTCAGTGTTACTGAATATGAAAAAATATTTCAGTCACAGTTGTATGATTCACACGTGGATGCGCACACACAAGCAGTTGCTGATGCGAAAACAGCCCAGTTTTTAGGTTGGCAAAATGGTGAACGCCAATACCGCTAACAGACTATTATAAAATTAATGACAGGTGAACGCGTATTATTGTATAATACATAAATAACTTTTAAAGAGGATAAAATCGTGGCAAAAGCAGTTGTAACAGTCGTTGGGAAAGATAAGCCGGGCATTATTGCCAGTGTTGCCCAAACCTTAGCAGCACATGATGTGAACATTTTGGACGTGTCTCAAACAATCATGTCAGATATCTTTACAATGAGTATGCTAGTTAATTTGGCAAATTTAGATGAAACCTTCAATGGTTTGCAAGATGACTTGAATGCACTTGGCCAACAATTACACGTTGAAATTCATACGCAACGTGAGGAAATTTTTGACGCCATGCGTCGCGTTTAAAACACACCGTTTGGTGTTATTTTAATGTGCCATTGGTTAATGGCCAAACTAGGAGAAGTCATGGAAACCACGCAAATTACAGAGACAATTAACATGGTTGCCGAAGAGCATTTGGATATCCGAACTGTGACAATGGGGATTTCACTGCTTGACACGGTTGCTGGCACACCCGCAGCCACGGCAAAAAACATTTATGATAAAATTACGACTTATGCAAAAGATTTAGTGGCAGTTGCCCAACAAATCGAACGTGAATTTGGGATTCCAATTACTAATAAGCGCATTAGTGTGACGCCAATTGCATTGATTGCTGGGAAGGCGACCCCAGATGAAATGTTGTTATACGCCCACGCTTTGGATGACGCGGCTAAAACAGTTGGCGTTGACTTCATCGGGGGTTATTCTGCGCTAGTGCAAAAAGGGTTTGCCAATGGCGATTTGGCCTTAATTAAGTCATTACCACGTGCCTTAACAGAAACTGATTTGGTTATGTCAAGTGTCAATATTGGTTCATCCAAGGCCGGGATTAACCTAGATGCTGTGAAATTAATGGGCGAGACCATTAAAGCCATCACCGATAAGTCAGACACGGCCAATGCAAAGTTGGTGGTGTTCGCCAATGCGGTGGAAGATAATCCATTCATGGCGGGGGCTTTTCATGGTGTCACTGAAGCCGATGTGGTGATTAACGTCGGTGTGTCTGGCCCTGGTGTGGTGAAGCGGGCCTTAGAAAAGGTCAAAGGTGAGCCGATTCACATCGTTGCGGAAACGGTTAAAAAGACAGCCTTTAAGATCACGCGAGTCGGTCAAATGGTTGGTGCGCTAGCAGCTGAACGTTTGGGCGTAGAATTTGGCATTGTGGATTTGAGTTTAGCGCCAACGCCCGCTCGTGGCGATTCAGTGGCAGAAGTCTTGGAAGAGATTGGCTTAGAAATGGTTGGGACACACGGGACAACAGCTGCTTTGATGCTGCTCAATGACGCGGTGAAAAAAGGTGGCGTGATGGCGTCACAACGTGTCGGTGGGTTGTCAGGGGCCTTTATTCCGGTGTCTGAAGATGCGGGCATGATTGATGCGGTCGAAGCTGGGATTTTGTCATTGGCCAAGCTAGAAGCGATGACAGCTGTCTGCTCGGTTGGTTTGGATATGATTGCTGTGCCTGGTAATACGTCGGCAACGACGATTGCAGCCATGATTGCGGATGAGGCCGCAATTGGGGTGCAAAACAACAAGACAACAGCGGTCCGTGTCTTACCAACCAACGGGACTAAAGTTGGCGACATGGTTGATTATGGTGGCTTGCTGGGGACAGCGCCGGTGATGCCGGTTGTACCCAAGTCGAGTGCTGATTTTATTAATCGTGGTGGCCATATTCCAGCGCCAATTCACTCATTTAAAAACTAAAAAAAGCGCCTTGAGCGCTTTTTTTAGTGGATTTGAGTTGGTTGCGTGATGGCTGCCGCACCTTGTTGACTGTTGGCTTGGAAAAACATAATGGTGATATAAACTAATAGAATCACAATCACCAGGCTGACCAAAAGGCGAATGGGGTGTTGAATCAAGGCTTGTAATAATGGTCGGCGCGTTGTGTGTTGCGTTTCGGCCTGAATTTCAGTCATTTCTGCTGTCAGCGCATAGGCAAAACTATCGGCGTCAACCGCTTTTGGTGTGGCTTCATAAGGCACGATGGAGACTTCACGTGCTATGGTTTCTTGCCGTGAAGGACGCTGCTGATGTTTTGCATCGCGGTTTGAGAGAATATTAGCCCGAAACGCGACAATACTTTCGTGAACACGCTGCTGGCGGGTAATGACCGTATTACGTAACTGTTCAAATGGCGTTTGAATAGGAATTTTCATCAGCTGCTCCTTAATGTCTTTTCTCATTTTTAACGTAAAGTTAAGCTACTTATATCATAGCGAACTCAAAGCCACTCAGGGTAATTTTTGACTGATTGTAACCAAATTTAAAGCTTCTTAATCTTTTCGGGTATAATAGACCTATGATAACCAAAGCACAACAACTGTATCATGATTATTTACAAGCAGAACGACAATATTCTGATTTAACCGTGCAAGCTTATGATAAAGACATTGCCGCATTTACAACTTTTTTGGCGGAAAATGGTGGGTTTACCAGCTACCGTGCGGTTCAAACACTTGATGTACGCGTTTATCTCAATGACTTGTACGAACGACAACTTGCCCGAACCACAATTGCGCGGAAAATCAGTAGTTTGCGCATGTTTTTTCAATTTATGGTGGCTAATAAATTTGTCGCAGAGAATCCATTTGAAAATGTCGCATTGCGTAAGCACCAAAACCATTTACCGGAATTTTTCTACGAATCAGAATTAACCACCTTGTTCGAGGTGGCGTATCACGAAGATGATCCACTTTGGCAACGTAACGCCGCTTTGCTTGAGTTTTTGTATGCTACTGGGGCTCGGGTGGCAGAAATTGCTAATTTGACGCTCGGACAGTTGGATTTTTCGCAACGATTAGTCCTGATTCATGGTAAAGGGAACAAGGATCGTTATGTGCCATTTGGCCATTTTGCTGCGCAAGCAATGACGCAGTATTTACATGATTTACGGCCAAAACTGATGGCCAAACAAGTGCCGCATGAGCGCGTTTTTGTCAATCATCGTGGGGAACCCATTACAGCGGCAGGGATCACCTATATTCTCAATGAATTGATGAAACGCTCCACGCTAACAGGTAAGATTCACCCGCATATGCTGCGTCATACTTTTGCCACACACCTTCTCAATCATGGCGCTGACATGCGAACTGTACAGGAATTATTGGGTCATGTCAATTTGTCGACAACCCAAATGTATACGCACGTGACGCGGGAAAGTCTACAAAAAAATTATCAAGACTTTTTCCCTCGGGCAAAAAAATCCTGAATCGTCGCGGCCAACAACATTTTCAGAAAAAATTTGGTAGAATATAGATATTATGATTACACTAGAAAACAATGATTTAAAAGTTCAAATTAACGAGTACGGCGCTGAATTGACAAGCGTTTGGCATAAACAAGCTGAGTTGGAATATATTTGGGTTGGAGATCCTAAATATTGGGGACGGCATGCGTCTAATCTTTTTCCAATTGTTGGGCGTTTACGCGGTGATCAATTCAAAATTGCTGGAGAAACGTATTTTATGAACCAACATGGTTTTGCGCGCAACACCAGCTTTGAAGTGGTTGAGCAAAGTGAAACGCACGCAATTTTCCGTATTCATGAGACGGATTCGACGTTGCGTATCTATCCTTTCAAGTTTCAATTCGATATTCGCTATGATTTGACCCCTGAAAATGAATTGAAAGTTGCCTATATTGTGACCAATACTGATCAAGAGGAGTCGCTCTTTTTCAGTGTCGGTGGGCATCCAGCCTTTAATTTGCCATTAGATGGCGGTAAGTTTTCAGATTATTACGTGTCCATTGAACCAGAAAAAATGTATGATCGGGTGCGTCTAACTGGCCCTTATTCAAATCCAAACGCAGCCACACCGTTTAATGCCAATATTCCTTTGCGTTTGCGTCAAGAAGATTACCACGATGACGCAATCATCTTGAAACTCGATCGCCAAAAGACGTCATTTTTGTTAGCACGCTTGGCCAATCAGCACGGGTTACGGATGACTTTAGATAATGCGCAGTTCATAGGCATCTGGACTCCAGCCGGTAAAGAAGCGCCGTTTATCGCTTTGGAACCATGGTGGGGAATTGCTGACACGGTGGATTCTACAGGAAACTTCAAAGAAAAGTTTGGGGTGAATGTTTTGGCGGCTGGCGACACGTTTAACGGGACGTACAGCTTGCAATTCTTCTAATCGTTTTGAAATAAGTGTTGACAAAAATATCATTTGGTTTTAATATAAAAATAACAATTTAATCGTCCAAATTAAACCGATGAGATGGAGATCAAACCAATTGTGCACGCACAGGGAACCCGGGATACTGAGAGCTGGGTCGAAAGCAGGTTGGCAAATGGACCATCGAGGGTCAGTTGAAAGCAGTGATGCGAGTAGGCTTGAACGTGAGGCATACGTCAGTTGTCAGGTCTGTGTTGGCAGGCTGTGGAGGCGCGAATCAATCAAGCTTTTTGATGTGGCTTGAAAGGTCGAAATCAGGTGGCACCGCGGGCAACCGTCCTGAAAATATTGCATGAGCAATTTTTTCAGGACGGTTTTTTATTTGCTCAAAGTCACTTTGCGTTACAAGAGGAGAAAAATCATGGCAACTACGACCACACAAAAAGCAGGTTATTATGGCCAATATGGCGGGCAATTCGTGCCGGAATTGTTGATGCCAGCCGTTAATGCGGTTGCTGAAGCTTTTGCGACCTACCGGGATGACCCAGACTTTAAAGCAGAACTGCAAGCTCTTTTGGTTGATTATGCTAACCGACCTTCGTTACTCTATCACGCCAAAAACATGTCGGCTGAACTTGGTGGCGCTCAAATTTATCTCAAGCGAGAAGACCTGAATCATACGGGGGCACATAAGATTAACAATGTGCTCGGGCAAGCCTTGCTGGCCAAGAAGATGGGCAAGCAACGGTTGATTGCGGAAACAGGTGCTGGCCAACATGGGGTCGCCACCGCCACTGCAGCGGCCTTGTTTGGCATGTCAGCAGAAATTTTTATGGGGCAAGAAGATATTGATCGCCAAGCACTTAATGTTTATCGGATGACTTTACTTGGTGCAAAAGTGCACGCCGTTCAGACTGGGACCCAAGTCCTCAAAGATGCGGTCAATGCGACTTTTCAAGACTGGACCAAACGAATTGATGACACTTTTTATGTTTTAGGGTCGGCGGTTGGCCCCCATCCTTTCCCTGAGATGGTTAAATATTTTCAATCGGTGATTAGTGAAGAAGCGCGCGCCCAATTTTTGCAGCAAACTAAGCGTTTGCCTGATGTTGTGATTGCGGCTGTGGGTGGTGGCTCTAATGCTATCGGTGCTTTTAGTCATTTTATTGCAGATGAGGCTGTCACCTTGATTGGTGTGGAGGCAGCTGGAAAAGGCATACAGACGACGCAAACAGCAGCAACGTTAACCAATGGTTCAGACGGTATTTTCCATGGGATGAAGTCTAAGTTCTTACAATCTGCTGATGGCCAGATTGACCCCGTGTACAGCATTTCTGCTGGGCTAGATTATCCAGGCATTGGGCCAGAACATGCCTATTTGTCAGAGATTAAACGTGCCAAGTATGTGCCCATTACTGATGATGAAGCGGTGGCAGCTTTTGAATTCATTGCAAAAACCGAAGGAATCATTGCAGCCATCGAAAGTTCACACGCGGTTGCATATGCCATGAAGTTGGCGCCAACAATGCGACCAGAGCAACAAATTATGGTCAATTTAAGTGGCCGGGGAGATAAGGATGTCGCAGCAATTGCGCGTTATAGTGGGGTAACAATTCATGAGTAGTATCCAAGCAGCATTAAAAACATTATCACTAAGACAAGACTTAACCGCAGCAATGGCCCAGGATGTGATGGCAGAAATTATGGCCGGTCAAGCCTCGGAAACCGAAATTGCCGCCTACCTGATGGGTCTGGCGGTTAAAAATGAATCTGTACCAGAAATTGTTGGGTCAGCGCGGGCCATGTTGGCCCATGCCGTGACCATGCCACAAGTGCCAGATGCGATTGATATCGTTGGCACAGGTGGTGATTTGGCTAATACATTCAACATTTCCACAACGGCAAGTTTTATCGTGGCCGCAGCTGGTGTACCCGTGGTGAAACATGGTAACCGCGCTGCAAGTTCACAATCAGGGACGGCTGATGTATTAGAAGCGTTAGGCGTTGGGATTACATTGTCAGCTGATCAAGCCATGCAAGTCTTAAATCAAGCTGGCCAAACCTTCTTGTTTGCGCGATCATTTCATCCAGCCATGCGTGTGGTTGGACCGGTACGTTCAGCGCTGGGCTTTAGAACAGTTTTTAATGTGTTGGGACCATTGACGAACCCCGCCCGCCCACAAGCTATTTTACTGGGCGTCTATGCCAAACATTTGTTACGCCCCTTAGCGCAAGTCTTACAAGCGATGCAGGTTAAAAACGCTGTGTTGGTACATGGCCAAGACGGCCTAGACGAGGTGACTTTGACTACAAAAACTGACATTGTCACCTTGCGTGATGGTCAAATTTCAAGCACTGAATTTGATCCACAAGCCTATGGCTTTGACTACGCTACCACAGCACAATTACAAGGTGGTTCACCGGCTGAAAACGCGCAGATTACAACTGCCATTTTGACAGGCGAATTAAAAGATGAAAAATCAGATACGGTGATTTTAAATGCTGCTTTGGCCTTATATGCTGCCCGCCGTTGTGACAACATTCAAGACAGTATTCAATTAGCACGCCAGACACTGGCGAGTGGGGCTGCTTATCAGCAGCTCATTGGCCTACAACAGGCGACTCAGGGGGTGAGCGCATGATTTTAGATGATCTGGTAAGTGCCACGCGCACCAATTTACAGCGTCGGTTGCAACATCAAAGTCGCACACAATTAAAACTCGCTGTGGCTGAAATGCCACCAATTGTCGGTTTTCCGTTTGAAGCAGCCTTGCGACAACCAGAGATGACAATGATTGCAGAAATCAAACAAGCTTCGCCATCAAAAGGGCAAATTATCGCGCCCGAAGCCTTTGATTATCGTCAGATTGCACAAGATTATGCTAATGCAGGCGTGGACATGATTAGTGTGCTGACAGAAGAAACATATTTTAAAGGCAGCTTAGCAATCCTTGCGACAGTCAACGAAACGGTTGATGTGCCGCTTCTCCGAAAAGATTTCATCATTGCGCCTGAAATGATCTATGAAGCTCGTATTGCGGGTGCGCATGCCATCTTATTGATTGTGGCCATTTTAACCGATGCACAACTGGCTGCATATATTCGTTTGGCAGATACTTTAGGCCTATCGGCCCTGGTTGAGGCCCATGATGAAACAGAAATTCAGCGGGCTTTGCAGGCGAAAGCGCGCATCATTGGCGTAAATAATCGCAATTTAAAAGATTTTTCAGTTGATTTCAACAATACCAGACGTCTCCGTCATCTGGTACCAGAATCAGTATTATTTATTTCTGAGTCGGGGATTCAATCGCGTGCTGACGTTGAAACGCTTGAAAATGTCCAAGTGAATGGTATTTTGATTGGTGAAACGCTGATGCGCGCCGCAGATAAGGGCAACATGATTAAAACATTAAAAGGATAACGCAACACGATGACTAAAATTAAGATTTGTGGTATTTTTCAAGAAGCGAGTGCTGAACTGCTCAATCAAGTCCAGCCGGATATGGCCGGCATCATTTTGGCACCTGGACATCGACGAAGCGTTGGGATTATGACTGCAATGGCGATTCGTGCCAAACTAGACGACCAAATTCCGCTCTATGGTGTTTTTGATGACCAAAACGTGATGGATATTTTAACCTTTTATGGCAATGGGTTAATACAAGGTGCCCAACTGCAAGATGATGTCTCAGAAGATGCTGTGACGTTGTTACGAGACAAGGGCGTTCCTGTGATACAAACGCGTCGCCCAGAGGCAGCTTTGCGTGATACTGCAGCTGACATCGTACAAATTGACACCTCCGCTGGCACAGGCACAACCTTTGATTGGCAAGCCGTACCGCCCAAACCATTACGCAAAAAGCCATTGATGTTGGCGGGGGGGCTAAACGTCGATAATTTGGCAGACGCGATTGCACAAGTCCAACCGGATTGGGTGGATATTTCCAGTGGTGCCGAAGTGGATGGTGTCAAGGACGTCGCGTTGATGTCACAATTAGTAGCGATTGCGCACGCACATGAATAAACGGGGAGAAAAAATGGCAGTTAAAAAAATAGCAGATGTTTTAAAAAACGGGCAAGGGTTTATTGGCTTTACAGTCGCAGGCGATCCAAATTTTGATCAAAGTGCTGACTACATTGTCGCTATGGCCGAAGCGGGGGCTGATGTCGTGGAAATTGGGATTGCGTTTTCCGACCCTGCCGCTGATGGGCCAACCATTATGGCCGCTGATATCCGTGCGGCGGCCGCGGGTTCAACAACAGAAAAGGTGTTTGCATTAATTGCAGCAGTCCGTGAACGGACAGATGTGCCGCTAGTGATTTTGACATACGTCAACCCCGTATTTAAATATGGCTACGAAAAATTCTTGTCGAAGATGGCTGCCTTATCGGTCGAAGGCATCATCTTGCCGGATATGCCACTTGAAGAGCAAGCCTCATTTTTAGAATTAGCGAATCAGTACGATCGCTCGCTGATTCAATTAGTGACCTTGCAATCTAAAGCACGCATTCCAGATATTGTGGCGCAAGCGCGCGGTTTTGTTTATATTGTCAGTTCCTTAGGCACGACTGGGACGCGAGCTGAGTTAACCACGGCATCGCGTGAATTAGTTGCAGCTGTACGTGAATACACCGATGTGCCAACAGCGATTGGTTTTGGCATTAGTCGGCCCGATCAGGTGCCGCAATTTGCCTACGCTGATGCCGTGATTGCTGGTTCAGCTATCGTTGATTTAATTGCAGCTGATCCCAACGGGGCCACGGGAGCAATCAAAACATTTGTCCAAGACATGAAAGCCGCCTGGCAAAACACGTCAAATAACGCTTAATTTCAATGACGTGAAAGTAAAACCTGGCCGATGATGGGCAGGTTAGAGGTGGAGACTATGACATACCAGACAAAAACAATCACATTGCCTGAACTTGATATTGTGACGGCTTATTTACGGCTACGCGGCGACCAGACGATGTTGTTGGAAAATATACCGTTTCCTGATGAGAAACACCAGGTGGTCATGATTGCCTTACAACCCGTCCATGAATTTCAAGCGCTGGGTCAGACAGTTACTATTGATGGAAAAAGCTGCTCGCATCCAGATCCATTACAAGCACTGAGCGATCTTGTCGTGACGGGGTCACCGGCCGAAGCAAAACTACCAATGACGGGTGGGGCGATTGGTTATGTAGGTTTTGATACGATTGCTGCCTATGAATCACTCGGTGACACGCCGCCTGATCCATTAAACATGCCGGATATTCATATGTTTGTCTATGAAACATTTGTGATGTTTGACGCAGAGCACAACACAGTGACCATCGTGGCCGATGATACCTATTCTCATGTCGGGGATCCGGCATTGACGCAAAGAGTTCTAGCTGTTCAAGCAAAACTTTTTACGCCCAGCGTAGCTGAAAGTCAACTGGTGGTGATACCAGAGATTAAAACGACATCTAATTTTTCAAAAGCCGCCTTTGAAAGCGTGGTCAATCAGGCAAAAGATTACATTACTGCTGGTGATATGTTTCAGATGGTGCCTTCCCAACGGTTTAGCTTTCCAGTACGTCAGGATCCATTTGATTATTATCGACAACTGCGATTAACCAACACTACTGCTTACCTGTCTTATTTAGATTTTGGCAACGTACAAATTGTTGGGGCTTCCCCTGAACGATTGGTTAAAGTGCAAGGGCGCCAGGTGGTGACAAATCCAATCGCCGGGACACGACATCGCGGACAGGATCAGACGTCAGATGAAGCGGCTGCCAAAGCGCTACTACAAGATGAAAAGGAACGTGCTGAGCACGAGATGTTAGTGGATTTAGGTCGCAATGATTTAGGCAAAGTGGCGACTTATGGCTCGGTTCACGTCACAAAATTGATGGCGCTGCAAAAATATCAACATGTCATGCACCTCGTGTCAGAAGTGGTTGGCACAATGTTGCCCGATACGCCAGCAATTGCCGCGCTCAAGGCAACACTTCCCGCTGGCACGGTGAGTGGTGCACCTAAAGTCAGAGCCATGCAGCGCATCTATGAAATGGAGCCGGTTAAGCGTGGCGTGTATGCTGGCGCAATTGGCTATTTGACCCAATCTGATCAAATGGATTTTGCCATCGCAATTCGCACGATGGTCGTTAAAGATGGCCAAGGCCACGTACAAGCCGGTGCCGGCATTGTGTATGATTCTATCCCAGAAAATGAATACCAAGAAACACGCAATAAGGCGCAAGCCTTATTAGGATTGGGGGCCAGCAAATGATACTTCTCGTGGATAATTATGATTCATTTACTTACAACTTAGCACAAATTGTGGGTCAACTTACCACAGTTGTCGTCCGACGCAACGATGATCCAGAATTGGTGACATTAGCCCAGCAAGCCCGGGGGATTATTTTCTCACCAGGCCCAGGGACACCAGAGCAAGCCGGTGAGATGTTACGAATCATCCAAATGTTTGCCAAAACGCGGCCGATGCTTGGTATTTGCTTAGGACATCAAGCCATTGGCGCAGCATTTGGTGGTCAAGTAATCGCCGCGCCCAATATTCGCCATGGCAAGGTTTCAAAGATGATACCAACCGCACCATCTGCGTTGTTTCCCGACACATCAACGCCAATCATGCGTTATCACTCGCTAATTATTGCCAGAGACCAACTACCAAAAGATTTTGTGGTCACAAGTGTGGCGGCAGATGACCACGAGGTGATGGCGATGCAACATCGGACGCGGCCAATTTATGGTTTGCAGTTTCATCCTGAGTCCATTGGGACACCAACTGGCGCGGCCATGGTAGCCAAATTTGTCGCGATTGCCACGCAGTCGCAACCAGCATCAGCACAATAAATCAACAAGCCAATCATCGGTTGGCTTTTTTCGTGCATCAGCACAATAAATCAACAAGCCAATCATCGGTTGGCTTTTTTCGTGGTGTGAAACCGTCGGTTCATGAAAATCAGTTTGTCGCGTGGTGAGTTACCGTGGTAAAATATAACAAGTATGTGCCAGGGAGGCGAACAATGGGAATGATTCATTTACCAAATATGCGGTTTTATACATATAATGGCGTATTTGATGAAGAAAAAAAATTAGGACAACAAATTGCCGTTGATGTGACGTTACATTATCCAATTGAAACAGCAGTGAAAGATGATGATTTGACAACCACGATTTCATATGTTGATGTCTATGAAACGGTGAAAACGATTGTGACCACAAAGCAATTTAATTTGATGGAGAGTGTGGCCAACACGTTGCTGAGCGCACTTTTGACACAGTTTCCCCAAGTGACGCAAATTGATGTGGCAGTACACAAAGACTATATTCCATTGCCGGGTATTTATGATCCGTTTGTGATTACCGTTAGCGGTACACCAGCTGATATCATACAACGGGGCCAAGCATGACGCGGGCCTATCTTAGCATGGGGGCCAATATTGGCGACCGTTTGGACAATTTGCAACACGGTGTTGCTTTACTGCACACATCGGCCAATATCACTGTGACAGCTGTCTCCCAAGTCTATGAAACCCAACCAGTGGGTGGTGTCGTCCAAGATGATTTTTATAACATTGCGGTCCGATTAGAAACGACTTTAACCGCGCCAGAACTGTTGGCACGGTTACATGATATTGAACAACAACTCAAGCGTGTTCGCCAAATTCATTGGGGACCACGCACCATTGACCTCGACATTTTAGTTTTCGGGGATGAAGTCTGGTCAGATGAAATCTTGACCATTCCGCACCGTGAAATGGCAAACCGACGCTTTGTGTTGCAACCACTTTTAGATGTGATTGCCGCAGATCGGCGACATGAAATTGAACGATTATTAGCTAGCACAACAGATACCAATTGGGTGCATGTTGTGACTGGTGCGAGAGTAGAATATGAAAACATTTAATAACGAACAAAACTTGCAACTCCAAGCAGGCGTCACGGAATTATTGGCGGCGATTGGGGATAATCCAGACCGCTCCGGTGTCATTGAAACACCAGAACGTGTTGTGAAAGCACACGCTGAAATCTTTGCCCATACGGGTGAGACGGCATTTACGGATTATAAACTTTTTGAAACGGCGCAAGATGCTGACATGGTCGTTGTCGAAGGCATCCCTTTTTATTCCATGTGTGAGCATCACTTATTGCCATTTTTTGGCACGGTTGATGTTGCTTACGTGCCGGATGGCGAAATTATTGGCTTAAGTAAAGTCCCACGTTTAGTTGATTGGGCAAGCCGTCGACCAAATGTGCAAGAAAATTTGACCCATTTAATTGCTGATGAAATGCAACGCATTGTGCATCCCAAAGGCTTGGCCGTTAACGTCACGGCCCGCCATATGTGCATGGAGATGCGGGGGATTAATCAACCAGGCACACAAACAAATACCTCTATTTATCGTGACTTATTAAAAACCGATGCCTTTTTGCGGGAAAGCTTTGCCCGTCGGGTCAGTCAGCGTTAATCAGATGACTTATCAAACCATTCAACAACAATTAGATAAAGGCTGGCGCGTGTTTGACCCGAACCGGTTAACATTTTTGCGCCAAGTGCTGCAATGGGTCGGGCAACCAGATCAAGCATTAACAATCATTCAAATCGCCGGCACCAATGGGAAAGGCTCAACTGGGGCAATGTTGCGTGAAGTCTTACGCGCAAATGGTGAGACAGTGGGCCATTTTGCCAGTCCAGCAGTTTTTAATGATCGCGAACAAATTTGGCTCAACGGTCAGTTTGTGACCGAGACCGCCTGGGTATCCGCTTACGAGCAATTGCATGACGCCTTAAATCAACATGACCTGACAATTGCTGCGTTGTCTTATTTTGAAGTGTGGACGATTGTGGCGTTGTTGGTGTTTCAGGCGGAACATGTGACGTATGCCATTATGGAAGCTGGGTTAGGTGGTCGTGATGATGCCACGCACATGGTTGGGCAAGCCGCTGTCGTAGCTTATACCGAAATCGGGTTAGATCATCAAAATATCTTAGGGCAAACAATGGCCGAAATCGCGCAAAATAAAGCGGATCTCATCACGCCAGGCGCATTGGTGGTCAGTGATTTAGTCCAACCTGCTGAAGTGTTAGCTATTTTAAAGGCTACCACCGCAGCTAAACAAGCGACCTGGGCTGCCCAACCAGTAGCGGTGGTCGTCAAGCACGACACACCGGCGGGATTGGTTGTGTCGGTTGCAGGCGAACGTTACCAGTTGGGGTTAGTCGGGGCGTTTCAACGACGTAACCTTGGCGTGGTTTGGCAAATTCTAGCAGCACTAGAAACGCGCGATCAACTCAGAATTGATGTCGCAACCCGGCGACGTGGCCTAGCGCAGGCACACATGTTGGGGCGCATGCAGGTCGATCCAACGCGGCATATTTTATGGGATGGGGCGCATAATGAAGATGCCGTCCAAGGACTCGTGGCAACCCTGAAAAACTGGGCGTTACCGGAACGGCCAATCTTGGTTCTTGGGGTGTTAGCCGATAAAAACTATCAACAAATGCTCAACATTGTGTTACCGATGGTCTCAGCAGTGATTACGGTCACGCCCAATAATCCGCGTGCCTTGTCAGCAGCCGCTTTGGCCAAGGCAGTGCAAGCAGTGGCTGCCGAAATGCCCGTGACAGTCATGGACCAAGACCCATTGGCATACGCTATGGCGCAACGCACATCCCCAAGCCAATATATTATTGTCGCGGGCTCATTTTATACGTTAAATGCAGTTGGAGGTTTTTCATGATTAAGCGGTTGGTGATTGCATCAAATAATTCAGCAAAAACGCGTGAGATTGTCGCTGTTTTTGCCACGTTTGGGATGACAGCCGTGAACTATCGCGAGCTGATTTCCGAAAAAACGTTTCCAGCAGAAACAACGGATGATCAATTGGAAAATGCATTGGGTAAGGCACGATTTATCCAGCAATTTTTACCTAATGAGTATATTTTAGCCGATGATACGGGCGCTTTTTTTGCGGCCTTTCCGAATCAATTTGGGTTGACGATTGCCAGAGATTTTAAAGCGATGGGTTTTCAATCGATGCAAGAAGAGGATGATTATTTACTCGGCTTGTACGAACCTGGCATGGATCGTGGAGCCTATTTGGCGGCTTTGTTTATTTTGCTCACACCATCGGGCACTGTGTATCAGAGTACTGGTCGGGGTGGGGTGACTTTGGCATTGGCACCAAGGGGTACCTATTCAGCTGGTTTTGATACGTTATTTGAAGCGGAAAATGGCTTGACGTTGGCCGAGATGCCAATGGCCGAGCGTGTACAGTATTCTCATCGTGGACGCGCAGCAAAACAGTTATTGGAGAAAATTGGGCATGCATTTTGAACAAATTACAACAGAAAACCCTGTTCTAGCACAAATGGTGGTGCGCAGTGAAGGGGCTGCTTGGCGGATTACCGCTGCCGATCAACAATGTTTGGCTGAGTACAATGCTATCCCATTAACTGCGGAGACGTATTGGTTAAGTCGTGGTGCGATTGTCGCGTTACATGAACGCACTGCCAGCCTTGAATTGCAACAATGGTTAGTGGCTAATGACCGTCTCTGGGTCGTGAATGGGAAAACCTTGCATGATGCTGACGGCATTATCTATGGCGTGTTAAATGTCAGTCCGGAATCCTTTTATAATGGCGATCAAGTGGCAGATGTTGACACGATGGTGGCTCGAGCTGGTGAGATGTTGGCCAAAGGGGCTGATGTGATTGAAGTAGGTGGGCAAACCACCAAGCCAGGTTTTGAAGCCGCTGGGCTTGAATTGACCCCAACTGCGGAAATTGATCGGATTGCACCGGTCATTAACGGTATTAAAGCGCAATACCCAGATGCGGTTATTGCTGTCGATACCTATAAATATGATGTCATGGTCCGCGCCGTTGCTTTGGGCGTTGATATTATTAATGATGTCAACGGCTTTTTGGATGATCCGCGGAAAGCACCGTTTCTGGCAGACCAGCAAGTTGGTTTGTTAACGATGTGGAATCCGCGTGGTGAGACAGTTCAGAACTTGCAAGCGGAAATGCACGCGTGGTTTGAAGATAATTTGGCACAATTGACGGCGGCCGGCATTAATCGCCAACGCATTGCGCTTGATCCAGGCGTTGGGTATGCGAAAAACTCCGACGTAGCGCAAGATTTGGCCATGATGAACACGATTGGTCATTTGCAAGATTTGCAACGACCAGTGATGACGGCTGTTTCTAACAAAGGTTGGGCCAAGTTTTTGCTTGGGTTACCAAAGTTGGCCCGGGCGGATGTGTCATTGGTGGCGGCAACAGAAATGTTTCAGCGTGGTGCGCGCATTCTACGCGTGCATGATGTGCAATCAGCAAAGGAAATGACGCAAGTGGTGCGCGCGATTGCCCAAAGTTTTTGGCAAAAATAGTGTGAATAAAGCTTGTGATGATTTAAAAAATAAGGTATACTACTAGTGACCAACTGGGTAGTATCTATCTACCTACCCGCCAGCAACATGCATGTGTTGCTGGCGTTTTTTATGGTCTTTTTTCTTGCAAACGCGTGGCGAAAGGCGCAAAATGAAGCCATATTATTGCAAAAATTTGGAGTGAGAAGCGGATGGTAAATAACGTTTTACAAGTAAAAAACTTGGACAAGTTTTTTGGTCGGTTTCATGTGTTAAAACAAGTCACGTTCACGATTCACCAAGGTGAAGTGTTTGCTTTACTTGGGCCTAATGGTGCGGGGAAATCAACCCTGATTCGGACGATTTTGGGGTTATTAAAGCCTAAATCAGGGCAGGTGACGCTGAACGGGCAAAATGCCTTAACAGAAATTGTGGCGACCCATCAACGGATTGCATATGTCCCTGGGGATGTTTATTTGTGGCCGAATTTAACGGGTGGTGAAATTATTGATTTGTTGTTGCGGATAGGGGGGCATGATCATACTGCCAAAACAGATGCGCTGATTAAAAAATTTGCGCTTGACCCAACAAAAAAAGCCCGCACTTATTCCAAAGGGAATCGCCAAAAGGTGGCGTTAATTGCCGCATTTTCAGCCGATGTCGATTTATATATTTTTGATGAACCAACCAGCGGATTAGATCCTTTGCAAGCCCTTAATTTCCAGTCAGAAGTGTTGGCACTGAAAGCGGCCAATAAGGCGGTATTGTTAAGTTCCCATATTTTAGATGAAGTTGAGAAAACGGCGGATCAAATTGCCATTATTCGACAAGGCGAAATAATTGAAACTGGTGAATTACAAGATTTGCAACATATTGCCAACTTGAATGTCTTAGCTATCGTCACCGAAGATGCCACTGAACTAGCCGCCATGCCTGGGGTGACGAATTTGACACAGAATGGTCAACGGTTGACCTTTACTGTCTCGCATGCTGGCCTACCAGCAGTGACCAAACAGTTAGCCCAGTACGGCCTAAAAGACTTGCGCATGACACCACCGACATTGGAAGAAATCTTTTTGACTTACTACAAGGATGGGGCAGTGCATGAAAAATAATTTTGCCAAAACCGGTCAGTTGACCTGGTTTTACCTCAAAAAAGATTGGCGCGTGTTGACGCTTTGGCTGGTGATTGTCGGCGGGTTGAACCTCGTGATTGCCGCCATTTATAACCAAATTTATGGGACACCAGCCCAAGTTCAAAGTATTGTGACAACCTTGAAAACGCCGGCCATGGTGGCCCTTTTCGGATTACTTCCGTCATTGCATGCATATACCACTTTTGATATTGCGGTGGGTGAGATGTTATTGTTTACCATCATGATGCTGGTGGTCATGAATTTACAACTGGTTATCAAAAATACACGCGCTGAAGAAGAAAAAGGCGTGAATGAATTGTTGCGCAGTCTCGCAGTGGGTAAATTTGCCCAACTAGCAGCCGTATTAATTGAGGTGGTCGCCGTTAATGCGGCAATTGCGTTAACCGGCTTATCTTATCAGGTTTTGCATGGGGCTACTTGGCCAGCAACCCTATTATTTTCAGCGGGGTTATTGAGTAGTGGGCTTTTGTTTGTTGGGATTGGCCTCCTGACTGCTCAATTAGCACGTCAAGCACGCTTGGCCACGGCGATGGGGTATCTCGTTTTTGGCGTGATGTTTGTCGTACGGATGATAACCGATACTGTCAAGCCGGAACTCACTTGGCTCTCGCCGTTAGGTTGGGTAGAAAAATGCCAAATTGGCGCGACAAACAACTGGTTGCCCGTGCTACTATTATTTTGTTTGAGCCTGGCGATTACCGGTGCTAGTCTGTGGCTATTAGCGGTGCATGATCTTGGGACTGGGCTTGTCAGTGTCAGTGTGGGACCAGCAACGGCGCCAAAGACTTTGCGTGGTTGGCTCAGTTTACAGGTGCGTTTGGAACGGACCAGCTTTGTGATTTGGTTACTCGGCTTGAGCACTTTGGGTGTGAGTTATGGGGCCATTTTTAATCAAATCAAACAGTTGGCGACCGACAATGCCGTCCTCAAAAATTTGCTAGGGACGTCAAAAATTGCCCAACTGGGCGATCAAATTGTTTTAGTTTTTATGCATACGATCTTGATTATGCCAGTCACAATCGCCAGCCTCGCTGGCCTCATCACGATTGGGCGTTTTAAGCGCGACTTAGAGAAGGGCACGATTGACTTAATCAGTGCGCATGCAATTAGCCGAACACGCCTATTTTTCGGTTACATTGGCAGTGGGATAATCTTCACGTTTGGCGCCTGGTTAGCTGCGATGACTAGTATGTTTTTAGCACAAACCATTGTGATGCCGCAACCGATTGCGTTTGCCAAATTTAACGCGGTCGTCATTAATGACACCCCAGTTTTGTTATTTTTTGTTGGCTTAGCTGCCGCACTCATGGGGTGGGTGCCAAAGTGGTATCGGCTTGTGTATTTGGTCCTAGGGATTAATTTTTACCTGCTTTATTTAGGTAAAATGCTTAAAATGCCAGATTGGTTAATCCAAGCAACGCCCAGTTCATGGGTGGCGCAAGTCCCAATTTCAGCTATTGATTGGGTATCTTGGAGTACTGTATTTGCGATTGGGCTGATTTTGAGTGGCCTGGGGTATTTTGGTTACCAACGTGGTGATTTGCGTAGTTAATCATATCGGTTAACACCAGTTGAGTCGATTTGATTTCATCGGGTAATTTGAGATAGAATGAAAGATATTGTCTCGTCTCATACCGGACAAGAGCGAAAAGAGAGTAACGGAATTTATACATGACAGAATTGGTTTTAACCGCGTTATCGCAAACAGATCTTGCGGCGCACGTTGCAGCAGACTTGGGGCTGCATCAGAAGCAAACTCAAGCGACACTAACCTTATTAAATGATGGGGCAACCGTACCTTTCATCGCGCGATATCGTAAAGAAATGACCAGCGATTTAGACGAAGTGCAAATTCGCGCAATACAAACAACGGCCAAAAAAGTCCAAGATTTGACTGATCGCAAGCATGCGGTCTTAAAGGCGATTGCAGATCAGCAAAAGTTAACCCCTGCGCTACAAACAGCTATTAACGCGGCGATCACATTGCAAGCCGTTGAAGATTTATACCTGCCTTTTAAACAAAAAAGGCGCACAAAAGCCATGATTGCACGTGAAAATGGACTCCAGCCATTAGCTGATCAAGTGCTGGCCCATCTCGATCAGCATATCCCATATCGAGATTTCGTGACTGATGCCCTCCCAACAACCGCTGATGTCCAAGCCGGCCTACATGAAATTTTAGCTGAACAAATTGGTGAAAATGCGACTTTCCGTCAATGGTTACGGACACGCATGCAACAAGACGGTATTTTGGCCGTCACGTTAAAGCGAGGCGGCCAAGCAAGGGATCCGCAGGAAGTATATGGCCAATATTACGCCTATAGCGAACCCATCAAAACACTCAATGCGAATCAATTTAGAATTTTAGCCGTTAATCGTGGCGAGAAGGACGGCGTCTTGTCGGTGAAAATCGACTTTGCAGAAGCACGCATGATGCACTTTATTCAAACGACGTTGCAGCAAGGGCAAACAGCAAATGAAGACAGCCTTGTCGTGTTACGAGCTGCGATTGCCGATGCTTACAAACGCTTCATTCAACCAGCTGTTGAACGTGAAATTCGGCAAACGTTAACTCAAGGTGCTCAAGCGCAAGCCATTCAAGTTTTTGGTGAGAATTTATACCACCTATTGATGCAAGCACCGTTAACTGGTCAAGTTGTGATGGGGTTTGATCCTGGATTTAGGACAGGCGCCAAACTAGCAATTATCGATGCCCACGGAAAGTTTCTTAAAAAGCAGGTGATTTATCCCCATAAGCCGGCCAATGCGCAACAACGTGCAGCTGCCGCTGAGATATTTAAAGCGCTTGTTGCGGAATATGATGTCCAATTGGTGGCTATTGGCAATGGGACAGCATCACGCGAATCAGAAGAATTTGTGGCGGCCAACTTGCCCAAAAATGTGAAGTATACGATCGTCAATGAAGCAGGTGCGTCCGTCTACTCAGCTTCCGATGCTGCGCGCCAAGAATTTCCCGATCTACAAGTTGAAGAGCGTTCAGCGATCTCAATTGGCCGACGTATTCAAGACCCCTTGGCTGAATTGATTAAAATTGATCCGAAATCTGTTGGTGTCGGGCAATATCAACATGATTTGAACACCAAAGCGTTAGATGAGCAAGTTGATGCGGTTGTAGAAACTGCGGTCAACCAAGTCGGCGTCAATTTAAATACTGCGAGCGTGGCATTATTAACCCACATTGCGGGGCTAAATCAAACGTTGGCGCAAAATATTGTCGCGTTTCGTGAGACTAATGGTGAATTCACCGCACGTGAGCAACTTAAAAAAGTACCACGTTTGGGACCAAAAGCCTACGAACAGGCAGCAGGTTTCTTACGTATTGTCTCGGGCGGGAATGTTTTGGATAATACTGACATTCATCCGGAGAGTTATACTGCGGCTAAGTCGCTGTTAACATTGGCCGACATATCACCAACTGAGCTGACAACGCCAGCAGCCAACCAGCGTTTACAAGCACTGGATCACATCGCCACAGCCGAAAAATTAGGCATTGGCGAACAAACCTTACATGATATCGTGATGAGTTTACAGAAGCCAGGACGAGATGGCCGATCACACATGGTCGGTGCCTTGCTCAAGTCAGATGTCTTGCACATTGAAGATTTAAAACCAGGCATGAAATTGCAGGGCACAGTCCGTAATGTGGTTGATTTTGGTGCCTTTGTTGACCTTGGGGTGAAACATGATGGATTGGTGCATATTTCACGCTTAGCTAAGCGACGCGTGAAGACACCGTCAGAAATTGTGGCAGTTGGGGACATTGTCGATGTTTGGGTCGTTACGATTGACGCCAAGCGCCAACGTATTGGCCTGACGATGGTGCAACCAGAGGAAACTACGGCATGAAGATTCAAGTAGCAACACAAGCAGATCAGTTGGCCGTTCTTGAACTGGAACAAACTATTTTTGACGCTATGGATTTAGCCGTTTACGATGAACTGAGTGTCGCAGAAGTCCAAACAGCCTGGCAATTGGCTACACGACAGTCAGACCAATCTCGTTACCATTTTCATCGTGCGCTCGTCGCAAAAGATGAAACAAACACGGTCGTTGGTGTCTTATTTGGTTACCCTGATTCAGATGAACCAGTATTAGACGAGGCGGTTCAAACTGTTTTAGCCGACCGTTACAGCTACCATCGTTGGTTATTTGACACGTCTGAAGTGTTTGAAAATGAATGGTATGTCGATTCGTTAGTTGTGCGAGAAAATGCCCGTGGACAAGGGATTGGCCAGGCCTTGATTAAGGCAGCAGAGGCCAGGGCCCGCCAAGAACAACGGGCAGTGATTGGCCTAAATGTTGATGATCGTAATCCAAGGGCCAAAACCTTATATGAACGCTTAGGTTTTGTCGCGCGCGGGCAGCTGAGGATTGGAGATCATTCATATACGCATATGCAAAAATCATTGATCTAAAAAAAGACTGCCCATGGGCAGTCTTTTTTAAAAGAAATAATATTTTTTCTTGGGGCGAAGATATGAAAAACCTTCGCCTAATTGTTCCTGTGCTGTAAATATGGAGACAAAAGCCTTGGGATCAATGGTTTCGATGATGTGTTGGACGGTGTTGACTTCTGACGGGTCAACAACGGCGTAAACGACGCGTTGTTCACGGTGAGAATAACCACCTTCAGACTTTAATAAACTTGTCCCACGTTCGAGTTCATCCATGATTGCATGTGAGATTTCTTCAGGGTAGTCGGTAAAAATCATGAATGACCGTGCGGTATAAGCGCCTTGTTGCGTTAAGCCCACAACCTGAGAGAACACAAATGAGGCAATCAGGGTGTACATCATATGGACGATGTCAATATAAACCAACGATAAGAGTAAGACCACTGCATCCAAAGCAAACATGGTTCGACCAATTTGAATGCCAAATTTTTGTTCCATAATGCGGGCCACGACATCAGTCCCACCAGACGTCCCACCAAAGCGAAAGACAATGCCTAAACCAATACCTGCAAGAATACCGGCAATTAAACCAGCAATTAACATGTCATGATGTAGGGCTGGCGGTGTTGGAAAGGCTTGCCAAATATAGAGCCAAATGGATAATGATGAAATGCCCCAAATGGTATAAATCAAGGTGCGTCGGCCAAGAATATGATAGCCCAAAACCAACAAGGGAATATTTAAAATTAAGTTGGTGTAAGCTGGATTCCAGTTGAGTAAAGCACGCAAGATCAAAGTAATACCAGATAATCCACCTTCAGCCAAACGATTGGGAATATTGACATTAATCAGACCCCAGCCATAGCAGCCGGTACCGATGGCAATCATGATAATATCTTTCACCGAGATGCGCTCTAAATTTGTTTTGAGCATAAGCAATTAATCTCCTCAAAGTCACTATTTTAATCTTATCATAAAAACAGTTGTTCGAAGCGGTTTGATATTTGATATAATAGAAGACATTGAGAGGTAATGTATGACAAATTACGATTATCGACGTCCTGAATTCAAGAAAAAAGGTCATCCAATTCGCAATTTTTTCATTGTATTGGCTGTCCTTGTTGTGATTAGTTTAGGTGTGTTTCTCTATATCACTTATTCGTCATCACAAAAGACTTCAACACGCATTCAAACACAGACCCAATCAAAAAAAACGGTTGATGAAACAATTGATTCCACAACTGGCAGCGCTGTCAGTCAATCATCAGATGGCCAACACGCGTCGTCAGCTCAGAGTCAATCCGGCCAAAGTGCTAACCAAGCCAGTAGCTCCGATGACAGCATCAAAGAGTCTGCGCAACTGAAAGGGAAAACAATTGCTGAAGCGATTGCCTGGGCGCAGGCGCATGGTCGGTACTATTCATGGTCGATTGCTTCTGGTGGCAATGATGCCATCGTGACCCAAGTTACTGATGATGGCCATCATATTAACTTTGTCGCATCCGCCAAATAAATTTAAGTAAAGAAGTAACGTTTATGCCCCACAAGATTTTAACCATCGCTGGGTCCGATACCCTCGCAGGTGGGGGATTACAAGCAGACTTAGCCACTTTTTCTGAGTATGGCTATTTTGGATTAAGTGTCACGACAGCAATTGTGACAGTCACCCCGAATGATTTTCAAATTTTTCCGATAGCAGAAGCCATCGTGTCGGCGCAATTAGATTCAGCATTAGCGCTGGATGATATTGTTGCCATTAAAGTTGGATTCTTGCCAACACCCGCTATTGTGCGTTTAGTGGCGGAAAAACTACGCCAAGTATCAGTCCCAATTATTGTTGATCCGGTCATGGTGTTTAAAGAGACCAGCGATGTTGACGCACAAAACATTGCGGTGAGTCTCAGAACTGAACTCTTGCCACTCGCAACGATCATTACCCCCAACTTACGTGAAGCAGAAATTTTAACTGGACAAAAAATCACCACCTACGCGGGAATGGCTGAAGCAGCGCGCCAATTGACGACGTTTGGTGTGAGACAAGTCCTATTGAAGGGTGGTGCTTTGCTGGCGGGAGACAATGCAGTGGATGTCTTATTTGACGGGACAGCCACAAATTATTTGGAGCAAGCAATGATTCCTGTCACTCAGATGTATCATAATGGGGCAGGCTGCACGTTGTCAGCAAGTCTTGCCGCTAATCTCGGCCAATCGTCAGATGCTTTGACCGCTGCCCGAGATGCCAAAGACTTTGTTTGGCAGGGGATTGCACATGGTGTCGCACTAAACCAAAATTTTGATGTCGGCAATGTCTGGCAAGGCGCACGGAGGGCCAATTTATGAAACAAACACTACAAACAAAAAATCTTGCAATCTTAGCTGTAATTATTGCCTTTAATGTGGCCTTATCTTATGTCGTGAAAATTCCAGTACCAGCCACCAATGGCTTTGTGAACTTGGTGGAAGCTGGTATTTTTGTGGCTGCCTTACTTGGCGGTGCACGCAGTGGTTTGATTGTTGGTGGTTTGAGTGGCTTATTACTTGATTTGCTTGCAGGCTATCCGCAATGGATGATTTTCTCATTGGTGATTCATGGGCTTGAAGGTTTGGTTGTTGGCTATTTTGGCTATCAAAAGCGTGTCACAAGTCAAATCATTGGCTTGATCATTGGGTCAGCCATCATGGTGATTGGTTATCTGTTGGCAGGTGCACTCCTATATAATTGGACTGCGGGCGTTGCTTCCATTATTGGTAATATTGCCCAAGCAGTCATGGGCTTAATTGTGGCACTGGTGTTAATGCCAGTCTTCAAGCGGATGCCGCAAGTCAATTTAAAAAGCTAAACGTAAAGCGACGGGTTCTGCCTGTTGCTTTTTCATGTGAAAAGGGATGATTATCATGGCACATCAATATACCCGTTTGTTCAATACAAATGATTTACAACAGTTATATGCGGCGTTAGAGACAGCCGAATATGGGGCTTATTTCACCACACCAACGCGCGATGTCCGACGGTTTGGCATTGATGCGACCGCAATTGCGACCACTGCTGCGGCACTATCAGGCCCAGTCATTTTTGGTGCCCAAGCGTTCGATCATCAACTTTATCCGGCATCACAATTGATGCGTGGTTTTTGGTTTGTTCCAAAAGTGGTGGTGACAATTACTGGTGAGACCATCACTTTTGTATCAGATGAGGTATCAGATTTTGACGCCTGGTTAGCTAGATTTCAGCCAGTTAGCGGTCAAGTGGTTGATGACATGGCTATCACTGATGAAACGGATTGGGTTGACCGAACAGCTAACTTAATTGATACCTTGGCGATTGATCAACATTTGGACAAAGTTGTTTTTGGGCGCCAGCAGCAACATCAATTATCTGATCACCTTTATTTGGCACAACTTATTGGCGCCCTTGGTGAACAGGATAATACCTATCACGTGGTGTTAAAGCGTCAAGCGGAGTTGTTCATTTCCGCAACCCCCGAACGTTTGGTCAAATTATCCGCTGGCAAGTTAGCGACTGCTGCGGTGGCCGGGACCAGCCGCCGAGGGCGCAAAAAAGCCGAGGATGAGGCTTTGGAGGTGGCATTGCTCGCCAGTGAAAAAAATCGCGTTGAGCATCAATATGTCGTGGACAGTTTGGCTGAACGTTTACAGCACGTGACCTCAGAATTGCACATCCCCACCACACCACAATTATTAAAAAATAAACAGGTCCAACATCTATACACGCCAATCACTGGACAGCTCGTTGACAATATGTCATTGACAGCTGTGGTGACGAGTTTACACCCGACGCCTGCTTTGGGTGGCGTGCCGCGAGAAGCAGCGCTGGCGTATATTGCTGCGCACGAAAAGCGGCCACGCGGTTTGTTTGCCGGGCCGGTGGGATATTTTACTGCGGATAACAGTGGCGAATTTGTTGTTGGCATTCGTTCAATGTATGTGAATCAGCTGACACATCAGGCCACACTATTTGCTGGCGCAGGCATTGTTTCCGATTCAGATGCACAACAAGAATATGACGAAACGGGCTTGAAGTTTGAACCGATGCGCCAACTATTGAAGGATTATAATCATGTCGAATGAGACGTTAACACGCAATACAAAACACTTATTGCACGCGCTTTTCCAAAGCGGAGTGCGACATTTTGTGGTTTCACCAGGGTCACGTTCCACACCAATCGCCTTACTCCTTGCGGCGTTTGCCCGTGAGAATACCGCCATCAAACTCTATATTGATGTTGATGAACGGTCGGCAGGCTTTTTTGGCCTGGGGATCGCAAAAATGTGTCAGACACCGGTTGTGTTGCTAGGCACATCCGGCACAGCAATCGTTGAATATGCGGCAGCTGTAGCTGAAGCGCACGTGTCTCATATTCCGTTAATTGTGCTCTCAACAGATCGCCCAGCAGAGCTTCAGGGAAATGGTGCGCCGCAAACCTTGCCACAACATCGGGTGTTTGGTGAATTAACTCAGCAATTTTTATCGTTTAATTTACAAGACGACCATCCGGACACAACAGCCTATATTGATTTCATGGTACAAAAAAGTGTTCATGCCGCTCGCACAGACCGGCGTGGGCCAATGCAGATTAACTTGCCGTTACGAAAACCACTGATGCCAGATTTGGCGGCGCGCGAACCGATTACGGTTGCGCCGCTAACCTTTCATGCACCAACACCACATTTTGACACCCAACATCTCACCCAGCAACGAGTGGTGATTTTAGCCGGCCCCAATGAAGGGGCATCTTATCAAGCAGCGCTATCACAATTCTCACAAGCTTATGCGGTACCCGTGATTGCTGACGTGTTGAGCCGTGCACGTACGCCCGAAACGATTTATGGCATTGATGCCTTGCTACAAGCTGGTTTAGTAACTGAAGCTTATCGGCCAGATTTGGTGATTCGTTTTGGGGCGACGCCAGTCTCAGCACGGGTATTACAATGGTTGCGCCAAGCAAATATTCCCGTATGGCACGTCGATACGCATGCGGGAACTGATCATTCAAGACATATTTCCCAAGCCATTTTACAATCGCCAATGGATTTCTTATCCTCACACACTGTGACGAATCACCAGGCATTTTACGACTTGTGGCAAGCTTTGAATGAACGTGCTCGTCACATCCAAGGTGAAGCAGCGCTCCCGTATCATCTCGACCAGATCGTCGCCGAAAATACGCCGATTTTTGTCGCCAATAGTATGGCGATTCGAGATATGGATGATATCTTTACAGGGCAAACCACCCAAGAAATTTATGCTAATCGCGGTGCGAATGGCATTGATGGGGTGATTTCTACGGCCATGGGAATGAGTAGCACCACAAAACAACGCAGCCTGCTCATCACTGGTGATCTCACACTTTTTCATGACATGAATGGTCTGATGATGGCACGAAAGTACCAATTACCAATTGATATTTTGGTCGTTGATAATAATGGTGGGGCGATCTTTTCATTTTTGCCGCAAGCGGCAGAACCAGACTACTTTGAGTTGTTATTTGGAACGCCACTTGATTTAGATATGGCGAAAGTTGCCCAACTTTATGAACTACCATATGTGGTATTATCAGCCGCTTCAGAACTTAAGACGGTGTTAGCAAATCAAGTAGCTGGCCCACGGCTGATTGTTTTTCAGAGTAATCGCCAAAATAATGTGGCAGATCATCAGCAATTATTAGGAGAGCATCATGAGTGAGCGTGTGATAACGATTGCTGGGTATCCGTATCAGACGACCCATTATCAAAATACAGCCAGCTCAAACCGCTGGCTATTATTGCATGGTTTTATGGGCTCGCGGCATGATTTTGATGCCATTGCGCCAGCATTACCAGGTGAAGTGCTCGTGATTGATTTACTTGGTTTTGGCACTGAGGCACCGTTAGTGGCACCGACAACACGTTTTGCGATGCATCATCAGATTGCTGATATTCGGCAAATTTTGTTCGCTTATCAATGGGAAAAGGTCTATCTGGTTGGCTATTCAATGGGGGGACGTTTAGCGTTAGGTTTTGCATTGGCACACCCAGAGCATGTCGAAACTTTGGTGTTAGAAAGTACAACAGCAGGTCTTGCTGACGCGCAGGCGCGAGCCGCACGCCGTGCGGCGGATGCCAAAAAGGCCGAACAGATTAGACAAGACTTTGGTGCCTTTGTGACGGACTGGGGACAATTGCCTCTTTTTGCATCACAAAAACACTTACCGGCCGCATTACGGCAACGGATGTTCCAACAGCGTTTGCAGCAACAACCTGAGAATGTTGCCAATGCCCTCATTGGTATGGGCACAGGGGTCCAGCCCAATTTTTGGCCGAAGTTGGCCCAATTGCGTATGAAGACAACACTGATTGTTGGTGAACAGGACCTTAAATTCAACCATATTGCCGATCAATTATTGCAAAGCATACCCCATGCTCAAAAGGTCGTGATTGGTGGGGCGGGGCATAATACGCACTTTGAGCAGCCAGAACAATTCAACATGAGGTTAATTCAGCATGTATCACGTTAAACAAATGTCAACGCAACCGGTGTCTTTGACGTTGAAACAACCCTTTCAGACGGCGCACGGAACGACTTTAGTCCGCCCCCTCACATTGGTTAAGTTGTGGATTTATGATGATCAGACAGAGAATACAGTGGTGGGATTTGGTGAAATCCAGTCGTTTGCCGATTATCGTTACGCGCTAGAAAATCAAAGTACGAGCCAAGCGATTATCGCTACTGTCATTCAACCCATGCTGCGCGACCTGGTTTTTGAATCGCCAAAACATTTTGCGACCCTGTTGGCAGCCAAAGTACCCTATGGCGCGTTTGCTAAGGCTGGCGTCGAAATGGCTGTGTGGGATGCGGTTGGTAAGCTGACGAATCAATCTCTTCAACAAATGATTGGTGGTGTTGGCACAAACGTACCAGTGGGTATGGCTTTGGGGATGCCAATTACGGCAACTGCCATTCGTACCGCCATCCAAGCTGGCTATCGTCGGTTGAAATTAAAAATTGATGGCCAGCAGACAGATTTTATAGCGCTTTTCGCTTTATTGCAGCAATTTCCCGAGCAAATGTTTTCCTTAGATGCTAATAGCAGCTTTGATGGCCACACCGTGACTAAATTGGAACACGTGCCTGACAATGTCGCCTTTATTGAGCAACCTTTCGAGGCACATGATTTCGTCGCACATGCGGCGCTACAAAAAACGCTGCGGCCAGCGTTAAGTTTGGATGAAAGTATCAATCATATTGCCGATATCGAGACGCTAATTGCGTTACATGCAGCGGATGCTGTAACGATTAAACAGGGGAAAATCGGTGGGATTACGGCTGCGATCAGTGCAATCAACAGGTTACAAGCTGCTGGGCTCAAACCCTGGATTGGCGGTATGCTCAGTAGTAACTTGGGTCGTGGGGTGGACCTCGCGTTGGCCAGTTTGTCAGGGATGAGCTTTCCCGGTGATATTTCAGCGAGTGCTCGTTATTTTGAAAGTGATCTGACAACCACTGATTTTACAGTAGTCGACGGCACCATGCAGGTGCCAACGACACCAGGCATTGGGGTAACTCTGAAGTCAAGCGTAGCTATGTTATAATATTACGATATATGAAAGGGAATAATTAACATGAATAATTTTAAGTTTCAAAATAAAACAGCCATTCAATTTGGAAAAGATGTGATTGATAATGCGCTGCACGATGCTGTGGCACAATTTGGACAAAATGTCTTATTTGTTTATGGTGGCGGTTCCATCAAAAAATCTGGTTTGTATGACCGCGTCATGTCAAAGTTAGCTGGCTTAACAGTCGTAGAACTTTCAGGCATTGCCCCAAATCCTAAAATTGCCTCAGTTCGAGCAGGCCAGGCCCTAGTTAAAGCGCATGATATTGATGTGATTTTGGCTGTCGGTGGTGGGTCAGTCATTGATGCCGCAAAGGTGATTGCCTCATCGAAGTTTTATGATGCTGACCCATGGGATTTAGTCCTTGATTCAGGTAAACGTTATCAATTAGACCAATTACCAGTGGTTGATATTTTAACCTTATCGGCTACTGGCACTGAAATGAACGTTGGCTCAGTGATTTCAAATCCAGAAACGCACCAAAAACTGGGTACGGGTGGCCCACAATCACCGGCTGTCTCATTTTTAGACCCAACGCTAACTTATACGGTTTCTAAGTGGCAAACGGCTGCTGGGGCGATAGACATTTTTAGTCATTTGACGGAACAATATTTTGATCGTTCGGCAAATGATGTCACATCTGGCATGATCGCTGGTTTATATCGTGCTGTGATTAAAAATGCGCCAATTGCGTTGGCTGATCCCGATAATTATGATGCTCGCGCTGCCTTGATGTGGGCGTCAACCATGTCACTCAACGGTTTGGTCAATGTGGGTAACACCAATGGTTGGACAGTGCATCCGATTGAACATGAATTATCGGCCTATTATGATATTACCCATGGCGTGGGCTTAGGAATTCTCACGCCACGTTGGATGCAGTACAGTTTGTCAGCAGAGACGTTACCACGTTTTGCGCAATTTGGCCGCGAAGTTTGGGATTTGACTGGCACAGATGAAGCTGTCGCACAAGGCGCGATCCAAGCCACTTTTGATTGGATTAAAGCCTTGGACGTGCCAACAATGCTACCAGGTGTTGGCATTGTTGATAAAAAATATTTTGAAGTGATGGCTGAAAGTGCTGTCAAAGTTGGTCGGTTGGCTCAGGCGGCCTATGTGCCAATGCAAGCGGCTGATGTTGTGGCAATCTTATCTGCTGCCATGACTGATGATGATTTTATCCAATAATCCATCGTGATAATAGAATAAAGTATGCCAGGCTAGCAGCTTATGCTAGCCTTTTTGTGAGGTGATTATGAGTGAATAGTCATGATATGTTTGATTATGATATACTAGAATTAAAGGAATTTAACTATGGATAGTATCAATTTATCACCCCGTCTTTCGGCGGTGGCGAGTTTTGTGCCAAAAGGCGCACGTATGGCAGATATTGGCTCAGACCACGCTTATTTGCCCGCACATTTATTATTGCAATCAAAAATTAATTTTGCCGTGGTGGGAGAAGTCGCCAAAGGGCCGCTCGAAAATGCCCGTCATGAATTAGCTAAGCAACGCTTAACTGACGTCACAGTTTTACGGCTTGCGGACGGTTTAGCGGCCGTAACGGCAGCTGATCAGATTGATACGGTGACGATTGCCGGTATGGGTGGCATATTGATTCGTGATATTTTAGCCGCAGCCAAAGCACGTGGCCAAGTCTTTGAGACACTTATTTTACAACCTAATACTGATGAGGCCGTGGTCCGTCAATGGTTAATTGCAAACGCTTACCAATTGACACACGAGCGGATTGTGCAAGAAGACAAACATTTCTATGAAATCATTGTGGCCAAGCCAGGCAAGCAAACCTTGTCATCATTAGACTTAACCTTTGGCCCATTTTTACGCGATGAGCAATCGCCAGTTTTTAAGGCGAAATGGCAAAAAGAAGCAGACCGTATTGCACTGATTTTTGAACGCATGTCGGCAGCGGGCAAAGATGATACGCCAGCCTATCATCAGTGGCAAGCACGTTACCAACAAATTCAAGAGGTATTGTCATGATTGCCGCGCAAGATCTCATTGATCGCATTGAACAATTTGCACCAAAATCATTAGCCGAGTCAGGTGATCCTACTGGCTTACAAATTGGTGATCCGCTGCAACCGATTCATCGGGTCATGACGACGCTTGATGTCAGACCAGAAGTTGTGGCAGAAGCCATTGCGACTGGCGTTGACTTTATTTGGGCCCATCATGAAGCCATGTTTTTTCCGGCCAAAAATTTGGACTTGCGGGTGCCACAAAATAAAATGTATGCTGATTTAATTCAACATCACATTGTGGTCTATGCTGCCCACACGAATTTAGATAGTGCCCAAGGTGGCATGAATGATTGGTTAGCTGCTGCGATGGGGATAGATCACGTGACCCCTTTGATACCACAGCCAGACGGTGTTAGCGGACTGGGACGGATCGGAGATTTGGTGCAACCAATCTCGGTTGCTGACTTCGCTGAGAAGTTACGGACGATCTTTAACGTTAAAGCTGTGCGAGTGATTGCCAATGATCTCAACGCCAAGATTCAAAAGGTTGCAGTGCTAGGTGGTGATGGCGGGCGTTATTGGTCGACTGCCAAAGCAGCCGGTGCAGATGCTTTTGTCACTGCGGATGTTTACTATCACGTTGGCCATGATATTTTGGCTGCTGATTTTGTGGTCATTGATCCTGACCATCATATGGAAGCCATCGCGACGGTACCAATGGCCGAAAAAGTGACGGCGTGGTTCGGTGAAACACTCACAGTCTACCCATCAAAAACCAACACTGATCCCTATACGTATATCTAAAATTTCGGGGACGTCCGGACAAATGTGTCGACCAAAAGTTAGAAAGGACCGCGATTCCCACAAGCTGTGAGTGAATCGAGAATAAATTATGACAAGCGAAAAATACCCTGAATTAGTGAACCGATTTTTGCAATATGTTGCGGTAGATACCCAATCGGATGAGAACGCAACGACAGTCCCATCTTCCCCTAAAGAAGTGGCCTTTCTGGTTGACATCGCAAAAGAACTTAAAACCATTGGATTGGAAAATGTCCGCACCATGGCAGACGGCTATGTTTTCGCTGAGTTAGCTGGTAATGTTGATAACGCGCAAGTGCCAACGATTGGGTTTATTGCTCATGTTGATACAGCCGACTTTAAGGGGTCAGATGTCAAACCTCAAATCATTGAAAACTATGACGGCCAAGCAACAATTCCACTTGGGGATAGTGGTTACGACTTGAGTCCAGCAGCATCTCCAAGTTTGTCCAAGTATGCGGGCCACACATTGATTACAACGGATGGGACCACTTTGCTGGGTGCTGATGATAAAGCCGGTGTGGCTGAAATTATTACGGCGGCGCAATATTTGGTTGCACACCCTGAAATTAAGCATGGGCCATTGCGATTTGCCTTTGGTCCGGATGAAGAAATTGGGATTGGCGCCGATCATTTTGATACGGCCGCCTTTGGGGCAGATTTCGCTTACACAGTTGACGGTGGGCCTGCTGGCGAATTGGAATGGGAAACTTTCTCAGCTGCTGGGGCAACAGTCGATATCCAAGGCCGCAATGTACATCCCGGTACGGCCAAAGACACGATGGTGAATGCAATCCAAGTGGCATTTGATTTTCACGCACAGCTGCCAGAACATGATCGCCCAGAAAATACTGCGGGTCGCGAAGGCTTTTGGCATGTGATGCAGGTGTCTGGTAATCCTGAAGCCGCACAACTGCGCTACATTGTCCGCGATCACGATCGGGCAAAATTTGAAGCACGTAAGCAACGCTTGGTAGACATCGCGGATCAGATGAACAAAGAATTTGGGATGACGCGTGTGACGGTTACCCTGAAGGACCAGTACTATAACATGGGGGAAATCTTAAAAGACGATATGCGTGCTGTGAATTTGGCAGAAAAAGCCATGTTAGCATTAGACATTAAGCCATTGATTGCGCCTGTCCGAGGTGGTACAGATGGGTCAAAAATTACTTTCCTTGGTTTACCAACGCCAAACTTGTTTGCTGGTGGCGAAAATATGCATGGCCGTTTTGAATATGTTTCAACGACGGTGATGGCACAAGCAACCGACACCATCTTGAAGATTATTGAACTCGCGCAGTAAAGATAAAGCACAATCGCTTGGTTGTGCTTTTTTTGTTACAATAGAAGAGATCAATTTTTAGGGGACAAGCATGCGAAAATATCTAACACTTGGTTTTATTGGGCTGATGATCGCTGGTCTGGGTGGCTTTGGCTGGATTTACTATCAAAAAAATGCGCTTCAAACTGCTCAACCAAGTGATGCCGCTAAAATCGCCCAGGTAAAAGCCATAAAAATCGTAGCTTTAGGCGATTCCTTGACAGAAGGGGTAGGCGATAATGCGCATTTGCAAGGTTATACGGGACGCATCGCGAGACAGGTGCAACAACAATATGATGTGAAGGTGACCATGCGGAACTTTGGTCGCGCGGGCGATCGGTCTGACCAAATCCAAGCGCGATTAACCACCCAGCCTAAATTACAGTCGGCGATGCGACAAGCCAATGTGATTGTCATGACGGTGGGGGGCAACGATTTGCAGCAATTATTACTGAAAAATCAAATGGCTGCCAGCCCAGTTGCCTTGACAAATGCCATTAATGCTGGTCAAAGTGATTATCAAAAAAAGTTAACGACGCTTTTTGCGGCTGTCCGGCACTACAATGCTGACGCACCAATCTATATTTTTGGCAACTATAATCCAATCTATGTGCATTTCCCTCAAAGAACTGACTTGAACCAAGACGTCACGACCTTTAATCAAATTAATCAAAAGGTGGCTCGTGCTGACAAGGCTAGTCATTACGTTGGCATTTTTGATTTAACTTATGGCCAATACCGCACACCAAGCGCGCGACGCCACTTATTAAACCAAGCCGATGTGGCGGCACAAGCGTCAGAAAGTCCAGATCAAATCTTAAAAGTTTTGACTGCGCAGCCCACGGTGTTAAACGACTGGTTAAGTCCCAGTGATAATTTCCACCCCAACCCAACCGGTTATGACTATATGACCAATCAATTATTTCAACAAATGAAACGAGGACAAGCAGCATGGCTGACAACGCATTAACGCGCCTGCAACCAAAACAAAAACCAACACGGGTTTGGTTTTGGGCTTTTTGGACAGTGATCTTATTGTGTCTTTTGGGTTTGGGTACGACCTATTATCTGGCCACGCAAACAATTCAGGTGCAAGATGAGCCAGCCAAAATTGCACCCGGTGATGCCACGTTTGATGTGAATCTCGATACCAAGCAAGTCAATGCGCTGGTGGCTTATTATTTGAAAGATACGCATAACCAAGATTATACTTTCCGGGTGGGCGACGAAATTATGCTTTATGGTCAAACAAAATTTCTAGGCGATAAATTCCGATTTGGCTTAGCTATGACCCCAGAAGTGACGAAAAACGGGAATGTGATTTTGACTGCCAAAGCGATGCGGGTGGGTAACCTACCTTTACCAATTAGCGCAGTGATGCAATATGTGAAATCAAGTTATCATGCACCCAAATTTGTCACGATAAATCCTGCCAAGAAACAAATCGTCATTAATATGGCGCAGTTGAAAGTGGCACAAGGCATGTCTTTCCGGGCAAAAATTATCGATTTAAAAGCAGGACAATTTGTTTTCGAAGGTGGGTTAGAAAATGGTAAAAAGTGATCGGTCGTTTTATAATTGGTTGATGACCAACCGAAACGTTGTCGCAGCAGATGAAGTGCAGCAGTTTGCCAATAATGCTTTTTTGGATTCAACTTTTCCAAAGCAAAGTACGGATTTTGACGACATTTCGCAGTATTTGGAAGAAAACGCCACATACTTAACTGCTATGTCAATCTTTGATACGGCATGGGCAGCCTACGAAGCGGCACGCTAAATTTTAGAATGGAGAATGCTGACTGATTCAGTGAGCGATTAAAAAGATTATGGCACAAATTATTCAATGGTTCCCTGGTCATATGGCTAAAGCCTTTCGTTTGATGCGCGAAAACCTCAAACTCGTCGACGTGATTTTTGAATTAGTGGATGCGCGAATTCCAGAAAGCTCACGGAATCCTGAAGTGGATAAGTTAATTGGTGGCAAGCCCAGATTGTTGATTATGACGAAAGCGGACTTAGCCGATCCAGAACAAATCCGTGCGTGGAAACAGCGGTTTGAAGCACAAGGTCACACGGTTTTAGTGCTTGACACACGTGATCCACGCACACCACAATTAGTTACGAAAGCCGCACGTCGTGCAGTGGCTGCCAAGAAAGAAGCGCAATTAGCGCGTGGGATTCAAGATCAACCCATCCGCGCGATGATTACAGGCATTCCAAACGTTGGTAAGTCCACCTTGCTTAATCACTTAGTGATGAAAAACGTGGCCCCAACCGCAGATCGGCCGGGGGTCACTAAAAAAATTGCGTGGTTGAAAACACCGACGAAATTAGAACTTTTGGACTCGCCAGGTGTTTTGTGGCCTAAATTTGAAGACCAAGTTGTTGGTTTGAAATTAGCGCTAACAGGGGCGGTAAAAGATACGATTTTTGCCAAAGATGATGCCGTGTTATACTTGTTGGATTTCTTTAGAGACTATCGGCCTGAGGCAATAATTGACCGCTACCACTTGCCAGCAAATGCTTTTGATGAAGAAAGCGTTCAGGTATTACTCGCAATTACGCAAAAACTCGGTTTTAAAGATGACTATGACAAAGCTAGTGAGCGGATTCTTAACGATTTACGTAAAGGAAAGTTGGGACCGTTCACTTTAGATCTCATTGACTGATGACATGACTGAAACAATTACACAAATTAAAAAAACGTTAAAAACAGTGACCGATAATCAGGATATCCGGCTTGTGCAATGGCGCCAAGACAGCCGCGCTGGCGTGCAGCAGGCGGTCCAACAATGGGACCGTCAGCAAGCAAAACAGGCAGCCAAGACAGAGGCATTCCAAGAACGATTTACCTTTGAAAAGCAGTTATGGGTACAAGGCGTGACGCATATTGCCGGGGTGGACGAAGTTGGGCGTGGGCCGTTGGCTGGGCCTGTGGTTGCTGCGGCAGTGATTTTACCACATGATTTTGCTGAATTAGAGGTGATTGATTCAAAGCAACTGTCTGAAAACATGCGAGATAAGTTGTACGATGAGATTCTATCCCAAGCGATTTCAGTGGGTGTGGGTGTGGTGGCTTCAGACGTGATTGATGATATCAATATCTATGAAGCTGCGCGATTGGCAATGACCCAAGCTGTTGAAAATCTGGCACCAGCACCTGAATTTTTACTCGTTGATGCGATGACCATACCTGTTGAGACACCTCAAACCGCTTTGATTAAGGGCGATGCTCGAAGTAATTCGATTGGGGCTGCCAGCATTGTGGCCAAAGTGACGCGTGATCGTATGATGAGTGAATATGATCGCACGTATCCAGGATATGGCTTTGCGCAACATGCGGGTTATGGGACACAGGCACACCTAACGGCCTTGAAAAAATTGGGCGTAACGCCGATTCATCGGCGTTCATTTAGTCCAGTCAAAGCAGTGCTGACATCAGAGTAAGTCAAAAAGTACGGCGCGTTTGTCGTGCTTTTTTTGTCGAAAAAAATTTTAAAAATAGCGTTTACATCAGGTTATTTCCATAATATAATTAAGTTCTGTGTCAACAATCCGTAGGGTTATTGGCGGGTAATTTTAAATGAAATTATAGCTGAGGTGTATATGTATTGAAAAAAATATTTTTGCTGACGGGCATCATCTTGATCATTGCGGCGGGCTTAGGTTTGTTGAAATGGCAACTCATGACAAGCGAGCAAGCAACCACAAAGGGACAACAACGTGTCGTCCATATTTATAATTATGGCAGTTATATCGATCCCGCGCTTTTGACAAAATTCACGCAGCAGACAGGCTATCAAGTCAGTTATGAAACCTATGATTCTAACGAATCAATGATGGTCAAATTGCAGCAAGGTGGTTCAAACTATGATCTCGTTTTCCCGAGTGAACCATTTGTGACAAAGTTGGCTCAAGACCAGTTGCTTGCGCCACTTGACCACCATAAAATTCACGGTTTGAGTCATCTAGACCCGTTATTGTTGAATCAAAATTTTGATCCGCATAACCACTATTCACTGCCATATTTCTGGGGCACAACGGGAATCATGTATAATGATCAATATTTTTCAAAAGATGATGTGGCGACTTGGCAAAAACTTTGGGCGCCAAAAATGAAAGATCAAGTCATGGTGATTGATGCGCCACGCGAGTCAATGGGCATGGGCTTACAGGCCTTAGGCTATTCAGAAAATGATGCCAACCCAGCGCATATTGCAGCGGCCAGGCAAAAACTAGCCGCTTTGGCCCCTAATGTCAAAGCTATTTTAAATGATGAGATTCGGCCATATGTCAATGCCGGTGAAGCCAACGTCGCCGTTGCCTATTCAGGGGTTGCGGATTATGCCCATAGCCTGAATCCGCATATTGACTATGTCATACCAAAAGACGGCGGATCGGTATGGACTGATAATATGGCCATCCCTAAAAATGCAAAAAATCAAGCCGGTGCTTATGCGTTTATCAACTTTTTGCTTGATCCAAAAAATGCGGCCCAAAACGCTGTCTATGTGGCTTATTCAAGTCCAAACTTAGCAGCTAAAAAATACTTACCCAATACAATAACAACGGATAAAATTCTTTATCCAAAGCGTCATACATTAAAAAATATTGAACATTATCAAAACCTATCGGATAACACTGTCGCGGCCTATAGTGACAATTGGTTAGCAGCAAAAATGGCCATGGCCAATGGAGGAAAGTAATGGTAACGTTATTAAAAAGTGAGGCAATTTTTGATGTGGCAACACAATCAACCTTTGCCGGCGCAATCGCGATTTCTGGGCAAAAAATTAGTGCCGTTTATCGAACACCGGTTGATGAGGCCCAATTTGATGTTGTTCGGGATTTTGGGGCACAAATGATTGTCCCTGGTTTCGTGGATGCTCATCAGCATACTTATGTGATTTCATTGGTCCAGGCGGGGGCATTGACACCAATTGATTACGGCACAATGCCGGAAGTCTTAGCCCAAGTCGCAAAGGTACCCGAATTTGCTGGTTGGAAAATCCCAATGGGTTATTATGCTAGTGAGTTCGACCTTGCCGGCACGCCAACAGCTGCAGATATTGATGCCATCGAAGCTGATATCCCGGTCATGTTAGTGGCTGGAGATGTGCATTCCATTTGGCTCAATAGCAAGGCTTTGGCTAAAATTCACGTCACGGAAAAGGATCTGGCGGTGGCTGGCGGTGAAATTTTCCGTGACGCTACTGGGGCATTGACTGGTTTCTTCACCGAAGGTATTGCTACGCACGTCTTAAACCAAGTGCTGGCAACATTGGTGGCTAGCATGCCGGAAAACTATTTATCCTATTTCCGTGAGCTTAATCAACAGGGTGTCACGAGTGTCGGTGTGTTAGCCGTATCTGGCCGTGCCGATCAAGATCTGATTAATGAAGACTTGTTCAAAACCATTGAAAATGACATGACCGTTCGGGCGGCGCTTTTTCCTGGGATGCGCCAGGATGAAACGCGTTTACAACATTTGCTGGCTGAGTTTGAAAACTCTGATCGCGTGCAAATTGCTGGAACTAAGCAGTTTTATGATGGGGTAACGAGTACGCAAACTGCCTACATGGTCGATGACTATTTCCCGGGTTCAGGTGAAAAGGGTGCCCCCATGTTACCTGATGAGACGTTGCATGCGCTGATCAAACGTTCAAACGCTCTAGATTTACCGATCCGTGTCCATGCCATTGGGGATCGTGCCATCCGGGAAACCTTAATGGCCTTTGAAGCAGCCGAAGCAGCTTTTCCAATGTCGCCAGGGAAGCGCAATGTGATTGAACATCTGGAAGTTTTTAACCCGGCAGATTTGCCACGTCTCACGCATTCTCGCGCGATTCTATCCGTTCAGCCAAGTCATGCTTTGATTAGTTATGAAGGCCTTTGGAAAGAAGTAGGTGAGGCACGGTTACCTTGGATGTTTACATTCCGCAAGTTCATTGATCATGGCGCAACTCTGGCATTTGGCACGGATGCACCAGTCGTGATCGGACAAACACCGATTCAGACTATTTTCCAAGCGGTCACGCGTCGGACGCTGGCCAATGAGGCTGGGGTTGGTTTGGGATTTGATGAAGCTGTTACGATTGGCGAAGCCATTACTGCCCATACGCTACACGCGGCGCAAGCCAACCAGCAAACAAATGTTGGCCAGATTGCACCGGGTTATTTTGCTGATTTGGCAATTCTAAGTCAAAATTTGTTAACAACTCCCCCTGATCAATTATTAACTGTGGAAACAGTTGCCACAGTCTTTGATGGTCAATTTGTCTGGGAAAAATAATAAAGAGCGATCTCGTCAGATCGTTCTTTTTGTTTAGAGTAAAGTTACTTCGCGCTTATTGAGCATAATCACGCCACTTAAAGTTAATTTTTTCAACAGACGACTTAAGGTTTCTGGGGCAATTTGTAACGATGCGGCCAGTTCTTTTTTCGTGACGGTGAGATGGAAAGTATTGGTTTGCTGTGAAGCGGCAATATCTTGGAGATATTGTAGTAAGCGTTCATCAGCGTTTTGAAGCGATAAGCTGATTTGTCGTTGTTCGAGTGCCGTGAGTCGTTCACCATAGGTGTTAAGCATTCTAATGGCGAGGTCGGTATTAGCGTGTAATAATTTTTGAAAATCTGCACGTCGAATCATGCACACGTGTGAGTCCACTTTGGCGCGGGCAAAGTGATGGTGTCTGGTATCGGTAAATAACGCAGCTTCAATATCCATTTGATGCGCGTGTAAGGAATAGAGCAATAATTCTTGACCATTGTCGTTGACGTTAAAGATGTCGACTTGACCAGAGTCAACCAAGATGAGTGCAGATAAATCATCATCTGGTTCATAGATATAACTGCCGGCAGGGTAACTTTTTTGGTGAACGGAAATATTGACTAGTTGGGTGATTAAATCTTCTGATAACTGTGAAAAGATTGGGGCTGCTTTAACGCAGGCAAATTCAGAATGTGACATTTTTCACTCTTTCTTGACATAAGTCAATTTATTTAGGGTAAATTGATTATACAATAAAAACATCAAGAACGGAAAGTTCTCATGGAGGATACACATGAAAGTTGTTATTATTGGCTCAACCCACGCAGGAACTGCGACAATCAAATCAATTAAAAACCATTATCCAGAGGCTGAAATTGATGTTTATGAGAAGAATGATAATGTGTCTTTTTTATCATGCGGTATTGCGTTAACCGTGCAGGGTGAAGTTAAAAACATTGAGGATCTCTTCTATTCATCACCTGAAATCTTGCGTGATTTGGGTGCTAACATTCACATGAAACACGAAGTGACGGCAGTTGACACAGCAAATAAAACGGTTACTGTGACCGATTTGACGACACAAACTGTCACAACAGTATCTTATGATAAGTTGGTTGCTACCACCGGCTCTTGGCCAGTTGTGCCACCAATTCCAGGCATTGAAGATGAGAGAATTGTTTTATCAAAGAATTACACGCATGCTAAAGCTTTGATTAGTTACGCTAATGATCCCAAGATTCGACGTGTCGTGATTATCGGTGGTGGTTACATTGGCACAGAACTCGTTGAAGCTTTCAATGTGAAAGGCCGTGAAGTCACGTTAATTGATAATCAACCAACGGTTTTAAATCGATACTTTGATGAAGCGTTTACCAAGAACGTCGCCGACTTATTTACTGCACATGGTGTCACAGTGGCCACGGGTCAACTTGTGCAAAGCTTTGAAAATACACCTGAGGCAGTCATCGTAAAAACTGACCAATCAGAATTTGCAGCGGACTTGGTCGTGATGTCTGTTGGTTTTCGACCAAATACACAACTATTTGCTGGTCAACTGGACATGATGCCAAACGGCGCTCTTTTGGTGAATGACTACATGCAAACGAGTCAACCTGATGTCTATGCTGCGGGCGACTCAGTGGCTGTGCACTACAATCCAACTGGCGAAAACGCCTACATTCCATTGGCGACCAACGCGGTCCGGCAAGGCACACTGATTGGTTATAACCTCGTGAAGCCAACGGTGAAGTACATGGGAACCCAGTCAACGTCCGGTTTAAAGTTATATGATTTAAACATGGCTTCTTCTGGCTTAACTGAAGCGCATGCTAAAGAACTTGGCCTAGACGCTGCAAGCTTAACAATGACAGATAATTTCCGACCAGAATTCATGTCATCAACAGCGCCTGTTTTAATGACAATTACTTGGGAAAAGACAACCCAGCGCATCTTAGGTGTGCAACTACAAAGTAAATACGATATTTCACAATCTGCAAATACTGCCTCGGTTGCGATTCAAAATCGTATGACTTTGACCGACTTAGCATTTGTCGATATGCTGTTCCAACCATGGTTTGATCGACCATTTAATTATTTGAACCTACTCGCCCAAGCGGCGTTGGCACAAGCGGACAAAACTGACGCATAAAAACATGGCAACGCCACGCATTTGAAACCATGACGCAAGTCGTGGTTTTTTCAATTGTCAAGAATATTACAGTGGCGGATAATCCACAAAAAAGGATAGCGCCTGAACGATTTTCGGGTTACAATACTCTTGTAATAAGATGTATTACATTTAGAATTTTTGTCGCTTGGTTTTCAAAGTACAGGAGAAAAATAATGAAAAAAGCCGAACGCTCAAAGTTGTTTTCAGCAACTGTGATGGCAGGAATGCTTGCATTATCCGTAACGACTGGGTTGCGCGACGTGCACGCAGACATGTCTGGTTATGCAGCCCAAACAGCCAGCACTGTTGGTGGCTTTGGTGGCAATACGACCGGTGGTAGCCAGGCTACTGCGGCACATACCTATACGGTCACAGATCGTGCGTCGTTGTTAAAAGCCTTGGGTGGTGAAAATAACGCGACCCCGAAAATTATTTACGTTTCTGGTAAAATTGACATGAATGTCAATGACCAAGGACAAACGCTTACCGCAGCAGATTATGCGCAAGGTACTGGGTATAATTTTGAGCGCTATTTAGCGGCCTATGCGCCAAGTACTTGGGGCAAGAAAAAATTGAGTGGTGTGCAAGAAGCTGATCGCTTGCAAGCGCAAAAAAACCAAGCCGCCCAAGTTGTCGTTAAAGTACCAGCTAACACGACGATCATCGGTGAACCAGGCGCCCAGTTTATTGGTGGTAACCTTGTGATTCAAAAAGGTAATGTCATTGTTCGCAACCTTTATTTTGAAACACCATATGATGATTTTCCACAATGGGATCCAACGGATGAAAGTACGGGAAATTGGAACTCCCAGTATGATGCGATCTCTGTCCAAGGCGCAAGTAACGTCTGGTTAGACCATAATACCTTTGATGATGGGACGCATCCGGATGCGCAAAATGGCACCTACTATGGACGTGAGTATCAACACCATGATGGGGACACGGATTTCACGAATGGCGCAAATAATATCACGGTTTCGGACAATATTTACCGAAACCACGATAAAACCATGTTGATTGGTAACAGTGACACGAAAACCACTGATGCGGGAAAATTGCACGTCACGGTCACACATAATTTGTTTGAAAATACGGTGCAACGAACACCACGTGTACGCTATGGTGAAGTGCAAGTGGTCAACAACTTATACCAAAATGATGGCACGAGCTCATACAAATTTAAGTATGCTTGGGGCTTAGGTAAAAACGCCCAAATTGCCGCCCAAAACAATGTGTTAAATATTGCGAATGCGTCGGCTCCAGACATCATTAGTAAGCTTAAAGGCACACAATTGTCTGATTCTGGTACGCAATTTAATGGTGCAAGCGTGAGTGCCTCAACACTAAGCCACACTGCGCCAATTACTTGGCAACCCACGGCACCAGCCATTTTAACACCGACTAATCAAGTACAAGCTACGGTGATGAGTCAGGCGGGGGCAGATGTTTTAAAATAAAAGAGGATTTAAAGAGACGCGCTAGCGTCTTTTTTGATTGCCAAACAAAAGGGCAGTTTATAACAAAATGGCAAACGTTAATCATTTTTGGTTTGACTTTTCTATCGTCTTTTTCTACAATGCAAGGTATAAAGCAAAGGGGAAAACATGTTAGATAAAACAATCTATAAGCAAATTTTCAAAGCAAGTTTTAACGCCCCAATCGACGTTGAATTCTGGGATGGTGAGCAAGTGAGTTACGGTGAGGGAGAACCCATTGCAAAAATTATACTCCATGAGCTCATCCCCATTAAGGACATTATGGCACACGCTTCGCTGACTTTTGGTGAAGCGTACATGGCTGGTACGATTGAAATTCAAGGGAACCTGCAACAACTCGTGACAGCCGTTTACCAATCCAAGGATAGTTTTTTAAACAATGCGCAGTTTAAAAAATTCCTACCCAAACGCTCCCATTCAGAAAAAACAAGTAAAACAGATGTGCAAAGTCACTACGATATTGGGAATGATTTTTATGAGATGTGGCTTGATCCGACACTCACTTATTCGTGTGCCTACTTTGCCAGCGACTCGGATTCCCTTGAAGACGCGCAATGGAACAAAGTTCATCACATTTTAAACAAATTAAACGCACAACCAGGCGAGACACTACTCGATATTGGGTGTGGTTGGGGTACGTTGCTTTTTACTGCCGCCAAGGAATATGGGTTAAAAGCAACAGGGGTGACTTTGAGTCAACAACAATATGATTATGTGAATCAAAACATTGCTGATGAAGGCTTAACAGATCAAGTCACCGTTTTTCTGAAAGATTATCGTGAAATTCAGCAAACGTATGATCACGTGACCTCGGTGGGAATGTTTGAACATGTCGGGAAGGAAAATCTTGGTGAATACTTTGCGCAAGTCAGTGATCGCCTGGTGCCAAATGGGACAGCGTTAATTCATGGGATTACAGGGCAACACGAAGGCGCTGGCGTAGATGAATGGATTAACCAATATATTTTCCCAGGTGGTTATATTCCAAATATTGCTGAAAATCTCACCCATATTATGCATACTGCCTTACAGGTAGATGATTTAGAACCATTACGCCGTCATTATCAAAAAACACTTGAAATCTGGACGCAGAATTTTCATGATGTTAGTGAAGTGGTGATTGCCCGATATGGTGAACGTTTTTATCGCATGTGGGATTTGTATTTGCAAGCTTGCGCTGCCTCGTTTGAAGCAGGGAATATCGATGTTGTCCAATATCTGTTAACAAAAGGCCCATCAGGGGCTGAGTTGCCGATGACGAGAGACTATATTTATCATGCCGATGTGGCACATGGCGTGAAGTGAAAAAAGCTATTGCAGCAATGTTGCAATAGCTTTTTCTTTAAAATTAACTTGTTACATCATACACAAGTGCTTGACTTTTAAAATTAATGGGACTATATTGAAAACGTTTACAGGATCTAAATTTTAAATTGAACCAGAAAGAGGTAAGTATGACAGTAGCAGATTTTGGCGTCGTTGGCTTGGCAGTGATGGGCCGTAATTTAGCGCTCAATATTGAATCACGCGGCTATCAAGTGGCGTTGTATAACCGCTCTTATGAGCGCACAGCTGATTTGGTAGCTAAGCATCCCGAAAAACAATTTGTCCCAAGTGAAACGGTCGCTGATTTTGTCGCCAGTATTAAAACGCCACGGCGTATTTTGTTAATGGTCAAAGCCGGGCAAGGCACAGACGCCGTCATTGATGAACTCTTGCCTCACTTAACTGCTGGGGATATGCTCATTGATGGTGGGAATACTTTCTTTGAAGATACTATGCGTCGGTCTGAAAAGTTGGCGCAATCTGGGATTAACTTCATTGGGATGGGCGTCTCCGGCGGTGAGTTAGGGGCTTTGCAAGGCCCATCTTTAATGCCAGGTGGCCAACGTGAGGCGTATGAACTGGTTGCGCCAATTTTGACTCAAATTGCAGCCAAGGCGCCAGAAGATGGTAAGCCGACGGTGACTTATGTTGGGCCAAACGGTGCGGGCCATTATGTTAAAATGGTGCACAACGGGATTGAGTACGGCGATATGCAGCTCATTTCTGAATCTTATGATATTTTAAAGCGTGTGCTGCAACTTGATCAATCAGCGTTAGCGGCAACATTTTTGGATTGGCATCAGGGTGAGTTGAATTCTTATTTGACAGAAATTACGGCCGATATTTTGACTCGGACCGATGATCTAGGTACCGGACAACCCATCGTCGACGTTATTTTGGATCGCGCGGGCAATAAGGGCACTGGCAAGTGGTCATCCCAATCAGCATTGGCGATTGGTGCGCCACAATCCTTAATTACAGAATCTGTCTATGCGCGTTATTTGTCAGCCATGAAGGCCGACCGTTTAGCTGCTGCTGAAGTATTGACTGGTCCGGACTTTAAGTTTACCGGCGATGTTGAAGCGACGAAAGAAGATATTCGTCAAGCACTTTACTTCGGTAAAATTATGTCGTACGCGCAAGGGTTTGATCAATTACGCATGGCATCTGATTTTTATGAGTGGGATTTGCCATTTGGCGAGCTGGCACAATTATGGCGTGCGGGGGCCATTATTCGGGCCCAATTCTTGCAAAAAATTACGGATGCCTATGCAGCACAACCTGATTTACACAACTTATTATTGGATGATTATTTCCAAAATATTGCGGCTTCCTATCAAGCAGCCACGCGTCGGGTGATTAGCCTAGCTGTGCAAGCAGGTATTCCAACACCTTCACTTTCAGCAGCGATTGGCTACTATGATGCCTATCGTTCAGCGGTCTTGCCTGCTAACCTCATTCAAGCACAACGTGATTATTTTGGGGCACACACCTATGAACGGACTGATCGACCAGCCGGAGAGATGTACCACTATCCATGGTATGACGAAGCTTAAAAAACATTATTACACAAACAACAGACACACTGTGCCTGTTGTTTTTTTGTGACGTTAACACCGTTTTAACATCCCAGTTGTTAAGATAACGTTATCAAAAAAAGGAGGCACATCACCATGCTGTTGACGTTATTAGGCGGACTGGTCGTTGTTGGCTTAGTGAGTTATTTATTTTACATTTTAATGTGGGGAGATCGATCATGATTTGGTGGCGAGATGTCTTAATTATTGGCCTGATTGTTGGTCTTTCTATCCCGCTCGGGCGTTATCTTGCTGCTGTGATGACGGGTCAAAAAGTTTGGTTAAGCGTGGTTTTCCAACCAGTTGAAAAACGCATTTATCGCTTTCTCGGGTATCCTGATACGCCTGATGACATGACGGGCCGCCAATTTGTGGCGGCCATTGTGGCATTTAGTGCCATCAGTCTTGCTGTTGTCATGGGGGTATTGATGACACAGCAGTGGCTGCCATTCAACCCCAATCACGCGCATAACGTCCCTTGGGATTTGGCCTTGAACACAGCCATGAGCTTTGTGACGAATACGGACTGGCAAGCCTATTCCGGCGAAACAGCGATGTCTTACTTATCACAATTTATGGTGTTGACCACCCAGAATTTTGTTTCGGCAGCTGTTGGGGTCGCAGGCTTACTGGCGGTCATTTGCGGTTTTTCACGCAAGGAAAGTGCCACGATTGGTAATTTTTGGGTCGATGTGACGCGCTTTACCTTATATGTTCTTGTCCCACTGAGCGTTGTCTTAACGTTATTGATTGTGAGTCAAGGCGGTGTGCAGAATTTTGCTGCCAATCATTTGGTGCAAGGGACGCAATTGCCATCCGGGCCAGCTTCGAGCCAGTTTGCTATTTCTTTGTTGGGGAGTAACGGCGGTGGCTTCTTTGGTGCAAATGCCGGTGCATTATTTCACAATCCCACAGGTTTAAGTAATTTATTTGAGAGTGTAGCGATTGTCCTGCTGCCCGCTGGATTAGTGGTCATGTTTGGCCAAATGGTCGGTCGCCGGCAGGCGTTTGTCTTGTATGCCGTGATGTTAGGCATTTTAGTGTTGGCCATTATTGGGACGACGTTGTCTGAATTACATCTTGGTCAGCACGTCGCCGGGGTGGCTGGATCAACGGCATTTGAAGGCAAGAATGTTGTCAACGGCATTGGGTTGTCAGCGTTATGGAATACTTTATCGACCGCTGTTTCCAATGGGTCAGTGAACGCGTCGCTAGATAGTTTCACGCCATTGGGTGGGCTCATTCCGATGTTGTTGATGCAACTCGGTGAGATTGTATTTGGTGGTGTTGGTTCTGGTTTATATGGCATGTTAAGCTTTGTGCTACTCACTGTGTTCATCAGTGGTTTAATGGTTGGCCGGACACCAGAATATCTGGGTAAAAAGATTGCGGCTTATGATATGAAAATGGTCTCATTAGCCATTCTTTTACCCCCTGTTTTGACATTAACCAGTACCGCTATCGCCGTGAGTTGGCCGGGGATTGGGGCAAGTTTGACCAACACTGGCGCGCATGGTTTTTCAGAAATTTTGTATGCTTTTTCATCAATGGGCAATAATAATGGTTCGTCGTTTGGTGGCTTTAATGGCAATCAACTGATGGTCAACGTGGTTGGGGCCGTACTCATGGGCTGCACACGCTTTGTGCCACTCATTGCGATGGTCTGCTTGGGGGCCAATTTGGCTAAGAAGAAGCAAATGGCGACTTCAAGTGGTACTTTACGGACAGATACTGGTCTCTTTGCCGTACTATTGCTATTTATCATCTTATTGATAGGGGCATTGAATTTTGTGCCCGCACTTGTTTTGGGGCCAATTGCCGATTTTCTCACGGCAAGGTAAGGAGAATATGATGCAAAATATTTTTTTAGCGGTGAAAAAATGTCAACCGCAAGTACAAATCAAAAACCCAGTCATGTTTGTCGTTTATGTTGGGGCCATCTTATTGACAGTCATTGATGTGTTGAACGCGATCATGGGCGTTAACCAGCAGGCGCTTGGTTATAATGTGGCGATTACGCTCATTTTATGGGCCACAGTGTTGTTTGCCAATTATGCTGATGCCGTGGCAGAAGGGCGTGGTCGTGCGCAAGCCGAAAGTCTGAAAAAGTCCCGCCATGCGGTGCTAGCACATCGGCTGGATAAAAGTGGGCAGGCTGTCGATGTTACCTCTGATGACCTGCAACCGGGCGATATTGTCCAGGTAACGGCCGGTGAAGTGATCCCGATGGATGGGGAAGTCATTCTGGGCACAGCTGCGGTGGATGAAAGCGCCATTACGGGTGAATCGTCACCAGTGATTCGTGAAGCCGGTGGTGATCGGAGTTCGGTCACTGGTGGCACAACCGTTTTATCGGATAATTTACAAGTGAAGATTACAGCCCGGGCTGGGGAATCCTTTCTTGACCAAATGATTCATATGATTGAAGGCGCAAAGCGTCAGAAAACGCCGAACGAAATTGCCTTACAAATTTTATTGGTGACATTGACGATTATCTTTCTCATTGTCGTGGCCACTTTGTTACCCTTTAGCCAGTTTGCCAATAGCAAAGCAGCGGCCCAAACGATTACGATTGCTAATTTGGCAGCCTTGTTGGTGTGTCTGGCACCCACTACAATTGGCGCTTTGTTGTCAGCCATTGGTATTTCAGGGATGAGTCGTTTAAACCAAGAAAATGTCTTAGCAAAAAGTGGCCGTGCTATTGAGGCGGCTGGGGATGTGGATATTTTATTGTTGGATAAAACGGGCACGATTACCCTGGGAAATCGACAAGCTGTGGCTTTTAAACCGATTCAAGGTGTTTCAGCACATGACTTGGCCGAAGCTGCTCTGCTATCGTCAATGGCAGATGAGACCCCAGAGGGGCGTAGTGTGGTCAATTTGGCACGTGAGACCTCTCAGATGACAATTGATACAAAGCACTTGACGGATCCTGTATTTGTCCCATTTTCAGCGGCAACACGAATGAGTGGGGTCGATATCCAAACTGATCATTATCGTAAGGGTGCCGCTGATTCAGTGCAGCACTATATCTTGTCATTAGGCGCAAGTTGGCCGGCTGAGGCGACCAGTTTTGCTGAAGAAATCGCCAAAAATGGTGGGACACCCTTGGTTGTCACCAAAAATGCCACTGTCTTGGGGGTGATTGCGCTCAAAGATATTGTCAAGCCAGGTGTGCGCGATCAGTTTAATGCCTTACATGCCTTACGCAAGATGGGGATCAAATCCGTCATGATTACCGGTGATAATCCGTTAACAGCCGCCGCCATTGCGGCCGAGGCTGGCGTGGACGACTATATCGCCCAAGCAGTGCCCGAGTCCAAATTAGCTGTGATCAAAAAGTATCAACAAGCCGGGCATTTGGTCGCTATGACTGGGGATGGCACCAATGATGCCCCTGCCTTGGCGCAAGCTGATGTTGCGGTGGCAATGAATACAGGGACAGTCGCCGCTAAAGAAGCGGGTAATATGATTGATTTGGATTCTAGTCCAACCAAACTGATTAAAATTGTGGCGGTGGGCAAGCAATTGCTGATGACGCGCGGCGCTCTAACCACTTTTAGTATTACCAATGACTTGGCTAAATATTTTGCCATTTTACCGGCATTATTTGTCGGGCTTTACCCGCAATTGGCTGTGCTTAATTTCATGCACCTCACCAGTCCTAAAACAGCCATTTTAGCCGCATTGCTCTACAATGCATTGATCATTATTGGCTTAATTCCCGTCGCATTGCGGGGTGTTCGCTATCGCGAATTAGGTGCGGAACAGTTATTGCGCCAAAACTTGTTGGTGTATGGCGTGGGTGGCATACTCTTGCCATTTGTTGTCATCAAAATATTCGACATGATCTTAACGATTATTGGCGTGAAATGAGGTAAAATATGTTTAAGATAATATGTAGGCAAGCGGGTAGTTTAATGTTTTTGCTGACGGTGTGTGTCGTGATGTATACTGGGATAACGACTGTGCTGGCACAAGTTTTCATGCCGACTCAAGCCAACGGGCAACTCATCATGAAAAACCACCGGATTGTGGGTTCAGCACTAGTTGGCCAAACAACGACAAATCCTGCTTTCTTCATTGGGCGTCCGACCGTTGTGTCGAATCTTTCCGCCGTCAGCGCGGCGGAAAAACAGGCGATTGGCAAACGTGTCACCTGGTGGAACGGATCCTTATATTAGTCTGGCGGGCGCAAATTATCAGCGGCAGCGGGTTGCCCGGGTTAACCATTTATCGGTGGCAACTGTCAACAAGCTGATTGCAGCACAAACAACGCCGCCTGCGGCCAATTTATTTGGGGAACCGGCAGTGAACGTTGTCACTTTAAACGTTGCCCTCCAACGATTGGTCGCGCAAACAAAATAAATTGAGGAAACTATGGTCAAAAGTTCTGAGGCATGGCTACAAGACATTGTGGCACAACGACGTGGGCGTCTAAAAATATTTCTTGGCTATGCCGCAGGTGTTGGGAAAACATACCGGATGCTAGAGGAGGCACAGACGCGTTTAGCGGCTGGGGATGACGTGGTGATTGGCCATATTGAATCACATGGTCGCGCGGCAACGGCAGCGCTTATTTCAGGCTTTGAGCAAATACCTGAAAAACTGCCGGTGGGTCAACCCGCGCTGTTAGGCGAGTTAAATGTGCCGGCCGTGATCAAAAGACGGCCAGATGTGGTGTTGGTGGATGAATTAGCACACACCAATGCGGCGTCTTGGAACCAAAAGCGCTACCAAGATATTGAAGAAATTTTGACGTCTGGCATCAGTGTGTATACCACAATCAATGTCCAACACATCGAAAGCCTCCATGACCTCGTGGCACAAATCACGGGCGTTGATGTCCAAGAGACGGTGCCAGATGCCTGGCTGCATCAAGCCGATGACATTGAATTAATCGACATTGACCCCAAAGTCCTTTTGAACCGCTTAACGGCGGGTCTGATTTATCCAACAGACAAAGTTGCCCGCGCACAAGACCACTTCTTTCAGTTACAGAAATTAACTCAGTTACGTGAAATTGCCTTGCAGCAAAGCACGCAACAATTGAGCGAACAAAACGCACAACAAGGCCAACAAATCCGGCATTTTTTAGTGGCGATTAGTCCAGCCCCAAGTTCTGAAAATGCCATTCGGTGGGCTTATCGGCAAGCCAGTGCTTTTGATGCCCCTTGGACGGTGGTCCATGTTCAGAAGTCAGGTAAAAATCTGGCACCGACGGTACAACGCCATATTAATTTGGCAAAAAAATTAGGGGCCAAAACCGTGATTTTACAGGGTGACCACGTGGTGGCAACCCTGATTGCTTATATTAGAGAAACCCAAGTCGCTAATTTGATTATTGGTAAACACGTGACGCGTGCGTGGTATCAATTTGGCCGCGCAGATATCGAAGATCAAATCCTTGCAGCACTCCCGGCACTAGATATTCAAATTATTCCAAACCGTTCGCAAGTTTCGCCGATACACCGGCTACTTGGTTGGCCAAAAAAATTAACTTTGTCCGTGCAACGGCGCGATGTCTGGTTTGCGGTGGGGATGATTGTGGCGGTGACCTTAATTAACGGGGGCATGACCTATGTGACAAGCGACAATGCGCTTAAAATCATGTTTTATTTTGTAGGGATTATCTTTGTCTCTCGCTTTACTCAGGGCTATTTTCTCGGGTTAGCTACCACAGCGGTGAGCGTACTGCTCTTTGATTTATTGTTTGTCCGTCCATTTTATTCGTTACAGTTTTATCAAAATGGGTATGGCATCATCTTTTTAGCCATGTTTGTGTCGGCAACCTTAATTAGTAGTTTGACGTCCAAAGTGACCGCGCAAATGGCTGTTTCGGTATCGGCGGCAACGCAAAACCAGGTCTTATCGGACTTGAGCTTACAGTTATTGACAGATGATCAACCAGAAGCTTTAAGTACCTTGACGCAACAGGCCATTGTAAATTATTTCAAAAGATCGGTGGCCATATATTTCCAACGGCAAAAATTCGTTGGTCAAATGCCCAACCAAGATGCCGATGGTCCCGAGGTCATTCAGTGGGTCTGGCATCACGGGTTGCCGGCTGGTGCTGGGACGGAGACTTTAGCTGGGAAAAAAGCATTTTATCTGCCAATTGGTTATCCAGGTCACACGTTAGGCATTTTGGTTGGTGATGGCGACGCCTTTACGTTGGCTGATCGCCTCGCACTTGAACGCTTTCTGACGCCGTTATCAGCGGCATTAAAAACGTTCTATTTACGGCAAGAAGCGCAAAGACATGCGTTAGAAAAACTTGATGCCCGCTTAAAAAGTGATTTGCTTCAGTCGGTGTCACATGATTTGCGCACACCGTTGACGGGGATTTTGGCCAGTACAGAATTGTTGCGCCAGGATCAAACGCAATCGTTGTCGAATCAGCGCTTACTCACCAATATTAACCACGAGACCAACTGGCTCATCCAAATGATTGAAAATATTTTAACCGTGACCCGACTACAACAGGGGACGATTGTGTTTGAAACGACCCCAGAACTCGTAGAAGATTTGATCTTGTCAGCCATTGAAAAATTTAAATGGTTGCATAGTCAGATCAAAATTGATTTGACGCTACCGGATGCGGTCATTTGGGTACAGGCCGAACGGCATATTTTCCAGCAAATGCTGATTAATATTTTTGATAATGCTGTGAAGTATGGCGGCAATGCTGTACAGATTCAAATTGCTGTCACGGTGGCCCAGGGGCAAGCCATCATCACCATTCAAAATTCTGGCCAGCCGTTCACAGCGGCGCAATTGGCCAAAATTAATCACCAAACCCGCCCCAACATGCAATCCGGCGATCAGCAACGCGGCCTTGGGATTGGCTTATTCTTATGCCAGACCATTGCCAAATTGCACCATGGGCGGTTGGTGGCCCAAAATTGGCAAGGAGGCGCTGAGATGCAACTCAGCATCCCAGCAGACAAGACAACAGCATGATTAAAAAACAACTCTTAGTGGTTGAAGATGACCCAACCATTCAACGGGTCGTCAAACAAACATTAGTGACTGCGGGCTTTACCGTGACCCAAGCTTTCAATGCCCGCGAGACCCAAAGCCAATTAATGGCTACGTTGCCTGATTTATTGGTGTTGGATTTGGGTTTGCCTGATGAAGACGGTGTGGCGTTGCTCAAAAAAATTCGCTTAGCGAATCACGTGCCCGTGCTCGTCTTGACTGCACGCGACCAAACGCAAGACAAACTCAAGCTGTTTGAAATTGGTGTGGACGACTATGTGACCAAACCTTTTGAGCCACTCGAACTCGTTGCCCGCGTCCGCGCTATTTTATCGCGTACTTATGACACCACTGGCGTGGGTAAAGGACAACTACATTGTGGTGAGCTCACCGTTGACCTCGATGCCAAAACGGTGACGAAAGCTGGAGAGGGATTGCATTTGTCACAAAAGGAATATGCCCTCTTAAGTCTATTCGTCCAACACCCACAAAAAGTCTTAACTTATGATGTCTTATTGCGTAACATTTGGGGCACGCACCTGCTTCAAGGACAAAGTGATACCTTACGGGTGACGATGGCGCATTTAAGACGGAAAATTGGGACCAATGCCGGGCAGCAATACATCGGGACCGATGTTGGGGTTGGGTACCGCTGGTTAGCACCGGTTGAACAGGCACAATATTTTAAGCAGTAGGTTGTCAATCTACTGTTTTTTTATGCCATTTTAGGGGCAAAGTTTGAATTTCCTGAGGATTTTAAGTGGCGGCTAAGTGCATCATGTTCAAGCAAATATCTCGACTTTTGCTGGTATATCCAGAGTTATGTTATAATTAGAAAGTATGTGTGAACCAATAAAATGAGACTAGTTCTTCGTCTCGTAAAAAATATGCATAAAATAGAAGGAGACCCATCATGAAAGGCATTATCCTCGCCGGCGGTTCCGGCACACGACTTTATCCCATTACCAAGGCGACTAGTAAGCAATTGGTGCCCATTTATGACAAGCCAATGATTTATTATCCCTTGTCAGTGTTGATGTTGGCCGGCATTCAAGAAATCCTGTTAATTTCGACACCAGAGTATGTGGGACAATTCGAGTCTTTGTTTGGCGATGGCCATGAATTAGGTTTAAGCATCACATATGCCATTCAAGAAGAACCGCGTGGGTTGGCAGATGCCTTTATTGTCGGTGCTGATTTTATTGGTGATGACACGGTGGCGTTGGTCTTAGGCGACAACATCTTCTACGGGGCTGGCTTGTCTGAAAAGCTCCAAGAAGCGGCGCAAAAGACCACTGGGGCGACGGTGTTTGGGTATCAAGTTCATGATCCTGAACGCTTTGGTGTGGTGGAATTTGATGAAGACGGCAAGGCTTTGTCAATTGTTGAAAAGCCAGAACATCCGAAGTCAAATTATGCCGTGACGGGGTTGTATTTCTATGACAATGATGTCGTGGAAATTGCTGCCAATGTGCAACCTTCAGCCCGTGGGGAGATTGAGATTTCAGATATTAACCAAGCTTATCTTGACCGCGGCGACTTAGATGTCCAAGTGATGGGTCGCGGTTTTGCTTGGTTGGATACGGGGACACATGATTCCTTGCTCGAAGCGTCATCATTTATTGCAACAATTCAAAAGCAACAAAACCTCAAAGTCGCTTCACTAGAAGAGATTGCCTATCGGATGGGCTACATTGACCTTGCGCAATTAGAAACATTAGCCCAACCTTTGAAGAAAAATGATTATGGGCAATATTTGTTACGTTTGGCAGCTGCTGAGCAGGCACGCTTAAAGTAAAGGAAATAACATGACAGCAGAATTTTTTGAAAAGCCCTTAGCAGCACGCCAAATTGAAGCCATTCCTGGCATGCTAGAATTTGATTTGCCAGTTCATGGCGATAATCGTGGCTGGTTCAAGGAAAACTTCCAAAAAGAAAAGATGGTACCACTTGGTTTTCCTGAAACTTTCTTTGCCGAAGGTAAGTTGCAAAATAACGTGTCGTTTTCTCGTCAAGGCGTTTTGCGTGGCTTACACGCCGAACCTTGGGATAAGTATATTTCGGTGGCGGACGGCGGTCAAGTCTTAGGCGCATGGGTTGATTTGCGTGCTGGGGATTCATTTGGTCACGTGTACCAAACCGTTATTGATGCCAGCAAGGGCATCTTTGTGCCACGTGGTGTGGCTAACGGTTTCCAAGTCTTGAGTGACACAGTGTCTTACTCATACTTGGTGAACGATTACTGGGCCTTAGAATTGAAGCCAAAGTATGCTTTTGTGAACTATGCTGACCCAACCTTGGGGATTGAATGGGCGGACGTTGCCAATGCCGAAGTGAGTGAAGCCGACAAAAACCATCCACTACTTAAAGATGTGGTGGCGTTGCAACCGGAACAACTATAATTGGAGAGAAACATGACTGAGTATAAAAATATTTTGGTAACTGGTGGGGCTGGTTTCATTGGGGCAAACTTTGTCCGTTACATTGTTGAAGAACAACCAGATGTCTTCGTGACTGTCTTGGATAAGTTGACGTATGCTGGGAATAAAGCCAACTTAGCTGGCTTGCCTGAAGACCGCGTGAAGTTGGTGGTGGGGGACATCGCCGATGCGCCATTGGTGGATCAATTGGTCGCGGAAACAGATGCTGTGATTCACTATGCTGCCGAATCACACAACGACAACTCCCTCAAAGACCCATCACCGTTTGTGCAAACGAACATTATTGGGACGTACACGTTGATTGAAGCAGCACGGAAGTACAACAAGCGTTTCCATCATGTCTCAACCGATGAAGTGTATGGCGATTTGCCATTACGTGAAGACTTGCCAGGGCATGGCGAAGGCGCTGGTGAAAAGTTTACGCCAGAATCACAATACCGGCCTTCAAGCCCTTATTCGTCAACAAAGGCGGGGTCTGACTTGTTAGTGCGGGCTTGGGTGCGTTCGTTTGGCTTGCAAGCAACGATCTCTAACACCTCAAATAACTATGGGCCATACCAACACATTGAAAAGTTCATTCCCCGTCAAGTAACCAACGTTTTGAGTGGCATTAAGCCAAAGTTGTATGGAAATGGGAAAAACGTGCGTGACTGGATTCACACCTATGACCATGCCACAGCCATATGGGCCATCTTGACACAAGGTAAGATCGGGGAGACTTACTTGGTTGGTGCTGACGGCGAAAAGGATAACATCACGGTATTGCGCGCTATTTTGAAGGACATGGGCAAGGCTGAAGACGACTTTGACTTTGTCCAAGATCGTTCTGGGCATGATTTGCGTTATGCCATTGATGCGACCAAGATGCGCGAAGAACTTGGCTGGACACCAAAGTACACGGACTTTGAAACAGGTTTGGCAGATACAATTCAATGGTATGCCGATAACCAAGCCTGGTGGCAAGCTGAAAAAGCCGAAGTTGAAGCCAAGTATGCCCAAAATAATCAATAAGTGAGGGTGCCATGACATTTCTAATTACTGGTGCCAATGGGCAACTGGGACAAGAACTACAAAAACTATTGACGGAACGTGGCTTAGCGTTTACGGCGTTGTCCTCACAGCAACTTGACATTACTGACCGTGCGGCAGTTTTTGCCGCTTTTGACAAAGTGCACCCAACCGTTGTTTTTCATGCAGCAGCTTACACCAAAGTTGACCTTGCCGAAGACGAAGGCCGTGAGACCAATTGGCAAGTGAACGTTAATGGTACGAAGAATGTGGCTGATGCAGCTAAGGCACACCAAGCCAAGCTGGTGGCGGTGTCAACCGATTATGTATTTGATGGCACTAACGTGGCAGATTATCTGGAAAGTGATCCAGTGAACCCAAAAAATGCCTATGGTCGCGCTAAGCTGGCCGGTGAGTTAGCTGTCATTGAAAGTGGCGCATCAGCCTATATCGTGCGCACAAGTTGGGTCTTTGGTGAATTTGGCAATAACTTTGTGTATACAATGCAACGCCTGGCCAAAGCACATCCGAAATTAACGGTGGTCAATGATCAGTTAGGTCGTCCTACTTGGACGCGAACATTGGCGGCGTTCATGTTGCACCTGATTGAGGTTGAGGCCAGTTATGGGACGTATCATTTATCAAATGATGATACAGCCACGTGGTATGACTTTGCCCGTGAAATTTTAAAAGGGGAACCAGTGATTGTTGAACCGGTGACCAGTGCAGAATTTCCGCAAAAGGCCTATCGTCCAAAGCATTCAGTGATGAGCTTGGCAAAGGCTAAAGCAACGGGCTTTGATATTCCAAGCTGGCGTGAAGCACTCGCGCAGTTTTTAGTCAACCAACAGATGGAAGATTAACCTCTTGTCACTGTTGAAATTTCCGTCACGAAAGGATTTCTCTAATATGCTAGAAAACATAAAAAAAATAATCATGGATGAAAAATTCAGATTCTTGATGGTTGGCGGATTCAACACTTTTTTTGGATTTTTAATTTTTTCTGGTTTGACTTTATCATTAAAAACAGTGCCTCATGGTTATATGATTGGACTAATTGTTTCGCAAATTACTTCAAATTTTGTGGCATTTTATCTTCATCGAAAAGTTACTTTTCGTGTTAAGGGACAATTTGTTAAAGATCTTGTCCGTTTTACGATGATTAATGCAGTAAGTTATGCTATTAATTTGGTTGCATTGCCGCTATTGGTTAATGTTGGACATATTGATCCAATTAGTGGTCAATTCTTAATCTTAATTGTCACAACGATCATTAGTTTTGTGGGACATAAATTTTTTTCATTTAGGAGAGCAAAATAATGTTAGATATTTCGATTGTAATACCTGCTTATAAAGCCCGACCATTTATTGAAGAAACGGTTCACTCGATTTTGAACCAAAAAGGGGTTAAGATTGATTTGTCTGTTGCGATTCAAGGACCAGATGATGGTACACGTGAATTGCTTGAAAAAATTGCCAAAAAAGACCCACGTTTAAAAATTTATACTGGACCAGTTGGTGCAGCAAAAGAGAATTGGCAATTTATTTCAAAGCAAGCAACGGGACGGTATATCAAATTGGTCCCACAAGATGATGTTTTGTTACCTGGAATTTTGCAACGTCAGTTTGAATTACTAGAATCAAACCCTAATGCTGTGTTAACTGCAAGTTTGCGTGAAATTATTGATGACCATAATCAAGTTATTAAAAAAAGTTGGGGTTTATATGGCTTGAATAGACCAATGCCTGGAGAAATGGTCATTCGGCGAGTAGTTGGACTGGGTCTGAACGCATTAGGCGAACCAGGTGGGGTTCTCATGAAACGCGACGTATTTGAACGAGCCGGTGGGTGGGATTTTAGTCATCCGTATGTTGTGGATTTGGAAACTTATTTAAACGTTTTGGCATCAGGTGAGTTCGTACCAGATAGAGTTGTGGGGGTAAAATTCAGAGTGAGTTCAGGTCAGTGGACAGCAGAATTACAAGATGTTCAAAGCCAACATGTTATTAGGATGAATCAAACAATGCACCAAAAATATCCTAATATCGTCACAACTTGGGTGTTGTGGCGAGGAAATTTGATGGCAAAGGCGATGCAATCTATGCGCTTTTTGATATACAAAGTAAGAGGAATGAAGTAAATGGCAGCAAAAAAATTGGCAATTGTTTTGCCGGCGTATAACGAAGAAGAAGTGATTGAGAAAACAACGGCAGAATTGCACAAACTGTTGAATGAGATGGTATTATCTGACAAAATATCGGCGGAAAGTTTTATTTTATATGTTGATGACGGTTCAAAAGATAATACTTGGGCACTAGTTAATGCTTTAAATGAAAAATATGGCAATGTTTTTGGCTTACGTTTTAGTGCAAATTTTGGGCATCAAAATGCACTCATCGCGGGCATGACACATCTCACAGACGCGGATGTGGATTATGTGGTTACAATTGATGCAGATTTGCAAGATGATCCGCAAGCCATTGTTGAAATGGTTGACTTGGCTAATCAGGGGAAAGATATTATTTATGGTGTCCGCAACGATCGAACATCTGACACTTTCTTTAAGCGTTTCACAGCGCAAAGTTTCTATAAGGTTATGTCCGCGTTGGGCGTGAATTCAATTCCGAATCATGCGGATTTTCGTCTTGTGAATCAAAAAGTTTTACGCGCATTTTCTGCCTATCAAGAACGTGAAATGTTTTTACGGGGCATTTTCCCGTTGATTGGCTTTAATGAGGCGAAAGTTTATTATGCTCGTGCTGAACGTGAGGCTGGTGAAACGAAGTATCCTTTGCGTAAAATGATTAAATTTGCGGCGACGGGAATCACATCATTTTCTATCTCACCGATCACTTTTGTTCGCAATGTTGGTTTGGGAATTTTTGGTATTAGTATTTTAAGCTTAATTTATATTGTCATTGGTTGGGCATTTGGTAGAACATCAGCAGGATGGCCAACATTGATGGTATCTATTTGGATGTTGGGTGGGTTGCAATTAGTTGCGATTGGTATTATTGGAGAATATATTGGTAAAATTTTCCTAGAAGTTAAACATCGCCCAAGGTATATTATTGCTGAAAAGATTGGTGAATAAACGCATCATGAATATCATACAAAAAGCACGGAATCGTTGGCAAAATTCAGTTGGTGCTCTGGCTCTTATAATCGTTGTTGTTACAATTTTTAGTTTGATTCCGCTTATATTTTATAAGCGATTTTATTTTTTAGATGATACCCAAAGAGGGGCAATTGGACAATGGTATGAGGTCGGGAAACTATTGGCACAAGGACATTTGCCGATATTTAATGTAGCGGCCCAAGGTTCCGGAAATTATTTAGCAGAGGGGCAATGGGGGACTTTTAATCCGCTCGTTTGGCTAATTGCAACTGCAGTTTATCATTCGTCCAATTTTTTGATCTTTGCGACTGTATTTAAAATTTTCTTATTAAATTTGTTAGGCACTGGCACATTCATGTTGGCTAAATCGATGTCGATAACGGAGAGATATGCCACTATTTATGGAATAATAACACCATTTGTTGGCTTTACGCTTTTTGCCGGTGCTTCTTCCTGGGTGACGGATTTAATGGTATCCGCAATGTTTCCTTGGTTTTGGTATGTACTTCGCCTTTTTCTGAGTAAAAAGACTGGGCCAATCTTAGTTTTCATTGTTGGCTACGCAATCATAACAATTGGCTACGTATTTGGGACAATCATGCTAATTTCAGTTATGTTGGGTGCGTTAGTTGGTGCCGCTGTTGAAAAAAATTGGCGTCATGCTCGAAAAGTGGTATTTCTTGGTATTGCACTTGCAGCAACAACTATTGCGGTATATTTACCCGGAATCGCAATTTCGTCAGTGACGATGCGTAACACGGAAGGCATCTTCAATGACAATTTCTTATCACCTAATTTGTCAGATTTGTTCTTTTCATTTTCACCTGTCAGTTATTCTGAGATGAACTCCTGGTGGATGGCAAGTGGCGTGACCTATCTGCCGTTTATGTACATTAGTTGGTTTGTGCTACTGGTCGTGTTCATTGATTTTCGTCAATTTAAGGCGTTCATAACGAACCATCGTATATCTTTTATTCAGTGGTCAGCGCCGATGCTGGTAACGTTTTTACTGCTTTTTGGTCCTGCAAATATTGGTCCCTTGCGTTTTCCAGTTCGTATGATGGCTTACTTCGGTCAACTATTCTTGTTGATGATTGTTTTGCTAATTGATAATCTTGGGCTACGATTTAACAAAACCCGAGTGCGCTGGTTCATTTTTGTCATCGTATTGGGATCTTATCTCGAAATTGCAAATACGCCTGCTCGAACTAAGTCTATTATTATAATTAATATCATTATTGCTGCTCTAGTTAGTGCCTTGGCTTATCTTGGTAGTGGTAAAAAAAGTATTCCCCTAAAATGGGTGAATTTGAAGGTTAAACATCCGGTTTTAATGATGGTATCACTGACCATTGCATTGTCAGGATTTTCATTACTTGTTCAACAACGGGTCATTGGTCGTCAGAATGATGCAATTCAAAATCAGCATATTACGTATGTTTATCCTGATTATCAAATGCCAGCCAAAAAGACTGAAGTTTTAAAAACTGCTGAAAAATTCAAAGGCAATTCAGTCGTATTAGGTTTCAATAGACACACAATTATGGGCAACGATTGGTATCTCACAGCTAATAATTCAATGAACGTATACACCCCTGTTGGATTTAAAAAGTTTAGTGATGACTTTAGAGGGAGTGATCCCACGCGTATTTCTATCAAAAACTATTCTAAACTTTTTGAATTAGATGATCAGACAAAGATGCCTTTGGTGGACTTGCTCGCAGTGGATACTGTTGCAGTTGGGAATGAGGGGAATCACAAGGCTTATTATCAGATTGTTCGCCATCATAATGTGCCTAATGGTTGGCAATTAACTTCTTTTGACTCGTCCTATGCAATCATTCAGCGTATTCGTAGTAGTCAACCAATTGGTAGCATCGTGTCAAGTAATGTAAATGGCATTGATCAAATTATAAATAGTAATTATGGCGTAAAGTTTAAACTTCCCCCCCATGAAACTACGGCAGACATTGTTTTCTCAAGGACAGCGTGGCCAGGCTATAAAGTTAGTGGTGGGCAGGGCGTTTTGGATAAACCGTTGCGAGGCTATCTTGTGCGAATTAAAGTACCGGCATCTAAAAAAGCTACGACCATTAATTTACAGTTTGAACCGCCCTTTTTTAAAGCTTCAGTTGCTCTGATATTTTTTGCCATAACTAGTGTATTGTTTTGGTCATTTGGACGTCTAATGTTTAAATATAAGAAAATAAGTTAACCCTGTCAGTAAATTTAGCCATGTTCTGTTTTTTCAGAAGGTGGCTTTTAATGTCAATGTGCAAAAACACTTATTTTTGATACAATGAATAGTAATGGGTGGAGTTTAGTTTTGAAAGTAGATGATGTGATGAAAAAAACAAATATTAAAGTGTTCTGGATAATATTGTTGATGGTTGGAATGGGGATTTTGACTGAAAAATCAGCAGTATCGGCAGCACAACAACCAAGCGTTCAATATCGATCACAAGTACAAGATATTGGTTGGCAGGATTACGTGGCGGATGGTCAAACATCCGGCACGACGGGGCAAGGCAAGCGATTGGAAGCCACCTCGATTCAGTTGTCTAATTTGGACGGTAATTTAACAGGCAGTATTCAATATCAGACTCATGTTCAAAATATTGGCTGGCAAAACTGGACACAAGATGGTAGTGTGAGTGGGACTGTCGGCCAATCCTTGCGTCTTGAAGCCATTAAAATCAAACTATCCGGTACTGTTGCAAACGCATATGATGTTTATTACCGTGTTCATGCCCAAAATTTTGGTTGGCTGGGATGGACATCGAATGGTCAAGAAGCTGGCACAACTGGCTATGGCTATCGATTGGAAGCAATGGAGGTTGTCCTAGTACCCAAAGGACAAGGGGCGCCAGGTAGTACATTAAACTCGTTTTATAATAACAATAGCGGCCCGACTGTACAGTATCGAACCCATGTGCAGGATTTTGGTTGGCAAGATTCGGTTTCAGACGGACAAACAGCTGGCACAACTGGTCAGTCTAAGCGCTTAGAAGCAGCGATGTTTCAGTTAGGAAATCAAACTGCGGCAACAACTGGTAGTATTCAATATCAAACACAAATACAAAATATTGGTTGGCAATCTTGGGTTCAAGATGGCGAGCTCTCTGGGACACAAGGTCAATCTTTGAGGTTAGAAACAATCCGAATAAAACTAACCGGAAATATAGCGAATTTTTACGATGTTTATTATCGTGTTCATGCTGAGAATTTTGGTTGGCTGGGATGGGCCACAAATGGCCAGGATGCTGGGACAGTTGGATATGGTTATCGCTTAGAGGCCATGCAGGTTGTTTTGGTCCCCAAAGGTCAGGCTGCACCTGGAGACACGTCTAATTCTTCTTATACAAAGCAGCCCAACCCAAGCGTTAATTATCAAACCAATGTGCAAAACATTGGTTGGCAAGATAGTGTATCAAATGGTTCAACATCTGGTACTACAGGTCAAGCTCTGCGAATTGAGGCACTAAAAGCCAATATCAGTAATTTGTCAGATAATGTTGCTGGTGGTATAAACTATAAAGCTTTTGTCCAAAATATTGGTTGGCAATCAGAAGTGGCCGATAATACGGTAGCCGGTACTTCCGGTCAAAGTTTACGTGTGGAAGCATTGACATTTAACTTAACTGGGACACTAAGTAATGTATATGACGTTTATTATCGCACATACGTGCAAAATTATGGTTGGCTAGGCTGGGCAGCCAATGGTCAAAATGCAGGGACCACAGGTAGGTCGTTGCGTATCGAAGCTCTACAAATTCAGCTGGTCAAGAAAGGGAGCGCTGCACCAGGCGGTGGCACGGCATACTTGGCGCCGGAACCATCGGATTTTATTGATGTTTCATCTAATCAAAGTGATCTGACGCAAGCAGATTTCAATGCACTGCACGCTGCAGGGATCAAAACGGCAGTGGTCAAACTGTCAGAATATACGACTTATAAAAACCCATTCGCAGCTACACAAATTAGTTATGCGAGAAATGCAGGTATGAAAATAGCAGTCTACCATTATGCATGGTTCACAAATCAAGCAGAAGCGACAAATGAAGCAAATTATTTTGCTAACTATGCCCAGACTTTGGGATTACCGAGTGATACTGTGATGGTAGATGATTACGAAGTGAACTATGCTGTAGATAGTAGTGGAGATAAGGTGGCAGATCTTGATACATTCCGGAGCACACTAGCACAACGAGGTTATGGTAACGTTGTCGATTATTCCTACCAGTCAATTATTGGCCCAGGAAATATTGTAGACACTAATCGAATTAGTCCCAATGATATTTGGATTGCGCAGTATCCAAATAATACCAACCCAGCTGCTGCGCGAGCTTTACAATATAATAGCCAATTTGCAGCCTGGCAATACAGTTCGAATAAGTATTTCTCGGGATTATCACGGAGTATACCATTAGACGTAAGTATTGATTATTCAGGGAGGTTTACAAATTGAAAAAAAGAAGATTAGCTTTGTATCTTAGTGCTATTATCTTAGTCTTCCTCGCTATTGCGGCAGCTGTGTTGTTGATGAAGGGGACACAACCCTCTTCAAAAAATTCTCAAGCAATGACGACATCTCATCAAGAGAAGAGGTCGATTAAATCTGACAATAGCACCAGTTCATCAGGTTCAACATTGTCAGAATCAAGTCAAGTGTCGCAAGAAAATAGGCAATCATCTAGTGCACCACAGCAATCAGGTTCAACTATGGATAGTCGCCCGGAAAGTAACGATCATGCTAATCTCAAAAGTCGAGATCAGCAGGTAACGATTTCAGCTACTGAAATTCGTTCTACACGCGGAATTCTAAGAAATGCTGGTATTGATGATTCAAAATTTACAGATCAAGAGATCGAAGATTTGATGAACCAATCAATTCAGACTGGTAAGCCAATTCCAGATTTAGCTCGTAAATAAAAAGCTACCGCTGGTAGCTTTTTATTTGTTTTATTGATTAATCTTCTAGTTTAATGTATTCAAAGCAACCGAAGCGGAGAATGCATGAGGTATTGGACACAAAAGTATGATGAAAATCTGAAACCCACTTTGAGAATTAATTTCACAAGTCCCTACTAAATTTGACTAGTTAGTAGCTAAATAGTATATTTGAAAGAGTGCATTATCGATTCAGTTGTTTTTGTTTCATCATTCTTGATTAAACCTAAACCATGTTCGATATTTTTTATTCTATTAAGTACAGCATGTCCCGTGAGTGAAAATCACCCATAAATATAATATAAATAATATTTTAACGGCTGGGAGAAAGCTGGAAAAAAGTATATGTTCGCAGCGTGTTTGGTTAGGAGGAAAATGTTTTATTTATGATTATTAAAACAAAAAAAGTAATTGCGGGAGTATTAACCCTGATTGCTCTACTCATTCTTTTTTGTGTCCTGTTTTCTGGAAATTATGTTAATGGGAATGCCACATTTAATAACCACTTTGAGGCGTATTCATTCATAAAATATAGTGGGCTGGCCTTTATTCTAGTAGGGATATCAGCAATGACAATTAAATTGTCGTTTAGACACGAAAAAATCATTAAACTTTTGTTATGGATGTTAATTATATTCATGGCAATTATCGCATTGATAATTCAACCTTATGCGCCTGTCTACGATAGCATGAATGTTAATGAACAAGTTTTTGAACTAGTCCAAAACTATCCTAATCCACACTGGTCAACTTATTTCAGTGTTTTTCCAAATAATGTACCAATCACCATTTTCTTGTTTTGGATAGATTTTCTGTTCAAGTACTTTTTAAAGAGTATGAATGATCTTTTGCTACTGAATGCAATTGTTGGACAAGTTTTAATGTTGTTGTCTCTTCATTCTTTGTCAAAAATTGCAGAAAAAATATATGGATATAACGCAAGAAACGTGTTGCTTGTTTTTTGTTTGTTCACGCCGACATATTTGATGCAGTTTACACAAATTGGATATTCAGACACCTTTTCACTGCCGTTTCTTATTATCGGAATTAAGTACTTGATAAATGTATTTTATAATTCCAATGAAGATTCACCAAAAATAACAGACATTAAGTCGATTAATTGGGGTTTATGTAAAAATATTTTTTGTTCCGGTCTCTATCTGTCGATTGCATTATTTCTTAGACCTAATGTTATCGTAGCGCTATTAGGTGTGTTTGTCGTATTAGGCACCTTTTTTTGGAAACAGTGGCGAAGAATCGCTTTCTTATGTGTTGTAGTATTATTTTTTTCATTTGGTGCTCAAAGAGTTTCAGAGTTTACGCAAGAAAAAACAAATTATTACCAACTTTCAATTAATCAAGATAATCAAATGCCTACCGAATCGTGGCTTTTGACTGCCTACTATTTAGGTGGAAGGTCTGGAAATGAGATTAATCAAATTACGGACAAGTATGTAAGTTTTAGCCAAAGAAAAGCTTATATTCAAAAAGAGTTGTTTAAAAAAATTAAAGCGCTAGGTGTTTTGGGGATTATTATGACATGGCGCGATAAGGCGAATATTTTATTTGGCATAAAGTCAGATTTTGGTATGCAATATTTTTCAAGCTTCAGAAACGCAAGTGATAAAAAGAGACAAAATTGGTACGAGGCAACATACAGGTTTTTAACACCAAAAATGATTCACATAACGATGACCGCAACTTTAACAAGTTTGTTCTCATTTATCTTAATACCATTTTTGTTACACAAAAATAGAAGGCAAACGACTTTATTTTCAAGTACGTCATTCCAAAAGAAAACTATTTTATTGCTAATTTTGTCCATATTTGATTCCTTGTCATTATTCTATATTTTGCTTTGGGAAGTGCAAGAGCATTACATTTATATGATGCTACCGTTTCTACTTCTTTTAGGTGCAGTGACATGGACATTGATTTTAGAAAATTTTATTAAACGTCAACGCAAGTAAACTCAAACATTGCAAAACTCAGCCATGTAAAAATAATTAATTATTATCGTTTGTATTATTTGATCATACGTGTAAATATAATTTACGGTAAAAGTATAGAGGTGTATGCTTATGTCTTCCAGTCTTATAAAGTATTTCATAAAAAAGCAACAAGTTGTTTTTTATTTGTTTTTTGCAAGTGTGTGGTTTGCCATATTCCTTGCTCAATTAAATTTATACCCCGAAAATAGTGCAAATGATCTAAGTCTATATCAGTTACCATGGTGGAAATATCTTTCGACGCATGGTTTTCATGGAATAGCAACGATTAACTCTGAAGTTTATTCTCAAATAGGTGATCAGCGTTACTATGCTGATTACACTTCAGTATGGTATTTTATAATTGTGGTTATCACAAAGCTGGGCGTACATCCCAATGTTACAAGCGTTGCAGCAGCAATTAAGTGTATTGGCGCTGGATTTACAATTATGTCATCTGTTGTAACCTTCTTAATTGTGAAGTATTTTCAAGTAAATAAGTCAGAAAAGCAATGGAATGCAGTATTCGCAGCAATGCTAATTCTGTTTATACCACCTTTTTTTGGAGATATGCTTAAAACAAATCTTCCTGATAGTGCATATATTGCACTAGTACTTCTCTCATTACTTATGTTTCTCAAAGAAAAATATGGGTTTTCGTGGTTCATTTTTGGCGTTGCAATTTATTTTAAAGCTATGGCGTTATATATTGCGCCACTGTATATATTTTTGTACTTATTTAATTTAAAAAACACATCAATTATTGAAAAACTAGCACCGTTATTTTCCTTTCTTGGCTTGATTTCTGCTTCATTGCCAGGGTACTTTGCTGGGCTAACACTCTTTGAGAGTGCTTTTGGCACTTTATTAGAACGTACAAGTAGTACGGGTGGTGCTGAAAATGGCTTTTTGAGTATCTTTGACGGGAAAGATCAGTTTGTTAACTTCCCAGTAATCTCTCAAAATAACCTTGGCCATTTTCAAATTATAAGCATTCTTTTGATGTTTAGTTATTTTTGTTTAGTTATTTTTTTGATGTTTCAAACTAAATCAGAAGTAGGGCTGAAAATATCGCTATTAGATTTAACAATTATTTCACCTCTTATTTTTTGGTTCTTTTTGCCGGGACAACATGAAAACTATTTCTCTATATCGGCAGTATTTTCTTTTTTGGTTTTTTTCATCGCGCCAACGAAAAAATACTTTATCTTGATGGGAATCCTCAACTTTTTAGTTTGGGAATCGTATCATTTTGTACCTAAATTATTATTTAACCCATATCTCTTCATTATCATAATGTTTTATTTGACTTGGGAAATCATAAAAAGATCAGAGCTTCATATGACTGAACAACTTATTAGCTGATGGCTTAATTTTATAAATGGCAGATTGTAAAATTAAACCGAACACCTTGCATAAAAAAACTGCAGAGACTTTAATGGTAATTGACTAAAATCAACCATAAAGGATCTGCAGCTTATGTCTTCTAGTTTATCAGCTCACGAACG
>NZ_JAAXPO010000006.1 GCF_012396485.1 Leuconostoc holzapfelii
GTTCGTGAGCTGATAAACTAGAAGACATAAGCTGCAGATCCTTTATGGTTGATTTTAGTCAATTACCATTAAAGTCTCTGCAGTTTTTTTATGCAAGGTGTTCGGTTTAATTTTACAATCTGCCATATGCAGAAGAAAAAATTCAAGCTGGTACCTGGCAAATGAATGATGCCTTAGAAAATTCTGAAAAAACATATACGCGTTTATTGCCAAATGGCCTTGAAACATCCGGAAACTATTTTTATTCAATCTATGATGAAATTAATATAATAGGCTACATTTGGCTAGGAACTGATAGCGAAAATGAATCAAATGCTTTTATTTTTGATTTTGAAATTTACAAACAATATCAAAACAATGGCTTTGGCTCAAAAGCTATTATATTAGCTGAAAAGGAAGCCAAAAATATGGGATTTCGTACCATTGGTTTACACGTATTTGGTAGTAATCAACGAGCCATACATGTTTATCAAAAATGTGGTTACGGTATTACAGATATCAAGATGCAAAAAGCACTCTAAATTAATTTCAGAGTGCTTTTTCTTTCTGAACCGGACCAATCAAAATTTACATAATCGTTGCTATTTCCAAACGCTGGAAAAGCGTTTGGAAATACAAAAAAATGCTTGTGAAAAACAAAAATCCATATACATCTCTTATACGCTATTAACTAGTTTCATAAGATCATAAATAATAACATTGCACAAACATAAAAAAATTGACCAACTTTTTTGATCGATTATAAAAAATAAAATCGGTATTCCACTGTGTAGCTTTTTTTGTGTTCAGGCCAATGTCATTCCGATTCTAAGTGTATTTAGTATAATTCACGAGACCTTGTTCAATAGAATATTCACTCCCCTTATATCCGTGATTACTTAGTATATTTTGTTTCCAATTTTTTCAACGTACTCTTCCAGACCAGCCAACTTACTAGGGTATATTGCTCATTCTTGTAGGTATCATAATCGTGGACATCATTTTTAGGTTCATTGCCTTTGTGACGGCATTTTAATCACAAATAAACGTTAGTATAAAGTCATTACGCCCCGCTTTATTTCAATGTCAGTGATATAGGTGATACGTAAGATTTTCTGCTTCTTATCAATTAAGTGAATTATTTATGAAAAGCAATGGTCTATTGTTTGCACATGCTAAACAAATAGACCATTGCCTTAATGTTAGTCTGTATTTAACACAATTTGCCTTGTCGCCATTTTCGCCACGTTTGAGTCATGTGTCACAAGAATAATCGTTTTTCCAAGTTGATTTGCTTTCAGTAGTAAAGCCATAATATCGTCGCGGTTCCCAGAATCTAGTGAGCCGGTTGGTTCGTCTGCTAATAATAATCTACCAGGCTTGATAAGCGCTCGCGCAATAGCAACGCGCTGTTGTTCTCCGCCAGATAGCTCATAGACATGACGATTTTCAAAGCCACGCAATCCCACCTCAACAAGTATGTTTTTAATCATTTGATTTTTTTCTGACTTGCTTTTCTTGAGATATTTTATAGCGATGTTGAGATTTTCAGCAACGGTATCTGATTCAATGAGTCCAAAATTTTGAAATAAATAGCTCAAATCATCTCGAATAATTTTCTGAGATTTTTGACTATTAATTGGGATATTGGTTTTGCCTGAAAAACTGTACATACCAGCATCAAAACGATCAATAAATCCAATAATGTTCAATAAGGTTGATTTGCCAACGCCGCTTGGTCCAGTGATGGCTAGAATCTCACCTTCTTGTACTGTTAAGTTGAATCCTGAAAAAATCGTTTTTTGGCCGAATTTTTTTGTTAAGTTAGCTAGTCTAATGAGTTCTGGCATCTTATTCTCCCCTTAATGTCGTACTTAAACTTTTATTTTCAAGCCGTAGTATAAATGTTAACGCCATAGCGGCATCAATCAACAATATCAAAATGACAATTGGTAACACGAGTAACGATTGACTAAATATGGCTAAAGTGAGGAATTGAATCACATATATGCCGATAAAAATCATCATTTCCCAGCGATACCGATCCTTGACTTTGTAGCCATGCATTTTTTGGATGGCTAATATTTTTCTTTTTGTTTGGATAATTGTTGTTGTGAGAAAGAATGAACTAAAGCCATTTAATATGAGCAATGCCAGCAATATGAGGCCTAAAATTTGTAATGATGATATATTGCTATCAATCTGATCACCAACCAATGACCCAATACTTGAAAACTTTGGCATAATTCTGCTGTCCCCTGTTTGTTGGTGAATTACCTTTTGAATGGTTTGAAGATTGTTGTGAGTATTGGTGATTTTAATTGGTGAATGATTTAAACCTGTATTTGCAAGCAGTTCTTTTTCAGACCAGGACATATTTTGCTGATTAAAAAAGGCAAAAATTGGCTGCTTGATTTGGCTGGGCATGTTTGAATTATAAGGAAATACCTTGATGTTTGCTTTATAGTAAACAATATTAAACGGTACCGTGTTAACGTCTAAGTGCTGTTGATCTTGAAACGATTGTCCTTCGAAAATACTATTTTGTATCAAATGAGTCATTTTTTGTTGTTCAGCTTTATAAGCTTCTGGTACAAAAAACGTCCGGATATTTCCTTGCAGCTTAGCCTTTGGAAAAGGGAACTGCATCGCTTCCAGATAGTTCTGGTTGATATGAACGATGTTGTATTCATCTGATTTTTGATACAAATGTGCGTAGTGATGCTGGGATAAAAAATAATTTTTCGTTGGGACGACATGTTCGACGTTAATATATTGTGCAGCAACAGATTGCTCAAGTTGTGCAAATAAATCAACAAATCGCTTTTGATTTTCTGATGTATTATTAACTAGGTCTTGTCCAGCCAACCCCGTTGGCGTGAGGTAATCAAGTGTCAACGTTTTTTGATGCGCCTGCCAATGCTTGCTCATTTGGTAGTTGGTCATGAGCGATTTGGCATTAGCCCCGACTAACATTAAAACACCGACTGTTGCTATCATTATCAAACATTTTAGTGTGTAAGTGATAAAGACGCCAATTTTAAAATCAACAAAATTCTTCAATAGATGCTGAATCGTCATATTTTTAATCACAAGATAAGTCATCAAATGACTGGCTAAGTGAATAAGGCCGATGGTTAACTGTACGACTATGAGCGTTGGCATCATGAGATTGGGTAGAAAGTCAAAGACAATGATCAAACCTATGTCGACCACAAAACTTATGCCAAAAATCCAGCCGATATTTTCTAGGATCTCTTGCCAAAAGATACCACTATTAGACCAACCATTTAGTTTTTTAATGCCGATAGCCTTGATGTAATGTAATGGCAAAATGAAGTTAATCGCAAACATGATCAACAGCAGGCATAGAATCATGACTGCTAAAATGATCAAATGATAATTGACAAAACCAACGCGGCCTTTCGATGTTTGTTTTTGTAAACTTTCGGTACTTTCACCAAAAAAACGCGCAAGTTGTGCTAACACTGCTGCTTGATTATTGCGACTTAAAACGACCGTATATGCGCCCACAATAGACATACTTTTATCTTGATAGGTTTTATCCAAAGTCTGTAATTTAAGTGTCCTCGGACTCAAGAAAGTTGGAATGATCGTATGAGTATGCCGTTCCTGACTGGGTTTATTACTGTAAACAGTATTTTCATTAGAAAATAAATTGGTTTTTTTCAGGCCAAATGCTTGATATGGGAAACTGTTCGCATCATAGATGACTGACTTAATCATCGTATTCGTGTTAATGACGTCGGTTTTAAAAATCGTGACTTTTTTATCATGTGACAGTTGTTTTAAAAAAGTGAGTTCCGAAGCTAACGAAACACCCCGATTTTCTTTAATATAAAAATTAAAGCTCTTGTCCGTCTTCTCGATCTCCTGAAGACGAATGATGTCTTTTGTTTGAAAAATATTCACAATAAGTAGCGTTGTGAGTATCACCGTACTGATCAAAATGGCGCGAATGACTTTTAGCAAGTGTCTATCTCCCCCTAAAAAATTATGCTGACGTGTGTTAAATACTACGTTTTTGCGCTTGATTTGACACACATCATAATTCATTTTTGATACAAATAAAAAGAGCAAAGCGCTGACGGCTTTGCTCTTTCTCAATGTCAACTTTTCTTTTTATTTCTAATGTCTTTGATTTCATGATAGACACTAAATAACAATTGGCCAACGGCCAACAAAACAGATAACCGGCTCCAAAAGCCAGCTTTTTTCATTTTATGCTTTTTTTCTGACATCATTTGTTCCCCCAAAATCCCTGAATTTAATTAGTGAATGGCATCTTGCAGTTCATCACCGGCCTTGTCAATTTCTTTTGCTGCAAAAATTGTACCGCCAATGACTAACCCACCGAGAACAAGTGATGTTGCCACTGTGAACTTTAAAATATTTTTTAACATCATGGATCTCCTTGATTAAGCGAGTCAGAATGACTAGTAAAAAAGAACCGTAAAGGTTCTTTGCCTTATTTGGACAAGATCAAACTTGTTAGACAACACGCGTATCGTCGTCTTCCGTCATTTTACTGGCGGTGTTTTTCACACTATCATAACCATCGGCAGCCTTTTCTTTCAAGGTATTACCGGCATCCGTTACCCGATCTTGTAACGTCACGCGAGATGATTCATATTCAGATTTTGTTTGAATATCAACAACTTCGACGTTTAACTCAACTAGGTTCAAGCTTGTCGTTTCGGTCAATTTCTTAGCCACGACCTGTGTGATTGATTGGTAAATGTCATGTGCATTATGGCCAAATTCCATAATCACATTTAGATCAACCGCGACCTGTTCTTTACCGACTTCAACTTCAATACCATCCGTAGCGTTGTCGCTATTAACGATTTTATTTTTGATATTGGCCACAAAGCCACCATCAACACCTAACAAACCAGGTGTATTTTCAATGGCATAGCCGACAACTTTTTGGATCACTTTATCGTCAAACGTCAATTCACCCTTAGGCGCTGCCGCTTGTGTGTCTTGTGTTGCTTTATTTTCTGTCACCATGCGTATTTCCTCCAAATGGACCTATTGTTGGTGCTTGCCGACGCGCTTTTTTATCACGGACAAGACATCAATATTGTGTTTATCTAATAAATAGCCACTATAAGTGCCAACTAGCGTCACGAAAATGATAAAAAGTGTTTTGAAAAATCCCAAAGCCATCAATAAAGTAGCTAACAGAAAACCCGTACCACCCATTATCCCAATCAACGCTAAACGGTTATAATTTTTCATCTCCACACTCCAAACGATTAGATCACGCGCGATGTTTTGCGCTTGCTGTGATTAGCTTGGTTGATCTGCATGTCAATTTTGACCGGCACATCATTGACGCCTGCCAACAAAGTTGTCAATTGGTCCGTTAATGTTTGCTTCAATCGGGGGAGTTTTGCGACCATATGTTGTTGGTAAGTAGTATCTGCCACAACCCGAAAGCGTCGTCGATGACGAGTATTCTTAATTTTGACGCGAATGTTGGTTAAGCCTTCCCCTGATAACTGCGTCTGAATAAAGTGCGTGATGCCATCATTGCTCAATGCCAGCCGACCACTTGATGAGACGCGCAATGGCACATCATGTTTTTGTGATGGCAAGAACAGAACCATCAAGAAGATCAGCAACGTGATCCCAAGCAGCGTCAAGCCATAATAGTGGCCGATAACTTGGCTATTGCCGTCGAGGTTCAGATGCCATTGGCGCAAGAGTTGCAAGCATTGCGCAAAGAGTCTTGGCCAAAGCATGAGTGCTAATCCGATCAAATAACCAATACTAAGTAAACTTAGCAAAGTTTTTTGCCATTTCTTCATATCACACTCCTTAAACAGTTGTATTAACGTCTATTCTTCACACCAAAAATAGCCGAAACAACGAGTACGAGAATAACCGCACCAATAATTGATGGAATGAGTGCCATCCCCGCTAGGCTTGGTCCCCAATGGCCAAGAATCCCTTGACCAATGGCTGAACCAATTAACCCAGCAAGAATATTGCTAATCCAACCCATTGATTCTCCGCGATTTGTAATTGCACCTGCAACGGCACCAATAATGGCACCAACGATTAATGACCAGATCATAATGAGATCCCTCCGTTTTTTCTCTTTTAAATAAAATTCTATCTAAGTAGCGCTACCTATTAGTGATATTATAGCACTGTTTTTGTTATTTCACAAATTAACATTTGAACAAACGCCCATACAACGGCTTTGGAAGCGCTTACTATTATTTATTTTTTCACAAGAAAAGAAAAATAAAATAAAAATTCTACGCAACTTATGGTATCGATAATGGCACGATTCACCATTTTTTTAACCACAAAGAGCAAACCACTGTATGGTTTGCTCTTCCTCAATATGAAAGAAAAAATCGCTGGTTTGCCCAAAAGCAAGTTATGCCTCTTGATGTTTAAGCACGACGCGGTCGCGTGCGGCTTGAAGACGAGTAAGTGCGATAATCACTTGTTCTTCAGTTCGCGTTTTTAAGCCACAATCAGGGTTGACCCAGAATTGTTTTGGATTAATCACTTGCAGACCACGTTGAATGTTGGCCGCAATTTCACTAATGTTTGGCAGTCTAGTCGCATGAATATCATAAACCCCTAAGCCAATTTGCTTTGTATAATGCGTCCGTTCAAAGGCGGCAATGATTTCCCCGCGCGAACGTGCAGTTTCAATTGAAATCACATCTGCATCTAAATTGGTAATCGTATCGATAATGTCATCAAAGTCCGAGTAACACATATGCGTGTGAATCTGTGTCTGATCTTGGACACCGGTTGTGGTAATTTTAAATGCAGCCACGGCAGCATCTAAATATGCTTGCCAATGACGGACTTTTAAGGGCAACCCTTCGCGTAGTGCCGGTTCATCAACTTGAATGATTTTGATGCCCGCTTGTTCTAAATTCAATACTTCCTCTCGCAATGCCAAGGCAATTTGGTTTTGAACAGTTGCCCGTGTGATATCATCACGAACAAAAGACCAATTGATAATGGTTAATGGTGCTGTAATCATGCCTTTGACCGGTTTGTCCGTTAATGACTGGGCATACACAGATTTGTCAACTGTGATGGGTTCTTGATAATAAACATCCCCATAAATTACTGGTGGGCGTACCGCGCGCGAACCGTATGATTGCACCCAACCATTCTTTGTCGCTAAGAACCCGCCTAACTTTTGCCCGAAGTATTCGACCATATCTGTGCGTTCAAACTCTCCATGAACCAAGACATCAAAGCCAATGCGCTCTTGCAACCGAATCCAACGCTTGATTTCCGAGGCAATGAACATGTCGTAAGCTTGATCCGTTAACTTACCCTGTCGCCATGCGGCGCGTTTTGCGCGTACAGTGGCGGATTGCGGAAAAGAGCCAATGGTGGTAGTTGGTAAGAACGGCAATTTTAATGCCGCAGCTTGTATCTTTTGCCGTGTGTGATAGTCTGATTTGCGTTTGAATTGTGATTCATCTAAAGCATTGACACGTGCTTTCACGTTAGGATGATGACGAAAAGGTGCTAATTTTAAATGGTTAAGCGCCTGTTGATTTTGGGTCAGTGCTTTGGTCACATCTTGCTGGTTGCAGGCCTTTGCAATGATGCCTAACTCTTTAATTTTTTCATCGGCAAAAGCCAGCGCATGATAAATTGTGTCATCGCGTGCGGCTTCATATTTTGTCGTGATGGGAACGTGTAACAGGGAATTACTGGGTTGCAGCCAAATTTTAGGCGCGTACCCTTGTAGCGTTTTGGCCAATTGCACCTTTTCTGTTAAATCTGATGCCCAAACATTGTGACCATCTATAATCCCTGCAGCCAAGATTTTATCTTTTGGGAATCCGATCTGTTGGATATGTTTCAGATTTTCACCATGATCATGGACAAAATCTAAGCCAATAGCTTGGACGGGCAGCTTCATCACAGCTTCGAAAGGATCAATCGCGTCAAAATAGGTTTGCAATACAATGTTGATTGTTGGCGCAACGCGATGTAAATAGGCCGCCATTTTTTGGTAAGGCAACACATCGTCAGCGTGGGTTAATTGCACCAGTGTCGGTTCATCAAGTTGCACCCATGAAACACCAGCTGCCGCCAGTTGTTGAAATACTTCACCATAGATTGGCAATAGCTGATCCAGAAGTGTGTTGATATGGTCGGCCTCAGTGACATAAGTGCCGTTAATTTTCCCAAGTTTGATGAGGCTAACAGGCCCGAGAATAACCGGTTTGCCATCGATATGCAAGGCATCTTTGGCTTCTTGCCAATAGCGTAACCACCGATTATCTAATAAACGTGGTTGGGTATGATCAAATTCAGGCACGGTATAGTGGTAGTTAGTATTGAACCATTTTGTCATGTCGGCTGGCACATTTTTGTCTGTTCCCCGCGCAACGGCGAAATATTCGCTCAAGTGCAAAGGCCGATTATACGAACCAAACCGTTCCGGCACCAGATTAAAAGCAGCCATTGTATCTAACACATGGTCATAATTCGAATTATCGGCCACTGGAATATGTGTCACCCCAAATGCTAACTGCTTTTGAAGATTTAATAACCGTAACCGTTTAGCGGCGATTTCAAATTGGTGGTCATCAATTTCATGGCGCCAATAGGATTCAAGCAATTGCTTCCATTCTCTTTTTTCGCCAAGTCTGGGATAACCTAAATTCGATGTTTTCACAGTTTCAAGCATGTTTGTTCTCCTTTGGTGAAAGACCGTCAGTTTTTTTGTTTTGTATATATTGGTTGATTTTGGGAATCATGGTGGTGAGGACATCTTGTTGATTCATGGCATAAATATGAATGCCATCGACCCCATGATCAATTAAGTCATAAACTTGTTTAAGCGCATACGTCATACCTGCTTGCCGAAAGCCAGCAGGATCATGCTGGTATTTATGGATAAGCTTTGTTAACTGAGCGGGCAGTGACGATCCGGTCAGATAGGTTAATTTTTCGACATGCTGCGGGCTAATAATAGGCGCAATACCAGCCGAAACTGGCAAATGGATCCTTTGACTGCTTAACGTTTCTTGCATGCGATAAAACGCCTGATTATCAAAGAAAAGTTGTGAAATGAGAAACTTAGTACCAGCGTGCATCTTGCTTTTAACGCCTTCAATATTTATCCCAGTTGCTGGATTGTCCACGTGACCTTCTGGGTAAATAGCAGCCCCAACACAAAACTGCTGGGTTTTGGAAATGGCCTGAATTAAATCTTTGGCAAAAGGAAAGTCATGCGTGCCCTGGCTTAACTCAGAGACGTCACCGCGCACTGCAAGAATATTTTCGATACCAGTTGTGCTGATCTTTTCTAATAATTGTTGTAGACGGTTTGGGGTTTGATTGATACCAGTTAAATGATGTAATACAGGAATACCCCAATCATTTTGAATCGTCTCGGCAATGTCATGCGTCTGCAATTGATTATTTTGCCCGCCAGCGCCATAGGTCACGCTGATAAAGTCCACGCCAGCCTTTTTAGGTTCTAAGTTGGCCAGGGCTGCATATAACGCCCGACGTCGTGTTGGATGCGGGGGATAAATTTCAAACGATAGCACAGGCCCAGTTTTTGTGTGATAAATTGTGTCAATCTTTGTCATAACGACTCCTCTCTTTTAACATAAAAAAACAGGCGTTACATGACAGCATCTACCGCACCACTACCACGCAAATAAACTTGCGTCGTCATTTTGTTGGAATGCAAATAATAAAATTTTTTAAAACCTTTCGACATATTGGTTACACTCCAGATTGCATACTAAGTGAAGTAACTTGTCTGAGAGACAAAAAAATCCCATAGTCTCTGTTTTCAAACAAAGACTATGGGACGAGGTTATCGTGTTACCACCCAATTTTAATAAAGCATGACTACTTTATACTCTATAGGTACATCCGTGGAAATACCTTGTCGCGATAACGGGCGCACCCGAGACATTCTCACTTCACAAAGCTGACACGACTATGAACTCAAAGACCATATTCCGGCGCGCCTCATGCCAAATCACACCCCACTTTGGCTCTCTATCAATCCGCTTCGCCGTACTCATCTTTTCAACGTTTAATCTTAATGCCACCATTATATAATAATTGTAATTTAATGTCAATTAACATGCCATTTTTACACGATAAAAACAGTATGATATAACAAAAAAGATTAATATTCGCCCCAGTATTTTGACATTGATTGTTGGCCAATGCCAGGATTGAAGCTATTCGTTGGATCGTTCTTACGGTAGTGATTGACCAATGCGGGTGCTGCAAAGTATAAATGCCCAACATTATGTTCAGCCGGGTACACCGCATGCCGGGCATCCAAGATTTTTAACATGTCCTTTTTCAATGCATGTGCATCTACACCAGGTTTGAGTATATAATCCTGGTGCATCACGTGATCAAGTAAGTGACCATAGTAAATTTTATAGGCAATTTTTTCTTCAATTTCCGGTGGTAATTGTTCGAACCAATGATACTCATTGCTAGCAAACGCGATATCTAAAGGCAAAATGTCAATGGTATCCTGTTTCAATTCTTGGTAGCGAATGGCGACACCGGCCGTCACATAACGGTGAGTTTCTGCCTTACTGGTTTCATTGGCATCTGCTTCAAAATAGTCCCCATCCTGAGTTGGGAAAATTGACGCCAGATAGTCACGTGCCTCAGCAATACCATCTCCAGCCATTTTGAGTTGCAAATAATGGTCGTATTTTTCATAATACGTTTCTAAGCGTTTGGGCAATTGGTTTGGGAAAAGATGACTGAGGGCTTGCAATAAGCGATCTGGGAAATAAGGCTTAAAGAACGGGATATGCTTCAAGAACCGTTCACCCCAAGCTTTCAAGGCAAACATCTGTGGCAAGTGTCCGGTCCCAATTTTTTCAATCACAATTAGCGAATCTTTACCGTATTGCTTAGCGAGTTCATATGCCGTCTTATGCATATACTCTCCTGAAACCGGCAATGCTTTAAATTGCGTCATGATATGCCGTCGAATATCTTCGAGCTCATCTGGATTATTCGTCCCAATATAAAAGACTTGTGTCGTCTCATCTTTTGGGAATGTATCTAAACGTACAGCCAGCGCGGCCACGTGACCAGCAGAACCAGACACTTCAAACAATTCTTTTGGATTGGCATTATAACGAATTGGTTGATCAGATGTCACATCACGCACCACTTTTTCATGGTTAAACATTGAGCCGTGATGGTCAGTTGCTGGCACTTGGTTTAAGTCGAAATGACGATTTTCCAAATTGGTAATGATCTCTTCCGGGGTGTTTCCTAAATCAATGCCGAGATGGTTCACTAAGTGCATCTCATCATTTTCATCAATCCAAACATATAGCGCCAATTCGGTATAGGCTGGACCGCGACGAATCAAGGCGCCACCAGAATTATTGTTTATACCTCCAATCACGGAAGCACCAAGATTAGATGAACCAATGACGGAATGGGGCTCGCGATTTAATGGCCGTAAGGCATTTTCCAAATTAAATAGTGTTGTCCCTGGGAAAGCTAGGACCTGTTCTCCATGATTAATCAGTTGTAGCGCCTTAATCTTCATGCCGTTGACAACCACAGCGGGCCGATCATAACCAGGGGCGGGTACTGACCCTTCTGTCAAACTGGTATTGGCGGCTTGCATAATGATCACGATGTTGTGATCATGCAAGACATTCAAGACACGCCACATCGCCATCAAACTGGTTGGGAAAACCACTGCTAAAGCATCCCCATGGCCCGAACGATACCCCTTTCGGAAACGTAAGGACTTCGCGGCATTCGTGATGACATTTTTTTTGCCAACAACCGCAACTAACTCGTCAACTAAACTCATATTTCCAACTACCCTCCATCGTGTTTGGACTAACTCTACACCCCATCATACGCCTTTTTTTGGTCAAAGTTTAGTCAAAATGTCTATTTTTCCGCATAATTATTAAAAAAACGATCATTCAGCAGGTGAAATACCGAATGACCGTGTTATCGTTCTGATGCAACGCGCTTTTTTTTGTAAAATATTCCATTAAAAATATTAGCAACACCAACACCCAAGGCCAACGAGATAGCAACACACCCTGTGTTAAATAGGCCTTTGAGCACAGCCGATAAATTATTTTCAGAAATTTTTTGCAACGTACTAAACGCCATACCACCTGGAACCAGTGAAATCAGTGCCCCAACATAGATCATGGTCACTGGGACACGAAAGCGGCGTGCTAAGTAAAAGCCAAGCACACCAACGACTAAAGCAGCTGCAAAATTGGGGACTACAATGCTGTGATACACTAAATTTAAAAGATAATAGGCTATCCACGAACAGACGCCAGTCATGCCAGCACCCAATAATGCGCGCTGTGGCACATTAGCAATGATTGAAAAACCAATACTCGAAAGCAAGGCTAAAAACGTGCTGAATAAAAAATTTACCACAAGCAATACCTCAAACAAAATTTACGATTTCTAACGCGAGCCAAACGCCAGTGACTAAGGATGACACCACCAACAAAGCGTTAATTGATCGCACCAATCCAGACAAGACATCACCCATAATAATTTCTCGGATGGCATTAGTCATTGCCAAACCAGGCACAAGCGGCATGACAGCGCCTAAGATGATGGAAAGTGATGAACTTCCAGACAACAAACTATGACTCATTAATACAAAGAGGCCAATACCAAATCCACCAATAAATTCAGGCGCATACGGTGTTTTGGAATATCTGTCGGTCATCACATAGCACAAGTAACCAATAATGCCAGCAAAAAACATGAGCACAAAATCAAGCCCGGTTCCCTGCCCAATTAACGAAGGTGCCATCGCCACCAACCCAGCACTCAATACTTTTACGGCCAAGGGGAAGTCAACTACCCGTTGTTTCAAGTCGTCAATGGCCACATAAAACGCGTCGGGCGAGATCGTCCCAGCCACCAAGTCACGCGAGAGACTATTAACGCGGTCAACTGTCTGCAAATTAAAACCCGAAATACGGGCTTTGACTAACTTTGTTTGGACACCGTTGTTTGCAGAAACGACGACGGCTGTCATGGTGACATAACACGTTAACGGCAAGCCGAGTGATTTGCCAATATGTTCCACCGTTTCTTCTATGCGAAACGATTCTGCGCCACCAAGCAAGAGCAACCGACCAGCTTCGGTGGCAACGTTGATAATGTCTGATTCTGTATACACAGTTTGCGATGTTGGCGTTGTCATCAATTCGTTCACCCTATTTGGACAATGAACACATTGTCCGTCTTTTCGTTTTATTATTATTATCTAGTGTATCATGGATTGAATGCACAGAAAAAAATACGAATGTTATTCGACAAAAACTTGGTTTTGTTCAATAAAAAAGCCGTAGTTCCCTACGACTTTAACATGACGCCTGTTGTAAAATATCTTGAATCACATCAGTTAGTGGCATGGCAGCCATTTTTTGGTAAGCGGCCGCTTCAACCGTTGTATACATATGGTCGAGCGTTGTTTGAATTTGACCCCCTACCAAGCAATTTGGGTTCGTTTTGGGATCGACATGCAAGAGTTGGTGTGTCATGTTAATCGCTTGATAAACATCATATAGGCTAATCGCCTCTGGGGCTCGTGCCAACGCTGGTTTCGCCACACCTTGGCGGGTGGTGAGTAAGCCTGCTGCACGCAAGTCCAACATCAAGTTACGAACAACACTCGCATTTGCGCCAATACTTGCTGCAATGGCCTGACTAGATAAATCTTTGGTTTTAAAAATTTCAATGTAAGCTAAAATGTGGATGGCATCGCTTAATTTATAAGAATAACGCATATTAGGCAGATGCCCTCCTTCTGTCTACTGTCGTTGTCCAATGGCGACCAATTAACGCGCGAGAATTTCCTTTAACGCCAATGGAAGCGGTGTTAACTCACGACCCAAAACTGCCGCCAAGTCATCTGAAGCGACAGCTAACGATCCTTCAGCAATCGGACTTTGGAACGAAGCAAATAGCACGGCCAACTCGTGTGGTAAATCGTGGCTTTCTAAAATACTAACGTATTCGTCTTGTGTTACTTGTTTGACTTGAATAGCTTGGTCGGTGGCTTCACTCAGCGCTTGTCCAAGCGCTTCATAATCAGCTAATCGACCAGAAAATTCATAGACGGGCTTCGGCGTATCACTGACCAAAACTTTCGCAGCGGCTTCAGCATATTCGCGTTCCAACGCCCAACCCGCGCGTCCGGACGCCCAGTAGGCCGTGATTTTTTGCGTGGCACCGGTGGTAATAAACCCAGTTTCATTTTCAAGATACCAATTATTGCGCATGATTGCTGCGGGAATGCCAGCGCTTGCTAAAGCTTTTTCAGTGGCTAAATGATCTGCCGCTAGCGCGCTCACAGATTGGTCTGCTTGAATGAAACTTGTGTAAGCGACAAATGACACATGCGCTGCAACCATGGCATCAATGACATTTTGATGTTGCTTGTCACGGGGCACGGGCCCACCGGGTTGCGATGAGATGAATAAGACACGATCAATACCGGCAAATGCGCGCGTCAAAGCATCGACATCATCGTAATCAGCGATCCGTACTTCGGCATCGGGGAATTGCTCAGTTGCCTTCGCTTGATTTCTAGCGATGACGACGATATCTTGATTATCGACTAGCGCTTGGAGGTAGTGATAAGCTAATTGACCAAAATGACCAGTAGCGGCAGTAATTGCATATTTCATGATAAATGTCCTTTTCTATCAATGCCTGTTGTTTTATTTGTTACAAGTAGTATAGCACAGCTTGTTGTTTAAAAAACAACAATTTTTTCAATTTTTAACAAATCAAACAATGTTAAGTAAAGTTTAATTCACCCCCTTGTTATACTGTTAATGTACCACGTTGGTACGCACGCAAAGCCATGTTTATTAAACTATGTTTCTCAAATATACCGTAAAATTCATACTCCCAGAGCATGGTTTTTGTGTACATAAGGCCAATTTGGCCGCCATTCGATTCAAAGAACTGTAACATGCTATTGCCTCATAAAACCTGGGGCGCTAGCATGTTTTTTTGAGATTTGTTATACTTATTTCTACTATATTGATGAGGAATAGCCAGTAACACATGAAAAACCCAAAAAAATTTATCCAACAGCAAACCAATCAAATGCTCAACAAGTCAACCGAACATTTAGGGCAGTTTAAACAATTCTTGTTTGCCCCTAACCTCATCACATTTGTGATTTCAGTTGTTGTCGGTAATAGTTTTGGTGCCACCATTAAAACGCTTGTCAACCTTGTATTTGGCCTGTTTGATTTTACCAGAATTTGGCTTTTTTCAGCACAACACACGGCCTATTATAACCGCATTACACAGCCTTTTTCAGAATTTTCCAGCAGCCTGATTACCACAATTTTGATTGCAACGATTGTTTTTTTCACCATCCGTTTCATCAATGAAGCGCTCATCGTTGATCCTGTCAATAAGTGGGGCTACAATCAAGTGCATGCGGATGCCCTGCAATTACAAAAGCAAAATGAAGAAACAATTGCCTTGCAACGTCAAATTTTGACTGAGCTTGAAAAACTCAATCAGCAGCGTGACTCAAGGTAACTTTGGACACAGCAAAAAAACCGGTTGTTCACCGGTTTTTTTGTGGGTTTTTAGCCACATTGGGTTAAGTTTTTTTGCCCTTGAGATCGTATCATGATGAATATTAGTGAAACAATGATAAATCAATAACATTTTAATGTGATAAAATGAACTGATTATTCGAACGAGGAGCACGTTGCCATACAATGATCAAACAATCATCTGGTTTTAAACAGTTTATTAACGGCATGCAAGCTGCATTGCCAACAATTTTAGGCTTTATTAGTATTGGTGGAGCTTTTGGTATCATCGCCAGTTCCGAGGGTTTTTCCGTATGGCAAGTGTTTCTTCTGTCAGCCGTCCTCTATGCCGGTTCTGCACAATTTATTATTATTAGCATGCTGCTATTTCATGCGGCCTTAGCTGATATTGTCTTCATGGTCTGCCTCGTGAATTTTAGAATGTTTTTACAATCACTTCATGTGGCACAATACTTCGAACCGCAGCCAATGTTATCAAAACTCTTGATGGGGAGCATGATTACCGATGAATCATTTGGTATCTTTTCGTTGGAATTAATGGCTAAAAAACCAATGAGCATGAACTGGATGCATGGGTTAAATATTGCTTCTTGGGTTGCATGGTGGGGCGCTTCTACTGGCTTTGCCCTGCTTGGCAAAAATATTCAAAATCCTGAAAAATATGGTTTGGATTTTGCACTCACGGCGATGTTTGCTGGCTTGTGGTTGTTAACGACCGTGTCATTCTTCAAAAATCCAAACGAATCCCGCTTAAAAATTATCATTGGAATCACCGTGACAACAGCCCTTTTCTATCTCACGGAAACTGTCTTTAGTGCAGTGATTGGCGTGCTCGTTGCCGCTGTTTTTGGCAGCCTATTTCTCACGTACTTAAATAAGGAAACCGTTCATGTCAGCTGATGCACAAAACTTTTATACAATTTTGATTCTCTCAACTTTAGTCACTTTGGCGATTCGGATTATCCCTTTTTTGCTCGTCAAATTCATGCGTTTTCCTGATTGGTTGACAACTTTTTTACATTACCTCCCGCTCACAATGATGACCGCCCTTTTTGTACAAAATATTTTCGATAAAAAAACTGGCCACCTCCTACCACTCATTAACTTTGAAAATCTATTAGCTATTCTCCCAGCACTAGTTGTCGGCTATCTCAAAAATTCCTTAATGGCTGTCGTGATTGTCGGTATCGTGTGTATGGCAGCCTTACGCCTACTGCACTAAACATTGCCTGACATCAATTATTTCATGACGAGCCAATCTTGCAATTGTTTGAAGTTCTGGTCGGTAATAATAAAACGCGGGATTTGCTGCTGGATATGCTGCGCATCATTTGTCACAATGCCTGGTTCTAACAGGTAAATACCTTTCACACCATGCGTCATCATGTAGCGCGTCAGGGTTTTGTTGGCACGCCCATAAGGATAAGCAAACACATTGGGTTGCCGATTTAATTGTGCTTTGATTTTAGTACGTGATTGTTTATAGTCCTTAATTATGTCACGCTGAGATACCTGGTGTGTGGCTAAAACTGGTTGATTATTCACTTGGTAGTGCAAATCATTTGTGTGCAGTCCAACAGTCACGCCATGACGTTGAGATAATTTTTCAATTTCCGGCCAAGAGGCCAATTGCTCACCATCAAGATTTTTACCGACCTGACCTGTAATCACAAAAAACGTAAACGGGAATTGTTTTTCAAAAAGCACATTTGCGGCATTGCGAGGTAAGGTCGTGTCGATATCATCAAAAGTTATAACAACATGTTTCCCCTTGATATCATTTGCTTTGATGTGTGCAAGTAATTCATCACTGGACCAGACACTAATTCTTTCTTGCTTCAACCAGGCCATCTGTGCGTTAAAAACTGCTTGGGAGACATTATATTCTTGCAACTGTGGGTTTTTGGATACGCGCTGCGCAAAATTAACGACTTGATTATCCTTTAGAATTCGATGGTAAGCCAGCACAATCACACCATCTTTAATGTCAGCATGCTTTGCGGCAAAATCACGGTACGTGTAATCGACTTTTTTGGCAACCATATCTGGCTGATAATTTGGTTTTAACCCCTTAAAAATCATCAGCACACCCGTACCCAACATCACACAAATCAGCAAAAAGACGAGTAATCGATTACGCTTCGTCATCGCGCGCTGACCTCATTTTTTGCTGCAATGAATGCCAAGGTCGGTAAAATCAATAACGCTGTACAAATCAGCAATGTTTGCCAACATTGCACCAGCACGTGATTACTGATCCCAAAAATCAGTTGTAACACAACAAGACTATCGTTGTAGAAACCCAGTTGCGTCACGAGTGCTAATATCAGGACGACAATGTGAAATAACCAAGCTAATAAAGTAACAAGGTTTGACAAACTATTGCCTACCCGATTGCGACGCCGAATAATTAAATTTTCCATAACACTTACCTCCCACGATCTGGGCTCTCCCATGAGCCTTTTTGTTGATAGAAAAACACGACTTGAAATTGTGACACCAAGGCCGCGACCAAAGCAGTTAACCAGTAGAACAGACTATAAAATGGTATGGTAAAAAGATCTTGAATCTCTACTTGTGACTGATGCTTGTCTTGAATCATCCCCTGCAAAAACATCACAAAAAACAACACCGTGTACAGGAACAAAACGCCGCCCGGTAATGAAAAAGTTTGATTTGCGACAGCTTGCACAACATATTGCCCTAAAGTCATAATGACAAACCATGCCCAAATATGGCTAAAAAACATATCCAGAAGCAATAATTTTTGGTGTAAGTAACCTTTCCCAAGAACCCATGCTTTATTTTTTAAGAAAACCTCGATACCACCCACTGACCAACGCACACGTTGCTTAAAATAACCTTTCACCGTTTCTGGCACTAAGATATAAACTAAGGCATCAGCGGCATAACGAATTTGCCAATGCTGCTTGCGTAAACGCCAAGTAATATCGATATCTTCTGTAATCGCCTGGCGATCAAAACCGTTGACGGCAAGCAGCGCTTCACGGCGATACAAAACAACCACACCTGCCACGGTCATAATGCCACCATACAGACTCGCCTGTGCACGTTTGATCCGATCAATAATGCCAAGATACTCTAACGTTTGGAGACGACCAAGTAAGGTCGTTCGATTTCGTACAACTGGCTTGCCAGTAACGGCAGCCACGCGATCACTCGTGACTTGCCGGAGTAACTGGTCAATGACATCTGGTGCTAATAACGCATCGGCATCCGTCGCTAAAATAAACGGCGCATCAATATGCTTAATTGCCTCATTGAGGGCCTGTGCCTTGCCGATGTTTTGAGACAAAGGGATCAGCCTAAACTTTGTGCTTGATTGTTTTGCGAGCCATTGAGAAACCACTGCGACAGAATGATCGGTACTTTTATCATCGACAATCACCACATCATAATTGGCATACTGAATTTTGGTTAATGCTGTGAGCGTTTCTAATATGGTGTTTTCTTCGTTAAACATCGCTAACAATATCGTCACTTTCACACCATGGGTAGGACGAGTTATTTGATGCCCGTTTGATTGCCATTTAAAACTCGACAATCCTGCCCCAATGAGCCAGACAAGTGACATGATAATAGGATAATGGGCAGTGTAAAATTGTAAAATATTTGACATAACGGTCATTTTTTTTGCCCCTTTCTTTGATTAAATATTGGGTTAATCACTAGCCAAGTCGTGATCCCAGCCAAAAAAGTGGCAGACAGAAATGACGCCATGATGACCACCGGCGCCCAAGGTAGCCGATCTGCAACGTTTGGCACGAGTTGCTTTAAGTGTGTATAAATCACACGGTCAGTCAAATGGGACATCAGATAAATTGACAAGGTCATGTTAGCTAGCCAAATGCTTAACTTTTGGCTGTGCCCTGTTGGTTTTTGAGGCTGGATAGGTACTTTCAGCCACATGGCAAAAATAAGAACGGCCAACATCATTGGTTGGTAGCCCATATAATCATTTTCAGCCGTCCAAGCAAAAACACGGTGATAATTTGCAATCAACGATGTCGTGGCAAACCAACCAAAAATAAGGACAAAGCTGATGAACCATGTCCGCCATTTCGTTTGTTGGAGGGCTTCTTGGTAAGTTTTAAAGTACAAGCCTAGATAATAGTAGCCAATCGGGTATGCGCCAGTCCACCATGCAGGCAACAATTGTCGTTCAGCATTAAACAGTGACGGTGCAAAGAATAAAATCATGGCCACGCCAAGAATATAAACGTGATAAGCCTTTTTCCGGTTGAAATGCCACGCAGCGTTTAGAAACGGGATCATCAGATATAAGCCGATATACATTTCAACATACCAGGCATAATCATCTGTCGAGAAAGCCATTAATCCCCATAGCGCATCAGTTAAAGTCCCACCTTGATGTAATAACAGGCATTGCCCTGCCCAATCAATGAGGGCAATCACAATATAAACCACGATAAACTGCAATAGTCTGGTCATATAGTGCGCATCTAAGGTTTTTTCTCCCATTAAAAACCCCGTGGTCATCATGAATAATGGCACTGCTGTAATGAAAATTAATCGACATAGAATCCCAATACTGGTCGCCAATGACCCCGTTTTAATATCGTAAAAACCACTATTTAATAAAAAATGGACGGCGACAACTGCAAAAACAGAAAAAATCTTAATTTGATCAATTTGCGCATAACGTTGTGTCATATTTCCCTCAATACCTTCACTTAATCATCATTAAATGCTATTTTATCGGGTGAAAATTAGAAATTATTTTCTATATTTTGCCTAAAAATAAAAAATAAAAAAAGCATGAGTAATTGTCATCGCAACATAAAAAAACCATTGTTAACAAGCAAACAATGGTTTTGCACCGTCTTTATTAACGGCTGGAAAAAGTTGTATCGTGGGCTAATGCTGTTAGTACCTGGGTGAAATCACTCACCACTGCCACAAATGGTGCAGGTTTTTGGGCACGACTGTTTAAATTGCCGCCAAAATCAGTTGTTGGATCCTCGGTCACAGTAGCTGGGACAACATCAGGCCAACGCCCTTTAAATCGGTGATTAGCTCGACTTAACGTATGCTGCCTTTGCGTCACGCCTGGCTTAGTGCTCAGGTGACGTGCGTTTAACGGCCGCTTGGCGTCATTAACTGGTAGTACTGGCATGGTTTCAGAATCGGCCTGTGGTCTTGTTATCGTTTCATCAGGCAAATGTCTTGGTGCACTGGGCTGCGCGCCACCATACCCCGCCGGTGCTGGCCATTTGGCGACGTTTTGCGGTAAGGCTGTCGCCCGTTTTTCTAATTGTACAGTGAAAATATGCGTGTTTTGCTCACGATTGGGCAGCGTGAATTGACCCGGCCACGTCGAAGAAAGCATTTGATAGTCCTTGAGTTGCGCCAATAGGACATCATTGGCATAAGTCACTGTCTCACCTGCCTGCCCCGTTAGCACTACCGTGTGCAACGTGCGACCGCGATAAACATAATCAATGGCAATTTGTTGTGTCAGCGGTTGATAGTAATAGGTCACATCCGTTGGCTTGGATGCAAAGGTCCCCGTTGCATTTGCGGGCATTTCTTGTAAGCGATAGCCCGAAATCGCTTTCGGGTGTGTTGAATATGGCGTATTAAGCTGACCAGTGAATTGTTGTGACTCAGCCAGTGGCTGTTGCTGCGAGTCTAGATAATGGGCCGTCACTGTGGCTGTTGTGCCCGGATTGACCTCTTGTGTCACGGGTGGCAAACTCACGACAAGTTGGGATACTTGTGAAGTTGCTGCTGAGAAAACCACATATAATGGCTGAGACAACAGACTCGTGTCACGCAGTGAATAGGTCCAATGATGCCCATGGTAAGTTACGTGGATCACATGTTGGCTTTGCTTGTAATCCAAAGACAATGTTTCAAATTGCTGATTAAAAATACTGTCATCTAAGGTTTGCGCCTGATTTGGCATGGACTGCGGGGTCCCATCACAATTTGTTGAGAAAAAGGTTCCAAAAGGATATGGTGGCACGCTTGGTTGGCTATTTGGGATAGTGGCATCATTTTGTGGTACCAAATTGATTTTAAATCCCAAGACATTTGGTAAGCCAATAAAACCATCAACACCTGGTGGTACTTGTCTAAATGCTGATAATTGTGCTGCTGACACTAATCCGATCGTGAACGAATCACCGGGTTGGTAAGCTGACGCTGATCCTTCAAATTTCACGCCAAGATTGATTGCAAAATCATGGTTTAAAAAAATTGGCTGCTTCAAATAGCCCGTACGACTGACAGTCGGGTTGTTTGGCGCCAAAATAAGCCGATTCGCTTGACTGGCAGACAATGAATCCAGGGTTGCCATTGCGTTGCTTGATGCACTTTGATTCGAGGTAGGTATGGTTTGTGCAGCAGTGGCGATTTGAGGCCATGATAACGTACCGATGACAAGCAGCAAATGCGTCATGGTCCGCACATGAGATTTTTGATGCAGTTTAACGAGTTTATGCTTCATGTTGTTTAACTTTGACGAGTAGTTCACCTAATGCGCGCCAATCACTTAACGTCGGTGGCTTTTTCCAAATGACTTGTTCACCCGCAAGTGTGTCATCAATGGCTTCTGATAGGAATATATCCGCATCCGACACATTTTGCGTGAAATAAACATTGGCATGATTAATGTGGCCACGTAACATGGAAATGATCATCTGGTTGGTCATCTGGGTTTCCGTAAAGTTCACGTTAATAATCACGCGATCAATATCTGCGGCAGTAATTTGGTCAAACATCATCCCAATGAGATTGAACTCAAATAATTCTTGCTCAAGCGACCGCACAATAGTATGTGCCGCATTCACTTGCTCGACGATTTCAGGTAATAATTTGAAGACTGAGGGATAAATATCGCGGAAGTAATTGAGATTAATTACACCTTCATGTTTAAAAAACCATTCCTGCTTATAGCTAAACCTTTGGCTATAGACCGCAATGCGATGGCTTAATGTTTCAATCGTTTGCACATCAAGCGTTGCGAAAAACTTTTTCAAAATTGGATGCACGCGTGTTTTTGTTTGGTTAATTTCATGATCGATTTCCGGTAGAAAACTATAGTTAGTATTGGGCAATAAAAAATCATACACGTCGAGTATTTCTAATAATTTCGCCATAAATACGTGTACATCACAACCAATCAAGCCAGAAATGCAGTTTGGTAAACTCACCTGTGCCCCGATCGTAAAGACCAGGCTGACGTCAAAATCGTTGGTATCACCGTGATTTAAAATTTCTGTGACGAAGAAATTCACTAGGACAGTCTTTTGAGCTAAATGTTCCTCGTCGATTAACGCTTCGTCTAGCAGAAAGCGGATCACTTCGCGGCTAATCGTACTGGCTCGTTTAGAGAAACTTGGTTTGTCGTCAAAATAAGTATAGATGGCATAAGCCGCTTGAATGAAATCATACTTACCAGCAATGGGCACAAGCTCGGTTAATTGGTTTTTTTGCGCAAAAAAATAAGATGTACTCCAGCCGTATTCCGACTGCACCGTGGTATAAGACGGAATCGCCCCTGTTAATACGCGTTTTTCAAGTAATAACTTGAGGGGTGAAAGGTTAAAGTAAAGTTGAGAAAGCTTGTACAAATGATACCGCGTCACCCGATAATTTTGATAAATTGTGCCTTTCTCAATCATTAACCAATCAAATTGGAATAAATTATCGATGTCAAGATTAATCGCAGCGACCGTCTCTCGTAACATATAACCTGAGATGGCAAATTTTTCTTCCACATCTTTCATATCATAAAGCTGTTGGTCAGTCTCTAAAATATAGGCCACCAAATCGATTTTCAGTAAATCATTCTTATTCACAAATGTGCGCATGCAGCGTTTCTCCCATTATCATATTCATCTCGTTTTGACTAAGATTGCGCGTAAAATTCATATTTCGTGTCTGATTATGCCAATAACATAACTTGCTCGTAAAATTTCGGCCATCTATCCAATTATGTGGCAAGACAAAGCGTAATATTTTCATGTTTTTAAAAAATATACAAAAATATCAGAAAATAATCTACCAACATCATGTTAAGCACGCATGATGTTGGTGTGCAATTTGCGGTAACAAAAAACCTTGATTACTTTCAAGGTTTTGACGATATTCATTGGCAACCGCTAGTTTTAAAGCTGGTCCCATGCGGATGCCGCAATTGATGGAAATACATGGATTAACCGTTCGATTTCTTCTGCGCCATATTGGAACGTGATGGCTGGCAATAATGCATTAATGACATCGTCGGCACGATGTGACACTTCGGTGGCGCCAACTAATGTATGTTTTTGATCAAAAATCAACACGTTATCGCCCATTGTCTCTTGCTCAACCTGACGATACCAGTCATCTGGCACGTGATGCTTTTCAATGACATATTGGTCAGGATGGGCCTCAGCTTCAGCCACCGTGACGCCTGCTTGCGCCAAGCGTGGGGAGGTAAAAACAACGGAAGGTACAACTGGGTAATCAATTGGTGCTGACGTTTCCCCTGCAAATAAATGCATCAGATATTTTGATTCAAAAATCGCTGTTGGTGTCAACTTTGGTTGCGTCTTGTCAATCACGTCCCCAGCTGCGTATATACTTGGTACATTGGTGCGCAAATATTGGTCAACGACAATGCCTTTTGGCGTATACTTGACGCCGACTTTTGCCAAATTTAGTGATTCGATATTGGGTACGCGTCCAGTTGCATCTAGTATCCAATCAGTCTGCATCTCAAACCCCTCATCACCACGCACGATGAAATGATCACGCTGTTGGTCAATGGTAGTCACGGCTGTATCAGTCACAAATGTGACCCCACGCTTTGTCAGATCGGCCATGATCTGCGCGACAAAAGGTTGATGATATGCCCGCAACGCTTGTGAACCGCGCATTAGGACTGTCACTTCCGCCCCTGCTGCGTTGGCCATTGTAGCAAATTCCATGCCAATGTAACCAGCACCAATAATTGTCAGTCGTTTGGGCATCACCGTCAAATTCATGAAGTCTTCAGAATCATGGGCGAACTCAGAACCAGGTATGTCTAAACGATTCGGACGTAAGCCTGTTGCAATGACAATTTTATCGGCCGTTTTATTCTGCCCAGCCACAAGTACAGTGTGGGCGTCTAACAACTGGCCCTGGCCAAAAATCACATCCACGCTATGATCATCGAGCAACCCCTGAATAAAGGCCGGTAATCCTGAAATCACTGCTCGCTTATGGGCTTGATTGGCTGCCCAGTCGATTGTTGTTTCACCAGTCACGATATGATGAACATCTGCAAGATGGCGTTTTAGTGCCACTGGCGAATCCAACACAATCTTTGCATTACAACCGCGGTTCGGACAAGTACCACCAATCAAATCCTGCTCGATCACACCGACTTTAAAACCCTTTGCCCCCAGTGGAATAGCCCCATCAAAGGTTCCATGTCCACTGCCAATATATAAAACATCATAATCATATGTTGTCATCTGTTTCGCCTCCTGTAGCACCGTTCTTGCGAGTAAAATATTTGGCAAATCATTAAGCACCTATATTATAGCTAAAAAAGCATCAGTTGACGAGTTGTTTGACTTCAAAGTTTTACCAAGTCATTATTTTTAAACGCAAAATACCCGTTCACTGTACATGATTATGTTGGTAGAGCTGCTGAATCTGTGCTACCCAATAAGTCCGAGTGGCTATGTCGGCACAATCTGAAAAAGCATAATCGATGTGAAGCCGATGGAAACGTCCATAAGATACCCATATCATCACGCATGGTAAATCGTCGTTTTTGGTCACAGCTTGAATCGTCACCTCTTTTTGATGATTTATCGCATTAATCACTTTTTTCAGCAGTTCCTCTGAAGAAAATTTTGGGTCTGCGCTTTGATAACGATAGACTAACATGTTAAAACTCCAATCCGTTTTTGCTATCACCCATGTTAACCGTGTTGTTGTTAAAACAGTATTAAAAAACCCTGGTAGTTTTACCAAGGGTTTTGAGTGCATCATTTATTTAACATACAATCTCTGCATGCTAAGTTCTATCACGTTTTACAATGCTACATGATGAAACGCCATACCTTCTAATTGTTCTACATGATGGGTCACCATCACGACAGTTTTGCCCCGTGCCGTGGCTAATTGATCAATTAATTGCAACATCACTTCAGCATGCGCTGAATCAACACCACTCATGGGTTCATCGAAAAGGTACAATTCTTTGTCTAAGAGGCAATGACCATACGTTAGAACCATTTGTTGTTCCCCGCCAGATAACCGACCCATTGGCGTTGACGCTAATGGGTCTAAAATCGATGCCTTTGCCGCTTCTAACAATGGCTGTTCAGTGGTGTCAACGTCATAACTCAGAGACCGAAATAAACGGATTGTTTGAGCAACCGTTAAGTTTGGAAAAAAGTGCGTCTTTTGTAATTGATATGCGATAGTGCGCGTGTGAGGCCAGTCTATTTTTTTACCATTTGTCGCACTTGACCCCACACCAGCAATAAAATCTAACAAGCTCGACTTGCCTGAGCCATTTGCTCCAGTGATAATATTGAGTTTGCCTGGCAAGAATGTGATATTTCTGGGCGCCACTATTTGCCGTTTACCAATTTGAAACACATAATTTTGGATTTCCATCACGAGCCTCCTATGCACGACTTGCAACCGGTTGCACGGTCAGCCTTTTTAAAGCAAACAGCCCAATTCCGGTATATAACAGTGTGATTGCAAGCACTAATAACCACATGCTGGGATTGAAATTTGCTGATTCAAATATACTATATATTTGAACAGCCACTTCAGCCACATAGTTCATCGGATTAAGCAGTAGTAACCCTGCATGTAACGTTACACGCGTAGGTAAACCTGTCAAAAACAAGAGACCAAACAATAATAAACCGGTTAACACATTGACTGATTCAATTTTAATTTTAAATAAAAGCAAGGCACTACAAAGCAAGGCAATCGGCAGGGCACTAAGCCATGCTACCCCCACCCCTGTGACCAAAATGACCAGGCTAAATTGTCGGCTGAGAAGCAACACAACGCTATTGAAAAGCAACAGCTCAATACTCAGCAAAATAAATTGGACAAAAAACAATGCCGCAATCAACTTCATTTTCGATCCAATGATAAAGAAAAGTTGTTTCAACAAACCAAGTTCACGATGGGCAATCAGTGTGACGACGAAATTATTTAACAAAGTTACTACGATAATGTAACTCCAAAAAAAGCTGAGTGTCGCGAACATATGCTGCGTGATTGGGCGTAAAATGGGTTGGTTACTTGTCATCTGTCGGTAAACATAAAATGCGGTTGGCACAACCAGATTATAAATAAAAACAAATTTATTGGCCCATAAATATTGAAAATACACTTTAATTAATGCCTGTATTTCTCTCATCCAAACCCTCCAAAACTCACTTTAATACAGTTTAATCATATCACATGCTCATCGATTTAATATTTTATACTTATTAAAATGTCATTAAATAAATTAAAACAAAGAAACCCCCAAGTAAATTAATCGGTATTCAAGCCAAAATCTGACGTTGATCGACATAAAAAGAAAAAAGCAGTGACGCTGGTCCCTGCTCAAGTTAAACTATCTTTGTCTGATTTGATTGTCGCCTTAGTCCGCTGTTTTACGCCCATGACAAAACTCGCCAATTATTTGATCAGTTATGCCAAAACGGCGTAGCACATGCGATTATTCTAGCGCACGGATGAATCGTTGCGTGATTTCTAACGGGCGCGTAATTGCGCCACCAATCACAATCCCGGCAACGCCTAATTGATGAATCGCCTTGACTTGTGCTGTTGTATGAATCCGCCCTTCGGCGATCACAGCAATGCCAGACTGGACTAATTGCGCGATTAATGCCATGTCTGGTCCGTCTTTTGAAGCACTGTTAGCTGTGTAGCCAGCGAGAGTGGTCCCAACAAAATCAACGCCCGCATCAACTGCAGCCACGCCTTCTTCAAAGGTTGCAATATCTGCCATAAGCAATTGATCTGGATATTTTGCCTTGATTTGTTGAATAAATGTGCGCACTGTTTGCCAATCATGCCGCGGACGATCGGTACAATCGAGCGCAATCACGGCAACATCAGTAGCAGCCAATTCATCAATTTCACGCATGGTTGCGGTAATAAAAGGCGCTTCGGGCGGATAATCCCGCTTAATGATACCAATAATTGGCAGTTGGACAGTGGCTTGAATTTCTTGAATGTCGCGGATTGAATTCGCTCGAATACCCACTGCGCCTGCTTGCGCCGCTGCGCGTGCCATCAGTGGCATGACACCGCCTTGTGGGACATAAAGTGGCTCGCCTGGTAAGGCTTGGCAAGAGACAATAATGCCATCTTTAATCTGTGCTAAAAACGTTGCTTTATCCATATTGATCTTCCCCGCTTTCACTATTTCCTGCTCACCGTCAGCCTAACATGGCTGAGTGTGGCTTGTAAAGAGACCAATTACCCAACGATAGTAAAAAAGCGCCTTGCCTGGCAAGCCGCTTTCAAAGATGTCATGTGTCAATTAAGCCAAAAACATCGTTTAATCCTTCCATCATCGAAGGATGCGTATAAATTTGGTCTCGTAATACTTGATAACTTATCCCCTGATGCATGGCCAGCGAGATCAGATTGATCATTTCTTGTGCAGCAACTGCAAAGAAGGTTGCACCCAAAATTTGATCATTTTGACCAACCAAAACTTTTAGGTAACCACGTGTATTACCTTCAATATGTGTTTTCGGCAAACTGGCCACTGACAATTTCGCTACGCGATAGGCCACATGAGTTGCTTTAGCTTGTGCTTCGCTTAGCCCAATCGTGGCCAATGGTGGATTCGTAAACAACACGTGGGGCACGAGTTCTTGTTGTGCGAGTGTGGCCTGCCCATCCCCAAAGAATTGTTGCCAAACAATACGTGAATCGTCGAGTGATAGATAGGTAAATTGCGCACCACCACGCACATCACCTACCGCCCAAACCTCTGGTGCTGTTGTTTTCAAACGACTATCCGTCACAATGGCCCCGTCCTCAACCACGACGTCCGTATTTTCGAGACCGAGATTGGCAATGTTTGGCCGGCGACCCGTCGCCACTAAAATGGCATCCGCAGTTAACGTATCAGTTGTGTGCTGGTTTTCAGCAAGTGATAACACGGCCTGTTTTTCTTCGTCAACGACTGCGGTAACCAGGGTGTGATAACGCACCACCACACCCAAATCAGCCAGGGATGCTGCAATAGCTGCGACAGCCTCAGCTTCAAGGTGTGGCAACAAATGGCCATCACGGACCAATAACGTGACTTTAGCTCCAAATTGGGCATATGTTGTGGCGAACTCCACGGCAATATGCCCGCCGCCAATAATCACGAGATGTTTTGGTAACACGTCATGGGCCATGAGTGTTTCCGTGTTGTAAACAAAACCACTCGACTTCAAACCTGTAATTGGCGGTATCACGGGTGTCGCACCAGTATTAATGATAATGCGTTCACCAACAACTGTCTCGGTCGTCCCGTCCTTCATTTGAATCGAGAGTGTGTGATTATCAACAAATTGTGCAGCACCCGTTATCACAGTCGCCGTTGGTAAATCAGCAACCTTCTGGTAATTAGCCTGCCGTAATTTACCTATCGTGGCCGTTTTATTTAATACGGCACGTTGATAATCAGCAGGTTGACTCGCATGAGCCGATAACGTGTAGAGTAATTTTGAGGGGATGCAGCCAACGTTAATGCACGTACCGCCATACATCTGGTCTGACTTCTCCAGCAAAATGACGGATTCCCCTTTTGCTGCTAACTTAAAGGCGAGGGTTTTCCCCGCTTTTCCAAAACCAACAATCACATTTTTTGCGTTTCTCATATGACCTACCCATTTCATTTTAATAATTTGTGATGCGAACCGTGTGCGGCTGCTGGGCATTTATTTTTACAATATCTCATCATATTGTTATTATAACAAGGCCATTTTGAAAACTGGTATTTCGTGCTCAGGGCTTAATATAGGCAAAGCCAGCATGTTGCCGCAAGGCGAGTTCAACAACACCTGAAGGGACAACAGTTAGACCAGGCTGAAGTTCTGGGCGGGTAATCCCACGCTGCGTCATCGAGTGATGACAGACCGCCACTTGAACCCCTTGGTCGATGACCGCCTGTAGATCGATGGTTGCGTTTTTGACCGCTTGACTCACAGCTTCGCCGTTAATCAGTAAAATAATTTGGCCAGACATTTTTTGATGGTGCAGCCAATCAGACATATGCTGTAAATTTGAGCGTACTGTTGGCCATTGCCGTGGGTCATCAATATGAAAAATAGTATTCATGTGTTGTCCTTTCCTAAACGCCAATTTTACCGCAACCCTGGGCATTTATTTCCAACCTTTTTATGTTTATCATACCATGTTTCGACTGTTTTTTTGCCAAGTCAACCATAAATAAATCGCACGTACATCATAATCTATGCCCAGTGCGATCCAGATACCAGCAATTCCCCAGTCACACCATTGTCCAAGCACAATCACCCCAATAATTCGAATACCAAACATCCCGATTAAGGTGCTCCATAGCGGTGTTTTTGTATCGCCCATCCCTTGTAAGGCACCTGCAATAATGATAGTTACAGCAAGCCCGGGTTGGCTAAAGGCATCAATTCGCAGTGCTGTGACAATTTGCGCGATTGCGACATGATCTTGCGTAAACCATGTAGCCATGACCGGCACCGTCAAAAACATCACCAAACCAAGTAGCGATAGCAGCAGTATCCCATATCCTACAGTGAGTTCAGCAATGCGCTGAACGATTTTTTTATTTTTAGCCCCTACATTTTGACCAATAAGTACCGCTGCTGCAGTGGCTAAACCATAGGCTGGCATGTAAACAAAGCTTTCAATATTACCCGCAATCATATGGGCTGCAAACGTTGTCGCACCGATCGCCACGATTAATGAAAAATACACAACTTGCCCGCCACGCAAAACTAACTTCTCGCCTGCGGCCGGCAATGAAATTTGAACTATTTCAGCTAATATCGGGCGGTTGCGCCACGACCAACGCCACTTGACGGCCGTACGAGATTGTTGCACAGCCAGCAACAAATATCCCACACTAAAGACACGAGCAGCTAGTGTGCCAATGATAATCCCATAAACGCCTAATGCCGGAATTGGGCCAAAACCGCGCACTAAGATAAGATCCAACATGATATTGATGACATTAGCCATTAAGCTCGTAAACATCGGCGTTTTAGCATCACCAACCGCACGCAATAGGCTCCCCAATACCGTTGTCCCGGCCATGAATATGGCAAGGCCGCCCACCCAAGATAAAAATGGTTGTGCATAACTGAGCGTTGCTGGTGTCGCACCAATCATTGACAACAACGGACGCCCAAAAACAATCGTCAAAATACCTACCACACTACTTAAACCAGTTGAGAGCAAAATCGCCTGTTGACCCACGGCTTGCGCACCAGCGATATCTCCTGCCCCAAATTTTCTAGCAACCAGCGAAGATGTCCCAATGCCAATCCCCAAAAAGACAGCCAAGTAAACATTGAGCACCGTATTCGCTAAATTCACCCCGGTAACAGCCACTAACCCAATTTGGGCGACCATTAACGTATCAACAAAACCCACCATCGTTTGTAAGACGTTTTCGATGGTGGTGGGTATTGCAATATTAAATATTTGCTGAGTCAGTGATTGTTTGACGTGCATCATCTATTCCTATGTCTCATGTCGTATCTTTTAATTATACCGTATAAAAGATGACATCTAGACAAATAGAACATTTGTTCGTATAATGTAAACTAAGAACTTTGGAGGTTATGACCATGTATGATTATCGCTTTGAAACCCCACGCATCGTGTTCGTCATTGATACCAAGTCGTTTTATGCTTCTGTCGAAGCTGTAGAACGTGGTTTACATCCCATGAAAGTCCCTTTAGTCGTGGTTTCTACTGGGCCAAACGTTGGCGGTGGCGGTTTGGTATTAGCGACCTCCCCTACTGCTAAAAAAAGATATGGCCTTAAAAATAATGTCAGTCGGATGAAAGATCTACAAGGCCTACCAGGCTTAATTCAAGTCCCACCTCGCATGAATCTTTACATCCAAAAAAACATGGAAATCAACGCGATTTATCGGCAGTATGTGGCAGATGCTGATTGGCATCCCTACTCAATTGATGAAAGTATTTTAGATTTAACCGATACCTGGCAATTTTTTGGGCACACCCCTTGGGAAGTTGCCCGCAAAATCCAACGTGAAGTGCATGAAAAAACAGGCTTATACACCACAGTAGGTATTGGTGATAACCCCGCTTTAGCCAAAATCGCATTAGACCGCTATGCTAAACACGACCCATCATTTATTGGTGAAATCCATTTTAATACAGTCCCTGATAAGCTCTGGCCAGTGCAACAGCTCGACACAATTTGGTCCATCGGCCATCGTACGGCAAAAAAGCTCAATCAAATGGGTATCTATTCAATGGCTGATTTAGCCCATTGCAACCCTTTTCGGCTGCGAAAAGTTTTTGGCCCTCAAAACGGGCTCCGTTTGTATGCTTTAGCCTGGGGCGTAGATCGTACACGCATCCGCGATAAAGTCATGCCTGAGTCACGCACGATTGGTAATTCACAGGTTCTGCCAAGGCGATATACTCGCCTTTCTGATATTACTGTGGTGCTACGAGAAATTGTTGCGCAAGTTGCGACCCGCTTACGATTTCAACAGCTCTTAGCTGGTAGCATTAGTATTCATGTTGGCAACGATGGTGTTGAAAATAGTCTACATCAGACTGTTCGTTTGACCACACCAACAAACATCACCAGACGCCTCCAAGACGAGGCGATCGCTTTGTTAACAAAACATTGGCATGGTGGCGGAGCGCGACATTTGGCTGTCTATTTTGGTGAGTTATCTTCTGATCACGTCGCTCAACTCGATTTATTTCATGATCGTATACAAACTGAAAAACAACAACGGCTCGATCGTACGATTGACGCCATTCGTAAAAAATTTGGGTTTACAAAACTTGTTCATGGCGTGTCATTAGATCCCGCTGGTACCGCAATTAGTCGCGCCAATCTGGTAGGTGGGCATAATGGTGGGCATGCTAATGAGTGAGACATACCCGAACTATGATCCGACTTGGCCGATGCAAGTTTTTGGTCAGCTTTATCAAGACCAAGGCATGAAAAAATGGGGCGGGTTCTACTTGTCAGATCATACAGCCGTTTTAAATCAAGCCGCAACACAACAGGCAACCATTGCCGCCCGACAATTAAAACCAAAAATGCGCACGGTTGACCTGATAACACAGTGCCGTATTGCCATTGAAAAGCAATTACCAGTTAGCCTGCAACCGGATTTGATCACGTTTAATCCCTCAGGCGAACGCGTCATACCGGCACTCGTATCCGGTCGGATCACCAGCTATAATGCTCGAGAACTGCGCATTGCAAATACTATTTTTCCATGGGAGGCCATACGCTGGCTTGCCATCATCACCCCAGCCGACTTACCCCATTAAACACGGCGGTATTTTTTCAACCCTTGAATATTAATACCCGTCAAAATAAGAAAGAAACCAATTAAAATCAAACATTCCACCCAAATATGCGTCAAGCCTAATCCTTGCATCATGATCTTTTTATCAGCGCTAGCGACATACGTTAACGGTAAAATATATTGAATTTTAGCAATCCACGGGTTGATTGTATCAAGTGGGACAATCCCTGAAAAAAAGATTTGCGGCACGACAATCAATGGTATGAATTGCATCATTTGAAATTCCGAGGCGGCAAAAGTTGACATCAAGATCCCAAGTGATAACGCCACCAAAGCAAGCAACATGTTGGTCAAAATCACCCAGCCAATGTGCCCGACAATTTGAATATGTAAGACGTCAACCGTGTACAAGACAATCGTTAATGTTTGCAACACAGCCAATGCCCCATAGCTGAAAGTATAGCCAAAAATAATGTGTCCACGCCGAACGGGTGTGGCTAAGAGCCGCTCAAGCGTCCCCGTGGTACGCTCCTTTAGTATCGCCATACCACTGACTAAAAAGACAAAGAAGAAAACAAAGAAACCCATTAAGATCGGTAACACAGTATCCATATAACGTGTTTGGCTATCACCATATTGATAGGTCTGCTTTAACGTGGCTTGCGGTTGAGCAGCAACTGGGTGATGAACAGTTAACTGTGTAATCGTCTGCGCCATTGATTGTAATTTGTCATGCAACATCGCACTTTGCATTGCTGACTTGGCTAAGGTTGTTTTATTTACATCTAAATTAGCATACGTTATCTGATAAGTTGCCGTGGTCTTGTTATAGGTTATCACACTGTCAACGCGTTGCGCTTTTAAAGCAGTATTAGCCGCAGTGACCGTCGGATAGGTTGTCTGGCTGACATGGGAAACAGTCTCTAATTGTTTCACCATGGTTGCTGGCATTTGGACAGTACCAATCTGGACATGTGGTGTCGCGTTCGTATTAAAAACAAGATTCATCAACGTTAAAACTAATAAGGGCGCTAGGAACATCAACGCCAATGTGCGCTTATCTTTGCCCAATTCTTTTAAAATACGTTGACTAATGATTAGACTTTTCATCATTTGCCGGCCTCAACTTCCGCTTTTAAGAACACCTGCTCAACTGTTGACACGTCATAGCGTGCTTTCAGCGCGGCTGGGCTATCATCTGCGATGATGCGGCCATCAAATAACAGGACAACACGGTCAACTTTTTCGGCCTCATCCATCACATGGGTAGTTATCAATATCGTTTTCTGTTGGGCTTGCTGCCGCCTAAGCTCGTCCCAAATTTGCCTTCTGAGTGCCGGATCAATCCCCACTGTTGGCTCATCTAAAATGAGAAACTCTGGTTCGCCTAAAAAGGCAATTGCTAATGACAGGCGTCTCTTCATCCCGCCTGAGTAACCTTTCACTTGCTGGTCTAGTGCGTCAGTCAAATTAACAATCGTGGCGACGCGCTTGATCTCCTCATCTACTACCCGAATATCTCGCATTTGCGCAAAAAATTTTAAGTTATCATATCCTGATAGTGCCTCATACAAAGCGTCACTTTGGGCCATATAGCCAATTTTTCCTAATGATTGTCGATCCGGCATTTGGATGTCAAAAATATGTGCGACACCAGCATCAGCTTGGGCCATGCCCAGCGCCAACTTTATCACTGTTGATTTACCCGACCCTGATGGACCAATCAAGCCCATCAGTTCCCCTGCGGGTAACTTTAAATTGACTGCATCAAGTACAGTGCGTCCACCATAAGATTTGGTAATCTGCTGGAGTTCCAAAACATCACTCATCTGCATTCTCCATTATTCAGTTTTATTTGATTATACTTCTGAGTATATTATAAGTAAATCCAGTAAACGGTTTAAATGCATTTGCCCCCAATGGTGTAGATGACACAAAAAAACTGAAGCCGGTGAGCTTCAGTTTTTTCATTTTAATAATGTTCCAATCCAATAGGTGAAAGCCATGGTAATCAGGCCCGTAATAACATTACGTAAAATAGCTGGGGTTTTTGGTGCGTGCCCTGACCAAGCGCTTAACCAACCTGTTAAAAACAAAGCCCAAAGCGTTGCGACCACAGTGCCAACGACTTTCCAACCTTCAGGTAGCACCACCACCGCTAACAATGGCCAAATACCGCCCGACACTGAGGCGATAAAGGAAGAAATCAAGGCATGGGCTGGACTTAAATACTTCTCAACGATAAAGCCATACTTAATTTGCACGTAATGTCCCAATGCATCTTTGACCATTAAATCATCGGCCACACGCGCAGCTAGTTTTGGTTCAGCGCCCCTTGCTTCATAATGCGCAGCAATTTCGTCATGAATCACAGCAGGTTGTGTCGCCAGCAAAGTTTTAGCCTGGGTAACAACAGCTTTTTCCGTGTCCTTTTGTGACGACACGGAAACAAATTCTCCTGAGGCCATGGAAAACGCGACAGCAAACATTTCCGCGATCCCTGCCACAAAAATAACGGTATTGTTCGTCGTGGCGCCAGTCACGCCAAGAATAACACCGGCGCCACCAATAATACCATCGTTGGCCCCTAACACGCCGGCACGGATAATGTTTAGTTTTTCAGATAATGTTAATTTCTGTTTTGCCACGTCACACCACCATCAACAAACCAACCAAATACGTCACACCCATTGTCAATAATCCCATCCCCACATTGCGTAAAATCACAGGTTTTTTGGGCGTGTTCCCATAGACGGCTGAAAAATAACCGGTTAATATTAAGGCGAAAATCACCAATATAAGGGTTGTGACAATCCGATAAGCGGCTGGTACAAGGGTCATCCCAACCATCGGCAAAATTGCACCAATTGGGAAAGCCACCATCGAGGCGATCGCGGCCTCAACTGGGGAAATCATTTGACCCTCATCAATCCCGTATCGCGCATGTAACGTCTCATTTAACGCATCTTTTTGCATCGTTTGTTGTGCAAGCAGTTGTGCGTTAGCCTCACTGATGCCATCAGCTTGGTAATGTTGGGTCAAAAATGCCGTTTCTTGCGCAAAATGATTCGCCAGTGCGGTTTCTTGTGTCGCTTTGGCTGCACGCTCGGAATCTAATTGCGAATTGACGGAAACATATTCACCGGTGGCCATCGAAAAAGTGCCGGCAATAGTAGCCGTTAAACCTGCAAGAAAAATGGCCCACGCATTCATGGATGCGCCATAAACACCAAAAACTACGCCAGCAATTGAGATAATGCCATCGTTAGCTCCCATCACAATGGCGCGTAAGATATTAATACGTTGACTAATTTCCATTTCCATGGGGCCATTATAACATGATCTTGTGCGTGATCATGGAAAAGTTAAGACATTGGCAAATGATTTTGACAACTTGGTTTTGAATTCGCTACACAAGCGTTAATTATGGTACGATATGATCACTAAGACTAACAGATCATGCTAAATGAGGAAGTACCACTGTGAATACCTTTGTATATGAAACCATTGTGTCAATTGTCGAGGAAAAGTCCTTTCAAAAAGCCTCAGAAAAGCTCAATATTACGGCTAGTGCCGTCAGCCATGCCATCAATCAAGTCGAAAAAAAATACGGCTTTCCGATTTTTATCCGAAATCGCTCGGAGGTAACCTTGACTGATAACGGTGTCAAACTCTATCCTGTCTTTCGCAAAATCCTTGCAGAAGAAAAAGAATTGGAAAAAACCGTTCAAGCCATTCAAGGACTCGAATCTGGCATCATTAAAATTGGCGCCTTTAGTAGTGTCTGCATTAATTGGTTACCTGATATTCTCAGAAATTATTCAAAAAAATTCCCTCATATTGAAATCGCCCTCACACAAGGCAATTTTTCTGAAATCAGTCAACGGGTTGAATACGAGGATTTGGATCTTGGCTTCACACTTTTGCCAGTCTCAGATAATGTCAAAGTGACTGAACTGCTCAAAGACGAAATTAAATGTGTTGCACCAGCCGATTTTACACCACGCAATGGGCAAACAATTACCAAACAAGATCTGCAGGGCTTTCAGTTCATGTTGCAAAAAGCCGATTATGACCGAGACACCAAGAAAACTCTGGATTTTTACGATGTGCAACCCAACACCATCAATTTTTCAATTGATGACCAATCGATTGTTTCCATGGTTGAGGCTGGTCTTGGTTTCGGTATTCTGCCAGACCTTGCCTTGAAGAAATTAAGCGGTGATGTGCGGATTTTTCCGTTCGACGAACCCTTTTATCGCACAATTTCACTTGTTCAAAGTAAAAGTGAAAGTTTATCGCCCGCTGCACGCGCTTTAGTCAGTGAAGTTGAAGCCTATCTCAATTAAAAACCAACACAAGTCCTTGTGTTGGTTTTTTACTGTATGGCTGCGCACTGACGCTGTAAAATCTCTCCTAAGCGCGCCACGCCGGTATGAATTTGTTCAGTGGTTACACCGGTAAAATTCAATCGGAAATGATTTTTTACCTGGCGTGAGGCATATTGCATTTCTGATGGAACATAGACAACCTGACCTTCAGTTAACACAGGTCCTGCCAATAATGCTGTGGCGTCCATTGTATCCGGTAAAGTGACCCAAATGAAGAAGCCCCCTTCAGGTTGGGTAAAGGTCACTTCAGCAGGCATGTCAGCAGCCAACCTATCTAACATGAGCCAACATTTTTCACGGTAATTTTCAATAATTGTTGCAATATGATCGGCCATGCGATGTTGTGACAAGAAATAATCAATCGCCATTAAGCTCAAATGAGATGGCTGCACATCAAGGGCAGATTTAATCGTTAAAAATAAGGCCGTTAATTCAGGATTAGCCACCAACCAGCCGGTTCGCAAGGCAGGCGATAAGATTTTGGAAAAGCTCGATACCAAGATGACACGCCCATGGGTATCCAAAGCGGCTAAGGATGGGAGTGGCGTACCCGAATATCGCAAATAACGGTATGGGCTGTCTTCAATAACATAGAAATCATATTTCTCAGCCAATGCCAATAGTTGTTGGCGCTTTGCCAAGCTCATCGTGACCCCGGTCGGATTTTGAAAATCAGGAATCGTATAGACAAATTTTGTTTCTGGGAATTGCTGTAAGGTGGCTTCGAGTTGCACCATATCTAACCCATCTGATTCAAGTGCTACTTCATGATAGGTTGGTTCATAGCTATCAAAAGCATCCAGCGCGCCCATATAAGTCGGTGCCTCAACAATAATATGATCATACTTGTCTAAAAAAGCACGGCCGACAATGTCAATCGCCTGTTGCCCACCTTGGGTCATAATAATGTGTTCAGGGGATGGCTTGAAATCAAAATATTCAGCTGTCAGCGTGGCAATCTTTTGTCGTAAAGATAATGGGCCTTGAGTCGCATGGTACTGAAATATTGTCGCGCCTTCTTGTTGAATGGCTTGGTTGAATGCCTCAGCAAGTGCTGCGCTTGGGAAAATGGCATCATCAGGCAATCCCATCCCAAATGAAATATTTTCGTTGTTAGCCGCCTGTGCAAAAATTTGATCCATATTTAATTCATCCGTTTGATGATGGCGCGTTGATAAAGTTGAAATCGTCATAAGCGATAGGTCCTCGTACTTTCTTGAAGACTATCATACCTGACCGACAACATGAATGTGACGAAACTATTTCGTGTCAACATGAATTAATTTCAGTTTAACGGGCCTGTTGCAACACCTTACGATAACGCCAGATGAGATATAAAGTGGCAAGCACTAAACTGGCTGCACAACAATACAACCAAAAATAACCAAAACAACTCGCAAAAACACCCCATAAAATGGCCCCCATACCGTAGGCAACATCATTCCCTGACGAGAATATCGCTGTAGCGCGGCCGCGCTGCATCGGTAATACATGCCCTAATACCACGCCATTAAGCAGTGGCATGAGGAGTGCAAAGCCTAACCCATCTAATCCACCAGCAATCAAGAGCCCAAAAACACCTTGACTCCATGCAATCAACAGATAAGCACTCGCAATCAACACAATGCTACTGGCAATCAAGACGACAGTTTCAACGGCCTGGTATAATTGTGCAAACCATAGGCGAGCGCCGACCCCAATGATGGCTTGTACCGTAAAACTTAGACCCACTAAAGTAAGTGGTAGGTGCTTTTCATAGCCAAATTGTACTAAAAATGCTGCAACTGCCGCGTTTGCAAAGGAAGCAACGAAAATGATGAGGCTTGGTACCCACACTTCAACCTGAAATAACAAGTCCCCAAAGGGCTGATGCATCACGATGGTAGTGTTTTCTTGCACTGGTCGCTCATAACTTTCATGAACAAAAAAAGTGCAACTCAAGGCGATGAGAACCAAAGTTAAATTAAAGTAAAATAACGACTGAAAGCCCCAACGGTTAACAAAAAACAACCCGATCGCTGGACCAATCGCAGCAGGTAAAGTTTGTGAAATACTAAAGTAGCCCAACCCAACAGATAATTTTTGCGGTGGCAATTGATCAGCAACCATGGTGGCCACGGCGGTGCTTTGTGTTCCATTGCCGACGCCTTGCAGTGCCCGCAAGACCACTAATCCCACTAATGCACTATAAAAAATCAACAACGAAAAATCAGCAGCGAGAATAAATAGCCCAATTAACACCAATTGTTTGCGACCAAAACGATCAATTATTTTACCCACAGGAATTCTGGCCACCAGAGCAGACAGCCCCCAAATGCCCACCACTAACCCAGCAATCGTAGCGTGTCCACCGAGTTGCGTCACATAGAGTGGCAAAGTTCCCATTTGCGTCGTAACAGCAGTCATCACCAAAAAATTAATCACCATGAGTAACATAAAATCACGTTGAAAAAGACGCTGGGTTGGTCCAACATCTTTGTCCTCCACAGCGTCTTTTGTCATTGGTGCCACGCGCGCATTGTGCCACCTCATAGCGTAACCACTGCCGATTCACTAAAATCTTGCCCGCTCAGGCGAGCCAAGAACTTCTGTGTACGGATGTCTTGTGGTTGATTAAATAATGCTGCTGGCGTGCCTGATTCAACGACGACTCCCCCCTCCATATAAAGAACACGGTCAGCCACTTCATAGGCAAACTGCATTTCATGCGTCACCACAATCATAGTATGTCCAGCTTGCGCCAGTTTTTTCATAGCGGCTAACACTTCCCCGACCAATTCCGGATCTAACGCACTCGTTGGTTCGTCAAAGAGCAATAATTCCGGCTGCATGGCCATAGCACGGGCAATGCCAGCCCGTTGCTGCTGACCACCCGATAATTGGGCTGGGTAATAACTGACGCGATCCGCTAATCCCACCTCAGATAACGTGAGCAGACCAAGTTTCATTGCGGCATCGCGTGGCATCTTTTTAACACGGACCAACCCTTCAATCACGTTTTGTAAGACAGTCATATTGGGGAACAAGGCATGCCCTTGAAAGACCATGGCGGTTTTTAAAATGAGGTCGCGTGTGTTTTTAGGGTCATGCACGGCAAAGTCTTTGGTCACATGATCAATAGTAATCTGACCACAATCTGCTTTTTCAAGTGTGTTCAAACACCTTAAAAAAGTTGTCTTGCCAGAACCAGAAGGTCCCAAAATAACAATCACTTCACCTTTTTCGATCGTTAAGTTAATGCCCTTTAAAATTTCTTTACCATAAAATGACTTATGCACATCTTGAATTTCAACAAAGCTCATGATTGACCTCCTAATTTAACACAATATTTGCCGACGTCCCACTTTTAACCGTTTCACGCGCATTTTCTAGTGCCGTGAAGACAATGTCGCGTACCGCCGCCGACGTATGATAGGCAATGTGTGGCGTCAATAACACACGGCCAAATGCGTGTAATGTTTGATAATACGGATTCATTTCAAATCCTTGTGTGTCCTCATTTTCCAATGCATCAAGAACAACGCCTTGAAACTTCCCGGCAGTCAAATGCGTAATCAATGCTGACGTATCCACAATGCCGCCGCGGGCTGTATTGATGAGCATGGCGTGATCTGGCATTTTTGCCAATGTGGCATAATCGAACTGATGAAAGGTAAGATCAGTTAAAGGCACATGAATGCTAAGCACGTCACTCTCGTGTAGTAACGTCTCAAAATCCACTTGCGCGATGCCCAGTGCCGTTAATGCCGGTTTTGGAGTTCGCGCATTAAAAATCACACGTGCGCCCATAAAATGCAAAGTACGCGCCACTAAACTACCCAGACGCCCCGCGCCGTATAGGCCAACAGTCACGTCAGTAAGCTCGGTACCAATACCTTGTTTCAAAGGCACGGTTATTTTTGAATCGAGATATTGCGGTAAATGACGTAGCAACATCAGGATACTCATAATTGTAAAATGTGCCACAGACTCAGGTGAATAATTTGGCACATTCGTGACGGTGAGCTGATACTGCTTAGCATAAGTTAAGTTGATATTATCGTAGCCCGTTGACTTGATTGAAAGACATTGCACACCGTTACGCGCTAATTGCTGATACAGGCGCGCATCCGTTTGAAACTGTTGGCCCGGATAAAAAACGATGGCGTCAAATGTTGCCGTCATTTTCATCGTTTCGATCCTTAGCGAGTCACTGGTTGTCTGCACAAAAATATGATGATTCGCCGACCATTCTGCAATCAAATCGGCCTCGGCAGCTGACACATTAAAAAATAATATTTTCATGCTAGTAACCACCTCAAACGCTGATACCTTGTGGCTTTTTTGCTGCAGCCGCGGCCGCAGCAATTCGCGCCACACCCTGGGCAATCGTTTCAGGGGTTGGCAAAGTAAAGTTTAAGCGGAAATAACGTTCGTAGCCTTGTCCCGCGGCACTCATCACATTACCAGGAATGACACCCACGTGGCGTTTATCCAGCTCATCGTAAAAAACTGCGGCATCGATATCATCATTAAGTTTGACCGATACGAAATAACCACCATCTGGCACAACAAAAGTCAAATTGCCACCACCATCACGTTGTAAAGCAGTCACCATGGCATCTAACTTGACTTTATATAGCTGCTTGAGATAGGCAATATGGGCGTTAAATTCATCATCTTCAATGAGTTGACTGGCTAAGTACTGCCAATATAAATTCGCAAATGAATCCGCAACTTGCTTCACCAACACGAGCTTTTGGAACACGCGTTCCGGCGCAAGGAGAAAGCCCAAACGAGAACCCGGTGCTAAAATTTTTGAAAATGACCCCGCGTAGATGACATGTCCAGTCGTGTCAAAGGCCTTAATCTTGGGCTGCTCAGGTGTCTCAGTATAAAGGAGATCCCCATAAGGATCATCTTCATAAACCATGACATCATGATCGCGACAAATGGCATAAATACGCTGACGATCTGCCGAAGACATCGACGTGCCGATTGGATTTTGGAACGTCGGGATTAAGTACAGCAGTTTAATTTGATGTGCTGTGTCAGCAGCCAGTGTTTCTAACAAAACATCTGGATTAATGCTTTGCCGTTCTAAATCAAATGGCAAGCCTTGTACTTGCCCACCATATGATTTGACCGCGTTGACTGCGCCAACAAAAGTGTGTTCTTCAGTCAGGACAATGTCGCCTTCGTTAACAAATATCTTAAAGACCAAATCCATACCTTGGGTTGAGCCAGAGGTAATTAAGACATCATTTGTGATCACATCTAATCCTTGGTATTGGGATAACCGCGCCTTAATCTGCGCACGTAACTTTGGTATGCCCTCACTTTCACCATATTGCATAAATTCAAAAGCATGGTCACGATAGATACGTTCAGAAATTTTGGCCAATTTTGCCACTGGAAAAGCCTCATTACTTGGATAACCATAAGTCAACTTGATATAATCATCAGCAATTTGACTTTCCTTTGCTTGTTCACGCAGCGTGTTGGGCTGTAATGCAGCCACCCGAGTTGCAAATTGATAGTGCTGTTCTGACATATTTGGCTCCTTTAATCTGTAGTGCACTAGGCATAGCGCACTTTAAAACGACTTAGAAATGCTTTCGTGCGGGCTTCCTTTGGGGATTCGAAAATTTGCTGTGGTGTGCCTTGTTCCACAATGGCACCATCTGCCATAAAAATAACCCGATCACTCACTTCATAGGCAAACTGCATTTCGTGCGTCACAACAATCATAGCAACGCCCGCCTGCTTCACAGCTTTCATCACTTTGAGTACTTCACCAACCAATTCGGGATCCAGCGCTGCAGTAGGTTCATCAAACAATAAGACCGTCGGGTGAACCGCTAAAGCGCGCGCAATCCCAATACGTTGCTGCTGACCACCGGATAACTGGGCGGGATAATAATCACCAAATGCGCCTAAACCAATGGTTTGCAAGAGCTGCGTGGCGCGATCATACGCCTCGGTTGGGCTCACTTTATGCACCAACACCATAGGTTCCATAATATTTTGACGCGCTGTTTTATTTAAGAACAGCGCATAGTTTTGAAAGACCATCCCCATACGTCGTCGGAGCGCCATTACCTCTTGTGAGGTCGCCTGATTAAAATTAACCCAATCCTGGTCAATCTTAATTGCCCCAGAATCCGCATGTTCAAGAAAATTCAAACACCGTAAAAACGTTGTCTTACCCGAACCAGACGGCCCCAAAATGGTGACTACTTCGCCTGGCTGGAGGGCTAAATCAACGCCTTTGAGGACTTCATTATCGTTGAAACGTTTGTGTAGTGCCTTCACTTCAATCATGATATCGCCCTTTCCATCTTCTTGGCCAACTGTAACTCAACCCAATGGGCCCCGCGTTCAATTAAAATGGTCATTGCCCAATAAATGATCGCTGCTGCAATATAAGCTTCAAAATACTTATAGTTCGAACTTGCTGCTTGCGTGGCTGCTGAAAAAATTTCTACGACAGAGACCAACGAAGCAATCGCCGTGCCTTTGATTAAGTTAATCAACATATTGACAATCATCGGAAAAGCCACCGGAAACGCTTGTGGCACTAATACCCGGCGAATCGTTTGGCCCGTTGTCATTCCTAATGAGCGTGCCGCATCAAATTGAACCAGTTTCACTGACTCAAATGCCCCACGAAATGCCTCACTCAATCCAACCATCGCCATCAATGAGAGACCTATGATTGCTAGTAAACTCATTGGTAAGTCACCATATTGAAGATGCAAGCCTAGCATTTTGGCCACGTTGTTGAAATTCTGCGAGGTGATTAAAAAAATCACCAAGAACACCAAAACCAACGGCACGCCTTTTAAAACCGTAATCATTACCGTCATCACTTGAGATAAGCCCGGCACCTGATAAAATCGTGCCAATGCGACCAACAACCCTAAAGCCCCACCAATTATCAAGCTGACAACCGCCATGTAGAGGGTGACTGGGACATAGGGAATAATTTTTAACACCACTTGTAAAATAAAACCAAAATCAAATGTCATCATTTGCCTCCATTAGTTTTCGGGCACGTAATCACCCTTAAGCCATTCTTCACTGAGCTTCTTCAAAGTGCCATCTGCCTTCAGTTCACCCATCGCCTTGTTGACAGCCGCAATTAACTTTGGATCGGCGTCCTTATTAAACATTGGATATGCATTCGAATGATTAATGGATTTGCCGGCAATCAACTGTGTGCCAAACTGGCGATTTAACAGATCAATGGAATACTTTGGTGCTGGATAAACATTAAACTGGCCTGATTTAAAGCCTTGTGCAATTTGTTCTGTTGTATAAGTTCCCCGCACAACTGAGAACGCGTCGGGATGATCCTTTAAGTAAGCATCAGTTAATGTTGCTTGGTTGGTGGCATTTGTCACGTAAACTTTCTTACCCTTAGCATCAGCAAATGAATCTAACTTTCCAGTTGCAGTTTGCGTTGCTAGTAATGTATCCCAAACTGTGTAACCGACACTACCGAACTTAAAATCTTGCTTACGTTCAGCGTTTTGTTCAATCTGATACATCGCCATTGTCGTTTTCCCACTCTTTAAATTCGTAATCAACGTGGGGAAGTCAGACAAAGTTAATTTAAATTGATACTGTGGCAATTTTTTATCAATGGCTTGGATCAATGCAATATCCATGCCGGCTGGCTTGCCATTCTTATCCAAATAAGCAAATGGCTGGCCATCATTGCCGGAACCAACATTAATTGTTTGCACCTTACTATCAGACTGGGCTGATTTGCCATTGCCATGTAACAACATGACAGCTGCCGCTGCCACCACCACAACACCTAAACCAATAAATAAGCCTTTTTTTGAACCTGACTTTTCTTGCATCATTGTTTCCTCTAATCTCTCAATATTTTTCTACTGCCCACGGTTAAACCGTCTCTGGTTTTTCAATTACTGGTATCACGGGATTCGTTGCCATAATTGGCATTGGCCGTGATGCATAATTACTACGTTTCTCGACCCAGCGGAAGGTGCGTTCTAAGATAAAGCTCAAAATCACAAAGATAATCATCGCGCTGATGTAAGCTTCGACGGTATGAAATGTTGCCGTCCCCAAGGCTTTGGCCTTGCCAACCACATCTAACACCCCAATAGTAAAGGCCAAAGAAGTATCCTGAAGTAATGAAATGACCATTGTGGCAAAACTTGGCATGGCAATGATGATGGCTTGGGGAAAAATAATTTTAAAATACATTTGCTGTTTGGTGTAGCCAGCGGTCATAGCGGCTTCTTTTTGAGTTTTTGGCACACTCGCTAAGGCCGCACGGATAATTTCGGATAAAAAAGCAGCCATGTTCAACCCATATGTGATAAATAGATAAATTAATGGGTTGACGCTATCCGCATTGATACCGATGTAACTTAAGAACATGGGTAAGCCATAATACACCAAAAACATTTGAATCAAAATGGGCGTCCCACGTACAAATGATGTAAAGACAACCGCAATTTGTTTGAAAATTGGGGTGTTTTCCATGCGGACATAAGCAATACCGGCACCAACAATCACACCAATGATTGTGGACACCAGCGTCAGAAGTAACGTTGTCGGTAAAGCCGACAATACATCTGGTAGAAATTCCCAGATGAGGTGTGGTTGGAAATAATTAGTCATAAAACGCCTCCTGCAACATCAACGATGTCAACCTCTTCTCCGGCAATTTAATGTATTCCTTGATTTATAAAGCGATCAACCGGTTAAATGCTTTTAAAATTAGAGACATTAAATATGGATTAAAAACATCATACCTTTTCACAACACTATAAACAAGTATTTTGTTATTTTTGTTAACATTGCACAATAACACCTTGTGCAGTCTGCTATGCGCAGCATTTTCGTAAAAAAAACGCCAACTTTATGTTGACGTTATCTGGCTTATTTTTCCTGATGAATGTGGCCATCTTCAATGGTGTAAATATGGTCGGCAAATTGCTTTAACCGTAAATCATGTGTCACAATAACCACTGACTTTTTGTTGGCAACAGCGATTTGTTGAAAAAGCGCCCCAACTTTTTGCACACGCGCACTATCCAATGCAGCCGTTGGCTCATCGGCCAAAATGAAGTCTGGATTCGTGTATAGCGCGCGAGCAATTGCGACACGTTGGGCCTGCCCACCTGATAGTTCACTTGGGTATTTGTCGCCCAACGATTCAATCCCTAAAATGGTTAAATACCGCTGAAACGACGACGCATTCAAATTACCAGTCTTTTTCACATGATCAACGAGATCAAATTGCTGCTGGACTGTTAAAAACGGTACCAAGCTGTGTGATTGGAGGACAAAGCCTACCTGATTCAGCCGAAATGCATCGGCATCCTGCCGATTATCCATCATAATGGGCTGATCATTGACCTGCACCGTGCCCTGAGTTGGTGATTGTAAGCCGCCAATAATGGTTAATAAAGTACTCTTGCCAGATCCTGAAGGACCAAGTATTAACGTTAACTCCCCTTGCTTGGCTTCAAAACTGATATCATCTAAAGCCACTACACGATTGCTATCTTGACCATAAATTTTTGACACGTGGTCTAATTTTAATGCATGCATCCTGTTACCCTCCAATACCTTGCTTAGGTTCGATTTTAACAATTAAACGAATCGGGATAAACGCAGCAAGTAAGCCAGCAACAATCAACCCAAGGCCAACAGCAAGGATAAGCTGAAAGTTGAAATACATCGGTACGACGCTGGGGATGGCCAGACTGCTCAATAGACAAGCCAATAAGCCGATGACCACTGCCGATGTCATGATCATTGCCGTTTCACTCAACGTATTGAAAACCAAATAGCGACTTGGAATGCCTTGCGTGCGTAGCACCGCAAGATTTGGCAGCTTTTGCATCGTTAGAATGTATAAAAAGATCGCAACAACGACAATTGAGATGACCACCAAAAAACCAATCATTAATTCAAACGTCATATTTTGTGCGGCATAGCCTGGCATCTTGTTAAACAAGGCACCGCGGGTATAAACTTTTGTCCCAGCGACGTGAGTAAGTGGTTCATCAGAAATAACACCACTGGCATAAAACGCCGAAGTGACCCCTTTAATTGCTGGCCAATGATGCAAATCCCCATAAACGACTGGCGACATATTGTATGCCGCATTTTTGACAAAACCAACCACGGTGAGTTTTTGCGGCAATAGGCCAATTGTGATCTGATCCCCGAGTCTTAAACCACTTTGACGTAATTTTTCAGAGACGACCACCTCTTGACTTGATTTTGGCAGGCGACCCGCTGCCAGTGAGACGCGCTTGCCATAGCGACTATCAGGTAAAAAACCGATAAAAGTTGTCGCAACCCGTTGGCGTTTAAATTTTAAAATAGTCTGTGCCACGCCGATCGGGGCACTATGCGGTTGATGGTCAATTAATTGGGTGACTTTATCTTGGGGCAATAATGATTGGGCAAGGTTACCGTTCGCATCATTGCTCATTGCCACATGGCGCACTTGCCATGATGTCACCGCTGACGTGTTTTCATTGGATAATCCTAATGCTAACGCACTGAGAATAAAAATTAAAAAACTAATTAGCGCAATGACGGCAATGACGAGGCCATAGCGTAATTTTTCTTTTCGCATTTCTCGAATTGCTAAGAACATGTGGCTTCCCTTTCTTGCCATTTGGCTAATGTCGTTAATGTGGCCATGATCTCTGCTTGGGCTTCAGGATGTAGGAAGAAATCAGCAACCAGGCGATGAACAGACTGCTTGATTAACCAGGCCTGAATTGCCGAATCTGTTGCATCAGAACGCAGATGCCGCAATTGCTTGGCATGGTCTTCTGGAATGCGTTGCGCAATGATGGCAGCGTTGACGGTAAAATGATGTTTCAAAAAATTGTAGTCCGATCGGGTTGTGGCATGTTGCAAGAAAGCCTTGGTTTGTGCGATTTGCTCATCTTCACTTTTCAGTTGGGTATGAATATCTGTAAAAATAAGTTGCGCCGCCCATTGATACGCATCATAGATATCATCAAAATAGGTATAAAATGCCCCGCGGGAGATACCCGCTTGTTTCACGATATTGGCAACCTTTGCATCTAACAAAGGATGGTTGGAAAACTCCAAAAATAAGGCTTGTTTTAAATTTTCCTGCTTGGCCGCGCTTAAATTGGTCAGTGTTGCTTTGATCATCAGTGACTCCTTTCAAAAATGACACAATGTCACTATAGTGACATTGTGTCATTTTTATAAAAAAAAGTCAATAAAAAAATACCTTACGGTATTTTAATCGGCTATTTTGGATTTTTCGCAATCACGTAATAGTTGCCTTCTGGATCAGCAAAGTTAAAGGTGTCATTCATCTTTTCTCGTCCTTCACCAAGCTTCTCATAGAGCGCGTCGAATTTGTCTGTATAAAACATCAAAGACGGCACTGGGCCAAGCACTTCTGGCGAGTATTTGGCGATAAATGCTTTGGGAAACAGGCCCAACGACAATTCTGGTGTCACAGTCAAATTCACGTTTGTATAGTTATCTGGCAAGCTGATGGTTTCGACAACTTGCGCCCCGAGATTAGATACAAAAAAGTCACGAATCACTTGGACATCTTCAACGTACAACATCACGCGCGTTTGATTCACTAACATGGTTTCTCCTTCACTTATAAAACGCATCTTTTCCAATATCAATCAACTTGTCTTATTTTAACATAACCTCAACTTGCTTGGTCCAAGCGTCGATGTTAGTCATTCGCTTGGTTGGGTAAGATTTTCACTAAAAACGCATTAGCCTGCACCCGAAGCATCGTTTGATGAAAAGCGTACGCCATCGTCCCCCACCAGAACAAACCAAGAAAAACACCGGCAATCGTATCTGTTGGGAAGTGATCACGTAGGTAAACCCGTGATAAGGCCACCAAAAAGATCCAAATCACCGCCAAGCTGCGTGCCGCGATCACACCTTGGGCGCCTTTTTTAAGCAATGACAAGAGTAAAAAGACAAGCATCACAGCCGACAAAGTATGAATACTTGGAAAAGAAAAACCAGTATCAGGGACTAATTGATGGGTTGGGCGGGCACGCGCAGTGATTGTTTTGATGACTTCAGCAATCACATCCCCACCAATCACAGTCGTCAGTACCCAAATACTTTCAAATCTCTTGTGTTGACGCCAATAAACCACCGCCAAAATGGCCATCATCAACAGTACGCCACCAGGATTACCAACCAACGTGATGACTTTCATTAACGCCGTCATCAGGCCATTTTGCATGTGACTGACGATACCTTGAATCAGGCGATCTAAGCTATTGAAAGGTTGCATCATCACATAAACCGTCATCCCAAGTAAACCGATCAAACCAGTTGCCGCAACACCACGACGTGCAAGTACAGGATTCATATTATTCCTCTTTCATTTTTAACATTCTAAGTCCGCGATCCCCATCGCGTGACTTAATCTTCAGTGACTAGTGTCCCCAATTGATTGGCCACCAATTTTTCTTGAATCAACAAGTAGGCAAAAAGACCAATAAAGCCGACGAGCCAAATCGCACTCATACCAGCACTACCCAAAATACCATGATGCCAATCATACCCAAAATAATCAGCAAAACTTGCTCCGATTGGCCGAGTTAAGACATACGCCGACCAAAAAGTGAAGGTATCAAAACGCCCACCCGCAAAACGACGAAAAGCGATAATGGCCAAAAATACCAAGCCAAGATAGACGCCAGTATCCAAAAAACCTAAGTGCACTGTTTCCGCTAACAAATCACCAACTGCCGTCCCCAAAGTAAATGTCAATGTTACGGTTAACCAATAAAACATTTCTCGGCGATTCGTTGTAATCGTGTGAACCGATAAATTATGTGCGTGTCGATACCAAAGTACCAATGTCACCACTAACGCCGAACCATAAATGATAAACGCCATCACATAGGATAAGCCAATACCGTGTGTGGCATCAGCGATGAAGGTGCCAAACACCGCTAAGCTTAACAAGGTAAGCCAATAAGTCCACACCCGATATTTTGGTTGCTTAAATTGCAAGAAAAGAAAGACGCCAAAGCTGAGTAAGCCAATGGCCAAGTCAGCAACTGGCCCCAGCGATTGATTAAAGAAATCAGACCAAGATTCTCCCAAGCCAGTTGTGATGAGTTTTGTCGCCCAAAATGCCAAACCAATCGCTGGCACTTTTGTGGCTAAATATGTCCGTTCTGTCATCAAATAAAAAACCTGCTTTCATAAACTAAGACTAGTTTATGGCAGATTTTAAAATGGCGCGATGGGTTTTGTCTGAAAGAAAACTGACGATTTGTCAGATTGATTTATCGGCAATCTAATCGCACAATCGTGCCCGTTGGGTGATGATCTAATAACGTAATCTGAACATGCTGGCGATCGGCTAGCTGTTTAGCCAAAGCTAACCCTAAACCACTGCCACTGATATCTGAATGTGATTTATCCCCACGATAAAATTGTTCAAAAATATGCGGCTTGTCATGATCAGCTATACCTGAACCTTGATCAATCATTTGTATCTGTTTTGGTCCACATAACACCGTGATGACGGTCGATTCTGGACTATATTTGGCGGCATTATCAAGGATAATTCGAATTAACTGACTGAATTCGTCCACATTAACGGTCACCGAAAAATCCTCAAACTGGCGCTCTACCACGCGTTGGGTGTCGATCTCAAAAGCGTGAATAACACGCTCTAAAATCGGCACAACTTGAACAGTCTCTTGATTCATCACAGGCTGATTAGCGGTTTTAGACAGCGCTAATAAAGTCGCCACCAAATTTTGCATACGCCGTGATTCTTGGTCTAGGTTGGCGATGGCCGTTGGAATAATTTCTGGATGGTCAGTCCCACGACGTTTAATTAAATCAATATTACCGCGAAAACCGGCCAGCGGGGTCTTGAGCTCGTGAGAGGCGTTACTGATAAACGCACGTTCTTTGGCAAGTTGCGTTTGCAATTGCTTGAGCCAGCTTTGCAAATAACGATTTAAAGTCTCAATTTCCTCCGCCCCTTCAATGTTTGGCAATACCAAATCCTGTGTCCCAGAATAATCCAATGTTTTAACTGCTTGGGTGAGGGTTAATAAAGGGGCATTTAAATCCTTAGCAAGTTGGCGAATAACAAAAATCGTGAGAATGAAAATCACGGTTAAAGTCACTAATAACGCCGTGCTGACGGTTTCCACCATCGCAATGACTTCATATAACCCAATGTAAATTTGATAAGTCATCTTGCCAAGATGGCCGGTTTGATAATAGTAGAAGTAACGCTCGCGTGCTTTATAAAAATGATCCAACCATAAGTGACGGTCTGCGATGCGTTTTAAAAATGTCGCACTGCCGGTTGAATAATAGGTTTCATGTTGCGATTTAATCACGACAAAAGTATCACGCGTATCGATGGTACTGTTGCGCCGCCACGTCTCCCAATCAAAATCAGAATCAATATCTGCACCACGTAAACTGGTCACGATACGTTGCGCATCGGCCGTTCGTGATTGTATCAGTTGATAACTCACCGTGCTAATGACCACCAACGTGGTTGCCACGTAGAGCAAGGCAAAAAGTTTGACATAGGCACGTGTCATCTGTGCAACAGCTGTATTCTTCCGTCGCCACATGGTGTTAATCCGCCTTTCGCAAGACATAACCGACACCTCGTGCCGTTTGAATAAGTGATGGCTGGTGCACATCAATCTTTTGACGCAGATGCCGAACATTCACATCTACAGTGTTATATTGGCCAGCAAAATCAATGCCCCACACGTGATCCAAAATCTCGTCACGAGAAACCACCTGATCCTGATGCTGCATTAAAAATGTTAATAAATCAAACTCACGCTGGGTCAAAGCAATGTTTTTTCCCCCACGCTGTACCCGATGTGTGGTGGTATTTAGCGTGAGATCCTCGAGCTGATAACTTGTTGGGGCGGGTGCTTGTTGTCGCCGCAACACCACACGCAAGCGTGCTAATAACTCTTCAATCTCAAAGGGTTTGGTGAGATAATCATCAGCCCCTGTATCTAGCCCAACCACTTTATCGTCAAGCTCGCTTTTAGCAGTCATTAAAATCACGGGCAACGTCTGATTTGTCTGCCGTAAACGCCGGAGCACAGCCACGCCACTCTTTTTAGGTAACATCCAATCCAACAAGACAGCATCTACCGGAGATGAATCCAGGTAGGCTAACCCTTCTTCGCCATCAAAAGCTTGTACGACACTGTATCCTTCAAAAATTAACTCGTTTTTTAAATAATATTGTAGACTCTCTTCATCTTCAACGACTAAAATTGTTGCCATGTATCCCCCCAATGGTTCGACGCGCTTTGTCTGGCGTGCTTAAAACGAGGTCACACTGATGTGCATAACCTCGTGGTTGCATTCAAAGTTATTTATCCTCAGTCAGGTGGGTTAAATATTGGCCATAACCAGCCGCTGCCATGTCAGCTTTAGGAATAAACCGTAAGGCTGCTGAATTAATGCAATAGCGTAGCCCCCCAGTCGCTGCTGGACCATCTGGAAAAACATGGCCAAGATGAGAATCAGCTGCGCGTGATTTCACCTCGACGCGCGACATACCATAGGAGGTATCATTTTTTTCTACGATGTTATCAGCAATCGGCTGCGTAAATGATGGCCAACCACAACCTGCATCATATTTTTCTTTCGAGGTAAACAAAGGTTCACCACTCACAATATCGACATATAACCCATCGTCATAAAATGCATCATACTGCCCGGAAAACGGCCGTTCCGTGGCTGCATTTTGTGTGACTTCAAATGCTTCTGCATCTAGATTGGCTAAAATTTCAGATTTTTCCATGCTGACTCCTTTACTGGTGATCTTTCACCACTTCTAATCAAGGACAACGTAGCTGTCCAACGCGTGACTGACAATTTGTAAGTTTATTGTACCGCATTTTAATTAGAAAATACGACAAATCAACTTAAATGTCATCGAGTACGATTGGGACTAAGCCTCGCCCGGCGTTTGTCATATAAAACGCATCAAATGCCTTTAAACCAGTTAAGGGAATATCTTGCCAAACCACTTCATGGGACTTCGCAAACTGGGCGAGATACGTCCCTGGTAACGCTTGTGTTGCGGGGGTATAGTAAGTCGTGCCACGACGGGCTAAAAAGTTCCCAATCGCTAATTCAGTCACCAACCCGTTGGTGTGAAACAACACATCCTGATACCCTGCAGCTTTTGCGCGACCAACCGCTTCATGAAATGCTTTTTGAAACGTTGGCCCAGATAATTTGTACTGGGTTAACACTGATGGCGGCAGCGGTTGATCAGCTAGTTTCACACGATATGCACCGGTCAAAGGTGGCAATTGGCGTGTGGCGACAGTCAAAGCATCGCCATCCGTACTAACGCGCAAAACGCCATTTTCAACTTGGCTTGCAAATACTTGCAGTTGAGCTGTTAAATCCGCATGCTGATACTGTTTTTCTAATCTTTGCACATGCGCTGACAAGTTTAGGAGTTGCCCATTTTTCACCTGACCAGTAGTAAAAATGGGCGTTGGCACGGTGTCAATCCCAAAGACGTTCAAAAACGGTTGCGCCTTGACCAAAATTTCGTCAAATTCTGCCGCTGCATCACTTTCATAAGTCACCCCACCGCCAACACCAAGTTGATAATGATGGCCATCATAAGCCAACGTCCGAATCGCAATATTCATGTCTAAATCCATCGCCTGATTTAACCACCCCTGCATCCCCGTGTAAATGCCGCGCGGTCTTTTTTCTAATTCGGCAATCACAGCCTGTGCACTGCGTTTGGGCGTGCCAGTAATGGATCCCCCAGGAAACATGGCTGTCATAAATTCAGCAAACGTTAAGTCTGGTTTAACCTGACTTTTAATAGTGGTGACCAGCTGATGCACATGAGCAAACGTTTCAACCGCCGCAAACTTGTCTACGGTTAACGTCAATGGTTCACTTATGCGAGCCACATCGTTGCGCAGTAAATCCGTCACCATCAGCAGCTCCGCGCTGTCTTTATGGTTGTTGATGAGTTGCGCTTTTTGTTGCGCATCGGTTTGCGCATCACGCCCACGTGCGATGGTGCCTTTAATCGGCTTGGTGATGAGTTGCCGATCTTGAATAGCCACAAACCGTTCCACCGAACTGGAAATTTGGGTCATCTGCCAATCTGGGTATTGTAAAAAACTGGCAAATGGCGCAGGATTGATCGCTACCAAAGCTTGAAAGACACTAATTGGTTGGGCATCTGATAAAATATCGAATTGCTGCGTTAAATTGCCAACATAAAGATCCCCGGCTGCCATGTGTTCCTGCATTTTTTCTACGCTGGCCATATAATTTTGTCGCGTTTGATCCATAAAAATAGCGGCGGGCTGGCTCACCGCGGGCACCTTTTTTGGTACTGGCAATGGGGACGTTGGAGTGAGCCAATAGTCAGCTGTTGTGTGGCCAAATTGTGCGACATCAAGCGTTTTCGTGTCATGATCATACAAAAACAATTCATCATAGCGACTAAATCGCGCGGGATCTTCTTCATAACTGACGAAGCCTAAAATTTCTGGTTGGATTGGCCAATCTGGTAACTGCGGATCGTCTTGTGTGCGTAATGCATCAACAGCTTCTGGAAATGACTGGGCCGTAATCATCCCGTTATATCGCACGACCCCTTGTTTTTGAGTCACTGTGGCGTAGGGCAGATGACCCAAAATACTGTACCGTTCAGCCGTCCCCGACTGACTAGTATGTAAAAAAACGAGGGATTCTTCCGGGCTATAATTGGCCATGAACAAATCCCAAATATTGATGTCTGTGCGCTTAAATGTTTTCAACTTGCTGTACCTGTTTTAAGAAATTTTGGAGTATTTCACGACCGTGGGTTGTTATCCAACTTTCAGGATGAAATTGGACCCCAAAAATTGGCAATGACTGGTGATGCAATGCTTGAATCACCCCATCTTCACTACGTGCATCGACAACCAACGTTGGAGGTAAGTCAGTCACAACCAAGGAATGGTAACGGGCGACAGTGAGGTGCTGTGGCAACCCGGCAAATAGGCCTTGGTTATGGTGTGTAATGTGAGCAGTCACCCCGTGCTGTGGCCGCTCACCACGAACAACTTGCCCACCAAACACAGCAGCAATCACTTGTTGCCCCAAACAAACCCCCAGAATTGGCAACCGGCCAGCATATATCGTCACGACATCACAGCTAAATGTCGCTTCTGCCGGTGACTTTGGGCCCGGTGAAATCACCAATGCATCAAATTCAGCCTGAATGGTTGCAGGGTTTTGGCGCACAATTGCGGCCATTTGGTCATCAGGCGTCACCACGGTGACTGCAGCGCCCAATTCTTTAAAGTAAGTTACCAACAGATAGGTAAATGAATCATAGTTGTCAATTAATAAAATACGCATGGCCACCTCTTGTATTTCATTATACTAAAAAAACGCCTACAAAGCGGCGTTTTCTCGGGCTAATTGAATTTCTTGCCCACGGGGTGATTGCGCAAAACGTGCAATCATGGCTTGCAGTTCTGGTAAGGTGACATTAGCGCCAAATACTTCACTCCCAGGTTCAAGCATGATGCCATTTGCCAGCGGTCCGATAAACAAACTATCAAAACCTAAATCATTGATAAATGATCGCACAATCGTGATGTCATCGTCATCATCTCCTGCCAACGCTAGCGCTTTACGCTTTAGCGTCCCTTGAGGCACTGACTCGTCAAACAAATCATGATACCCCATATGATTAAAAGCTTTGACCACGTGACTGTTTGGCAAAAAGCGCTGGACAAGTTCACTTGACGACTGCAAGAGATTGGTTAAATCAGTGCGAATGCCATCAACTTCCCACCAATAATTCATGGCATCTAACACGAGTTTCCCATCTAAACCAGAACGGTCAATCGTTTCATATTTACTTAGCGGTAAAGCTAAAATAACTAAATCAGACTGCGCTCCTGCTTCTGCGGCCGTGACAGCTTTGGCACCAGGTGCTAAGACTTCAACTGTTAGGGCAATTTTTTCAACGGGTCCCGAACCGGCAATCAGGACCTCATATCCCGCTTTTAAGGCTAATTGCGCTAAAACAATCCCCACCTTACCCGCGCCAAAAATACCAACTGTTTGAATGGCCATCCTTAATCCTCCGCTAATAATTCACGTACCCGTGGAATCACTTCAGTGGCATATAAAGTAATCATTCGTTCACGGGCTGACGCTGGCTGTTCGCCAGCCCCATAGACCAAATCAAAGCGACCCACGCCAAGTGTTTTAATCGCTTTTGCCATGCGTTGCGCCACCACTTCTGGGGTCCCAACATACATGGAACCAGACGTGATTTCATGTTCAAAATGTTCACGGGACATTGGCGCCCAGCCACGCGTGACCCCAATCTTATCAAAGGCTAGTTTAATATTTTCCCAAGCCATTTCAACCGCCGCTTCTTGGGTATCGGCAATGAAACCGTGTGAGTGCATCCCAAGTGGGTGCGTTGGCATGCCAAATTGCTGCGCGGCGCGTTCGTATAGTTCAACGTATGGCTTAAAACGTACAGGATCACCACCAATAATGGCTAAAATAACTGGGAACCCAAAATGTGCCGCCCGAACAATCGATTCTGGTGAGCCGCCAACCCCGACCCAGGTATCTAAATGACCACTTTCAGTTTTTGGAAAGACGTTGGCTTGCTTCAAACTCTGCGTCAATTCGCCTTGCCAATCAAACGGCTTTTCTTCGAGCAACTTTGAAAACAGGGCAATCTTTTCTTCAAATAACGCATCATAGTCCCCCAGATCGTAACCAAATAACGGGAAAGATTCGGTAAAGGAACCACGCCCAAGAATGACTTGCGCACGGCCATTAGAAACAGCATCAACGGTTGAAAATCGTTCAAACACCCGTACGGGGTCATCAGAACTCAAAACCGTGACCCCTGACCCAAGTTGAATTTGGTTGGTTTGTGTGGCAATTGCTGCTAGGACAGTCTCAGGACTTGAAATGGCAAATTCATCTCGGTGATGTTCGCCTAATGTGATGATATCGACGCCTAATTCATCTGCTAGCACTGCTTCTTTGACCACTTGACGCAATGCTTGCGCATACGTCATTAACTCCCCATCACTATTTTTAGGTAAGTCTCCAAATGTATCTAATCCTAAAACAACTTTTTCTGGCGCCATATTTTGCTCCTTGTTTTCACTTATTTTTTATAAGTAAATTTTATGTAAAAACACGTCGTTTGTCAATGAATTTGTTTTAAAACAAAAAGCAAGCTATAAATCGCTCGCTTGAAAATATGATGACTAGCGCTAGATTAAGTACGTAGACCCCAAACAGCCAAGTGACACTTTTTGCCCTGCCTGTTCCGTTAATGGCAATTAAGGGATCACATGAATGGTAAATTTTATAGTTAAAAAATTTCCTGAAATTAAGACTACGCTGTTAGTTTATTTAGCTCCGCTGTTAATTTTTTAGCTTCTGTCATTGAAACATACCAGATTATGCAGCATACAAGAACAAAAATACCAGTGTAGAAAATGAACCAACTTAATGTATTTGGAAACCAACCAGCACATAGTGCTAATAACGTATAACCACAATAAGTGGCGATAAAGTGATAAATTGTTTGTTTGGTAATGCTCAATTTTTCTAATAAGAATATATAGTGAGAGAAGAAAAATACGACACCCATTGCGCCCCAAATCATTATCGCCACCGTCAATGCATCTAACGGCGTCTCAAACTCTGCAACAAATGAAGGGCTAGAAACTAAGCTTTCAAAATAGGGGGCCTTTTGCGGTGTGCTGACAATAATTTTTGGTGCTTGGTTATTCTCATCCACTTGTAATATCACTTCCATCATGCGTCTCCAATCTTTCTAAGCTACATTGATTGTACCCCCTATCTTAAGACTATTCTGCAATCTATACCTATGTGGTATATACGGCGATATATTTGGTCGCATGAGGTGACACCACACAAAAACGCGACTTGCCTAGCAAATCGCGTTTGGCTATTAACCGATGGTTGCAATCTCATCATAAAGGCTTAATACCTCTAATAAGCTCATCGTGACTTCCATCCCCTTGTTCCCCGCTTTGGCGCCCGCACGGTGTTGCGCTTGTTCTAGCGTATCCGTCGTCACAACACCAAAAACAATCGGTATATCTGTGGTTAGACTCACATTAGCCACCCCATTGGCAGCAGCATTGATGACAAGATCATAATGTGCGGTGTCTCCTTTGATGACGGCACCTAACGTCACGATGCCATCAAAGGCTTGCGTTGCCGCAAGCTTCTTGGCAACCATTGGGATTTCAAACGCACCGGGGACCCAAAATACACTGATATTTTCGGGTTGTACACCGTGCATCGTAAGTGTGCTTTGTGCACCTTTGAGGAGTTGCTCGGTGATGATTTCATTAAACCGGCTGACCACGATGGCAATCCGGCGCCCTTGATGTTGTACTAAATTACCTGAATAAATCATAGTTTTGCTCCTTATAGCAAGTGCTGGAATTTTTCTTTTTTGGTTGCGAGATATCGGTTGTTGTAGGCGCTGGCGCCGACAATCAAAGGGACGCGTTCAACCACCTCAATGCCATACGCCTGCAACGCTGCAACTTTATCGGGGTTATTGGTCAACAACTTAATTTTTGTCAAGCCAGCTGCCATCAGCATTTCTGCTGCCTGAGCGTACACGCGTTCGTCGGGCTCATGATTGAGATGAACATTGGCATCATAGGTATCATATTGCTGTTCTTGTAAAACATAAGTTCGTAATTTTTCACTTAGCCCAATGCCACGCCCCTCTTGACGCAAATACAAAACCGCACCACCCTGTTCATCGACCATTTGAAGTGCTTGATGCAGCTGAGGCCCACAATCGCATCGAACCGAGCCAAAAATATCACCAGTGGCGCATTCTGAGTGGAGGCGCACCAGCGGCACTTGTTTTGCCGGTGTCCGACTTTGAATCAAGAGGGTCGGTTCGGCTTGCCCCGTCTCAAAAGCGGTCAAATTAAAATCACCAAATTGAGCGGGTAGATGGACAGTCACACCTTCTTTAACGGTAAGGGTTGCTTGAAATGCACAATAAGCCATTAAATCAGCCATTGATAACTGGAGAATCTGATGCGTTTTTGCCAGTTCGGCCAACGCTGTTTCTCTGGCCATATGCCCATCGGTATCTAAAATTTCGATGATATAGGCGACTGGTGGCACCCCAGCAATTTTAGCCAGTTCTACCGCGCCTTCAGTATGGCCTTGCCGTTTTAGCACCCCGCCATCATCAGCAACCAATGGGAAAATGTGCCCCGGGGTTTCAAAATCAGCCCCAGTGGTACTCAAGTTGGCTAATTGTTGAATCGTATGTGCCCGTTCAAAAGCTGACACACCGGTGGTACTGTCAACATGATCAACACTCACAGTGAATTTTGTGCCAAATTTCTCCGAATTGTGGCGCGTCATTTGATCTAATCCTAATTGTGTCGCACGTGCTTGAGTCATTGGTACCGCCAAGACCCCTCTTGCGAGTAGAAGCGCTTCATTAATGCGCTCTGGTGTCGCAAACGAGGCTAAGCCGACCAAGTCCCCCTCATGTTCCCGATTTTGATCGTCGGTCAGGATAATGAACTGGCCTTGCTTTAATGCAGTAACCGCATCACGCACCTTTTGTATTGCTGTATTCGTCATGATTTATCCCCGCTAAATATTTTGCGATGACATCCGTTTCGATGTTCACGTGCATCCCTACCGTCAATGTGTTCAAATTAGTGTGAGCCAACGTATGTGGAATGAGTCCGATAGTAAATGTCGTCTGGTCCGTTTCAATCACGGTCAAACTCACACCAGATACCGTGATTGCCCCTTTGGGAACAATCTGTGCCATCAAGTCCGATTGGTTTGGCTGAAAGGTCAGCCACACGGTCTCACCAGCTTGTCTCGCACGCGTGACTGTTGCCATACCATCCACATGTCCAGACACGATATGCCCATCAAACCGATCCGTTGCCAGCATTGCCATTTCAAGATTCACCGGTTGATTTAAGGTATAGTTTTGGACAATCGTTGTATCAAATGTCGGTTGCATGACATCAAAGTCAGCAGTTTGCTCGGTCTTATCGATAATGGTGAGGCAAACCCCATCAATCATAATACTTGCACCAATAAGGGCTGGTGCAAAAAAAGCCTTGTCCGTCGTCACAGTGAGTCGTAATTCTTTATCATGCCGTTTGGTTAATTTGGTTATTTTACCAACGGCTTGTGTGATGCCAGTAAACATGGGGCGACCTCCTGATTAAAATATTGTTTGCGTAACGTGTTGCCCACACGTTGCAGATTATCTGGTGATTGCGTAAGTGTCAGCCCTGCTACACCGCCAGTTAAAGGTGTATCTGATGTATAAATTAAGCATTCGTGCCAAAGACACAGATCTAAAAAACTTTGCATTAACGTTGGCCCGCCTTCGACCATGAGGGATTTTATCCCCCGTTGCCCAAGATCGGCCATGACACCAGTTAACCCGTCAGCCATTAAAACAACGTTATCCGTTTGGGCAAACACTTCATTTTCGGTGTACACAAGCCAGTTACTAGATCTTAAACTGGGATGGTTTTGCAATCGACCACGCCGATCAATCACCACGCGCAGTGGCTGTTGATGCGTTAAAGTGATGCCACGGACATTTAATCGCGGTTGATCGATCAACCACGTCTCACTGCCAATCAAAATGGCGCTGGCCGCCGCACGTTGCAGATGCACATCGCGGTCAGCCACTGCATCCGTGATTTTACTTTGAACGCCGGGTGCTGCTGTCACCATTCCATTATGCGACTGTGCTAATTTGAGTTGAACATAGGGCATGCGATGCGTATGAAATTGATAAAATGCTGGGTTTAATCGCTGACTGTCTGTCGTGTGAATAACATCGACAAGCATGCCGGCAGATCGTAATTTTTGAACGCCAAAGCCATGTGTTGATTGGTTAGGATCTAAATCACCAATGACAACCCGTGCCAAACCCCAGTGACTCATTGCCTCTGCACAAGACCCAACCTTTCCATGAACCGCACATGGTTCAAGGGTCACATAAAGCGTCGCGCCCATAGCATCTTCGGCACGCTTGAGTTGCCGATAGGCATTAATTTCTGCATGTGCCCCCCCAAAGTACTCGTGCCAACCAATCGCTATTGCTTGACCATTTTTGACAATCACTGCCCCTACGCGTGGATTTTCAAAAGTTTTTTCAGGTTGCGCTTTTTCGGCCGCGAGCGCGGCCATGCGTAACCATGTTAAATCGTCCATCAATACCCTCCTATTTTTCAGGACAAAAAACCCGGTGTGCAAATAAAAGCACACCGGGTTAAACGTTTAAGATCGATTCAAAAAAGCCAACATAGTCTATTACGCCTACATCGTCTATCTCTTCTCCCATCCAGACTTTAACTGTCGGTCACAGAATCTCACTGTGTCAACCACCTGCCATAACAAGTGGGTCACGGACTTTGGTCTTTAGACCATCACCGTCGGTCGGGAATTTCACCCTGCCCCGAAGATTAATTATTTAACACTTATTAGATTAGCACCTAAACTATGACATGTCAAATAAAAAAGCCATCAAAATTGATGGCTGAAAAATTTTAGCTAGGCACCACGAAATCGCTGGATCTTGAAAAAGTCAAGCATGAAGGTCAAGATGGGCAGTCCGATCACTAAGCCCCATACACCAAAAATCTTTTCCATAATAATCAAATTAAGCAAAATAACCAAGATTGGCATGTGCGTACGATGTGACATAAAATGGGGATGCAAGAAATAGGACTCCAGTGCATGAATGACCGCAACGGCAACCAAAATGGCAAGCACGGTATGCCAATCACCAATAATAAAAGCGGTGATTGTTAAAGGAATAAGCGATAGCAACACGCCAACAACAGGAATCAAGCCCAAAATAAAGATTAAGATGGTAAATCCAAGCAGATACGGAAACTTCAAAAAGGCTAATACGGCAACCATTGCGGCAGTATTAATCACACAAATGAGTAATTGTACTTCAAATAGACGGCCCAAGATAATGATAAAGCGATGAATAATAATATAAAATTCACCAAAAAATTTCTTATATGGGCTATGCAAAAAATGTAGTGACCAATTTCTTAACTGCGGGTAAGTCATACAAAAAATATAACTAAATAGCAATGCCAAAATAAGTTCATACAGCATATGCCCTAATTGGTTAAGCTGGGCCAAGGCTTTAGTTACCAGTTGTTCTGTGCTAATTGAATTCGTATATTGATGAATATTTTTGTAGATTTCTTTAAAAATACCATGCGCATGCCAACTAGAATCCGTTGCCATGACAATCATGCTGCGCATTTGGTGGATTAAGGTATTGGCGCCATGGTCAATAGCCCACACCACAAAACCAACAAAAACAAGATACACTAAACTAATCGAAATACCTCGCGATAATCGCGTCAACCGTTGGACACGTTTTCCGGCATTTAGCGCAAGATAAGCAAAGATAATTGTCAATAAGAGCAATGACATGAACGGTGTCAATAAGAAAATGGCAATAGCGATTGTAAGTAACACATAAAAACGGTAGAACCGCTGATTATTCAAAGCGGACAAAACGCGCATACGCTCTCTCTCCTCACGTATTTAAAAATGGTTAGTTGTTGGGTAACTTTTCGTTACTTGTTGTATCAGATGATGGGTAGAGATCATCGGCTGAACCCACCTGTGCCAGTTGGGATGGCGTAATCTCACTACCAAATTCAGATCCAGTTGTCGCTGCTTTTAGGCCAAGCGCTGCACGCACTGTATCGGTAACCGCCTGACGTTGTGCGGTCGTCACACGTTGATATGAAACCCCTTGATACATTTCACCTTCACCTTGAACAGTATAGGATTCAATGTGCTTGGTGGCGTCAATATAGTTTGAACCGAGCGCTAACATATCAGACATTTGTAAATCTGAGGCGATATTTTTTGTCGTGGCATGAATGAATTTTGTATTTAAAATGGTTGTTGGATTCTGCTTCACTTTGTTCATAATCGCTTCCAACAAAATCCGTTGGCGTTGCGTGCGACCATAATCACCTTTTGGATCTTCATAACGCATCCGTGAAAAGGCTAAGGCTGCTTTACCATCCATCGTGTCATACGTTTTAAAGTTTACCCCATCGGCTGCATACGAATAAGTACTTTCACCTTCAGTAAACCGATACAAATTCCCCCCTGTTTCATGCGCCGTATCTTGGCTGAACCGGAAGGTCAATGGTGACTTCGCTTGGATGCCGCCCAATTGGTCAACAACATCCCCAAGGCCACTCATATTCACCATGGCATAATAATTAATCGGCACATTAAACATATCCTGAATCGTGGCGATTGTTGTCCCGACGCCATCACCCAGCGAAGCTTGGTCATCAGATGTTTCTTTGAAAGCATACGCTGCATTCAGCTTTTGCGGGAAACTCGCTTCAAAACCTGAGATTGAAGTCATAATATCTCTTGGCACTGAAATCATGGTGGTTGTTTCTTTTTGCGGGTTAACCGTTACAAGCATCAAAGAATCTGTTAAACCAGACCGGTCACGATCTGCACCAAACCCGCCGGAAGTCCCCGTATCTGTCCCAAGTACAAGAAATGAAATCGGCTTTTTATCCTTGATGAGTTGCGACGCCGCCTTTTCGGATTTAAGGCCCGTTGAGGAATAAGAATTTTGAAACGATTGCTTCAATGAACTTGCGTAGTAGACACCAAGACCGACACCCACTAGTACGAGTGCACTCAAAGTAAATAGTATCACACGCCAAGTCTTTTTTCGTTTGGGACGTTTTCCCTGCGATCTTCTACGTTCTAGGCGTGTTGTTGCCTCGTCAAGTGGCAATTCTGTCTTGGTGTTATCAGACATAATGTCATTCCCCTGATATATATTATTTTTTTGCTACATTAACTAATTTAACACAAAAGAGATTAAATGAACAATAAACTTCCTTAATAAAATTACCGTGAGCGCGTCTTTTTTCCAAAGGCCCACTCACGGTAATCATGATACTATTCAGTTTCTTTCAAGACGTTTTTCACTTCAATTTGTGTCAGTTTTTGACGGTTTGTGTTGGCGATGAAGAGTGGCACAATTTCTTCAACGACATCACTAAATTCTAGCCCATAAAAGTTACTGGATGATACGGTGTGAGACTGTAACCAGACACGACCGCCAATTAAGAAACGATCCCAGGCATTAATATTTGGCAAATTTAATAAATCAGCATAGTATTGACTCGCCATAACATACTTAAAATCGCCGACATTGCCATGTTTATTCATCGCATATTTTGGAAATTGGGGTTTCAAAATATTTTGCTTAATCAGCGCACCCGCGACTTGTTTGAGATAAACATTAATCTGGGGTTCAACTTTAAAACCAAGATTAAAAGTCACATGCACAATATTATTCGTCCCCAACATATCAACGGCATAGCTTTTGCTATGGGGATCAGACGATTCTTTGACGGTGACAAACCAATAAATATTAGCGCGTTTTGGGCGTGATCCAATAATTGAATAGATAATTGATCGCTTTAACATATAATTTTGGTGCATATGGGCGATATAAACCAAATTGGTCGCAAAAATTGGTTCGTCTTCATCTTTAGACAAATTCACTAATTGCTTGCGATAATCCTTTAAGGAAAGGTAGTCATCTTCTTTTGAGATGGCTTCTCGGCGTTTATTCCCATAATACCAAACGGCCATAACCGAAAGAATGGCCAACATGATAATCAAAGTGGCATAACCACCATGGATAAATTTGCCAAGACTAGCAATCAAAAAGACGATTTCAATAAAGCCAAACACCAACAAGAAACCAACAGCAATCAGTTTTTGGCCATGCAACTTGATAAACTCAAACAATAGAATGGTCGTCATCAACATTGTAATCGTGATGGCTAAACCATAGGCTGCTTCCATGTTATGCGATGTTTGGAATGTCCAAACCACAAGCAAACCAATCCCACACAAAATCCAGTTCACCATGCCAATATACATTTGGCCGCGAACATTGCTAGGATAAAAAATGCGCAAACGCGGCATGACCTTGAGGTTAATTGCCTCACTCACCAATGTATAGGCGCCTGAAATAAGGGCTTGTGAAGCAATAATCGCTGCCAAGGTTGCCAAAATAACCCCGACAAAGCGCCATTGGCCCGGTAAAATTTCAAAAAAAGGATTGGATGATTGACTCAAAATGTCAGGATTTTGACTGTGGGTCATAATCCAAGCACCCTGCCCCATGTAATTCAAAATTAACATGCTATAGACAAATGGCCAGCTAATGTAGATGTTCTTTTTACCCACATGGCCCATATCGGAATAAAGCGCTTCGGCACCAGTTGTGGCCAAGAAAACACTCCCTAAAATGAAGATGCCTGTTTTATTTTCCGGATCAAAGAGAATTTTAATGGCGTAAGTTGGTGATAACGCTTTTAAGATTGAGAGATCTGAAAAAACATTAATTAAACCAAAGATACCGATAAACAAAAACCACATCAACATCAAAGGGCCAAAAACATTACCGATTTTTTTAGTCCCAGCTTTTTGAAAGGTAAAAATAATCAGCAACAAAACGGACACAACAGCAATGACGACCGCCTGGTTATCTGGGAATAAAAATGCCCCGATTTGTTGGTTTTTTAACCCTTCAATTGCAGTCGTGACCGTCACAGCTGGTGTCAAAGTGCCATCCGCCAGCAGGGCTGAGCCACCAATTAAGGCTGGAATCAATAACCACATCTTGTTATTATCTTTCACCCGCGAATACAAGGCAAAAATACCACCTTCACCATGGTTATCCGCACGCAGTGCGATGATGACATATTTCACAGTCGTAATCAACATCAACGTCCAAAAGACTAATGATACGGAACCCAAAACGAAATTTTGCAATTGCGAAACGCTACGCGCACTATTGAGAATGGAATTCATCGTATAAAGTGGGGAAGTCCCAATATCCCCATAAACAATTCCAAGTGCGATGAGTGCACCAGCAGAAGCCCACTTTGGTGCTTTGACAATAGCCATTTTTGTTCTACCTCGACAGTTATATTAAATTCTATACGGCGCTAATTATCTCACATTTTAATATGAATTCCCACTTTTAATCTTGATTTAAACAAAAAACAGCCTCAACGGCTGTTTTGTATTAATAAAACATCACCCGAACGGCTTCAGGCACTGAAAAGTCTTTTTGTGTTTCGGTTAGCAGACCCGTTTTTTCGTCTCGCGCAAATACAGTCACATTATCCGTATTTTGGTTAGCGACGACGACATAACGTCCCGATGGCGCAATATTAAAGTCACGCGGGAACTCACCTTGCGTTGGCACTGATTGGATTTGTGTCAGACGGCTACCATCATCACTTACCGCAAATACTGCCAGCGAGTTATGTCCACGATTGGAGACATAAACAAATCGGCCATCGTCAGAGACACGAATGGCAGCCGACCCGTTATGGGCTGTCCACTCATTTGGAATGGTTGGGTAGGTCTTTTCCAAGACCATCTCCGCGGTCGCTGCGTCATACTTCACAACAGAAATTAAAGAGGACAATTCTCCCAAAACGTAGACATACTCCGGATGCGCTGGGTTAAAACGTAAATGTCTTGGACCATAGCCGGTGCCAGTCTGATAGGTGCCAGCTAAGGTTAACGCCCCTGCATCTGATAAATCAAAGACTGTAACTAAATCTGAACCCAAATCCACAATGTCTACACGACCATCTGGGGTCAAATTCGCAAAGTGGACATGGGCTTTATTTTGTTCTGGGCGGGGGCCTTGACCCTGCGCCAAATACTGATCTGTCTGTGTGACGGTCCCGTCTGCATGGATTTTAAAAACAGTTAATGTTGACAGATGATAATTAGCCGCCAGCAGTAATTGGCGCTTCTCGTCAATGGCCAAATAGGCCTCTGAGGCATCTGGTGTCAACCAAGTTTGAATCTGCTTTGGTGCATCAGGATGCTTAAAATCATACACCGCAAACCCGCCTTCACCACCAGTTGGTCCCTGACCATCCTGGCGTGCCACAGCATATAGAAAACCAGCCTGACTTAAGACAGTGTAGGTCGGTGAACCAATTGGAAACAATAATTTGGCATCATGTAATTGCCCCTTCTCCAAATCAAGTGAGGCCGTATAGACCCCTTCTGAGCCACGTCGCGTATAGGTGCCAAACATTACCTGTTGCTCTGCCATTTTAATACCCCATCCATTTTCATTTTCTGTAACCGTTTTCATTACTTGTTTATTATAGATTCAGCTTGGCTATTTGTCAAAATAAATTTGTCTTAATTCATCGTCAAACCACCATCAACAAACAGACATTGCCCAGTAATATTATCCGCTAACGCCGATGCCAAAAACACTGCTGCACCAGCAATATCAGCTGGTTTCGTCAACCGACCGGTGGGCGTTTGCGCAATAATTGCTTCGCGAACATCTCGATGCGTTGTGCGACTGGCATCTGTCGGGTATGTCAGTCCTGGTGCAATGGCATTGACTCGAATACCATAAGCCCCCAATTCCACGGCAGCAGAACGCGTCCAGCCCAAAACAGCCGATTTTGCAGCAATATAATCATGGTATGGGATCACCGGATTTTGGGTCAAATTAGTCGTAATATTGATCACACGGCCATATTGTTGTCGTTTAAAGGCAGGCAAAAGTGCTTGCGTCAGATAATGACTCGCTTTCAAACTACCGTCAATTTGCGCTTGAAAATCTGCCCAGGTTGTGTCGCCAAAAAGTCGTCGATGTTTTGGGTCAAATACAAAAGGCGCGAAGGCATTATTCACCAAAATATCAATCGCACCAAAATTATTTAGCACCTCAGTTATCATTGCTTGTATGGCAGCGTCACTTCGGACATCACACGGTATTGCCACGGCTTGCCCACCAGATGCAGTAATGTCAGCCACGATGGCGTTTGCTTTTTCGTGATTTTTTAAGTAATTCACAATGACAATTGCACCTTGCTGCGCCAGACCTTTTGCAATAGCCGCGCCAATACCACGGCTCGCGCCAGTCACAAGTGCAACTTTATGATCTAATAACATAGCTTATTCCACATCCTCATCAAAGCGTTCGACATATTGATCCAAATTAGCTTCAATATCCACGACACGTAATAAATCCAATAAGTTAAAACCGCCATCATGATGCCACGCCGCCGAAACATGATTCATCTCGCCAAGCGCACATAACCTGGTAATCCCAACTTCGCCTAATTGACGCGCAAGGGTCATTAACGCTTGCGGGGCAACGGCCAGGCCTGCCGTTTGTAGATAAGGCTTAAATGGTGCAATGTAATTTGGCACATCAGCCAAACGATCAACGGCATAGACGTGCACCGTGCGATTAAGGGGACTTGCTTGAAAGTCTGGCGTGTCATGATAGACGACAGTCCAAGTTAAATCCTCACGACTTGAAAACATTTGCGTCGTTTGGTTGTTGATCATTTCAGATAATGCATTTTGGCGTAGTTTATTAATTGCTAATTTTTCCGCTGGTTGTAAAGTTGCTTGTCGATATTGATGTTGATAATTATCCAAAGCAGTAGCCATGACACTTGCAAATTCACCTGGTGATAGCTGACCACCGCGTTCGATATAAACAGATTGTGGTGCTAAACAGGCCTGTTGATCATAAACACCTAAATCGCTCACTAATTTTTCCGCTGTTTGGCGATAATAGTCGGCCGTTAAAGCAATGCGACCCACCAATGCCACGCCAATCTTGTACCCATAACGAATCAATTGTTTAGTCGCCGGTACAAAGTCTCTTACTGCCGTCACGGTTTGCTCACTCCCAGACACAATCACTGTTTCAGCGTGTTGAATGGCTGTTTTCGTTAGCGTGACTTCTTGACTTGACCAGGGCAAGATGGCTAAAACATCAGCGAGCCTTGGGTCGACATCAGCCAAGGTTTTTACGAACAAAACCGGCATTAATGGTTCTGCAAACGACGTTTTACCAATGATGGCGGATTTCACCAGCAACCCCATAATCAGCGTCCAAATTTGAACCCCTGGCACATTGCCAGAAAAAATTTGGAAAAGTAAATCTGGCCCATAAAATTTGGAAAATCCTCCTGATAGGTTTGGTTGAAACTCGTCCATGGCCATGCCAGTATTTGCCAATTCAGAATTCACAAATCGTAAAAGCTCTTTTTCACGAAATAAACGCATGTATTGCTTCAATTCGAGTGTCGTTTGCGTGGCGTCGTACCCTGTCATTAATGGCAAATATTTTTCCGCTACCTGTCGATAATGGTAATGTGGATCTGTCCATTTCTCGGCAGCTAAACCAATCGTTCTCACAATTTCTCGAACACTCAATTGGTTGAGGTACGTCGCTCGCTTGCTTTTAAGTGCTTCAGCCAATGCCACGATTTCTTGCGGTGTGGCATCTGGATAGCGCAATTGAATGGCCCCGTCCGGCGTTTGCAAAACCTTTTCTGTGTATTTTTCAAACGCAAATGTCTTTGGCGCCACAAAAACATCAATCACGCTACCATTTTTCTGACTCATGCTCACGACCTCTCGCCCAATGCTTGACTCTTCATTAGTTCGTCTACCGCAATCGAACAGCCGCGTGCCGCCGTGCCGCTCACACGACCAATCAATTGAAAGCCAACGTCGGTTTCTACGGCAAGATCCTCGGTTAAAATAGCCAAACACGTATCCCAGTTAGCTAAATCATAGTAAGCCAAGATTCCTGGCTCCCCTTTTGTCACCGGCTTCAAATCGGTGGCATCAAGAATCTGAATTCGGACCCATGCCGGCACAACTTTATCAAAGGTGAACGGTTGCTCGTCATTGTCAAGCAGCAAATTGCCGTCATAACATTGCGAACTAATTTCTGTCATCCCAAACATGTTGATAATATGCGCGCGGGACGTTAAAAAATTCAGAAAGTTGCGTATACAATGTTGTCATACTGATTGTTCTGGCCTGACCTTTGAAACCACCGGTATCAAACACAATACTCCCCTCAGGCAAAGGGTAACGCTGATCTGAAGTGGCCAGTGCATCTAGCAAATGAACATACGAAAATGAAGCGCCAATAAGCAGAACTGGCTGATTCATCGTGCGCGCGTGATCTAGTGCACCTTTTAGCGCTGCCATCGCAATTGCGCCGTCTCTAAATAACACCTGGCTGTCTGGCGTGCCAAATGTAGCAATCGCTGTATTGATATAACGAGACAAAGAAGAATGTGGATTCGCCACTTGATCTGGAAAAAGTGATAAAATCGTGATTTTTTGCCGCTTTCCCATGACATATTGCTTAAAACCTTGTTTCATAGCCGTTTCCCATACATCTAACCGGCTTAAATAATGTTGACTTTTGTGCACAGGGTCGGTCGTCCCACTCGAATAAAAAATATCAGCAGACTGTGAAATATCCTCAGTTGATAGTGTCATCTGCTTAAATGCTTGAATTGGCATACGCGGCACGTCTTGCCAGTGCTTTGTTGTCATTGGCGTTCGTCGTTGTTGTTGAGCTAACAGCCGATAGGGCTGATTTTTAGCAAATTGATAGGCAAAAATATCACAGGCAAGTTGATTAAATGCCACTTCCAATTCCTCTTGTGAAGATTGATCCGATTTGATAAATGAGATAATCCGGTCGGGTAAGCTATTTTTTGGCTGGGTCATTTGTTTGTTGCACCTTCCGAAGATATTTTGGGATGAGATTTAATCCAATATGCAAACTGATTGCGGCAATAGCCCCAATTAAAATGGTATTTGAGAGCAATTGGCCTAACACACCGTGCCACCCTGAGGCGTATGCTGGTAATGCAATGGCCAGGACAATTGATAGACCACTGATGATTTGATTCGCCTGAGTATTATCCGCCTGGTTTAACATTTTTAACCCTGTCATGAGTAATGTTGTCGCCGCTGGTAAGAATATCCCACCGATAACCGGACTAGGTGTCAATGCTAATAATGCGCCAATCTTTGGTACAAATCCAAAAATGATAAACGCGGTGCCGGCAAACAACACCGGCATACGTGACGTGTTTTGCGACAAATTCAAAACCCCTACATTTTGCGCATAAGCAGTTGTTGGAAAACCACCAAACAAACTTGAAAACATTGACCCAACAGCTTCCCCTAATAAGCCATTTTGAACGCGCTTAGGAGCAATCGTTTCGCCCATGGCATCACCCGCCGCTTCATACACACCAACCGCTTCCACCACCGCAACCAAATAGGCAACAAAAAAAGCACTGAAGACTACCCAATTAAAGCGCAACTGGCCATAAGGGAGTAGATGTGGCAAACCAAACCATGGCTTGGTGGCAAGAAGTGAAAAATTCACCTGACCCAAAAAAATCGCCAAGCCGTCACCAATGACCAACGCAATTAAGAACGCAAAACGCTTCAAATGGCCACGAGCAAATAATGATAAACCAAGCACAATGCCCGTTGTGACAATGGCCAACAGCAAGGTCTGTGGCGCAGCAAAACCTTTATCCCCTGGATAACCACCCAAAAATTCCGATAATGTGAAGCTTGATAGTGACACGCCGACCAAAAATATCAGGGTACCGATAATCGTTGGGGTCAAAAATTTGAGAATTTTAGACATCAGACCTGTAATCGACAATAGAAATACAAGCAGCGCACTGATTAAAATCGAGCCGCTCGCAGCTGCCAGTTGGCCACTTTTCCCCGCGCCAATCATTAAGGCATCAAAGGCCGCTGAAGGCCCTTGAATAATCGGTAATCGCACAAGCTTTGTGACTTGTGTTAACGTCACAATGCCAGAGACGATAAAAATCGTATTCACTAAGTTAACAGACATATTCAAAGATAAGCCGGCCGCCGCGGCAACATAGATTGGATCTAACCAAACATTAGAGACGAAAACGTGTTGCAACCCTGCTATGCCGTGCGATAGCAAGCGTTGTTTTTTTGAAAACATATAACTTTCCTTCCATTAAAAAAAGTCCTTTTGCGCGCAAAAGGACTTTTTTGGTATCACTACCAAAATAACTCACTTTCCTACGCTAGTGTTAACTAGTTCAGGTTCAGAGGGTGCTTCTCAGCCATACTTGGCGCCCCTAGCGAAACAACAATTTAAACGACTTCCCCGTTACATCATCTAACCCCCCTAATTTTGCACCAAAACAACCAAATAAAAAGGTGCCTTTTCCGATGGAAAAAGCACCTAAAATCAGCATGATTTGTTTTAGCACCGCTTTCCTACGCTAGTATTAACTAGTTCAGGTTCAAAGGGTTCATCTCAGCCATTTTGGCGCCCCTAGCATGCTTATAGTATATCACAATTGTATTTTTTAAACGAGCATTTTTTCAATGTCAGGTATCATCGCTTCCGGTTTTGTGGCGGGCGAAAAACGTTTCACGACTTCTCCCTCGCGATTAACCAAAAACTTAGTAAAATTCCACTTGATACGTGTACCTAAGGCATTTTTTGCATGATCTTTAAGATAAATAAACAATGGGTCAGTTTGTTTACCGTTGACTGCAATTAATTGGTGCATTGGAAAGGTTACCCCGTACGTTAAGCGACACGCTGCTGCGGCGTCTTCTGCCGATGACAACTCCTGCTTAAATTGATTCGACGGAAAACCCAGCACAATTAAGCCTTGCGCTTGATACGCCTGATAAATGGCTTCCAAGGCTTCAAATTGTGGTGCAAAGCCACACTTTGTCGCAGTATTAACAATCACCATCGGCCGCCCAGCATAATCACCCAGTGTATACTGCTGACCGTCTTCAGTCATTGCGTTAAATTGGTATACATTTTCTGCCATGAGTACCTCCGCATCGGCCAAAATCGCCTAGGCTTCATCCTTTAAGTTCACCAAAATTTTGGCTTGTGATTTGTCCGATGTCAAGGATTCAAAGCCGTCTGTGACAATATTATCCAGCGCTATCATATCCGTGATTATTGGCGCAACATCAATTTTACCTTGGCTGACCAAATCAACAGTCTGTTGGAATGTTTCTTTTGAATAAGCAATCGTGGTTGTTAATTTAACCCCTGCATTCATTAATTGCATTGGGTCAAAACTAATTGGCTTGGCAAAAATCGACACGATCACCATGGTGCCGCGAGGGCGTGTAGCATCAATAGCTTGTTCAAAAGTTGGCTGTACGCCGGCAACTTCAAACGACACATCGGCGCCGCCAGGAATAATATCATGGATAGCCGCGATCGTGTCGGCGACCTCACCTGAATTCACCACATCGGTTGCACCCATTTCTAACGCCTTCTTCAAGCGGACTTCAGACAGGTCCACGGCAACAATCTTTGTTGCGCCAGCGGCTTTGGCAGCTGCGGCAACCAACACACCGATTGGGCCGGCACCAAAAATGACAACCTTTTCGCCAAAGCGCAAGCCCCCTTCTTTCACCGCCTGAACGGCAACTGCTGTTGGCTCAATGGTAGCCGCTAATTCAAGTGAGAAATCTTCAGGTAAGTGATACAAATTCTCTTCTGGTACATTGACTCGGGAAGTAAAACCACCATCCGTGCTCAAGCCAATAAAGCTATAACCATCATATACATCGACATCATCAGGTACTTGACCTTTTGTCACTGTGGGGTTCACGGAAACATGATCACCCACTTTAAAGCGGGTCACATCTGAACCCACGCTTTCAACCACACCGGAAAATTCATGTCCCATGGTTAATGGGGCTTGCCCACCAGTCAAATCATCCGGCTGCTCGACTGGAATAAATACAGGGCCTTCGAGATATTCATGCAAATCACTCCCACAAATACCTGCATAGGCGACCCGCACCACAACTTCATCAGACTTTAAAGGCTTCAATTCAACATCTTCAACACGTACATCCTTCACACCATGCCATACTGCTGCTTTCATTACATTGCTCCTTTTTCCTTGAAATTATTTTGTGGATTCAGCATCCTCGGCTTCATTATAGCACTTTTACCAGCCAGCGGCGTTTCATGTGCCGTATTTTTTCACAATCTCGTAAAAAAAAATCGCCACACAATGGTGGCGACTAAGTCAGTAATGAAAATCATGAGACAAACTTATCTGCAAAGGCAACAAACTTTTGTGCGGCATCGGCAAGAAAGGCTTGTGTATCAACGTTTGTAATTTGACCTGCTTCATCAGCTAATGTGCCAACATTACCAATGTAAAGTTCAGGTTGTTGCATCGTTGGCATGTCTAAAAATACCAATGTTTGACGCAACACATGGTGTGCTAGGACACCGGCAATGCCAGAAATTGATTGTGAAGCAACCAATGCTGGCTTACCTTGCCAGACGTTTTGACCCCAAGGACGTGAGGCGACATCCAATGCATTTTTTAGCGCAGCTGGAATACTGCGGTTATGTTCAGGCGTCACGAAAATGAAAGCATCTTGTGCCAATACGTCGTTACGGAAACGCGTATAAACTTCAGGTGAAGCGGCATCAAAATCTTGGTTATACAATGGCAAGTCCGCAATGTTCAAATAGGTCACTTCTGCATCGGCTGGTAAACCAGCAACTAACGCATCGGCCACACCTTTAGAATATGAATTTTCACGAATTGAACCAACTACAACACCATATTTTGTCATATGATTTCTCCTATCTTCTTACTATTTATAAGTATAACGAAAAAATTGAGAAATGCAAGCCTTGTTTAATGCAAGAAACGAATGAGTATGCCACCCAGAATCAAGACGATTGCACCGCCCATCCGATTACCCATCTGTGCAAAAGCAATCATTTCCATCCGATTGGCCGCTGACAAAACTGCCACGTTACCAGTGCCGCCCATGCTATTATCACTCATACCCGCGGCAATCGCTGCTTCAACAGGGTACAAACCAAACAATTTACCAATCAAAGCACTGGCAATCCCCATCACCACTACACTCGTTAAGGTCAATAAAGCAAATTTCCAAGTTAATGATTGTGCCAAAACATGTAAATCAATTAGCGCCAATCCAATCCCAGCAAGCACGGCATGCGTTAAATTGCCCATCACCACTTGATTAAACATCACCACCGAGTCTTCCAGTGATTGTGGCACCCAATTAAAGGCTTTAAAAATAATCACCAAAATAATGATGAATGCATAGGTGTGAATTTTTGGCATGAGGTCATTTAAAATCGTGCCCACTAAAAAGAATGAAAAGGCAATCATCATACCAACGCCAATCCGCGTCGCGTCTAGATTCGTGACTGGCTTGGACTTTTCGTCTGCTGTAATCGGAATGAGTACACCATGGCCATCATATTTCGTATCAGCACCCACCTTGGCAATCAAAGCTGCCCCAATCACAGCCATGACATTTCCCAGCGTCACAGCAGGAATGATCTGAGAAAACATCGCACCAGCACTTGTATTTAACCCTTGTGCATAGATATGTGACAACGGCACCGCACCGGCGCCAATACCACCAGCCATCATTGGCATGGAGATAAACATAACCGCATGGCCAAAGCCTACGCCTAATACGATCCCCATTAAACCAACTGCGAAAAACCCAATCACCATGGCTGCTAATGACACCGGAATAAACCGAACTGCAGCTTTTAACAAGAGGTTGCGGTTCATCCCCAAAATTGAACCGACAATCAAGGCAGCAATATAGAAGTCTAACAGGCCATTGTCATTTAAAAATGTCTTAGTAGCGACGACCACATGTGCTGGGATGAGGCCGGTTGCAGCTAATGCAGCCGCTGCAAAAATTGTAAATACCGATCCGCCCCCAAGATATGACTTGAAAATCGGCAAGATGTTACCAATATAGTAAAACAAGTGACCTAGCAAGACCAGCATCAAAGTCAACCCCAACATATTCAGCGGCAACTTATTGCATGCAATGGTGACTGCTAAAATGCACATCATGACGAGATAGAGTGGCAAACTAACACCACTGATTTTTGTTGCCCAAAGCTTTTGCGTCATTATGTCATTTTCCTACTTGATATTCTGCTGACCACTTCGCATCTTTCACCGCTTGTTTGGCATCAACAATTGGTTCGCGGTTCAAGCCTTGATCTAAGACACTTTGTGCTGTGACTTCAGCAATTTTCTGTGAGAAGGCAGTCAAATTTGAGACAGGTGGCAAGACTGCCGCACCTGGTTCATCCGCATCAACCAAGCCACCCAACGCGTGGATCGCCGCTGAAATCGTTTCTTGTGTTAACAACTTCGCCGTTGACGCCACCAAACCAAAACCAAGGCCAGGATAAATCAACGCGTTGTTCCCTTGCCCAATTTTATACGTGATCCCCTTGTACACCACATCAGCGGCTGGGATACCTGTTGATACCAAGGCTTTGCCATCTGTCCATTTGATCAAATTTTCAGCAGTTGTTTCAGCTAATTTTGTTGGGTTAGACAGCGGGAAAATAATTGGTCGTGGCGTATGCGCTGCCATCTCTTTGACAATTTCTTCTGTGAATGTGCCTGGTTGTGTTGATGTTCCAATCAAGACTGTTGGGTGGATAGTCTTGACCACAGCTGCCAAACTTGTCAATGATGCAGCATTGTCAAATTCTGAACGTTGCCGAGTAAATGGCTTTTGTGCTGCCGTCAAATCCGGTGTATCTTCAAACAATAATCCTTGCTTGTCGACCAAATAGAAATGTTGACGTGCTTCTTCCGCTGACAAACCAGCACGTTGTAATTCGGTAAAGATTTGATTCACAATTCCCATACCGGCAGTACCAGCCCCGAAAGTCACAAATGTTTGATCAACTAATTTTTCTTTAGAAATATTAAGTGCCCCGAAGACACCGGCCAAAACGATCATGCCTGTCCCTTGAATATCATCATTAAAAGTCGCAATTTCATCTTTATACTTATCCAAAATGACTTGCGCATTGGCACGACCAAAGTCTTCCCAGTGCAATAATGACTCAGGGAAAAGTGTCTGTTCGGCTGTCACAAATTGATCAATGAAGGCCAAATAGTCGTCCCCAGCAATCCGCGCATGCTTGTTACCCAAATAACGCGGATTATCAAGCAATGCTTGGTTGTTGGTACCGGCATCAATGCTAACTGGCAAGACACTGGCTGGATCAATCCCAGCTGCCGCAGTATAGACCATCAACTTACCAACCGCAATATCAACCCCGTTAACACCCCAGTCACCCATACCAAGAATACCTTCGGCATCCGTCACGACCACGAGCTTAATGTCTCGCCCAGCTGCCGCATTGCGTAATGAAGCTTGGATATCTTCTGGGCGGTCAACTGACAAGAAAGCGGCATTTTGTGGGTTCATAAAAATTTCATTATATTGTTCGATTGAATCAGCCACAACGGGATCATAAACAATCGGCATAAATTCAGCAACGTGTTCATCCATCAAGTGATAGAACAATGTCACGTTTTCATTGAAAAGATTCATCAGGAAAATGCGCTTTTCGAGTGGTGCCGTTTTTGACAAAAATTGTTGATAAGCTTGTGCTGCTTGTTCATCAATCGTTTGCACTTGGCTTGGTAAAGCACCAGTGATACCCAGTGCTTGGCGTTCAGCCAAAGTAAAGCCTGTGCCTTTGTTCAAAAATGGGTCCCGAAGTACCGCATAGCCAGTCGTTGTCATGTTTAAGTCCTCCAAATGTTTGTTTATCATATCACAACTACTTGACTATACTGCGCCGTTTAGTTTATAGTCAAATGATGACTGTGTCATAAATAAAATTTATAACACACCTTTAGAGCGTTAACATATAAGGATTTTTCCATGCAAATTAATGATTTGAAATATTATACGACGTTATATCACGAAAAAAACTTTACCAAAGTAGCCAAAAATTATGGCATCAGCCAGCCATCCATCAGTAGTGCCATCAAACGGTTAGAAACTTATTTCCAAGCCAAACTCATCATTCGTGGCCACGCTGCATCAGACTTGCACTTCACCCCAGCAGGCGAACAACTCTATCAACATGCCGCATCCATCTTAAATGAATTAGAAAGCGCCCAACAAGAAATCACCCACTTGCAGTCCCGCACGACAACGATCGGGTTACCCCCCATTCTTAAAAATGCTTATTTTGCAAAAATCGTACTTGCAACCAAAGCTTTCGATCGCCAATATGATATTGACCACATGCAAATATATGAAGCTGGGTCAAATGGGTTAACCCAGTCGTTGATTAACGGTGACATTGATTTAGCCTTATTAGGGTCGCTCGGGCAAAATACCACCGATAAATTACAAGTATTTCCCTTCGCCACCGCACCTTTTTATGTCTATATGTCTCAGGAAAACCCATTAGCTAAGCATCGGGAAGGCATCTACTTTAAAGATTTAAAAGCCCAACAATTCATTTCGTTTGATGCGAGTTTTATTCATGTGCAGGCAACCAAACAATTGGCTAAAAACGCAGGGATTCGACCAAAAACCTTCATGAAAACCAATGATGTCTATTTTTTAATGAGCTTAGTCGCTGAAAATCTAGGGGTGGCTATTTTAACCAACATCGTCAGCCCAACACACCCAGATATCGTCACAATTCCGCTATTAGATGCCGACCAACCACTTTTTAGCGCCAATGTCGCCTTTCGAAAAAATCATATTTTGACCACAGAAGAAAATTTACTGATCCGTATTTTATCGCAACAAGCCTAATGAGGGTCGCCGATTCATCCCTTTACGAGGTTGAATCGGGTATAATAGATAAGTACGAATTGAAACCGCACGCCGCCTTGAGCGACGATAGAAAGAAACCTGATGATGCAAGTATTGCGTAAAATCTATACGGACAAGACTTTTCTTGTCACCTTGGCGCTGGCACTCATTGCCATACTATTTGGTCATGTCGCACCAGGAGATATTGATCTCAAAACAATCTTTTCCCTACTGGCATTGATTATCGTTGTGTCTGTTTATGAACAACTACACATTCTGGCCTATATTGCCAACACCATTGTGGCCAAATGCCGGTCGACACGTGATATTATTGGTGTGATGCTGCTCTTTTCATTTGTCGGTGCCATGCTTTTCACAAATGATGTCGCCATCTTGACGCTTGTTCCGATCTTTTTCAATATCAGTCGGCAAGTTCACATCTCAAAAATCGTCCCAATTAGCTTATTGACCATTTATGCTAATCTTGGCAGCGCCATCACACCTTTCGGCAATCCCCAAAACCTTTATTTGGTCTCATATTATCATCTGAGCTTGCCAACTTTTATGGCTTTATCCCTGCCAATGGGTCTCATTGGGCTAGCAAGTCTGTTTCTAGTGACTTGTTTATTCCCAGCCCGCCCCATCACCAATATGCAGACCACGACTATCCAGATTCATGCCAAAAAAGTACGCTGGTTGCTCCTCGTAACTGTGATCGTTCTCCTTGGCATTCTGTCTGTTTTGCCAGTTTGGACCGCAGTGGTTGCCAGTTTACTTGCGGCCAGCTTATTGGACAAGCGGGTATTAGCCCAGGTCGATTACGGGATTATTTTGACTTTTATTAACTTCTTTCTGATTGTTGGTGCCATCAGCCGCGTGCCTGCTGTGCACCACCTCCTATCTGCGACAACTAGCACAACCTTGAACACGTTCTTCACCAGTGTCTTGAGTAGCCAAGTTATCAGCAATGTCCCAGCCGCCGTGCTACTTTCCAAATTTACACACCATGTCGCAGGGTTGTATCTTGGCGTGACTGTTGGCGGATTAGGGACCCTCATTGCCTCGCTTGCCAACTTGCTTGCCTTACGTCAATACCATTTGTTCGCACATGATGGCTCAAGCATGCAATTCTTCAAAACTTTTACTTGGCTCAATAGCGTTTATCTTGTCGTTTTCTTGCTCATCGGCAGTCTGCTGCTCATCTTTTAAATCAAAAAGCCACCACAATGTGGTGGCTTTTTTATTCGGCTTTCTGTGATTTTTTCATCCACATGTATTGACCATAAAATGAATTGATTAGCATCATGATTTGCAAAGCCAACATTGATGTGGCACCAGCTGAAGGATCAGCTTGCATCGCACGCGTCCAAATAATAACATTAATGATATCTAGCACAATCCAAGCTACCCATTGCGAGCGGTAGCCATAAGTCATCAGGACTTGACCAATAATACCCAAAGGCAACAACGTCGCGTCCAGATAAATTTGCGCACCATGTAATGAATGACTAACATACAGGACAATTCCATAAATTACAAATGTCATGATGATGTACAACGCAGCATTTTTGGGCGTCAATCGCTTCGATTGAACGGCATCATCGGCTCCTTTATTATGATGCCAAACCGAGATTCCCACAAACTGCATCACAAAATAAAATGACTGTGAGGCAATGTCACCAATTAAATGATTGTTTAAGGCAACGATTAACCAAACAGCACAACCAAGCACACCCCAACTGTAATTCGTTAAGCGCCCTTGGTCGACCAAAATCAGATTAATCACGGTCGCAATGCCAGTGACTAAACTCACCCAGCCAATAAAAGCAAAATTTTTACCCAAAATAAAGGCAACAACTGTTGCGATGAGCATGAGTACCATGATAATTTGAGAAGTCCGTGTTAAGGATTTTAAATCGCGGATATTTTCTCTCAAGCTAAACGTGTGTCGCAATTGTCGCGGTAATTCGCGGAGGCCAAATTTAACATTTGACCAGCGCGTACTAGCGGAAGTGGTGAGTGCATTCATTGACATGTTAAGTCTCCTATTGTTTTTGAGTAGCCGTGTCGGGAAGCAACGCTACATACTGTAAATGAATTGTGATAACTGCCGCATATCTCCAAAACTGTCATTGCTTTGTGATAAATACCACAGTATCACTGGTGAATATTATAGCGCAATATTTCTAAAAATAAAAGTCAAAATGAATTTTATTTATTTTGGCAATCAAAAAGCAATCACACTTGGTGACTGCTTTTATTTTTCATCTAAAATTTGACGGACATTTTTTTGAAGTGCTGGTATCACTTCTTGTTCAAACCACGGGTTCTTTTTTAACCAAATATTGTTGCGTGGTGAAGGGTGAACAATTGGAAAATAACGTGGTAAAAATTGTTGATAGTCACGAATGGTCGCGGTAATGGTCTCACTTGGTTTGAGCTTCAAATAATAGCGTTGCGCGTAGGCGCCAATTAAGATGATTAAGGCAACGTCAGGCATTTGCGCTAATAAGCGCGCATGCCATTTTTCCGCGATGCCCGGCCGCGGTGGTTTATCGCCTGATGTTGCCTTCCCTGGAAAATAAAAATCCATCGGAATCACGCCAATTTTACCTGACTGGTAAAATGTTGCCTCATCGATCCCCAACCAATCACGTAAACGATCACCCGAAGCATCCTGCCACATGATCCCGCTTTCTTGTACTTTTTGACTCGGCGCCTGACCAATAATTAGAATTTTAGCCGTGGCTGGTGCCGAAAAAACGGGTTGCCAGCCTGCCTCAGTATAGGCAGCATTTTCTGGATCTGCCATAATTTCTTCAAAAATTGACATTTTATTTTCCCCCCATGATTAGGTTCAGTATAACACAGCCTAACCGACACGCACGACTTAATGTCCTAGGGTCCAGCCACCATCAATTGGCAAAACGGCGCCATTAATATAATCGGCTTGTGGGCTGGTCAAATAAAGCGTCAAATCTGCCACCTCTTGGGCTGTCGCCCAACGCCGTGCGGGCGTTTGGGCCGCAACTTGTTTGGCCATGGCCCCCTCACCAGCAAAATCAGCAGCGTTCATCGGCGTGGCAATCGCACCCGGTGCAATGGCATTGACATGTAAGCCTTGCGGCGCATAATCGAAAGCTAATTGTTTGGTGTAGCCAATAATGGCGTGCTTACTGGTTGTGTAGGCGGCACCACCACCACCAGCTGAGAAGCCCGCAATGGATGCCATATTAATGATGTGCCCATAACCACGGGCCAGCATGGCTGGTAGAACAGCATTACTTAAAATAAACATAGGTGTTAAATTCATATCGAGAACCCGCTGCCACTCTGCTAAATCAATGGCTAATGACGGCTGATAGTCATCAAGCACCCCGGCTGTGTTCAGTAAGATATCAAACGCAACTCGGCTGGTAAGTTCGGTGACTAAGTTAGTCAACGCATCATGCGCCTGCAAATCAATTTGATAAGTTTTTAAGCGCGGATGTACTAAGGGAATGGGTTGAAAGTCTAACGCATAGACTTCAGCACCCGCCGCTAAATATGTTTCCAGTTGCGAAAAACCGATGCCTGAAGCGGCACCGGTCATTAAAATATGCTTGTTTTGATAATCTTGGTCAATCATTATTTACTCAAATCCACAATCTTACCCAACGCGTAAATCACCACACCACCAATAATCAGTGACGCCAATTCACCCGGCACTAAACTGACATAATAAGCCAACCATTGCGCCATTAGGCCACCTTTAGCGCCGGAAGGAAAAGCCCCACTGGCACCAATATTAAAGGCAAATGTAAATTCAGCCGCTAATATCGCCATCCCTAGCGTCGAGACAACGACTGTACTGATAATAATTTTAACCAGCGCGTTAGTAACACGACGGGCCAAAAGATAAGTCACACTCGTCATAATGACCGTGCCTAATGTGCCAAAGACCCAATCAATCCAGCCAAGTGGTGAGACCAAATTAGCAATAAAAACACCAATGCCTAAGGCAATCACATAGCGCTTGTTCCAAGCTGCCAAATGATTCAAGCCTTCAGAAGCGCGAAGTTGGACTGGCCCAAAGGCAATGGGTTGAATCACAAACGTAATGGCTGCATATATCGCAGCCACAACGGCAATTAAGGTGATTTGTTGTGCCGGCCGGCCGGCCGTTGTTGTTAATTTTTTTTGCATGGTTGCAATCTCCTAGTTTTTTTAAGCGGGATGGTTGATGAACCGCTAAATAACAGCATAACACAGCCGCATTGAAAAAGCCACGCAACGCGTGGCCTGACAATTATTTTAGTTATTGCCGTCATCCATAAAGTCTTTCAATTGCTTGGAACGACTTGGGTGGCGCAACTTACGTAACGCCTTCGCCTCGATTTGGCGAATCCGTTCACGGGTCACCCCAAAGACACGACCCACTTCTTCAAGTGTGCGGGTACGGCCATCTTCCAAACCAAAACGTAAACGCAAGACGTTTTCTTCACGGTCCGTCAACGTTTCCAAAACAGATTCTAATTGATCGCGCAACATTTCATACGCCGCTGAATCTGCTGGTGAAATGGCTTCGTTATCTTCAATGAAATCACCCAAGTGTGAATCATCCTCTTCACCAATTGGTGTTTCCAGTGACACGGGTTCTTGAGCAATCTTCAAGATTTCACGGACCTTATCAGGCGTCAAATCCATTTCGGCACCAATTTCTTCAGGCAAAGGTTCACGACCCAAATCTTGCAACAATTGACGTTGGATACGAATCAACTTGTTGATTGTTTCCACCATGTGCACTGGAATACGGATTGTACGGGCTTGGTCGGCGATGGCACGTGTAATCGCTTGACGAATCCACCAAGTGGCATACGTTGAGAACTTAAAGCCCTTTGTGTAGTCAAACTTATCAACGGCCTTCATCAAGCCCATGTTACCTTCTTGAATCAAATCCAAGAATTGCATCCCACGACCAACGTAACGCTTGGCAATTGAGACCACCAAACGCAAGTTAGCTTCCGCCAATTCTTGCTTGGCTTCCACGTCACCAGCTTCAATACGCTTGGCAATGTTGATTTCTTCATCACCTTTAAGCAGGTTAACCCGGCCAATTTCTTTTAAATACATGCGCACAGGATCATTAATTTTAATCCCAGCTGGTGTATCTTCGGCTTGTTCAAGCTCTTCTTTGGATGGCTTGTTTTGCTTGGCCTTCAACACTTCTGGGGCAGGTTCGCCCTTCTCATCAACAATCGCCACACCGGCATCTTCGACTTTTTCCATCAAGCGTTCAATATTTTCGCCATCTAAATGGAATGGTTCCGCCAATCGTGCAGATAACGTCGCATAAGTGACCTCTTTGGCCGGCTTAAATTCAGCAATCAAGGCCTTAACGGCTTTATCGTATTCTGGGCTCTTAATAATGCCAGATTTCTTAGCAGCTTTTGGTTTTGATGCGCGACCGGCTGCTGCTGCTTCTTCAGGTGTTTTACCCTGCGCTAAGGCTAATAGTTCAGCTTTTTTGGCACGGCTGTTATATGAAATATTTTGTGAATCTAGGTAATCTTTGATATCTGAAATCTTACTTGAGGCTAAAATTGTTGCCATGTTTTATTTCTCCTAAGCGTGGGTGCTTACATCTGGCCAAGCCAGTTACCCCGAGTGCTGTTTTTTAATATTAATCAATTCGGTCATTAATTGCAAGAGCTTTGTATCATCATGCTGCTGTTTAGCAATGTTAATGCGTTGTTGCAACGTCTGAATACGCGCGGCAACAGGGGCTTCTTTCATGATGATTTGCAAATAATCATGAATGGCTTCTTGCTCAATCGTTAAATCACCGTACGCACGATCAACGGCCATAATGATTTGATTGAGTTCAGGTTTTTGGATAAAATCCATAAATTGTGCTAAATCAAACGGTTCTGGATGTTGGCCTTGATAGATTGCCGCCAACATCATGAGGAGCTGATAATCAGGATGCACAAAGGCAAAACCTGTTGTGGCCTTGACTTGCGATAAGACTTGCGGCGATTTAATCATCGCCATAATTAACGCCCGCTCAGCCTGTTCAACTTTGGTCAGTTTTTGGCCAATTGGCTGCTGACTTGGGGCTTCATATGCCCCAGCCATCATTGGCGGTGGCGCCATATAATCTTCAAACGCGTCTGCTGGCTTGTGTCCTTTGGCTTGTCTGGTCGTTTGCGATGGGGCTTTGGTTTGTTGCAATTGTGCTTGTAAGGCTTGTTTTGACGTGCCAAACTCATTAGCAATTTTTGTCAGCTGTAAATCTTGTTCCACTGGCGTTGCTTGTTGTAACGTCTGCATCACCTCTTGCAAAAAGGCCAGATATTGGCCCTGATTGCTAAGATTTTTACCCGTTCGCGCCGCATTGACTAAAAATTCAACCGGTGTTTGAATATTTTGCGTGAGTGCTTGTTGCAGTGCTGCCGGACCACGCTTGATTCGTACTTCATCTGGATCAAGTTGATCAGGTAAATAGACCACACCAATCTCTAGTTGCTGAGCATGGGTTTTGACCAGCGAAATGGCTCGCTTGGCTGCCGTTTGACCAGCGTCATCGCCATCATAAACAAGCAATAGCCGCTGGGCGACACGCGCCAGTTGTTGCACATGCTCTGGTGTCAATGCCGTGCCCATCGTCGCAACACCAGTGGGCGTCCCTGCCATGTCAGCCGCAATCACATCCATAAATCCTTCAAATATCAGGGCCGTTCCTGATTGGCGAATTTTGTTTTTAGCCTGATCAAAGTTATAAAGAATTTTCCCTTTTGTGAAAAAAGGACTTTCAGGACTATTCATATACTTGATCGTATTTTGACGATCTAATGCCCGGCCAGAAAAGCCGACCACTTGCCCGCGTTCTGTTTTAATCGGCCAAACCACACGCCCGGCGAAGCGATCGCGCATCACCCCATGATCATTGGTAATAAATAACTCGGAAGCTTGCAACACATCTGGCGACAAGTTCTGCTCTTTAGCATACTGCAACAGCACGTTGTCATCTGGCACAAATCCAATACCAAACTGCTTAATCACATCATGAGTCAGTTGACGTTGCTCGTGCAAATACGCCAACGCTTTTTCGCCTGAAGTTGTATTTAACAACACATGTTGATACAAACGTTGGGCCGCGGCGTGCAAATCATAAATTGCTTGCGTCGTTTGATCAATTGGCTGTACGGCATGTGCTGTGAGCTGGTGGTCAATTGGTATGTCGGCTTTTTCGGCTAATGCCAAGATGGCCTCGGGGTAGCTTAACCCCTCTTTTTCCATCACAAATGAAAAAACTGAACCCGAACGACCACAAGAGAAACAATTGAAGACCTGTTTATTTTCTTCAACAAAGAGTGAAGGATGGCGATCATCATGGAATGGGCACGAGCCATTCCATTGGCGGCCACGCTTAACGAGCTGAGTATACTCGCCGATGACATCAATAATATTCACTTTTTTACGCACTTCATCAATGAAGGCATCTGGAATTCGACCTGCCATAGCCGCCTTTCAACAACAAAAGTCGCAGACAACAGTCTGCGACATAAATTTGAACTGTATAAAAATTATACGTGCTGAGACGTGATTTGTCAAGTCAATTGAATTGCCTAAATCATTGATATCAAAGGATTTTACTTTTGCGACGTCTGGATTATGTCAACTAAATCATTTATCACTTGCGCTTGTTAACAACACGGCGCTTTTGGCCCAATGTTGATGGTGAAGTGAGTTGAATCACCGCTGGTAACACGAGCGGAATTAGAATGACCAATAAGACTAAACCAACAATGACGACTAAAGCGACCTGGATTAACGTTAGGACACCTGACGGAATCAGTGCCGCAAAAGTTCCCGCAAGGATGATTGCCGCAGAGAGTACGACAGTCCCAATCATTGCAGTAGCCTTCATGATACTGGTTCTGACATGCCCTTGAATATCCCCTTGTGCTGCCAATTCATCGCGATACTTCAGCATCAAGAAGATGGTGTAATCAACGCCAAGTGAAATTAACATAATAAAGGCAAAAAATGGCGTATTCCAAGTTAAATGATGTTGGCCTAAGAAAAGATCTGAAACCCAATAAACGAGATTCAACGCTGTATAATAAGATAAGACAAGCGTGGCCTCAATGGCCAATGATTGCCAGATTGACCGTGTCACAAATAATAATGCGAACAAAATCCCACTGAGCATTAATATGGCCGTTTTGAAGAAATCCTGCGAGGCTAAATCATTGAGATCCTTTGTCGCAGACGTTTGACCACCAATAGCGACTTGTGCATGAGCTAACTTGGTCCCAGCAAGACTCGCTAATACGACCGCATGAATATCATCAATCGTTTGCGTTGCCTGCACAGTCGTTGGGTCGCCTTTCAAATTAACCGTCAATAAGGCGATTTTTCTATTATCTGATAAATAGTTATCTAGTGCGGCTTTGAAATCTGGTCGATGAATACTAGCATTCGGCATATAAAACACCTCAGCTGATTTTGTCTTTTGTAATGCGGCAACATAACGATTAATCGCTTGTGTGCCGCCGTTCACGTCAGTTAACCCTTGGGTTGCACGTCCAAGACCACCCGACAGCGTTGACATTTGATTCGCTAATCCGCTCATACCATTAGCTAATTGCCCGTTACCATTGGCGACTTGTTGCGCCCCTTGCGTTAATGTGCCGGTATTGTCATTGACAGTATTCATCGCCGTTGCTAATTGCGTCGTCCCATCGCTAAGGTCACGCATCCCCTGCGATAGTTGTGTGATCGTTGCAGCTGAAGCAGGCAATAACGTATTGGCCATCCCCGTCAATTGGCCAATAGCTTGTTGTAACTGTGTCGTGGTGGCGTTAAGCCCTTGCATTTGGGTAGCTAACGCAGCATCTGAGTCCCCAATGGTTTGTGCAGCGGTACCAATTTTTTGTAGTTTATCCGCCACCATTTGTTGGGTTGCCTGTGCGGCTTGCTGTTGTTGGGTCATATTATCTTGAATTATCTTTTCTTGGGCTGGTGATAAAACAACCCCTGATTGTTTCATCTGCGCAATCAATGCCTGTGAATCAATTCGTGGCGCTGCTTGGTTATCTTGTAAAACAGTATTGATAGCCCTGAGTTGTGCGCCAATGTCTGAAGCAGATTGACCAATTTGGGTCAATTGCATGCCCGCACCATTATTTTGTGTATTGCCAACTGTGTGCACGCGTGCGTTGAGTTCGGCAATCGCTTGATTCAGCGCTGGCAAGGCCATGACAAGTTGGTTAACGGCGGCAGCTTGATTCGCGCCAGCACCTAATTGTTGATGCAACTGATTGACATTAGCAGTTATCTGGCTGATACCCTTTTGTAAAGTCGCCGCACCGGCTGCAACCTGTTGTGAACCGGCACCCAAAGCATTAACCGATGCCACACTATCCCCCATATTGGCTTGGTCAACTTTTGACTTCGCTGCATTTAGCCCGGATTGGATAGTTGTTAAACCTTGACTAGTGTCACCAAGACCGGTCGTCACATCAGCTAATTGATTTTTGACGTACAATGCCTTCAGCGGCGAACCGGTTGGTTGGGTCACTGACATCACCTGATCGACACGAGCTATCGTTTTTAAATTTTGCGTGACTTGATCAATCACCTGTAGACTATTAGAATTATCCAACGATTGATGCGCTTTGATATAAATCGTCGTGGGAGATGCGATGCCTTTTGAAAAGTGCTGCTGAATGGTAAGATAGCCCCGCTTTGCTGGAATCTGATCACTCACTTCGACTGCACTATCATAATTCAAGTCACCATGCTGTTGAATGGCCACTGGCACGACCAAAAGCAACAACGTGCCGACGGCAATGAGTGGTCTAGCAATCGCCGTTTTGGCAAAAAACTGCCACAGGCGGCTTTCACGCTCGCCAGAAAACTTTTTCACAGGCCAAAACATAGCATATCCAAACGTTGTCATCAACCACGGATTTAACGTCAATAGCACCAAAAGCAGTACTGCGATACCAATGGCAATCCCGAAGGCAGATTTATAAAGGTAAAAATCAGCAAAGTAAAGGGTTCCCATACCAATTAGGACAGATACACCAGCAAAAATGATGGTCCGACCACCTACTCGAAGTGCCGACCGTGAAGCCTGCCATTTATCAAGTCCTTGTGTTAAGCCTTGTCTGAATTCATTAAATAATAAGATATTATAATCTGTTCCAATACCAAAAAGCACAATAATGATAAAAGGTTCCGTCAAATCAGAATAAGATAACCCCAAATATTTCACCATATTATAGACCAGGCTAATCCCAATCACTGCTGAAATGCCAACGGTCGCAAGCGACAGAATGGGTGTAATTGGTGACTTAAAGACAAAAATTAAGACCACGAAAATGAAAATAACCGCTATCACTTCTGTTTTTGCCACGCCCGTCGCTGTGGCATCAGTGAAAGCTTGATCCAAAATATCACTCCCTGTCACCGCAGATGACACCCCTTTGGTTTGTGCTAGACGAGACAAATCCCGAGTCATTTTTTGAATCTGAGTTGATTTCACCGTTAATTGAACCAGCCGCGTTGTCTGGTCTTTTGACACCAATTGCGCTTTTTCATCCGAGCCGTCAGCAGCATCGATCACGCGGACAATGTGGTGTTGACTTGCCTGTTGCTTGATGTGGCGCACTGTCTGATCAATGGCTTGATTTTGCTGTGTTGTCAAAGGCTTTTTGCCATTGCTATACACAATAACCACTGTTTTAGCCCCTTTTTCATTGGCATGGAATTGACTGGCTATTTGCTTGGCCTGCGCACTTTGGTAGGTAGCCGGGACTTGATCATTTTGTTTCAGTTGGTCATCACTTGGTATCAAAAAAACAGCAAGTGCTGTAATAACGAACCAAAAAAAGAACCAGAGATGATATTTATTTTTTACAAATGACATTTATTTACTTCCTGTTTTAAACTAATTCATGTGATGACAGTAAATTTTATAACCGGTCGGCCAATCATCTGCTACCTTAAGCCATCTGTGACGAAGATCTTGAAACCAACATTGCATTATTTTCATGAATACTTGCCCCTTTACATCTTGGTTTTCATGTATTATAAATAATTCAGCACTTCAAATGAAGTATAAAACCACAGAAAGTGTCCATTAATGAACACTTTGTTGCAAACTGCCTACTAACGGAGTACCTCATGCCAACTGATCGCCGGACCACTCGCACACAAAACACTTTGAAATCTGCCCTTTACCAACTACTCCAGACCCATGATCTTGGCGCAATCACCGTCAAATCCCTCGTCGCGGTGGCGAATACCTCGCGAAGTACGTTTTATTTACATTTTGATGATATCCAAGACCTTTATCACCACTGTGTTGCTGATATCGTCGATGGGTTATTTGAACGCTTTGAAACCACCTATCCAAACAATGGGAAGGCCTCTTTTACAATCCTCACAACACAACTCACGGATTATATCGACACGCAGCGACATGCAATGAAAACACTGGAACACGTTAATGGCACTAATTTTATCGCGCAAATTAAACCACGATTTATTCAAAAAGTACTCACATTTGAGCAACGTGACGCAGCAAATGTCACAGATTATTACACCGTGGTTTTTTCAGTCACCGGTATTATCGGAGTTCTAGTGGATTGGCTAAACGCGCCAGAACCAGCACCAAAAGCAACGATTGCACATCTCTTGATGACTTATATTGACGCAATCTAATGTGATGAGTTCAACACAAAAAGCCGATTCGCTGCTTGCGAATCGGCTTTTTATCATCAATTTACGACGCATATTTTATAAAAATCACACCACCAATAACAAAAAAGATGACCAGTGCGCCAGCGCCGAATTGCACATGCCCAGTTATCGCGGCCACCCCACCGAAAACAATCGGCCCAAGCACGGCGGAAAAACGGCCAAAAATATTATAGAACCCAAAGAATTCCCCGGCAAATGCCTTTGGAATGATTTGCCCAAAGTAAGCACGGCTAATGGCTTGAATGCCACCTTGAGCACTACCAATCAACAAAGCCATCAGCCAAAATCCCCATGAGGTCGTAATCAACACGGCCATGATTGAAATGCCACTATAAATTAAAATACCGACTCGAATCATCTGACTGGCGCCAAACCGGCGCGTTAACCGACCAAAGATAATAGCCGATGGAAAAGCCACCAACTGAACAAAAAGTAAAATCGTCAGCAATTCAGTCATCTTGATCCCCAAAGCCGTCGCAAACAACGAAGCTTCAGTAATGATGGTGTTGACCCCATCAATATAAAAAAAATACGCCAGTAAAAAACCAACGACTTTTGGATATTGTTTGATATGACCAAAAGTCGTCTGTAATCTTTTAAAAGCCTGCCGAATGGGATGTTTTGGAATCTGTAAATAGTATTTTTGCGCCACGTGACGCCACATTGGTATGGAAAAAATGCCCCACCAAACGGCCGCCAAAATAAAAGCAAATACCACACTTGCTTGGCCAGAAAAAAATACACGGCCGCTATAAAAAAGGATGAACGGGATGACGCCACCGACATACCCTAAGCCAAAGCCCCAACTCGACACGCTAGCCATTCGTTCAGCCGGTGCCACATCTGTGAGAAAGGCGTCATAATAAATGTTGGCCACACTGTAATTAATATTAGCCAAAACAAACAAGCCCAGTAATCCCCAAAATGATGTGTTCGGTACAGCGGCTAACAACGCTGTGCCCAGCACCCCCAGAGCTGTTGACACCAACCAAGCTCGTTTTTTCCAGCCACGAAAATCAGCTAACGCGCCCAGTAATGGGGCCAAAAGGGCAACAATCATTGTGGCAAACGCATTCGCATAGGACCAATACGCCGTGGTTTCTGCCGTTGTGATGCCTACCCGCTGTCCCACATTAGCTAGCCAAAGTGGCAACACAGCAGTAACCACAATCAAGCTAAAACTCGAATTCGCCCAATCATAGCTTATCCACCCCCACTCTGCAGCGGAGAACTGTCTTTTTAGTTTTAACATACCTCACCTCAGTTTCCACCATAACAAAATGATGTGGTGAGGTTGTTTAGATTGTGTCAAAATCGCGTAAACAGACATCTAAAAACCAGCAGGCTGCTTCATGCCTGCTGGTTTTTAATCGCTATTTGACACCTGTCGGCTGTGTCTCTCGTTCATAACGTAGCACAACGCGCTGCAAATTCTTTTTACCATGGTAAATGCCATAACCAATGACCAAAATCATCAGAACACCTATCATGGTCAATGCAATCCCAGCACCAAATAACCAAATGCTTTGTTGGCGGAAGAAATACAACATCAGCACACCAATGCCAACTACCATGGAAAACATGGATTGCCAACGTTGCAGATTATACAACATGTGGCGTTGAAAACTGATTTCATTTTGATATCCTGCGATCAGCGTTTGTTGTGTCATACGTCCCTCCATCTCGCTTCTTTTAATAGGTCAAACCTGGGTTAAAGAAGCCAACCAAAACACCAGCTAAGGCGACAACCACCAAAATCAGCATCACGCGGATTGGTGAAATATTCTTTTTGGCCATCAACGACCAGCATAAGACGATAAATGCCGCCGTCAAAAGCCCAGGATAAACGGCATCCAGCTTATCTTGCAAGACAAGATAGGCTTTCCCAGATGAGTTCGTCAGCTTAAATGAGGTTTTTACCGTGACCCAAGTCGCCGCCACGCCACCAACCACCATGCCACCAACTGTACCGATCGCCTTACGAATGGCTTTACCTTGGGCACCAACGAGAATTCCTACCGCTTTGTCCCCTAGTTCATAGCCTTTAAAGTAGGCAAAGCGCATCCCGAAGTATCCGAGTAGGTTCCAAACAATGATATAAAAGATTGCCCCTAACGGTGAACCACCATCAGACATCCCCAGCGCAATACCCAAAATAACAGGGATCAGTGTCCCCACGACTAGGGAATCTCCAATACCAGCGATGGGTCCCATCAATCCTGCACGCAAGCCATTAATTGTGGAATCATCCACGCCACCATCATTGGCTCGCGCCTCTTCTAAACTCGCCGTAATACCGACAATAATTGAACCGAGTTGTGGTTCAGTATTAAAGAAGGCGGTATAGGTTTTCATCGCCTTTTCTTGGTCTGCTTTATTATCATAAAGTTCTTCCACAATAGGTAACATGGAGGTCAAGTAACCAAAGGTCTGCATGTGTTCCTGCGAGAAAGCAGTCAAATGACCATAAAACCAGTGATGGAAGGACTTGTTTAATGTCTTGCGAGAAATGGTCTTCTTTGTTGTATTCTCCATTTTAAATATCCTCATCTTCCTCATCATCAGTTACGCTGCCACCACCCGAACTCGCCGGTGCTGGTTGGCGATTAGCACTAATGGCCATATCCAACTTGTATGAAATCATCGCAAAGATTAGCGAAACAACCGTCACAGAAACAAGGTTCAACTTCAATGATGCCGCGAATGTGAAGCCGACAAAGAACGGAATAAAATCAACGGGTGAATCAACAATTTGCTTGAGCAAAATCGCAATTCCGACACAGGGTAGCAAAGCACCGACTGTGAACAACGTCTTCATTGGAATGCCATCCATTGGCAAAGCTGTCTTCAAAGCTTGCACAGCATTCGCCCCAAAATGTGTCATCAAAACCGTTGGCAAAAATGAGAAAATTAAATGTGAAATCCAAGGATAGCCCCAATCCACGGCATATAACTTGTGGAAGTCACCCTTTTCAACAGCGCGCCAACCCATGTGCTGCCAGACAAGGTTCATGGTTGCGGTACCGTAGAAGAGCACCGTGCCCACAGTCCCAACCAAAGTTCCCATTGACTTAGCTAAATCAGCAGCGTTAGCTGATGTGGCTGCCAAGCCTTGTGAATGAATAGCCACCATGGCCAGCGGAATACCGATATATGATACAGCACGCACGTCCGCGGAAACCGTACCACCCGGTGTGACCAGCGCGATGTAAACCAACTGCATGGCAACACCGGCGGCGATACCCATCTTCAAATCACCCAAAACTAAACCACAGACCAAACCACCAACCAGCGGCCGACCCAGTGTGTAATTACCAATTGTTGACCCTGCCATACCTGGCATCGATGACAAACTGGCAAAAACCCCTAAAATGCATGCTTGTATCCAACTAATTGTCATATTCTCAATCCCCTTAAGATAGATGGCTTACAGATTAAACTTTCCCTTGAAATCATCCCAATAGCCAATTGAAACATCTGGCAACAATTGGAACTTCACGCGATAGCCTTGCTTTTGAATCGCTTCAAAGGCTTGTGCTTCATCTGGTGTGATTGATTGGTTATTGCCTAATTTCACAGCCTCAGGTCGATCATTGGCGGGGCCAATAATAACTTGCTTAATGTCACTTGGCACAAACCCGTCATCCACCAGAATCGTTTTCATATCTTGTGGTGTTTTAGTGATAAGAAAGTATTGGCGTTCGGATTCAAGCACCTGTTGCGCCTTTTCCTTGAAGTGTGCCAATGTCCAGACAAAAGTTTTCTTTTCTGAAGCGCTCTTGAACGCGTCTTTTAGAATTGGGTTGTTCGCCGCAGCATCATTAACTGCAATCAAGCCGTCACATGGATACTCTTTTGCCCAGCGTGTCACGGTTTGCCCATGAATAATACGATCATCTACACGTACAAATGAAATTGTCATAATATCTTGTTCCTTTCAAATTTCGTCATCATCATCGGCCGAATCAACCGTTAATTCAAAGGGTTTAACTGCCGAGGCGGCTTCACTCAACACCGCTGGTACAAACTCATCTGGCGATAAACTATCCTTTAGAATTGCCGCGTTGAGTGCCATAGGGAAATTCATCCCACCCAAAACAATTGTTTGTGACAGTCGGCCTTGCGCATGCAAGACATCAATGATGGTAGTTAACGGACTGCCGCCGATGATATCACCCAAAACCACCAACTTAGCATCCGGTTCAAGTGAGGCCAAAAGCGTTTCAAAACGTGCGCCGAGTTGTGCTGTGTCTTCGTCTGCCTGTAACCCAATCGCTCGGACAGTGGTGATGTTGTCCCCAACAAACATGCCTAAAGCATCCTTTAGCCCGTCAGCAAATTGGCCGTGGCTTACCAAAATGAGATAGTTCATCTGTTCTCCTCTTACTTTCATACACCAAAATGTAATCTTTCACAGTTTTAATGTAAGCGCTTCCAAAACCTATCTCATATTCTACCCCTATGTTTCATAAAATTCAACAGTATTATAAAAGAAATTTTATGCGGTGCTCATTTTTTAAAGCATACAAAAACACACCCGTGAATTCACAGGTGTGTTGCGCCGTTTTTTATTATTTCTCTGCGGTTTGAACCGTTTCTTTTGGTGTCGTCCCGTCAGGTAATGTTTTTTCTGTTGGCTTATCCCAAGTGACGAAATCACAGTCCGGGTAGCGTGAACAACCATAAAACGTCCGTTGCTTTTTTGTTTTGCGCTCGACAACTTGTCCCTTGTGACATTTCGGACATGGTAAGCCGATTTCTTTAATAATTGTTTGCGTATTGCGGCAATCTGGGAAGCGTGCACAGGCGTAAAATTTCCCATAGCGGCCCATTTTAACAATCATCGGTGCACCACACATCTCGCAGTCCATGCCCGCGAGTTCGTCATGCATAATAACCTTTTCAAGCGTTGCTTCCGCATTTTCAACTTCCTTTGAAAATGGTTTGAAAAAGGAATCAATCACTGGCACCCAGTTTTTATCCCCCGTTTCGACCTCGTCTAACTCATGCTCAACACGCGCAGTGAATTGGGTATCTGTCACATCTGGGAAATTCTCAACGACAATTTTTTGCACGATGTCACCCAGTTCAGTCGGCACAAATTTTCGTGCATCGATCCGAACATAATTCCGGCGTTGAATCGTCTCTAATGTGGGCGCATAGGTTGACGGCCGCCCGACACCGTTTTCTTCGAGCGCTTTAATTAACGCAGCTTCCGTGTATCTGGCTGGTGGTAAAGTAAAATGCTGTTCGGGATTGATATTGGCGAGTTGTACCTGGTCTCCCACCGACAAAGCAGGTAAGGCATTATCTTTCTCTTTCGCCGCAGGATACGCTTTAGTAAACCCTTGAAATTTTGTTTTTGACCCATTAGCTCTGAAAATCACGCCATTTTGCGTCAATGTCACCGCCATTGTATCCAATACTTCAGGTGTCATCTGACTTGCCACAAAGCGCGACCAAATTAAACGATATAATTTCAGTTGATCTGGTGAGAGTTTATCCTTAATGCTTTCTGGCGTCCGTAAAACATCGGTTGGTCGAATGGCCTCATGCGCATCTTGGGCGCCTTCTGGCAGATCGCTTTTTAGTGGCTGATGACGGGAATATTCCGGACCCCAAGTATCTTGAATATATTGTGCAGTAGCATTTTTGGCCACATTTGAAATTCGCGTGGAATCTGTTCGCATATAGGTGATTAACCCGACTTGCCCAATCCCGCGACCTAAATTAATGCCTTCATACAACTGCTGCGCCGTCATCATTGTTTTTCGCGTACGAAAGTTCAACTGCGTATTGGCGGTTTGTTGCATGGTTGATGTGGTAAATGGCAGTTGTGGGTTACGCTTTCGTTCCTTGGCATCTACCGTAACCACTTCGAAGTCTGCGGTGCGATCCAAGCGTTGCATGACAGCTTGAACGCTCGCCTGATCGGGTAACTTTTGTTTTTGATCATCAAAGCCGTAGAAATTGGCTTTGAATTTTGACCGAATTTTTTTAAATTCTGAATCGAGTGTCCAGTATTCTTCTGGTTCAAACGCTTGAATTTCTTGCTCACGGGCAATAATTAAGCCCAACGCCACGGACTGGACTCGCCCAGCTGACAGACCGCGCTTCACCGTTTTCCACAAAATTGGTGAAATTGAATACCCCACCAAGCGGTCCAAAATACGCCGTGCTTGCTGTGCATCAACCAAATCCTGATTAATTATACGGGGTGTTTTAAACGCATTTTTAATGGTGTCTTTGGTAATTTCATTAAACACCACGCGGTTTGGTTGTGTGTCATCTAAGTCTAAAATATGTTGCAAATGCCAGGCAATGGCTTCACCTTCGCGATCCGGATCGCTTGCCAAATAGACTTTTTTGGCAGCCTTGGCTTCTTTCCGAAGCCCTTTAATGACATCACCCTTACCCCGAATATTAATATATTTTGGTGCGTAGTCATTTGACACATCGACACCAAGGGTTGACTTTGGTAAGTCTCTGACATGACCAAGGCTGGCAATGACTTTATAGGTACTCCCCAAGTATTTTTCGATGGTTTTGGCCTTAGATGGACTTTCAACAATCACCAAGTTTTTCTTCGTCTTGGTCGTCTTGCGCTTTGCTGGCTTTTTTGTTGTTTTTGTTACTGCTTTTTTTGCTGTTTCTACCATATGATATGCCTACCAATCACTTCTTAATATATAGCATATCAGATTGTGTCAAGAATTTGGACACTTTCCAGGATATCGGTAGGATTCATCACTAATTTTGCCCCAAGTTGCAATAATTCATTCGTTCCTTGCGCAGTCGCGGAAAAAAGATTGCCTGGGATGGCTAAAACTTCGCGATTATTTTGTAACGCTAAATTCGCCGTAATTAAACTGCCTGATTGCATCTTCGCTTCAACAACCAAGGTTGCTGAAGACAAACCCGCAATGATTCGGTTCCGTGCAGGGAAATGAGATTTATGGGGCGTTGTGCCAGCAGGATACTCACTCAACACTAATCCGCGTTGCGCGATTTGTTGTTGCAGTCCGCGGTGTGCACTAGGATAAGCCATATCTAGGCCTGTGCCAATCACCGCAATTGGTACGCCAAGATTGGCTAACGTCATTTGATGCGCCATCACATCAATCCCTTTGGCCAGCCCTGACACAATCGCAACATCTTGTTGCAAGACTGCGGGTAATAGTGTTCGTAACACGCTGAGACCATATGGCGTTGCCGCACGCGTCCCAACAATCGATAAACTGGGTAATTTCAAAGCTTCCAGATGACCAGCATAGAATAAAATCAACGGAGGTTCAAAAATTTCACGCAGCCTTAAAGGGTATGCTGAATCAAAGTAAGTGAGATAACTTTCACGTGTTTGTTGCGCATTTTGCACGGCACTCGTGTATGTTCGTCGTATCAAAGGCGCAAAACGAACATCTGCAAAACCTAAGACAACATCTATTGGCCAGGGGTAGCTGGTGGGCACCCGATGATCTTTAACAGCAGCAATAATTGCCGTCTCTGTTTTGATCCCAATACCTCGCGTTAAATGCACTGCTAAAAGTTGTTGTTTTAAATTCATCGTTCAATCCTCAGCACATCATACGTCCAAATGACCGATAGCTCAAAAAAGACGGCCGTTTCAGACCGTCTTTCCTAAATTTTAACCCGCAACAATGTCACTCAAATACTCCCAGCGTAACATTTTTTTCTCAAGTGTGGCTTCGAGTTGGTCTTGTTCTTTTTGTAACTCACCTAATTTGATATAATCTGTGCCGAATTGAGCCATTTCATCAGGAATGGCTTGTAGGCGCGTCTCTAATACTGTAATCTCGTCTTCAATTGTTTCCCATTCTTTTTTCTCATGATAGGTCAACTTCTTTTTAACTGGCGCAGCCGGCTTAGGCTTGTCAAGTGCTATTTTAGGGGTTGCGATTGCTTTCTCATCGGCATGTTGGGCCAAATATTCGCTAAACAACCCATCATAACGTTCAACGACACCGCTACCTTGAAACATATAAAGCTGATTGGCCACTTTATCCAAGAAATAACGATCATGAGAAACAGTAATCACTGTGCCAGCAAAACCAGATAAGAAATCTTCCAAGACAGTTAACGTACTGATATCCAAGTCATTGGTTGGCTCATCAAGCAGCAACACGTTAGGCTGTTCTAGTAAAAGCTTCAGCAAGTACAAGCGACGCTTTTCACCACCCGACAATTTCCGAATTAATGTGCCGTGCATGAAGGGTGGGAACAGGAATTGTTCCAGTAATTCAGAAACACTGACCTGATTGCCATCTTTATCAGTCACTGAACTGGCAACGTCTGACAAATAGGCAATGACACGCTTATCTTCGGGAATCGGTTCAGTCACTTGCGTATAGTAAGCCATTTTCACGGTCTCGCCCAATTCGATTGCCCCGCTTGTTAGCGGAAGTTGACCAGCAATGGCATTCAAAAAGGTTGATTTACCCGCACCGTTTTCACCCGTAATGCCAATACGATCCCCCGCAGCAATCCGCAAACTAAAATCATCTAAAATTTTCTGATCAGCAAATTGAATCGTTGCGTGATCAATAACGATGACTTTTTTCCCCAACCTTTGCTGGCCAAGTGTTACCGCCACGTCTTCGTCTAGTTTCAATGTGCCCATCTGAGATTCTAGCTCTGCAAAAGCATTTTCGCGTGCCGTTTGTTTGGTCGTCCGTGCACGTGCTGATTTACGCATCCAAGCTAGTTCTTGTTTATAGAGCTGTTGTTGCTTGTGTTCAGCGACTTTTGATTGGGCAACGCGCTCGGCCTTGCCCGCCATATAATCTTGATAATTCCCCTTATACTCGTACAACTCACCAAATGATAACTCGAAAATTCGCGTCGTCACAGCATCTAAGAAATAGCGATCGTGGGTCACGACCAACACGGCGCCTTTATAATTAGACAAGAATTTTTCTAACCAAGCAATTGAATCAAAATCCAAATGGTTCGTTGGTTCATCTAAAATCAGCAAATCAGGGGCTTCAATGAGGACTTGTGCCAAGCCAACCCGCTTACGCTGTCCCCCAGACAATTCACTGATTTGACGGTGTAACTCTGGCATATGCAACTGGGTCAAGATGGCTTTAATGTGGGCTTCAGTCGTCCACGCATCGTCGCGATCCATCGCGTTTTGGGCCGCTTCAAATTGCTGCGCGGCTTTTTGATCTGTTGGGTTCTCACCAAAAATTTGCAAAGCATGTTCATACTGTCTAATGGTGCGAAAAATCGGTTGATCGCCCGACAAAATCGCATCCATCACGCGTGCATTATCGTCCAAGGCAGGACTCTGTGTTAAATAGCCAATGGTGTAATCATTTTGGGTAATGATTTGTCCCGAATCAGCGGGATTAACCCCGGCAATGGCATTTAATAGTGATGTTTTACCCGAGCCGTTCACACCAATTAAGCCAATGCGATCGCCTGCGGTGATTAAAAAAGAGATATCGTTAAATAACACTTTTTCGCCATAAATACTTTTTAAGTTTTTTACTCTAAATTGTTTCATAATTCCATTATACCCAACCTTTGACCTTTTTTTCGGCTTATTTTTTTGATATACTTGAAATAATATTTTGTGAACTTTCACCAACCTTAGGAGACGAAACATGGAATTAACTGCCGCCATTCAAAATTTTAATTTTGATCACATTTTACTCAACGCTGCTGGGGTAATGTGCCAGACAAAAGAAGAACTCGACACAGTTTTAGCTTCAAATTACACTGGTGCTGTTGTCACAAAGTCAGCAACACCAGCTTTGCGTGAAGGTAACCCAACGCCTCGTTATTATGAAATGGCGCAAAACCTGGGCACAATTAATTCTATGGGTCTCCCCAATGCTGGGTTTGATTATTACATGGACTACGTCTCACAAAAGCAAACCAATAAGCCAATTTTCTTCTCTATTGCTGGTCTCTCAAAACAAGACAATCTCGACATGCTTCGTCAATTGGAAGCTTCAGATTTTGAAGGCTTGATTGAATTGAATTTATCATGCCCAAACGTCCCTGGTAAGCCACAAACTGCTTACGACTTTGAAGCGACAGAAGCTATTTTAACGGAAGCTTTTGCCTTCTTTACGAAGCCTTTAGGGGTTAAATTACCGCCTTACTTTGATATTGTGCACTTTGATATGATTGCCGCCGTATTGAACAAGTTCCCGCTCGCATTTGTCAACACGATCAACTCGATTGGTAATGGCTTGGTTGTTGATCCACAAACGGATACCGTTGTGATTAAGCCAAAGGCTGGTTTTGGCGGCTTGGGTGGCACAATCGTTAAGGCAACTGCTTTAGCCAATGTACGCGCTTTGCGTGACCGTTTACGTGACGACATCAAAATTATTGGTACGGGTGGCGTCACAACTGGCCGTGATGTCTATGACCATGTGTTATGTGGTGCTGATCTCGTAGAAGTTGGTTCACAATTGGCTGTTGAAGGCATCGGCGTTTTTGAACGACTTGAAAATGAATTAGCCGACATTTTGACAGCAAAGGGTTACACGTCACTTGACCAAGTGCGTGGCCAATTAAAAACAATCGCTTAATAAAAAGCAATCCAATTGGATTGCTTTTTTATACGTCAAAATATCGCATTCCTTCTGTCGTGATATGTTGTCTAATCGGTGTGTTGAACACTTCAGACAAGAAATTTTCTTGCAACATATCGCCCGGCGTACCTGCCATCAATTGCTGGTCATGGACGACCCAGACCCAATCCGCTTCGCATTGCGCATAATTCAAATCATGCACCACCATCACAACACTGACATTGAGGCTGCGCAATAACCCAGCCAAGCGGCTTTGATACCGTAAATCCAACCCCGTGAGTGGTTCATCTAATAACACCACGGGCGTTTGTTGGCACAACACAAACGCCAGCCACACACGCTGCTGTTGCCCACCAGAAAGGGTTGCCATGCGTTGAGATAACAATGGTTCAATTGCTAAGGCAGCAAGGATGTCCACCGTTGGGGCATTTTTTGCGCGTTGTTGCCCTAAAGCTAATAATTCCTTCACGCGCATATCATCATAGATTTGATTTTTTTGAGGCAAGTACGCTGCTTCAGGCAAACGCCTGGCCAACGCGTTTAAAAGCGTTGATTTACCCGCCCCATTTTGACCTATCACAACCGTCAGCTTTTTTTCTGGCAGGTTAAATGTGAGTGGCTGATTGAACACGCGTGGCATTGCTAGTGCATTAATCTGCATGATACCCCCACAAAATAAACATTAAAAATGGCGCGGTCATTAACATGAGCATGGCACCCGTTGGTAATTCAACAGGATAGCGTAAACTATGCGCGAAGAAATCACTGACACTCAGCATCAAAGCACCAATCAGCGCTGTGGGCAACAAACGGGCTTGCGCGTTGCCGCCCCACCAGCGAACAACGACTTGGGCTAGCACCAGCCCAACAAAAAATATCGTCCCCAATACCGCCGTCACGGCACCAAGATAACCTGCCGCGACAACCTGCCAAAACCAACTCAACCGTTGCTCATTCACACCTAATTGTGCGACATGCCATTGTGGTAATGCAAAAAAAGTCAGCTGCGCCTGATCCGTTTGAATCATCAATACACCAATTAAGGCCACAATTCCCAACGACCACGCATCAGTGATGGTCACATTGGCTAAGGATTGTCCTAACAAGCCCTGCTGATTGGTTAACAAACTCGTCCCAGCATTTAAAAACATGGCCAATCCGAGGCCGGCAAGTGGTAAAACAGATGACATCGCCATGGTTTTTAAAATACGCTGGCGGAGTAGCCATAACAACAAGATGGCCAATCCAGCCCCTAAAAAGACACGATAAGTGTGCGCTTTCGGCCAACAAAGTGTCCATAGCGCAATGCCGAGTTCACTCCCACTGGCTAGTCCCAGCATACTACCATCAAGATAGCGTTGCCGTAATGTGGTTTGAAAAATTACCGCACTCACAGCAATCATGGCGCCGCCAAGTAAGGCAAATAACAAACGCGGCAAACGCAACTGCCAAAAAATCAAACGTGTTGGCCATTGGCCACCCAATGGCACGCCCAAAGTCAAAGCTGCCACCACAATCAATCCCAACCAAATCACACCATAGCTTATCTTTCTCATTCTGCTGCCTTTAACCATGCTTGAATTTGTTCATAAGCACTCACAACTTGTAAGTTAGCCGTCATGGCAAATACTGGTGATGTCACATCATGCACTTGCCCATTTTTCGTGGCTGCTAACGTTTGATACGGTACTTGTTGGAAAGTTTGGTCAAAACTTTGTTTGACTTGCTGCGGCATGGCATGCGCCAAACGTATGACAACATCTGGATTTTCTTGCGCAATGGTTTGTGGATTGGGGGTGCTCAACTGACTCGTCGGATCACCACCAACAATTTGACCGCCAGCCCGCTTGACCAAGTCACCAATATAGGTTTTATCGTTGGCAACCAGAAAACTCCCACCAGGCATCCCCATTAAAAGCAGCACTTTAACCGGCCGCATCGCAACTTTTTCGGGCAATTTCAGCGCTGAAAGCAGCTCTTGTGCGGCCGCCGTTTTATGATACGTGATGCCTAGTTGCAAAATACTTTTTTGCATGGCTTGGTAAGTCGAAAAATCGAGCGCTTGCATCTTGATGTGACTGGTATTTAGTTTAGTGGCGTAATCAGAAGTTAAGGTCTGGTCGACGTAAACAACGCTTGGATTGACGCGCATGATGGCTTCAAAATTAATGCTGACGTGATTGCCGACTTGCGGTAAACCAGCATAACGTTCTGGTAACGATTCATCACTTGAGGGCACTGCGGCTAAGGGCACCCCTAATCGGTCAAAAATACCCACTTGCGCCATCGTCGTCGCAACAGGTAATTTTTTTTCGGTCAGTTGGGGACGCGTACTAAAATATAACCCGCCACCAATCAACACTAGCAGCAATAACCACCAATAGATTCGCCATTTTTTCTGAAACATATTAGGCCCCTTTTCCCCGTTTTTTTGACCAAAGTAAGTGGCACACAATCAACGCACTACCTAGTAATAGCCCAGCAATGCCATAACGCCAAAGCGACCAGTCTGGCCCGGTGGCGTGTGGTTTGGTTTTGTGAACTTGAGGTGACGTGGTGTGTTGCGATGATGTTTGCGGTTGGTTTGATTGTTGTTGCGAGTCATCTGGTTTGGGAGAAGTCCCAACTTTGTCCGTGACTACTGATTGTTGTGTCGCTGATTGTGCGCCCGCCTGCTGTGGTTCACGCATTGTATTGGTTGATGATGTTGCTGCTGTATGTATCGATGCTTGCGCGGTTGATTGCGTAACTGGTGATAATGGCGGCACGTCTTGTGCTGCTAGCCTGAGATTAAAGTCATAAGTATGATGATAATTTAAACTGGTAACATCGACTTGCATCGTACCAGTCAAGCGTTGCTTTGGGTCTGTGACCGCAAAACTTACCGTATCGTAATCTGTGTCACCTTGAGTTGTTTGACTGACGGCCGGTTTTTGATTATTGATAGTAAGAATTGTTACCGGAAATCGGCCTAAGTCGTGTTGCGTTGCAATCACCAACGTGACTTGATAATGATCCCCAGCTGGGGTGATCTCGCCTGGATTGACAAAATAGGCGCTGGCATAAGACAGGTCATTCGTCCCGTATTTAAGCACTTGATAAGATATAGCTTGGGCATCAGCAGTTGGCAGCATTACTAGACTCCCCAATAGACCGATCGTCGACCCCAAAATTACACGTTTAAACACACAAACCTCCAAATATTGTATGGCATTACTGGTGATTAGTCACCAAAGACAAAACCTTTAAAAAGGCAATAAAAGTATTATACCGTGTTGACAAGTCAAAAAGTTTTATAATGTGATAAATTTATCAAACGATAAATCGAATAGAACCTTGACATATCAATACTTTGACCTAATTTCGACACCTGCTATCATCGCCCTAAGCACAACACTGCGCTAGCGCCTCATGACACGTCACACTGTATAGAAACCTTGATACGACAACCTTGACACGGATTGTGCGTGCTTGTCATCGCTTGAAACATGCAGCTTGTGAAACTCAAAGCAATGAGATAAAATGTTTTTTATGACTGCATGCCACAAGATGCATGCAAGGGAAAGATAGGATAGAGATATGAACCGACCATCTGTGACGGCTTTTTTAGCCACCGCTGTGTTGTCAACAACCATGACCGTAACGCCACTCACCATCGTCCACGCTGATGATACGCCGACAGCTAGCCCCACTGCGCAAACCGAACCATCTGTCGATAGTTGGATGCCCGATAAGAATCTGCAAACCAGTGTACAAACCTTACTTGGGGCTGATGTCCCCCTCACACAGGCAAATTTAGCCAAGCTCACCGTTATTGATTTAACTTACAGTGACGTGACGAATTTAAAGGGGTTGGAATTTGCTAAAAATTTGCAACAATTGGATCTCACCGGCAATGCGATTAGTGATATTTCACCGCTCAGCCAGTTAACCCAACTCACCAACTTAAGCCTTCGTCTCAATAAAGCCACGCAATTACCTGACTTACAGCAGCTGCAAAACGTCCCCATTCAGCAGCTCAATCTTGTTGGCGATGCCTACGGGAGTGCCCCAGCGCAACTCGCCGGCCTCGCCAACCTGACGCAATTGCAATCCCTCAAGCTTGTCAATTCAAAGCTCACAACATTCCCCCCCATTGCGCCAACTGCGCCACTCACCGCACTTGACTTATCAGGCAATAAGTTAACCGACATGACTGGGCTTGCAAATTTCAAAGGGTTGACGACGTTAAGCTTGGGTAGCAACTTGATTGCTGATTGGCGGCCTGTTGCCGGACTCACCCAACTGACCAACTTGACAGCTGGCAATAACCCCCAAACCAATATAGGTGTCCTCAAAACGCTCACGCAGTTGCAAAAGTTGAACCTCTCACAACTGGGGATGACGAATCAAGACTTAAAACTTATCAGTGGGATGGGTCATTTGCAGAATTTAGCCATTGATTTTAATGGGAACATCAGCGATTTAACCCCAATCTCACAGCTTACCCAATTGACTAATCTGGACTTTAGTAAGGATGCTGTCAGTGACCTCACACCGTTACAACCACTCTCGCAACTCGCCAATCTCACCCTTTCTAACAATTTAGTGACTGACTTGACACCGTTGCGCCACTTGTCACAACTCGCTAGTTTAACCATTTTGAGAAATCAAGTTCGTGATCTCAGCCCATTAAAAGATTTGCGTCAATTGACTGCCTTAAACGCGAAGTACCAGTTTATCACGCTGCCAAGCCTAGCACTGCCTCTTAATCAGCCATATCATGTCGCGCTAAATGCAACCGACATCGACGGCTCAACGATCCCACTAACCTACCAAAATGGGATCAACGCCACTGTTTCTGGCAATCAAGTGACGTATCCAGGCATTAGTGCTGCTGGGCAAACCAACTTTGCCTGGGACAATGCAACCAGCACACACAAACTCAGCACCCGATTTAGTGGCTCATTGGTCCAACCGGTAACTGTCATGCAAAACGTCCCCCAACCAGCACCAACTCAGACAAACACGGCTGATGAAACAGTAAAATTGTCTGTCATGAAGGGCGACAATCCAAATCTCACTTCAGTGGCCAGTAACTATATTTTGCAAAAGGCCACGCTGACAAAACATGCTGATGATTCTGGCATGTTGACTTTCACAGCAAACGTGCCCAAAGCATACGGTAAAGATAGTATTCTGTTTAAAGATGCGACGCGCGTGTCTGCAGATGAAGTCGGTGATGCTGTCATTCTGACCTACCAGTTGCCGCTTTCGGCTACACAGTTAGCACAAGATGCGATTTTAGAAGACATGCAAGTCGCGATTAACTTACCTGGCTTTGATTACAATCATGCTTACCAAGTCTATTTCAAGATTACACACACCACTGATTTCGTTGCTAATCAGCCGACACCACCCCTGACTATCCCAACGGCACCAACCATCCTCAGCCACACCACAGCCACACCTGCACCGATTGCAGCGGTTGTTGCATCGACTGGGACACCCTTGGTCACACCTGCTGCATCTACGGCTACCGCATTGTCTACGACTTCTGAATCTGGTCAACAGGCAGCGCCAAATCGACCAACTGCCACAACGGTGCCAGCAACACTTGCTCCCCCAGTAAACAATACAAAAATACCTGCCCAGCCTCATCAGGCAGCCTCAAAACCGACACAAGAACCCGCGTCATCGAAGTCCCAAAAATTACCCAATACGCCACATGCTGCGACACGTCAGACGACAAAAATTGCCGTTTTCGCAACATCATTGCTAGGTATTCTTGGTCTTTACGCCCTTCGATTCTTAAAAAAATAACTCGAAAAACCCCAATGTGATTGATTCACATTGGGGTTTTTAACTAAAAACACGACACTGGATGTCAGTGTCGTGTTTGAATACAATTAACGGAGTGCTTCGACGTCGCGTGCAATCATCAATTCTTCGTTGGTTGGAATCAACAAACCAGTCACTGATGAATCGGCTGTTGTCAAAACAGCTTCTTTGCCACGCACGTTATTTGCTTCGGCATCTAATTTGACACCAGCGAATGCCAAAGCCTCTAACACCTTGGCACGCGTTACGGCATCGTTTTCACCGATTCCGGCAGTAAAGATCACCGCATCAACACGGCCAAGTTCAGCAAAGTATTGCCCTGCGTAACGAATGACACGATCATAGAACATATTAAGCGCCAACTTCGCGTGTGTGTTCGTTTCTTGGACTTCTTCTAAATCACGCATGTCATTTGAAATCGTTGAAATGCCGAGCAAACCAGACTTCTTGTTCAAGATCTCTAGCATTTCTTCGTTAGACAAGCCTTCGCGTTCTTGGATGTAGTAAATCAATGATGGATCAACATCACCTGAACGTGTGGCCATTGTCAAACCAGCCAATGGTGTGAAGCCCATTGATGTATCATATGACTTACCGTTCTTCACCGCAGTGATTGAGGCGCCGGCACCCAAATGGAATGAGATGGCATTGAATTGATCCAAAGGAATGCCCATCTTTTCGGCTGCACGCTCTGTTACGTAGCGATGTGATGTCCCGTGGGCACCATACTTACGCGCACCATAGCGGGCATAATATTCGTACGGAATGCTGTAAAGATAGTTCTGTTCAGGCATTGTTTGGTGGAATGATGTGTCAAATACGGCAACTGACAAGGCATCAGGCAACAACTTTTGGAAGGCGCGAATACCCATGGCGTTGGCTGGGTTGTGCAATGGGGCGTAATCAGCCAAACGATCAATCTTAGACAAAACTTCATCGTCAACCACAACTGAATGGTTAAACCATTCACCACCAGCAACCACACGATGCCCAACACCTGTGATTTCATTAAAGTCTTTCACGATGCCAAGATCAGTCAACTTTTGCAATAGGACATCGATTGCTTGATCGTGATCCTTAATAGCTAATTCGTGTTCAAACTTCTTGCCGCCATTTTTAGTGAGGGTGATGTGCCCTTCTTCGGCACCAATCAAACGCTTTGGTTCAATATCTTGACCATATTTGATTGACATTTCAGCATTATCTGAACCAATACGTTCGATAATACCTTGCATCAATACCTTTTCTTCAGGCATTTCTAACAATTGGAATTTGAGTGATGAGCTACCGGCGTTAACCGCCATTACTTTTGACATCGTGTCTACCTTTTAACCTTTAAATGTATTCATAACAAACGTTGTTATGTCATAATTCAATTGTAACATTTTTTGTAGGTAAAGGGCACGTTGATATGGCGCGAAATATGTTACAATATTTATACATGAGAACAATCACTTGAGTAGGTAAATTATGATAAAAAAATGGTTATTAAGCAATCTTATCGGCGTTATTATCACCGTCTTTGTCTTAATCACAACATTTGGCTTAGTTTACTCACTTGCTAATAAAAATCAAATCTCAACAGGTCCTGACAATGTTCAATTTCGTTCGGGCCCAGGCCTAGAATATCATTCACTGGCGACCTTGAAGCGTGGTACGGATTTAATCATTATGAAAGACGATCATGGCTGGTATCAAGTGCGTCGCGGTGATAATGAGAAAGTTGGCTGGGTGGCGAGTTGGGTGGCTGAATCACGTACCCTACGCCATGCAACCATCATGAGTGAAGCCACGATTGTCCTAGATCCTGGACATGGTGGTGATCCAGATAAACGCTACAATGGTCTGGCTGGTGATAATGGCTCATCGTCAGCCGATGGGAAGTATCATGAAAAAACCTACACCTTACGCACCGCGCGCCAAGTGCGTGCCACACTTGCACCAACAGGGGCACGCATTCTAATGACTCGTGATGCCGATGTCTTGGTGCCGTTGCTTGATATTCCAAAATTAGCCACCAAGTACCAAGCCCATGCCCAGATTTCATTCCATTTTGATCATGATGGCGATTCTGATAGTGCCACATCGGCATCAGGTATCACACAGTATTATTATCACGACAGTGGCCATGGCCTAGCAAGTGCGATGCACAATGCCCTGAACAGCTTACCTTTAACTAACCGCGGCATGGATACTGCGCAATATGTCGTGTTAGACCACGCAACGCAACCTGCAACGTTGCTTGAATTGGGTTACATTAACAACCCATCCGACTTCAAATACATTCGATCCACGCAGTATCAAAAACAAATTGCCACTGCCATTACGAAAGGTCTGACAACCTATTTCACCGATGAAGCAGGAAAAAAATAACAAAAATGCTATTGTCAATATTTTGCGACTTGTCGTTTAAAACAGTGCATCGTTAGATGCGCTTTTTTACTACCAAATGTGCTTTTTTGAACGCTTTTTCGGTTATTTTTTGGTACAATAGCCACTATTGTTTTGACATTTAAAATTGGGAGAAACCGCAATAATGAACAAAATATTCACTTACATCAAAGATGTCGGCATTTACTTCATTGGTACTTTGGCCGTCCTTACCCTTGCTCAAGCTGTCGCTCAACAACAGGCTTATATTTATTTTGCCATCATGGCCCTTTGGTTTTTTGTACTCCTCTATCTCGGATTACGTCAAAACCGCCTACTTTTACGTCATGACTGGCAAGTCTTGAAACGTAAAAAATTAAAAAATAGTTTGCTAATCATCGGATTTTTTATATTATTAGAAGTGCTGATTAATCTTTTGAATCCATTTTTTAACCAATTTGTTTCAGCAAAACCGAAATACCCAACCTACGATTTCCCTATTAATACCTGGCTGGGTATTATCATGTCGTTAGTTACCGGACTCATGAACATTGGCATTGCCGTTTTTGAAGAATTATCTTATCGTCACGACTTGTTTTATCGTTACAAGTCAGAACCTCGAATGATTGTCCTGTCACTATTAGTTTTGTCAAGTTTACTCTTTGGTTTCAGCCATTTTTATAATTTCAACGGCAGTCTATTAGGCACCTTATTATACGCGGTAGCCGGCCTTTTCTTTGGTTGCATCTATCTTGTCACAGAAAACATTTGGATCCCAATTTTAGTCCACGTACTCTTCAACAGTGTGTCGTTGATTTCAGCTATTTTTCTCTTATTGTTTAAAATCATTGGTATCGATTCATAAAAAAGCCTTGCTTGGATCCAAGCAAGGCTTTTTAAAAACCAGTCAATACTTGTTCGACCAATTGATCATGGGGTTCAATCGGCAATGTTGCCAACAGCTGCGGCTGCAATGCTAACGCCACAGTGTGTCCTTGATAATTTGACAAGAAGCGGTCATAATAACCAGCGCCAAAGCCCAGTCGCCGCCCTGACAGCGTATAGGCTAACCCCGGTACGATCACTAAATCAATCTGTTTGGGTGGAAATGCCTCATCATGCAGCGGCTCTTGAATATTTAACGCACCCGTAGCAAATTCCGTCTGCGGCGAAATAGCAACAAAACGCATTTGTTTCGCCACAATTTTGGGCACCACAACTTGCTTCCCGCTCGCCCAAGCAGCTGCAATGATTGGTGTCGTGTTCAGTTCCATCGGCGTACTGAGAACGACGGCAACCACCTCAGCATCAGCCCATTGCGTCGTCGCAAATAAATGCTGTCTTAGTGCTAACTCGTCCGCTTCTCGATCTGGACCAACATAAGCTTGCAATCGCTGTTTTTGTATTTGTCTTAATTCCGTTTTTTTCATGCGTTTCCCCAAATAAAAAAGCCGGCCGTAGCCGACTTGCCATTATTCAAATAAGTGTGTCATGGCCAATATTTCGGCTTCTTTTTTCACTTCTTTTAGGACCTTTGGATCGTCAAAATTGTGAATTGCTGTCACAATTAATTCAGCAACACGACGGGCGTCATCTTCCTTGAAGCCGCGAGTTGTCATCGCTGGTGTCCCGATACGAATACCAGATGTAATGAATGGGCTCAGCGTTTCGTTAGGCAAAGCTTCCTTGTTCGTTGTGATTGACACAGTATCCAACAATTCTTGAGTTTGCTTACCGTTCAACCCAGTCTTTGTCAAATCAAGGTTGAACAAGTGGTTATCTGTCCCACCGGCAACCACGCGGATGTCTTCTGTATTTGAGAACACTTCAGCCATCGCTTGGGCATTTTTAATAATTTGGGCAGCATATGTCTTAAATTCAGGTTGCAATGCTTCACCAAATGCAATCGCCTTACCCGCAATCACGTGTTCCAATGGGCCACCTTGTGAGCCAGGGAAAATCGCAGAATTCAATTGCTTGGCATACTTTTCTTGTGACAAGATCACCCCACCACGTGGGCCACGCAAAGTCTTGTGCGTTGTTGATGTGACCACATCTGCAATGCCAACTGGGTTTGGATGTAAGCCAGCAGCGACAAGACCTGCGATGTGCGCCATGTCAACCATCAAGTAGGCACCAACTTCATCCGCAATGGCACGGAACTTGTCAAAATCAATCGTGCGTGAATAAGCTGAGGCACCGGCAACAATTAATTGTGGTTGCACTTCACGTGCTTGTTGCGCAATGGCTTCATAATCTAATTGTTCTGTCTCAGGATTCAAACCATAAGTAAATGATTCATACATCTTACCTGAAAATGACACTTTGGCACCGTGTGTCAAATGACCACCAGCATCTAAGTCCATCCCAAGAATCTTGTCCCCTGGCTTCAAGAAAGCCATGTATGCGGCAGCATTGGCTTGTGAACCAGAGTGTGGTTGGACGTTTGCATATTCGGCACCAAAGAGCGCCTTCAAGCGATCAATCGCGAGTTGTTCAACAACATCGACATATTCTGTACCACCGTAATAACGCTTGTAGGGATAACCCTCAGCATACTTGTTGGTTAACACAGAACCTTGAGCTGCTCGGACACCTTTTGAGGCAAAGTTTTCCGAAGCAATCAATTCGATCGTACGATTTTGGCGGGCACCTTCTTGTTGAATAGCACTCCACACTTCAGGGTCGCGTTCTTTAAATGACATGATGTTCTCCTAATACGTTGATGACTTAATTATACCGTATTTAAACATTTTTTTCTTTCTAATTATCCGTATAGTAACGAATTATTTTTACATTTATATCAAATTGTTCGGTTTTATAATATTTCCTGACGGAAAGTTTGGGCCATCATTTGTGGCGCAATCACTTGTTTATGCCGCAAGGGTTGTTCAAATAATGTTGCTACGGACTTTGGAATGGCTGTCCCACTATACTGGGACAATGCTGCCAGACCCACTTGTCCAGCCAGTGCTTCCCCTTGCAAAGCCGCCAGAACAGTTTCCGTAAATTTATATGGACTCGCCGTGGCTGCAATCAGTGTTGGCCCCGTCGGCGCCTGTTGCGTTAACACAGCGCGTCCAACAGCTGTGTGTGGATCAATCAAATACTGCGTCTCAGCAAAAACGGCTCGAATCGTTTGGGTCACCTGCGCTTGTGTCGCAAACCCCGATACAAATTGCTGCAATGCTTGTCGCGTTTGTGCGGTCAGGTCATAATACCCGCGTTCGGCCAATGCTTGCATATAACCTTTCACTTCCGTTGTGTTCCGGCCACTGGCAAAATATAACAGACGTTCAAGATTGCTGGAAACTAAAATATCCATGGCTGGTGCATTTGTCACTTTAAAGTCACGCCGGCGATCGTAGCGGCCGTTATTAAAAAAGTCACAGAGCACATTATTTTCGTTGGCTGCTACAATAAATTGCCGAACCGGTAAGCCAATTTGGCTCGCGTAAAAAGCGGCCAGCACATTCCCAAAATTACCAGTTGGTACCGCGATGTTAACCGGCTCACCAGCTGCAATGCGGCCTTGTTGAACCAACTTTGCATAGGCATGGATGTAGTAAACAATCTGTGGCACAAGACGGCCGATGTTAATTGAATTTGCCGAAGAAAAGCGCTTATTTTTTTCATGTAACTCAGCAACTAGGTTTCTTTGCGCCAACAGTGATTTGACTGCTTGTTGGGCATCATCAAAATTGCCTGTAATCGCAATCACATGCGCATTACTCGCAGGTTCTGATTGCATTTGTTGGCGTTGCAGCGCACTGACCCCGACTTCGGGATAGAAAACAACGATTTCTGTTTGTGGGACATCCCCAAATCCCCGCATCGCAGCGGTCCCAGTATCTCCCGATGTTGCGGTTAAAATCACCATCGTATCGGTCATCGCTTGAATTTTTGCAGCTGTGGTCATCAAATGCGGCAATGCTTGTAACGCGACATCTTTAAATGCCAAGGTTGGCCCATGAAATAATTCCATATAAGTAAGATTGGCTTCTTGATGATACGTCACAATTGACGTATCATCCCATTGCTGACCGTAGGCCTTGGTCACAATATGATCAATTTCAGACACGCTAAAATCATCAAAAAAGCCATCAAAAATTTGCGTCGCAATTTCTTGATAAGTTTGATTTTTTAATTTTTCCCAATCCAACGCCAAATTGGGCCATTCCGCTGGGACATAAAGACCACCATCTGGCGCAATACCATTTAAAATTGCCTCACTGGCCGTCACTGCGGGTGCTTCACCACGCGTTGAAACATATTTTAGCATGCAATCTTTCCTTTAATTTGAATAATTTAGTTTGATTATAACAAAAAACTACTAATTTCCAAATAAAAATGATAAACTTGTCATAATAATGAACAAAGGATGACTTTATGGAAATTGGAATTGGCCTTTTTGGTCTTGGTACCGTCGGCAGCGGTGTTGTCAAAATATTGCAAGAAAACGCGACGCAAATCACAAAACGAACTGGCGCCCATCTCGTTGTCAAACAAGCTGTCGTTCATGATCTCACTAAACCACGCAGTGGCTTTGTCAATGATTTTCCAATCACAGATGATCCGCAAGCCATTCTTGCAAATCCAGCGATTCAAATTGTTGTCGAGGTCATGGGTTCCATTGATCAAGCTTACAATATCATTAAACAAGCATTGAATGCCAAAAAACATGTCGTGACGGCAAATAAGGATCTCATTGCCAGTCGCGGTCAAGAACTCGTCGCCATTGCCGAAGAAAATGGCGTGGACTTATTCTTTGAAGCGGCCGTTGCGGGCGGCATACCAATCTTGCGCACGCTATCAACCAGCTTTACGGCTGATGAAATTTCTCGTGTCGCCGGTATTATTAATGGGACAAGTAACTTCATTTTAACGCAGATGGCCACCAACCACTTATCTTACAATCAAGCCTTATCACTCGCACAAGATAAGGGGTTTGCTGAAGCTGACCCAACAAACGATGTTGAAGGTTTCGACGCGGCCTATAAACTCATTATCTTAGCGAACTTTGCTTTTGGTGTCCAACCCGTCATGTCTGATTTGACGATCAATGGGATAACCACGCTAACCGATGCAGATATTGCCGACGCCAATAGTTTTGGCTATGCCGTCAAATTACTTGGTGTTGCGCAGCGGGTCGGTGAAACGAAGTCCGCCATTAGTATCGAAGTTGCCCCTCAACTCGTTCCCTTTGCGCATCCCTTAGCGACTGTTCACAATGAAAATAATGCCGTGTTAGTTAACGGCGAGTCCGTTGGTGAAGTGATGCTCTATGGTCCCGGTGCTGGCGAGATGCCAACCGCGAATTCGGTGTTGAGTGATTTAACCAATGTCGCAACTGATTTAGCTTTAAATACGCCTGGTCGTCCGTTCAATTCCTTTAATCAAGCCATTGACTTGGCTAAACCATCACAGCGGATTGCCCGACGCTTCATTGTTGTTGAAGTCGATGATACCCCTGGTGCCATGTATTCAGTGACTGGTATGTTTGCAGCGGCAAAAATTAGTTTCACAGATTTGAAGCAGACCCCAGCGGCTAACGGTACGGCTCGTCTGGTTGCTTTAACCCATCCAGCCAGTGATGCACAAATTAATCTTATTCGCACTACCATTCGCAATGCCGATGGGATCAATCTTGCTGCGGAGTATAAAATTTTCTCATGATTACGATTAAAGTACCAGCCACAAGTGCCAATTTAGGCCCAGGCTTTGATTCAATGGGGGTCGCACTCCAATTATATCTCACCCTTGAAATCCACGAAAAAACTGCCACTTGGGTTGTTGACCATGATTCAGGCGCGGCCATTCCTCATGATGACACCCATTTTATTGTACAGGCAGCCTTACAACTCGCACCCGATCTGTCGCCCCATCGCCTGGTTGTGCGTTCGGATATTCCGTTAGCACGCGGCTTAGGATCATCCTCATCAGCACTACTTGCTGGCTATGCAATGGCCAACGAATTGGCCAATTTGGCCCTGTCACGCGATGAACTGCTGGCATTGGCAACGCGTATTGAAGGTCATCCAGATAATGTCGCACCCGCACTATTTGGTGGGGCTGTCGTGGCATATTACGATGGCAAGCACGTCTTTCATGCGCCACTGCGCTTACCGAAAACCCATCATTTTATCACCTATATACCAAATACCCAACTCCTCACAGCAGCAGCACGCGCCGCTTTACCAGAGCAGCTCCCTTTTAAAACAAGCGTTGCCGCCAGTGCAATCAGCAATACACTGATTGCCGCACTTCAAGCAGATGATTTTGAGACGGCTAAATATTTAATTGAGGCTGATCAATTCCATGAAACAGCTCGGCAACACTTAGTGCCTCACCTCAAACAAGTGCGCACCATTGCCCATGAACTTGGGCTTATTGGTACTTATTTGTCTGGCGCTGGTCCAACCATTATCTCCGTGGTGCCAAAACAAGCTGCACATCACTTACAACAAGCACTTGCCACGGCAAAACTCCCCGGAAAAATACTAGACCTTGTGCCAGACAACACTGGCTTAATGATAGAGAAGGAAGATCGCATTTATGAAAGTTTCTAAGTTTGGTGGGTCATCACTGGCTGATGGTCGCCAATTGCAACGTGTTTTTGAGATTATTCAATCAGACCCACAACGTAAAGTTGTCGTGGTTTCTGCTCCAGGTAAACGTTTCAAAGACGATACGAAAGTCACGGATTTACTCTTAGCATATGCTAAAGGTACGGTTGAAGATACCGATACACTAGCCATCGTACACACGATAAAAGCCCGATATCATGCTATCGGTGAGCATTTTGATCTGCCGGCTTATGAACTAGATGACATCGATGAACAAATCGATCATCTGGCACAAAAACACTACCGGTCTTTTGATTATTTATATGCCGCATTTGCCGCACATGGTGAGTTCTTAAATGCCCAACTCGTTGCGAAAGTCTTTACACATCTCGGACTCCCTGCACGTTTTGTTGACCCACAAGAGATTGGGCTGCTAGTTGATGATCAAGCACGCGCGGCAACTTTCAATCCAAAGTCATACGATACGATTGCCCAACTTGATTTGACCACCAGTGAACGTCTCATTATCCCAGGATTTTTTGGCTACACACAACGTGGGGATATGGCCACTTTTTCTCGTGGTGGGTCAGACATTACTGGGGCAATCATGGCACGCGCTTTACGCGCCGATTTGTATGAGAATTTTACTGACGTCAGCGCCATTTATGCAGTGAACCCAAACATTATCGACCACCCCGCAGCAATTAAGCAAATGACCTATGATGAAATGCGTGAACTCTCGTATGCGGGTTTTGCCGTTTTTCACGATGAAGCCATTATTCCGGCCATCCAAGGTGGCATTCGTATCAATATTAAAAACACCAATGATCCCGATGCACCAGGGACATTTATTGTCCCACCAACTGAAGTGCAACAAACAACACCAGTAACCGGCATTGCGAATTCTAACCGATTTGCGGCCCTTTATTTGCACCGTTACTTGCTGAACAAGGAAGTCGGCTTTACTTTACGCATCTTAGAGATTCTCAAGCGACACAACATTTCCTATGAGCATATGCCGTCAGGAATTGATGACTTAACGATTATTTTTGACAAGACACAACTGTCGCAAGATCAGATCGACAATATGTTGGCTGATATTGCTGCTGATATCAAACCAGATACACTTAAGTGGTTGCCCAGCTATGGCATCATCATGATTGTCGGCGAAGGCATGCGGAACCGCATCGGCGCATTAACCGAAATCGTTTCACCACTCAAAGACCATGGTATTAGCCTGCAAATGGTCAACCAGGGTGCTAGTGAAATATCAATTATGTTAGGTATTCAACCTGATCTCGCTGACCAAGCCGTCAAAGCCATTTACGACAACATTTTTAAAGCATAAAAGACCGATAGCTGAGCGATCGGTCTTTTATTATTTGTCGTTGTTAATTTTCAGTTGGGTTAAAGTAATCCAGAATTAACTTTTTGATGAAATTAATGTAGTTCAAAAAGGCTTCTTCCATCACATATTCATTTGCCATATGACTGGTATCATTACCTGGTCCAATCATCACAATGCTCATATCAGAATTTTCTTTGACAAAGGTTGCCGCATCGCTCGTGCCGGCAACACTACGTAATGTCACCGGTTGGTTGAAGTAGAACCGACCGTTCTTTTTAACCAAGTTAACAATTTTTGACCGATTATCAGTGACAACTGGTGCGAGCTTACGGATTAAATGAAACTCTAAGTCCATATTTTCCTCGGCATTTAAACGGGTAATAATGTGTTGCAGTTCTTTGATAATCTGCTCGGCAGGATATGCCGTGGTTGTGCGAATTTTAGTGGTGAGTTTGGCAAATGCAGGCACTGAATTAATCTGTTCACCACCGGTAATTAGCGTATCCACCGGAATAATCTTCCCCAGCACATCATCTTCTACTTGCGTGGCTTTGGCAAAATATTTCTTTTGCTCACTGAGATAGACATCCAAATTATCAATCGCATTAACCCCCATCTCAGGCATTGAACTATGTGCGGACTTCCCGTGCGAAATGACTTCATAATCTAAAGTGCCGTTTTGTGCCGTGATGGCAAATTGCTGTTCCGGCCGACCGTCTTTATTGGATAAACGGGCTGGCTCACCGACAATTAAGGCTTCGATGTCGCTAATCACGCCCTTCCCCAATAATGCCGCTGAGCCAAGTTGGCCTTTTTCTTCCCCACCGGTCACAATCAGCCGCACTTCACCCGGAATCGCGACTTTTTCTTGTGCCAATTCAATTAAGGCAATCACAAAAGCAATTAGCCCGCCTTTCATATCCGACGTGCCTCGGCCATACAATTTGCCATCAATCGCTGTCAGTTGCAATGGGTCAGTATCCCATAAATCACGTGGGCCAACACTCACCGTATCCATGTGCCCCGTCAAAGCCAAGACCTTGTTCCCCGACCCAAGCGAAGCAATTAAGTTCGTTCGATTTTCGCCGAATGGTAAAGTTCTCACAGCAATTTGATGACTTTTGAACAGCTCAAATAAATAATTGGCTAATACTGCTTCATTACCGTTTTGCGTATCAAAATTGATCGCCTTTTTTAATATTGCTAATCGTTGTTGCGTATCCATGCCCGATGTCATCCTTTCCTGCGCCACATGTTGAACGGATACAAAAATAACCGCTATCCTCTTGAGTATAGAGAATAGCGGTATATCAGACAATGGCCATTCACGCCATTTATAACACATTCGGGTCCAAATCGGCCCTAATACAAGGCCGCTTCAAGTGCCTGACCTAGCAGATTGTGTTGTGCTTTGATCAGTGCGATTTGATTTTCAATGACCACCTGACCCATAATAATTTCACGGGTGAGGTTGGCCTGGTTTAATTTTGGTCCAAAGAACGCCTTAAACTCAGCTAAGCGCTGCGGTGTTTGGAAGTAATTGGCTGGTATTTTCGCCAAATTAGTATAATTCATGCTACCATTCAACTTATCATCTAGCCAATCCCAATGCGCTCGTGCCCAATCCCATGCCGCCTGCTGGGCTGCTGGGTTGTGCAACAAGCCGCCATACCAGATCCCAAAATCTTGTGGTTTCACAACGTCTATATTGTTTAGATGAGCCACTATGAGCTGAAGTGCTGCTTGATTGGTTGTCCCAGGTAATGTAGCCATTAAATCTTGTCGCAAACCAGTGTCGCTAGTCTGTTGATAGCGTATAAAAAGCTGCTTAAACCAAGCAATATTTGACGTGCGAGCGATTTGATCTCGTAAGACAGCTCGGCGCAAATAGGCTGGCATTTGGGTCAAATCTGCCTGATATTGGCCATATAGGGCATCTGATTTCGCACAGGCTTCAGGCAGTTGGACCGTCAATGCAGCGCCGATAATTAAAGGTCTAACACGTGTATCATCATTGGCCTCATTCGGACGTGCTTCCCAACCTAATCGTTGCAACTGTGGCTGGACCAACTGCCTTACAAAGAGTTGTAATGTTGCCGTACCCGTTGCATCGTCTTGCATGACACGTTGCATATCATTAAGCAATTCATGACTAGCTTGTTGTACCAAAATCGTCGGATTGGCGGCCACTTTATGTAACACTGGCAAAATTTGGGCATAACTGACGATTTGGGCTTGCACTAATAACCGGAGATCGTGTAGAATTTGGAGCTGACTCACTGCATTGAACTGATCAAGATGTACCAAAATGTCCGCTAACAATGCGTCATCATAGTGAATAATCGCATGTGTTTGTTGCCCAATATTCAATAGAATTGGCCCACCAACTTGCTTTCGTAAGCTGGCATAGTCCCCGATGATCTCTGCCTTTGTTTTAAGGAGCAATGTTTGATCAGAAAAATTACTCGTCAATGGCACTTGCCAGAGGCGCTCTTGGTCATCGTGTGGGCCGATGAAAAACTGTTGCTGACTGATTATCAGTTGCCCTTCAGGATTCACAGTCACACTAATCACCGGGTAGCCAGGCTGCGTCAAATACGTTGCCATTACCCCCGTGACGTCTTGTCCCGATGCGTTTGACAAGGCGCGCCATAAATCAGCACCTGTCGCATTGCCGTATTGATGTGCATCAAAATAGTGTTTCAAGCCTTTCTGAAACGCAGCATCACCAATCATTGCGCGGGTCATTACCAGCATGCGGGCCCCTTTGGCATAAACAATCGCGCTATCAAAAAAAGTATTCACTTCATCTGGATGATTAATCGCGACATGGACCGGTTGGACGCCATCAATCGCATCACGCTGAAGCGCTAATGGGACGTCGTTCATTTGAAAAGACTCCCAAATGTGCCATTCTGGCATTAGCGCATCAATCGCGACATATTCCATCATATTGGCAAAACTTTCATTTAACCACAAATCATCCCACCAGGCCATTGTAACTAAATCGCCAAACCATTGGTGGGCTAGTTCATGCGCAATGATTGTTGCAACACGATGCTTTTGCGTCAATGCCGCATTTTCAGGGTCAATCAATAAGGCTGATTCACGATAGGTAACCAACCCCCAGTTTTCCATCGCCCCAAAGGATAAATCCGGGACAGCAAGTTGTTTTGATTCTGGTAACGGATATGGCGTTTGAAAGTAGGCTTCATAAAACGCAATACTGCGCTTGGCCATATCCAAGGCAAACCGCAAGGTAGGCTTTGTATGAGCATCTGTTGCGAAAACTTGAATTTTAACGCCAGATGACGTCGTCGTTTCTTCACTAATCAATGATCCAAAAGCAAAGGCCACTAAATAAGTTGACATCCGCAGTGTCGTGGCAAAATAATGCACTTGGTCAACAACTTGAGTTTCCGGCATGTTGGCTAAAATGGTTTCGTTAGGCTGTTCATCATACTTAATGGCCAGATCAAAAGTGGCTTTGGCAGCTGGCTCATCGATGCTAGGGAAAGCTTCTCGGGCACCACTAGATTCAAATTGCGTCAATACCAGTTGCTTTTTAACACCATTCACTTCGTAATCCGAGGGATAAATGCCCATCAAAGTGGCTGTTAACACAGTTTCATAACAGATCACGATTTCAACCTGTCCCAATGGGACGTTGGCTAAACCTAAGGCCTCATGTGTATTTTGAGTGGTGAAGGCCACCTCGTTCTGATTAACCGTTACCGATTTAATTTTCAAACCACGTTGATGCAAAAAAATGTGATCGGACAGCGCCTCCCCAAAAATCGTCACCTCTCCGACGATTGTTTGGGCTTGACGATTAATGTCTAAATACACATCATAGTGTTTTGGAACAAAAGTTGTTAAAAAATGTTGTAGGGGTTCTGTCATGGGGTCTCCTTCACCACCAAATGGGTGTCCAATTAAAGTAGGACCAAGCCACGCCCGTCTTACTTTGTACCAATGTGTTCAAAACTGGTCAGGACCTGATGATCATATGTCGCTAAATAACAATCTGGCATGACCATCTTTTGCCAGTCTTCAAAGGTAAACTGGCCATCGGTGATCGCATGAAATAAAACCGCCAACGCCGTACCATGCCCGGCAATAATCAGATTGTCAGGGATATCACGTAAAATCTTTTCATAAGCAGGCACGACACGCGCCTGAACTTCAGCCAGGGATTCTTCGCCTTGCGCCTGTAAAGAAAAGTCTAACCATAAATTTTCGAGATGAGCGATCCAATCAGGCCGTGCAATAGTTTGCCGTTCACGAAATGCTGGCACCGGAAATATCGGTAGCGCCAAACTTGCCGCTAATGGCGCAACGGTTTGCATGGCCCGCAAATACGGCGACGAATAAATGGCAGTTACTGGGCAGTCCGCGAATTGGTCAACCAGCCCTTGTTCGAGCAGCTGGCCTTGCTTTGTCAGTGGTGCAGATTGGTCATCTGTCACCGTTTGATCACGAATACTATGACGAATAAAATAAATTTTGCGCATCAGATCGCCCATTCGTTCATTAGAATTGATGTAAATACGTTTTAAGCGTTGCTTCATCCAGTTGATTATCCAACCCAATGAGCAACTTCAATCGGGCTTTTTGGCCATTAATGCTCGTTGCAAAAATTGCCCCCGCTTTTTCCAGTTGAACACCACCGCCCAAATAATCATAGACTGGTTCGGCGACACCATTGAAGCTCCGTGACACAATGACGACCGGAATGTCACGCGATAAGAGGTAAAGCACACCGTTAGCGGCTTCTTTAGACAAATTTCCAGCGCCCAAGGCTTCAATAATGATGCCATCAATATTGGCAGCTGCCAATAATTCTAATAATTGGCCGTCCATACCAGCATATGCCTTCAGAACTGGAATATTTTGTTTCACATTGGCGATTGGCAAGGCATGCCGTTTTGGCAAGGCATAGAAAAAGATGATTTGCCGTTTGGTTAACAAGCCCATCGTGCCACTGATTGGTGAACCAAACGTGGCCACGTTGGTCGTGTGTGTTTTGGTCACAAAGCGGGCGGCATGAATCTCATCATTCATCACGACTAACACACCACGATTGCGTGATGCCTCGTCTGCGGCAACGCGCAAAGCGGAGTGATAATTATACAAGCCGTCTGATCCGAGTTCATTAGAAGAACGCATCGCACCAGTCATCACGATTGGAAAATCAACAGCTAATGTGCTGTCTAAAAAGAATGACGTTTCTTCAAGCGTGTCTGTCCCATGCGTAATCACCACACCGTCAAAATCAGTGCCTGCTGCCAAAATGCGTTGTTGCAAGGCTAACATGTGCGCTGGCCCAATGTGCTCACTGGGTAAATTAAAGATATTTTCAACCGTCAAATCAACATCGGGCAGCGTCAATTTAGCACCAGTCAATGGGTTTTCAACGCCTGTTTCAACCCCACCATTCTCACTTTCATGCATTGAAATCGTGCCACCAGTATGTAAAACTAAAATTTTTTTTGCTGTCATGATGTGCTTTCCTTATTCTTCCTGAAATTAACTAGGGTATTTTGCCAAGCATGCATTTGCTCGATAAACGTTTTGGCGCGCGGCTTTAAGCCGACTTGTTTTTCATAAATATGATCAATTACGAGTTGTAACCCGCGTTTTGTCGCTGGTGACAGATTAATCCGATTGATTTGCCTTAAATCAATCACGCTAAATTGCCGCAAATAAAAAATGGTTTTTTGATCCAACATTAACCGATGATCATCCAAATCATAATGTGCTTCTGAAATAATTCCATTATATTTCTCTGAATAATCAAAGCGGCCGGCCGTTTGACCACTAATCGGATCAGCACGCCAATTCGGTGCGACGCCCAACGGCACCAAAAGTTGTATTTCAAAAATATTCGCAATAATTTGCGGCTCCAAGCCCGACTCCAACTTTTCCAAGGCCAATAAAAATTGGTTATACCAACGGGTAAGGGGTTCGCCCTCTTCAAATGTTTGATCAATCAAACTGGCAATCAACGCAGCATACGCATTCGCCTCAATATCTTCGACCAGTCTGGGATATAAAACGACACGCTGCGCGTCATTAATATAACCTAATCCAGTGTCACGTTTAGGTAAAGCGCCTTCAAAAGACAAAATGGTAAATGGCTGGACGGCTGCACTTAACGACGATTTTGGCTTTTTAGCACCACGTGCCAAAAAAGTTCGCAACCCATCGCTTTCGGTGAGCATACGAACTAATAAATCATGATCTTTGTATTGTCTTGTATATAGCACAATGCCGTTAATGACTGCCATTTATCACTCTACTAAATTACATTGACCAACGGCCAGATGACTTAATAATCTTCTTGACGATAACCTAACGTTTGTAAAGCTTGTGGTCGATCACGCCAGCGTGGTTCCACCTTCACCCAGGTTTCCAAGAAGACCTTGTCGCCCATTAACCGTTCAATATCTTTACGTGCGCGTGTGCCGATGTTTTTGATCATCGTCCCCTGCTTACCAATAATGATATTTTTTTGCGTTGGTCGTTCCACAATAATTGATGCTTGGATATGAATCTTATCTTCACTTTCACGTGCGATTTTATCAATCACAACTGCAACAGAGTGAGGAACTTCTTGTCGCGTCAATTGTAAGACTTTTTCACGAATTAACTCTCCGATGACAAAACGTTCTGGGTGATCTGTGAGTTGATCAGCATCAAAATACTGCGGGCCTTCATCAAGATTTGCCACGATATTATCGAGCAATTCTGGCACGTTATCCCCTTCACGCGCAGAAATTGGGAAAACTTCAGTCCAAGCGGGGGCGTCTTCTTGATAACTCGCAATCACTTGCAGTAATTCCGGTGGCGCAATCAAGTCGACCTTGTTAATCAACAAATAGATTGGCGTCTCCTTCACTTCTTTCAAACGATTAATAATAAAGTCATCACCTCGGCCACGCGGCATCGATGCATCTACCACGAACCAGATCGCGTCGGCCTCATGTAGCGCTGAAAAAGCAGATTTTACCATGAAGTCGCCAAGCGAGTTTTGCGGCTTATGCACACCAGGTGTGTCGATAAAAACGACTTGCGCCGCATCTGTTGTGTAAATGCCTTGAATCTTATTTCTCGTCGTTTGTGCCTTGTCTGACATGATGGCAATTTTTTCACCAACAATACGATTGAGCAAGGTTGATTTTCCCACATTTGGGCGGCCAATAATGGCTACAAAACCAGATTTGAAAGGTGTTTCTGTCATTTTTTTTGCGACGCCTAGGTCGACTTTCTCCTATTTACAGCCTACTGGCAAGATGCCAATAGACAACTATTTTGCCCTAAATCGAGCCAACGTTATTTTTGAAAATGGTGCAACAAATCAGAAAAATTGGTGACAATTCCAAATTGGCGCCAAACATACGGCTGAAAAATCAATAACAAAATGATGATTTCAACGCCGACCGCTACCAATACCGCACCGGCAGCCACATCTTTGGCCAGTTTTGCCAAAGGATGATATTTTTTCTCCACAACCAAATCAACCACGGCTTCAATAATCGTATTCAAGAATTCACTGAAGATCACGATAAAGACTGCCATCGTCACCCAAAGCCAATCTGAACGATACAATCCATAATGCAAACCCGCCACTAAAATGAGAAACGCCAACAAAATGTGGATGCGCATGTTACGCTCGCGCACTAAAATCAGCCATATCCCGTTTAATGAGTTACGCATCGCTCGAAAAAAATTCCGATTTCGCGTTGTTTGCTGCTTGATTGCTTCCGGTTCACCGACTAATTTTGTCTGTTCGTTATCTCTTGAGGCCATAATCATCCAAAATCTTTCGCTGCAAATCAAACATTTCCTTCTCTTCAGCATCACCTAACATGTGATCATACCCGTTGAGATGAAGAAAGCCATGGACCACCAAGAAGCCAAGTTCTCGTTCGTAACTATGACCCAGATATGCTGCTTGCGACGCAATCACGTCAACTGAGACAATAATATCACCAATATTTTTGGCGAGCCCTTCAACCGCTTCCAATTGGTCAAAAACATCATCGCCTTCCTCAATAGCAAAGCTAATCACATCTGTGGGCTTGTCCACGCCACGATATTCACGATTATAGCGTTGAATTTCATCATTATTGACAAAAGTAATCGACATTTCAGTGTCATCAGGCAAATCTAATGCTTGGCCGGCAAAATCAATGACGGCAGTCACGAGATCACGATGGTACTGACTCACGCCAGCTTGCGCTTGGTCAATTATGGCTAAATCCATGGGCTGTCTGCTCCTTTTTATTGGCAAGTTGTGCTGTTTCAGCGGCATCATAAGCATTAACAATCAATCCAACCACCGGATGGCGAACCACGTCGGCACTGCTGAAGTTAATAAATGCGATCCGATTGACCGCTTGTAAAATATTTTGGGCGGCAATTAATCCTGACTTGGCACCACGTGGCAAATCAATTTGTGAAATATCGCCATTAACAATCATTTTTGAACCAAATCCCAGACGTGTCAAAAACATTTTCATCTGTTGGTTGGTGGTATTCTGTGCCTCATCCAAAATAATAAAGGCATCATCCAATGTCCGGCCACGCATATAGGCCAATGGCGCAATTTCAATTACCCCACGATCCATCAATCGTTGCGTCTGTTCAGCCCCTATAATGGCATGCATCGCATCATAAATGGGCCGCAAATAAGGATCGACCTTCTCTTTTAAATCCCCTGGCAAAAAGCCAAGTGACTCGCCAGCCTCAACAGCTGGGCGGGTGATAATGATGCGTTCCACATCACCACGTTTCAGCGCAGAAATTGCCATGACGACGGCTAGATAAGTCTTCCCCGTCCCTGCAGGGCCAATGCCAAAGGTGATGTCATGCTTCCGAATAGCTTGGATGTATTGCCTTTGACCAAAATTTTTGACCCGCACAGCGCGGCCTTTATTATCTCGAATCAAAGTTTCCGAGTATAAATCACCAAAATATTCCAACGTGCCGCGTTGCGCCATCGTAACGGCACTCACAACGTCTGTCGGTGAAACGGTAATCTGATGTTTAATGAGCTGGGTTAATTCATGTAAGACAGCCTGTGCAAGGGCCACCTGCTCTGCTTCCCCTGCAATCGTCATCTGGTCGCCTCGAGCATGCAAGGCAACATCTAAACCTTCTTCAATCAGACGGATTAAATTATCGTTAACCCCAATTAACTTAGTCTGCTGTTCGGCATTCTCAAATGTAAAAATTTGCTGTATTTGTGCTGACAAATTGCAAATCCCCTTTGTGTTGTTTCTTTTAATTTTAACACAAAAAACGGGCTGTTGCCCGTCATTCAACCGTTAAATCATGCATAATGTTGTCATAACCTTGAGCTTCTTCTTCCGCAGTCAGGCGTAATGGTGCAGCAATCAACGCCGTGAGTTTTGCTAAGATGAAGGTCCCAATCGCAGCAAACGCGATCGTAAACAAGATAGCGACGACTTGCTTCCAGACAAGAGAGAAGTCGCCATTCACAGCGCCCGCAACACCACCAACACTTTTATCAGCGAACACCCCTGTCAAGATGGCCCCAACGGCGCCACCGATCCCATGAATTCCAAAGGCATCAAGCGTGTCATCATAGCCAAAGCTGTTCTTAACAAATGTAATCCCAGCAAAACCAACCACACCGGCTAACAACCCCATAATGACCGCAGCCCATGGCGCCACGAAGCCTGCAGCTGGCGTAATCGCCACCAACCCCGCAACGCCACCACTGGTAATGCCTGATAGTGTTGCGCGGCCGTGCATTTTATACTCGGCAATCCCCCACGTCAAGACACCGGCTGATGATGCCAACCACGTGTTGACCAAGGCCAAAACCGCAATGCTGTTGGCAGCCAAAGCGGAACCTGAGTTAAAGCCAAACCAACCGACCCAGAGCAAGGCCCCACCGATGAGCACGTATGATGGGCGAACTGGCACATGCTTATCATTGTGGCGATGCCCAATCATCAAGGCCAAAACCAAGCCGGTCACACCACTTGAGATATGAACCACTGTCCCACCGGCAAAATCGATTGCGCCCAGCTTTGCCAGTAAGCCACCGCCCCACACCATGTGGGCCAATGGCGAATAAATAAAGATTAGCCATAATGTAATGAAGACAATCATTGCCTTGATGCGTACACGGCCAATCACTGAGCCCGTGATGATGGCAGCTGTGATGATTGGGAACATGCCCTGGAATAAGGCAAACGCACCATCTGGAATCGTCAAGGACTTTGTTGAGTGGGTAAAGGATACCCCTGTGAGAAATAGATGCTTAAAATTGCCAATGATATCTCCGGCACCACCAAAAGCTAACGAATAACCAACGGCAAACCAGACCATTGTGGCAATGCCAATAATTAAGATTGGGACAAACATTGTATGCAACAAATTGCGACGTTCCCCCAAGCCGCCATAGAATAATGCCAAACCTGGTGTCATTAACCAGACCAGCGCTGCCGAAATCAATACCCAAGCCAAATCACCTGTGTTCATAAATCATACTCCTCTTTTAACGTTGATATAATCATATCAGCTAGACCAATTGAGCGATTTAATTATGGTAGGTTTCATGACATCGACTATTTTTATCCAAAGCCATAAAAAAAATAGCCATATGTGGCTATTTTCCTGACAGACATTATATCATTAAACTGATTGTACAGTAATCATGTTTGTTGTACCAGATTGTGACATTGGTACACCAGCTGCGATGACGATTGTGTCACCTGAGTTAGCCAAACCTTGTTCCTTAACAGCTGTCTTAGCCAATGCAATCATTTCATCAATCGTTGCAGGGGCATCGTAAACAACTGGCAAGACACCGTAGTTCAAAGTCAAACCACGTTGTACACGTTCAGTATAAGTCACAGCCAAAATGTTAACATCTGGGCGGTGCTTTGATACCATACGTGCTGTGTAACCTGAGTTTGTTGACACAACAATTGCCTTGGCGTTCACGCTGCGGGCAATACGTGAAACTGCTGAAGCAACAGCTTCAGTTGAATCAGTTTCATCAAAGAAGATGTCTTGGTGACGACCGTTGTCACGCAATGATGTTTCAGCCTTTTCGTTGATTGCAGCCATTGTCGCAACAGCTTCAACTGGGTAATCACCGTTAGCTGATTCACCTGACAACATTGTGGCATCTGTACCATCAAATACGGCGTTGGCAACGTCGGAAGCTTCGGCACGTGTAGGACGTGGGTTTTCTTCCATTGAGTCAAGCATTTGTGTGGCAGTAATGACTGGCAAACCAGCCTTGTTCATCTTGCGGATCATGTCCTTTTGAACCAAAGGCACATTTTCGGCTGGAATTTCAACACCCATGTCACCACGTGGGACCATCAAGGCATCAGAAACTTCAAGAATGGCATCAAGGTTGTCAATACCTTCTTGTGATTCAATTTTTGGAACAATTTGGACGTGTTCCATGTTCTTTTCCTTCAACAATGCGCGAATTTCAAGCACATCTTCAGGCTTACGAACGAATGAAGCAGCGATATAGTTGATTTCGTGATCCAAACCAAAACGAATATCATCTGCATCTTTTTCAGTGATACCAGGCAAGTTGATTGAAACACCTGGTGCGTTAACACCCTTACGTGATCCCAAGATACCATCGTTATCAATGCGAACAACAAGTTCACGGTTGGCAGCATCCTTTTCAAGAACAGTTGTGCCAAGCAAACCATCATCAAACAAGACTTGTCCGCCCACTTCAACGTCATCAAACAAACCGGCGTATGTGACAGCAATCTTTTCCTTTGTACCTTCAATGTTTTCGTCCATTGAAATACGCAAAGTGTCGCCAGTGTGGAATTCAATCTTACCATCGACTTGCTTTGTTGTACGGATTTCAGCACCCTTTGTGTCCAACAAGATACCAACAGTCTTACCAGTAATCTTTTCAGCTTCATGAACTGCGTTCATACGGCTCAAATGTTCTTCGTGATCACCGTGTGAGAAGTTGAAACGGAATACGTTGGCACCCGCTTGGATCAACTTGACGATTGTTTCGACATCAGATGATGACGGACCAAGTGTTGAGACGATTTTCGTCTTTTTCATGGTTAAATATGCTCCTTAGTTATCTTGGTTGTTGCTTGTGCAACATTACCCAAGCTCTATTTTATACATTATTAAGCGTTTATACAAGCCATAATATCAATGACTTCGTCTAAAAATGACGTTGTCATTTCCCAGTAATGGCGCCAATTCACGGATGATAGCGGTTTCATCACTCAACCAAAATGCCGGCGCTAATTGCTGGTTTTTTGCTTCATTTTGCCAATGAATCACGACTGGATTCACTCCATGAAACTTTTTCAAAACTGCAATCACTGCGTGGCGATTTTCAGCGTTATCATGTGCCGCATCAAACTGTAAAAACCACGTCCCTTTTGGTGGTTGCGCCAAGTCCGGTGCCAAGCTGATATGATTTGCCACGAGGGATAATTTACCATTATAACTATCCACCCGTCCGGATACCTGAATGATGGCCCCTGCCTTTAAAATAGCTTGCACCTTTTCAAAGAGTTGGTGAAATACCGTCACACTCATCGTGCCAGTGGCATCCGATACAGTGACAAACCCCATCTCTTCGCCTTTTTTGGTACGTGTTGTCCGCAGTTGATCAATCAAGACAATGCTCGATACACGTTGTGAATTTTCAGTGATCGCCACGATTTGTTGGTAGTTTTGTTCAGCGATGATCCCAGCATAATCATCCAATGGATAGCCGGAAAGATTCACCCCAATGGCTTCTTTTTCATGAGTTAACTTCTCAGTTAATGACCAATCCGACATTTTCTTGATTTTGGTTTCATTTAGTATTAATTCACCAAAACTCGCAGCTTCAATCAAATCATCTAACGCGGTGACCAATTCTTGACGATTATAACCAAACGTATCTAAAGCGCCCGCATAGACAAGTTGGTTGAGCGTGTCATGCTTCCTAAATTTTTCAGGCAAGCGTCGCACAAAGGACTGAATTGTCTGGAAAGGGCCGTTTGCCTGGCGTTCTGCCAAAACTGTCGCAACAAAATCTGACCGCAAACCACGAATATTATTGAGCCCCATTTGTAGCGTGTCTTGGGCAACCGTCCAAAATCGTTGTGAATAATTAATATGGGGTGCTGCCACTTTGATGCCACGGGCCTTGGCCTCTGTTACATAGAGACGCACCTTTTCGGGCGATCCCAAATTAGCATTTAACACGGCGGTAAAAAACGCAGCAGGATAATGCGCTTTCATGTAGGCTAATTGAAAGGATAACTTACTATAAGCCACTGCATGCGAGCGATTAAAACCATAATTAGCAAACTCATCAATGTAGGCAAAAATTTGGGTCGCCTCATCACGATCATGGCCGCGCGCTACCGCGCCAGCAATAAACTTTTCTTGCATGGCTGCCATTTGTGTCAATTTCTTTTTGGACATGGCGCTTCGCAAAAGATCCGCCTCACCCAATGTCAAGCCAGCATAAGCCTCTGCGACAAGCATGACCTGCTCTTGATAGACAATGATCCCAAACGTTGGCGCTAAAATTGTCTTGAGGCTGGGATCAGGCATGGTGATCGTTTCTTGACCATGCCGTCGTTTAATAAAGGTTTCAATGTTGCGACTTGGGCCTGGGCGGTAAAGGGCGTTCACCGCGACAATATGTTCAAATGTGGCTGGTTGTAGTTGCCGTAAGACATGCTTGATACCCGCTGATTCAAACTGGAAAATGCCGTTGGTGTCGCCTTTTGCGTATAACTCAAGCGTTTTGGGATCATCGAGTGGCACGCGACTGATGTTAAAATGCTCTGGTAGTTGCTGCCGCGCTTCATACAACGTTTGCGCTAGAATTGATAAATTAGACAACCCTAAGACATCAATTTTCAGCAACCCTAACGCTTCAACGGTATCTTTTTCAAATTGTGTCAATAACCGATCATCACTGCCTGCTTGCACTGGCAACGTCTGCACCAAGGCTTCTGCACTCAAAACCACGCCGGCTGCATGTGTCGAGTAATTTCGCGGCAGACCTTCGATTTGTTGCGCCACTTTCAATAGCAATTGCCCATTCTCAATTTCGGCTAACACATTTTTAAGGCCTGGTCCTGCTTGTAAGGCATCTTGCAAAGAGACTTTGCGCCCTTGTTTCCCTTGTGGCACGGCATTACTTAATCGGCTCATCATTTGTTGCGACAGGCCAAACACGCGGCCTGTGTCACGCAGCGCCTGCTTTGCCGCCAAAGTGCCAAACGTTAAAATCTGGGCAAAGTTCCGTTGACCATACTTATCGTGTAAATAGTTTAACACCGCTTCGCGCTTATTATCTGGCCAATCAATATCAATATCTGGCATTTGCACTCGTTCTGGGTTCAAAAAACGTTCAAACAGCAAGCCAAATTGCAGGGGATCCACATCTGTAATTCGCAAGGCGTAAGCAACGAGTGATCCGGCTGCAGAGCCACGCCCAGCGCCCATTTGAATATGGCTTTGATAAGCAAAATTGACAATATCCCAAACGATCAAAAAATAATCATTAAACCCGAGTTCATCAATGATTGTCAGTTCGTGATTTAAACGCGTGAGATATGGGGACTGATCCCCATGATACCCCTTTAGTCGCGCAGCCAACCCTTTTTCCGCCAGCGCTTTGAGATAAGCACCTGCATCCGCCATCCCATCTGGCAGTTGAAATGCTGGCAAAGCTGCTGTCTTTTTAAACGTCAGCGTGACTTGACTGCGAGAAACTAATCGCTCATTGACCAAAAAAGCAGCTTTTAGAATTTCACTACTTTGGTAAGCGGCTTGAATTTGCTCAAAATCTTGCAGTACCTGTGTGCCAGACTGCTGGGCTAATGCCTTGATACCTTCTAATTTCACGTTTGCATCAATTGACTTTAAAACTTGTGTGGTGAAGCTATCGTCCGCATTCAAATAAGCCACATCATCTAAGGCAATCAGTTGGGCTTGCGTTGCTACTTGAAATGCAGCAAGCCGTGCTTGAATCTGCGTGGCCATTTGTGGGTTGATACCAACATACAAATGTTCTGGGGCAATCACATTGGTGAGTTGCTGCCAATAGGTATCCAGATCATCATAGGCAGCCGCGATAAACTGCGTTAATTCACTTTCTGCTGGCAAAATAACATTCAATCCGGCCAAATGTTCAGTCATCGCACTCAGAGGCATGTCATCTGTTTTAGCAGTCATTTTAGCAGATGACAGCCACATTAAGTTTTGATAGCCAACCTGCGTTTCCGCCATAAAAATCATTGGGAATGTGGTAGCAGTATTGACGAGCCCGCTAACCGACAATGTGACCCCAAATAACGGCTTGATGCCATGCTGCAAAGCCGTTTGATAAAAGGCAACGGCACCATACATCACATTTTGATCGGTAAGTGCAATCGCATCGTAATGGCGTGCCTTGGCTGTTTGGATGATTTGTGAAATTGTATTGGGATTTTTTAATAAGCTATAAGCGCTTAAAATTTGTAACGGTGCGTACATTAGCCCTCCGCAGTTTGTGACGCATGACGCGAAACTTTGTTCCCTTTAATTATACACGAAACGCGTTGAAAAAGGTTGCGCTTTTTAAGAATAAGCGTATGATAGTTCTGTAAAGAGGTGAAAGGTATGAAATATATTACTGTTGCTTTTTGGTCTGCTGTGTTCGGTGAAATTTTGGGCTACATTGTTTCACAATTGAGTGTGGGTACTTATTCATTCACAACGGTAGCAATTATTGCCATCGTTGTGGGTGAAATTGCAGTGATTGCTGTACCTGCAATCTCCGGCTCAGCTGCCACCAAAGAAGTCATTCATCATCAATAAAAAACGCGCAATGTCGATTGCGCGTTTTTTATTTGCTCTGCCAAGCTTGCTGTAACTCTGACAACGTCAGTTGGCCGGGCGCACTCTCTGGCATCCCACCCAATACTGCAAAGGTCATCTCAGCGCCATATTGATACCCCACAATGCGTGAGCGTTGCCCTAATATGCCCATACTGATGGTAATTAAGGGCTGTGAGATATTGGCCGCTTGTGTCGCAGCCAGCAAACGATCAACATCACCCTCATCATGAGGTGTCACCGCTAATTTAATGATATCAGCCCCTGTTTGAGACATATCTGCTAAGAAAGCAGGGACATTTGGTGTCTCATTTAAGTCATGATATGACATGATCACAGGCACACCGACGGCACGTGCGGCTGTCATAATTTTTTCACGAAGTTCTACTGCTAACGTATATTCGACATCAACGGCAGCGAAATGATACCCAGATTGTAACGCATTGACCACAAAAGTGGTATAAGCAAGTGGTGACATTTCCCCTTTACCACCTTGTGCTTGGGTCCGATAGGTCAAAATAATGGGAAAACTGCCGATTGTGTTAAAAACTGACCCAGTCAATTCCTTAATGATTTGTTGATTCATGATTGGCCAGTTCGCATTAAATTCTTGTTGCGCCTGATCCATCTCAGCCAGAAGCTTCGCTTCTGTCATCGCCGACACATCTTTTTGGGCAATCTCTGCTTGAGCACCTGCTTTGACTTGTTGCCACATCACCGCCTGACTAAAATCATCGGCAATATAGTCCGCACGCCATTCGACAACATCTGGGTTTTGCGCCTGCAATTTATTGGCAAATGGCGTCAATTTGTCAGTTGGGCCAAGCATCAACGACACAGCAGTGATTGGCTTGCCATTGATGCTTTTAGGTAATTGTAATAATTCACGTAAGGTCATTTAATTTGGTATACAACCCAAACCATTTGTGGACTTAATCGCTGTCGCACTTGGTACTTCGGGTCTTCACTTTCTGGTAATTTTAAGAATTGCGCTTCTGATATAATTGTAAACCGATTTTGCGCTTTTATAAAGTCCGACATGGCCACGGGCTTGCTTGGTGCAAAAACAACTGAAGGTCCCCAAGCATTGTCTAAACCATTTGCTCGCAAGTATTGGGCCAGTAGCCCCTCAGTTGCCGCGTGGATAACCGCCACATTACGGGCATAAGCGACATTTTCCACAACAATCAATGTCATTAAAGGCAACGTAAACGTATCAACGATAGTCGCCTTTTCCCAAGATAAATAGTTAAAATTCGCCCAGTTCAAATCCGGTAATCGGTTCGATTTAAATGCTGCTGGTACCAAGATTTGATCACCAGAAAAATGTGCCAAATTGGTTAAAATTTCTTCAAAGTCCTGGTGTAAGACCAAAGTTTGCGTTGTTTTGTAATCATTGGCTGCCTGTTCGGAATCCGTACCAACAGGCCCTAAGGTGTGTAGTTTCATCGTTTTAACTGCTTATTTTCCTTGTTAATGGCCGAAGTTGTCAGAATCGTCATAATTTGGTCAATCAACTCATCGGTAATATCTAACGACTGTGCAAAATCATATTTCAATAAAGCACGCATGTTTTGCATCCGGCCGACTTGAACAGTTGCCATGCCAAATTTTTCTTTGTATTGCGCTACGGCACCAACAACCTGCATCCGTTTTTCAATCGTCTGAAAAATTTGCCGGTCAAAAGCATCAATTTCCGAGCGTAATTGTAATAAGGCCAATTCGTCTTCGTGAGAACTAAACAACGCAATAATTTCTGCGGCAAGCCGTTCGGGCGTCTTGCCGACTGTTTCTACCGTAAAATCCGCTACACTTTGATATAACGGGTCTCGTAGTTGCCACAATTGAAAAAATTCAGCGGTTGACTTTTCTTGTAACAACGGCCGTTGGCCTTCGCTGAGCAAGCGATTAATCGTGCTTTCCAAGTTCCCATGCAAATAGATAACGGTTGCTGGGGACGCCTTTAGAATCGCCCGATTTTCCGGTCGCTCAATCACGCCACCACCGGTTGCTACGATGCCATTAAACGTCTGTAAGTCGTCTAACACCTGTGTTTCCAGCGCACGAAAGGCGGCCTCGCCTTGCGTCGCAAAAATTTCTGGAATTGTTTGTCCAGCGCGGCGTTCAATTTCTGAATCGATGTCGATAAAACGCGCTTGATGTTGTCGGGCAATTTCCTGACCAACCGTCGTTTTCCCTGCGCCCATAAAACCAACTAATAGCAATGTTTCTGGTGTTGTTAACATAATGATCGCTACCTCATAAATTTTGTCGTGCCTTTTGCGCAGATTGAATCAATCGCAACAATTGGTCAGTGTTTTGTGTGGCCAATGCCTGATTAAATGCGGTCAGTTCAGCAATTAATTGTTGATTACTGGCGATGACCGCAGCTTGATTACTCATTAAAACGTCCGTCCAAAGTTTGGGATCACTAGCAGCAATGCGCGTTGTATCTTTAAACCCGCCGGCCACGTATTGCCCAAATTCACTGGCATCACCCAACTGCTTAACTGCGGCATTCATCAGTGCAAAAGCCGCAATGTGCGGCACATCACTAATCATCGCCATTAAACGGTCATGTGTGGTCACGTCAATTGTGGTAAAATTCGCCGCCAACGGGGCAAATAAGGCTTGCAATTTAGGTAAAACGGCCCGCCCTTTTTCATTGGGGATGAGGAAATAAGGTGCTTGCTGATATAACTGGGAGTTGGCGGCAGTCACGCCGCTTAAATGCGTCCCGGCCATGGCATGGCCGCCAATAAAGGCGACATACCCCAGATGCCTATCCACCTCAGTCAGAATGTCACGTTTAGTCGAGCCGGTATCCGTGATGATCACATCAGGCTTCAGCGGCGCTGCAGCCAATGTGTGAATGGCTTGGATAATCCCTGACACCGGTGTGGCTAGAATAATCACATCAGCTTGCGGTGCAACTGCGGTTAATTGCCCAGCAGTTTCAGCAACAATCCCCTGATCTAAGGCGCGTTTTAACGTCTCTGGGTCTTGATCAACGCCAATCACGTGATGTTCAGGTTGCGCATTTAAACACTGCGCCAATGACGCCCCCATTTCACCTAACCCTTGGATGACAATTTTCATCGCATCACCTGCATCAAATCAGCCAAAAATCCTGGATAAGAGACACTCATCGCATCTTCGCCAGTCATCACCACTTCCTGATTAGCAATCAAAGCAGCCACCGCATTCATCATGCCAATCCGATGATCGCCATGCGTCTCTAATAGCGTTGAATCCGTACTGCCATGAAGTGGTGTGCCACCGTGAATGATCATCCCATCTGGCAAGGCCTCAATATCAGCCCCCAGCTTCGTTAATTCCGCCACCACCGTGGCAATCCGGTCAGTTTCTTTCACGCGTAACTCCGCTGCCCCTGAAATCACCGTATCGCCTTGCGCTTGCGTGGCAGCAAGCGCCAAAATTGGCATTTCGTCCACAGCGCTTGGAATATCAGCAGCCGTGATGTGAATCCCATGTAACGGTTGGGCCCTAACCGTAATATCTGCAGTTGGCTCATTGGTGTCGTCAATATTTGACAGCTGCAAATCAGCCCCCATACGCCGTAACAACCGTAAAACGCCATCGCGGGTCGGGTTAATACCCACCTGCTTCAACGTTAGATCAGAATTTGGCGTAATTAAAGCGGCCACCATGAAAAAGGCAGCACTCGAAATATCTGCAGGGACGACGACGTGTTGGCCAACCAGCGCTGGTTGGCGTGACACGGTAATCACCCCATTTTCAGATTGAATGTCACCACCAAATTGGCGCAGCATCCGTTCCGTATGGTCACGTGACGGCAAATTTTCAATAATTTTGGTTTGTCCAGTGGCTTGCATCCCCGCCAAAATCAGCGCACTTTTAACTTGCGCTGACGCCACTGGCATCTCATAGGTAATCCCAGTCAGCGCGTGATTGGCATGGATCACACCCGGTAATTTATCACCATCAGTTAAGGTAATATTGGCCCCCATTTGCGCCAATGGCGTTAATACCCGTTGCATCGGCCGCTGACTTAAAGACGCATCGCCAAAAATAGCCAGCTCAAATGGTTGTTGACTCAACAACCCCATCAATAAACGGGTTGAAGTACCAGAATTGCCCATATCTAACGGTGCTTTGGGTGCCTGAAAATGCTCAAGCCCTTGGCCTTGAATGCGGACACGAGTCCCAGTTTGTTCAATTTGGACCCCCAACTCGCGAAACACACCCATCGTGTGTAAGACATCATCAGAATCCAAAAAATTCTCAATGTCTGTGTGTCCTTGAGCTATCGCGCCAAACATCAAGGCGCGGTGTGAAATGGATTTATCCCCAGGCACTGTTAATTGCCCGTGCAGCCCCCTTTTTGGGGCAGGCGTCAATCGAATCATAGCCTCTCCTTTTCCTTTTGTTTGCGTACGATTTGACAATACTGATTAAAAACGGCGAACTTCCTCACGATAAGCCGCGACTTGTTCCTTCATCCGGTCAATATTATCAGCATCAAACTTGTCCAAAACCGCCTTGGCTAACTCAATGGCCACCATGGCTTCGGCAATCACCGCCGCAGCCGTCACCGCCGTCGTATCGGAACGTTCAATGGACGCTTTGTGATCCTGATGCGTGTCAATATCAACCGATTGCATGGGACGATAGAGTGTGGGAATCGGCTTGACCACACCGCGCACGACAATGGCTTCACCAGTCGTCATGCCACCTTCAAAGCCACCCAAATTATCAGACCCACGATAAAAGCCTTTTTCCGCATCCCAGAAGATTTCATCCATCACTTGGTCGCCGTATTTTTCAGCATTGTCAAAGCCGCCACCAAATTGGACCCCTTTAAATGCGTTAATCCCGACAATAGCCCGCGCAATTTTGCCGTCCAATTTTTCATCAGCGGAAACGTAAGACCCTAAGCCAACCGGCATGCCAGTTGCAATCACTTGGACTTGACCACCCACCGTGTTGGCATCGCGTTTGGTTTTATCAATCACGTCACGAATAGCCGCATCAGCTGCAGCATCCAGGGCGCGCGTTTCAAAACTTTCCGTCACTTCACGCAGCGCCTGCAAATCATGATACTGAGTGAGTTGGTTCAAATCCGATTTGGCTGGGCCCACATTGACCACAAACCCATGCACATCAACCCCGATTTCTGCCAAAAGTTTCTTCGCCACAGCGCCAACCGCTACACGCATCGTGGTTTCGCGCGCAGAGGAGCGTTCTAATACATTTCGTAAATCATCATGATGGCGATACTTGATGCCCCCCACAAGATCAGCGTGCCCTGGTCGTGGGCGTAACACTTTTCGGAGCGTATTTTCCGGTGTAGCCGGCGTGTTGGGCGCCATAATTTTAGACCAGTTATTATGATCATCGTTGTGAACATTGAGGGTGATGGGTGAACCAAGCGTGTATTGATGCCGCACGCCCGTTAAAAATGTCACCGTGTCTGTTTCAATTTTTTGACGTTCGCCACGGCCGTAGCCCCGTTGACGGCGGGCGAGTTGTTCGTTAATATCTTCTTGGGTAATATGTAAGCCGGCAGGAATCCCTTCAATCACCGCAATTTCTTCTGGGCCATGGCTTTCGCCAGCAGTTGTATATCTCATCGTCTTATTTTATCTTGTACGCATCGGCACAAGTCCTTTCAAATCAAATTGAGGCCATGAATTCTGGCATGGCTGATAACGCTTTGGGGACAATAATGGGTTGGCCAACCTCAGCGAGAGCAACTAGGTTCAACGTTCCACCGTGATTTTTCTTATCATTGACCAAGCGGTCAAAAAAGGCCGGCGTACCAAGCAAATCAGAAGTGATTGGCAGCCCAACTGCCGTTAACCGAGATTGTAATGCTGGGACTAGGTCAGCTGGCGAAACACCGGCACGTACCATGCGTTCAGTCAACGCCATCATCCCAATCGCCACGGCTTCGCCATGCCGCAGATCCCCATGTGCCAGTAATTCAATCGCATGACCTAACGTGTGACCAAAGTTGAGGAACTGCCGTTGACCGGCTTCTTTTTCATCCGCCATGACTACCGCTGCTTTGTAAGTAATAGCGCGCGCCGATAGTTCTTGGGCATGCGTGCGAATGTCAGTTATACTTTGAATTTTCCCCGTCAGGTCAAAGAATTCAGGGCCAGCTAACGCCGATGTCTTCACGACTTCAGCATACCCTTCCACCAAATCACGATCCGTTAACGTCTCTAAGTAAGTTTGGTCAACTAAGACCAAGTTTGGTTGATAAAAAGTCCCCGCAATATTTTTGGTTGCGCCTAGGTTAATGGCCGTTTTGCCGCCAACTGATGAATCTACTTGTGCCGTCAGGGAGGTTGCAATTTGAATATAGCCAATGCCACGCATATAAAGCGAAGCCACCACGCCAGCCAAATCACCAATCACACCACCGCCCAACGCCACCACCCCATCGCCACGGGTAAAACCGTGCTCAGCTAGTGCGCTAATTAAATCACCAGCCACTTGGAGGGATTTTGACTGTTCCCCGGCTGGGACTTCAAGCGGTAACACTTGGAAACCAGCCGCTTCAAGTTGACGTGTCGTGTCGGCTAAATAAAGGGGGCCAACATGGCTATCGGTGATTAAGGCAATTTGACGTGGTGTCCAAACGGCCGCGATTTCTGCCCCAATTCGGGTATGCAGCGTGTCATTAATTTTCACGTCATATGCTTGTTGACCGACACTGACAGTTACAGTCGTCATGGTTTGTCCTTTCTTATCTCTCACTTTATTGTGCGACTAAATCTGATTGCACGACCTCACGCACCCGCCGTGCCTTGGCCGCCAACGTACTAAATTCAGCCGGCGTTAGGGCTTGTGCCCCGTCCACAAAGGCATGTGCCGGGTCGTTATGAATTTCTGTCATCAACCCTTGGGCGCCTGCCGCAATGGCGGCCAAGGCTAGCGGTGCCACAAATTGTGCCACCCCAGCAGCATGTGAGGCATCGGCAATCACTGGAAAATGAGTCAAACTCTGTAGAACCGGAATAGCAGAGACATCAATGGTGTTGCGTGTGTACTTATTATCATAGGTCCGAATACCACGCTCCATTAAAATAATTTGCGTGTTCCCACCAGACACAATGTATTCGGCGGCGTTTAATAAATCATCGATTGTGGCAGACATGCCGCGCTTGAGCACCACTGGCTTGCGCTTTTGCCCCAGCGCTTTGAGCAAGGCAAAGTTTTGCATGTTGCGGGTGCCAACTTGGAAAATATCCGTATATTGGTCGACAAGGTCAACATCACGCGTATCCAAGATTTCGGTGACCATATCCATCCCTAACGCATCCGCCGCCGCGCGATGCGCCTTTAGCCCGGCCTCGCCGTTACCTTGGTAAGAGTATGGGGACGTGCGTGGCTTAAACGCGCCACCCCGTAAGATAGTTGCCCCGGCCTTTTTAACTGCTTCACCCATGGCCATCACGTGCGCTGGACTTTCAATGGCATCTGGCCCAGCCATAAAGACGAAATGTTCGCCACCAATGATTGAATGTTTGGTTGTAATCACCGTATCTTCTGGATGAAAATCACGTGATGAGGCAATAGCGGTATGGTGTTTGGTGATAATGTCAACGATATCCGCTTTAAATGGCGCGAGTGTTTCATCAGATAGGGTTTTAACGCCCGCTAAGGCCACACGGTTATTGTGGACAAAGACTGGTTTGAGCGGATCACCCGTCGTCAAGTTTTCAGCGAGTTGTTGTGCAGTTGTCTTGTTTGTTGTGACGATAATCATTTTATTTTTCCTCGAATTGTTTCTGCCATCAATTGGCGATCAGCTGGTTGGTTAAACCAGTATTCAAAACTTAACGCACCTTGGTTCACCAACATCGCCAACCCATTTTGCGTGGGCAATTGACGACTGGCAGCGGCACGTAATAAGCCTGTTTGTTGGTTACGATAAATCATATCTACCACTAGCGTATGTTGTGGTAAAAGACCAATTTGGTAATCCGTTAATAAGGTGCGGGCATCATTCATCCCCACGGTTGTCGCGTTAATCAGCAAATCAGCTTGTTGTAGTGCGGCAGAAAGGGTTTGATTGTCGGCCAAATCAGCCAGTTGCCCAATGCCTTGGCTCAGATAAGCCACGGTCGTTTCCCGCTGGGACCAATCCAGATGCGCCCGGTTAAACACGGTTAACTGCCGCACCCCATAGTGTTGTGCAGTGGCCATCACGGCACGCGCAGCCCCACCGGTGCCGAGCAACACCACCCGTTCATGCGGTTGGTTGCGTGGGATACTTTGCCAAAAACCATCCCCGTCTGTGCTGGTCCCGATCAAGTGACCGCCCACATTTTTCACGGTATTCACGGCTTGTAAACGTTGCGCTAGTGGTGTGAGTTCATCTAAATACGGGATAATGGCTGATTTATGCGGGGTCGACACATTGAACCCACCAACTGATAACACCCGCATACCTGCCACGGCCGCATCAAGTTGTGCGGGGGCGACATCAAATGCTTGGTAATACGCATCAATTTGCCGTGCGGCCATCATCTTATTTTGCATCACTGGTGATAGCGAATGCGTCGCCGGTTGGGCAATCAAACCATAAATTGTCATATTAACTCCCTAAATCTTGCATAATTTTTTCAGTCAACACTTCTGCAACTAACCCGACATCTGCCAGAACGGCTTGCGGTGCTGCACTAATACCGAAATGATCTAGCCCAAATATCAAGCCATCATCGCCGGCAACAGCCTGCCAGCCAAGTGTTGTGCCTGCTTCTATTATCACATTTTTAGCCGAATCTTTGGGGATGATTACGGCTTTTTTTGACTGATCAAGTGATAGAAAGCGTTGCAAATTTGGCATTGAAATCACACGACTTGGTTGTGGGAGTTGTTGACTCACAGCAAGGGCTAATTGCACTTCTGACCCAGTAGCAATCAAATTAATGGTAGCGTCTGGTGCTGCGACAATTTGCGCCGCCCCAGCTGTCATAGCCTGCTGCGCTTGTGCTGGCGTGCCTTGCATACCTAGACTGCCACGACCTAAGATCAATACCGTCGGGGTATCGGTTGACGAAAGTGCTTGGTGCCAAGCTGCTGCCACCTCTTCAGCTGTCCCTGGTCGCAACACGTTGACCCCAGGAATCAGGCGTAAGCCCATTAACTGCTCGACAGGTTGATGCGTTGGGCCATCTTCACCGACTGTGACACTATCATGGGTAAAGACATAAATCACCGGTACCTGCTGCAAAGCGCTCAAGCGAATCGCCGCCTTCATATAATCCGAAAACGCCAAGAACGTACTGCCAAACACTTTTGTCCCGCCGTGGAGTGCAATCCCATTCATCACTGCCCCCATACCAAATTCACGGACACCAAAGGCAATGTTGCGACCCGTGCGATTGCCTGGTGCAAATAACGGTGAGTCGACAAGGGTCGTTTGCGTGGAACTGGCTAGATCTGCTGCCCCACCCCACAATTGTGGCCAAGTTTGCGCCACTGCTTGTAATGTGATTTTCCCAATTGTGCGCGCTGCTTGGTGCTGCGCGTTGTCTTGCAGTTTTGGTGGTTGTGCAGTTTGTGCTTGCGTCCAGGCAAGATAAGTCTGTAACTCAGCCGTGCTGGGCGTTGGTTGTTCAGCCAGACGTTGCGCAATATGATCTCGCATTTGATCCATCAACGCCGCATCTAGACTGAATTCAGGTTGCATTGTGACAGCTAAGTCATCAGCCAATGCCTGCAGTTGCGCCGGTGTCAGCGGTGTCCCATGAGCTTGATGTGTCCCAGCATAAGGTCCTGAATCACCAATGGTTGTCCGCACCGCAATCAACGTGGGTTCCGGTGACAACTTGGCATTTTCAATGGCATCATGAATGGCAGCCAGATCATTGCCATCGGTAATGCGTCGTACATCCCAACCATAACTGGCAAAACGGGCCACGTTGTCTGCTGTATCGGCGCGCGCCCGCTGCCCATCTAAACTCACCTGATTGTCATCGTATAACACAATCAGCTTTGCCAACCCTTGTTGTCCAGCTAGCGTTGCAACTTCATGACTGATGCCTTCCATCAAGTCGCCATCCCCCACTAGTGCATAAGTGAAGTGATCAATCACCGTTGGAAATTGCGCATGGAGTTTGGCTTCTGCCATCGCCATGCCCACCGCCATACCAAGTCCTTGGCCCAGTGGGCCAGTCGTCGCATCCACGCCGGGCGTTACCCCCACTTCGGGATGACCGGGCGTTTTTGAATGCGGTTGGCGAAACGCAGCTAAATCAGCCGCCGACAACGCAAAACCTGCGGCATGCAACGTCGCATATAACAAGGCTGATCCATGTCCTGCAGATAATACAAACCGATCACGATTGCTGGCGTTAGGTTGCGTCGGATCTATAACCAATTGGTTGGCATACAATTCATAAAGCATTGGTGCTGCACCCAACGCAATCCCTGGATGTCCTGACCCCGCTTTGGTTATCATTTGGTTGGCGAGGCGTCGTAATTGATTAATTGTCTGTGTGGCAATATCAGGTTTTATTAATGTTTCACTCATTATTTTCCCTCATAAAAAAATCGTGCTCGGGGTGTAACACCCGGCACGATTTACCACAACAGTTTGACTGTTAAAATAAAAAGCCACTAAGTGTTACATTCCACTTAGTGACCCAACCTTGAAAAACTTCTGGCCGCTAAGTGCGTCGATGACCGACGCACTTAACATGCGACGGTGCTACATAAACCAGAAGTAGTAATAACTATTGTTTTTCAAGATTGTTTTGTTCATGATTTTTCTCGTTCTTATTTGATAATCTTACTATAACGTTGAAAATGAAAATTGTCAACACTAAATTAAAAATGTGTGATAATTATTTAATGTATTTACGAATTGTCTGGTACACGACAGCGACCACATAAACGCCGATAACGCGATCAAGGTAATCTGTCCCGACCTGAACCAACAAGACTGCCCCCACTTCATTCATGCCAAAACCATGAAGGACTTGTACCAACATGCTTGAGCCAGAAGATGTAATACCGTGGAATAAAATAACCGTAATCATTGTGCTCACAACTGTAGCAGGTAATGAAATGACGAATGCCAGCCACCAAATATTCTTGACATCGGTGGCTTTAAACCTTTTATACACCAAACCTGCGACAATGGCTGTGGTAATTTGACTCGGCATATAATAAATCGAGAATAAATCCCCGGTGGTGCCATTAATTAAGGCTGTCAACACCCCCGTGATAACCCCGCCAATTGGCCCAAAGAACGCACTGCCTAACAATGTCCCAATCGTATCAAGATAAATTGGCAGACGTGTATAAAGGGCCAAATGGCCACCCACAATGTTAATCACAATAAAAAGCGCAATTAGTGCAATTTTTTGTGCGGAAAACTGTTTTGTCATGATAATCGCTCCAAGTCTGTCGCGATGTTATCAAGTTCTTTTTCAATTGTTGTCACATCGCGTGTTAATAAACCACCCACAATATAGGCCATGGCCCGTTTTGCGTCAATTTGCTGTAAAATTTTGGCATTGGCTGGACGTTGCCAAAAATCAGCCCCGTCCACAATACTTTGACCCAAGGCAATCCCTGACGTGACCACCGTCACATATTTTTCGATGGTGCTTGCCAATTCGGGATACAAGGCGTAGACAATGACCAACGGATCATTGATCACGGCCCCCAAGACATGTTCTTGGGCCCAATGGAAATCAAAGTAAAACGGCAAAATCTGTTCAATTAAGGCTGACTTATCGGCAGCCAAATAATGCATCATTTGCAAAATATTGGGCGTCATGACAATTTTACGCGTCACGTCCAGTGGTACCAATTCAATCAGCAATGGACTGTTTTGGAACACATAATCGGCCGCATCGGGATCGACCCAAAAGTTGTATTCAGCCACCGGTGACGTGTTGCCATTTGTCTGATAGGCGCCGCCCATCACAATTAAACGCGACACGTGTGACCAAAGTTCTGGTTGCGTTTTGAGCGATTGGGCAACATTGGTTAATGGCCCTAACGCCATAAACCAAACATCCTGATGCGCTGATAATAAGGCTTCATACCCTGCTTGTGCATCTAATGGCGACGCACTGGCTTCGGTCACGGGTGGCAAATGGCTTTCACCCATACCATCCATCCCATGGGTATCTTGGGCGCTGACATAGTCATGCACCCATGGCTTCGTCGCCCCAGCAAAGACTGGGATATCTAACCGATCGACTTCACGCAAGACTTTTAACGCATTGGCGACGCCAATCTCTGTGGGGACGTTACCGGCAACAATTGAAATCCCAATGACCTCAATCATTGGTGATTGCAACGCGACCAGTAATGCGAGGCTATCATCAATACCGGGATCGGCATCGATAATCACTTGATGTTTTTGCATTATCTCTCCTACCTTTCAAGGGTTCTTGGTTTTTTATCCTGGGCAAGTTTTCTGCCGAGGTTTTCACTATTTTTGTATATCGCTCATAATAAGCAACGAATACTATTATATCAGTGTTTTCATGGTTTTCAAACAACAAACAAAATCACGATGTTTAATAATGTTTCACAACAAAGGGCTACAAAAAGGCTACAAATTAAGGCAATAAAAAACACCCAACCAGGTATTCCAGTTAGGCGGGTTTTAAATTACTTATCAATTTCTTTCTTGCTGTCTTCTTTGTAGTCGTCCAGAGTATCTTTGACGGCTTCCTTTACATCAGAGAATGTTTCCTTTACTTTTCCAAGAACACCTTGAGCCTTACCTTCTGCCTCACGTGTCTGGTCCCCAGTAACTTTGCCTTCTACTTCTTTTGCCTTACCAGCAACTTGGTCTTTGGCGCTATCAAACTTTTCTTCGACTGACATAATAATGATCTCCTTAGATTTTTATTTGATGTTACAAGCTTATGATACCACTGTTTGTTAAATAGCGCAGAGTATAAACACACAAAAAAGACCCAACCAGAAATTAATTTAGTCGGGTCTTTTAGTCTATTCAGTTATAACTTAATGAAAGCATCAGCATTAAACCAAATCATGCCGTATTGTCCAAACTTGATTCCGACCGCGTTGCTTGCATTGTCGTATTCATCAATCGCGCCTTGATTGTTTGCACTGTTGAAACGAACCAAATCGCCAACTTGAGTATTTGCATAATTGCCTCGCGTGACGTTATCGACAATATCCAAAGGGATACCATTGTTCGTCCATGAGAAGTCGCGTCCACCTGCCAAGTTGTAATTAATCATTTGCCAGATACCGTTGATTTGCTGAATTTCATCGACGCGGAATGTACTAAATAATATGAACTTATTACCAGCATTCTTAAACACTTGGATTGCTGACGTATCTGCCTCGGGTTGCACCTGTGGCGTTGCTGTCGGTACCACAATAGGCGTGCTATCGTCTCCAATACCGTTAACGATGTCCGCATTCAACTTTTCACTCGATACACCCCACTTCGCTAAGAATGCAATCGGGTCTGTATGGTCCGAACCATGGCCAGTTGCACTCGCATAGTTGTGAGTTTTTGTGCCTGACGTGTTCTGGTCATCAATCGTACTACCAGCGCCCGCCTCTTTTGCAAGTTGACGGGCCAACCAAATATAAGCCGGATAAGCCTTGTTGAAGTCGTCTTGTGATTGAATAGACCCCTCGGCAAACTCAATAGATGAATGGCCGTCCCAGTTCCAATCGCCTCCTACGTCCCAAGCACCACCATTCGTGTTCATGACTTGTCGAATATCCACTTCACCATTTGTGATACCAACTAAGTGTGTGTAGTTGGCTTCGTTATAATGGCCCGCTAAATAGTCGCGTTCGTTTTGTACACTTGCACGAGGGTTACCTGTTGAATGCAAATGTACCTGTGAGAACGGCGGTACTAGACCGCTATTGCTCTTCACATAATTAAATGGGACAACAATATCTTGTTTAATTGTATATGCCATAATAGCCTCCTAATTAAGCCGTAGGCGCTTGTGCTGTTTCAGGTGCGTTAGACACCACCGCCTCTGCTTTCGCGAGTTCTTCAGCACTCACAAGTGGCTTCACTGCACCTAATGCGCCGTTAGCCTTTTCATGTGCATAAGCCGTTTTGATATACGACAAAATCTGCGCTTCCGTGAAGTTATCGCCGATTTTATTTTCATCAAGTCGTGCCTTTAATTCGGCAGCGGCTGCTTGCTGTTGCACTGCTCCATTGCCTAAGAATGCTTGTGCGGTCAAGACGGCTTGGCTTGCAAACTCAAGCGCTTTCTTGATATTCTCATTCTTTTCGGTAGAGGCTTTAAAATTCAAAAACTTTGACAGTCCGAATCCGCCTCCTGCTGCAACAAAAACTGCTACTGCTGTGTTCGCTAACTTTAAAATTTCATTCAACATTATTTTTCCTCTGCTTTCTTTGCTGCATTTGGTTCTGAATCAATCTTTTTAAGCTTCACGTGGTACTCGTCTTCAACCCATTTAACGGCCCAGTTTGGAATATCAATGCCTGCTAATTGCATGTTGGCATATATTGATTTCAACATGTAGTTCCCAATAATTAAGGTAACTGCAAATGAGATGGCATCAAATATGAATGGTTGAAAAGTAAAGTCTCTGCCACCTAAATGTGTTGGGACATAAGAAATTAAAATGGTAAAAGCCCAAATGACTATTGGCATGAGCGCTAATGGAATTGAGGTGACTAATCCTCCAAGACCACCACCGGAAGTCCTCGCTACACCATTTCTTTTTCGCCACAATGAACCCAGAAAAGTATCAAAAAATACCAAAATAAAAAGGACAGCCGTTTCGGTTGCCCCGTTTAGGTTTGCAAATAGATAATTCAAAATATCCGTCATGCCGCCACATCCGCAATCAACGCTTGAATTTTCTTCTTAGCCAATGCGATCACTTCATCTGGTGTCGAATTAATAGTGACGCCATCATCTGGTGTCACTTGCACATTGCCATTTAATCGGTTTGGGTATGTCCCAGAAGCAAACGAAACTGCAAAATATTGAACAGTTAACTTACCATCTACAAATTGTACTTGTGCGTTATCTACGTTAATTGTCATCTTATTTCTCCTCTGCCTTTTCGGCTTGTTCTACTTGCGCTTTTTGTTGGTATTGTTCAATGACGCTTTCTAATTGCGCTTTATCAAACGTAAGTTGTGCGTTCTGTTGCAATAACTTACTGATAATTACATCTTTATTTGGTTGCATAATTTCTCCCTTTTTATAATGTTATGTTTCTCCATCCGGCTACTCTCCCATCACTGTTTATTTGTGTTGGTATAGCAACATTTCCAAGGCCGCTTAACGATGTGAGCAATCTTGTTATGGGGTAGTAGTGGCCATTATTCATATAATCAATCCAATCGTTACCAAAAGTAAAGCCTGAGTTTCCTCCCTCTGCACCAAAATATGGGTGGAGTGAACCATTATAATTTACTGGCTGATAAACTAATTTTTGCTCAACGCCCTCAACGTTTATTGGTTTATTAAACGTCACACGGTCCTCAAATATGAAACCATAATTACCACCTAGGCCTGGTTTCCCTTGACGATACCAAGCCAATTTGTTTATATATGGTCCAGTAGAATCGCCTTCATTTCTAGCAGACCATGCCATATAAGCCCCGTCACTTTCCAATCGCATAGCCAATCCCGGCTCGCCGTTTGTATATTGCGATATTCCCATCCCACCTATTTTTTGGTTGATGTAGCTAAAATCCATACCAAAATCTTGAAAATCAGCTTGAATGTATTGTGTATTAATTTTCATACCAGCACTCGTGATTTTCGTACTGCCGTACGCGCCATCCCAATTTGTCTCTAAGAACCTAGACACATCACCAGTAAGTGTATTAACGTCCAGATTTATTATTCTAACTTTATCAGCATCTAAATTACCCACTGTCAATTTACTTGCTGAAATATAGTCAATCATGGCGTCTTTTATGAATGCAGTACCTGTGATGACTGTCTGGTTCGCGTCGATCGTGACTGTATTGCCGTTCAACGCCATGCCGTTGATGTCACCGAAGATACCGCTTGCTAATGCGCTTGTGTTGTCAGATATACCAATGCTCCAGTTGTCTTTTAGCAGGGCTAATTGCGTGGCCGATGACGTGCCACCCAAGCTAACGGATGTATCAGCAACATTTATATCAGGACTTCCAAGCCCTTTGATGTCCTCTAACAACACCGTGCGCCATGCTTTTCCATCAGGTGATACCTGTACATTTACGCTTTTATAGGTTCGGGTTGCAAGAATCTTAACCTCTAGCCTCTGTGGTGTGTATACGACACTTCCCAAGTCATACACCATAAAGTTATTTAGGTTAGGTTCTGGGTAAAAATATCCAAATGTATTTATGTTACCGTCTGTTGCACCGTTTGCATCTGATTGGCTATTAAAATAAGGGTTATCAGGGCCGCTAAGCGTTGCCGTTTTCCCGGCTAGTAAATCTGTCCCACTCGAGTCAAATAAAGATATTCTTACGATATGGGTACCATTATTATTATTATTACCCTGCCCATTAACACGAATGTAACGTATACCAGTTGCTGATACTTGGGCAAAAATAGCATCACTCGTCTGGGTTAGCTGGCTTTGCATACTCGTGTTGTAACTATTGATGCTGCTCGTGGTAAAGCCCTGCGCCTGTGTGAGGGTGTTTGTGTCACCTGTCTGGCGGTTGCTAATTTCAGTGGTTAGGCCATCGGCGGTCTGTGTCTGCTTGCTTTGTAAGTCACTCACGTTGCTTTGGACGGTGCTGATATTACCCTCTGCCGTTTGTACTCTAGTGGATAGACCCGCAGCTGGGTCTGATACGATGCTGGTGATTGAGTCAACTTTTTGTGACACGGTGCTAATCTTGTCATTATTGACATACTGACCGGCTACGTAGTCCCCAACGGTAGCACCAATAACCAACATAGGCCTACCAAAACTAATATCACCCCCAACGTTCCAACCAAACACCAAAGATACCCAAATTGTACCGGAAGGTACGGTTATGTTTTCAACCTTAAAGGTTCTAAATGTACCATCTAGTGAGGTAGTGGGGATATTATACCCATAGTCAAAAACTTTATTTCTATTGCCATCATAAGCCATTACAAAGAGGGCTAGAGGCACATCACTTGATGGTGGTGATGGCATAGCAGCCGTAATGGATGCTGATACCGTGATGCCTTGGGTAACTTGTATTGGATCCGAAAAAATCCAAGTGCCGTTATTGCTGGCGTTATGCCATACATACATAGCCCCACTGCTGTCTGCTGTACCATTGTTGATAAGTTGGTTGGTAACTGTTGCACCCCAAGGGCTGTCAACGTGCCACCCTGAGTAGTCTATTGCAAGTTGGCTGTTATTAACAAGGTTGACTTGGTTGAGCGCGTTTACCTGTGTCTGAACATTAGCCACCGTCTGGTTAATCTCACCAGCCGCTTGTTTAACGCTGCTAATTTCACCAGACAGCTCACCGGTTTTCTGATCATAATCAGTTTGACTAACTTTAGTAGTGATGTCGTGCGAGTTTTGCTCACTTTTACTTTCAGCAGCACTAACACGCCCGTCGTTTGCCTGTTTATAGTCGCCAATCGTTGTGACTGCTCTATCTGCCGTCTGCTGCGCGGTAGATACTTTTAAACTTAGATCACCTGTTTTTGCATCATAGTCAGCTTGACTGACTTTTTGGCTGATTTCTTGCTGAAGTGTTGTTTCGGCATTATTGAGTGCTGTTTGTGCGTCTTGGGCTGTCTTTTGCGCCGTAGCCTGAGTATCGGCCTTAGCATCAGCAAGTGCTTGATTGGCGTAACCTTGGGCTTTTGTATCTAACTCAGCTTGTTCACTCTCTAGTTGTGCCGTTTTGTCGCTGACTGTTTTAATTTCAGCGTCAACTTGTTCGCGATTAGTTGCGATCGCTTGGTCACTATAGGTTTTTGCGTCCGTGACGGCTTTGTCAACGTTATCTGAAATTTTTTGTTCAGTTGCTGAATCAACCGACTCGACCCAATCGCCATTAACAAAAACCTTAATACCAGATTTGTCACCGTCTACCCAAAACCAAGTGTCACCGTCTTGCGGGTGTGATGGCTTAACGCTGCCATAATAGTTCGTGTTCTTAGCATTGGCACTAACAGCAGCTTGGTCGGCTTGTTCCTGAACGGAGGTCACCTTATCTTGTAAGTCGGATAGCTGAACGTGTGAACTATCCGCGAACGATTGTTTTGCTGTTCCAACTACCAACTTTGTAACCCGTTCTTGAATTGGATCGAAGTGAATTTCGTTAACGATTGCCGTCACATTCACGCCATATTCAGGCACGTAAACCGTAACCGTATCAGTCAACGCAACACTTTCAAGATTTTTAAACTTATCTTGATAATCAGCGCTATCTTGCAAACTCAAAACGTCAATATCAATCGCAACACTTGGCTTATCGCGTCCGGTATTCGCACTTTCAACAAACCATTTTGCTGCTGCGTTGTTAAGATCATCAACCGTTTTAATTGTGTCGTCCGTGAAGTCGACTTTAATCGCGTAGACCTGTTCATAATTGTTAATGTACTGCGAATTAACCGGTGTACCTTCTAGGTATGTGGTTGTGTTATTTTCCTGAATACTTTTAATCGGGATAATTTGCGTGACGAGTGAACTAATGTCTACCGGCAGATTGTAAAATTAAACCGAACACCTTGCATAAAAAAACTGCAGAGACTTTAATGGTAATTGACTAAAATCAACCATAAAGGATCTGCAGCTTATGTCTTCTAGTTTATCAGCTCACGAACGTT
>NZ_JAAXPO010000007.1 GCF_012396485.1 Leuconostoc holzapfelii
CATGTAAACAAGGAATTGTTTCGAGGGTTCGAATCCCTTCCTCTCCATATGGACGCTTAGCTCAGCTGGGAGAGCACCTGCCTTACAAGCAGGGGGTCACAGGTTCGATCCCTGTAGCGTCCATTGGTCGCATGGTCTAGCTGGTTAGGACGCCTGCCTGTCACGCAGGAGATCGCGGGTTCGAGCCCCGCTGTGACCGCTAATTACTGACAAACATGAACAAGCCAGTGTTATGTAAGGCGCAATTCCTTACCATGTTATATCAGCGCTTAGCTGAGATTTAAAAATGTAGGGATATAGTTAAACGGTAGAATAGCGGTCTCCAAAACCGTTGATGGGGGTTCGATTCCCTCTATCCCTGCCATGGCGGTAGTGGTGAAGTGGTTAACACACTGGTTTGTGGATCCAGCATGCGAGGGTTCGATCCCCTTCTATCGCCCTAAGAAGCCAGTTGGCTTTATATATGCCGTTGTGGCGGAATTGGCAGACGCGCTGGACTCAAAATCCAGTGGTGGCAACACCGTGTGGGTTCGACTCCCACCGACGGCATTTAGAAAAGTAGTATCGTCAAGATACTGCTTTTTTGTTTGTCTTTAACGTGATGGCTCAGCGAGAAAACTGGGCTAGCGCTTGGTGATTATAAAACATTTTGATACAATAAGAATATGATAATTGGTATAGGCAATGATACAGAATCGATTAGTCGTGTTGGCCAAATTGTGGATCGAAAAGAAAATTTTATGACGACCATTTTGACTGATGCAGAACGCCTCCAGGCAAGCAAACGGCATGGTAAACACTATCATGAGTTTGTTGCCGGGCGTTTTTCTGCGAAAGAAGCGTTTTCAAAAGCAACAGGCTATGGTATTGGGGCTAAGGTTCACTGGCATGATATCGAAATTTTAAATGCTGGAAATGGCCGCCCAATCATGCGAGTTAAAAACTTTCCATATAAAACACATGTTGCCATTACACATAGTGGTGATGTCGTGAATACTGTGGTTGTGATTGAACGCTTAACCATCTGGGAACGACTCAGCTTAAAATTATTTCCGAAACGCGGAGTTTTGTGATGATAGATAAAAACAATTTTTTACAAATGCGACCATCCTGGTTAGCGATTGATTTAGCCGCAATACAATATAATGCGAAAGCAATCATGCAGCATGCGGGGGCACAGCGGTTGATTGCTGTGGTTAAAGCAGATGCTTATGGCCATGGCGCCGTACCAGTAACAGAAGCCCTTTACGAGATTGGTGTACGTGATTTTGCGGTGGCCACGATTGCTGAGGGGATTGCTTTGCGCACGCAAGTCATGCATGATGACTTCAACATTGTGTTACTTGGTGTACAAGATGTCCAACATGTGCGAGTGATGGCTGCGCACCGACTCACACCTGCAGTTGGTACGTTAGCATGGTTGGATGCAGCAGCAGCACAACTTGATGCAGGAGAGCAATTAGGCGTGCAACTGGCTGTCGATACTGGAATGGGCCGCATGGGGGCCCATTCAGAGGCTGAATTGCAAGCCATGTATGATAAAATTTTAAAGACCGATACGTTAGCATTTTCTGGAGTATTTACTCATTTTGCAACCGCCGACGATCGCAATCAAGCGTATTACGCACAACAAGTAGCGCGTTTTAATTCTTGGGTCACCGCTGTTGGGATTCCTAAAGCTGACTGGCACCTTGCTAACTCAGGTTCTGCACTTTGGCATCATGATCAGATCGAGACCGGCACGATTCGTGTGGGCTCGGTACTTTATGGGTATAATCCAGGTGCGCCAGAATTACCGTTGCCGCTGGCTTTAAAAAATGTTTTGTCATTAAAATCGCGCATTGGTGCTGTCCATCAACTGCAGCCAGGTGAATCCGTGAGTTATGGGGCAACCTATACCGCAACCACACCACAATGGGTGGCCACATTGCCTATTGGCTATGCGGACGGTTATTTGCGTCGCATGGGTGGGATGAGCGTATTAGTGGCTGGCCATGAAGAACAAGTGATTGGCCGTGTCACGATGGATCAAATCGTTATCACTCTTGATCGACCATACCCTATTGGCACAGTTGTCACCCTGATCGGACAAGATGGCGATTGTGAAATTACAGTCGAAGATTTTTCACAATATGCCAACACGATCCCCCATGAGATTTTAACAACATTTGGGCCACGACTCCCGAGAATTTATCAATAACAAGCGCAACACGCGCGTACATAGTAAGTGAGAATTTTTATGAAAGAAGCATATCAAACAGTGATGCGTGGCGATGTTTTCTACGCAGACTTGAAACAAGGCATTGGCTCAGAACAGGCCGGGGTGCGCCCAGTACTGATCGTGCAAAACGATGTTGGGAACGCGAATTCGCCAACAACGATTGTGGCAGCCATTACATCACAAATTTCCAAACCTAAATTGCCAACACATGTGCTGTTACCAGCGCATCTCGGCGGTATTAAGCGTGATTCAGTGATTTTAACTGAACAGGTACGGACGATTGATAAAAGACGCCTGCGGGATAAAATTGCCCATTTAGGCGCAAACTCGCATGAGATGCAGCAAGTGGCACATGCGCTCCGTATTAGTCTGGGAATTAAATAATGAATTTTGAAGGAAAAGCTGTTGAATAATCGTGTTGCTAAGCCAAAGCAGAGAATAGCTTGGCTGGACTTTGCAAAAGGGGTCACCATTTTTTTGGTTGTGTTCGTCCACGTAATTGAAGGGCTTGACAAAACAGACCAATTTCCAGCTTATCAGGTGTTTTCGGAAATGACGATGGGCTTGTTATTTACCGTCGTGATGCCAGTATTCTTTGCCTTATCAGGCTTTGTCTACTCACCGCCAAAAAATATGAAGCACTATTTTGCAAGTCTTTTGAAAAAGTTAGTGAGTTTAGGGGTGCCTTATGTTGTCTTTTCGATAATTTATGTGGCAATGCAACATGTTGCCGCAGATGTGCATCATTTGAATTCCTGGCAAGATTTAGCCCACATTTATGCCATGCCAATTGGGTATTTATGGTATCTTTATGTGCTCTTCTTTGTGTTCGCTTTCGTGGGTATGCTCTCATTATTGCGGCTATCCATGTTTAGCCAAATGTGCATTTATTTGGCTGGTTTAGTGTTGGTAATAAGTCAAACGATCGTATTGCCGTATGTCATCAGTAGCCTATTGATGTGGACAAGCAGTTTTTATTTAGGTTACATCTTCAAACAACATCCTCAGTGGCTAAACCATCGTGTGGTGTACTACGTGAGTGGCTTGGTGCTTGTTGCGAGCTTAATTTGGCAAATGCAACAAGGTGGACAATGGTTTGAAACGGATATGATGAATATCACAGATGTGTTCTCCAAGTTGGCCAGCATACCGGTATTTTTGTATTTATATCAAAAAACACCGCAAGGTAAGTTAACCAACAACTTAACGATCTGTGGTCGTTATTCATTGATTATTTATTTAGTCCATGCACCTATGACTTCAATCGGACGGGTGTTACTCCTAAAAGTTGGCCTACACCAATACATGGCTTTGGTGATACTCATTTTAATTTTTGCGTGGGCCACGAGTTTACTTGTGGTTTACATGACCAAAAAAATACCAATGTTGTCACTAATTTTTAATCCGCTCGGCTATTCGCGTTTGAAGTAGCTAACGTTGTTTAGAAACTTGACGAGCAGCCAAAATTCTAGTAAGATAGTGCTATCTTAGAGGATTAAGCAAATACATGCCTAGAGAACTGATGGTGCTGTGAATCAGTCATGTTAATGCCCAAGGTTGCTAAGTGTTAACAAGTTGAATAATAAGAGTGGCTGATCATTGTGATGACAACAGACGATCAGCAATACAGGTGGTACCACGGTGAAAATCGTCCTAATATAATTTTTAGGGCGATTTTTTTTGTATCATGACAAAAGGAGAATAGTATGCGTGACATTGATATGTCTACAAAGTATGACCCAACGGCGGTTGAAGCAGGCCGTTACGACCATTGGCAAGAAAAAAAGTTGTTTGCACCAGAAGCTAACCAGGCTATTCAAGGGCAAGAACCAGAATCTTATGCCATTGTGATTCCACCCCCAAACGTCACAGGGAAATTGCATTTGGGTCATGCTTGGGATACAACATTGCAAGACATGATTATTCGTCAAAAGAAAATGCAGGGCTTGGACGTGTTGTGGTTGCCCGGTATGGATCATGCCGGCATTGCCACGCAAGCCAAAGTGGAACAACGTCTACGCGGTGAAGGGGTCTCACGTTATGACTTGGGCCGTGAAAAGTTCGTCGAACAAGTTTGGGACTGGAAGAACGAATATGCAGCCACAATCAAGCAACAATGGGGTAAGATGGGGCTGTCACTCGACTTTGACCGCGAACGTTTTACCTTAGATGAAGGTTTGAATAAGGCCGTTAACAAAGTCTTTATCGACCTTTATAATAAAGGCTTGATTTATCGTGGTGAATATATCATTAACTGGGATCCCCAAGCGCGAACAGCCTTATCCGATATCGAAGTGATTTATCAAGATGATGAAGGGGCGTTCTACCACGTGAAGTACCCATTCACTGATGGCACGACTTTTGAGGGCAAAGACTACATCGAAATTGCCACAACCCGACCAGAAACAATGTTTGGTGATGTGGCCGTGGCGGTTCACCCAAGTGATGAGCGTTACAAGGATTTGATTGGTAAGACAGTCATGGTCCCATTGGTCGGTCGTGAAATTCCAATTATTGCGGATGAATACGTTGAAAAAGACTTTGGCACGGGCATGGTTAAAATTACGCCGGCCCATGATCCAAATGATTTCCAAGTCGGTAATCGTCACAATCTGGAACGTATCAACACGATGACTGATGATGGCCATTTGAATGAATTGGCGGGGCCTTATAACGGCATGGAACGCTTTGAAGCGCGCAAAGCGATTGTGGCGGATTTGGAAGCCGGTGATGACATGCTAAATGTTGAACCAATTGTACACTCAGTCGGTCATTCAGAACGGACTGGAGTGCCAGTTGAATCACGTTTGTCAACGCAATGGTTTGTGAAGATGGCGCCATTGGCTGAACAAGCTTTAGCCATGCAACAAAACCCAGATGAAAAAGTCGAATTTGTTCCAGCACGTTTTGAAGATACCTTTACCCGTTGGATGGAAAACATTCGTGATTGGGTCATCTCACGTCAACTTTGGTGGGGCCATCAAATTCCAGCTTGGTATAAGCATAAGGGTACCGACCAAGAAGAAATCTACGTGGGTACAAAAGCGCCTGAAGGCGAAGGCTGGGAACGCGATCCAGATGTCTTAGATACTTGGTTTAGTTCAGCTTTGTGGCCATTTTCAACGATGGGTTGGCCAGAAGATACAACGGGCGATTATGCGCGTTACTATCCAACGAACACACTGGTGACGGGTTATGACATTATTTTCTTCTGGGTAGCACGAATGATGTTCCAAGGAAAAGAATTTACCGGTCAGCGGCCATTTAAGAATGTCTTGATTCATGGCTTGATTCGAGATGGGGAAGGCCGTAAAATGTCCAAGTCACTGGGCAATGGTGTTGACCCCATGGACGTGATTGAAAAGTATGGGGCCGATGCGTTGCGTTGGTTCTTGGCCACTGGTTCAACACCAGGCCAAGATGTGCGTTTCACGTATGACAAGATGGACGCAGCCTGGAACTTTATTAATAAAATTTGGAATGCAGCACGCTATGTCATTATGAATTTGTCCGAAGATACGCCATCAACGCTGCCTGATTTGGACAAGTTAACGTTGGCTGACCAGTGGATTTTGTCACGTTTAAACACGACCGTTGAAAATGTGACGCGCAACTTTGATAAGTTCGAATTCGGCGAAGCCGGTCGTGAATTGTACAACTTCATCTGGTCAGACTTTGCTGATTGGTATATTGAAATGACCAAGGAAACCTTGAATGGGGACGGCGATAAGGCACCGGTACAACAAACATTGGCCTATGTTTTGGACCAAACATTGCGGCTTTTGCAACCGATTATGCCATTTGTGACGGAAGCCATTTGGCAAGAAATGCCAGCTCAAGTGGGTCAAGATGTGGACTTTTCAGTGACACGTTATCCCGTTGTTCATGACGAATTAACGAATGTGGCGGCTGAAAAAGCCTTTAAGTCATTACAAGACTTGATTGTGGCGGTGCGTAATATTCGTTCCGAAGCTAATGCGCCAATGTCAACAGAAATTGACTTGTTGATTAAGACGTCAGATGCTGGGCTGGTTCAGATTTTCCAAGATAACGCGGACTACATTAACCGTTTTGTCCATCCTAAGTCATTGACGATTGGTGCAGACATTGTGGCACCAGATTTGGCGATGTCTCAAGTCATTTCAGGGGCCGAAATTTACGTGCCATTAGCTGAATTGATTGACATTGATGAAGAAATTGCACGTTTGTCAGGGGAAGTCAAAAAGTTCACTGGCGAGGTGAAGCGTGCTGAAGGTAAGTTAGGCAATGAGAAATTTGTCAACTCGGCGCCTGAAGCGGTTGTTAGTGCTGAAAAAGCTAAGCTAGCCGATTGGCAAGCGAAGTTAGCAGCAACACAAGAACGGTTACAAGCTTTGCAAGCTGCTAAGTAAACTCAAAAGTCAGTTCAGACGCCTGAACTGATTTTTTAGTTGTAAAATGGAAGATCATAGAAATAGTGATGCCTGAATTAATCACAAATAAATATCAGCCACAATTTGCACAAATTACACAAGTTGACGATCTCGATGTGCCAACATTGTGGGCCATGCAAGCTGAAGCAAGACATGACCAGCAGGGGCTTATGGCATATGTGTCTCATCCTGAAACTCGTGGTTTTTTGGCGGATCATGGGTTTCAAAGCGTGAGTCAAACGTATTTTGCCCAACTCAATATTCGCGATTTTTCTGGTGAACCAGTGGTTCCTGTGGTGGACTTGGAGGCAGATCTAAAAGCAGAATTGGTGATGTTACTGCGCGATCATTATGAACGCACGCATCGTTTTAATCCACCAATACCTAACATTGATTATGCCAAATGGCTCTTTGGTGACGACAACTTTGATGCGACACATAGTATCGTTAGACTCACAAAACAGCACATTGTTGCCGCAATCCTAATTTTTCAAACTGACAACCATTTGGCACTAAAGTGGACATTTGGTGATGATGTCGCAACGTTACAGGCATTGTGGCGTGATTTATTGGGAATTTTACCCATCGGCAGCCGCTTGTTAGCGACGTTTGACACCACGGATGTGTTGGCAATGAGTGTGTACGAGCATTTTCACTGGCATCAGACGGCGCCGGCCCAAACACTGATGATGTGGCCGAGAGCGGCAAACAACTTGCGTATTCAATAAAATCCGCTACAATAATATAAGTATAAAAAGAGGCAATAACAGGCTGAGTTTAAGCAGAAAAAGCAGCGATTCATCACTGTTATAGCCATTTAGAGGGGAAACAACGATGCCCGGAAGTCAAATATTAGCAAGTGCACATTATGTCCCAAAGGATGTTGTGACAAATCATGACCTTGCTGAAATCATGGATACCAGTGATGACTGGATTCAATCACATACAGGGATTAAAACAAGACACATCTCACTGCAAGGGGAAAACACCAGTGATTTAGCCACCAAAGCCGCTAAACTTGCTTTGGCAAAAACAACATTGACTGCAGCAGATATTGATTTGATTATTGTGACAACGTTTACACCAGATGGCCTAGCGCCATCAACGGCAGCCTTAGTCCAACGTAATCTAAAGGCGGAAAATGCTTGGGCGTATGATATCATGACTGCTTGCTCGGGTTTTGTTTTTGGTTTGAGTACAGCAGATAAGTTTTTACGCTCGGGGATGTATCGCCATGCGTTAGTGATTTCAGCTGAAGTGAACTCAAAGATGATGGATTTTACTGATCGTACCAGTACTGTTTTCTTTGGTGATGGTGCGGGCGCAGTCGTGTTATCTGCAGTCGCATCTGATGGTGTAGTTGCTGGTGAAGAAATGCGGACGATTGGGGATGCAGAGGTGGTACATTCTGGCCGCATTGCCCCCCTTACGTCTTTGTCAGCGGATAATTATCCCCAAATAGATGCTTTTTCACAAATGGGACATGCCGTTTTTGATGAGGTGACGACGCGTATTCCACAACACATACGTGAATTTTTGGCAGGCAAAGACTTAACGCCTGCTGATGTAGACTACTTTATTCCACATCAAGCCAACCTGAGATTAATCGAATATATTGCCGATGCACTGGATGCACCGATAGCTAAATTTGCTACGAACATCGTGCGCTATGGCAATACATCATCAGCTGGGATTGCGATTGGTTTAGATGAATTGCATGACGCCGTTGATCTGACAGGTAAGCGCGTGTTGCTTACCGGTTATGGCGCTGGCTTTACCTATGGGAGTCTCTTACTGGAGTTTTAAAGAATTTATTAAGACGCTTAATAAATTAAAAAAATAAAAAATACCGTGATTGAATCAGTAACTTGATAAAATCACGGTATTTTTGTGGCAAAAAAACCGCCGGAATTAAAAATCTTGGCGTAAGAAACATTGTGATGCCAACGATCTTTCGCTTTGGTAATGTATTTGTAACAAAGTCATGCGATTGAAAAATTCAAACAATGTTGGCGTTATACTAGACCGCTATACTAGAACATGTTCTTAAGATTTGTATAAAGGCAAATCTAAAAATTAATAATTATAATGAAATCTAAATTTTTGGAGTATCTATCACAATGGTTAACAATTTAAAGAAAACAATGTTGGCAACAGCTGCGGGAGTTGCAGCATTTGTTGGTGGTCACGCTGCTGCTTCAGCTGACACAGTAGAAGTTAAATCAGGCGACACGTTGAGTGGTATCGCGCAAGCAAACAATACAACTGCAGACGCATTAGCAAAGACAAATAACATCAACAACCAAAACTTGATTATTGCGGGTGAAACATTAACAGTTGCTGACACAAAGCCGGCAGCAATTTCTGCTGATGGCGCAACTTATACCGTACAAGCAGGCGATTCATTGTCAAAGATTGCTGAACAAACTGGTGTCAATGTTGCAACATTGAAGTCATTGAACGGCTTGGCAGCTAATAACTTAGTTGTGACAGGCCAAACTTTGTCATTAAAGGCTGCGGCAACACCGACAGCAGCAACTGTTACAGCGGCACAACAAGCCCCAGCAGAAAACCTAACTTATATTGCTGCGGCTGACACAAATCATGATGGCTTCATGTCTCTTGATGAATACAACACGTTTAAGGCTAATGGTGGGGATGTTAATCAACCAGCTGCCAAGCCTGCAGCAACGGTCACTGTACCAGAAAACGTGAAGTATATTGCTGCAGCGGATACAAACCATGATGGTTTTATGTCAGCTGATGAGTATGAAGCATATGAAGCCAATGGTGGCGCAGCTTCCCAAGCTCAAGCCCCAGCACAACAAGCCCCAGCACCTGCTGCTGTGCCTGAAAATGTGAAGTACATTGCTGCGGCTGATTCCAACCATGACGGCTTCATGTCAGCTGCTGAATACCAAGCATACGAAGCCAATGGCGGTGCGTCATCTCAAGCGCCAGCACAACAGGCTGCAGCTCCAGCTGCAAACGTGACACGCATGTCAACACAAGCCGCAGCTCCAGTGTCGTCATCAGCGGCACAAACAATTGTGAATTCATTGAACGCAAAGCGTGCAGCACTAGGTTTGGCACCAGTGCATTTGGATGCTGGTTTGTCAGCGCGTGCCCAGGCACGTGCTGAAAATGCGGTTGCCAACGGTGGCTTGCCAACTAATCACTTCAGCACGAATGGCGAAGTCGTTGCTATTGGTTGGAGTGCTGGGACGGTTATCAACGCTTGGTACAACGAAACAAACATGATGACAAATGGCACACCGGGCCATCAAATGTGGGTAACCAATGCCCGTGCCTCAGCCGTTGGCTTTGGTATCGTGGGAAACACAATTGTTGGTGAGTCTGACGCCGGACAATATTAATTACTTTATGGCAAATAATTGGCTAGACATCGCACTAACGCAGTTGGGGAAAACATATCAGTCCCCAGGTGCGTTTGTTGCGTTTGTTATGAATTCATCAAAGATTAGAGCGGATGGGCAAACGGGTCACTGGTCACATGAACTGATTGATCTCATTTACGATGTTTACGAATTAAATACGGTTGAGAACACCCGAACAGGCGATTTGTTGTTTTGGGGTATTCCAGAACAACCTTATAGCGTTGGTATTTATGTTGGTGGCCGTCATTTTATCGCTGTAGATGAAAATGATGCGCAGGTTAAAATTCAAACACTCAATCAGAATTGGTATCCAACGTTCGCTGGGACTGTACTCTAAGTGTTTTTGTTATCTTATAGAAATATATCTGTAACAAAAGACATTTAAACGCTTGTTTTGTGACAAGTTTGTGTTCTTGATAACGAAGTGAAAAGAAGGCACAACATCAACGTTATGCTAATTTGGTAAACTTATTATTGTCGAGAAGACCTCAAACAATGATACTTAACTACGTCTTTAACTTTAAGGAGTTACCTATATTATGAAATCATCTACTATGTTTAAATCTGCTGTTGCCGCTGGTGCTTTTGCGGTAGCTGGTGTAGCCACTGCTAATGCCGATACTATTACTGTTCAAGCAGGCGACACCTTAACAAAGTTAGCTAATGCACATGGCACATCCGTTGACGCATTGGTTAAGGCCAATGGTATTTCTAATGCCAACTTGATCTTTGTTGGTCAACAATTACAAACACAAGGCACTGCTAGCACAGCTACTGCACCAGCAGCGCCGGCGCAACAAGCAGCCTCTGCTGCCAATGGTAGTTATACTGTTAAAGCTGGTGATACGTTGTTCCGTATTGCGGCCGCAAACGGGACATCAGTTGCTAACCTTGTTTCAGCAAATGGTATTCAAAACCTTAACTTCATTACAGTTGGGCAAGTCTTGACTTTGTCTACGGCATCTGCCCCAGCGCAACAGCCAGCAGCCGCTCCAGCACAACAAGCAGCCCCAGTAACGGCAGCTCCTGCACCTACTGCGGCAACACCAGCGCAACAAGCAGCCCCAGTAGCGGCAGCTCCTGCACCTACTGCGGCAACACCAGCACATCAAGCTGCGCCAGCAACACCATCAACACCTGCAGCAACAGTACCTGACGATGTTAAGTACATTGCGGCTGCTGATGCTGACCATGATGGTTTCATGACTGCTGCTGAATATCTTGCCTATCAAGCTAATGGCGGTGCTTCAGCAGCCTCAGCGGCGGCGCAACAAGCAGTCGCTCCTGCAACGCAATCGCAACCTCAAGTAACACCTGTATCAGCCCCTGCAGCACCGGCTACCTATGCTGATCCAGCTGCGACAACTATGTTGAATTCTTTGAACGCACTGCGTGCTTCAATGGGCTTGAACCCCGTAACTTTGGATGCGGGCTTGTCTGCCAAAGCACAAGCGCGTGCAGTTAACGCCGTTGCAAACGGTGGCTTGCCAGTTAACCACTTCCGTACCAATGGTGAAGTAGTAGCTATCGGATTTGGTTTCAATCAAGTCGTTAGTGCTTGGTATAATGAAACAAGCATGATGACAAATGGGACACCTGGTCACCGTATGTGGGTGACTAACCCACGTGCCACTTCTGTTGGTTTCGGTGTTGTTGGGAACACAATTGTTGCAGAATCAAATGTTGGTCAATACTAATAAATTCTTTAAAGGCGCCCAGTTGAGGCGCCTTTTTTTGTATAATAGGAGGTAGAGGATCATAGCATCATGACATTATTTTTTACCGAACTAACACCAGATGAATATCAATATTTTGAAACAAAACAACCATTAGGCAGTTATACGCAATCTATTTTACAATATCAACTCTTGCGTCAACGGCAACGTGACGCATTTTTAGTCGGTGTGAAAGAAGACGATATGATTGTGGCGGCGGCTCTGATAACAACAGAATCCACACGCTTTGGGCAAGTTTATTTACTTGACCGTGGGCCATTGCTAGATTTTGACAATATTGCATTGGTGCAGTTCTTTACGCAGTCTGTTAAAAATTTTGCTAAGCAACATGGCGCGCTTTATATTATTTGGCGACCAAATGTAACCTATGCAGCGACAGATGACAAGGGCCAATTGCTTGATGCACCAAATGACCATTTCTTAAACATGATGAGCGATGCTGGGTATACGCATGCACCGTTTGAATTTGGCATGTCAACGACAGGCTCACCAACTTGGGAATATGTCAAATCACTCAGTGATTTGGATACACCGCAAGCCCTTCAGCAGTCTTTTACCAAAAATGCGCAGTATTATCTGAAAAAGAACCAACAGTTTGGGATTAAACTACGTGAGCTATCACGTGAAGAGTTACCCGAATTTAAGCGGTTAACGCAAACTACTGCTGATCGTTTGCATTATCACGATAAAGATTTAGCATTCTATGAGGCGATATATGATAATTATGGCGCTTCAGCGACGTTTATTTTTGCAGAATTGAATTTTGAACAATATATTGCAGAAGAAAAGCACAAAATTGTAGCGCTTGATCAGAAACTTGAAAAGATTCAAACAAAAATTGACAAGTATCCCCTGCAAGAAAAGTTTAAACGCCAATTTTCGGAATTTGATGATCAAAAGCAACATCATGTGCAGCGCGTGGCAAAAGCAACCCAACAAATGGCGGTTGCTGGGACGTCAACGGTCGTAGTGGCCGGCGCATTGTTTATTGCCCAGCCGCAAGAAATGACGTACCTTTATTCGGGCACTTATGAAGCCTATATGGATTATTATGCCCCTTATCAAATTCAATTCGACATGATGCAACGCGCGGTGGCGCAGGGGATACCAACTTATAATTTCTATGGTATTTCTGGGCGTTTTGATGGGTCCGACGGCGTGCTAGGATTTAAAACCGCATTTGCTGGTCATGCACGACAGTTAGTGGGGGATTTTATCTTACCGGTTAATGGTTTGAAATATCGTTTATATCGTTTACTCAAGCAACTTACTGGCAAAGCTTAATGGCAGCTTGCCCATCACAAGGTCACATCTTGAACTGAAAGGCGGTATTTTTGATGGAAATCACACATTTTGGCCATGCGGCGCTCCGCATTGTTTCTGATGGGACGAGGATCTTAGTTGATCCATTTATCTCACAAAACCCATTCTTAAGTCACGGTGATGAGTTAGCTACCTCACTGGCGGCAGATTACATTATTTTGACCCATTCCCATGAGGATCATGTCGGAGATACGCTAGCCATTGCCCAGCGGACAGGAGCCACGGTTGTGGTATTGGCGGATACACCAATACAGTTTTTAACAGGAAAAGCCATTCCTGTGATGGCACCAAATTTTGGTGGGGAAGTGCAGTTGACACCGACGATCACGGTTAAGTTTTACCCTGCCTGGCATGCTGTAACGACTGATGATCGTGCCAGTATGTCGGCTGGATTCGCCTTGTCTGTTGAAGGCAAATTATTATATTTTGCGGGGGATACGGCGCTTTATTCTGATATGAAGTTAGTGGCCTTACGCCAACCAGTCGACATGGCCTTTTTGCCAATTGGCGGCTATTACACGATGACACAAGATGATGCCTTAATTGCGGCTAGCTTTTTGACAGCGGCGCATGTGCTGCCGATTCATTACGATACCTTTCCCAAAATCAAGGCTGATGTTGCGCGCTTTATTGCTGACTTGCCAGAAGGTGTTGGCTTTAGGCCAGCGATTGGGGAACCATTTCATTTTTAGTGGTATAATGGGTAATATTTGATTGGGGGCCAATATGGATAATGAAATGATGAGCCGATCAGCACGGCGTGAACAACACGACAAGACACCGCAGATGCAAAGTGGGGGGCAACCACCCAAAAAACCTCGGCGACGGCGGAAATGGTGGCGTTGGCTGATCGCACTCATCTTACTGTTGGCAATTATTGCAGGTGTTTTTTTTGCGACTATTTTAGGGAATGTGCACCAGTCCGTCAATAAAATGTACCGGAGTGCTGACGTCACAAAAGCACGTAATGTGACTGATGTGTTGAAGGCGGGCAAACCTTTTTCAATGCTTGTGTTGGGGACAGATACGGGGGCTTTAAAGCGTGATCGTACCGGGTTAACCGATTCTATGATGCTGATCACCGTCAATCCGAAAACTAAAACGACAACAATGATGTCCATTCCGCGTGATATTATGGTAGCAATTGCTGGGGCGGAGTCCACTTTCCCACAAAAGTTAAACGCAGCTTTCCCAATTGCTGGTGTTGGCGCAACTTTAACCACCTTGCAAAACTATTTGAATGTGCCGATTGATTTTTATGTTTTAGTGAATATGGGTGGTTTGGAAAAATTGATTGATCAAGTTGGTGGGGTGCAAGTTGTGTCACCGTTGACGTTTACCTACACACCAGAAGCAGATACGACACCTGAAACATTCAAGTTCTTTAAAGGCAAGTCACAGTTTGAGTATGCTAAAGATGGGAAAAATTTCAAGTCTTATACAACGATGGATGGCAACGCGGCCTTGTCATTTTCACGGATGCGCTATGATGATCCGCAGGGTGATTATGGCCGTCAGCTACGACAGCGCTTAGTTTTGCAGGCGCTATTAAAGAAATCGGCGAGTGTTTCGACATTACTAAATGATAAATTCATGGCCTCAATTGCGACCAATGTTGAAACTGATATGACGTATAGCGACATGATGAATCTGGCCAAGAAGTATATGCCGGCGACGAAGAATCAAGTCTCTGATCATATGCAAGGCGTGGGTGATATGTATGCTGGGGTGAGTTACCAGATGGTACCGTTAGCTGAAAAACAGCGCGTAACGGATAAATTGAGACAATCACTGGCGTTGTCCGCTAAAAAGACAGGCACGCAGTTTGGTAGTGCCGTACCGGCATTAGGGTATGGTATTGCTGAAAGAAACTTAGGCGTGATTGATGAAACATTAGATCCGCAATAACAAAAAACGATTACAAAAGTAATCGTTTTTTTACGTGTTCTAGATATATTGTTGACGTAATAGCGACAATGCTTCGATACAATTAAGGTGTTGAATAAAAGAAATGGAGATGACTCATGCAGTTAACAGGAGATACTTTTCAACACAATGATTTTCAAATTGGGAATCATGATCAACAGCGGACGTTCCGCACAACGCAGTCGGAAAAGCAAGTGGTGTTGGGCCTTCTCGGTCTGGGCGTTTTGTCATTGTTAGTGGCCACTTTTTTTGATAAAAATGTAACGCAAGCCGTGATGAATCAAAACTCAATTTTTGGTAATATTTTCCAAAATTACGCGGATCAAGGGGCACAAGTAGTAACTTTTACGGCTGCTGAGGTCATCGCTTGGTTCATCTGGCGTCGTGTGAATGATGTGGTGCTGAAATACATCATGACTGCAGGGATGATTGTGCTGGCTTTTAACCAAATGTTATCGTTATTACAAGATGCGCTAAGTTACACGTTTTCCATGTTAAATAACATTCAAAAAGGCGTACCAATGGGGATTGCCAATAATACCGCAGCAGTTCAAAACTATCCAGAAACGTTACGTTGGGGCTTGGCAATTGTCTTCACGTTCATTTTATCGCTATTGTTTGCCAATTGGTTAAACAAAAAGTCAGATGAAGACATGAATTATCTGATTGTCGTGGCGGTTGTTGGGATTGCAACGGTATTCATTGCGCAAACGATGATCGGCGAAATGAAAACGTTGTGGGGGCGCTTCCGACCTTACGAAATGACCACCGTTTCTGGGCACGCGTTTAGCGAATTTACACCTTGGTACCATATGAATGGTGCGAACGGACATAATTCATTCCCATCTGGGCATACGATGTCTGGTTGGTTGTTCTTATACTTGGCATTATTTGTGCCTCGGACAAACATCTCAGCACAAAAGCAAATGACTATCTTTGGGATTGCCATGGGCATTCTTACTGGGTTAAGCCGAGTGCGCATTGGTGCCCACTGGTTAAGTGATGTGACGGTCTCAAGTATCTTGACTGGTTTATTGATTTTTGCTGCCAGTCGCTTGATTAGTGCACATTTCGTTGAAAGCAAGCCAACACTATCTTAATGGTACGTGCATTAATGCGTGCCTGAGAGCTAGCGATGCAAGCAAGAGATATTCTTGAAGTCAGATACCTTTGGATGGGGCTTTTATAAATAAATAACATTCCCGGTTGCCTAACATTGGTAATCGGGTTTTTAAATGCTAGGAATAAAAGACCGAATTGGTTGCAACATCATAAGATTGTAACATGGTTCAATGCCCGTTTGACAGGCTTATTTGTTATACTAGTAAGTAATAAATCATTTCTAGGATATACACATGAGCTATTTAGCGATTGTCGATCTCGGTAGCAATTCAGCCAGAATGGTGGTTGAAGCATTGCACGACGACGGCACTTATACGGAAATTATCCGTGAAAAACAAGATACGCGCATTGCCCAAAATATGGGGCCGGAGCGCACGTTAAAAGAAACCCCTATGGCACGCACAATAACGGCGTTAAAGTATTTTCAATCGGTTTACGCGCCTTTTGAGCCGACGGTTGTGGCGATTACCACGGCAGCGGTACGCGTTGCGAAAAACCAAGCTGTCTTTTTAACTCGAGTCGAACAAGAGACGGGGATGCAGTTCCGTGTTTTAACGGGTGAGGAAGAAGCTTATTATGATTATCTTGGCGTGGTGACCACGTTAGCGATTCGCGATGCAGTCATTTTAGATACTGGGGGCGCCTCGGTTGAATTGATTGCGGTGCGAGATGGCCAAAATCAAGCAGCAGTTAGCTTGCCATTTGGCGCAGTCACATTATCTGAAACGTACCATTTGGCCAATGCGATTGACCAAGCTAACGTGACTGCGGCGTGTGCTGATATCACCGCGCAATACCAAGCCTTGCCTTGGTTAAAGCAACAAGTCGGCCAGCCGGTGGTATTACTTGGGGGCGCCAACCGCTCGTTGGCACGCATGGGACGCACAATTCTGAGCGCGCAGGAAGTGGATGCGATTCAAGGATTTGACATGTCAATAGACATGGTACAACAAATATTTGCGCGCCTGCGGAAAATGAGCCGTGCTGAACGCGAACATATGGCGGGCCTTGAAGTGTCGCGCGCCGATATCATTGTCAGTGGACTACTACCACTGTTGAATTTAATGACAATCATTCAAGCCCCACGTGTGATTTTTTCTGAAAGTGGCGTGCGAGAAGGTTTGATTGCAGAAATGATACAAGAAAATGCATAAAAAATTTTACGAGTTGACGCCAGATGAACGTTTGGCGTCTTTAAAGTTAACACCGGCAGCGCAGCAGGCTTGGCAGCATGAGCAAAGTGCGCTTAACGCCCAAATCGTTGAAAATTATATCAGCGATTTTCGAGTGCCAACAGGGCTGTTACATGATATTGTTGTGGCTGGCCAACGGGTCACGGTGCCGATGGCGACGGAAGAACCCAGTGTGATTGCTGCCGCTAACCATGGCGCTAAAATGTTAAATGCTGGTGGCGGTGTGGCGGTAACGTTACCTGAGCGTACGGCATTAATTGGGCAATTGTTATTTTCTGATGTGAGTGCCGCAGCGATAGAAAAATTTGTCAACGCGCAACAAACGGTATTTTTTTCTGTTGCCAAACAGGCGAAGCCATCAATCTACCGCCGAGGTGGTGGTTTGTTATCTGTTGTTGCCCGGACCGTTTCGGAAACGATGGTCAGTGTTGATTTTACGATTGATACAAAAGATGCCATGGGCGCCAACATTGTCAATACTATTCTTGAAGCCGAACAAGCAGTATTTTCTGATTTTCAGACGCATTTTGTTGGGGCAATTTTATCTAACTATGCGACGGCACAGTGTGTTACGGTTACGGGTCAGGTCCCAATCAGTTTGGTTGGCGGGCCAGTTGTGGCGAAACGGCTGGTGCAATTGAACCAATTTGGCCATGCAGATATTTATCGTGCGACCACGGAAAATAAAGGCCTATTTAATGGCATTGGCGCGGTCACGTTGGCAACAGGGAATGATTGGCGAGCTGTTGAAGCTGCTGGGCACGCCTTTGCTAGCCACACAGGGCGTTATCAGTCATTGACGACCTGGCGCATTGCTGGGGACTTTATCGAAGGCCGTTTGACGATGCCTATCACAGTGGGTACGGTCGGTGGGGCAATTTCAGCCATGCCGCAAGCCAAGCGCGCGTTAGCACTGATGGGGATTGCGCGTGCAGATGCATTGCGAGGGGTTATTCTTGCGGTTGGTCTGGCGCAAAATCTTGCTGCGCTCAAAGCCATTGCCAATGGTGGCATTCAAAAAGGGCATATGAAAATGCAGTACCGCGCGCTCGCGATACAAGTTGGTGCGACGGCTGATGAGATTGCTGACCTTGTGCGTCAACTGGCAGCGACGACAACAGTTGATGCCGATGTGGCACGAAACCTATTATTGGAGATGAGAAAATGAACCCAAAGATTCAAACATTATTAAAAGCCGTGAATGAAGTTTATCCAGGCACAGTGATGACCCGTGTTAGTGGGGCTGCTACTGGTGAATTACACATCGATCGTGTGGCACAAGAAGTTTTTGAAGACCGTTTGTTAATTGAGTTAGCCGAAGGGACAGAAAGCGACTTTTTGTTTGGCAATGAATTATTAAAGATGCTCCTCACGTTAAACGGTGTGACACCACAAATATTTTTTGCCCTGACATTTATGGATGAGGCTTTGGATCAGCAAATGATTCAGATTACGACGCGCATGCACCGCACGGTTGTGCATGCGATTACTTATCGTGAGTTGTTGCAACAAGGCATGATCACAGAAACGACACGTCAGGCTTACTTGGCTGGGGTTAAGTCAGAACTCACGTCAGAAGTTGGGAAATTGGATGATGAAAGTCTATGGCGCTTACTCACACTACTTGATGCCCATATTTTTGCTGAAGTGAGCGGTGCGGACTTCTCTGAGTTGGCGATGCTTTATCCACTAGCTTGGACGGCGGCCAAAAAATTAGCGGCACCCATTTTATCTGCTGATTTGAAACAGTCACGGCATATCCGCCGTCAGATCACAACGTTATTTGGCGGGGTAGATGAAGTATTGACTGCTTGGGGTAAACCAACGGTCAATGCAAAGGAATATGTGACGTTGACAAGTGTCTTGTCTGAACGCCAGTTAGCCTTACCAGTGAGTCAAGTCTTTACGATTTATCATTCAGAAATGATTGATTTCCAAACAAAAAAGACGGCCTATGTTGGGCTTGGACAAGTTGATTCACAAAATAGTTTTGTGATTTCTAAACCAGATGATCAAGACTCAGCGGCGTTTTTCAAAGCCCTGTATCAAATGACGGTCGGTGATTTATTCAAACAACTAGCCTTGCCTTATATTCACCGTCAGTAATTGGAGGCACAACATGTTGGTCACACCAGAAATTCAAGCGCAATTTGATGCTGCGCAAAATATTGTATTGATGACGGGTGCTGGTGTTTCAACACCATCAGGTATTCCAGATTATCGTTCTAAAAATGGGTTATATCAAGGCACCACCTTGCCACCAGAATACTTATTGTCGGCGACTGCGTTTGAAGTGGCGCCGGCACAACAATATCAATTCATGAAAACAAACATGTATTTTCCTGAAGCGATGCCAAATGTCATCCATGACAAAATGGCACAACTCACGCAAGCTGGTCGCGCCCGAATTATTACCCAAAATGTGGATGATTTGCATGTGAAAGCCCAAACGGTCCCTGATCGCTTAATTCGGTTTCATGGCTCGTTATATGATATTTATGCACCGCGTGACCAACAGCCAGCGACGGTGGCGGATTACCTCCAGTCTTATCAGCGTGCGGACGGGGCGTTGTTGCGGCCACGTATCACGTTTTATGAAGAGACGCCATTTGAGATTGACCGCGCACTTGCTTGGGTGCAGCAAGCGGATTTGCTTGTGATTGTTGGGACAAGTTTTCAGGTGTATCCATTTGCTGGCTTATTGCAAGTTGCCCAAAAGGGCACGCCAATCTTGTCGGTGAATTTAACCCACATTGAGACGCCGTATCCGGTTCATCAGATTATCGGGGATGCGACAACATTTTTTGAGACTTTAAAAATTTAGCCAACCAAATTGGCTTTTTTTAAACTTTAAATATGAATTTTTTTTCATGTTTATGGTATAGTGAGGTCGGAGGAAAATATGACAACAACGAAAATGAAACAAACGCCCTATATTATTGGCATCGTCTTGAACTTAATTTTTGTACTGACTGAGTTGCTCTTTTCAAAGTTGGCTCATTCGACCGCTTTATTTGCTGATGCTTTTCATAATCTCAGCGATGTCTTGGCCTTAGTGATTGCTTGGCTAGCTGTGCTTGTCTTTGGTCTGAAAGCAACCCGTCGCCATACGTATGGTTGGCACAATGTCTCCATTTTGGCGAGTTTATTTAATACGATTCTGTTATTATTTGCCGTCATCACGATTTTTTACGAAGGAATTCGCGACCTTGTGGCACCAACGGCAGTGCAGACGAGTGGTATCACGGTCACGATTGTTGCAGCAGTTGGCATTGGGATTAATTTTTTCACGGCCATGTTATTTCGCTCAAGTGGCAAACCGGATGAACACGGGCACCAACACGGTCAAGAACTAAATGCTAAAGCGGCCTATATCCATCTCTTAGCAGATGCAGGCGTGTCGTTAGGTGTGATTGTTGCTGGTGTGTTAATCCAATGGACGGGCATTCAAGCAATTGATGCCATTGTGTCAATCATTATTGGTATCATTATTCTGGTTAGTTCTTGGCCAGTCATGGTTTCGACATTTAATATGGCGGTTAACGGTGTGCCAGAAACTGTGAATGAAGCTGCAATCATGACATTTTTAAAAACCTATCCTGGTGTCAAAAAAATTCATGATTTGCATATTTGGGCGCTATCAACGACCGAAACGGCATTGACAGTTCACTTATCAATTTTTGATGCGGTCGATGATCAGAAAGTTTTGGCGGGGATTACCACCGAATTGCGGCGCCATTATGGCATTAGCCATGTCACCATTCAAATCGAGACGCCAGAGTTTCAGCAACACTGTAATGCGATTTGATTTTTGTTACACAAATGTAATTATTTAATGAAAAGGTTTACATATCTAAGTAACGTCGCGATATTCTATCATTTAAGGTGCCAAACGCCTTTAAAAACACCTGCTTCATTCGGCATGTGTTTTTTTTGTGTTGACGGATGACCGAAAACGTGGCATATTTAATATGTATTAGGGCGTAAATAGCCGAGTTAGATACCTTTCATAAGCTTTCAACAACCGAGTTGAATGAAATCCTTTATGAAAAATATTTAGCACTTTAATACGCGTTTAGCTCACCCTAAAGCGACGACGCCTAAAAGTGAATACTAGATGTGTAATTTAGTCGGATTCGTATGTTTTTGTCCTGAAGAGTAATCTAAAGGAGAAGTAGAATGCAAGATTTAACAAAAGATCAAGCAACCACTAAGCACCACCTAGTGGAAAAAACTGAGGACAACCTCAGTTTGGGTGATGTGAATGGCTCAATTGAGGCCCCAAAGGATGGTTCCTTTTGGCGAAAGCTGTTGGCTTTTTCAGGACCAGGTGCCTTGGTGGCCGTTGGTTACATGGACCCAGGGAACTGGGTGACTTCCGTCAATGGTGGCGCGCAATATCATTATATTTTACTTTCAGTTGTGTTGATTTCCTCATTGATTGCGATGATGTTGCAATATATGGCGGGAAAAATGGGGATGGTTAAGCAAGAAGACCTTGCGCAAGCCACACGTGCACGCACAAATAAAGCCGGTGGTGTTGCCCTGTGGATTATTACCGAATTGGCCTTAATGGCAACTGATATTGCCGAAGTCATCGGTGGGGCGATCGCGTTGCATTTGTTATTTGGTTGGTCGATGATTGCGTCAGTCTTAACAACCGCTTTTGATGTGTTGCTCTTATTGCTGTTGATGAAGTTTGGCTTCCGTAAAATCGAAGCGATTGTCATGACTTTAATTTTAACCATTTTATTGATTTTCACCTATCTGGTGATGCTGTCAAAACCTGACATTGTCGCGATGTTTGGTGGTTATCTGCCACAACTACAAGCTGTTTCAACACATGGGCCAAAGGGTGTGGATTCACCGTTATTGATGTCACTGGGTATTATTGGGGCAACGGTTATGCCGCACAATCTATATCTTCATTCATCAATCGCCCAGACACGCAAAATCGATCGTGATAACCCAGGTGAATTGAAAGAAGCAGTCCGCTTGATGACGTGGGATTCTAATATTCAATTGTCCTTAGCGTTTGTGATTAATTCATTGTTACTGGTCCTTGGTGCTGCCCTATTCTTCGGTCATGCAGATCAAGTGGGTACCTTTGGCACAATGTACAACGCGTTGAGTGATAAACAAATTGCTGGTGCGGTGGCCTCACCAATTTTATCAACGCTATTTGCAGTCGCGCTGTTGGCTTCTGGTCAGAACTCAACCATTACTGGGACGCTAACTGGTGAAATCGTCATGGAAGGGTTCATTAATTTGCGCATTCCAATGTGGCTACGGCGTGTCATTACGCGTGGTTTAGCATTAGTCCCCGTGATTATCTTTACCTTGCTTTATGGCGGTGCCGAAGGTAAGTTAGATCAATTATTGGTTTATTCACAAGTCTTCCTATCAATTGCCTTGCCATTTGCCATGGCGCCATTGATTTACTTTACATCATCAAAGAAAATTATGGGAGACTTTGTCAATCCAAAGTGGATGACCATTCTTGGTTGGCTTGTCTTTGTCGTATTGACGGCATTGAATCTTCAGATTATTATAGATTTAATCACTAAGGTTTTTAGCATATAATTAGCCCGTTTATGAAGGAGAGATAAAATGAGTGAATTAGACTTAAACATCGAACCCATACAATTTAAGCACGTTTTAGTTGGCGTAGATGAATCAGAACAGGGATACGTCGCCTTGGCTAACGCCATTCATCAAGCTAGTGAAGACCAGGCTCATCTCATCATTGCTTCTGTGTTAGAAATGGGTGAATTATCAGCCATTGATGCGCTACATTTAGACGTCATTAAGGCGCGTCGTGCTGAAATCGAAGCCAATCTAGCAAAATATGCAGCTTACGCGAAGGCAAAAGGTGCAGAGCACGTGACGACAATTTTTGCCGATGGCGCTAAAGCTGGTGAGGTTTTGTTACAAGACGTTGCGCCTAAAGTGCAAGCGGATTTGATTATTGTTGGGGCACATTCACGGGAAGGTTTCTGGGATTCTTTGGGTTCACAAGCTGCCTACATTGCGCGCCATGCAACCATTTCATCAATGGTAGCACGCAGATAAAAAAACGCCGAAAGGCGTTTTTTTATGATAAACACGAAACCCCAGTGGACTAACGCGTCCACTGGGGCCTTTTTTTGAGAGATTTAAGAGAAAAGAATATTTGGGAGAGATTATTCGGAGAGAAGAGAGTGGCCCGTCCGGGGTTTCGTGTGTTGATGTGACCCATCAACAGGTGCCTAACATGGCAAATACCTACCTTTCTAAAACGCGTCGTTGTTTGAGATGACTTGTTTTTTGATTATTTATACTATAACGTGGCGAGATTAAATCAGCATAAAAATATTAATAATTTAACACATGAAATAAATTTCATGTTATAATATATGAAAAATAATTCATATAAGGATTGGATATGCTTGAAACTCTTTTAACTGCGTTTACTTCATATATTGGCACCACGTCAGATTACTTTGTGGTACTCCTCTTGCTATTTGCCCAATTCCGCACGCGACAACAGCGGCAAGCGCTCATTTGGGGCGCATATATTGGTAATGCGCTCTTAGTTGTTGCGGCGGTTGTCATCGCCCTTTTGTTAAAACGGGTGCCTGAACCATGGTTATTGGGCTTATTAGGCCTTGTACCTATTGCGATGGGCTTACAAAAATTTTTCTCGTCAGAAGATGAAAGCGACGAGGTTGCCGAAAAACTCGCGCAGATGAATCAACGCAGTGTGTTTGTCACTGTGATCGGCTTGACGGCGGGGACTTGTGGCGCCGATAATTTGGCCCTGTATATTCCGTACTTCACACTGGCTAATTTTGTTTATTTACCAGCGATTTTGGCAATCTTCGTGTTTGTTTTGACCATTGTCATCTTTTTGGCAAAAAAATTTACAGATTTTGCACCCGTGCATCGTTTCATGACCCGATATGGCGATCGGGTGCAACTGGTCATTTATCTCTTGCTTGGTAGTTATGTTTTATTTGATGCAGGGACCATACAGTATTTGTTCAGCCTGTTATAATAGGAGTATGAACAAAAAATCGATTAATGAATTGGAACAAATATTTAAAATACTAGGCAACCGACAGCGCTTGACTATCTTGACGCTTTTGCAAGAACGGCCTTATACGGTTTCAGAAATTATTGCGCAACTCGATATGGAACAGTCCGCTGTCTCGCATCAACTCAAGGTATTGCGGGAAGCACAGCTCGTCACAACGCAACGTCAAGGCCGTCTGGTTTTGTATTGCCTCAGTGATTCGCATATTTTAATTTTGTTAGATAATGCTTTAAAGCACGTAGATCATGTCTTTCATCACGATGTCGTCAACTAATTGGGCAAATTTAGAAAAAGGGGTTGACGAACTTGTTAATTCTTGGTATTCTTATATAGTTGTTTGATACGAAAAAACAACACAAGAATACATGCCGTTGTGGCGGAATTGGCAGACGCGCTGGACTCAAAATCCAGTGGTGGCAACACCGTGTGGGTTCGACTCCCACCGACGGCATCTTAAAAAGCTACCTCATTTAGAGGTAGCTTTTTTGTTGTGTTAAAAGTCATTAAAAAGCACGCCGAGTGACGGCGTGCTTTTATTTGGCTTGCAGTGCCAACAGACGTTGACGCAACGCGTCATCATAAGCGGTGAGGTAAAGACCGTACTTGCCGCGTTTGATCAGGACGTTTAAGACATTGGCAATAAAGTCTTGGTATTGTGCTGCTGTGAATTGCATATCTTGGCGCTTTTTAAAAATTTCCTTGTGGGAATATTTTTCTGGGATAATCGTCATTTTATCGGTTTTGGGATCATAACCAAAAGATGGCCCAATAATCATGCCGACATAGTTCAAATCAAAGCCTTGCAAGGTATAAATTGTGCCGACTTGGGTAATAGATGATTCGCGCTTCGCCCAGTGTGTGCGCTGTGGATCCCATTCATCCCATGGCAAGGAAAAGGTGTCCATTTCGACATTGTGGCGCCCATCAATGCGTGGAAAACCAGAAGTGGCCACGACACGGCTCAGGCCAACGGCTTGGTTTTGTGCTTTGATTTTCTCATAGAGTTCACCGGCAGTGGCAAACACTTCAAATTCAAACGGACTATCATTTGGGAACGGGGTTAGTGGCTGTTGGGCCGTCAGGCGATCCAGCCAGTCCACTTGTGCCGGGCTAGCCACCATCCGATACTGGAAATCTAGATCAAATTGACGATGAGGGTGTTGGCTGATCGTTTTGCGTAGTAAGTCATGTGACCAATACATTTTGGATTGGAAGACTTGATTGAAATCGTAGACAACGACAACAACTTTGGCAAGGTTCATCAGATCAGTTAACTGATTGTTACCGCGGTAATGCGCGTATGGTTCAGATTTTGAGTAGAGAAGATGCGCTTCATCAACAAAAATCACATCATATTGGCGATGATTTTTCTGAGCGTCGTTGATTAGTGCCGTGGGCCGGCGGATGGCTTTGGGATTCAGGCCGGGGAATGCTTTGGCCATATCTTGGTACGCCTTATATAATTCGGGATGGTTGACAACAAGGGCGGTTTTAAATCGCTTGTCTGTCATGTATTGTTTCACCAATTGCATCAGCACCACGGATTTACCAGTCCCAGCGGCGCCTTGTATAACCGCTACGGCATGGTCTTTTTTGTCTAGGTGTTGTGCAATGTAAGTGTTCATGTCGGCAATGACATGTTGTTGCTCATCAGAAAGGTTATCAATCAGAAATTGTTCTTTTAATATTTTATTCATGTTTTCGGCTCCAATGCCCCTTATTATACTATAGTTGGCTTTCTTGGTGCGATGGCCGCATTAAAATTGTGTATAATATAAGTTATGAATAGAGATAATTTGGGACAAAATCGCCTCACGGGAGAGTCAATCAATGTTCTAGTGACGGTAGATGCTAACTACATTAAACCGTTAAAAGTACTGTTATTTTCACTTCAACAAAACAATCGTCAGCAGGCTTTTGATATTTGGTTGTTGCATGCTGGCATTACGGATGAAGCATTATCGGCACTGGCTAATTTTGTTGCGCAGTTGGGGTTTACATTACATGTGATAAAAGTTGACATGACGTTATGGGATGCTGCGCCAACGTTCAAACAATACCCACCAGAAATGTATTTCCGCCTACTTTGTGGCGCCTATTTACCAGCAACGCTCAAACGGGTCATCTATCTTGATCCAGATATTTTGGTCATTAACCCCATTAAACCGTTATATGATTTACCATTAAACACACATATGATGGCTGCGGCAAGTCATATGGGATTGACCGGCATTACGCAAACGATTAATCACGTGCGTTTAGGCACGAAACAGGCTTATTTTAATTCAGGTGTGATGTTGATGGATCTTGACAAAATGCGAGCGCGTATCCACTTAACAGATATTTTGGATGTCATTACGAAACGGGGCAAAGAATTAATTTTACCCGACCAAGATATTTTAAATTTCTTATACGGGGAGGAAATTTTGCCGTTACCTGAAGAGATTTGGAATTATGATACCCGCGATAACATCGTCCACTTTGCTAAAAGTCTTGGCGAGGTCGATATGCAATGGGTGATTAAAAATACAGTAATTTTGCATTTTTGTGGCCGACCAAAACCTTGGGAAAAAGGTGGCATGAATCGCTACGCAGTGCTTTATCAGCATTATGAACAGTTACTTTATCACGCCTTTGGTGATTAAAAAACAGCCGCTTGACGTTTCGTCAAGCGGCTGTTTTTATGCAGACCATTCATTTGTCTGAAAATCAGTCAAAATTCGGTCAAATTCAACTATTTGTGCATCGTTAGGGAGATGATGGGCGTGTCGGAAGTCCTCCCAAAGCTGCTGAACACGTGCAGGGACATGCTCTAATGCCGTATCTCCTGTCGCTTGGCCGTAAACGTCGCGACTCCATTCAGTGCTAATATTGTATTCCAGTCCAGTCATATCTTCAATACCCTTAGTGTTAAAATTTGTTAGATATATAATATAACATATAAAATTTGACACGCCTATTTTTTTGCTTCCTAAAAGTAACATTTTAATAAAGTGGTCTCATATTCAAATCGTAATATCATTTTTAAAAGCGTGTTCGATGTAAATTCACGTCAAAGATAATAATATAAACACTTGAAATTATTATATCATGAGATTATAATGAGATTTATCAAAAATAATAATGGGTGAAGCAAATGAAGAATTGGCAAAAATATGCGGCTGGTGGCGCAGTGGTCGTCGTCGCGTTAGTTGGTACACGGGCAGCAGGACTTTGGGGTAACTCACAAGGCGGCAATCATCAGGTGTTACATTTTTCACTACCGACGCCATTAAATGGGTTGGACACAGCAACAATCACGGATGAGTATTCGATGGATATTGCTGGTAATGCAGGGGAAGGGTTGATGCGCGCCGATAAGAACGGCACACCACAACCTGCCCAAGCGCAATCAGTCAAAGCGTCAGCAGATGGTAAAACATGGACCATTACGTTACGCCCTAATTTAAAGTGGTCAGATGGGTCAAAGCTGACAGCAGCAGATTTTGTTTATGGTTGGCAGCGTGCTAACGATCCTGCCACGAAGTCTGAATATGCCTATCTGTACAGTGGCATTAAAAATGCTGACAAAATTCAAGCTGGGCAAGCGGATAAAAAAACACTCGGCATCACCGCTAAAGGTAATGTTTTGACGGTCACATTAGAAAAGCCAATGCCACAATTTGAAAGTTTGCTGACTTTCCCGACTTTCTTCCCGCAACAGGAAAAGTTTGTGACTAAGCAGGGGAAAGGATTTGCGACGACGTCTGCTAAGTCGCTTTACAATGGGCCTTACAAATTTGAAGGTTGGCAAGGGACGAATAACGAATTTAAGTTAGTTAAAAATGATAATTATTGGGATGCCAAGCATGTCAAGACACCAGAAATTGATTTCCAAGTGATTCAAAAGCCTGAAGTTGCCGTTCAAATGTATAAGACTGGGAAATTAGATGCGGCTTTAGTCAATACACCCCAACTGGCCCAAGCGAATAAAGGGAATAAAGGCTACCGCGTAACGCCTCAAGCGACAACGGTCTACTTAGCTTATAACCAATCTGGCAGTGTGAAAGCTTTGACCAATGATAAAATTCGACAAGCGTTGAATTTGGCAACTAATCGGCCAGAGTTAAACGCTCAGGTCTTGTCTGGGACGTCAACATCTGCCACAACCTTTACGCCAAAAGGCTTAAGTCAAGCCAATGGTGAAGATTTTGCAACTTATGCGAAGCAAGATTATAGCTATGATCCGACCAAAGCCCAGGCCTTGTTTAAAGCAGGGTTGGCAGAAATTGGTGCAACGTCGGTCACACTGGAAATTGAAGCTGATACGGATCGTGTGGCCAATGCCAAAGATGTTGTGAATTATTTGCAAGGCCAATGGAGTAAGGTATTACCCGGCTTGAAGGTGACGGAAAAGTTCGTGCCGTTTAAGCAGCGTTTGCAAGATGGGACGAACAAAAATTTCCAAATTATGCTGACACAATGGGGTGCCGATTATGCTGAACCAACGACTTTCTTAGATTTGGCAGCGACAGACAATCCTAACAACTATAACCACAATAGTACCCCAGCTTACGATGCCTTATTGGCAAAGGCTACCGGGGTTGACGCGACAAATGATTCGCAACGCGCAGTTGACGAACAAGGCATGGAGAAAATTATCCATGAACAGGCCTTGCTCAACCCGCTTTATTATCAAGCGCAACCTGAGCTGGTCAATCCACAGATTTCTGGTTTCTATCACCATGCTGTGGGTGTCCCACTTGATTTTAAAACAGCCGTGCGTCAATAAACGAAAAGCACAAGTTGCCTTGGCAACTTGTGCTTTTTTTAGGATAAAAAAGGCCGTGCCTAACCAAATGTTTGGTGGCACGGCTGCTGCAATCAAATTGACCGCTTTTCCTTTAAGCGGCCAAAACGATTGAGCGATACTGTGTTGCATGACTCAAAAGTTATGACCCCCTTTCCTAGATTGACTACAGTTTACAACCTCGTTGGGTAAAAATCAAGGCCTTTGCTCGGAGGGGATTTTGTTATAATGGGGGTAACAACAGAAGATGGAGGTAAAGCGTGGCAACCACGTTCAGGACAGATGACAAATAGCATACCAGTAATTTTAGATACCGATCCAGGGATAGATGATGCGGCCGCAATATCGGTTTTACTCACAGATCCGCGTTTTGACGTGCGGCTTATTACCACCGTTGCCGGTAACGTGTCTGTGGCAAAAACAACCAAAAATGTGTTGAAATTAACACATTTCTTTCAACGTGCTGATGTTGCCGTGGCACGCGGTGCCGAGAAACCGTTAATTAAACCCTATCAAGATGCTGCAAATATCCATGGCGCAAGCGGCATGGCCGGATATGATTTTGCTGAGCCAACGACACAAATCATTCAAAAACCAGCGGTTGAAGCAATGCGTGACACATTGTTAGCAAGTCAAGAGAAGTTAACGGTGGTGGCAGTGGGAGCCTACACGAATTTAGCCATGCTCTTGCAACATTACCCTGAAGTGCAAGCTAAGATTGACCGCGTTGTGGTGATGGGCGGTAGTCTATCGGGTGGCAACATGACTTCTGTAGCTGAATTTAATGTCTTTACAGATCCCGATGCGGCCAAAATTGTTTTTGAAAGTGGGCTAGATATTACGATGATTGGCCTAGATGTAACGCTGAAAGCCTTGTTAACGGCAGAATCCATGGTGACCTTGTCGCAGATGAATTTGACGGGTGAGATGCTGACCGGGTTGTTTCGAGCTTATGGTGATGGGTCTATGCAAGCGGGCAAGCCGATGCATGATGTGAACACGCTATTTTATTTATTGTCACCAGAAAAGTACACAATTAAGGATTATTGGGTGGACGTTGTGACCACTGGACCGGCCATTGGTGCGACCGTTGCTGATATTCATGCCAAAACGCATCAACAGACAAATATTCATGTTGCAACTGCGATTGATGCAGCGGCGTTTAATGCGTGGTTTTTATTAGAAATTGCCAAAATTCAAGACGCGGCGATAGCCCCCGGTAAGCTTGAAAATTAGGCTTTTTTCAGGTATTCTAGTATTAGTTGTAATTGGCGCTTTTCGTGCTGCAAAAACTTGAAAATGGAGTAAGAAATTGACAGTCGATGAGTTTATTTCAGCCTTGAAAAACGCTGGTATGACATTAACCGAAAAACAGATTCAGCAATTTGAACAATACTATGCCCTCTTGGTGGCTACCAATGAACATGTCAACCTCACGGCCATTACGGAAAAAAATGATGTTTACTTAAAACATTTCTATGATTCCTTGACTGTGGCGCAGTATGAGACAGCCTTACAAGATTCGCACGGGACATTGATTGATGTTGGGACAGGGGCTGGGTTCCCATCATTACCACTTAAAATTGCCTACCCGAATTTAAACATCACAATGGTTGACGCCCTTAAAAAGCGTGTTAACTTCTTGCAAGAAGTTGTCACAACCTTGGGTTTGTCAGGCGTGACGATTGTGCATGGTCGGGCGGAAGATATCGGTCAAGACCCAAAGTATCGTGAACAGTTTGACTTTGCGACCGCGCGTGCCGTGGCGAGAACGAGTGTCTTGGCAGAATATACGCTACCTTTTGTCAAAATTGGGGGCGAATTTCTCGTCATGAAAGGGGCTGCTGCCGAACAAGAATTAGCAGATGGCCAGCAAGCCTTAGCCACATTGGGCGGGCAGTTGCGTGACGCTTACGAATTTACTTTGCCAAACGGCGATACACGTTTTGTACAAATTGTCGCAAAAACTAAAAAAACACCAAAAAAGTATCCAAGACAAGCGGGTACCCCAAGTAAAAAGCCGATTGGATAAGCTTGGAAAGACTACTCTGGCGCCTTTGCGTGCCAATAGAACACGCACAGATGTGTGGTAACAGAAAGGACGTCAAAACCAAATGGCACAAATAATTGCATTAGCCAACCAAAAAGGTGGCGTCGGTAAAACAACGACCAGTGTTAACCTGGGGGCAGCCTTGGCGCAAGCAGGACAACGTGTCTTACTTGTAGATATCGATGCGCAAGGCAATGCCACGAGTGGGTCTGGCATTGATAAATCTGAACTTGAACGCGATAGTTATGATGTCATTGTGGACAATGTGGCTTTGCGTGATGTGATTGTGCCAACAGACAATTATGACTTGGTGCCGGCAACGATCCAACTTTCCGGCGCGGAAATCGAACTAGCCGATAAAGATGCACGCGAGTATCGTTTAAAGACGGCGTTAGCCACAGTCAATGATGACTATGATTTTATTTTAATTGATAATCCACCGGCTTTAGGCTTACTAACAGTTAACGCCTTCACAGCAGCTGATGCGATTTTGATCCCCGTACAAACAGAATTTTATGCGCTAGAAGGTTTGGGCCAATTATTAAATACGATTGAGTTGGTACGACAACAGTTTAACGCCGAATTAGATATCGCAGGCATTCTGTTGACCATGTATGATGGTCGGACGAATTTGGCCAAACAAGTCGCTGAAGAAGTACGCCAGTACTTTGGGGACAAGGTGTATGACACAGTGATTCCGCGCACAGTACGATTGAGTGAAGCGCCATCTTATGGCCAAGCAATTATTGATTTTGATCCACGTTCAGTTGGTGCACAAGTCTATACAGAATTGGCACAGGAGGTCTTGAAGCAATATGGCAACTAAAAAAGGTGGGCTTGGTAAAGGGCTAGGTGGCTTGTTTAATGCAAACAATGTGACAGAGGAAGCCTTAGAGCATACAAAGTCAGTGACAAAAAAGGCACGTGACACAGAACAGGTTGAAAAATTGTTGTTAGACCAGATTGTTGCTAACCCATTTCAACCACGCCATCATTTCGATGAAGAAAAGCTAAATGAACTGGCAAAGTCGATTCAGTCTTCTGGGGTTTTAACGCCGATTATCGTCCGCCGTGCAGGTCAACAATACCAAATTATTGCGGGTGAACGGCGGGTGCGTGCCTCAAAATTGGCCGGACTAACGACAATTAGTGCGATTGTGCGGACAGTTGATGATGACACAATGGCCGCAGTGGCTCTTATTGAGAACTTGCAGCGAGATGATTTGGATGCTATCGAAGAAGCACAAGCTTATCAAGCGTTGATGGCTCAACTGCAATTGACGCAAGCTCAACTGGCTGAAAAAGTGGGTAAAGAACGGACAACTGTGGCCAATGCCGTGCGATTGTTGAAATTGCCAACAGCGGTACAAAATCTTGTGCAAGCTGGCGAGCTGACGATGGGACATGCCCGTGCTATTTTAGGCTTAAAGTCCGCGCGACAAATTGAAAAGGTTGCCGCTTTGGTGGTGACGCGCCAGTTAAGTGTTCGTCAAGTAGAAGCTTTGGTCAAGCAGATGAATGCTGGTGAGACCGAAAAGCCGCAAAAAGTGGTATCACCGTACGTCACGGCGATTGCTTCACAATTAGAAGAAAAATTTGGGACGAAAGTCAAAGTGAATGCTGGGGCCAAGGGTCAGGGTAAAATTGAGATTAATTATGTCTCAAATGATGATTTGAGTCGTATCTTAGATTTGTTAGAGATTGAGGTCGAGTAAGATGGTGTTACCATTGGACTACAACTTAAACGATATTGTTGAAATGAAAAAGCCGCATGCTTGCGGGGCCAATGCATGGCAAATTACGCGTGTTGGGGCCGATATTAAGTTAAGCTGCACGCAATGTGGTCGTGGAATCATGATGTCGCGTTTTGATTTCAATAAGCGGCTCAAGAAAATTTTACGTTCAGCAGATGCTGAGTCGTAATTGGTTTGATTAAGAAAGGAAACGTGCTCCAAAAATTGCGCCTGAGCGCAATTTTTGTCACATACTAAAACATGGCACTTACTGCTGGAATCGTCGGCTTACCAAACGTCGGCAAATCAACACTTTTTAATGCAATTACCAAAGCTGGGGCTGAAATGGCCAACTATCCCTTTGCCACAATTGAACCCAACGTGGGGATGGTCGAAGTCCCAGATGATCGTTTAGCGCGGATTCAAGAACTCGTGCCTGCCGACAAAATTATTCCAACAACCTTTGAATTTACCGACATTGCCGGGATTGTCAAGGGGGCGTCACAAGGTGAAGGCTTGGGCAATAAGTTCTTGGAAAATATTCGCCAAGTGAACGCGATTGTGCACGTGGTGCGGGCCTTTGATGGGGATGACATTATTCATGTTAATGGCGTGGTTAACCCGTTAGATGACATTGACACGATTAATACGGAATTAATTTTGGCCGATTTGGAAACAGTTGATAAGCGTTATGCCAAAGTGGCACGTGCAGCAAAGGGTGCCGATAAAGATGCCAAAGCGGAATTTGCCGTTTTGGAAAAGATTAAGCCGGTCTTGGAAGCGGGAAAATCTGTCCGTTCAATCACCTTTAACGAAGATGAACAAAAGATTGTCAAGGGTTTGTTCTTGTTGACCACTAAACCCGTTTTATATGTGGCCAACTTAGCAGAAGACGACATGGCGGATCCAGAAAGCTCAAAGTACTTTAATGAGATTAAAGCCTTTGCTGCGACGGAAGGTGCTGATGTGATTGGCTTGTCAGCTAGTGCGGAAGAAGAAATTGCGCAATTAGCGGACGAAGACAAGGCGGAATTCTTGGAAATGGCCGGGGTCACGGAACCTGGCTTGAACAAGTTGATTCGCGCAGCGTATCATTTGTTGGACTTGCGGACATTCTTTACTGCGGGTGGTAAAGAAACACGGGCCTGGACATTTAAGGCGGGGATGAAAGCACCACAAACAGCGGGTGTGATTCATTCAGACTTTGAGCGTGGGTTCATTCGTGCCGAAACCATTGCTTTTGCTGATTTGGATCAGTTGGGTTCCGTTAAGGCAGTGAAAGAAGCGGGAAAGTTGCGTTCAGAAGGTAAAGAGTACGTTGTCAACGATGGCGACATTATCGAATTTAGATTTAACGTGTAAGCATGGCCTGGACACATAGTCTGTTAAGCGGCAGGAGCCGTGTACATATTGCTGGAGGAAGCAAAAAATGGCAGAAGTAAAACACCAATTAACCAAAAAGAATGAAGACTTTATTTTTCATTTTAAGAAATTGTTAGCTCAAAACAGTCAGTTGTCCGCAGAACAAATTGAAGCCGCCACAGACGAAGTGACGACTAAGCTTTTAACGGCGCAAGGGACAGGGACCACGGCAGCACAGCTTTTTGGCACGCCGACCCAAGCTGTGGCACAATATCTTGATCCCAAAAAGTCCAATAAGAAACTACATGATTACAAATTCTGGCAACTCGCATTGGATACGTCAATGGCAATTTTGATGTTGTTTGCTGGGGTCTTTGGTTTAACACTCTTTTTTTCAAAGCAAGCCACAGGTCAAGGTGCAGGCATTGTCTCACTACTATTGATTGCAGCCCTTGGGGGTTCAATTTATACTGCGGTGGTGTTGAAGTTAACCCCTGACCCAAAAGCAACGCAGGCAGAACCTAAATCACGTCGTTGGCTATATCTTGGGCTTGCCTTAGTCGCGTGGATTGTTGGTTTCATTGTCTTGGGCTTGTTACCACCAATCATCAACCCAACGTTGCCACCGCTGGCCTATCTTATTGTGGCAGTCGCTGCGTATGGCGTCTTCCGTTGGAACCGACAACAAGCTGGCCTACAAGGTGGCGGGTTCTTGGCTATTAGCCAATTGTCACAGCAAGCCCGTTTAGAATCTAGCCAAGCAAAGAAATAAAAGGAGCCGAAGATGAAGATTTTAGTTGTCGACGATGATATTGAAATTGCTGAATTACTTGAAATTTATCTCAAAAATGAAGGCTACGAACCCATCATGGCAACCGATGGCAAAGAAGCGCTCTCAAAGCTCAATACGAACCCAGATATTGCCTTGATGATTTTGGATGTCATGATGCCAAACATGAACGGTTTGGAAGTGGTTAAGACTGTGCGTAAAGATAGCCGCATCCCTATCTTGATGTTATCTGCCAAATCAGGCGACATGGATAAAATTCAAGGCTTGATCACTGGAGCAGATGATTATGTGACAAAACCATTTAACCCGTTGGAAGTCATGGCGCGCGTGCGGTCACTTTTACGTCGTGCTGAAAATGCTGTTCAGGACCAAACACCAGATGTTTTGGATATTGGCTCACTGGTCATCAATAAAGATAGTCATGAAGTGAAGACATCTGATGGTGATTTGGTGAATTTAACGGCGCTGGAATTTGGCATTTTATATCTTTTGGCTTCGCATCCTAATCGTGTGTTCTCAGCAGATGATATTTTTGAACGGGTTTGGCAACAAGAATCAGTCGTGTCAGCGAAAACAGTGATGGTCCACGTCTCACATTTGCGTGATAAAATTGAAGAGGCAACAAGTGGCGATCAAGTCATCCAAACTGTTTGGGGCGTTGGCTACAAAATTGAAGTAAACTAATGAAAAAATTGGCGTTGTTTTTAAAGCACAATCGCACAAAAATTTATTATGCGGTGGTGACAACTTTGTTGCTACTGCTTTTTAGTTGGTCGGTGTATTCAGCCGCTACGATGGCCTTGGGGCGCTTACAATCGCTACCAAGTCTTTGGCAGTGGGGCGTGATTTCAGTGTTGGTCATCGGTGATGGTATTATTGTGATTTGGCAGTATGTGCGTTTACGTCAAGCTGAGAGTTTGACGCGTCTCATTCATGATATGCAGACCATTGCAAATGATAATTCAGACATGCAAATTGACTGGCAAGCGATGTATGCCCCGCAAACGCAGGCCCTAATTGATGTGACCAATACCATTTCTAAGCACACGCAAGCGATTCGTGAAGAAGAACGGGAGAGTGAGCGTTCAAAAGATGAAATGATTACCAATATTTCACACGATTTACGCACCCCACTGACGGCAATCATTGGATATTTAGGCCTGGTTGAAATGAATGGCACGCAATTAAGTGCGGCTGATCGTGCCAAGTATATTCACACTGCTTACAGCAAGTCCAACCAAATGAAGGTGCTTGTCGAAGATTTGTTTGAATTCTCGAAAACCCAAGCCCATGATGCGGTGTTGAATATGACGACGTTGAGCCTAGGTGATTTATTTGCGCAATTAATTGCCAGTTATGAAATCGAGGCCCATGAACATCATCTGGCACTGACACAGATTGTAGATCCTGAATTAATTGTCATCGAAGCCGATTCGGATAAACTTGCCCGCGCGTTGATGAATTTAATGAGTAATGCGTTTAAATATGGTGAAGGGGCTACTTTTATTAAGTTGACTGCGCAAGTGAAAGCCGATGAAGTGGAAATTCGCGTGATTAATGATGGGATTAAAATTCCTAGTGCCGCCTTAACCGACATTTTTGACCGTTTTTATCGTGTCGAAAGCTCACGTAACAGCCAGACTGGTGGCACTGGTTTAGGCTTAGCTATCGTCAAGGGGATTGTTAATCAACATCATGGTCGGGTGCGAGCGACTTCAGATGATGACCTGACAACCTTTATTGTGACGCTACCATTAAAACAAACGGTTAACAGTGACTAAAAAGACAGACCATTAGGTCTGTCTTTTTTGCTATTTTCAAATGCAAAAAAGTGTGTTATTATATTGGTATAGACCAAATCGGTATAGACCAATAAGGAGGCTATTATGCGAATTATTCAAGTAAGTGATGCAAGTGCTGGCGCACAACGCGCTTTTGAAATCTATGAAACGGCGTTGGCGCAAGGTATAAAAGTCATGGGCTTAGCCACGGGTGCCACGCCGATTGCATTATATGATCATTTTGTGGCCAGTGCGTTAGATTTTTCAAACATCACGGCGGTCAATTTGGATGAATATCTGGGTTTGACCAGCCAAGATCCGCAAAGTTACCATTACTTTATGCAACAACATTTATTTAATCAAAAGCCCTTTAAGCAAACTTTTATCCCCGATGGCGCAAGTTCAGATGGCCAACAGGCAGCACGGGCATATGACAAAATACTGGCACAAAATCCAATTGATATCCAGTTATTAGGCCTTGGCCGAAATGGCCACATTGGTTTTAATGAACCAGGGACCCCATTTGACGCGACGACGCATCTTGTGAATTTAACGCCGTCGACCATTGCGGCTAACGCGCGCTTCTTTGATGAGCCAGCGGCTGTGCCGACCCAAGCCATTTCAATGGGCATCGCTTCGGTGATGTCAGCCAAAAAGATTCTTTTGATGGCGTTTGGCGAAGAAAAGGCCACCGCGGTCGCTGCCACAGTGAATGGGCCAGTGACGACTGATGTCCCAGCATCTGTTTTGCAAACACATCCAGATGTGACCATCATTATTGATGACGCAGCCGCATCAAAATTGTGATAGAATAAAATTGTAAGCGCTTAACAAATTTTAAGGAGGAAACGCGCCACCACCTGATTCAACGTGGGGACGCTTGGCTAACGCTATGGCACACATTACTTTTGATACAAAGAACATTGAAAACTTCGTGGCCGAACATGAATTTTTGGAAATGCAACCATTAATTACAATGGCCGATCAACAACTACGCAACCGGACAGGTGTGGGGGCCCAATACTCTGATTGGCTCACCTTACCAACGGATTATGATCAAGCAGAGTTCGCCCGAATTCAGGCAGCTGCCAAGCGTATCCAAAGTGATTCAAAAATTCTTGTCGTGATTGGTATCGGTGGGTCATACCTTGGTGCCAAAATGGCAGTGGATTTCTTGAATCCGATGTTTAATAATGAATTGTCAGATGATCAACGCCAAGGTGTTAAAATTTACTTCGCTGGTAATTCTACCTCAGCATCGTATTTGAATGATTTGGTGCGTGTTATTGGGGATCAAGACTTCTCTGTGAACGTGATTTCTAAATCAGGTACAACCACTGAACCTTCGATTGCTTTCCGTGTCTTTAAGCAATTGCTGGAAAAGAAATACGGCGAAGCCGCAGCTAAGCAACGTATCTATGCTACAACTGATGCCAATCGCGGTGCGCTTCACGATGAAGCCGCTGCTGCTGGTTATGAAACGTTTACCATTCCGGATGGCGTTGGTGGTCGTTTCTCAGTGTTAACAGCTGTTGGCTTGTTGCCAATCGCTGCTAGTGGGGCTGATATTGCTGCGTTGATGGCAGGAGCTAAAGATGCTCAAGTTGAATATTCAGATGCTGACTTGACTAAGAATGAAGCGTATAAGTATGCGGCAGCACGGCGCATTTTGTACGATAAGGGCTACACAACAGAACTATTAATTAACTGGGAACCTTCGATGCAGTATCTGTCAGAGTGGTGGAAGCAATTGATGGGCGAATCAGAAGGTAAAAACCAAAAGGGCATTTACCCATCTTCAGCTAACTATTCCACTGATTTACACTCACTTGGCCAATATATTCAAGAAGGTCGTCGTGATTTGTTTGAAACGGTTGTTAAGCTTGACAATCCGGTCTCAAACTTGGACTTACCACATGAGGCAGACAATAATGACGGCTTGCAATATCTTGAAGGGATTACAATTGATGAAGTGAATACGAAGGCCTCACAAGGCGTGACCCTAGCCCACGTTGATGGTGGCGTGCCTAACTTAGCGGTGCATTTGCCAGCCCAAGATGCCTATACATTAGGTTATATGATTTACTTCTTTGAAATGGCTGTGGGGGCTTCAGGCTATACGTTTGGTATCAACCCATTCAACCAACCAGGTGTGGAAGCCTACAAGACAGCGATGTTTGCCTTGTTAGGTAAGCCTGGTTATGAAGCAGAGACCAAGGCATTCCGTGCTCGTTTAGGTGAATAAAATTTAAAATACTCAACACGCGTTTGCGTGTTTTTTTTGTGAGGAAAAAACAATCATGCCGTATCATCTCGATAGACTGAGGGAGCCAAATGAATACGATTTTAGAGGATGCGATTGGGTGCCATGCCAACGACATTTATGTGTTACCACATACTGACACGCACTATGTTGTGAAATTTCATATTGATGGGCGGTCATCACGTTATTTGACGTTGACCAATGCAGCGGCACAACAAATGATTTCAGCGGTAAAATACCGGGCAAAAATGAATATTTCTGAACGTCGTCGGCCACAGCTTGGGCGATTCGTCCATCAGGATACATGGATTCGCGTGTCAACGGTTGGTGATTTTTTAAACCGTGAAACGTTGGTTTTACGGCTTATTTATCAAGCAAGCGGTGATCAAAACTGGCTTGATCCGAGCCAATTTGACCAACTTTATCATGAGATGCCAAGCGCTGGTCTCTTCTTGATGTCTGGGCCAACAGGTTCTGGCAAGACGACGACGTTGTACCAATTATTAACTCAATTAGCTGAGCATAAGCTCGTATTGACGATTGAAGATCCGGTTGAAATTCATCAACCGCAATTCGTGCAACTACAAGTTAATGACGAGGCGGGTATTCATTATGATGAATTGATTAAAGTAGCTTTGCGTCATCGCCCAGAAATTTTATTGGTGGGGGAAATCAGAGATAAGTTGACAGCAGAAGCGGCCATTAAAGCAGCTTTAAGTGGGCACCTAGTTCTAAGTACGATTCATGCCATGTCGGCACGTGATGTGGTCTTACGTTTACTTGATTTAGGGGTTGATAGCGCACAACTTGCAGTGGCTTTAACAGGGGTGGCCTATCAGCGTTTAGTGATGACGACGGCTGCGACGCAGGCGGCCATTGTGGATCATTTATCAGCAGATGTTATCGGCCGAATTTTGCATGGCGAGCAATGGCCTAAATTTTCGCAAGAATGGCAGGAGGTGCTGGCACATGCATTGGCGACCAAGCAAATTGCAAACGATGTTTACCAGACGTTCACCGACCTTTAAACGACAAGATCAAGTGGTATTTTTTCAGGAACTTGGGGAATTGTTGCAATCTGGTTATAGTATTGCGCAAAGTTTGGATATTCTAGCGGCGGCACATGAGCGTTGGGTGACTTGGTTGACCCGAGTAAAACATGGGTTAAATCAAGGAATCCCACTCAATATTATTTTAGACCATGATGTTAGTCGGCCGATTTTATTACAGATAAAATTAGCCGATCAGCACGGTAACTTATCGCAAACCCTAGTTGAAATTGGGCAAAATTTAGCACAGATTCAGCAACAACAGCAAAAGATAAAGCAGGTGTTGCAATACCCACTGGTTTTAATTTGTTTACTGTTCGTCATGCTGGTGGGGATGAAGTGCTTCTTATACCCAATTTTGCAGCAATGGCAGGGAGCGCCTGACAACACGACAAGCCAGACAAGTGAGACGTTTTATCTGATCATTGGTATTTTGATTGGTTTGATTGGCTTAGGTATTTTACGGTGGCGCCAAATGTTAGCACAGCGTCGACTCGTCATATTAGCGCATTTATGGTGGATTGGGCCTATTGTTAAAGCCATTGTGACCTATCAAGTGGCGCAACAATTAGCCACCTTATTGGCGAATGGTTTAACAGTGCCTGAAATTATCGAAGAAATGTGTGACGTACGTGCGGCAAAAAATAAACATCTTGCTGTGGTTTTAGCAGAAGATGCACGCCGATGGCTGAAAACAGGTCAAACATTGTCGGATTACATTTTGAAACAACCTTATTATAATCGTGCGTTAGCCGGCTACTTTTCGCGTGGTCACGAACCTCAGGTACTAGCCGGTTACTTGGCGTACTATGCAAAAAATCAATTACAACAGGTTATGCAGCGGACGAACCGCTTAATTGGCACATTGCAGCCGCTCCTTTTTGGCATCATTGGCCTAGCCATCATTGCCGTCTACTTATCAATGCTACTGCCAATGTATCAGACAATTGGAGGGTTATACCAATGAAATTTTTTAAACGCACCCAGCGAGGTTTCACACTCATTGAAACAGCCATCGTCTTGTTCATCATTAGTCTACTCATGTTACTCATTTTGCCGAATTTGAATACCCAAAGAAAAAAGGCAGTGACAACGCATGCGACAGCCATGGTTTCAACCATCCAGACGCAAGTTGATTTATACATTAACGATCATCCTGATACCAACCCGGTGACTTACACAGACCTTGTGAATTCTGGTTATTTATCCAACCGTCAAGTCCAAAAAGCCAAAGAACTCAAAATTACAATTAGTAACAATGAAGCACACCAGTAGGGGGTATACACTGCTTGAATCGCTGATTGTCCTCGGGCTGGTTGCGGGCATGCTATTCATTGGGACGACTGTTAATGCACCAAAAGTGAGTGTAACGCGTTGGACAGCCTCATTTGATGCACGGTGGCAACAAGTACGATTAACGGCACAAACGCGTCAGCAGGTGGCGGTCGTCGATTTTCAAGCAACGAGGATCAGTTTTAATGGGCAAAAACTCGCTTATCCTAGGGGCTATCTGAATCAAAAACCACAAAAAATTCGAGTTTTAGCAACGGGCTATGTCGCACCGACAACCGTCATACTCACACAGCAGATGCATACCATTAAAATCATTTTTAGTTTAGGAGGTGGGGCCTATCGCATTGTCCAAACGTAAACCAGCATTTCTACTTGGCGAAGCGTTGATAACGTTAAGCTTACTAAGTGGCATGCTGGTGCTAGAGTATGAACAATTAAGTCAGTTTAAGCAACAAGAACAAAAGTTAAGTCGACAATATGATGCAATGAAACAAGACAGTCTTGACGCGATGAAAGCCTGGCATGCTTATGCTCAAAAATAAGGTTCAAGCGTTTACGCTGTTAGAAGCGCTGATTGCATTAGGTGTCTTAGGCTTAGTTTTTGCAACAATACAATGTGTGTTGCCAAGTTTTCGGACACAGGCCCCGATGCCACTAGATGCTTCATTACGGGCAGTCACTTACCAATTGACTGCACAAAAGTATACCCGCGTGGCGGTTTCACCCCATCAATTGCAATTAAAGAGTCATGATGGTAAAAACATGACGCTTGAGGTGGTAAAACGGCGACTGCAATTATCGGGCGAGGGCGCAGGACAAATTATTTTAATCCCGGAGGTGCAAGATTTTGATGTGCAAGATCATGAGGCTTATCTGCAACTTGAAGTACTGGGCGAAAACAAACAACGAGCAACCGAAGCGCTGTATTTGCCGCGTGCCCCATAAACTGATCCAACAACCAGGGGCGGTTTTTGGATCTGCGCTGGTCATTTTAGGGTTTTTAGGTGGGTTAATACTGTTACAAAATGTCGTGTTGAATGCCAGATTACAAACGCAGCGACAGATGATTCGATTAGCTGAACTCGATAAATTACAGTTTAAAGCGAGTTTACATTATGAGCAAACGCATCAAGCGGTCTTCACGTTGGATCAACGACGCATTTCAGTGTGCGAAGATCAGCTCACGATCCGTATTGGCAAGACAGGTTACACCAGATCTTTGCACCATCCGGCACCTTGAAAACCGCATGAAAACACGCTAAAATAAGGCTATGACACAAGATAAAATCGCACAATATTTCGATGCGTTAACAACGCGTTCACAAGCTTTAGCACAAGATACTGCGATGAGTTTGACATCAGCACTCACTGAGGTGCTTGAAGACCTCGCAAGTGGCCAGGTGCAATACGTAGCAGGCAAGCCAACGCCCGCTGTTGCAGAGCAAATACAGACCTTAATTGCGCAATTAGATTGGCAGCACATGGCCACATCAGATTTGCGGAAAACGTTGCAATTGGCAATTTTAAAAGCCAACCGTGATGATAAAACGCAAGCAAACCATCAAATTACACCTGACGGGATTGGTTATTTATTGGCTGATTTTTTGATGCAAACAGCGCAACTTAAGACAGGTGACACCGTGTTAGACATGACTGTTGGCGCAGGTAATTTGCTCTATACAGTGAATGATGTCTTAAAAATGAATGGACTTGACATTCAGCGTGTGGGCATTGATAACGATGAGTCACAACTCGCTTTGGCAACAGCAGTCGACCAATTATTGCACCAAGGCACCACAACTTTCTACCAAGAAGACGTGGTCGCCATCACCGAAGCGCCCAAAGCTAAGGCCGTCATTGCTGATTTGCCAGTGGGTTACTATCCTTTGCAACCGTCTGAAAAGTATGACACGCAAGCCACGACAGGCCGTTCATTTGTACATCAATTGCTAATTGAAAAAAGCCTCGATTTTGTCACGGATGATGGTTGGGTTTATTTAATTGTCCCGGCCAATGTTATGACAGGCGAGCAAGCAAAAAGTTTATTGAAATTTTTGACTCATCAAGCACAATTAAAGGCTTTTTTGCAATTACCGGCTGCTTTCTTTAAAGATGCGCGCGCAGCAAAAGCAATGCTTGTGTTACGCAAACATGGCGTAGGGCAACAAGGGGAAGTGCTGATGGGGCAGTATCCGCCATTAAAAGACATTGATGGATTGAAAAAATTTTTGCAAGATATTAAAGCTTGGGTTACACTGGATAAAGAGCAAAACTGAACCTGATACGATGACGATGCACTAAATATTTGGGTGTTGATGTCGCCAACACCAACAAACCTGATATTTTAAGCCTGTCACGAATCAGTACACGTTTAAGAAAGACAGGTAAAAATTTAATCATGGCTAAAACAATGGCTGTAAACGCAGGTAGTTCTTCATTGAAATTTCAATTGTTGGACATGCCAGCAGAACAAGTAATGGCTCAAGGAGTAATCGAACGCATTGGCATGGATGATGCCATCGTGACTATCAAGTACGGCGTCGAAACGAACCAAGGCACACACTTGGCAGATCAGTCGGCCGATGGTAGCAACGTGACCGTCTCACAAGATGGCCAGATGCATAAGTATGAAAATGTCTTACCAATCAAAGATCATCAACAAGCCATTAATTTTATGTTGCAAAAATTGACAGACCTCGGTATTATTGCTGACTTTAGTGAGATTACCGGCGTGGGGCACCGTGTGGTTGCGGGTGGAGAATGGTTTAACCATTCTGTTTTGGTCACGAAGTCAGTGTTAGAAAAAATTGACCGTTTAGCTGACTATGCACCACTGCATAATCCAGCCAATGCGATGGGGATTCGCGCCTTTCAAAAATTGCTACCAGATGCGATTTCGGTTGCTGTATTTGATACCTCATTCCACCAAACGATGCCTGAAGAAAATTATCTTTATGCCTTACCATACGAATACTATACGCGTTATGGTGCGAGAAAATATGGTGCCCATGGTACGTCGCATCGGTATGTTGCTGGCCGAGCAGCAGAAATGTTGGGCCAACCATTGGCTGATTTGAAGCTGATTACCTTGCACTTAGGCGCCGGGGCTTCCATCACTGCCGTGAAAGATGGCAAGTCATTAGACACATCGATGGGCTTCACCCCACTTGCGGGTGTGGCAATGGCGACGCGTTCTGGGGATGTTGATCCGTCATTGATTTACTACATTCAAGAGCATGAGGGGTTGTCAAATGAGGAGATGTTGACAATCTTAAATAAGAAGTCTGGCCTGTTAGGCTTATCAACGATTTCTTCTGATATGCGTGATTTGTTAGAAGTGAGTGAGACAAACGACCATGCCCGTCTGGCAGTCAAGGTCTTTGTTAATCGCATTGTGAAGTACATTGGACAATATATTGCCGAAATGGGGGGCGTGGATGCCTTAGTATTTACCGCAGGTATTGGTGAAAACTCAGCACCCATCCGCCAAATGATTATTGATAAACTGGCTTATTTTGGGGTGACACTAGATGCAACCGCAAACCAGACACGTGGGCAAGAAATTGAAATTTCTGACCAAAATTCCCGAGTAAAGGCCCTCCTTGTGCCAACCAATGAAGAACTCATGATTGCGCGAGATGTTGAGCGATTTAAGTAATGTGCTCTTAATCTTTCATGATGGGAAAATATGATAAAATATAACGGGTCGGCTAGTATATCTGCATACTAGCCGCTTTCATTTTTAAGATAATTTTTAGAAGGTGAATTATGGAATCTAGAAAAGAACGGCACCAGCATGAAATTCAAGCTGCTGAGGCGCTAGACGCAGCGCAAAATAATGCGCCATATGATCCCAAGAATCCATTTAATGAGGCTTTTGGCAATGGCCGCGGTCCTAAAAAACGCGGGCCATTCAAACGGATTTTAACGATGCTCGTCATCGCATTGGTGCTACTAGGTGTTGTGTTTGGGGCGAAAGCCCTGTTAACTGATAAATATGCTGCGCTTAATCCAAAAGATACCACGTTTATAACCGTGAAGATTCCAGAAGGATCAACAGCCCTGCAAATGGGTCAAACGTTAGAAAAGAAAAAAGTCATTACCAACGGGCAGGTATTTTATAAATATGCCATGTCCCAGGGTGCTGAAAAGCTCCAAGCGGGTACTTATCACTTATCGCCATCACAAACGATGCAATTAATTTTCAATCAAATGGCGGCAGGCCCCACATCAGAACCTCAGTTGCCTAAAGGATATGGGTATGTCACTGTTGGACAAACACCAGATCAAGTTGCAGTGAATCTAGCGGATCAGGTGAAGTCGGTATCAGCCCAAGATATCCTGTCAGCGCTCAATGATAAACAGTTGATCGATCAGATGTACAAGAAATATCCTGACTTGTTGCGCGGCATCAAGCAGTCAAGCACAAAGCAGGCGGTGCTCTTAGATTACGTTTATCCGCAAGCCTTTGATCTTCGTCAGGCCAAGACAGCCAAGGCGATTGTCGAGGTCTTGTTACAAACGTCAGATAAGACGATGCAACCTTACTATAAGACGCTTCGAGCCAACGGCATGGCCACCCCTAATGTGATGGCCTTGGTGGCTACTTCTGGGAAAGCTGAATTTGAGCGCCGGCTAGCCTTCATTCAAAAAATTGCGCCTTACGCACAAGAACTAGCGAAAAAATATGGCATTTTGGCCTCAATCTCGATTGCACAAGCCGCGCACGAATCCAACTGGGATAATTCAAAGCTGTCATCGAAATACAACAATTTCTATGGTGTGAAAACACAAGACACCACGCCGGGAAATTCGGTGGTCTTAGATACCACAGAATACGTGGATGGCAAGCCACAAACACAACAAGCCCGCTTTGCGGTCTATAGCAGTTGGAAAGACAGTATGAAAGAGCACGCGGAAACCTTAGTTAACGGGAATACTTGGAACCCAACACAATTTAAGGATGTTCTGAATGCAAAGGATTACAAATCAGCTGCTAAAGCTTTGTATGATGATCACTATGCAACGGATGTAAATTATACAAAACTCCTAGTTAACTTGATTGAAACATGGCACTTACAGCGCTATGATCAGTAAGAAAAGCGACCAATTATTTGGTCGCTTTTTCTTTTAGTCATTGATCAAATTTATGGCGGTTATATCATAAAAGTCAGTATGGTATTGTTTTAACAACGATTAAAAAGATGGATTTATGATAATTCTATATGAAACGATTGAAAAACAATGATTGTGAATGAAAACGTTTACAAAAATACGAGAAAAGGGTTGTGTAAACGTTTTCATTCGTGTAAAATAGTTCTAGTAAACAAATCATGTTAGCACACATGATCAATATAAGGAGCGATTTATAAATGAATGCAGCAATTCTGTTGGCACTTGTACCAGCACTAGCATGGGGTTCAGTTGGCCTTGTGAATACCAAAATGGGCGGCTCAGCTGGTCAACAAACACTGGGCATGACCTTTGGTGCGTTAATCTTTGGATTAGCGACAATGTTCTTCTACGTGATGCCAAATCACGCCTACCTTGGCTCACAAATTTGGACAGTAGGGATTGTTTCAGGCCTTGTTTGGGCTGTCGGAACAGCCGGCCAATTCCTAGCCATTAAGGACCTTGGTGTCTCATTGGCGATTCCGTTGTCTACAGCGGGTCAAATTGTTACTAACGCGTTGATGGCCGCTGTGGTTTTGGGCGACTGGAAGACTGGTAAGATGTGGGCAATTGGCATTATTTCAATCGTTGCCGTTGTCATCGGTGCCACGTTAATTTCAGCCCGTGATAAGGCGTTGAACTCTGGTATTTCTGGCCAAGCAGATGCGAAGAGTATGACTAAGGGTTTGATTTACTTGGTCATTTCAACGGTTGGCTACATGTTCTACTTTGTTTTGCCCAACTTCTTGAACAAAATTGGCTACATTTCAGATGCCATTAAGGCGAAGAACAATGGCGTTGACTATATGACAGCAATCGTTGGTCCACAAGCCATTGGTCAAGTGATTGGTGCTTTCTTGATTGTCATCTTTGTTTTGAAAGAAGCAGACAAGATGTTTGAAAAGCCAACTTGGAAGAATATTTTGACTGGTTTGGTTTGGGCAACAGGTAACATCTTCATGTTCATCTCAGCTGCAAATCCTGCTGTAGGACAAACTATTGCCACAACATTCTCACAATTGGGTATTATCGTTGCCACATTTGGTGGTATTTACTTACTTGGTGAAAAGAAGTCAAGTTATCAAATGAAGTTGATCATCATTGGGACAATCCTTGTGGTTGTCGGTGCCATTATTATTGGTAACATTAACCAATTCGCATAATCGATTAAACCAGAGCAATCTGGTTTTTTTATAGCAAAAAAGCCTGATACATGAAGTGTATCAGGCTTTTTGCAACGTCTTACTTTTCAACTTTTAGAATTTCAACATCGATGCTATCACCACTTGGTAATGGCACAGAAACTTTGTTGCCAACCTTTTTACCTAGTAATGCAACAGCCATTGCAGATTCATTTGAAATTTTACCAGCAAGTGGATCAGATTCCGTTGAACCAACAATCACATAAGTTTCTGGTTCTTCATCAGGTAATTCTTTGAACGTCACGGTCTTACCCAAAGAAACTTCGTCAGCTGCCGTGGCATTAGGGTCAATGATTTCAGCGTTTTCAATCATTTTCTTTAATGTCAAGATGCGGCCTTCAACAAAGGCTTGTTCGTCTTTAGCTGACTGGTATTCAGAGTTTTCAGACAAATCACCGTATGAGCGGGCAATTTGGATACGATTTGTAATTTCAGGACGTTGGTTTGAGATGAGATCTTCCAATTCAGCTTGGAGCTTTTCACGACCTTCAGCTGTCATTGGAAATACTTTTTCTTCTGACATATAATGATTTCCTTTCGATTTTGCGGGTTTATCGCAAATAATAAGCAAAACGAGCATATCATGTGGCCTATGAACTTGCAAGCTTTTTTTGACGGATAAATGCGAATAAAACACCGGCTAGTGCCAGACTGGAAATAACGACGCCCAACCAGAACAGCGGTGGGGTGTAGCGCCAACTGATTGTATGCTGACCTGGGGTGGTTTTTACAGCAATGAGGTAGTCACCGACAGTCATTGGTGTGATGTTGCGCCCGTCAAGCGTGACATGCCAACCTGGTGCATTTGGAATGGATGTCATGATTAGAGACTGCTGCGTTGTTGTGGTAATTGTACCAGTGAGTTGGCGTTCATTTCGGTGTGTGATGTGAATTGGATGTGTTGCAAGTTGTTTAGCTTGTTGCTGAAAAGCTGTTTGATTGATATGGTACAACGTGACATTATTTAAGACCAGCGCGTTAGCTTGCTTGAATCGCAGCGTCACCACTTGAGGTTGATCTTTTACCTGCGAAGCGAGATTAATCACAATCGTATGGCGATAGGTACTAAATTGTTTAATAATTTGGCCATTAATCAATAAATCAAAATCTTTAATTTGTAACCCACTGCCAATGGTGAGGTAATAACTATCGTTAGTTTTGGGCGTAAAGTGAAGGTCTAAGCTGGCTGGCCGATTTGATTGCGTTTTTGCAATGACAGCGTTCGTAATGGTTTTTGGGGTAGTCACATGATGCCCAACGGCTTGGTCAAAATTTGCGACCTGTAACGGTGAGACGTTCGCCCCTGTGAGTGCCTGCCATAAATTCGCTTGGTTTTCCAAAGGGTTGTTGGTCAAAAATTGGGTGGATAATGCTGCTGGGTTGGCAGCAAAAGCAACTGGCAGGGCATAGGGATTTTGCCAGACCATTGTCGTTGGCGTCGTTGTATTTAAATGATAATTTGCAGTATCAGGCCGGTGACCGACCAACAGCGTTTTCGGCTCACCAGCTTGTTCCTTGCTTTTGGGGTTTGGGGTGATCAAATACTTCATCCCAAGCATTGCATCTGAAAGCAAACTGCCATTCGTGTAGGCAACGTAGTTATCGCCATCTGGTTGGCCAAAATTGCCGAAGAAAGTTGGCGTAGCTTTTGGCATCGCGGAACTAAAGTGCGAACCACCGTAATAATCGAGCATCATGGCATCACCGCGCGTTCGTTGAAAGGTTTGCGCAACACGATGCCAGCTGGGATCTTTTTTGAGCGGTTGATTTGCTGATTGAAGCGCCTTGATAGCGTTTTGGTATTCTGTGTTCGTTAGGTAAGAAAAGTGATTCAAAGTCAAATAAACATTGACGGTGAGACTGCCGAGTGTCACCACAAATAGTAAAGGTAACCAGAAACGATCATGTTGTTGCAACACAAATTGGGACAAAGTGATCAGAAATAGCCCGGCAAAGATAACAATTGCGCGTTGATCGAGCGCAGGCAGTTGATGTACTTTACTGGTCGTATATGCCACAATCACAAGTAGCATGATCAGATAACCCAAAACTGTCCGTAATTTTGGTTGCCAGTTTGGGTGCCATGCCATTGCTGCTAAATAAATCAAAAAAAAGCTGATGATAAAGCTGAATCGATAAGGATACCATACGGGGTACTGAAAACCATGGAAGAACAACGTCAGTGGCGCCCAAGTCGTTGCTAATAAAAGAAAGCAAAGGATGCCCAAACCACCAAGTTTTACGCGCCAATGCCACAATTTTGTTGTGAAAAAAGGGACCACAGTTATCAAGATAAAGGCTGAAACATAAAAATTAGCTTGGCCAGTCTGCATTTGATTAAAATCAAAACTTCCTGGGATTAATTTTGCCAGGAGTTGCAGGGGGTTATTATCAAAGCGCCACGAAAATGGCGAATTATACTGTGACTTGCCGATCCGTAATTGATAAATCGTTGGGAGCAACAACCAAGCGCTCAGGGCACCGCCGGTGAGGCTGCCGTAAACAAATTGTTTCACACTCAGCCAGCGTGGTTGGCTTTGCTGTGGCCAAGTTAACCGCCAGACGAAATATAAAGTGATAAAAATAGCGATCATGTAGCCGATATAATAGTTACAAATAATCGTTGCCCCTAAAATTAAGGCATAACGCCACCAAGTATTTTGGACAAAAAGCTGTTCAATTTGGAGGATGACTAGGGGCAGTAAAATGGCAGCATCTAGCCATAAGAGGTTTAAATCATTGGCAATAAACCAGCCTGACAGGGCATAGTTGACGGCAAATAGGGTCGTATAATAACCTTTTTGTAATTGGAGGCGTTTGATTAAATAGGCCATGGTCAAGCCAGCCGCGCCAAATTTTAGCACAGTGACGCCTAAAATGGCAGCAGGGAGGTTGATGTTTGGGACAAAGAGAAAAATAAGATTAAATGGGCTCATCAAATAATATGCCCATTCACCAAGCATGTCGCCGCCTAACGCATTACTAAACGAGTAGAAGAAGCTGCTTGGATGGGCCAAAAAGGCCGTTTTAAACGCGGCAAACTGATCGATGTATTGCTGCCCTAAATCAACTGTTAAGATGGAGTTTTGACCAAATGGTGCCATGCCACGATAAGCATAGTAACTTAACATGATCAAAGCTGGGAGCCAAAAACTTAATGCCAGTGGCGAGAGAAAGAATTGTCGTTTTTTCATGCTTCTAATATACCAAATTTGGCGGTTAATTTTAGCGTAAAAACTTGATTTGTGGTAATCTAGTTAAGTAGTTTATTGTTAAAATTGGGGTCAAATATGCAACGTAATCCGTACTTAGAAGATCGGGATAAAAAAAATAGCGTCAGTGCCAACTTGCCAGTGCGTTTAAATATATTATTGGGTATCGCGCTAACCTTGATGATTGCTTTAGTGATCCAGTTAGCGTTTTTAACCATCCAACAAGGGTCGTATTATCAAGGCGAAGTGAATCGTAGTGATCAAACGATTGAAAAAGGCAATGTCCCACGTGGGATGTTTTTTGATTCGACCGGACGTGTTATTGTCGGTAATAAGGCACAAGCCGCCATTACTTTCACACGTGGCACGTCTGTGACGGCAGCCACAATGCGACAAACGGCATTGAAATTAAGCAAGTATTTGACGATTGATACACAGCGACTAAGCGAACGCGCGAAAGCGGAGTTCTACTTGGCAGATACAAAGCAAAGTCAAAAAATATCAGACAAGCTGGTTAAAACAACGCAGAAAAAAGGCGCTAGTTTGACACCAGCTGAGATCAACAACTTGCTGATTAATTATGTGCTGCAACATCACTTGGCAGATCAGGTCAATGATAATGCCGCAATGATTTTCCAACGGATGAGTGGCGCTTATACCTTGTCTACAACGTTCATTAAAGAGTCAGACGTTTCGAATGAAGAAATCGCGGAAATCGGGGAACGTTTAAGTGATTTTCCAGGGATTAAATTGGGCACGAGTTGGTCTCGCCAATATCCTGAAGGCGATTCCTTCCAAGCACTCGTTGGGACGGTCACCAATGAATCAACAGGTCTGCCTGATAATCGTTTACATACATTATTAGCACAAGGCTACTCGCAAAACGAACCAGTTGGTAATTCGAGCTTGGAAATGGGGTATGAATCGATTCTGAAAGGTTCTGCGTCACAAACGCTTGTCACAACGGGCAGTGATGGTCAAATTAAGTCATCACAAATTAAATATGACGGTCAAGCGGGAGATAATATCAAACTCACCATCAATGCAAAATTCCAAGATGACGTGCAAAAGATTTTGGAAGATAATCTACCTGGTGGTGATGTGCAAGGGGCTTACGCGACAGTGATTAATCCCTTTACTGGTGGCATATACGCCATGGCCGGTGTGAGTCGTGATACAGCAACAGGGAAAAAGACCGCAAACCCGTTGGGGAACATTAACCAAGCGATTGTCATGGGATCGGTGATTAAGCCCGCCGTCCTTGCGACTGCTTTCCAAAAGGGTGTCATCACACCAAGTAATACGGTGTTAAACGATCAAGCCATTAAGATTGCGGGCACACCAGATATTACCTCTTATTGGAATAAGTCAGGGAAGCCAGTGCCGATTGATGCGCCAACCGCTTTGGAGCGCTCATCCAACACGTATTTTGTGCAATTGGGGATGAAGATTGGTGGCCAAACGTATAGTCCTGGTTCGCCACTGGCCTTACATGCAGATGCTTTCCAAACGCTACGGAATGGCCTAGGGCAATTTGGCTTAGGGACCAAGACTGGGATTGATATTGCTGGTGAAACAGCGGGCTATCGTGGGCCAACGACTGGTGAAGCTTTGGGTAAGTATTTGTATGAATCTTTTGGACAATACGATTCTTACACGACGTTGCAATTAGCTCGGTATGTCTCAACGATTGCCAATGGGGGCTATTTGGTTGAACCGCATGTTGTCGGGTCTATCCTCCAAAGCCAACCCAATAGCGACCAACAAAAGACAGTTTGGACGGCTTCGCCAACAGTGCAAGGCCAAGTGAATCTGACACCAAGTGAATGGGGCATCATTAAAGTTGGGATGAACCGTGTGGCAAATGGTTCTGATTCTTGGAACACGGGTGGATCGGATATGCATAAATTAGAACCACATGTTTATGCTAAAACTGGTACGGCGGAAACCAAAACCAACGGGCATGATACGTATACCGAATCTATGGTAGCTTATGTACCCGGGCAACCTTTTGCCGTTGCCATGGCGATTCCAGGTATGAATAATTACCTGGATGGGACCAATGGTAAAATATCTGCCAAAATTATTGATTCTTATTGGCAAAATGTCGAAGCGAAGCCAGATGGCAAATAAAAAACACCCGAAATTAATTTCGGGTGTTTTTTAACGGCTAGATACTGCCACAGATTCGGCAACGTAAGTGTCCGGATGTTGGATAACCTGGGTAATAAACTCTGCCACGCTCGTGCGGGTGATTGGGCCACCAATAATTTGTTCATCTGGTCCGATTTGCACCGAAACAGCCTGCATGATATTCTCATCGAAAAGCTCATTTGGTCGAATAATCGTATAATCTAGAGCAGATGACATGATACGCGCTACGGCAGCAGCTTGATCGCCCATATAGGTATTTTCATTATCAGTTGTGCCGAGGAGGTTCGCCCATAGATCACGTGTTGGTGCTGGCAATTCATCATGCACGCCGATCGTTGCAATCCAAATCAGGCGCTTAACGCCGGCCGAATGCATGGCATTGACGACGCTATTGGCCGCAGCTTTTTGGCGCCCCTCGGCACCAATATTGGCATAAACAATGTCCACATCTTTTAAAGCGGCCACTAAAGCAGCCTCATCAACAGCATCTAAGGCTTGAATACCTTGATCAGGTCGAGCATGGAGCGATGTGCGGATAATTTGCGTGTCAGTATGTGCAAGCATGGGCACCACCAGTTTAGCGATTTGGCCATTTGCACCAAGAATAAGTAGTTTTGTCATGCTTTTATTTTAGCATGAAACGTTGAGAAGGGGTAAAATTGATGTTAGAAGTGGAGGCACGAGATGGCATTATCCTATCAGCAATTATTAACGGCAGTCCCTTTAATTTTACGTGCCGGCCATGTCCCGACCATTGTTGGTGATGCGGGTATCGGGAAAACAGCCTTGGTCCAAGCCGTTGCCCAACAATTAGGGGCGCGTTTATTTACAACGGTTGTCTCATTATCAGAAAAGGGCGATTTAGCGATTCCGATTCCACCGATGACTGAATCAGCTTATATCACGACGCGTGCCTACGGGCGCTTAGCTGATATTCAATTTGGCTACACCCACACCCTCATTCAAATCATTCAACAAGCAGAACATAACCCAAAGAAACCCATTCTTTGGTTTTTGGATGAATTTAATCGTGGCACTGCTGCGGTGCAAAGTGAGTTAATGAATCTGGTTCTTCAGCGACAAATTAATGACCTGATTTTACCCGCAAATGTTGCCATGATTATTGCTGAAAATCCGGATCAACAAATGAGTGGATTTGAAGCGACTACTTATGCTGTATATGGTGCTGATGCGGCAATTAATGATCGCACGACAAGATTGGTCATGTCAGTGTCAGTTCGTGAATGGCTTGCGTGGGCATCAGCAGGGGAAAAACGCCCCAATATCCATCCCCTGATTCAACAATTTATCAGCGACAATACCGACGTCTTACAAGTGACAAACCACCAAACAGATATTATGCCAACACCACGTGCTTGGCAGCGTGTTTCCGATAATTATTATGAATTACTGGCATTACCAACGCCTTTACAAGAAACGTTATTATTTGATCTTGTGGCAGGGGATGTTGGTAGTGCAGTAGCCACACAATTTGTCGCATCGATTCACCGGCAAACCCCAGGATTGACAGCCGCCATGATTTTTGAGGCGATGCCAGCTGGGCCAACCGTGCCAGATGATGTGTTGCAGGAATTTCAGGCCTTATCCGAGGTGCAAAAATTAACCTTGACACAGACGGCGGTTCAAACGGTTGATCTGCTAAACGATGCGCATGCCGGGCGCTTTGCAAGCTTGCTTGCTGAGCTTGCACCGGACAGTCAATATGCACTCGTTAAACAACTTGCTGACCAACGGCTCTTAGAGCGTTTATTTCAATCTGAAGCCCCTAATGTCGTGCAACTCTACCAAAAAATGATGGACATTGCAGCCAAATGACGCCTGTTGATAGGAACAATTTAATCGCTGATGGGGTCAAAAAATTATTGGATCAGGCGCCAATTTATGGCAACATCATTTTAAAATTGGGGCGGGTGATGGATGCGCATGCCAAGGCGCCTTTGGGGCTGCGTTGGCAGTCTGGGTCCTGGCAACTGGTTGTTAATCCCAAATTGGTTCGACAACAGTATGCCACCCCAGAGCAAATGGCTTTAGCCCTTGCCCATGAGGCATTGCATATGATTTGGCAGCATCCCACACGCTATGCAAATGTCACACAACGTCAGATCGTGGTTGATTATGGGACGGATGTGGCGATAAATCAATATTTACCAACAGGGTTAGGCACGTTGCCCAATCTTGTGACGCGGCAAAGTATTTGGGCCGACTATGGGATAGAGTTAGCGCCACACCAAGATTCAGCGGTCTACATAACTGAGTTGGCGCAACATGATGTCATTCGCAAAACATCCGGTGGCGGGGATGAAGCAAGCCATGCCGGATGGCAGAATATTGCAGGTGACTTACCACAAGCCCAATCTGCTTTGGTGACCCTAGTGCAACAAGCAACTGTACCAGTCAATTCGATTGGCCGCGGGCAGTTACCTGTGCCAGTTCAACGTGCGTTAGCTGTATTAACAACGCCATTGTTACCTTGGCGCGCATTGTTAAATATGGGGCGACATGCGCAACCTGATCAGCACAGCCCGACGCGCACGCGTTTTAACCGGCGGCAGCCTTATCGTCTCGATTTGCTGGGGACGACACCGAGATATTCACCTCAGCTGGCGGTGTTTATTGATCAATCGGCATCAATTTCGGATGCACAATTACAAGTCATGCAAGCTTATGGACAACAAATTGTCTCAAGCTTTGGGCATGGCGTCCAACTGTATGCTTTTGATAGTAAAGTCCAACCGTTAAGTTCGGCTCAATATTTGACACGTGTTGCCAACGGTGGCACGACCTTTCAGTCGATTTTTGATGCACTGCAACGCAAAAAATTAACGCCAAAAGACACCAAAGTGGTGATTTTTACAGATGGCGCAGGGGAAACAACGCCCTTAAAAACGGCTTTTCAAGATGTCTTTTGGGTGCTCCCACTAGACCAAGCGTTAAGTATTCAAGCACCATTTGGCACGATATTACCACTACTTTAAATGAGGCAAAATATGGTAGAAAAACTATTACCGGCAGACCTAAAAAGCTTAATTGATAAAGATCGGCGTTATCAGCGCGCAGTTGCGGTTTTATCGGATCGCTGGGGATCACTTGACTTTAAAGCACCGTGGGAAACACCGATGATGACCTGGGCCGATATTGTTTATGCGCGGCACCTCAGTGCGGCTGGTGTTATCAAATCAACATACAATCTGACAACATTTGCCGGCGTACAGCAATTTTTGAAACATAACCAAAGTTACCTTACCGCAGAGGTGACGCAGCAATTAAAGGAGCCATTCTTATGAAAATTAACTTGGTATTAGCACCAGAACAGGCACCAGCAACCTTACTTGCGATGCAAGCAGCCAACCCAGCAAACTTTTTCTATCTCGGTAAGGAGTCCCAATTATCGGGCACGAATCTGTTGATTTTAGATGCGCCAACGCTTGTGGCGCAATTTAAGCGACCAATGCCCTTTGATAGTCGGGTCGTCACTGGTGAATTAAAAGGGCAAATTGTTCATCAAATGGCTTTTCAGAGCAAAGGGCATAACGATGAACTCATCGGACAATTGGTTGCTAAAAATGCGATTCTGGCACAAAATGCAAACGGTAAGTCTGAGTATATGTTGTGGACTTTTTGGCCAGACCATGCCGCTTTAGCTACATTTTTAGCCAGTGAGATCTATCAGCAAATGACGCAGTTGATGAAAAATGTTTATACAACGAGTTATTCCCACGTCACGTCAGCCGATCAATTATCATTGACGCATACGATGCGCGATTTTGACGATAAGACATGGTGGGGTTAAAAGTGTGACTTGCAATCACTAAATTTCTACGCTACAATTAGGCCATAAACTAATAGAACTATCTGGGGTGCCATTTTGGCTGAGAGAGACCCATTGAACCTGATCGCGGTAATGCGTGCGAAGGGAGATACATTGGCGCAAATAATTTTCTGGCCTGACCAGCATACGTTATTCCGTCACCTGTTTTCCTACGCGAAAAAAGGTGACGGTTTTTTATTTCTCCAGTCGGCGAAACGAGATAGGTAGAGGAGACAATTGTGGCAACAACGACAACAACCGGGCTTGGTTCCAATCGGACCATCCGAAAAATGGCTTTAGCAGGTGTGCTAACAGCTTTATCATTTGCGACATCTAGTGTCGTGGTACTCCCCAACATGGCACCGTTCCAACATTTTTTTAATGTGATTACCGCCGTGCTGTTGGGGCCTTGGTATGCCATTGCCGTGGCATTTTTGACCGGTGCTTTGCGGATGATTCTTGACGGTCGGCCAATTTTGGCCATTGTTGGGGCGGTGATTGGCGCCGGACTCGCAGGCATTTTATATCAACGGACCGGCAAGTATATCGCTGCCATGATTGGAGAAATCATTGGGACAGGGGTGATTTCAGCAGTCGTTTCTGTGCCACTGATGAACGTGTTATATCATGCACACGTGCCTAGCCTTTACTTCTACATTCCTTTCTTTATACCAGCCGCAACCTTTGGCGCCGTTTTGGGCTACTTATTTCTAAAATTTGTCCAAAAAACTGGCCTATTGGGCCGTTTATTTGACCGTCTCTAAACCACAGGAACGAGGATTATCATGCATTTAAAAGATTTGAAAAAGACAACCCCTTTGGTGTTTAACTATGCCAACTATGTGACGCCCCAATTCGTGGCGAATGTCGTCAACGTGGTCGGCGGTTCGCCTATTATGGCTCGTGAAATTGCTGAATTTCCCGATTTAGTGGGCGTTAGTGATGCTGTTGTGATTAACACAGGCACTTGGCGTCGCGCGGAACTACTTGAAACAATTAAATTGGCGCAATTGGCCAATCAAGCCCAAAAAGTGGTGGTCCTTGACCCAGTTGCAGTTGGGATACCATCGCGCAGCGTACCTGTGAAAGCGGTTATGGCAGATGCCAAAGTTGACATTATTCGCGGCAACGCAGCAGAAATTGCTTGGTTTGCTGGGATTGATTTTGCCAGTCATGGGATTGATGCCACTGGTGATGGTGATTTACTAGCCATTGCGCAACAAGCCGCACAAAAAACTGGGGCAATTATTGCGATGAGTGGCGCCGTGGATGTGGTCAGTGATGGCGTGACCACACAAACGATTGCAGTTGACGTGCCGTTGTTAGCCACAAATGTGGGGACGGGTGACGCCCTTTCTGCGTTGATTGGTGCTTTTAACGGCGACGAGATTTCCGTGGCAAATACGGTGCGGGCGATGGCAATGATGAAGTTAGCTGGCGTTCAAGCTGCGCAAACAGTGACTACGCCTGGCTACTTTGCCAACCAAGTCTTGGATGAATTATACTTATTAACAGAAGACGACTTAGAAACATTTATCGCAAAAGAGGTAAAAAATGGTTAATGAAACGCCGCAAGTGATGACAATTGCCGGTACTGATTCTAGCGGCGGTGCTGGTATGACGGCCGATTTGAACACATTTGCCGCCCATGGTATTTATGGCGCGAATGTTGTGGTGTCTATCACTGCGCAAAATACACAGGGCGTGCGACAAGTCCAGATGATTACCCCAGACATGGTGATGGCCCAACTCCAAGCGGTAGCAGATGATTTGGCCATTCGTGCGGTGAAAACAGGGATGTTGGGGGATGCTGACACGGTGCATACGGTTGCTAAAGCGCTACAACAATTTGACTTTGGTCCCTTGATTTTAGATCCAGTGATGGTTGCCAAAGGTGGGGCACAGTTGCTGTCTGATGCGGCAGTCGAAGCCGTGCGGACAGCCTTGATGCCGCTGGCCACGTTAATTACACCTAATATCCCAGAAGCTGAAGTGTTAACTGGTATGACGATTCAAACACCAGATGATATTATGGCAGCAGCCGATAAGCTGCACGCATTTGGCACACAAAATATTTTAATCAAAGGCGGCCATGGTGATGCGCCGGTGGTGATGGATTATGTGCGTTTAGCTAGTGGTGCTCATTTTTGGATGAAAACAACGCGATTTGATACGCAAAGAACACATGGCACAGGCGATACGATTTCAGCAGCAATCACAGCTCAACTGGGCTTGGGATTAGATTTAAAATCAGCCATTATCGCAGGGAAAGCGTATGTCGATGCGACGATTCGAGATGGCATTTTAGTGGGTCATGGCTACGGGCCACTTAATCATTTAGCAGTTGTCACTGCGCAAAACCAACCTGAGGTATATGATGATATTTGATGCTCACATGTTAGCGCGCTATTTTGTGCTAGGCACCCAAGATGTGCGGGATGAAGCAAAGTTTTTTGAAGTATTGACGGCAGCACTACAATCCGGGATTACCCTGTTTCAATATCGTGAAAAAGGGCCAGGCGCACTGATCGGTACAGATAAATTGCGGGTGGCACAAAAAGTGCGGGCTTTAACGCATCAATATCATGTGCCACTGGTTATTGATGATGATATTGCTTTAGCACATGCTGTACAGGCTGATGGCGTCCATTTCGGTCAGGGAGATGGGGCACCAGAAAAAAATATTCAGCAAGCTGGCGCATTGTTTGTTGGCGTGTCTGTTTCCACGCCACAAGAATACGCGCGAATTGCAGATTTATCAGGGATTGACCACATTGGCATCGGTCCGGTTTATCTGACTCATAGTAAAGCAGACGCGAAGCCCGCCATTGGGACAGCGGGCCTACAAGCCATTGCTGAAATGAGTCGTTGGCCAAGCGTCGCGATTGGTGGGATTACACTTGAAAATTTGGCAGCTGTCTTAAACACTGATGTTGCTGGTGCGGCGGTGATTAGTATGATTTCGCAAAGTGACGACATTGCCCAGACGTTACAATTTTGGCAAACATTATCCACAAAAAAAGAGCCTTAAGGCTCTTTTTTTTATACAAATTGTTCTGATAGTTGGAGAAAGTCATCAATGTCTTGTTTGATGAGATCAGCACCGGCTTGCCAGAAGTCAGGCTGTGTGAGATCGACATCGAGATGTTTTTGGGCAAGGTCTTCTGCCGTCATATTGGCAGTATCTCGTAGGAGGGCGATATATTTGTCTTCAAAATTATCGCCGTCTTGTTGGGCACGTGCGTAAATACCAGCTGAGAAGAGATAACCAAAGGTATAAGGGAAGTTATAGAATGGCACTGAGTCAATGAAGAAGTGGAGTTTTGATGACCAGAAGTGGGGATGGCGGACATCTAACATCCCATCAAAAGCAGCTTCTTGGGCAGCATCCATCATTTCGTTCAAGCGTTGTGGGGTCACGACGCCGTTTTGCCGTTCCGTATAAAAGGCGTCTTCAAAGAGGAAGCGCGCATGGATATTTAAAAACATCGCAATTGGGTTGGTCATTTTAGCATCGAGTAAGACTAACTTTTCTGCATCCGACTTTGCGCCCTTCACATTGGCATCATTGACAATCAGCTCGGCAAACGTTGAGGCTGTTTCGGCCACATTCATGGCATAAGCGTCGCGCCAAAGCGGTAAATCAACGAGTTGTGCAGAATGGAAGGCGTGGCCTAATTCGTGGGCAATGGTTGCCGCATCGTTGACAGAACCAGTATAAGTGAGGAAAATACGTGATTCGTGTAAGTCAGGGACAGATTCCATGTAACCGCCTGGTTGTTTACCGGGGCGATTTTCTGATTCGATCCAGCGCTTCTCAAAAGCCATCTTGGCAAAAGCGGCCATTTTAGGTGAGAATTGGCCGAATTGTTCAATAATGAAGGCGGCGGCATCATCATAGGAAACTTCTTGTGGTTGGTAATCGCCGACGTGCGTTAACGGTGCCACCTGATCTTGCCAACCTAATTTTTCCAGACCCAAAAGTTGCTTTTTCCGTTCAAAGTAGGGTTTGAACATGGCTTTATTGGCATCTACCACAGCCCACATGGTGTCTAAAGTGGCTTGTGACATCCGGTTCATTTCGAGTGGTTGCTCGAGATAGGACTGACGGCCATGGGCTTTTTGATTGGTCAAACGGAAACCGGCGAGATGGTTGAGGGTGTCAGCTGTGAGATTTTCCGCATTGGCCCACATGTTTTCGTAACTCGCCATAATATTGGCACGCGTCTCATTATTAGGCTCACCATCTAGCATGTTTAAGGCTTGACCAGCAGAAATTTGTCGTTTGAGGCCATCTTCCGCATCAGTATAAGTGAGCGACAAACCGGCCGAAATCGTATCATAATGTTGTGACCAAGCTTGTTGCCCGTCCAAATCAAATTGGTTAATCAAGGCTTCGGTTTGATCGTCAAGTAAGCGTTTCGCATCGGTCCGTAATTCTGTGAGATAGAATTTGATGGGCAGCAAACGTTCTGTGGCAAGCACAGCCTCAAAGTCAGTGTCATCAAGGCTGAGAAGTAATTTTTTAAATTGATTCATGGGTGTGGCATAAGCGACAAAGAGTTGTCCGAGTTTGTCAAAATGAGGCCCATAAACGCTATTGCCATAATCAACGGATGCCCAACCGTTGATGAAGAGGCTAATTGTGCCTAACCCAGAACCAATATTTTGGGCTAAATCAGACAAATCAGCAATCGTCTCGGCAGTTGGTTGGGCTTGTGCAACTTGTTGGGTAAACGTTTGAATCGCTTGTGCAACAGCTTGGTACTTGTTTGCCAGTTCTGGAGACGTAATGCCGCCGGGATAAATGCTGTCTAAATCCCATGTCTGTGAATACACCATGTGAATACCTCTTTTATGATTTTCTTTTAAGTATACCATTTTATCATTTCAACATTGCAGAACGATGAAGAAATTATCATGAAATGACGTGAAAGTCATAGAAATTTTGTTTGCCGAGATGCCTGTGGTAGTGTAAAATTGTTATTTTAAGGGGTAAACAAATATGCAAAACTTAGTCAAATGGCTACTCGGCTTTGTATTGGTCTTGGTTGTGATTTTGATCATCGCCGGACAGTATTTTTTTCATGTTGCTCAGGTACGAGATCCAAAATCCAATCAACCGGACGCGCTGCGTCAAAAAGATGATCCACTGTATCAATATGAACATGATTTTTTAGCACGAGACAAACAAATCTGGCATGAAACCACGGCTGACGGGCTTAAACTAGATGCGTGGTATGTGCCTGCGGCGCAAAAAACCAATAAAACAGCCATTTTGGCCCATGGTTGGCATAATAATAAAACGACGATGGCCATTTATGGCGAACTCTTCCATGAATTAGGCTATAACGTGTTAATTCCAGATAACCGTGCCCATGGCCAATCACAAGGTAAAATCATTGGTTACGGCTGGTTAGATCGGCGTGATTATATTCAATGGCTGCACCAAATCATTGCTCGCAATGGCCAAGCATCAGATATTGTCATGTATGGGATGAGTATGGGCGCGGCCACAGTCTTATCGACGTCTGGTGAGGCTGATTTACCAAAGCAAGTCAAAGCGGTGATTGCTGATTCATCGTACACGAGTCTGTTGGACGAAACGAAGCATGAAGCCGGCGAGATGTATCATTTACCGTGGTTCCCATTCGTGAATGTGGTTTCGGGGATTTCAAAGTTACGGGCTGGTTATTTTTATGCCGAGGCGAGTCCACTCAAACAAGTTGCCAAAAGTAAGACGCCAACGTTCTTGATTCATGGTGATGCGGACACGTTTGTGCCGACTAAAATGGTTTATCCATTGTATGACGCCATCAAGGCGCCTAAAGCGCTTTGGGTCACTTCTGGTTCAAAGCACGTACAAAGTTTCCATGATCATCCAAAAGCTTATCGTGACAAAATTCAAGCGTTCTTAGATCAGTACGATCGTTAACATCAAAAACACCAGTCTATCAATGGTAGGCTGGTGTTTTTTGTCCAATGGCTGGTTGAACATGATATAATAATGGAGATTAAATGAGGAAATCGTTATGATATGGCATAGGGACAGATCGAGCGGTCATTAAAATTTAACCTACAAGTGAACAAAGGATAAAGTCAGTATGTCAGAAATGAGTGAGAAAGCGCTAACGGCCAAGCCATGGCGGCGTGTCGTGGTTAAAGTAGGGACAAGTAGTATTGTTGATGCAGCTGGGGAAATCAAATACCCTGTCATCAATCGGTTAGCACAAACCTTAACCCAACTGGAACAAACTGGGTATGACGTGATTTTAGTCACGTCGGGTGCCATTGGCGTGGCCTTAAAACAGATGCACCAAGCAAAACGCCCAACAGACATTCCGGCCCAACAAGCTTTAGCTGCGATTGGGCAAAGTTATTTGATGGCCATTTATAATCAAAGTTTTGCGTTTTACCAACAACACGTAGGCCAAGTGCTACTGACTTATGATGTCTTTCATAACAAGCAAATGTTGCGCCACACCATTGATGCGATTGCGGCGATGTTGCAGCAACGTGTGATTCCCATTATTAACGAAAATGATGTGATCGCCGTTGATGAGTTGGATCACCAACATTCATTTGGCGATAATGACCGACTGGCTGCGATGGTCACCCATGAAACGGCTGCGGATGCGTTGATTGTCTTAAGCGATATTGATGCGCTTTATACGGCCAATCCACACAACGACCCAACAGCCCAACCAATTCCATTGGTGACGGCGGTGACAGAAACGCTCCGAGCTGGTGCCCGCGGGTCATCGACGCTTGGAACCGGGGGGATGGCGACGAAGTTAGTGGCGGCTGATTATTTGTTGCAGCATGGTCGCCAAATGGTATTAATCAATGGTGAAAATCCGGCGACGATTTTAGACGTCTTAGCTGGTGAAGCCGTTGGGACACTATTTAAGGGAGAATAACTGAGATGGCAGTCAGTGTACACGAAATGGGACAACGCGCCCAAAAGGCAACCGCGCAAGTAGCAGGGCTCTCGTTGTCAACACGAAACGCCTTACTGCAAAATATGGGGGCCGCCTTGTTGATGCGCCAAGCAGAAATTATTGCAGCCAATCAACAGGATTTGGCCGAGTACGGGGCAAACTTGAGTCGGCCAATGCAAAAACGGTTGACGCTGGATGCTGAAGCATTAACAGCGATTGCGGAGTCGCTGGCGGCTGTGGCGGCTTTGCCAGATCCGCTTGCTGGGCCTTATGAGATTTGGGAAAATCATGCTGGGTTGAAGATTGTGAAAAAAATTGTCCCGCTGGGCGTGGTGGCGATGATTTATGAAGCACGGCCTAATGTGACGGTCGATGCGGCGGCTTTGGCGTTGAAGTCGGGGAATGCAGTGATTTTGCGTGGCGGGAAAGAAGCCATTCATAGTAATACGATGTTGGCCACGATTTTACGGGATGTCCTGATAGACCACAACTTAAACCCAGATATTATTCAACTCATCACAGATATCACCCACGAATCCGTCAATACCTTGCTGCATATGCGTGAAGCGATTGATGTTTTGATTCCCCGTGGTTCAGCGGCTTTTATTGACTATGTGGTGGCCAATGCGACGGTTCCGGTGATTGAAACTGGTGCGGGCAATACCCACATTTTTGTGGATGAATCGGCAGATCAAGCAGCAGCTTTACGCATTATTCATAATGCGAAAACGCAAAAACCAGCCGTTTGTAACGCAGCGGAAAAACTGTTAATCCATGAAGCGATTGCCCAAGAATTTTTACCAAAAATTGCGGATGATCTAATTGCCGCAAGGGTGGCGTTACGCGGGGATCAGGCCAGTCGAGGGATTGACGACCGCCTTACCCCAGCCAGCGAAGCTGATTGGGATACGGAATATAATGATTTGATTATGGGCATCAAAATTGTGCCAGATGTGACGGCGGCGATTGATTGGGTGAATGCCCATACGACGCATCATTCCGAAACAATTATTAGCCAAAATTCGGATAACATTGCGGCGTTTATGAATCAAGTCGATGCCGCTGTCGTGTATCAGAATGCGTCGAGTCGGTTCACAGACGGGTTTGAGTTTGGCTTTGGGGCAGAGATTGGGATTTCCACCCAAAAATTACACGCTCGGGGACCAATGGGTTTGCCAGCCTTGACGACAATCAAATACGAAGTCTTTGGTGATGGCCAAATTCGGGCATAGAAAAAGTGTTGCAGCTAGCCTGCAACACTTTTTATTAAGCTAAGACTTTAAGCATGAGTTGTTGGAAATCCGTGACAAATCGGTCTGTATCCACTAAGATGGCCGCTTTGGTCGTGGTTGGTTCTAAGAGCTTGTCTTTGTCCCCGATGGTGCGGCCATAATCACCGCTTTCACGATCATATGTGACGTGCATGGCTAAAGGCATGGTTGTCACATAAGATGGGTCAATCCCAACGGCAACTGCCAGTGGGTCGTGCAAGGCAGCGCCTTTTTTATCGATGCCAAGGTTGTAATAGGCGTCAATATAGAAGTCCATCAAGTCAGCATATTGCGTCGCAGCCACTGTCCCCAAAGCGCGCCAAGCAGCGGTTTCTTTTTTGGTGAGTAATGTCCGCAACGTGACATCTAGACCAACCATCGTCAAATTCTTCTGGTGAGTAAAGGCGTAATCTGCGTCTTCTGGATCTTGATGAATGTTGGCTTCGGTAAATGGGGTCACATTACCTGGCACAGTCAAGGCACCACCCATGATTGTGGTGTGACCAATTAATTGTGCCACTGCCGGATCTTTTTTGATAGCAGTGGCTAAGTTAGTCAATGGGCCCGTGGGGATAAAGATCAAATCATCGCCATATTGATGTGCTGCTTCAATCAAAAAATCAACCCCAGATTGGGATTCAACAGCACGTGGCGCCGTAGCTAACGTCACGTCGCCGACCCCATTTTTACCATGAATTAATTGGGAAATTTCCATAACGTCAAAGTGATCAGTCGTTGACGAGTGGCTTTCACCAAGGAAAACAGGCACGTCATCGGCACCAAGCAAATGCAGTAAGTTTAAAGAATTTTGGGCGGCTGTGGTCACCAAAGTATTCCCGTAACTTGAAATAATACCAATCAAATCAACGTTAGGGTCGCCGACAGCATAAGCGAGGGCTAGAGCATCATCGATACCCGTATCCAAATCGAGGATCATTTTCTTTTGTGCCATAATTATGTTGTGCGCAGGTCATTGATGATCTGTCAGCACATTTCCTCCAATAAAATTGATACCTTTATTATACGCACTCTGAAGAAATTTTGCGTGGCTCGGCTGAATTTGCGTATAATAATCTTTAAAGACATTAGCGTTGAAAGGATGTGCGTGGTAGCGCACAGTTTAAAAAATGACACAAGAATCATATGATATTGCCATTATTGGCGGCGGCCCAGTGGGGATGTTTGCAGCGTTTTATGCCAGCCTGCGTGATACCAAGGTCGTTTTAATTGAAAGTCTGGCGATGCTAGGTGGGCAAGTGATGTCGTTATATCCGGAAAAAAAGATTTTGGATGTGGCGGGCTTTCCTGGTGTGAAAGGCGCAGATTTTATTGCGGCGTTAGAACAGCAGTTGGCGATGTTTCCTGTTGATGTCAAGTTGAACACGACAGTCACTGACGTTGCCCAAGTAACAGATGGTTTTCAGCTGACCACACAGCTGGGGGACACAATCCAAGCTAAAACGGTGATTATCACCACTGGCAAAGGCGCCTTTGAACCCCGAAAAATGCAAGTCGACGGGGTTGAGGAACTCGTGGGTCACGGCGTGCATTATTTTGTCACGGATAAGCAAAGTTTTAAAAATCACACCATTGCGATTGCTGGTGGTGGTGATTCTGCGGTGGATATGGCCGTCATGTTAAACGATATCGCGGCCACAACGCATATTATTCATCGCCGAGAAACTTTTCGTGCCATGGAACAAAGTGTCAATGCGTTGCAGGCGTCGGCGGTGATCCAGGAAACACCACAAAAAATTGTGGCGATCGATCGGCTAGAGAATGGCCAATTACAGTTGACGTTAGCGCATGTAAAAGACACGACGCAACAGCATGTGCTCGTCGTTGATGATCTGATTATCAATTATGGCTTTATTTCGGAAAGTAAGACAATTCAAGGGTGGACGATCCAGCCAGCTTTGGCTAATCATGGTTTTGCTGTCAATCAAGAAATGCAAACCGACATTCCGGGCGTTTTTGCGATCGGGGATGCGAATCATTATGTTGGCAAAACTGATTTAATTGCTGTGGGCTTTGGTGAAGCACCAAGTGCGGTCAATGCAGCGATTCGTTATTTTGACCCACACCGTGGTGGGCCAGTCCATTCGAGTTCGCTGGTGTTCTAACTGTAAGATGTGAGCCCAAATAAAAATGCAGCCAAGGAGTGGCTGCATTTTTATTTGGTGTTATTTTGTACGGTGGCTTTTCCGGTTTGATAATCGATGGTTACACCGGGTTCAACATTGAAAATCCAGTAATTTAAATCTAATGTTTTACCATTGTCCTGCACGGATTTCGCCATATAGTGGACGCCACGAGCAAGACGCTCATCACCAATATAAAGTGGTGTCACTTGGCCACGAATCGTCAGATTTGGATGGGCATCAATAGCGTGGCGGATATCATCTTCAGGTACGAGCTGGCCGGGGTAGGCGTTTTGAACGCGTGTACCAGTAATCATATTTTCAGTCACCATGGTGGGCATGCCAAAGAATTGATAGCCGACTAAATGGGATTTATTCCAGAGGGCCTGCTTGGCATGACCCAATGTCACATTGGGATTATTGTGGTAACCGCCAACCCATTTGGTGCCGTCGAAATGATCATTAATGAACCAACCTGATGGCCGGACATCGTAACCAATCTTATCGGGGCGAGGAGTGACTTTGTTGATGGCCGCGCTGCTGGCCACAAAATTAGCTTGCTGAGAGCGGCCTAAAGGATCTAACGGAGATAAGCTCAAGCCATCAATCGGGTGTAACTTTGAGCCTTGGGAAGGGAAAGTCTCGCCTAGTTCTGTACTGGTAAAGGTTGCTTTATTTTGGTTGACGTGGACAATGTCGCCATCAAGGGTGCCATCCCACTGCAAGTTGAGTAAGGCTTGGTCAGATGCTGCGGTAACCGTGGCGTACTTTGATTGTTGGGTGGGTTGCGTCTGTTTGTTTTTGGGGTCTTGGTTGTTTTGCCAAAGGAAAAAGCCAATCAGTAGTAATAAAATCACTGGCCAAATGAGTTGTTGCGGGGATTGCGCTTGGCGGTTAGGACGTCGTTTTCTTGCCATCAATGGTCTCCAATAAAGCTTGAAAAAAGCTGCTGATTTTCAGTGCCAAATGCACACCCCGGCCAAGTCAAAGGCGGTCTAAAATGTCATGGCATGCAAGAAGCGCTGAATACGTGGGTCTTTGGCGTTGAAAAAACCTGCCGCTGACCCATCATAATCTATTCTACCATGTTCCATAAAGATAATTTTATCAGCCACTGCGCGTGCAAAAGCCATATTATGCGTGACAATGATGAGCGATTTTTTTTGCTGTGCGAGGTCGCGTAAAATTCGTAACACCTGGGCTTCTAACTCAGGATCAAGCGCACTCGTGGGTTCATCAAGTAAGAGGTAGTCTGGTTGCATGGCGAGGGCGCGTAAAATAGCGACCCGTTGTTGTTGACCACCAGAAAGTTGATATGGATAGCGGGTTGCAAGTGCTGACATGTCAAATTGTGCTAGTAGTGCAGTCGCTGTTTGGTTAGCTTGGGCTTTTGACTGACCCTTCACTTTGATTGGCCCTTGTGTTAAATTTTTGAGCACGTTTAAGTGTGTGAACAGTGCTTTTTCTTGAAATACCATCCCAAAATGTTGTCGAACAGCCAAAATAGTGGCTTGATCAATGGGTTGACTGAAGTCAATGGTTTGCGTACCTAGCGTTAAGGTCCCGGCATCTGGCCGTGATAATAGGTTTAAGGCGCGCAACAAGGTGGATTTACCAGAACCTGATGGTCCAAGGATAACGGTTGTTTGCCCAGCCGGGAAGTCGGTTGAGACTTGGTCTAAGGCACGGCGATCGCCGTATTGTTGCATTAAATTATTGACGGTAATCATTGGGCAAACCTCGAAGTGTAGCGTTCTAATTGGTGTTGTGCGAGTGACAGGGCAGTGGTCAAGACGGCATAAACAAAAGCGGCCAATAAATACATCGTTAAAATTTTATAGTTTTCCGCGGCAATTTGTTGACTTAAATAAAACATTTCAACAATCGTGATGACGCTGGCCAAAGCCGTATCTTTCAATAGCCCAATTAACGCGTTACTAAGCGGGGGAATGGAAATACGGGCAGCTTGTGGCAAAATGACGTTGGCATAGACTTGTCTGGGCCGCATGCCAAGTGACTCTGCGGCTTCTACTTGGACATGGGGGACAGAGAGAATAGCTGCACGGACACTTTCAGAAGCGTAAGCGCCGGTGTTTAGCGAGAAGACGGTGATTGCCGAAACCCAAGCATTGGCAAAAAAATTGATATGTGCATTGGGTAAACCATAAAAAACAATGAATAATTGGACAATCATGGGTGTGGCACGAAACAGCCAGACATAAAAGAACGCAATGCCCTTTAAACCGCCAAGCAAGACACGGCCAATGCGAGTATCTGGGCGTTTTGCCAGGCGAATCATGGCAGTGAGTACGGCAAAGACGAGTGCCAGGCTGAAAGATATCAGCGTGAGTGGGAGCGTATAAGTTAAGGCAGCTTGAAAGAGTTGCGGGAGATACTGGGCTGCGAGGTGAAAGAAATCAGTCATATTTAAACATTCCTTTTATCAATGATGAGGCCAAAACATCGCTTGGGTTAGCGGGTTATGGTTGCGTTAAATCGGTATTGAAATATTTCAATGATAACTTTTTGAGGGTGCCATCGGCTTTGAGCTGTGCAATTGCCTTGTTGATTTCTTTTTGCAAAGTCGTATTTTTTTGATTGAGTAGTGGGGCTGCTGGTGTGGCAGGGCTTTCTTTGCTCACATCGACTGCTGTGGTCGCTGCTTTGGGATTAGCCTTCTTCCAAGTCGCATAGGCACCCAAATCGTTTAATGCCCCGTCCGCACGGCCAGTCGTGACCATATTCATCGCTTCAATCATGCCTGGGACGGCCACAATGTCAGCCCCCTTTTGTTTGGCAAGGTCACCAAAGTTAGACGTTGTGGACTGTGCCATTTTCTTGCCCTTAAGATCTGCCAATGTGTTGAGTTGTGTTTCATCAGTACGCTTAATCAAAACAGTTTTAGCGTACAAATAAGGCGTTGAAAAGAGATAAGTTTTTTGGCGTTCGGGTGTGACACCAACATCATTAAAGACGACATCATAGCGCTTGGCACCCAGACCAGCAATTAATGAATCCCACTTCGTTTGCACATATTTTGGTTTTAGGGCTAATTTTTTAGCAATGGCGGTCGAGAGGTCAACTTCAAAACCTGTTAATTGGCCATTTTGACGATAAGAAAATGGGGCAAAGGTGCCTTCAAGGCCGATGGTGAGTGTTCCCGGTGTGATGGTGTGTGTCGTCTTTTTTTGTGCTGGTTGGTGGTAAGTGAGACCAAGGACCAAGCCAATTAAGACAATGAGACCGGTGACGATGATGATGATTTTTTTCATTTTGCTTCTCCTGTAGGCAAATAAAAAGCGCCAACTAGTTCAATTCCTAGTTGGCGCTGCGTTAGTCCGTATGATAGTTTGATCAGATGTATGTCAAAATACCGGTCCTAAACAAGGCGCCGGCGTGAGCAATATGCAACTGCTGTCATTAATTTAAACATGTCATCCTCCAAAACTACTTCATTCTAGCGATGATTGATTTGTTTGTCAATGGTTTTACTTGTCAAGCACCCATTCTGCTTCAAACTGCGCTAAGAAATCCAACATGAATTGATGGCGGCTCTGAGCGATTTGCCGCGCTGTATCAGTATTCAGGTGGGCCTTAATCAACAAGAGTTTTTCATAGAAATGGTTAATGGTGGTGCTGTTAGCTTGACGATAGTCGGCCTTTGACTGCTGTGTCTGCGGTGCAATCTTGGGATCATAAAGCACACGGTGTTTCACAGCACCATAAGTGATTGTTCGCGCAATGGCGATGGCGCCCACGGCTTCCAACCGGTCCGCATCTTGAACAATTTGGCCATTGATGTCAAGTGCCTCAGCATCACCATCAAGCGTTTTGGACCAAGACATGTTATCAATAATTTGAAAAATTTGGGCTACAATCGTTGGCGAAACCGCAATGTCGATTAAAAAGGTATGCAAGGCCAACTTGGCTTCGGCTACTGCTTTTGGCGTGTCAAATAATTTATCATCGTAGACATCATGCAACAAAGCAGTCGCTTGAACAATGAAGGGATCAGCCGTTGGTTCATTGACCAAAATCTTGTTAGCAAGTGCCAAAACGCGCGTGACGTGATCAATACTATGGCCAGTGACATCAGTTGCTAAAGCTTGGTGCATATATTGCGTGATTGCAGTAAGTTGTGACATGGTGGGCTCCTTTAAAAGATAGTCATTGCTTTCACTTTAGCATGTTGCCTGTTTTTTTAAAAGCACGCCCCTGGCTGCCTGTGAAAAAACTATGAAATTAGGCTGAAATTCGTTATAATTAGCTTAGTAAATACGGCCTCATACGGCAAAAGTCACGTGATCAACCACGCGAAATAGAAAGAGAGACTCATATGTCAGAACCAAATAACGTCCTTTTCAACACAGCTAATTTAACTGATTCAGCTGTCATTTATGATAAATTTTCCAAAGCGGAACAGCAATTTTCAGTGAAAAAAGATCAAACATTTTATATCACGACCCCCATTTATTATCCCTCGGGAAAGTTACAATTAGGGAATACTTACACCACAGTATTGGCTGATGCGGCTGCACGTTATCATCGCTTACTGGGTCAAGACGTCCATTTTTTGACGGGGACTGATGAACATGGACTTAAGATTCAGCAAAAAGCAGAAGCGGCTGGCGTGTCAGAAATGGCCTATTTAGATGGCATGGCGGAGCAAATCAAAGCCCTCTGGGCCTTGATGGACATCTCGTATGATGACTTTATTCGCACAACAGAACCGCGACATGAAAAGGTTGTGCAACAAATTTTCACCACCTTACTTAACAAGGGTGACATCTATAAGGGCGAATATGAAGGTTGGTATTCCGTTTCGGATGAAGAATACTTTACCGAATCCCAATTAGCAGAAGTGTATCGTGATGAAAACGGCCAAGTTACCGGCGGTAAGGCACCTTCTGGTCACGAAGTGGAGTTAGTCAAGGAAGAAGCGTACTTCTTCAAAATGAGTAAGTATGCGGATTGGTTGCTTGATTATTACAAGACCCACCCAGAATTCATTCAACCAGAAGCGCGTATGAATGAAATGATCAACAATTTCATTGCGCCTGGATTGGAAGACTTAGCCGTGACGCGCACATCATTTGATTGGGGCATTCCTGTCCCTGGGGATGAAAAGCACGTGATTTATGTGTGGATCGATGCCTTGTCAAATTATATTACGGCATTGGGCTATGACACAGATGACACCGCACTCTTTGATAAATTCTGGCCAGCCAATGTGCAACTCGTTGGTAAAGAAATCGTTCGTTTCCATACAATTTATTGGCCAATTATGTTACATGCATTGGGGCTTGAGTTGCCAAAGTCAGTCATTGGGCATGGCTGGTTGGTCATGAAAGATGGCAAGATGTCTAAGTCAAAGGGCAATGTGATTTATCCAGAAGTGCTTGAAGCACGCTATGGCTTGGATGCAGTGCGCTATTACTTGCTTCGTGCCATGCCGTTTGGTAACGACGGGGTCTTTACCCCAGAAGACTTCGTGTCACGCGTCAACTTTGATTTGGCCAATGACTTAGGGAATTTGTTGAACCGTACGGTTGCCATGATCAATAAGTATGAAGGTGGGGTGGTCCCTGAATTGCACACGGGCAAGACAGACTTTGACGAAGCCTTGGTGCAAACTGTTGAAGATGCCATTTTAGATTACAACAAGGCCTTCCAAGATATGCGGACGGCTGATGCCCTAGAAAGCGTGTGGACAATTATCCGCCGCGCAAATAAATATATTGACGAAACACAACCTTGGGTTTTGGCTAAGGATGCGTCACAAAAGGCAGTATTGTCGAACGTGATGGCACATTTGGCTGGCGCCTTACGTGTTGTTGCTGTGTTGTTGCAACCAGTCTTGACGCAAGCACCAAAGAAAATCTATGAACAACTTGGCTTTGACTATCCAGAAAATGGCGTACAAATTGCTGGCTTGACCTTTGGTAAATTACCAACTGGCGGTCAAGTGGTTAAGAAGGGGGAACCTATTTTCCCACGTCAAGATGTGGCTGCTGAAGTTGCATTTATCTCTGGGTTGGTTTCAAAAGACACCAAGGGTAAGGGCCGTGCTGCTAAGGCAGAAGCCAAACAGGCAGCGGCAACACCCACACCTGAACCAGCGCGCGAATTGATTACTTATGACGATTTTGCAAAGGTTGAAATTTTAGCGGCGAAGATTACTGCCGGTGAATTCGTTGAAAAATCAGATAAGTTGTTGAAATTTACGCTAGATGATGGCTCAGGCAAGCCACGTCAAATCCTGTCAGGTATTCGTAAATGGTATGCCGACCCAACTGTGCTTGTTGGGAAAACAGTGGCGATCGTTGCTAACATGAAGCCACGTAAGATGGCCGGACAAGTGTCTGAAGGGATGATTTTATCTGCTGAGAAAAATGACATTGTGACGGTCACAATTTTGCCAGATACGATTGTGCCAGGTTCAGGGATTGAATAATGTGTTTGAAAACAGCGTGAATGCCATCAGCGATGCTGGTGCGGTACGCAATGTGTCAAGCGCTCACATTAATGTATAATCATTCACAACACGACCCATTTCATGAATTGGGTCGTGTTTTTTTAATTATCAGGGTCATCATCAATGAGATTTTTATGGGTTGTTACTATTGTGATATTATGAGCGAATATAAGTGCTTGTGTTCGCTCGTGCGCTAACTTTGTGCTATAATATTGGTGTTGACATAAGTCAAAAATTTTTGGAGGATCTAAACACATGACTGTTAAGATTGGTATTAACGGATTTGGACGTATTGGCCGCTTGGCTTTCCGTCGTATTCTTGAATTGTCAGACACAGCTTCAGATATCGAAGTTGTTGCAATTAACGATTTGACTTCACCAGAAATGTTGGCATACTTGTTGAAGTATGACTCAATTCACGGTGTGTTGAAGGCCGAAGTTTCATCAGATGAAACAGGTATTATCGTTAACGGTAAGCACTACACAGTTTACGCAGAACGCAACGCAGCTGACTTGAAGTGGGTTGAAAACGATGGTGTTGAATATGTATTGGAAGCTACTGGTTTCTATACTTCAGCCGAAAAGTCACAAGCTCACTTGGATGCCGGTGCCAAGAAAGTTTTGATTTCAGCACCAGCTGGTAAGGTTCCTACAGTTGTTTACGGTGTTAACCAAGACATCTTGAAGGCAGAAGACACAATCGTTTCTGCTGGATCATGCACAACGCAATCATTGGCCCCAATGGCAAATGCTTTGTCAAAGGAATTCGGTGTTAAGACTGGTTTGATGTTGACAGTCCACGCTTACACAGCTTCACAAAGCTTGCAAGATGGTCCTAAGAGCTCAAACTTTGCAAAGCGTCAAGCTAACCGCGATGCTGCATCAAACTCATTGCCACACTCATCTGGTGCTGCCAAGGCTATCGGCCTTGTTGTGCCTGAATTGGATGGTAAGTTGACTGGTTCAGCTATTCGTGTCCCTGTTCCTGCTGGCTCAATTACTGAATTGTCAGTTATCTTGGACAAGGAAGTGACTGTTGATGAAGTGAACGCAGCAATGAAGAAGTACGAATCAGACTCATTTGGTTACAACGGTGACGGTTTGGTTTCAACTGATATCGTTGGCGACACACACGGTACTGTCTTTGATCCAACACAAACTGAAATCGTTTCAGGTGACGATGCACAACTTGTTAAGGTTGCTGCATGGTACGACAACGAATACGGTTTCACTTCAAACATGATCCGCACATTGTTGCACTTCGCTACTTTGTAAAATAATAATGCAATGAAAAAATCTGCGTTGGGCGCGCATAACGCCAGGCGATTTTTAAAACCTGCTTCGGCAGGTTTTTTGCGTTCTAGCGGTCTTTTTCGCCTAATTTATGCTATACTTTATTCAGTCATTTGAAAGAAGGTTCGCGTGTGAGAGTTGCATTTTCATCAGATAATCATTTTGATTTAAATAAAATCGATGTGCAACGGGCTTTGCATGTGCAAGCGTTACATTTATTGAACCAAAATGTGGCTATTTACGTCATAGCAGGTGACTTATTCAATGATTTTGAAAAATCATTGACTTTTGCTCGTGACATGCAAGCGATTTTGGGTGATAAAGTGGTGATTCGTTTTTTAGCCGGGAATCACGATATGGGCTACGGTGTCACATATGAAGAGCTTGAAAGTGACTTGGATCCGTTATATTTTCACAATAAATTCATTGATTTAACGCCAGAAGTGCGCTTAATTGGAAACAACGGGTGGTATAATTATGATTTTGTCGGCGATGATTATACACCAGAACAGATTTTACAATTTAAGAATGGCTTTTGGTATGATCGCCGTATTCAACAACCAGTATCTGATCAAGAACGATTTGACCGAAATATGGCACAATTAAAGGCACAACTTGATCTCGCTGGACGCAAGCAAACGGTGGTGGTATCGCACTTTGTCCCACGTGCGGATTACATCAAGCGGTTCCCATATGGTAATACGCGGTTAGATATGGCCAATGCTTTGCTGGGAAGTCAGGCAGTTGGGCAGGTACTCGACACGTCTTACACCATCAATACGATTACTGGCCATTTGCATGTTCATCCGGCGCCGCTTAAAGTCGGGAACAATACCTATTACAACGCTGCCGTGGGTTATAACACAGCGCGTGTTCATGAATGGGCGAGTGATGATTTCATCACGGAATGGCAAAATCGCTTAGTGATATTAGATTATTAGACACGAATAGCGTGTCTTTTTTTGTGTTTGAAAATTAGTTTGACTATCGAAATAAATCGTGAGATAATTTCAATATTAGATATTTCGATAGTCGAAGTATTAGACGAAAGGAAAAGCGCTTGCGCCAGTTCAAGAGGTGATACCTCAACGAGCACGTGGGGAGTCACGTCAGTCACTGACTAAAGCGTACTTAAAACTTATGCCAGTTCTTACAACCACAGAAATTATGGCCCTCATTCCTAATCGTTATCCAATTCTTTACATGGATTACGTGGAAGAAATGGTGCCTGATGAATCGATTGTTGCCGTTAAAAACGTGACGATCAATGAACAGTTTTTCCAAGGGCATTTTCCAGGTAACCCCGTAATGCCTGGTGTGTTGATTATTGAATCGCTTGCACAAGCTGCTTCAATCTTAATCTTGTCATCACCACAATTTAAGGGAAAGACAGCCTACATGACTGGTATTGATGATGCCAAGTTCAAAAAAATGGTTGTCCCAGGCGATGTTTTGAAGTTACATGTAACATTTGGTAAGCTACGCGCTAACATGGGGAGCGTACTGGTTGAAGCCAAAGTTGATGGGAAGACAGCAACCTCTGCCGAATTGATGTTTGTTGTTTCGCCAGATGAAAAAGATGAATGAAGCCATAACATTAGAATTTGAAGAATTAAATAGTGAACTCGTCGATGTGTTTAATAATGTGATGTGGATTGAAGAAGCCGCGTTAAAGCAAAGTGATTTTTCGGATATTACGTTAAAAGATATGCATACAATCGATGCGATATCTATGTATTCTGAAAAAAGTGCGTCACAAGTTGCAAAGATGATCCATTTAACACCAAGTGCGATGACAACTGCCATTGATAAGTTGGTTGATAAAGGTTATGTCGAACGGCGACGATCGAATACGGATCGCCGTGTGGTTCGTCTGGGACTAACACATAAAGGCCGTGTTGTTTATCGTGCACACCAAGGTTTTCATCGTGACTTAGCACATAATTTGCTAAAGGATATGCAACCAACAGAAATTGCCGCGGTTAAACGCGCGATTCATAATCTGGTTTGTTATCTGGCCAACGTTATTAAGCAGTAAGAAGGGGAGCTATGGAACACTTAAAGATCGTGGCCTCGGCGCGTCAAGTGCCTAGCCGCCTGGTGACCAATGACGAATTAAGTACTATGATGGACACCAATGATGATTGGATTTATACACGGACAGGGATTCGTCAACGTCAGGTGGTCACCACAGAAAATACGAGCGACTTATCCATTCAAGTCGCGCAACAATTATTAGCAAAGGCCCAAGTATCGGCCGAAAGCCTAGACTTTATTGTCGTTAGTACCATGTCACCAGACAGTTTATCACCAAGTACAGCGGCGATTGTCCAAGGCGCCATTGGCGCAACACAGGCTTTTGCCTTTGATTTGAGTGCAGCATGTTCTGGCTTAGTTTATGGGCTGAGCGTGGCCTCAAGCCTGTTAGCAACGCGTTATCGCCGCGGTTTGGTGATTGGTGCGGAAGTCTTGTCAAAGTTGGTTGATTGGCAAGATCGGACCACAGCCGTTTTGTTTGGTGATGGGGCCGCCGGCGTGTTGGTCGAAACAACCACAGCAGATATTGGCTTACTGAGTGAAGAGTTACGAACTTTCGGTGACAAGGGCGATAATTTAGTTGCTGGCCGTTTTGGCAATGCTAACCCATTTTCGGGTGAAATCACGCCAGCTGACCCGTATTTCCACCAAAATGGTCGTGAAGTATATAGCTTTGCTACGCGTGAAGTGCCGGCTGCGCTAGAAGCTGCATTGGCAAAAGCACAACTCTCAGCTGATGATGTGGATTATTATTTATTGCACCAAGCTAATGCGCGTATTGTGTCAACGATTGCCAAGCGTTTTGGCCAGCCTGCCGAAAAATTCCCCACTAATATGGCCAGCAATGGCAATACGAGTGCCGCAAGTATTGGCATTCTCTTGGATGAACTAGTTGAATCTGGCCAAGTCCATGCAGGACAAACGATTGCGTTAGCTGGCTTTGGTGGTGGGCTAACGGTTGGCGCACAAATTTGGAAAATTTAAACGTATCGGTGTAGTCGGCTGCACCGTAAAAATCTAACGAAAATACTGAAAAAATATTAGGAGACGAACATTATGACAGATGCAGAAATTTTTGACAAGGTTAAGGAAATCTTGGTTGACCAATTTGACTTGGAAGAAGACGAAGTGACTTTGACAACTGACTTGACTAACGATATCGATGCCGATTCATTGGACTTGTTTGAAGTTTTGAACCGTGTTGAAGATGACTTTGACATCAAGTTGGCCGTTGCTGAAGACATCAAGACAACGCAAGACTTGGTTGACAAGGTTAAGGAACAATTGGCAGCTTAATGTTACAGGTGATCATGCTTGAATGATCACGTACATAGTGTATTGATTAAAGGAAAATATAATGGTAGTAAATGTAGAGAACCCGCTTTTTAAAAAATTAGGCATGAAGTATCCCATCGTTGAAGGCGGGATGACTTGGGCCGGAACAGGTGCTTTGGCTGCAGCAATTTCAGAAGCTGGTGGTTTAGGCTTTATTGGTACAGGTTATTGGCACGGTGAAGATGTGCGAAAAGAAATCAAACGGGTCAAGGCGTTGACTGATAAGCCGTTTGGTGTCAATGTCATGCTTTTGAGTCGTCACATTCGAGAAGTCTTTGACGTGATTATTGAAGAAGGCGTAAAAGTGGTAGCTACTGGTGCAGGGGATCCATCACCTTTCTTGGATGAATTACATGCCGCAGGCATTATTGTGATGCCAGTGGTACCCTCTGTATCATTGGCCAAGATGATGGAAAAGAAGGGCGTTGATGCCGTGATTGCTGAAGGTATGGAGTCTGGTGGTCACATTGGCATGTTGACGACGATGACATTGGTACCGCAAGTGGTTGATGCGGTGGATATTCCAGTCATTGCCGCAGGTGGTATTGGTGATGGTCGTGGTGTCGCTGCGGCCTTCATGCTAGGTGCTTCTGGCGCCCAAATGGGTACACGTTTCTTGACAGCCACTGAATCAGAAATTCACCCAAACTTCAAGTCAAAGATCATTAAGGCTAAGGATATTGACACGATTGTGACTGGCCAACTGATGGGTAACCGGGCACGTGTTTTGAAGAACAAGATGGCTAAGAATTTTGTTAAAAATGAAGTCTTTGAAATTCAAAAAGAAAAGCCAGACGCTGCAGCCATTGAAAAGTTGGAATCTGGTACATTGCGTCGCGCTGTTCAAGAAGGTGACAAAGAAGGCGGCGCCTTCATGGCAGGTCAAATTTCTGGTTTGATCAAAGATGAAAAACCAGCTGCACAAATTTTGTCAGATATTTGGGCACAAGCGACAGACTTGATGGGTATTGAAAATACAACACTTTAATCCTGCACAGGGTTAATCGTAAATTGTACATGGGGACTAACATGAAATTAGGTATCTTATTTAGTGGTCAAGGGGCACAAAAAGCCGGCATGGGTGCTGATCTATACGCGGCATTACCTGCTTACCGTGAAACGATTGACCAAGCGTCTGCCATCTTAGGCTATGATTTACAAGCTGTGGCAAATGACGAGGCAAAAATCACGCAAACGGCTTACGCCCAACCCGCTATTTTAGCCATGAGCAATGCGATCATCAACGCATTGGGCGATGTCCTACCAACACCAGTTGCTGGCTTGGGCTTGAGCTTAGGTGAATATTCTGCGCTCACAGCAAGCGGTGCAATGGACTTTAACCAAGCCGTGGCCATTATCAAAGACCGTGGCATCTACATGCAAACTGTCGGTGAAGCCAATCCGGGGAAGATGGTCGCTGTGATGGGCGACGATCAAGCACTGATTGAATCGGTTTTGACAGCGTTGCAGGCAGCAGGTAAACGTGTTTATCCTGCAAACTACAACACATTTGCGCAACTTGTGATTGGTGGTGTGGCCGCGGATGTGGATGCGGCCGTTGAAGCTTTGACAGATGCTGGCATTCAACGAATGGTCGAGTTACCAGTTTCTGGTGCCTTCCACACGCCATTATTAAAGGATGCAGCATTGCAGCTCACAACGCGTCTTGCCGGTGAAACTTTCAAGGCGACGCAGTATCCAGTCTATTCAAATACAACTGGGTCAGTGTTCACCGCTGATACATTGTTTGAAACATTGACCAAGCAAATTATTTCACCCACATACTTCGCGCAAGCCTTGCAAAAGATGCTTGATGATGGGGTGGACACCTTGATTGAAGTCGGTCCATCAGATACATTAATTAAGTTTGCGAAGAAAATTGCACCAAAGGATGTCAAGCGTTACGCCATCACAGATGTCGACAGTTTCAATGCTGTGCGTGACTTATTGCTTGCGGAAGGAAAGGAAGCCTAACATGATGGATTTCACAGATCAAACAGTGCTTGTCACTGGCTCATCTCGCGGTATTGGCTTGGCAATTGCCAAAGCTTTTGACGCTGCGGGGGCACATGTCATTTTGCATGCCCGTTCTGAAATCAAGCCAGAAATTTTGGCTGAATTTAAGCAAACACCACAAACCTTGCAATTTGATATTGCAGATGCTGAAGCCGCAGAAGCAAGTATCAAAGCCTTGTACAAGCAAGCAGATTTCCCAGGGATTGATGTCTTGATTAACAATGCAGGGATTACTAAGGATCAATTGGCTATGGCCATGACGCCGGCAGATTTTGCGACAGTTGTGAATGTTAATCTTAACGGCACATTTAATGTGACACAACCAATTTTTAAGAAGATGATTCGCCAAAAGCATGGCGCAATTATTAACCTTAGTTCTGTGGTTGGATTGATGGGTAACATGGGACAAGTCAACTATGCGGCTTCAAAGGCCGGCATTGTCGGCTTCACCAAGTCTTTGGCAAAAGAAGGGGCGCGTCGTGGTATTCGCGTGAACGCCATTGCGCCAGGGATGATCGTTTCAGATATGACGGCCGTCTTACCGGAGCAAACACAAGCTGAAATTTTAAAGAACATTCCACTCTCACGTTTTGGTGAAGCCACTGAAGTTGCTGAAGCAGCACTCTTCTTAGCTCACAGTGCCTACATTACAGGCCAAACATTGACTGTTGATGGCGGATTATACATTTAATTAAAGGAGAACAACATGACACGAGTAGTCATTACTGGTCTTGGTGCCGTAACCCCACTTGGAAATGATACCGAAACATTTTTAAACGGGATTTTCAATGAACAAATCGGGATTAAGCCCATCACAAAATTTGATGCATCAGAAACTGGGATTACAGTTGCTGGTCAAGTAGACGGTTTCGATCCAGCACAACGTGTGGGAAAGCGTGATGCGCGTAAGTTGGATTTGTTCTCACAATACGCTATTGACGCTGCTGATCAAGCATTGGAAAATGCAGGCTTGAAGGCCCCTGAAGGCTCAGCCAACCCAACAACTGTCCAAGATCCAACGCGTTTTGGTGTGATTCTTGGTAATGGTATTGGTGGTTTGACAACCATTCAAGAACAAGTCATTAAGATGCATGATAAGGGACCAAAGCGCGTGAGTCCATTGTTCGTGCCTGAATCTATTCCAAACATGGTATCTGGTAACGTCTCATTGCGTTTTGGTGCCAAAGGGGTCAACTACACGATCGTAACCGCTTGTGCCTCAGCAACAAATGCGATTGGTGAAGCCTTCTGGCGTGTGCAATCAGGTAAAGCTGACGTGATGTTGACTGGTGGTTCAGAAGCAACAGTCAATGAAATTGGGATTGCCGGTTTCGCTGCTTTGACTGCTTTGTCAACGGAAGTTGATCCGTCTGAAGCGTCAAAGCCATTTGATAAGAACCGTCATGGCTTTGTGCTTGGTGAAGGCTCAGGTATTTTGGTCATTGAAAGCCTTGAGCACGCACAAGCGCGTGGGGCGAACATCTTGGCTGAACTTGTAGGTTACGGTGCATCATCTGACGCTTACCACATGACATCACCATCACCTGATGGCGAAGGGGCTGCACGTGCGATGCGTGATGCGCTTCGTGACGCCGATTTGCAACCTGAAAAGATTTCATACATCAATGCCCACGGTACAGCTACTGGTGCCAACGATTCTGGCGAAGCGCATGCAATTGCCACTGTCTTTGGTGCCAACAATGTGCCGGTCTCATCAACTAAAGGGATGACAGGACACTTGCTTGGTGCGGCTGGTGCAATCGAAGCTTTGATTGCGGTTGGTGCAATTGTTCGTGGTGAAATGCCCGTCAACGTTGGTGTGGACGAACAAGATGATGACACAAAGTTGGTGAACTTGGTCTCTACTGACACCAAGCATCAAGCACCCGAATATGTATTGAGTGCAAATTATGGTTTCGGTGGCCACAACGCCGCAGTTATTTTCAAAAACTGGCACGAAGAGGCTTAATTCATGAGTTTAAATATCGAAGAAATCCGCGGTTTAATGGCGGATTTAGAAAATAGTTCATTACGCGAATTTCAAATCAATGACGGTGAGTTTAGTTTACATCTGTCAAAAAATGAAAATGCCGCTGTTGTGACACCAGCACCTGCCGCCGCGGCAGCGCCGGCACCAGTGGCAGCTGCCGAAGCACCAAGTGAACACCCATTGGCTAAGCCAGTGGCGGCTGGTGCGGAAATTGTTGCCCCAATGGTTGGGACAGTATATTTGCAACCAAAGCCGGAAGCACCAATGTTTAAACAAGTTGGGGATAAGGTTGCCGTTGGTGAAACTGTTGCTGTGATTGAAGCGATGAAATTGATGACGGAAATCCACAGTGAAGTTGCCGGCACAATTGCTGAAATTTTGGTTGAAAACGAAGAAGTGGTTGATTACAATAAGCCACTTTATATCGTAACACCAGCATAATTCATGCGGAGTTTTCCGCGTACATACCAAGAGGAGGAAATGCATACAGCAAGGATTGCTGTATGTGCTGAAGACACATGAGCGTATTGAATACCCAACAAATTATGGAAATTATCCCACACCGTTATCCGATGTTGATGTTGGATACGGTTGAAGAATTAGTCCCTGGTGAACGTGCGGTGGCCTACAAGAATATTTCAATCAACGAAGAAATTTTCCAAGGGCATTTTCCTGGGAACCCAACTTTTCCGGGTGCGCTAACGGTTGAAGCTTTAGCACAAACCGGTGCTGTAGCACTCTTGTCATTGCCCGAATATAAAGGGAAGACGGCTTACTTTGGTGGGATTAAAAAGGCACGTTACCGTCAAATGGTACGACCTGGTGACCGCTTGCGCCTTGAAGTAACCATCGATCGCTTGCGTGGCCCAATTGGGACAGGTAAAGGGATTGTATGGATTGGTGATAAGAAGGCAACAACTGCTGAATTGACATTCATCATTGGAGATTAATTGTGTTTAAAAAAGTATTGGTTGCCAACCGTGGTGAAATTGCGGTTCGTATCATCCGAACATTAAAAGAAATGGGTATCGGTTCAGTCGCAATTTATTCAACGGCTGATAAAGATAGTCTCCATGTTCAAATCGCTGACGAAGCCATTGCTGTCGGTGGGCCAAAGCCAAAAGATTCCTATTTGAACATGAAAAACATTTTAAGCGCGGCATTGCTTTCGGGTGCTGAAGCCATCCATCCAGGTTATGGATTTTTAGCCGAAAATGCTTTGTTTGCTGAAATGGTTGGCGAAGTTGGGATTCAATGGATTGGACCGCGACCAGAAACGATTGAGTTGATGGGGAATAAGGCCAACGCGCGTGAAGAAATCCGCCGTGCTGGTGTACCAGTGATTCCGGGTTCCGAAGGTTTTATTCGTAATTTTGACGAAGCCAAAGCCGTGGCTGATCGCATTGGCTATCCATTATTGCTAAAAGCTGCTGCCGGTGGTGGTGGGAAAGGCATGCGCTTTGTTTATGGCGAAGATGAACTATCTGACAAGTTTGATGATGCGCAAAACGAAGCGCGGGCCGCGTTTGGTGATGACCATATGTACATCGAAAAGGTCATGGAACGCGTGCGACATATTGAAATGCAATTGTTGCGCGATCAAAATGGTCATGTGATTTATCTACCAGAACGCAACTGTTCTTTGCAACGTAATAACCAAAAGGTGCTTGAAGAATCGCCAGCAACTGGCGTGACCCCAGCCATGCGTGCTGAGTTGGGGGAGATTGTGACGCGTGCAGCCCAAGCCTTGGGCTATGTGAACACTGGAACCATTGAATTTTTACAAGACCATGAAGGCGCCTTTTATTTCATGGAAATGAACACGCGTATTCAAGTTGAACATCCGGTTTCTGAAATGGTGACAGGATTAGACCTGATTCAACTACAAATTGCGGTAGCCGCTGGGGAAGATTTGCCAGTGACCCAAGACGATGTGCAAGTGCAAGGGCATTCAATTGAAGTCCGTTTGACGGCTGAACAACCTGAAAAACACTTTGCACCAAGTGCTGGGACCATTGACTTTGTCTTTCTACCAACTGGTGGCCCTGGTATCCGTATCGATTCAGCTTTGTTTAATGGGGACAAGATCCAACCATTTTATGATTCGATGATTGGCAAGCTCATTGTGCACGGCGCAGACCGGACGCAAGCCATGGCCAAGATGCGACGTATTATTGATGAAACCGTGGTGCGTGGTGTTGAAACAAGCCGCCCATTCCAACAAGCGTTACTCGCTGACCCACAAGTACAACGCGGAGAATTTGATACACGCTATCTCGAAAGCGAATTCTTACCACGCTGGATTGAAAGTTTACCAGTACGTGAATAATCGATAATACCGCGTATGGGACACATATGCGGTATTGTTATATGCATGCGATGAGCAATTGTGATATTGCTACGCAATAAGATTAGGAGGCATGCCGATTCTTTTTGATCATTGGCATGGGACGAATATGGATTTATACGATAATCAGAAATCAACAGTCAAAATTATACGTGATGCGTCAGTCAATGACCGTATCCCAGATGGTCTATTCTTGGCTTGCCCATATTGTGGTGTTCAGATGTATAATAAGCAACTCGGGCCATTTCGGGTGTGTGCGCACTGTGGTTATGGCTTCCGTTTGCAAGCCCAAGAACGCGTAGATTTGCTCACGCAATCTTTTGAAGAAATGGATGCTGATATGACGATGGCGCATCCTGATTTCCCGGGATATGCTGATAAATTAGCACGGGCAAAATCACAAACTGGCCTGGGTGAATCCGTATTAACGGGTGTGGCCACGATTGAAAATGAAAAAGTGGCGCTAGGCGTGATGGATTCTTACTTCATGATGGGCTCATTAGGATCAATGACTGGCGAAAAAATTACCCGCTTGTTTGAGTATGCTACCGACAAGAAGCTACCCGTCGTGTTGTTCACGGCTTCTGGTGGGGCACGGATGCAAGAAGGGATTAATTCTTTGATGCAAATGGCCAAAGTGTCTGCGGCAGTGGCGGCGCATCAAGAAGCTGGCTTACTGTACTTGGTGGTACTGACGGATCCAACAACTGGTGGTGTGACGGCTAGTTTCGCCATGCAAGGCGATATTACGTTGGCCGAACCACATGCCTTAGTCGGCTTTGCTGGCGCACGTGTGATTGAATCAACCATTCATGAAAAGCTACCCAAAGATTTTCAGCGCGTGGAAACGTTGTTGGAAAATGGCTTTGTCGATCAAATCGTACCACGGCCAGAACTTAGCGCAGTCATTGCTAAGTTGGTGAAGTTACATCGGGTGTCGGAGGTATAACATGGCAGTCAATATTGGATTAAAATTATTTAAGCACGAATTAACGCCAGCAGAAGTGGTGAAAAAGTCACGTGAAGACCGCTTTTTAGCTCGTGAAATCATCGACGGCATTTTCACAGACTTTGTCGAACTCCATGGGGATCGTTTGAGCGGGGATGATATGTCGGTCATTGGTGGGATTGCTGCCTTAAATGGCAAGCCAGTCACCGTCATTGCAATTGATAAAGGTGTAGATATTCAAGATAAATTGAGTAAGCGTAATGGCTCGCCCGAACCTTGGGGTTATCGCAAGGCCCAGCGCTTAATGCAACAAGCCAACAAATTTCATCGGCCAATTGTGACCTTTATCAACACGCCAGGGGCCTTTCCGGGAAAAACAGCGGAAGCACAAGGCCAAGGTGAAGCGATTGCCAAGTCAATTTTGGACTCGATGAAATTAACGGTGCCAATGATTGCCATTATTTATGGTGAAGGCGGTTCTGGTGGGGCTTTGGCGTTGGCGACGAGTGATCAAGTCTGGATGTTCCAAAACGCCACTTATTCCATTTTGTCACCAGAAGGCTTTGCCTCTATCTTATGGAAAGATAGCAAGCGCGCCGATGAGGCTGCCGGTGTCATGGGGATCACAGCCAAAGATCTTTTGGAAAAGGGCGTGATTGAATATATTATTCCAGAATCACGGAATCATCCCCGGGTGTTTAATTTGATTCGTCAGCGCTTAGATGACGAATTCACCCAATTAAATGCTTTAACACCTGCAGAATTGTTAAAGCAACGTCGTGCCCGTTTCAGAGCATTTTAATATGGTATAATAAAATACTGACAGTTGTCAGTATTTTTTGTTTGGTGTTTAAACCAGCAGAGCATGGGGTCGTTTTTGGAATTCGACAGGTTGTTTAGGGCATGGGCTGCGTTTCGCCATCCGGGCGTTAAAACGGGCAGAAATTTTAACTGCAAAAAACGAAAACTCTTTCGCAATCGCTGCTTAAAAACCAGTGAAGCGTCACTTAATCTCGGTCGCTGACATCTGGGATTAGGTCATAAAAGGTCAGATCGCGTCGTTGCTTAGATTCGGAACAGCGGCGTTAAATGAATCGAGTTAGTGATTGGTGTGAGCCATGTGTTGTGGCGGAATCAATCATGAAGTTTAAATGACAGCACTATAAGCGTAGAGGTTCATGTACCGGGCAGTTTGGACAGGGGTTCGACTCCCCTCGGCTCCACTAAACATTTCATGGCGTTGCATCAGGGTTCAAAACACCTTGATGTAACGCCTTTTTTGATGAAAAACGTTGCATTGTATTTCACAGCATGTCACACAAAATAGGAAACTTTTTAAATCAGCAAGTAAGCAGTGTAACGGCGTTTAAGCCGTTTTTTATTTGCTTGAATAGGAAAAAGTAATACATAATCTCGAATGTGATACACAAACAACATATATACACTCTAATATAAATATATATACAGTATAATAACCATATCTCATAAAGTAGGTGCTATGATGAAGAGAGACATGAGTAATCGTGAGTTATTGGTATATTATTTTTCAGGTGGTTTGGATGATTATTTAGATTATCTGGATGAACTCAACAATCCGACAAATGGGTATAGGGTGGATACCATTCGCTTTATACATGATGTTAAAAATCAACTTGATCCATTCAAGAAAAAGCTGACACCCGAGTTGCTAGATATGTATGTCCAGCATTATAAAGAGCATGTGTGGCAATGGGCAAGTTTTACAATGCCCCGACTTAAGTCATTACGGCACGCAACAAAGAGCTTAACGGCATAGTCAAAAATATTGAAATATCTAATAGGCCACAGATTCTTGTGAAAGAGTGTTTGGCCTTTGCTGATGTATTGTGAGAACGTTATAACTAGCAAAACAAAGGATGCATGCGGTTTATAAAAGGAAATGAGGGGGATAGCTGACGACTTCAATAATTATCCCAGAAAAAGAATGAGTTTAAAAAGTGACAAAAGATAAAGAGTGGCTGTTAAATTGCAGACAGCACTGATAAATTGTTACGAGATTATTTTTTCAGGTCGATTGAAACTTATGCAATAGAATGATCCAAAACATAAACAAGCGATTTATGATATTAATTTTTGTTTGTCAGTCATCCAACCAGAGCATAACAAGTCATTGGCGTTAATACAGTGATAAATTTATAACATGGAATAATGTAGACGATGAATTTGGGTAAAGTAATAGAACAACGGTGGTGTGGTGAACAAATTTGAAAACATTACTGAATATCATCGTGCAACATGAGGATGAGTTTATAAATTTGAGTCATCAAGCATTCCAAGCGAAATAATGTTTCTATTTGGTTAATTATGCTATTTAATTGTTAGTTAGGGGTTACTTTAGCTATCACTTTTTGGTCTTTTTTTCGGAAAAGAACTCAGCAATGGCGCTGGGTTGGGGTTGTCACCCTCCTATAAAAAATAATGGTAAAATGTTTCCCCGACGCAAAAAAGGCCTATGTGTGCGCTCTCTATTATGCGAGCGAGGGCGGGGGTATACGAAAAACTTAATATTTGGCAGATTGCAAGAATCATCCGAACACCGCATGTTTCTGAAAGACTTTTCGTGGTGATTGCCAGTTGAGCGTTTTCATTGGCCTGGCATTAATCCAATGATTAATTTGATCTAATTCTTTCTGACT
>NZ_JAAXPO010000008.1 GCF_012396485.1 Leuconostoc holzapfelii
AATAGACATAAGAGGGGCCTGTAGCTCAGTTGGTTAGAGCACTGTGTTGATAACGCAGGGGTCACAGGTTCGAGTCCTGTCAGGCCCATCAGTGAGAGAGTTAGCGTTTGCTAGCTCTTTTTTTGTTTTCTCTTTATATTTTCTGAAAATTATCACTACTTGTTTCAAACTACAAAATTTCACTAATTTTATTTTGTGAATATCATAATTAGTTGTTGTGTTGTCAACTAAGTTGACGTGTTTATGAGATATTAAATAAAATTTTGCTTACTTTGTGAAAAAGTGGTATCCTAAATGCAACTGTTTTCGTTTACAATATTTTCATGCAAGCGCGCGGTGTAAATTTTAACGAGGATATTTAACATGGATGGCGCGAAAACCGTCCTGCGTTTATCACCATCGCCCACATAGCTGCCTTGAGGCTTAACTATGAGAGTAATGATAAACAAAGGACGGATAAATGGAAGAGAAGTTATTTAACAAAGGTTTTGTCACAGTTACAATTATTAATTTTATCGTATATCTTGTGTACTATCTCATGATGGTCATTATTGCGGTAATTGCGCATGATCAATTACATGCATCGTTTGGACAGGCGGGATTGGCGTCTGGAATCTATATCATTGGGACATTAATCGCACGTCTCATCATGGGAAAAGAATTAGAGTTGATTGGTCGGCGTCAAGTTGCCCGCTGGGGGGCCATTTTGTATTTAGTCACGACCATTGGTTATCTTTTTGTGCCAACAATTTGGACATTAGATATTGTGCGACTACTGAATGGTTTTGCTTACGGAATGACCTCAACGGCATTAAATGCCATCGTTACCGAATTTATTCCCGAACGTCGTCGCGGTGAAGGAATTAACTACTATGGCTTGAGTACCAGTTTAGCCGCCGCTATCGGGCCCTTTATTGGGTTACTGCTACTCAATGCTACGAGCTTCCACTTTATTGTCATTATGTCAGTCATTCTAATTGCATTGTCAACTGTGGCACTATTTGTGATTCAAATCAATAATGTTGAACTGACTCCAGCACATCTTGCTGAACTTAAATCATGGCGTTTATCGAGTTTTATTGAATATAAAGTCTTGTTGATCGCGATTGTTGGCTTTTTGATGGGTTTGTCCTATTCTAGTGTTTTGGCGTTCTTAGCGTCATATGCGGAAAGTTTGAATTTGGTCGCAATTAGCTCATTTTTCTTCGTTGTTTACGCAGGCATTGTGACGGTCACACGGCCTATGTCAGGGCGCATATTTGATCGTTTCGGCGAAAATATGGTGATGTATCCCAGTTATGCGTTTTTAACCATTGGGCTGTTGGTCTTAGGATTAACCACTAATGGCGCAATGTTATTGCTATCAGGTGCGCTTATTGGTTTGGGGTATGGGACATTTATGTCAAATGGGCAAGCTGTGACCCTCAAACTCGTTCCTAGTCGCCGAATCGGGATTGCGTTATCAACTTACTTTATTGGATTGGATCTTGGATTAGGTGTTGGCCCTTATGCCTTTGGCGCTTTGCACGCGCAATTACCATTTCGTGATCTATATTTTGTCGCAGCAGTTATTCCAGTTATTTCAGCATTACTATATTTTCTCTTTTATAAACCTGGAAAAAATCAGTTTGAACAGACAAGTGTTGCAAACTAAAGAAAAAGCGTTGTTTCACGTGAAACAACGCTTTTTATAATACCCAATCATCTAATGAGTCGACTTCGTGAGTCGGTTTTGGCGACACTTTGGCAATTTGTTCCGGCGTCGAAACGCCAGAATAAACCAAGAGTGTATCAATACCATGATTGATTCCGGCTAGAATATCAGTATGATAATTATCACCGACCATAATGGCGTCTTGTTTTGCCGTTTGCGTTCGTTCTAACGCACCAGTCATAATCGGTGCTTGGGGTTTGGCAATGACAGTGGGCGTGACCTGAGTTGCGGTCTGCACAGCAGCAACGAGGGCCCCGGCTCCGGGCATCATGCCATGTTCTGTGGGTAAATTCGTGTCAGTATTGGTCGCTACGAAAAGTGCACCTGCTTGGATTGCGAGGGTAGCTTGAGCTAACTGGTCGTAGTTAAACGAACGATCCAACCCAACGACCACGACATCAGCAGGCGCTTGGTTAACGAGTGTGAATGCTGCGGCCTGCAAGGCGGATTTCAATCCAGATTCGCCAATGACCAGGACGCGAGCTTGTTGCGCCACTAGCGTGGCCAAATGATCAGCAGTGGCCATCGCACTCGTATAGACCTGATCGGGGGTGGTCGGGATGTCATGATTACGGGTTAAATTATCAGCCACTTCTTCTGGGGTTTTGGTTGAATTATTTGTGACGAACAGATAATTCAAATGATTGGCACGCAAGCGTTCAATAAAGCGTTTACCAGCAGGGTAACGTTCTTTGCCTTGATAAATCGTCCCATCTAAATCAATCAAATAAGTTTTGTATTGCGCCATCTGCTTTAATCTCCATTTAATTTCTATCATCTATATTATATACATCAACAAGTGTTGATATCAAACAACGAATCAACGGACTTCTCTCCAATCTCAATCTCCCTAAAATAAAATCTCCTAAAATATTTTATATTAATGTCCGCCCGCAAGCAGTTGCGGGTTTTCGTTGCTTTTAGGGGTATTTTTTGCGAGATTACGCGGATACGCGTAAAATGAGAAGAGAAAGCGCGTGGTCTAAACGCGTGGTTTAAAAATCGTCATCTGTGTTTCACGAAGTATCTTGGGGGAATTATGTCAAAAAAATATCGCACGCCACCATTTTTAACACCAGCGGCAATTGTGTCGTTGATTGTTGCGGTGAGTGCAGGAAACATCGTTGTGAATGTCGCCACTGGCACGCATGAGGGCGGCCAGGTCGCGCCGAGACAAACGAGTGTCGTATCATCGGTTAGCCAGTCATCAAGTAGTAGTAGTAGTACGACCCCAGAATCCAGTAGTACAACGGCAGAAAGCAGTGTGACTTCTTCATCAGATACAAAGCCAACCTCTTCGTCGTCACAGTCCAGTGTCTCTGATACCAAAGCTTCATCCTCGTCAGTGCCGGAAAACACAGCGCCAGCAAGCTCTGCCTCGGCGAAAACACCAGATACGGCTGTTTCATCCTCAGTGCCTGAAACGACGCCAGCAGGAGGTGCAAAATAATGTTTACAGTACTTGATTTAATTAATCATTATCTCGGTTTTTTCACGACAAATTCGAAGACGAAAGATCGTATCTATACAGTGGTGGGCGCAGTTGGTATCTGGTACTTATTGTATATTGCCTATCGTTTTTTTGCCAATGGGCGTTGGCTGCGTGGGACGCTCATTGCAGCCGTGTTTGCGCTACTAGCATATTTTGTTATTTTAAATATTATTTATTATTTCACCAATAAAGTGATGCGCTGGGACATCTCACCGCGGATTGAAAAAATGATGGGTGGCCCACAACAAGTTGCTGACAAAAACCAACAACATGAGGTCATTGTGCCAGCCAATGGGCTGTATCAAAAACAAGATGTCATGCGTGGAGAGATTACCGTCGATGATGCGCAGCAAGAAAATATTACCCAACTCGCTACGGCCTTATTGCAACTCGGGTTCATGAAACAAGACTACGGACACCTTGGTGCGCAAGCACAACGCCAAATTATTTTGCAACAGTCGGTCATTTTTGCCAATCATCCTGGCACCCTGTTACCTTATTTTGGCATGGTGACGGCGGGAAATATAACCACAATTGTGGGTGGCATCAATCAGTTGCAGGCGCGCGAATTAGGGACACTCGTCACCGTGGGGATGACCCCAACGCCACAAGCGCTTGAAAAATATCGCATTGCGTTATCGTCAGTAACGTTGACGGGTGGGTTGGGTCATGTTGCCACCCGAAGTGAGCTTTTATCTGTGCAACAACCGTATAAGATTCAAGTGGAAGTCGCTTACGAAAAAAAGAATTGATTTATACCAATTCTTTTTTCATGTTGATATGTAAAATGTTTGCTTCGATGAATGCGTCACCGTAGGGTTGAAACCCTAAGCTTTCATAAAAGCCCTTTGCTTGCACTTGGGCACCGAGATCAAGGGTTTGAATTCGGTAGCCTGGGGCTAACTTTTCAATGTAGTCAAATAACTGACGCCCGATCCCTTGCCCGCGCATTGGAAAAAGCGTGGCAACGCGTTGCACATGCCAAATTCCGGGATGCGCTTCAAAAACGCGGGCGGTCGCTGCCAATTTACCATCGACATAGGCCACGATATGCAAAGCAGCTGCTTCGATGTCGGGATTGTCGAGTTCAAGCTGCATTGGGACGCCTTGTTCGGCCACAAAGACGGCTTTTCGGATATTGAGGGCATCGTCATGAATTTTGCCAAGCCCAATTTGATGTAAGATTTGAATTGTCATATTGGTATTATAACAAGATTTAACGCCAGGCGTATCGCTTTATTGGTATAATGGAAACTATGAAAAAACGTGTAAGAAATTTTTTTAAACATTTTTGGCAGGCAATATTAGCGCCTAAAAACTGGTTAGGTCAGTTAAATACGCGGCGTGGATTCTTTACTTGGTTATTAACGTTATTTACCTTAAAAACAATCCTAGCCTATGGCGCTGATTTTGAATGGCTGCATGCACAAGATCCGTTACAAATTGTGTTGATGCTGGTCAATCCAATTGGTTTTACCATGATTTTGTTCAGTTTAACGTTATTCATAAAGCCAAAGCAACTCTATTATGGGGCCTTACTCATTTTAGACACGGTGATGACCTTATTGTTGTACTTGAATGTGGTGTATTTCCGTGAATTTTCGGATTTTATGTCGATTAACACCATTTTGGGCTATAATACGGTGAATCAAGGCGGAAAGGCAGCAGGCGCGATCGCCTTTGGCGTCCACGACATCTTATTTTGGGTAGATATCCTCGTGATCATTGGCTTGATGTTGGCCCGAAAAATTCAACTGGACCGTAACCCGCTGCCACGTTTTCAACCGTTTAAGCTACTAACAGTCGGGGTATTTATCCTGACTGCTAATTTGTTTTTTTCAGATATTGATCGCCCACAACTCTTAACGCGGCAATTTGACCGGGAATATATGGTGAAGTATTTAGGGTTGGGTCCATTTACGATTTATGATGCCATTAATACGTATCAAACAAGCCAAGTCCGAAAAAGTGCTACCCCATCGGAATTTACGCAAGTAAAAAATTATGTGACACAACACTATGCTGACATTAATCCACAGTTCTTTGGTCGTGCCAAGGGTAAAAATGTGATTGTGATTCACTTGGAAAGTTTCCAACAAATGTCTATTGATCGTAAAATCAATGGGCAAGAAGTCACGCCTTTTTTGAATAGTTTGTATCATAGCCAAAGTACGATTGCCTTTGATAATTTCTTTAATGAGGTCGGACAGGGTAAAACTTCGGACGCGGAAAACATGTTAGAAACGTCGACTTTTGGTTTGCCACAAGGGTCACTGTTTTCTAAATTAGGCAATGATCAGACTTTTCAGGCTATGCCCGCTATTTTGAACCAACGCGCCGGCTATTCAAGTGCCGTCTTCCACGGAAATATCGGGACTTTTTGGAATCGTAACAACGTCTACAAGCATATGGGGTATCAAAACTGGGTATCAGGGGATTACTTTGATTTGACCGGCCAAAAGGCCACAACTTGGGGCCTGAAAGATAAATTATTGTTCCAGGAATCAGTCCCATATTTGGAAAAGTTACAGCAGCCCTTTTATGCTAAATATTTGACGGTGACAAATCATACGCCATTTACATTAGATAAAGAAGATCAAGATCCAAATTTTGTGACCACAAATAGTGGGTCGAAAATTGTGGACAATTACTTTATCACGAACCATTATTTGGATCAGTCAGTTAAAGAATTTTTCGATTATCTGAAAAAATCTGGTTTATATGACAATACAATGGTTGTGTTATACGGTGATCATTATGGCATTTCAAATACTGATGCGAAGTATTTGGCGCCGATTTTAGGTAAGAATCAGGATCAGTGGAATGATTTAGATAATGCCAATTTGCAGCGTGTGCCATTTATGATTCACGTGCCGGGCATGACAGATGGCTTCATTGATCACACTTATGGTGGTGAAATTGATGTTGCGCCAACGATTGAACACTTGTTAGGCATTAGCACACAACGCTATATCCAATTTGGGCAAGACTTACTCAGTCAACAACATGCCCAAGTGGTCGCCTTTAGAAATAAGGATTGGATGACCCCAGAATATGCCAGCTTGTCTGGACAGTATTGGAATGTCCAAACCAATCAACTCATCCCAACGCCCACACCTGAACTTCAAAAAACGCTGGATAATATTCAAACAGATGTGGACAACAAGCTTGATATGTCAGACAGTTTGAATCAAAAGAATTTATTACGCTTCTATACGCCAAAGGGCTTTAAACCCGTTGATGCGAATAAATTTGATTACAGTAAAGCCGCGACGATTAAGCGTCTACAAAAGCAAAATAAAACGTTGGGTAAAGCGTCAACGAGCTTATTTGCTAAAAATGGTGATAAATCAACCTTGAGTGATTATGTCACTGATGCACCTGAATTGCATGATGAAAAGACGGATTCAACGCGTCTCGTGCCACGAAATGCTGATGACTGGAGTCAAAGTGAGTAGTGGTTAGATTAAAAGCCCCGAACTGAGTTACCATTACGTTTGGGGCTTTTTTTGATACAATAGAATGGATGCTACATTGGAGGCGCTGCGATGAAGATTTTGATTGGATTAGAAAATATTGGCTTGGGCGGAATGAAGCGGGCCACAACAGTTGTGGGCAATGCCTTGGCCGCAACACATGATGTGACGTATTATAGTTTTTCGGCAATGCCACCCTTTTATACTTTGGCGGCCCCTTTGATGGTGAGCCCAAAGCCGGTCGAATTAGATAATGACGCGCAGCCGTTTCAACGTTTCGCTGAACAAATCCGCGCTTTTGAAACAGTGGCTCGTGGCTTTGATATTGTGATTTTAGCGGGTGGGCTCTTGTCTAGTTTTGCTGCGCAATTGACGTTGCCACGCACACAAGTCATTGGTTGGATGCATAATAATGTCACAACTTATCAAACGCAGTATTATGCGGCAATGCAAGACGAATTCAATGCAGGCTTGCGGGCATTAGATGTGATTGTTGCGCTAACAGAATCAGATTTAGCTGGCTTTTCAGCGTATAATCGTACTGTAAAAATATGGAACCCGCTCACGATTACGCCAAGTGGACGGGCAGATCTGAAACAAAAAGTGATTGCGTTTACGGCGCGAATTGCAATTCAACATAAAGGGATTGATTTTGCGGTGCAGTTGGCAGCCAAATTACCGGATGACTGGCGCTTAGCCATTGCTGGTGGTGGGTCAACAGCGGATATGGCAACCTTTGAGGCGCTAATTGCTGAGTATGGCGTGAGGGATAAGATAATTTATCGGGGCCCGTTAAAAGATGATGCCTTGCGTGACCATTATCGCCAAGCGAGTCTTTTTGTGCAAACGTCGCGCTGGGAAGGGTTACCTTTAGTATTAGCGGAAGCGATGAGTTTTGGGCTGCCGATTGCCGCGATGCAAAATACTGGTTCGGCAGAGGTTTTAGCGGCAGGACAGTATGGTATATTGACGCCCAATGGGGCTGTCGATGCCTTTTATGATGCGATTTCACCATTGTTGCAAGATGAACAGTTACGCACTGAATATGCACAAAAAAGCTTGCAACGGGTGGAAGATTTTAAAATCGGTCCCATTTTAGCACAATGGGAGACGGTGTTTCGCCAAAAATTTGACAACTAAGTTGACAAGAATATAATATTCTTAGAGGCAAACGTGATGACTGAAGAATCTCATTTTAATCATTTAACAAAATTTAAAAAGCCAACGTTTGATAACTTACAATTTCGAATTGGCGAATTGGCACGCATGACAGGGGTCTCAACGCGACAGTTACGCTATTGGGAAAAGCAGGGGTATGTTTCTGCGAGTGCCCGAGAAGATGAACAAGAGTCGCGCTTATATGGGTTCCCCGCTTATGTGAAGGTGACAATTATTAAGCAACATTTAGATGATGGCGAAGCCCTACATGAAGCGGTTGATGCGGCGAATCAGCAAATTGAAAATGTTGGAGTTATTCAACATATCATGAAAACGGCTTTTCAGGGATTAGAAACTTACGAAGGGCAACATGTGGTGAATCTAGGCTTTTTTGATGCAGCAGAAACCCAATTGTTGTACGTATCATTAGATGATACTGGCAAAGCTGTGTATCGCTTGGTCGATGCTAAAAAAGCCAAGCCGCAGACAGCAGCGCAATCATGACAATGTGGACTTATCACATCCCAGTAGCAACACAGCGCGTGGGGCAGACGGTGAAGGCAACGCTTAATGCGTGGTTAGTGCCACAACGAATTCGGGGCGCTTTGCGCATGAAACAACATATTTCTGTCAACGGTCACCAGGTGCCGACGAGTTATGTTTTTCAGACTGGGGATGTGTTGACGTTGCAGTTTGATGCGGCTGATTTTCGGACGAGTACGTCTAACTATCAACCAAACGGGCAACACACGGTGCCTATTATCTTTGAAAATGATGACATCGTTGTGGTCAGTAAACCTGCTGGCATGAAGATGCATCCACATGCGCCAAATGAAACGGACACCTTATTGAACTATTTAGCGGCTGATTTTTCGGCACGTCACTGTATGAGCGCTGGTATGCCGGCACGGCCTTATATGGTTCACCGGATTGACCGGGAAACCTCGGGGGCGGTGATTGTGGCCAAGAATCCCGTTGTTGTCCCGTTATTAAATCGACAGATGGTCGATAAACAGATTCAGCGCACCTATCTGGCTTGGGTGCATGGGACGCTAACTGATTCAGCAGGTATGATGACCACACCAATTGGCGTGGATCCGTTAAATCCGCGTAAGCGGCGCGTGGATGGGTTGGCTGCGCAGGCGGCGAAAACTCATTGGACTAAAATACATACGGTGTATCAGAACACATTGTTGCGTTTACAACTCGACACGGGACGCATGCATCAAATTCGCGTCCATTTGGCAAGTATCGGCCACCCTATTGTGGGGGACTCGCTCTACGGACCGGTTGCGCCAGTGACACGGATGATGTTACATGCCGCGACTATATCAGTCCCGTTACCTTTTGATGGGGGGACACGGCAGGTCAGTGGTCCGTTGCCGACAGATTTTCCAAGACAATTAAAAACAATATAAAAAGCAGCGCATCCGCGCTGCTTTTTATATTGTTGGTTTAAGCTGCTGTGTTAACGTCTTTGTTGAAGTAATTAGCGGCAAAGGCTGCCAATGCGCCACCGAGTAAGTCAGCGACAACATAGACCCAAACGTGACCAAGTGCGTTACCCTTAACAAAAATAACGGGTGACAAAGCACGTGCTGGGTTAAAGGCCCCACCAGTAATTGGTAGTGCGACAATAATGAAGGCTGCCAAGATCAAACCGATGACCAACGGTGCTGGCACATTAGCCAACTTTGTCACAATTGAAATGATCAAAACGAACAAGAATGTTAGGACAAATTCGAACAAGAAGGCTGTGACTGCTTGACCGTTTGAGAAGTTTGTTTGACCCAAACCAGCAATGTCAACGAATTGTTGTACAGTCATCTTTTGACCAGACAAAGCTTGTGTCACTGTTGATGACTTCAAGTAAGCAGAAACACCACCGTAAACGGCAAGTGATGCCACCAAAGCCCCAAGTAATTGGGCAATGACATAGCCAACGAATTCAAGCCATGACAAACGCTTTTGAATAGCCATTGATAATGATACGGCTGGGTTGAAGTGCGCACCTGAAATATGTGCGAAGGCATAGATAGCACCAGTCAAGGCTAGGCCAAAGGCTAGCGCAATTGTGATTGGTGAGGGGGTTGTGGCAGCTGAATAAACAACGCTACCTGTTCCGACGAACACTAAGATAAATGTGCCGAGGAATTCTGCGAGATACTTACGCATGGTGTGTTCTCCTTAATTGTAGATGTAAAATTACCAACACCATCTATTATACACTTTTACATTAATTTACAGTTAAATATTGGTTGAAAAAAGGCAAGTCTGACTTGTTAAACATCGTTGTAGTTTTTTATAACAGGATGTGATAGAATATATTTTGTTGAAAGCGCTTACAATAAATAATAAAAAATCGGACAAGTCTATACAGAAAATATCTTGTACTTACTCATAATGTGTACCAGCACAGTATCACAAACAGAATGGAGAAATCGCTATGATGTCTTTTGTTGTCTTAACAATTGGGATCTTGTTCCTCTTGTTGCTCATTATAAAGTTTAAAATCAATACATTTATTGCCTTGATTTTAACGTCAAGTCTTGTGGGGCTTGGCTTAGGGATGAAACTGGAACAAATTCCGGTGTCCATCCAAAACGGCATTGGGTCATCACTTGGTGAATTGGCCATCGTGTTCGGCTTTGGGGCAATATTGGGGCGCTTAGTCGCCGATGCTGGTGGGGCTTACCGCATTGCTCATACTTTAATTGAAAAGTTCGGTAAACAACGCGTCCAACTCGCCATCATGGTCGCTGCCTTTATCATCGGGATTGCCCTGTTCTTTGAAGTGGGGATGGTCTTATTGATTCCAATCGTCTTTGCGATTGCGTTAGAGGCCGCGGTGCCACTCCTTTACCTGGGCATCCCTATGGCGGCAGCTTTGTCAGTCACGCATGGTTTCTTGCCACCACATCCAGCGCCAACGGCGATTTCAGGTGCGTTGGGTGCTAATCCTGGGACGGTCTTAGTTTACGGCTTAATTGTGGCGATTCCGGCCGCGATTATTGCTGGGCCAGTCTTTACGAAGCTCGCTCAAAAGTTCGCGCCAGATGCGTTTGTTGTCAAACGTCAACTCACCGCATTTGGTGAACAAAAGTCATTTGTTTTAGAGGAGACGCCGAGCTTTGGTATCTCGGTCTTGACGTCATTGTTCCCCGTGTTGATGATGGGGATCACAACCGTGTACACTATTATTTTCAATGACGGGCAACCGTTCAAAAAGCCAACCGGCTTGGATGCTTTCATTACAATGATCGGGAATCCGGTCGCCGCTATGATTATCTCCTTAGTCTTTGCTTTGTGGGCCATGGGTTGGCACCAAGGCCGAAAGACGCCAGAGATGATGGTAACGGTGGAAGAAGCGGTGAAGTCAATTGCCATGTTACTACTTATCATTGGTGGTGGCGCTGCCTTTAAGCAAATCTTGATTGATGGGGGTATTTCCGGTCAGATTTCGCAACTCTTTATTCATTCAGCCATTTCGCCATTGCTATTAGCTTGGTTGATTACCGTTGTGCTGCGCGTAGCGCTTGGTTCAGCGACAGTGGCCGCTTTGACGGCGGCGGGCTTAGTGCAACCATTGATGCTTGCATCGCATGTGAATCCAGCATTGATGGTGTTGGTGATAGGTGCTGGATCATTAGCTGCTTCACACGTTAATGACGCTGGCTTCTGGATGTTCAAAGAATATTTTGATCTTAACGTGAAGCAAACGTTACAGATTTGGACGGTGTTGGAAACGATTATTGCCGTTGTGGGTCTCGGCATGGTACTTTTGTTAAGTCTCTTTGTCTAAGAGAGGCAAAAAAGGTCTTAAAGTCACGACTTTAAGACCTTTTTTGATGACGATGGTATAATGAATGAAAAATGAGCCACAGGAGGGTGGGCGATTGACTGAAACAATGACGCGGCGTTGTGTCGTGGATCATGCAGCTAAAGAGATGGTTGAAGGCGTGTTGTTGCGGGAATTAGAGACTGGCTTACAGCAGGCGATTTTGACAGATTTTCCTGTGTCACAGGATGATGCTTTTATTTGTTTTGATCATCTGTTGCCCTATCGTTTGGACCGCATCAATACGATGCGGCAAGAGAACCACAAAGCCAGTCGCCATATGAATAATAAGTTGACCCATATTTTAACGGATAAGAACTTTAAAGTGATCAACGTGAAAAAACATCAGCGCGCGAACTATACCTTTGGGCAGCGGGTGGCGGATAATGTGGCACAATTTGGCGGCAGCTGGGGCTTTATCATTATTGCGATTGTGACAATGGTCGTTTGGATTGTGGTTAACGGCTTGCATTTATTTCATGTGAATTTCGATCCGTATCCCTTTATTTTATTGAATCTCTTTTTAAGTATGACGGCGGCTTTACAGGCGCCCCTGATCTTAATGAGTCAAAATCGTTCGTCAGATTATGACCGCATGCATGCGGATAATGATTTCCATGTGAATTTGAAGACAGAAGAAGAGATGCGGGTGTTGCACGCAAAAATTGATCACCTGATTCAAAAAGATAATCCGGATTTGTTAGAAGTTCAGGTGCTCCAGACAAAAATGTTAGGCGAAGTCCAGCAACAATTAAGTGCTTTGATTGAGCAACAAACCAAACAATCAGAATAAAAAGACAGCAGGTTAACTGCTGTCTTTTTATGACGCCTTGAGTGTCATGGCATTTAAGGCGACGATGACAGTTGAGAGCGACATGAGGATCGCCCCGACCATTGGGTTGAGCATCAACCCAAAATTAGCCAACGCGCCTGCAGCCAGGGGCAGGGCGAGCAGGTTGTACCCAGCACCCCACCAGAGGTTTTCGATTTGCTTTTTATTGGCCCGCTTGGTGAGTTTGAGAAAATCAATAATGGTTGGTAATTGATTGGTCACCAAGACAGTGTCGGCTGCGGCCTGGGCCACTTGGGTGCCAGCCCCAATAGCAACTGATAAATCCGCCTGGGCGAGTGCCGGCGTATCATTGATCCCATCCCCAATCATCATGACGGCGCCTTGCTTTTGATACGTTTTGACCAAGGTAATCTTTTCTTGGGGAGACACTTGGGCATGGACAGCCGTGATGCCAAGTTCTGCAGCTACACTGTGAGCGACTTGGTGGTTGTCGCCGGTCACGAGGACTGGCACGAGGTGTTGGGCTTTGAGGTAATTGATAAAGACTGGGGCGGTCGGCTTAATGGCATCGCCTTGTGCGACGGCAGCGACAACGTGCTCGTGTTGTAGCAAATAAGAAATAGTCCCTTCGGCTTGCAAGGGGGTATAAGTGAGTTGCTGATCGGTTAAGTACCGTGCAGAAACGAGGCGGAAGTGCGCGCCAGCGACCATGCCGGCAACCCCATAACCGGCCATATTTTCTACCTGTGTTGCAGTCATCACTGGTGCCTGTTGTTGTTTGGCATAATTTAGGATGCCTTGGGCTAGGGGATGCGTTGATTGCGCGTCAAGAGCGGCCATGATCCCAAGTGCTTGGGCACGGTCAAAATTGTCGGTCACTAACTGGGTGACTTTAAACTGGCCAGTTGTCAGTGTGCCGGTTTTATCCATTAAAATATAGCGGAGATGGTTAGCTGCACTGAGTGCCTTATGATTTTTGATTAAAATGCCTTGTGCTGCAGCCAAGGCTTTGGTACGTTGAATAACGAGTGGCACAGCCAGGCCTAAGGCATGTGGACAAGCAATGACTAATACCGTGACGGCAACGTTAATGGCATAACTGAGGCCGTGAATCGGCAGCCAAATCAAGAGGCTGGCACTCGCCACGATGAGCGCGACCCAAAACAGGTAACTGGCAACTTGATCAGCACGGGTTTCCACTTGTGATTTAGTGCCTGCTGATGCCGCAAGTGTGGTTTGTAATTGTCCCACAAAAGATTGTGCGCCCGCCTGCGTCACCTTTACAGAAAGGGTGCCGTTACCGTTGATGGTGCCCCCGACCACAGTGCGGCCGGGGGTTTTATCAATTAAGCGACTTTCGCCAGTCATCAGAGATTCATCGACCTGGCTCTCACCAGTTAAAATGATCCCGTCAGCAGGAAAAGCTTCACCGGCCAAGACTTGGACGACCATACCGGGCTCTAATGTGGCAACGGGCATATCCATCATATGATCGCCATGTTGCACATGAGCAATTTGTGGGAGGAGGGCTTGAAGTTGTGCTGTGGCATCCCCAGCTTGCATGGTGGCGGTCATTTCAATGCGATGGCCCAATAACATGATGACTGTTAGGGTGGCAAACTCCCAAAAAAAGGTCATCACATGTTGGGCTGGCCAAAATAGTTGTGCCAGTAAAGCATAGATGGAATACCAGAAGGTCACGAGCAGTGAGAGGCTGACCAAGCTCATCATGGCTGGTTTTTTGGCTTTTAGTTCGGCTTTTGCGCCATTAAAAAACGGCGGCGTGCCAATGATGTAGAGGGCAATGGCTAAGATCGTCGTGACCCACGTATCACCTGGAAACTGGATGGTGAAAGGCAATGTCATGTCCATCAACGGTGTGATCAAGATGATAGGCAACATCAACGCCAGTGACCACCAAAAGCGCTTGGCCAAGTCAGTCATATCCATGTGTGCCATGCCAGGATCATCAGCCATGTGGCCATGATCGTGCATCATAGGCATGGGATGTGCCATTTTCTCGGCGCCATGGTCATGGTGTGCCATGTCATGGTTGTGTGCTGGTGTGGCTGGGTGTGTATGATGTGCATGTTCATTTGTCATGGTGGGCAATCTCCTCTTGTTGATGTGGCATGCAATCACAAGCAATGCGATCAGGCGCTTGGGCGTATTTCGTCTGGAGCGTGTCTTGGAGGTGTGTAATGTCGTGTTTGGATAACGGCGTGGTGGCCAAGACATCTACCAGGGCTTGACCGACACACATGGCACACATCGCATGGAATGTGCGGGACAAAGTTGCAGTCATTGCCTCATGCTCTGCCACTGTGGGCAAATACAAGCGGTCGCGAATAGCGCCATTGTCTGTCAGATAGCCTTTGGCCTGTAGGCGCGTGATCAGTGTCTTAATCGTTGAAGGCGACCAGTCGGTTTTTTTGGCCATGACACGGATGACTTGGCGACTCGTGGCTTCGCCAAGTGTCCAAATCACGCGCATAATTTCCCATTCACTTGTTGTCATTGTTTGTGTTTGTTTAACCATGACTTTAGTCTACAACTGTAGATTATAAAATGCAAGGTGATTTTTAAAGCACATGGTATGATAGATAGTGACTAAAGAGGTTTTAAACATGGAAAATTGGTTAGTGAAACGTGCGCGGTTAACACCCAACCGGGTGGCAGTGTCGGCGGGTCAACAACAACTCACATTTCAAGAGGTGGCGCAAGCAGCCAACAAATTAGCTGGACAAATTGCTGCGCTTGGGGATGATCACCCACGCGTGGCCGTTGTTATGACGAATACCTTACAAGGGTATTTAGTCATTATGGGTTTGCAACAATTGGGCAAAACCATTGTTTTTATTAATCGGCGGTTGTCCGTGTCAGAAATTAATTTCCAATTGGCTGATGCCGAGGTGTCATTGCTGCTAACTGACGATGCTTATACCGCAAAACTGACGGTCGCACAGCAAGTCAAATTCTCTGAATTACCTCCGGGTCAAGCAGTGACACCAGTGGCAACTTATCCAGATGAATTTGTCACAAGTATCATGTATACATCAGGCACCACGAGTCAACCCAAAGGCGTCATGCAAACGTATCATAATCATTGGGCGTCAGCGATGGGGAGTGCCTTGAATCTTGGACTCACCCACCAAGACGCTTGGCTTGTGGCCGTGCCGATTTTTCATATTAGTGGGTTTGCAATTCTAATGCGCAGTTTGCTCTATGGGATGCGTGTGGCACTCGTTGAAAAGTTTGACGCACATCAAATCAACGATATACTCATTCATGATACAATAACAACAATGTCAGTCGTACCAGTGATGTTAAAGCAATTATTGGCTGATTTGCCCGAAGGGGCCCACTATAATTCACAATTTCGAGCGATGCTACTTGGGGGTGGGCCAACGGATCGCACGACGTTACACCGTGCACAAGCCCACCACATACCAATCATTCAGTCTTACGGGATGACGGAAACGGCGTCGCAAGTGGTCGCGCTTGACCCAGCTGATGCTGATGAAAAGTTGGGCTCAGTGGGGAAACCTTTATTTCCTGTGACCCTGCGTGTTCAAGATGAACAAGGGCAGGCTGTTCCTGCAGGAACATCTGGGACGGTCTGGTTACAGTCGCCAACCTTAACACCGGGCTATTTCAATCGCCCAGAACTATTGGCAAAGAACATGCAGGCAGGCTGGTTTAATACTGAAGACTACGGCTACCTTGATGCGGCGGGCTTTTTATACATTCAAGGTCGCGCAGGCGATATGATAAGCTCTGGTGGGGAGAATATATTTCCTGATGAAGTGGAGTCTGTCTATGCTAAGATGCCAGGATTGGACAAAATTGTCGTAGTGGGCGTCCCTGATGACAAGTGGGGGCGTGTTCCGGTGGCGGTTGTACAAGGGACGGCGTTATCAGCTGCAGCATTGCGGCAATTTGGTCGTGAAAAATTAGCCCACTATAAAGTGCCCCAACGTTTTTACCAAGCTAAAGACTGGCACTTAACGGCGAGTGGCAAAGTACAACGGCGGTTGTTTACAGCGGAGCTAAATCAATTAAAGGCATTACATTAAAACAGGAGTAGCGTAACTAACACAGTTCACGCATTAAAGTTTATGACACAATCACCGAAAAATACCGATGTGCAAGCACTTTTTAATACCATTGCACCCGAATATGACAAGATGAATAATATTATCTCGCTTGGCACACATAAATTATGGCGTCAAAAGGTGATGGCACGCATGACCTTCCCTGATGGGGCGAATATTATTGATTTAGCCACTGGGACTGCGGACTGGGCGTTAGCGCTAGCTGAGAAAAGTGATCCAACGGCGCATGTTACTGGCCTAGATTTTAGTGAGGAAATGTTGGCCGTTGGGCAAAAAAAGGTCGATGTGAGCGATTATTTTGACAAAATTACTTTAGTACAGGGTGATGCGATGGCCCTGCCATTTGATGATGCGGTATTTGACATCGTGACCATCGGTTTTGGCTTGAGAAATCTGCCAGACCCTGTGATGGGACTCAAAGAAATGTACCGTGTGCTTAAGCCTGGGGGACAATTGGTCATCTTAGAGACATCACAGCCAGATAATCCATTGGTTAAGCCTTTCTGGCAATTCTATTTTGGCCAAGTGATGCCAATATTTGGCAAGGTGTTTGCCAAAGGGAAGTATCAAGAGTATAAATATCTCGACGATACAACCGAAAAGTTTATGGACTATATGACACTAGGTCAGGTCTTATTACGCGTTGGTTTTGAAAAAGTAACGATTTCTCGGTTTAACCTTGGGGCTGCTGCAGTGCATTATGCGGTGAAATGAAAAAGCAAAGTACGCTGAGCGTGCTTTGCTTTTTATGTACACAAAAACATGCACAAGGAGTAATTAACCTATTATTTGCCTTCGAGAACCCTAAGTAATGTTTCATGGCATGTTTTTGTATGTGTACTGGTAAGGTACTTCTCTAGTTTAGCTGATGTGAGTGGGGATGATTATTTTATTTTTCTCGGATTTTAAAAACGCTGAAAAAGGGATTTTGATTGCACCGGATGTCTTTGTTGGCCTGTCAATAATACAGGTATGATTAGTGTATCTTGTCAAGAAAAGCCCACGCAACAACCGTGGGCTTTTCTTTCAGTTTATGTGGTACTGCTCCACCTGGATTCGAACCAGGGACCTGCGCATTAACAGTGCGTTATTCTACCACTGAACTATGGAGCAATATGTCGTTTACTCAACTATTTAAGTATAACAACATGAGAATTAAATGTCAATGGTTAATTTTTTCCGAGTTGAATTTTAATCTTATCCAAAGTTTCCAAGAGTTGTGTGGTGGGGATTGTCAACGGTGGCAGCAGGCGTAACGTATTGTGGCCAGCAGATAAAACAATAATATGTGCCGCCAAAAGGTCAGCAACGACTGATTCAACAGGCACCGTGAGTGCAATACCAGCCATCATTCCCAACCCGCGGACGTCATCTACGACTGATAAGTTTTTAAATTCCGCTAATTTATCCCAAAATAGGGCAATTTTTTCTGGCAAGGTTGGTAACACGTCATCCAAGACCGTCAACGTGGCTTGAGCGGCGGACATCACTAAGGGATTGCCACCAAACGTTGACCCGTGGGTGCCATAGCCTAAGGCGTCAGCATACGCATTTTTTGCTAACATAGCGCCGACCGGAATACCGTTAGCCAATCCTTTGGCGGTGGTGAAAATATCCGGCGTAAATCCATATTGTTCAAAAGCAAATCTTGTGCCAGTTCGGCCCATCCCCGTCTGAACTTCATCAACGAGCAACAAAATACCGTTTGTCTGGGCTAAAGCCACTAGCTCAGTGATAAACGCTGGGTCAGCGGGGAAAACCCCACCTTCACCTTGAACGAGTTCCAACATAATGGCCGCCGTATCGTCGGTAATCTGTGCTTTGACGCTGGCAATATCGTTAAATTTCGCGTAGGTAAAGCCAGTTAACATCGGTAGGCCAGCATGGATGCTGTCTTGGCCGGTGGCTGACATCGCCGCATACGTCCGGCCGTGAAACGAGTTGGTAAAGGAAATAATCGTTGATTTGCCGGTGACTAAACGGGCCAGTTTAATGGCTGCTTCATTGGCTTCGGCACCGGAGTTGGCAAAGTAAGTCGTGTAGTCCGGCCCACCGAGTTGTTGCGCGACCGCTTCTTGCAACGGATTTTGGTATAAATTGGGGAGATGCCACATTTTCTCGGCCTGCTGGGTCAGCGCGGCCACGACTTTGGGGTGGGTCGCGCCGATGTTGTAGACACCAATCCCACTGGTTAAGTCACTATAGGCTTGGCCTTGGTCGTCAAACCAAGTCGCATTTTGCGCTTGGGTAAAAGTCACTGGTGCGCGATGGTAATTTGGAAAGAGGGTCATAAATTACTCCTTGTTAAAGTGTGACGACCGTGCCAGGTTGGGAGACGGTGTTGGTGATATGGACATGGTGCACGCCGCGTTTGACCGCGCTCAAGGCACTGTTGATTTTTGGGATCATACCACCGGTGACGAGATGATCGGCCGTTAACTGTTGGGCGGTTTTTGGGGTGAGTGCTTGGAGTAAACAACCGCTCACTTTGACGCCGGCAACATCGGTGAGTAAATAAAGGGCATCGGCGTGGAGTTGCTTGGCAATAGCGGTGGCGGCGTGGTCAGCATTGACGTTTAACCACTGCCCGTCATTTGTCATAGCTAATGGGGCAATAATAGGAATTAAATTTTGTTGCCAGAGTTGTTGGATGAGCTGGGTGTTGACTTGATGAATCACGCCGACATAGCCATAACGCGCTTGATCTAACACATGACCGGTTAAGAGTTGATTACTGCCGGCATTAAGCCCGATGGCAGCGAGCCCGTGTTGGCGAAAGGCTTCGGTGAGTGCAGGTTGGACTTGGCCGAGGAGTGCTAGTTGCGTGAGGTGGAGCCCTTGCGCGGTAGTGACCCGAATACCGTTAAGCTTTTGTACCGGTTCGTTAAATTGCGTCATCAAATGAGAAATCTGGTCACCACCGCCGTGGACAATGGCGACTTGAATATGCTGTTTTTGCCAATGTTTAATCGTCTCAAAAAACTTGGGGGTGAGCTGTTGGGCGGCATTACCGCCAATTTTAATGATGTATTTTTGGGTCATCGTTTCGCTCCTTGGTGTTGCTTACGTGGTATAGAGGGCGTTAATTTTCACATAGTCATACGTCAAATCTGATCCCCAAGCTTGGCCGGTGGCCGCCCCGTTGTTCAGGTCGATTTGAATCGTGATGTGTGGGTCTTCTAGTGCGGCTGTTAGGGCTGCTTGATCGAAGGCCACTGGGGCACCGGCTTGCATAACAGAATAGCCATTGATACTGATAGCGATGGTTTCTGGGGTGATGGCTGTTTCGGCCGCACCGATGGCGGCAATAATGCGACCCCAGTTGGGGTCTTTGCCAAACATGGCGGTTTTGACCAATGATGAGCCGACGACTTTTTTGGCAATGAGTCGGGCGGCAGTCGCTGATGGGGCGTGTGAAACCGTGACGGTGATGAGTTTTGTGGCCCCTTCGCCATCACTAGCGATGGCGATAGCAAGAGCAGTGGTGACGTGATGTAACATCGCTTTAAATTGCGCGTAAGACGCGTCGTCTTGGGCAATTAGCGAATTGCCAGCTTGCCCATTGGCCATGACTAAGACCATGTCGTTGGTGCTGGTATCGCCATCAATGGTGATTTGATTAAAACTCGTCTCGACATCTTCTGACAAGGCTTGTTGCAATAAGTCACTGGTAATGTGCGCATCCGTGGTGATAAACCCAAGCATGGTAGCCATGTTGGGATGAATCATCCCCGAACCTTTGGCAACCCCACTCATCGTGATGCGCTTACCGGCAATGGTGCCTTGAATCGTCACGGCCTTCTCGTTGGTATCGGTAGTCATGATGGCGTGGGCAAACCCAAGCGCATCGCCATCAGGCTGGAGTTGATGAATGCCTGCGGTCACGGTTGCAATGGGGAGGATTTGGCCAATAACCCCAGTTGAGGCGACGCCGACTAAGCTGGGGTCAATCCCTAACTTATCGGCGGTGGTGGTTTGCATGTGTTTGGCATGGGTGACCCCGATTTCCCCCGTGACCGCGTTGGCATTACCGGAATTGACAATAATTGCTTGTAGTTGGCCGTTTTGAATGGTTTGTTTGGTCACTTGGACGGGAGCGGCTTGGACTTGGTTGGTTGTAAACACGCCGGCCACCGCAGCGGGCACGTCGCTGATTAGCCAGCCAAGATCTTTGGCTTTGTGTTTGAGCCCAACATGTTGCCCGTCAGCGTGAAAGCCTTTGGGGGCGGCGATGCTGGGGTGCGATAAGCTGGTGAAAGGGGTGCTGAATGTTTGGGTCATGAATTTTCCTCGCTGTTGGGTTAGGCGTATTGGGCAATCAAATTTAAGCCAGTCGTTTCCTCAAAATGGTACAAGTGATTCATATTTTGAATAGCTTGGCCGGCCGCGCCTTTAATCATGTTATCTAGCACGCTGACAATCGTGAGATAGTGGGTGATGGGATTATAGGTGAGGCCAATATCGGTGAAATTCGTGCCAACGACTTGTTTGATGTCGGGCAAGGTATCCAATGGCATCAAGCGGACGAACGGCTTGTCCGCGTAGGTCTGGTGATAAAGGGTGTCAATGGCTTTGGGTGTGAAAGGTTGTTTTAATTTCACATACGCACTGACGAAAATGCCACGGTTAATCGGCAGCAGTGAGGTGGTGAATTGAATATGCGCTAGACCGGGCTGCCAGCGTTGTAACTGTTGCATGATTTCTGGTAAATGTTGGTGCTGGTTGGGTTTGTACATCATCATATTTTCATTGACGGTGACAAAATGGCTTGCTACTGTGAGTGATTTACCAGCACCGGAGAGACCACTTTTGGCATCGATGACGATACTGTCTGTATCGAGCAACTGTGCTTGGGCCAGTGGTGCTAAAGCCAGTAAGGTAGCGGTCGCGTAGCAGCCGGGGTTCGCAATGTAAGGTTTATCATTATCGTAAAAATCAGCGAGGCTGTAGTTGGCTTGGTCTAACAACGCTTGTGGCGCGGCGGGTTGGTGATACCATTGGGTGTAATCTTTAGCGTTTAAGCGGAAATCACCAGACAAATCAATCACTGGAAAGTGGCGCGCGATAAAGGGCGCGGCGAGTGTTTTGGTCACACCACTTGATGTGGCGAAGAAAACCAAATCGGCGTTTTGCATAATATGCACTGGATCAACCGGTGTTGGTGTAATTTTATACAGTGATTGCAAATGGGGGAAGGTTTGGTCTATGGGTGTCTGCGTGTCAGTTGTCTGGTGAATCGAGACGATTGTCACATAGGGATGCAAGTGCAGCAAACGCAATAATTCCATTCCGGCATAGCCGGTGACACCAACAATCGCAACTTTGAGCTGTTTTTCAGTCATACCATTTCCTCCCGAGTCGTTGCTTTAAATCATAAAACGTTATGTATTTAAATGCAATAAATATGCAATTACGATTTGAATAATCCTAAATTATTGCATAAAAAAAACACCTCGATGAGGTGTTAAGCGCGGGCGGGCAGTTCTACGATTGCCATATCCAATACGTGGCCTTGGCTTTTGGTGCGCAGTTCGTTTAAGAAGAAGCCATCTTGGAGATCTAGCTGCGTATCGAGGGCAAAAACGGTCAGTGTGTAGTTGTGCGTTTGATCTGGTGGCATGGGGCCGATGTAGGCTTGGTTGATCGCCGGATTGGCCGGTTCCTGACACTTTTGGACAAAATGCCAAGTTGAGTTCGTGCCCGAAACAGCCAGATCGGTTGCGCGCAAGTCTTCTGGCACATTGCCAACAGGGACATTGGCGGCTAACCAATGAATCCAAGGAAAACCGCCAACGGGGATGGCGTCATAATCAATCAGACTAATCGACAAGGATTGTGCGCCGGCGGGGATAGCCGTGATGGTGATTGGAAAGTTTGTGGTCGGCATATCTTGCGTGCGATACGCTGCTGGGGCATATTTGGCGTATTTATCCGGCATGAGACCATTTTCGAGTGGCACAGTGAGCTGCATATTATTCTCCAATTAAATTTTTCTTGGCTTGTGCCAAACGGGCGCGAACGGCGACAGACATCTGTCGATTGTAGCGACGAACGGTGCTAACAGCCGTAATGACAGCCGCTGTTCGTTCATCAAGATCGCTGATGTTGTCGATGTCGGTCCGTGTTTTGGCTTCAAAGCGGTCAATAAAGGCCAGTTGTAAGGAGGGTTCGTTTGCCCGCAGGGTTTCTGCGGCGGCGTGCTTGCCGGTAGTAGTTAAGGTTTCTACGGCGTCTTGATAGCCAGTAAAAAAAACGTCGGGGTCGGGCGTATTTTCCCAAGTGAGGGGTTCAGGTGTAGTGGCGTCTTCAGGTGTTGGTGTGACAGTGGGGGCTTTCTTTTTAAAGAGATCAAATAAAGACATGTGGACAACCTTTCATGATAAAATGATTATCTTAATTGTACCGAACATCTGTTTTATTTGGTACAATAAATTTAACATTTAGAGTTGGGGATAATCATGGCGGCACGGAAAACAGTATTTAACGATAAACAGCGTATTTTGAGGCTTTATTCGGCTTTAATTAGCCATCGCGCCTTGTCAATTGAGGAAATTGAAGACATGTTTTTTATTGGGCGAAAAACTGTCCAGCGCGACATTTCTGAAATTCGTGATTTTTTACATGATTTGCAAGTTGGGGAGCCGATTCAATCAGAAATTGTCTACGATCGTCATTCGCGTAAGTATCAATTAACCGAAATGGAGAATTTATTCCGTGTGTTTGATAAGATCAATCAAATTGATGAAAGCGATCCGATGGATTAATGGTAGCCAAAAAGACACCTTGAACTGAACCCCATAAGTTGGAGTAAATCCAACCTATGGGGTTCAGTTCGCCTAAAAGGAAGTGTCTTTTTTTTATGGACAAAACTCTTGACAAAATTACCAACATCGCCTATATTAACATTGTTTATATAAATTATATTAATATGGAGAATAAAATGAAGCAAAAAGATGTAAGAATCTTTATTTTTGTATTAGGTATTTTTGTTTGTATGCTCGATACAACGATAATGAATGTCAGTTTACCCAAAATTGGCCAAAATTTAAACGTGGGGTTGGATGAACTGGCCTGGGCACTCAATGTGTATCTGATCTTATTTGCGGCATTGACCATTCCTTTAACACGGGTATCAGAGTATTTTGGCCCTGAACGTGGTTTTATTTGTGGCACGTTATTTTTTGGGATAGGTTCGTTGCTGTCAGCGATGTCCGACACTTTATTAGCGTTACTCATTGGTCGTGGTATCCAAAGTATCGGCGCAGCGTTGGTATTTCCATTGGCCATGACTTTGGCGATTAAGTCCGTCCCAGTTCAGAAAAGAACGGGCATAATTAGCCTTTTGGGGATTACACAAGGTATTGCGGCAGCTCTTGGTCCGACAGTTGGTGGCGTTGTGACGCAATTTTTGGGCTGGCGATGGCTTTTCTTGATCAATGTACCAATTGTGTTATTGATGTTGGGTTTGAGTTTGAAATACTTATCTATGGCGCGTGAAAGTAAACAATCCGTGGTGCTGGACATCCCTGGGGCAATCTTAAGCATCCTATTTTTGAGTTGTTTTTCCGTGGGCTTGATGCAGGGCCGCATTTGGGGGTGGACTGATTGGCCAACGATAATGTGTCTGGGCAGTGGAATGATCGGCTTTATATTGTTCATCATTGTTGAGTATTTCAGCAAGAATCCAATGGTGCCTTTGCGATTGTTTAGCGATGGTGGCTTTTCCATGGCTGCTTTTGTGATTGTTGTGAGTAACCTATTTTTGGTGGCGACAACGGTCATTTTACCGAATTATTTCACGAACGTTGCTGGAATGGACACGCTACAAGCTTCACTACTGATTACACCAATTTCAATTGCTATCTTTATCTTGGCGCCACTTTCAGGCCTCAGCTTATCGCGTGTTTCAGCATGTTGGCTATTGTCAGGTGGTTTCTTCATGATGGCGTTGGGGTATGCCTGGTTGGGGACCGGCGGCCTTGGTGATATCAAGGAAACAATTGTTGCTGGTTTATTGATTGGCGGTGGGTATGGTGTCATTACAGGTCCGATACTAGTCATTGCAGCGGGACATTTACAGGGAGAGCTTTTGACTGCTTCGCAAAGTGTCACTGGCGTGTTAAGGCAGGTGGGAACGATGCTTGCCGTGGCGATTTTTGTCACCGGATTGTATAGTAATTTGACGCTTGCACGTCAACATACGCGAGACTATGCACAGCAACAAATAGAAGTGTTAGACTTGCCAGAAAAAAATACGCAGCATGTGCTAGCAGATACTGATCAGAAACTGAGGGCAACAGTATTTTCTCCCACAAAGACGAAGAACATGCCGATCCAATTGGCGAAGCAAATAGCAAAAATTGAAACCTATGGCCGTGACCAGCTATGTCAAGCATTTAACAAGCTATACTTAATAACCGTGCCGTTTATTATAGGTTGTGCCATAATCAGCTTCATATTAGGCAATAAGCGCACGCGTTCTGGTGGTGTATAATGAGAAGGGAAAATACGCCAGTGGAGGAATATAAATGATGAAGGGGCGCGAAATTATTTTAGGTATCCTAAAGGGTGGACCACACACTGGTTATGAAATTAACGACATCTTGCAAACACGACTCAATCATTTTTTTGATGCTTCGTTTGGGATGATCTATCCAACTCTGAAAAAGTTGGAGGCCGAGAAATTGGTGACAAAATATCAAGTCACACAGTCAGATAAACCCAATAAAAATGTCTATCAAATTACCCCTGCCGGAGAAGCAGTTTTTTTAAAAGCGCTGCATGAACCAACCGCTGATGAAGTTTTTAAATCTGACTTTTTGATGCGTTTGTATTTTGGACAAGATTTACCAGATGAAGAAGTGGCACAATTTTTAGACGAAGAAATCGCACGGAAAACACAGAAATTATTAGAATTACAGTCGCAGTTGGATTTCTGGATTAGCCAAGGGATGACCAAAACGCAGCGTATCACTTTTGATTATGGGGAAGCATACTATACCGCCACGTTGGCGACACTAAAAGCTGCGCGTAGCAATTTTTAACGTCATTTGAACCATGCCTGATATAATGATGGTATCAAATTCATGTGGGGCAAAAAAATGACCGAACAAGTGTTGTATCAAACGATCGTTGAAAACCAAGACGGTATATCAGGGCATGTACGGACGGTGACCAGTGAGGATTTAGATGTGACCGTTAGCAGTCCATTGCGTGCAGCACCAGGCACGAACCCAGAACAACTCTTGGGCGCGGCGTTTGCCACGTGCTTAAATGCCACCATTGAAGCCGAGGAAATGCGGCGTCGACTGACACATCAGAGTGTTGTCAGGGTGAGTGTCGCCTTAGCACGCGATGTCCAAGGATTTCAGTTCCATGTTAAAGCACGGGTGACCATCCCGCATGTTCCGCACGGTGAAGCAGTGGCTATACTAGCGGTGGCTGAACAGCGTTGCCCGGTGGCTAAGTTATTAGCAGGTAGTGATCATGTGACAGTTGTTTTGGATGCGTAAGTGGTTGAACAGCGACGTTAAAACATGATGGTTTTTAGGCAGAAAAAAGCACTGGATTATCCAGTGCTTTTTGGTTTATTCGTCATTTGATCGAAGTCATCGACCATGTCTTTTGGACCGACGACGGATAAGATATCTTGGGGATGAATTTGATATTGGGCATCTGGGGCCACAATCACTTCGCCGGCGTGGCGGACAGCAATGACATTCAAGCCAAATTTTTTACGAATATTGAGTTCAGCTAGCGTTTTCCCGGTAAATGCTGGGTTGACAATTTGGACTTCCGCCATGGAATAGTCATCAGATAGTTCAATAAAGTTCAGCATATTAGGCGCTAACAGCTTTCGCGCGATGCGGTCGCCCATTTCCCGCTCGGGTTGCACCACAAGATCAGCGCCAATTTTTGTTAGGACACGTAAGTGGGTACGATTCTCTGCTTTGGCAATAATATTTTTTGCCCCGAGGTCTTTGGCATTGATGGTGGCTAAAATACTGGCCTGCATGTTGTGACCGATGGCGATGATGACATGATCAAAACTAGCAATATCAAGCTTACGTAAGACATCATCTTCTTGGGCATCGGCAATGACAACTTGGGTGGCAATGTCACGATAGTCGTTGACATGTTCTTCGTTAATATCAATGCCCAAGACATCTTGCCCATTGGCAACGAGGGTTTCTAGTAAAGCGCCACCGAAGCGGCCTAGACCGATAATAGCGTAGGTTTGACGCATGATTTTTCCTTTCAAATGTTAACCGATAATGACGGATTCTTCAGGGTATTGATAGGGGGCGTGTTCACCGTGAACATTGAGAATGGAGAACATGACGGTATAAACGCCGACCCGACCAATAAACATCGTCAGCATAATGACGCATTGGCCAAATCCGGTGAGGTGGGGCGTCAGGCCCAAGGTCAATCCTGCCGTAGCAAAGGCGCTAATGACTTCAAACACAATATATTCCAGTCCAAAGTGGGTATCAGTGCCTTGAGTGAGCAGGAGTAGAAACGATAGCAGGGCCAGAAAGACTAAGGACACAAAGACAAGTAGCAGAGCGCGTGTGATATTTTCATTGGTCAGCCGCCGGTGGGCAAAAGTGACATCTTTTTTACCGCGCAACGCGGCATGTGTTTTAAGCAACAAAACACCTAAAGTGGTCGTTTTTAAGCCGCCTGCGGTTGAACCAGGTGTGCCACCAACATACATTAGCATCATCGTTAATAAGATGGTTGCGGGAGACATATGGTTGAAACTAAATTGGGAAAAGCCGGCGGTTCTATATGAAATGGCCATAAACAGCGTATTGAGCACACGGTTAACTGGTGACAGTGTATGCGCAATAGCCAAGTTGCGTTGGGTGAGTTCATACAAGAGCCAAGCCCCAAGGATTAAGCTGCCAGTCATGACTAAGGCGAGTTTTGAATGGAGAGAGAGGCGTTTGGTGTGGCGATATAATAAAATGTCTCGCCATACTAAAAAGCCTAGCGAACCAGCAATAATTAAAGCCGCGAGAATCATCAAAACTAAAGGCCGGCTAGTGTAAGCCACACCGTTATCCGGCAAAATGGTAAAGCCGGCGTTACCAAAGGCGGAGATGGCATGGAAGACCGCATAAAAACTCCCGCGTTTGACGCCAAAGTCTTGGATGAAAATCGGCGCTAAACACAGGGCCCCGACGAGTTGAATCACAACCGAGAGTTTAATGACATAGCCAAAAACTACGCGGGTATCATAAAGGCTTTCAAGACTGTAGATTTCTTGTACCATCATGCGATGTCGGAGATCCATTTGCCGTCTCGTTGCGGTGAACAGCAGGACTGAAAATGACATAAAACCTAGGGCGCCAACTTCGATGAGGCACATAATGACAAACTGGCCAAAAACGGTCCAGTGCGTTGCGGTATTAACCACCGTGAGGCCAGTCACTGAGGCTGCCGAGGTGGCTGTAAACAAGGCGTTCATGAAGCTATGGTGCAGATTGCCAAAATGACTGATGGGCAACATGAGTAGGCCAGCGCCAACCGTAATGACGGATAAAAAGCCCAAGGTCAGCCGTTGTGGCATCGAAATTTTGGACCAAAGGGTTTGTCTTTTGGATTGATTATGAAATTTTTTCATCTCCGCAGCAGAGGGTAGTTCAATTTTGCGTGACATGCCCTTATTATAACGTAATTCGGGTTTATTGGATGCGCTTGATGATTTGGTTGTCATAATCTTGATTCGTTTCGTAGGTGATGTCGGTATCGTAGTTGAATTCTGCGGTGTGTTTATGTGGTAATTTAACCTTTGTTGTTGCGCCCATTTGATACCATTCGTACTCTGAATCAATATGCCCAAGATCGATGATTTGCATGCCGACTTGGCTTAAATCCGCAGCAATTAATTTCGCTGTGGGGCCAAGCATCACGATGACTAATTTATCTTGACCGTAAGTACGAATGGCTGCTTCGATCACCTCGAGTTTGGCGTAGGCATTTTTGGCTGGGCAAATGATGCGCGTGATGGTTTGCGCATCAGCAAATAAATCATTGCCCACGCCAGACCGCGAGGTGGCCCCTTCGACGAGTAGCACATCACGGTGCGCCCACAACTGCTTGAGCTGGCCAAAGGCGGCTGTGGCCGGTGTTTTATCCAATAAATCGATGTAAGGGCGCGAAATAAATGTCGAACCGTAGACGGGAGCCCATTGGATTTCTTGGTAAAGTTTTTCGTAGTGGGCGAAATGTGCTTGCCAAAAATCCTGCGCAAATTGATTGTAGCGCTCAGTGTGGTGAAAGACATCTGGCATACAGATTAAAAGTTGCGGCGTCGACGGCGTTTCCAGCAGTGTGCGTAAGCGTGCCGCTAAAGTGGGATCATAATCTTGGTAAGGAATGCTGGCCCCAGCAATTAAGTCGATTTCACCATCGCCAAATCGGGCGACAGATGCATGATGTCGCAGAATAAAAGATAGACTTTGTGTAATAGTTAAAACATTTAGTGTGACCATAGCTCCCCCCCGAGAAATAGTAATCACATCCGTTCGATCGTGCTGGATAATTATTAAACGGCAACAATCATCCGGACAATTTATAACATCTTTCTTTAATTATACTAGAGTTGACTAGCTTTTTAAAACAACTTGCCTTGTCATATTGGGTGAAAAATGACGCGTGAAACAACTTTAAGGACAATTGGTCTAACTGCCAGGAAAAGTAGTAAATCAATTGAAATAATTGTCTTATCACAAACATGGTATAATACTCTTTGAAGAAATTCCCACGAACAGCATTTGTCCGTGGATTTTTTTAAAAATATATCAGAAAGTGGAAACGCGGTCGCATAATCCGGCGCATATGATTTGCCAGCGGCCGCGCTCTGGGAAGATAAATGACCGAATCAACACCAGTCATTGAGATGCGGCACATCGTCAAAAAATTTGGCGATTTCGCAGCCAATGATGACATTAATTTGCAAGTCCAACAAGGTGAAATTCACGCGTTACTTGGTGAGAACGGTGCTGGGAAATCAACATTGATGAATATCCTCACGGGATTATTGCAACCGACATCAGGGGAAATCCTGATTAATGGCCAACAAGTGTCAGTTGACTCACCATCAAAGTCAGATGCTTTGGGCATCGGCATGGTGCATCAGCATTTTATGTTAATTGACGCCTTTACGGTGACGGAAAACATTATTTTGGGATCCGAAGTCACGAAAGGCTTGTCACTGGATACCAAGTCAGCAGCCAAAAAGATTCAGGCCTTGTCTGAACAATACGGATTGCAGGTGGATCCTTATGCGAAAATTTCTGACATTTCCGTGGGTCAGCAACAACGTGTCGAAATTTTAAAAACGCTTTATCGCGGTGCTGATATTTTGATTTTTGATGAACCAACAGCGGTTTTGACCCCACAAGAAATTGACGAATTGATTACGATTTTGCATAATCTTGCAAAAGAGGGCAAGTCAATTATTTTGATTACCCACAAGCTAGACGAAATTCGGGCTGCCGCTGATACAGTGACGGTCATTCGTGCGGGAAAGTCCATTGATACTTTCCCTGTGGCTGGTGTGTCATCACAAGCTTTGGCTGACCTGATGGTGGGTCGCGAAGTGAGTTTCAAAACCACAAAGGCCGATGCGGTGACTGGCGAGACGGTATTAAGCATTGATAACCTTGAAGTACACGATGCCCGCGGTGTCGCTGCGGTCAAGGATTTTTCATTGGCGGTGAAAGCCGGTGAAATTGTCGGTATTGCTGGGATTGACGGTAATGGGCAGACAGAATTAATTCAAGGGATTACTGGGCTGACCAAAGTACAATCAGGTCGAGTGGTGTTACAAGGTCAAGAAATTACCAACAAGAAGCCACGCCAAATCACTGAAGCTGGGGTGGGACACATTCCAGAAGACCGCTTGCGTTTTGGTATGGAAGTTGAGATGACTTTGTCGGAAAACTTGGCCTTGCAAACGTATTACAAATCACCTTTGTCACGTCATGGCGTACTCCAAACTGATGAGATGGATAAGTTGGCTAATCAATTGGTCAAAGAATTTGACGTGCGTTCAGCGGGGATTCAAGTCCTTGCTGGCTCAATGTCTGGTGGTAATCAACAAAAAGCTGTCATTGCGCGCGAACTTAATCGTGACAATGAATTAGTGATCGCAGCACAACCTACCCGTGGGTTAGATGTCGGGGCCATTGAATATATTCATCAACGGTTGATTGCCCAACGTAACGCCGGCAAAGCGGTGTTGGTGGTGAGTTTTGAATTGGATGAAATTTTGAACTTGTCCGATCGTATTGCCGTGATTAACGCGGGTAAAATTGTTGGTATTGTTGACGCAAAAGATACAAATAAACAAGAATTAGGTTTGCTGATGACAGGGATGAGTCTATCTGACGCCCGCGCAGCACTTAAAGAAGAGGTAGACGCCTAATGACAGCACAAAAAAATTCATTTTCGGTGGCGCTATTTTCAGTCCTATTTGGTTTGATTATTGGCGCCGTAATTATGTTGGTTTTTGGTTATAATCCAATTTCCGGCTATGTCGCATTGCTCGGTTCAGCTTTTGGCTCAATGCAAGATATTGGGAGTGTCTTGACCCAAATGACGCCTTTAATTTTGACTGCGCTAGGCTTTACAGTTGCACAAACAGCCGGTTTTTTTAACATCGGTTTATCTGGTCAAGCCTTAGCCGGGTGGGTAGGTGCAGTTTGGTATGCACTCAGTTTCCCAGATATGCCAGCCTACTTGATGATTCCCAGCGCCCTGATTTTAGGGACTGGCCTGGGGGCCTTGGCGAGTGCGATTCCAGGGTGGCTACGCGCGCAATTTGGCGCAAGTGAAGTCATTGTGACAATCATGATGAACTATATTTTGCTATTCTTGGGCAACAATATTTTGCAAAATACGATGGCTAAAGGCATTAAAGATTCTGCAGAAACCACGAAGCAAGTCGGGGCTAATGCTTCCTTACAAATGAAGTGGTTAACGGATTTGACACAGGGATCAAGTATCTCAGCTGGTATTTTCATTGCGTTACTCATGATCGTCGTTGTTTGGTTTATTATGACGAAAACCACCCTGGGCTTTGAAATTCGTGCGGTTGGGTTAAATGCTGATGCCGCGAAGTATGCCGGTATGTCAGCGAAGCGCAATGCCGTCGTGGCGATGGCTATCTCTGGTGGCCTGGCTGGCTTAGCTGGCACAATTGAAGGCTTGGGTAATTACTTGAACTTCTTCACCCAAAATGGCTCACCAGCAATTGGTTTCGACGGGATGGCGGTGGCCTTGTTGGGTGGTGGCTCATATCTTGGCGTTCTAGCCGCAGCAGCTATCTTCTCAGTGTTAAAAATTGGTGGTTTAGGCATGCCAATGTCTTCCGGTGTCCCCTTTGAATTAGTTGACATCGTGACTGCATCGATTATTTTCTTCGTTGGGGCCAGTTATTTGATTCAATTAATTCAAAAGCGTGTGCAAGCAATGGATGAAAAAGCAGCGCAAACTGCAGCGGCCAAAAAGGCGGCAAAAGTGGGGTCGGCAACCGACAAAAATCAGAAAGGTGGTGAATAAAGATGTCATTAATGGCGATGTTTTCACTCGTAATTTCTAGTACATTGGTTTATTCAGCACCATTGATTTTCACATCAATTGGTGGCACGTTCTCTGAACGTGGCGGGGTGGTCAACGTGGGCTTGGAAGGGATCATGGGCATGGGTGCGTTTGCATCAGTGGTCTTTAACCTCACCTTTGCGAGCACGTTTGGTGCAGCAACGCCTTGGCTTGGCTTAATTGCAGGCGCCGTTGTTGGCTTGCTCTTTTCTTTGTTACATGCTGTTGCAACAGTGACGTTACGTGCCGATCATATCATTTCAGGTACGGTAATTAACTTGATGGCACCAGCACTCGGGGTATTTTTGATTAAGGTGCTTTATGGCAAAGGTCAAACGGTACCTATTTCGCAAGACTTTGGTTACACATCAATTCCTGGCTTGTCACATATTCCAGTCCTTGGGCAACTTTTCTTTGCCAAGACGTCAGGACCGGCTTGGCTTGCCATCTTTGTGGCCGTTTTGTCTTGGTATATTATTTTCAAGACGAAGTTTGGTTTGCGACTCCGTTCTGTGGGTGAAAACCCACAAGCGGCTGATACTTTGGGCTTGAATGTGGCGCGTTTGCGCTATTCTGGCGTGATGATTTCAGGTTTGCTTGGTGGTATTGGTGGTGCCGTCGTGGCACAATCTATTTCACTCAATTATTCAGCGAGCACGATTGTTGGCCAAGGGTTTATGGCGATGGCAGCCATGATTTTTGGCCGTTGGAATCCAATTGGCGCGCTGGGCGCTTCATTATTCTTTGGGTTGTCTCAATCCCTTGCAGTGGTTGGTGCGCAATTACCAGGTTTGAAAAATGTGCCATCCATTTGGTTGCAAATTGCACCGTATCTTTTGACAATTATCGTATTGGTGTTCTTCTTTGGTAAGACACGAGCACCAAAGGCTGATGGTGTCAATTATATTAAGGCAGCTTAGCAGCCATTTCAAAAGCTTAGTGATTGCACTAAGCTTTTTTGATGCGATAAAACTGTTTATTATTGCAAATAACGGTCGGGAATATTTTAATTTATTCCCGATTTTTGTTGTTGCTTGGCCATTCTGTTATAATGGTCAGTGATATAAATTTTCTCATGAAACAACACTTGAAATCATCCTAGGATCAGGATGAGAGAGCAGAGAGGTAGTTAATATGCTTGTAATGATGAACATCCTAAGTATCCCAATATTGATTGGGATTGCGTATTTATTTTCAAATGATAAGAAAAACATTCAATGGCGTTCTGTCGCCATTGTGCTAGCCATTGAAGTATTGTTGGCATGGTTTTTCACGCAATTCAAAATGGGGCAAGTGGCCGTGCAAGGTGCAGCCGATGGGTTTAATTGGCTTGTTTCAGTTGCTTCTGAAGGGATTGCTTTTGCTTTGCCAGATTGGTTGACTGCCAATCATGGTGGGCCCAATTTTGTCACCTCTGCTTTATTACCAATTTTACTCGTGGTGCCATTATTTGATATTTTGACGTATATTGGTTTGCTCCCTTGGCTGATTAAATGGATTGGCAAAGGGTTAGCGTTCATCACGGGGCAACCTAAATTTGAAGCATTTTTCTCAATTGAAATGATGTTTTTGGGTAATACAGAAGTCTTAGCTGTTTCTAAGGCGCAGTTGGATCGCATGTCTGCACGTCGCAACTTCACCTTGGCGATGATGTCGATGAGCTGTGTCACGTCGGCAATTATTGGGTCTTATACCCAGATGGTGCCTGGTAAATATGTCCTTACGGCGATTCCGTTAAACATCCTTGGCGCCATTGTGATTTCAGCGATCTTAAATCCAACCAAAGTGGCCCCAGAAGATGATGTCATTGTCCATGTTGCTGGCGATGGCGACAAAAAGGAACCTTTCTTTTCATTTTTGGGCGATTCTATTTTGGGTGCCGGCAAGTTGATTTTAATCATTACGGCAACCGTCATTACATTTGTTTCTTTGGCAGCGTTGATTAACCAATTGTTGAGTTTGACGGGGCTACATTGGTTGACGCTGGAAAATATGTTCGGTGTTGTGATGTTCCCATTTGCTTGGATCTTAGGCTTTAATAGCCATGACGCCTTTCAAATTGCCCAATTTATGGGAACGAAGCTCGTGACCAATGAATTTGTCGTGATGGGTGAAATTTCTAAAAATATTATGGCGCATAAAGGTTTATTTGCCAATGAACACGCGCGGATTGTGTTGACGGTCTTCTTGACGAGTTTTGCTAATTTTGGCACTTTGGGGATGATTATTGGTGCCTTTAGAGGTCTGATTGACAAAGAAAAAAATGATTATATTAGCGCTCGTGTCCCATATATGTTACTTGCTGGTATCTTGGTATCGCTTGTATCGGCAGCAACTGCCGGGTTGTTCGTTTGGTAATGCGTCAGGCACAAAAAAAGCACAATGCTGTGCTTTTTTTAATTTAGAGGTATTCGGCTGTTTTGGCGGCAATTGCATCAGCAGATTGTTTTAAAGCGGCTTGTTCAGCAGCCGTAAGTGCCAAGGTGAAATCAGCCACAATCCCGCCACGCCCAATCACAGCTGGCGTAGAAATATAGCCAGCAAAGCGTGCATCGTAGTGTGACACGATTGCTTCGCTTCGCGCATCGGACAGCACGAGTTGTGCCAACGATACGGCAGCATGAGCGATGGCGAAGTTTGTGTATTTTTTACCGGCAAACACAGTAAATCCGCCAACGCGCGCATCCTCAGCAACCTGGTCTAAATCCAGGTGGTAATTCGCGGCTAAATCGGTGGCGGTTTGACCGAGTGCTTTGACGGTAGACCAAGCTGCAAACTGTGAATCGCCATGTTCACCAAGCATGTAACCAGACACACTACGTGGATCAATCGCTAATGCCTCCCCCAAGGCACGCTTGAGACGCGCCGTGTCTAAATACGTCCCTGTCCCAAACACTTGTTGTGTGGGTAAACCGGTGGCTTGTTGATAGAGTCCAGTAATGACATCCACTGGATTGGAAATCACAATCAGCACGCCGTTGAATCCCGCCGCTTTTAGATCACGTCCTACTTGCTGTACTTCTGGTGTATTCGCCCGTAATTCCGTGAAACGGTCACCGCCAGGTTGAATGAGTTCAATGTGGCCCAGGGCTGAAATAACGACATCCGCATCGGCCAAATCTTTTGGCTCCCCCGCAGTCACAGTGACGTGATCGGGCAGTAAACTGGCGGCATCGCTGAAATCAAGCACTTCTGAAGCGAGTTTATCAGGCTGCTTGTCGACTAAAACGAGTTCGTCAGCGAGCCCCTGACTGACAATAATATGTGCCACTGTGGCACCAACATGACCAATACCTACAACACCAATTTTTCGCATCGTCTCACCTCATGAATAAAAAATGTGTTAATGGTTAGATTATACCCATTTTTATAGGAAAAAGACAAGGTTCATTAATGTTTCACGTGAAACCTTATTGAATTGTCAGGTAAAAATGAGGTGAAAAATACGATGCCAAATTGACCGGATTGTGTCACATGTGGTGGCTAAATTTATGATAAAATATAATTCTGTGCAATACTCTAAAAATATTAAGGGAGTTCATCATGTCATTGATGTCCAAAACCGATTTTCGCAAGGTGTGGAATTCGGTGTTGCCACTCTTTGTTAGTTATTTGCCGTTAGGCCTTGCGAGTGGTATTTTACTACAGTCTGTGCATTTTAACGTGTTACAGACTTTCCTAATTTCTGTCCTTGTTTTTTCAGGTGGTGGTCAATTCTTGGTCGTGTCTTTACTGGCAACACAGAGCAGTGTGAGTACGATACTAATGATGGTTTTCTTCCTAGAATTGCGATACGCTTTACTTGGTGCCACATTGTCACACTATCTAAAACAAGAGTCGAATCGCTTTTTGGCTATCTTTTCACAGTCTATGAACGATGAAAACTATGCGGTGAATCATCTCAAGTTTTTAACGGACAGTTCATGGGATGCCCAAAAGGCACTCTGGGTGAACTGGTTATCCATGTTAGCTTGGGTTTTGGCTAACGTAACGGGTACCATTAGTGCCCATTTTGTTAAGATAGATAGCAGTTTGGTCCATTTTGCTTTAACCGCGATGTTTGTTTACATGCTCGTCATGCACGTAAAGAACAAAAAACGTTTAGTGGCAGCACTGGTATCTGCTATTTTGGCCGTGTGCTTCATGATTACGATTAAGAACACTTTTGGGATTGTCTTGGCGACACTGGTGGCATCTTATGCCGGCCACAGTTTTGAGCAGTGGCAACATAAGCGGCGTGAGGTAGCTAACCCAACCGTGATTGTAGAGGAACAGGTATGAGCGAACTAGGAATTTATGGTTTAATTTTTGGCTTATTTTTGGCAGCTTATCTGCCTCGGGTACTCCCAATTTTTTATTTTTCAAAGCGACAAATCCCCAGTTGGTTCCATGAATGGATGAAATATGTACCTATCTCACTTTTTGCCGCATTGGTTGCAAAAGATGTTTTCATTAAAGGCACAGCCTTTGAATGGCGTTGGTCGCATGTTTTGACAGTTGGGATTGTCTTCTTCATTGCTTATAAAAGTCGCTCAATGGTAATTTCAGTGATTACCGGTTTGATTGCGATTTATCTGACAACAATATTTTTTGGTTAAAGTCTGCTTTGGCAGGCTTTTTTGCTAGCTTGTGTTTTTGCATGAATTTATTTCATTTAAAGATGAAAAAGTTTAGTTTTATTTCTCGATACATTTCAACTAAGATAGAGAGTATACGTGATTTAAGGGGAAAATTTTCATGACGCAAGAACATCAAATGGCACGGACTTTATCGGGTCGTCATATCAACATGATTGCGCTAGGCGGGACAATTGGCACCGGGTTGTTTCTAGGCGCGGGTGACTCTATTCAAAAAGCTGGGCCTGCGATTTTACTGGTCTATATAATTACTGGGTTGTTCATTTTTGCCATGATGCGGGCACTTGGCGAATTGCTGTTATCCGATCATGAACAAACAACGTTTATCGGTTTTATTAAAAAGTATCTTGGGCCGCGTGCTGGCTTTGTGATGGGGTGGACCTATTGGCTTGGCTGGATTATTGTTGCCATGGCTGAGTTAACGGCTATTGGGAAATATATGCAGTTCTGGTTGCCGGGCACACCGGCTTGGCTGTGGGAAATGATTTTTCTCGGGCTGTTATATATGATGAATATCGTAGCGGTCAAAGCCTTTGGTGAAGCAGAATTTTGGTTCTCGTTGATTAAAATCATTGCGATTGTCGCCATGATTGCAACGGGAATCATCATGGTTTTGGGCCACGTTCGGACTAGTGCTGGCGTGACACAACTCTCGACACTATGGTCACATGGGCTTGTTGCACATCATGGCAGTCAACTCCTGACAACCTTCCAGATGGCCTTTTTCGCCTTTTTGGGGGTTGAGTTTGTTGGGATTGCAGCATCTGAAACGCAAAATCCCAGCCACACCATTCCCAAGTCAATCAATTCAATTATTATCCGCATCTTAATCTTTTATGTTGGCGCCCTACTAGCCATTATGGTGATTCAACCTTGGACCCATTACAGTGCGGATAATTCACCGTTTGTCCAAGTATTTTCAAACATTGGCATTACGGCGGCCGCTGGGCTAATTAATTTTGTCATTTTAACAGCTGCTGCATCGTCGTTGAATAGTGCGCTATTTACTACCGGCCGCATGCTTTTCTCTTTGGCGCCTAAGACAAGTTATTTTGCCCAATTGAATCGTCGGTTGATTCCAATGCGGGCGATTACCTTTTCTGCAATCCTTGTTGCTGTGGCGATTGGCTTGAGTTACGTCTTTCCAAAGGATGCTTTTGGGTTAGTCACGTCAACTGCATCGGCAACGTTTATTGTCATTTACGTTGCGCTGATGATAACGCATCTGGCTTATCGTCGTTCGGCTGACTTTAAAACGGGCAGCCAGCAGTTTAAGTTGGCTTTTGCACCGGTGTCAAATTATTTCACGATTGGATTTATGTTAGCAATATTTGCGATTTTACTGTTGTCACCAGCAACGATGGTGACAACAGTGCTGGCGATCGTGTGGTTTATTGTGTTAACCATGCTGAGTGTGTTACGTGTTAAAAACAATTAAAAAACCGCCTACGGGCGGTTTTTTTAGGCCATAAAATAGGTTAAAATTTTGGCTTCATCTAAAGCGGCTTTTTCTTCGTCACGCACATCGAGGACAATTTTACCAGCATTGAGAATAATTAAGCGATTGCCATACTTTAAGGCATCCGCTAAATTATGAGTAATCATCAGAGCTGTCAGGTGGTTTCTCGTGACTTGGTCATTTGTGGCGTGCATCAACTGCTCTGACGTTTTCGGATCCAATGCCGCTGTATGTTCGTCAAGTAATAGCAATTCTGGTTTAACACGGGTGGCCATGAGAAAGCTCAAAGCTTGACGTTGGCCACCGGATAGATCGCCAGTCGCGGTCTGTAAGCGGGTATCTAAATTATTTCCCATGACCTTGGTGAGTTGGGCATACTCAGCGAGCTTGTCTTTACTGAGTCCACGGGGTCTCAGCGTGCGCTTTTGGCCGCGTTTTTCAGCCAATAAAAGATTTTCGGCGACGGTCATGCGTGGCGCCGTACCCATTTTAGGGTCTTGGAAAACGCGTGCGATGGTGTTGGTGCGGGATACCGCCGTGGTGTTAGTAATGTTTCGTCCGTTGTGTGATAAGGTGCCGGAAGCAACCGGAAGATTACCAGCAATCGTGTTGAAGAGCGTCGACTTGCCGGCACCATTCGTGCCGAGCACTGTAATAAAATCACCAGCATAAATATCAAAATTCAGCTGATCAAGGATTCGGACGTTGTCACCAACAGTGACAACAATGTCTTGTAATGAAAATACGGGGCTAGTCATGTGTGATCACTCCTTTTTTAATAACGTGGTCGAGTTTCAGCGCATGGCGTAAACGTGGTAGCATCATAGCAACCGCCAGGACAACAGCTGAAATCAAATTCAAATCGTTGGTTGAGAAACCAAGTTGTAGCACGGCTAACAGGACAAGACGGTACAAAATTGATCCCACAATCACTGCCACCAGGCGTTCATTTAGGGATAAGTCGCCAAATGCGACTTCACCAATAATGATGGATGCCAAAGCAATCACGATAATGCCAATCCCCATATTAATGTCGGCGTAGCCATTGTTTTGTGCAATCACGGCACCACCAAAGGCGATCAAACCATTGGAAAGCATCAAACCCATAATGGTCATGCGATCCGTCTTAATTCCGATAGATTGTGCCATGGTGGGATTATCACCTGTAGCAATGAAAGCTTGTCCGAGTTCTGTTTGCAAGAAGAAAACAAGGCCCAAAGTAATCATAGTAATGATTATGAAGCCCACAACAACGGAATCAAAATATTTTGGTAAGTGTTGGAGAAAGGCTGATGAGAAAATAGACTTTTGATTGAGCAAAGAAATATTGGCTGACCCCATAATTCGTAAATTAATGGATAGCGAGGCCGTCATCACCAAGATACCGGCCAAAAGAATGGGGATCCGGCCTTTGGTGTAGAGTAGACCGGTCGTTAAGCCGGCTAAAGTGCCGACCACAAAGGCAGCGAGGGTGGCGAGGTAAGGATTCACCCCGTGGGCAATCATCGTCACCGCAGTCGCGGCGCCGAGAGGGAATGACCCTTCAACGGTCATGTCGGGAAAGTCTAAAATGCGAAAGGTTAAAAAGAGGGCCACGCCTAGGACGGCCCATAGTAACCCTTGGCCAATACTTGATACAATGATACTCATTTGATTACTTCTCCTTTTGTCTCTGCTGCTTTAACCATGCTGTCGGGTAGGTGGATGCCTAGTAGCTGGGCTTGCTTTAAATTCACAACCATATCCCCTTGTGTAATAGTTTTAACTGGGTAGTTGGCTGGATTTTTACCTTTCAGCACCTTGGCAGCCATGATACCGGCTTGATAACCGATGTCATATTGACTGACGGAAATCGTTGCTAACCCACCATCCTTGACCATGGTATCGACTGCGGGGATGACTGGAATTTTATTCTGGTTGGTCACGTTAATGAGGGTTTTCATGGCACTCGCCACGCCGTTATCTTGTGGGGCATAGACCACGTCTACTTGACTCGCCATGGTTTCGGCGACTTGTTGCATATCATTTGTCGTTGAAATCGTATAAAGCTTAACGTCGTAACCGGCTGCTTGGGCGAGTTTGGCCATATTTTTGGCATTGTACTCCCCACCATGATCAGAAGTGGTATAAATAATACCAAGTTTCTTGGCGTTTGGCACCGCTTGCTTGATGACGCTGAGATGCTGAGAAAGCGGTGAATCACCGGTTGTGCCCGTGACATTATTGCCAGGATGTTGCGTTGTTTTAACCAGACCCGAACCTGCCGGGTCAGTGATGCCGGCCAAAATAACTGGGTTGCCACCGTTGGCGGTTTTAGCCAATGACAATGCAGCGGGTGTGGCGATACCAATGGTTAAATCAGCATTTTCATTGGCAAATTTTTGGGACATTGTTTTCAAGTTGGCTTGGTTGGCTTGGGCATTTTGATAATCAATTTTGATTTTCTGTCCGCTATAACCTTCTGATTTTAAGCCGTCGAGAATCCCGCGATGAATTTCATCTAACGCGGGGTGCGTGACTAATTGCAGAATCCCAACTGTTGGGACGTAGTTGGCCTTTTTTTCGCTGTTGGCGGGGTGACTTGTTGTCACAAAGGCAACGGCAAGGAAGGCGAGGATGGCCGTGATTGTGGCTAATAAGCGTTTGTTCATCTTCAAATCTCCGAATTTTTCTGTAAAATAAAATTGACCTTGGACGGCCACACAGGGCTTTCCAAGGTCAAAAGAAAAGTCTGTATGGCATATTTCCATACAGACCCGAATGTCTCACAAAATGCGTCGGTATGGATAAAACAAATGTTTTAAACATCAGCTTTATCCGTTACCGAAAAGCTGACTTACCGACGCCACCAGGCATTGTTCAGTTGTGCAAAAGCATGTTGCATGACTTAATCTCCGAGTTGTTTATGGCTTAAGAATACTAAGAATTTGATGAGTTGTCAATAGTTGATTGAACTAAATCCTGTGAAAATTAACGCACATGGTAAAATAGTTGAAGTTACCGAAATTTGTTTACGAGATATTCTTGATATGATGCGCAGGGTTTTGTTAATCACTGGTAAATTTCAATGCGCGGATCCTACTGGTAACTGCTTTATTGTATGATCTTAAAAATGTTGTTGTAATCTCATTTTTTTCATAAAAACACTTATGATTAGCACTTGGGCTTTTTAAATATGCTCGGAAATATGGTACACTTAGTCATACTAAAATAAACTGGGGGTTGTTGTTCCATTTTTTGATTTTAGATAATTGATTATTGCACCGACGCGTGAATATGTCCGGGGTGAGCACAACGCACTAAATTTGGATGCTCGAACAATGTCGTGATTTACCCACGCACTTGTGAAGGGAATTTAAGCTTGGTGCCAATCAAAACATAATGTATCATCGTTTCATAAATTTCAATACATAATACAAGGATTATTAAGATGACAAATGTTCTACAAAATTTTATTTACCCAAGTAATCAAACACTAGGATCGAAGGAAAAGTACCTTCGGGTTGAAGGCAATGTTTATTTCGGTGGTAACACATTGGAAATGACTAAATTTGCTAACGTGCAATTTGACACTTATTATAATGCGTTTTCAATTCCATTGTGGCGAGAAAATGTTGGTTTAGCGGACACGCAATTGACGATGGCTGGTTCAGGGACTGTCGATGTGGAATTATGGCATTTATCAAATCGTAACATTAAGGAATTTAAACAGAGTGTTACTATTGAACTTACTGAAGATCGTCAGGTGGTTTACGACTTAGACATTACCAATCCATTTGCTTATAGTGGACTCGTCTATATCAAAATAGTGGCTAAGCGCGATGTTGAAGTGACGGCAATTGCTTGGCAAACACGGACAGCTTATCGTCGAGATGCTAAACTGGGAATTTCTGTGACACACTTCAATCGCAAAGCGTATGTTTTACCAGCGATTAAGCGTATCAAGGATGGCTTGCTGGATGTTGCGGAATGGCAAGAAAAAATTGACTTCATCGTAGTTGATAATTCAAAGAATATCACAGAAGAAGAAGCCATGGGTGTGACTATTATTCCAAATGAAAATACTGGTGGTTCTGGTGGCTTCACACGTGGCTTTTTATATTATAAGAATGATACCGATGCAACACATGTTTTGTTCATGGATGATGATGCCAGTTTAGAAATTGAAAGTATCAAGCGTGCTTATCAAATTCTGTCATTTGCCGAAAAAGCGAATACTGCTGTTGGTGCGGCATTATTTTATGAAGATCGTCCGGATATGTTGATCGAACGTGGCGCGCAGTTAGACGCAAAGGCAACGTGGTTAGCGAAGTTCCGCGATACTGATGCGACACGAGCAGGTGATGTATTAGGACAAGAATTGGATGAAGAAAAGAATGAGTATTTTGGGTGGTGGTTTAATGCCTTTCCAATTGAGTACACGGATCATTTGACTTTACCGTATTTTGTCCGTGGTGATGATGTATCATTTGGTGTCTTGAACAAGTTCCACATGGTGATGGGGAATGGGATCGCTGCCATTGCTGAAAATTTTGACTATAAAGTTGCAGCCATGACAGAATACCTTGATTTACGTAATAAGCTACTGGTGAACAGTCTATTTATCAACCGACCATCGCGAATGGTTATGTATTATTGGAAGTTGGTTTTGGAGTCAGTGCTGGCTGGACGTTATGGTTTTACAAAAGTTTATAATATGGCGCTACGTGATTTTATCCACATGTCACCCGAACAAATGGTGAAAAACGCCAATATGCAAGATAATATGGCTAAGATTAAGCAAATTAGTGCTGAAAACGCTTTACATGAAATTGATTTAGCCGATTATGACTTAGTGCGTACTAACTCACTTGCCGAAGATTCAAAGGTGACGATTTGGCGTCGCATCACGCTAAATAAACTATTTTTCCCACTACGCAATGACAAGATCATCTTCCAACCATACATGCGTGTGCCAGCATATCGCCAAATTTCAGGATTTCGAAATATTTTGTATGTCAACCCGGAAAACGGCAAGGGATTCGTAGCGAAAATTAACCGTTTTAAGACGCTAGGTGGATTGTTTAATGGGTTCTTTAGTGGCATATACTTGCTGTTTTCATATGGTCCGGTGCGTTCTCGGATGCGCCACGCATTGCCATATTTGACAAGTGAATCAATGTGGCATCAAATTTTAAATCTTAAAGACAAGGATTAATTAATTTTCATCAACGTAGATTTTGAGATTGATAATAAATCTTTGAGAAAGATGAAGTATGACAAACGAAAATAAAAAAATTATGGTACGCGCAGAAGGTTTAACTAAAAACTTCTCGCTGTATGCAAACCAATCAGAAAAGTTGAAGTCTATTTTTAAAGGCAATCAGGCTGAGTCTAACTTTTGGGCCTTACGGGGCCTTTCTTTTGAAGTCGAGGCGGGCGATGTTGTCGGCATTGTCGGCACTAATGGTTCCGGGAAATCAACGCTTTTAAACATTTTGAGTGGTGTCATTCCGCAAACTTCAGGCACGATGCAATTGAATGGGTCAATTGGTGTTGTTGCCATCAATGAAGGCTTAAACTGGGAATTAACGGGGCGCGAAAATATTCGTCTTAAGCAAATCATGATGGGCAGAAGCATTAAAGAGATCAATGCAATGATGCCAGATATCATTGAATTTTCCGAGTTGGGTGAGTTTATTGATCAGCCGGTCAAAGATTATTCCAACGGCATGCGCGCCAAACTTGGCTTCTCAATTGTGACACATAATGACCCAGATATTTTAATTGTTGATGAGGCATTGTCTGTTGGTGATTCAAACTTTGCCAACAAAGCGTTGGGGAAGATAAAAGAATTTATTGCTGAAGGTAAGACAATTTTCTTTGTTTCTCATGATTTAGAACAGGTGCGTCAATTTACAAATAAAGTGATGTGGATTCAATATGGCAAAATGCGTGATTTTGGGCCTACAAAGGTAGTTGCTGATGAATATGCGGCATTTATTAAGACGCTAGATGCAATGGATGGGGCTGAACGGGATCAATATGTTGAGACACAAAAACGTGCGCAACGTATTTTTAAAATTGATGAGGTAAAAGATGATCTAAAAAGTCGAGGATATGATGAAAATGACATTCAAAATATTACAAAGTTCCGAAGTTTTGAGGGATTTAGTCGTGTTGGGTTATATGGCTCGTTGTTAATCGTTATCGCATTAATGGCGTTAATTGCCCAGAATTATTTGAAGGGTGGGATGTAAAATGTGGACTGTTGTGAAATCGATTTTTGACCTCGCAGCTGAGCAAGTGCGCAACATTGGGATGACTTTCCGACTTGCTATTTATGATACCCAGGCCCGTAATGCCCACAAATATCTTGGCACACTTTGGGAAATCCTTGATCCCCTCTTTCAGGTATTAATCTATGCTGTTATTTTTGGTGGGGGTTTTCGAACAAAGGCACCAGTCGAAGGCATGCCCTATTTTGTTTGGATGTCAGTGGGTTTTTCAGCATGGTACTTGGTGAACCAAGGTTTCTCTGATACAATTCGTTCCATGCAAGATCAAATATTTATGGTGAGAAATGTTAAGTTTCCAGTTTCAATCTTGCCATCAATCCGCGTCGTGCAAGTATTCCCAGCCGTTGCATCAATTTCTGTCGTTGCCGCTATTTCAATGATTGTAACGGGTAACTTTCATCCGAGTCTATATTGGCTGCAAATTGTTTATTATGGCCTTGCTGCTTTATTGATGCTGTTTTTCTTAGGTATTTTTTCAGCAACTATCAATATCCTCATTCCGGATTATGATATGATTATTCGTCAAGTGCTTCGATTGACCTTCTTCATGTCAGGTATTTTGTTTCAACCAGAAAAAGGCACATTCTTTAATAATTTGATTTATTATTCAACTAAAATTAACCCATTTTATTATATTGTTAATGGATGGCGAGAGACGTTCTTATACCAGCACTGGTTTTGGAATTCTCCTGCCAGTATGATGATGTTCTGGCTGGAAATTCTATTGTTTGCTATTATTGGGTCTCATTTGTATTTGAAATTTAAAGATCAATTGATTGATTTTGTTTAGCATGATAATCATTGGTCAAATCGGTAGGCGACGGCTTTCATATAGAAATCCGTCGCTTTTTTGCTCATTGGCCGTAAAGTTGTTAGAATAGAGGATATGCAAAAACAATATCATTATCTAACTGAAATGGGTATTGTGAGTTTAGGTGGTGGAATTGGCGGCAGCCTACGCTATCTCCTACACTTTGTCCCAGGCATTGGCCAACTTCCTGTGATGACCATGTTGATTAATTGGTCAGGCACATTTTTTTTGGCGTTGTTAGGCGCTTATTTGGCACAGAAAGTGAGCAGACTCGCCGGCTGGCAAGCGTTTATTGGGACCGGCGTGATTGGCGGCTATACAACCTTTAGTACAATGATGTTACAAACCTTTCAACTCGCGCAAACGCAGCCGATGTTTGCGGTCAGCTATCTCTTGTTGACGCTTGTGGGTGGACTGGTGCTATTGCGAGCAGGACATCGGTGTGGCCTTTGGTTAGGCGGAGGCCAAGTATGAGCATCCTAGTGGCAATATTTATTGGCTCTTTTTTGGGCACGTTAGGCCGTTATCTGTTGATCACGTTTTGGCCGTGGCAAACAACGTATTTGACCGCGGTTTTTGCCGTGAATATGTTGGGCGCTTTTTTAATGGGCGCTATGTTTGCCACTGGGACGCTCCAACTTTGGCACGGCGCGGTGGCAACCGGTGTTTTGGGCGGACTCACCACGTTTAGTACGATGATGACGCAAAGTGCCCAACAGCCACGTCAGCAAATACGTTACTTAGGGTTACAGGTTTTATGTGGTCTGTTGAGTTTTGGCGCTGGGAGTACCTTAGCAGCCCTGTTAAAATAAATTAATTGAACCCCAAATACCGCAACATGCGACATTTGGATTGGGAGAAAACAATGTCTAAAATAGCAATTATTAGTGATTCCGCTTCAACGATTCCAACCACATTGCGGAATCGCTATCATATTTTCCAAGTGAACGATCCGATTATTTTCGGGGATGAAGTTTACAAAGAAACTGTTGATATTCAAGGTCTTGGCGCATTAGTTAAGATGATGAAAGAAAAGAAAATGGTAGCGTCGACCTCACAACCAGCACCTGGTGATTGGGAACAGGCTTTAAATGATGCTAAAGCGGCCGGTTATGATGCAGCACTGATTGTACCGATCTCTTCTGGTTTATCCGGCGCCTTTCAAACGGCCCAAGCGGTAGCTGCAAGTTACGATGGTATGGCTGATGTGCGCGCTTGGGACTCGAAGTTTGCCGTAATGGGGTCGGGTATGCAAGCCGTGATGGCCGCGGTGATGGCAGAAAAAGGGCAATCCCTAGATGACATTTGGTCCGCATTAACAGCCTTACGTGAGACGTTTGACGTGCGTTTTGTTGTGAATGATATTTCCCATTTACAACGCACTGGGCGATTATCGCGTGGGGCAGCACTTGTCGGTGGTCTATTGAATATCAAGCCCATTTTATCTATGGATGTGCAGGATGAAGGTAAAATCGGTGCGGTTGGGAAAGCGCGCAAGATGAGCGGCGCTTTGAAAGAAATCAAGGCCGCGCTCGATCACTATTTGACCCAAGTTGATTACCCAGTTCGGGCGGTGGTTGTTGATGGTAACGATCCTAAATTGGGTGATAAGTGGTTAAAGGATCTCCAAAATGACTATCCAACTGTAAAGTTTGAACGTGGTGAAATTGGCGCCTACATCGGCGTGCATACTGGTGATGGTGCCATGGGCGTCCTTTGGGCACGCGATTGGGAAACATTGATTGGTGAATGATAGCAGTAGGTAAGGGTGACCTTGGCTACTGTTTTATTTCGAAGTGTTTTAATCACTTGTTTAATCTGGCGTTAAAGCAACGCGTGGTATAATAATATCACAAAATTAATATACGGGGACAACTAAATGAAACGATCAAAAGCATACCAAATTACTTATGAGGTATTGAATGCCGTGACGCATGGGCTGGGTTTTTTACTGGCGATTGCAGCAGGTATTTTATTAATTTTTCACATATTACGGCGACCAGTCACGGGACTTGAAGTGACGGCAATTGCCATATATGTTGCCACGGTTGGTTTTTTCCTACTAGCCTCAACGTTGTTTCACTCATTGGTGTTCACGCGGGCTGCAAAAGTCTTTCAGTTTTTTGATCATGCGGGGATTTATTTGGTCATACTCGGCAGTTATACGCCTTATACTTGGTTATTGATTAAAGGTTGGGTGGGTTGGACCATTTGGGGTGCCATTTTAGCCATGACCGTTGCTGGGTTTATCTATGATTTATTTTTTGTTGGTCGCTGGCCATGGGTATCGGTGACAATTTATTTGGTCATGGGTTGGTTAATTGTACTTGCCATGCCGGTGTTGTGGGGCGTTTTGTCGCATACGGCGTTTTGGTTATTAGTTGCTGGTGGTTTGACCTACTCAGCCGGTACCATTTTTTATTTGGTACCTAAGATTCCGATGGGGCATGTGTATTGGCATGTGTTTGTATTGGGTGGCGCCGGTTTAATGTTTGCCAGTATTTATATCAGTTTATAATGAAAAAAGCGCACAACATCGTTGTGCGCTTTTTTGAAGTTGGTGTGCAAGAAAAAACAGGCCATCGACACGATGACCTGTTGCATGAGTGGACAGTCAGGGGCTCGAACCCTGGACCCACGGATTAAGAGTCCGTTGCTCTACCAACTGAGCTAACTGTCCAAAATATTGCGTTGTTTCAAACAACATATAATATAATACCATGGCATGTTGAAATGTGCAAGCCTTTTTTAAAATAATAATCGGACAGATGTTCTCTGGCGGGTACGGCGAATATAGTATAAAATAAAGGAAGTTAAATTGGAAGGGAATGTGTCTGATCGTGGGTCAGGCACGCAGTGAGTAACTTATGTTAGATTTTATCAAATCAATTATTATTGGCATAGTTGAAGGAATTACCGAATTCTTGCCGGTATCATCAACTGGGCATATTATTTTGGCTGAATCATTAATGAATATCCCTGGTGGCGCTGTTTGGACGAAGAGTTTCACGGCCGTTTTCGATTATGCGATTCAGTTGGGCGCCATCTTTGCCGTTATTCAACTGTATTTCCACAAATTAAACCCCTTCTCAACGCGTAAGACACCACGCGAGCGCTTCCAAACATGGCGTCTGTGGATCAAGGTGATTGTGGGCGTGCTGCCAGCTGTTGTGTTTGGTTTGTTGCTAAATGACTTTATGGATGCGCACTTGTTGAATCCCTGGGTGGTCTCAGCAACCTTAATTATTTACGGTATCGCCTTTATTGTGATTGAAAATCGCCAAAAAGGGATTGCGCCTCGCGTCACTGATGTGAATAAGATTACTTTCCAAATGGCCTTGTTCATTGGCTTATTCCAATTATTGTCATTAGTTCCTGGTACTTCGCGTTCTGGGGCAACGATTCTAGGGGCCATTTTGCTTGGCGCATCACGCTTTGTTGCGGCTGAATTCTCGTTCTTCTTGTCAATTCCAGTGATGTTCGGGGTGACTATTTTGAAGGTGGGGATGTTCCTCTTACATGGCGGTTCGTTTACTGGGGCGCAACTTGTTGTGCTATTCATTGGCTTTATTGTTTCATGGATTGTGGCTTGGTTTGCCATTAAGTTTATGATGCAATACATTCAAAATAATGACTTTAAAGCCTTTGGTTGGTACCGAATTGTTGTGGGTGTCTTATTCTTAATCTTAGGTGTGACTGGTTTAGTTCACATGTCATAATCAAAAAGCTTTCAAACGATCGTTTGAAAGCTTTTTATTAATTGAGCTTGTAAAGGCACCCATGTGATAGCGTATAAAAACAACCGACTGAATGATCAGTCGGTTGTGTCGTTTTCTAAGCGTTCAGGTTGTGAAAAAATCATATCAGCTGGTGTCAGGAGGCCGATATCTTTGACCACAACGTGGCCAGAAAGGTAGCCGCCCACCTTTTGCGTTAGGCCAATTTTATTATAGCCAAAAGTGACGGTGGTATGTGCTTTGAGCGCTGCACCACGCACTTCACCGGTTGTGGCATCAATACCTGTGGGTGTGTCCACGGCAATGACAGCCTTTTCGATATGGTTTGCTGCTTTAATCATTTTCTGCAAACCTTCGGGTAAAATGTTGTTCAAACCAGTGCCAAAAATTGCGTCAATGATTAAAGTCGCCTGGTTAAAATCGCTTTTTTCGGCGCGAATTAAGCCGTGTTTTTCAATGATGGCCAACTGGCGTTGGACAGTATCCTTTGCACGTGCCACGTTACCCACGAACTGCAAGGATACGTTGAAGCCTTGCGCATAGAGTAATCGGGCAATGGCGACGCCATCAGCACCGTTATTGCCCAGGCCAGCGAGGACTAAAATATGTTCTAGATTAAAATGGCCAGCCCCAATCACTTCAAGGACTGCCATTGCGGCACGTTCAATCAGTACATCTTGTGGCATACCGATTGTCTCTACCGTATAATTGTCAATTTTTTGCATTTCTGCAGCCGTTACAAGTTGCATTCTCGTCACTTTTCTTTCTCAATCTGAATTTTATTATACAGGATAAAACAGTATCGTGGGATGAGATTTACTTGACTTGTTAATGTTCGCCTTTTTCTCTGATACAATAGTTAGTAAATCTATTGGGGGTATCACATGCAACACTTAGACTACAGTCAACAAGCTACTTGGCAACAGGCAGACGACACACCATTTCAATCGCCAATCGACATTAACCAACAACAGGTGAAGCCAATGACGGCCTCAAACTTGGGCATTACTTTTCAAGGACAAACGACCTATGACGATCGGGTTGTAGGTGAACAGTTTTTAGTCCATGGGACATTGCAATTGGCCGGCGAAACGTGGCAATTGGAACGGTTTCATTTTCATGATGGTGCGGAACACTTGATTGACGGGCAACGTCATGATGCCGAAATTCATTTTGTTTTCTTACAAGGTGAGCGTGTCTTGGTCTTAGCAGTTTTAGCTGATGCGTCCCGTGAGGTCACGTCAACGCCTATTACAGACATTTTCAATGGGCCAGTGGCGGCAACCACGCTTGTTGCGTTATTGCCCACCGAGCGGGCCTATTATCGCTATGTGGGCTCACTAACTACGCCACCGCTTGGTCGCGATGTTACGTGGTTAGTTTTGGCGCAGCCGATAATGATTGCACCAGCAGATGTCGCCTTACTACATGCACATTACCCAGAGAATTATCGTGAGGTACAGGCACTGGCTGGTCGTGAAATTTTATCCATTCCTGATGAAAAATAAAGCCATCGCATGGCTTAATATGTGAATCGTTGGCATCGCGTACGGTGCTTTTTTTGTTGTGAAACACCGCTATATCAGGTAAACTAGAGATTATGGAAAACTTTCAAGAACAATTAAAAAATCGGCGTACTTTTGCGATTATTTCGCACCCCGATGCCGGAAAAACAACACTGACAGAGCAATTGTTGCTGCACGGTGGGGTCATTCGTGAGGCCGGGACTGTTAAGGGCCGTGGCTCAAATAAACTTGCGTCATCCGACTGGATGGCAATTGAACAACAACGTGGGATTTCAGTGACGTCTTCTGTGTTGCAATTTGATTTTGATGGCAAACGCATCAATATTTTAGACACCCCAGGGCACGAAGATTTCTCGGAAGACACGTACCGGACATTGATGGCCGTGGATTCGGTTGTCATGGTTGTCGATGCCGCCAAAGGGATTGAGCCACAAACTAAGAAACTCTTTGAAATCGTAGCCCAGCGTGGCATCCCTGTTTTTACGTTCTTTAACAAAATCGATCGTGATGCGCGACCAGCATTGGACTTGCTAGATGAACTAGAGTCAGTCTTGGGGATTCAAGCTTATCCGATGAATTGGCCAGTCGGGTCAGGGCAGATTTTGCAAGGGATTTATGACTTGCAACGGGATACGATGGTGCCGTTTAAAAATGCATCATCGCATCCCGAAGTGGTGTCAGAAACCATGGATGAAATCGAATTGTTACGGGATGCGGGTAATCCGTTTGACCGTGAGGCGATTGCGCATGGTCGTTTGACCCCAGTTTTCTTTGGGTCAGCCCTGGTTAATTTTGGGGTAACTGAATTCTTGCGGGATTATCTGGCTTACGCGCCAGCCCCCGCTGCGGTGACAACTGTTGACGAACAAGTCGTTGCCCCTGAAGATGCTCAGTTTACTGGCTTTGTCTTCAAGATTCAAGCCAATATGGATCCCCGTCACCGTGATCGCATCGCCTTTGTGCGGATTGTATCGGGTGAATTTAGCCGCGGGATGGATGTCACGTTACAACGCAACAGCAAGAAGTTGAAGTTATCAAATGTCACGCAATTTATGGCTGAAGAGCGTGAGAACGTGCAGACGGCTGTGCCAGGCGATATTATTGGGGTTTATGATACGGGGAACTTCCAAATTGGGGACACCATTTATGCCGGCAAAAAAGTCGTGCAATTCCCAGATTTGCCAACCTTTACCCCAGAACTCTTTAATCGGGTGATTGCTAAAGATGTGATGAAGCAAAAGTCTTATCATAAGGGCATTCAACAATTGGTGCAAGAAGGCACGATTCAACTCTACAAGTCTTGGCAAGGTAGTGAGTATATTATCGGGGCCGTAGGCCAATTGCAGTTTGAAGTGTTCCAATTCCGAATGGAAAATGAATATAACGTTGAAATTCAATTTGAGCCAATTGGGTCAAAAGTTGCGCGCTGGATTGCCCCGGAGCAGTTAGACGAGAAAATGGCATCAAGTCGTAACTTGTTGGTGAAGGATCGCTATGATCAACCGGTGTTCTTGTTTGAAAACAAGTTTGCTATGAACTGGTTCCACGACAAGTATCCAGATGTTGTCCTTGAAGAAAAAATGTAATTTTGAAGTCAACCGCACAGGTTGACTTTATTTTTAAAAAATATTGTAAGCGGTTGCAAGTTGTGTTATAATAAAGGCAACAAATGAAGAGGAGGCCGTTAATGACGCAAAGTAATTTATCAGAAATTGCAACGTCATGGGGCACCATCTTGTAGACTACGGTTAATAAAAGACATGTCCAAATTGGATGACACTAACAAATGATTTGAGTGATTAACCAATGTCGTAAAAATTTATTCCCTGCATCAATTAAACAAACAAGCAGATAAAATTTTCTGGACAACAGCGACAAATCATGCAGGCGTGATAGATTGGCAAGAAGCGAGACGATGCCCTGATGTGAATATTTCAGCTTCGATCTGCGTTTGCTGCGCAATACAAAATTGCATACGAAGAACCTGACATCATGCGTGCATGGGTCAGGTTTTTTGGTTTATAATAGAAACGGCAAAAAATCAGGCCAATGGGCATGATGAAATAATGAGGAGGAAGTGCCAAAGTGTTTTGGCACAAAAATATATGGCAGCAAAACCAAATAATGCAATTTATGATTTACATGATAAACCACCTTTTTTCACTTGGTTAGGGTTGTCGTTGCAGCATCTATTTTCGATGTTTGGGGCAACGGTCTTGGTGCCATTACTGGTCGGGTTAAATCCTGGCGTGGCCCTGTTTACCTCAGGAATTGGCACACTCTTGCATTTGCTGATTACGCGCGGTAAGGTGCCGGCATATATGGGGTCTAGCTTTGCCTTTATTGTGCCAATGGCGGCTTTGATGAAGACGATTGGCTATCCCGCGGTTGCGCAAGGCATCATTGCGGTTGGTTTGGTGTATCTCATCGTAGCTGTTGTGATCAATTTCACTGGGACGCATTGGATTGATCGTTTATTTCCCGCAGAGGTTGTTGGGCCAATTATTATGGTCATTGGGTTAAGTCTGGCTGGTTCAGCTGCCAGCTCAGCAACGATGTTAAATGGGCATTATGATTGGAAGATATTTGTTGTTGCGCTGATTACTTTACTTGGCACAATTGCCTTTAATATGTTTCTCAAAGGGTTTCTTGGCCTATTACCAGTGCTTTTGGGCATTGTTTTTGGTTATATTGTCGCAATGCTCTTTGGTCTAGTTGATTTGTCACCGGTGGCTGCCGCACATTGGTTCCAACTCCCAAATTATGCAACATTTATCGGCCATGACGGTTTTCATTTTTATCCTGGGGCAGTTTTGAGTATGGCGCCCTTGGCCTTGGTCACCTTATCAGAACATTTGGGGCATTTGATGGTTTTGTCTAAAATTACTGGGCATGACTTCTTTGAAAATCCTGGCCTGGAGCGCACCCTGGCCGGTGACGGGACGGCGTCAGTAGTTGCCGGATTAGTTGGTGGACCAGCCGTCACGTCTTATGGTGAAAATATTGGTGTGATGCAATTGAGTCGCGTATACTCTGTTTGGGTCATTGGCGGAGCGGCGTTCTTTGCGGTTGTCTTTAGTTTTATCGGTAAGTTGTCGGCATTGATTTCAACAATTCCTGGTGCCGTCACGGGCGGTGTCGGTTTCATGTTGTATGGTGTGATTGCCGCTGCGGGCCTACAAGTCATTGTGGATAATAAGGTGGATTACAGTAAAAAACGTAATCTGATGATTGCCGCGCCAGTATTGGTGGTGGGGATTGGTAACTTCCATTTACAGTTGGGCGCGCAAATGGACTTTTCAGGTGTTGCTATTGCAACACTTTTGGGGATTATTTTAAACCTCGTGCTACCAAAAGTAGCGGCGAGTGAACAATAAGCCAGTAAACAAGCAAAAATGCTTGTTTTTTTTATCACAAAAATCCAACTTTTATGACACAAAATTGACCTCAATGATAAAATGAGTGAAAAAATCGTCAGCGCGGGGGCTCAAAAATATTGGCAGGCACGCTTGTTCATCGGATGAACGAATCATCACGCTTTTCAGGATATCACTTGATTTTTCGAGTTATAATTTGTTGTTAAAATCCTTGTTGCTATGATTTGAAATGGCGTCAATGCGGTGGATTGAAAATTATGAAAAGTGAAGCGCTTTCTTTGTGAAAAAGTGACGTAAAACGGTTGTATTTCATTTTGAAAAGCGTATTATAGGTTTATATGTTATGACGAATAGCCGTTTACGACCATTTCGCCAAATTTATTGAGAAAGGAGAAGGCGCATGGATGACCCTACGGCACCGTTTGAGTTTCTAGGCCTCACGTTCGATTGGGGTACGATACTTTCAACGTTGCTGGCTATGGCAATCGTTGTGATTGTATCGATTGTGCTCACACGACAGCTCTCGTTACGACCAGGTAAGCGACAAAATATGATGGAGTACTTACTTGATTTTACGAATGGTATCGTGGATGGCCAATTGCCAAAGAAGCAAGCACGCCAATTCGGTTTGTACGCATTTTCGTTGTTTTTCTTCATTATTGTGGCAAACGAAATGGGTATGTTGCTTCAATTGCAAGGTGCAGATGGGGTGACTTATATTAAGTCACCAACTGCAAACCCGATCGTGACGATGACGTTAGCCATCATGACTTTGATGGTTGCACACGGTATGGGCGTGCAGCAGCTTGGCTTTAAGGGCTACCTTAAAAACATGCTGTTCACACCTTATGTTTGGATGTTACCACTCAATATCATTGAACAATTGGCTAACTTCTTAACGTTATCACTGCGTTTGTTTGGTAACATTTTCGCTGGCGAAATGTTACTGACACTCGTGGCTAATAGCCTCGCTTGGCCGGGACACTTTAACGGATTCTGGTCAGTATTGGCATTGCCGATTGAAATGGTCTGGCAAGGCTTTTCACTCTTCATTGGTGGAATACAGGCCTATGTATTTGTTATCTTGACTGGTGTGTTTATCGCCCAGTTATCTGGTAATGAATAAATGAATGGGGAACTTGAGCATCTGGCTGGTTGTTCCCAAACAACGCGGGAGCGTTTCATCTAATCAAACTAAAACGTTGCCAAACATGGCTCACCTAGGTGAGTCATGGTGTTGGTACGCTACAATAAGGAGTAATCTCATGGATTTGCACAATCTTGGTGTAATCGCAGCGGGTCTTGCAGCCGCTGGAGCCGCTGTTGGTGGTGGTATTGGAAACGGTGTTTTGATTTCACAATTCTTAGCAGGTATGAGTCGTCAACCAGAACTTGAAAGCCGTTTGTTGTCTCGTATGTTCTTGGGTGTTGCGTTGGTCGAAGTTATGCCAATTTTGTCAATTGTCTTCGCCTTCATGTTGATGGGCAAGTAATCATAAGAATGAGTGGAGGAAAATCATGTTTGGTTTAACAACCTTAGCAGCAAACAAATTACCTCTCGGTAATATGCTGTTTATTATCATTTCATTCCTCGTGCTGATGGTTATTTTGAAGAAAGTGGCCTACGGGCCGTTGACTAAGGTACTTGACGAACGTGCTGAAAAAATTTCAGCGGATATTGATGGCGCTGAAACAGCGCGTCAAGAAGCCGAAACTTTAGCAGCACAACGGCAAAGCGAATTAGCTGAGACGCGTCAAAAAGCGACGCAAGTGGTAGCTGATGCAAAGGCAAGTGCACAAAAGCAAAGCGATGCCTTACTGACGGCTGCTGCTGACCGTGCGACTTTGATTAATCAGCAAGCGCAAACAGATGCTGAAAAGCTCAAGGAAGACGCGATTTCTACTGCAAAAGACGATGTGGCAGCGCTTTCGGTAGCGATTGCTTCAAAGCTCATGCAAAAGGAACTCTCGTTAAATGATCAACAAGCATTAATTGATGCTTACATTTCAGATTTAGAAACTAAATAAAGGGGTATTGGGATGGCAAAAAATCTTAAAACGATCGCTAACCAATACGCCAAAGCAATTTTTGAATTATCGAGTGAACAAGATAACCTTGCGGCAACGCGTGCGGATTTAAATGCAATCCAAGCCGTTTTAGATGCCACGCCAAACTTTATTGTGACCGTGACAGCTAATGATGTCGCTGCGCCAGATCGGGCAGCACTATTAGCAACTTTAACGCAAGGTGGCGTCCCTGCTGTCCAAAATTTAGTGCAATTATTGGCACGCAACCAACGTTTGGCTTTGTTGCCAATGGTCATTGCGGCTTTTAATGAACACGATAATGCGGTGCACGGTATTGTTGATGTCACAGCGACGACGGCTGTGACACTTGATGCGTCACGATTAGCCAAGTTAGCCACAGTATTTGCAACAAAGACTGGGGCTAAAAAAGTTAATCTGACAAATGTTGTGGATGCGTCAATTCTTGGTGGTGTCATTTTACAATCATCATCAACGTTAATTGATGGTAGTCTACGCACAAAAATTGCCAAAATGAAGGCACAATTATTAGGTTAGTGAGGAAGAATGAATGGCTATTCAAGCTGAAGAAATTTCTGCTTTAATTAAGCAACAGCTCGAAAAGTTCGACACAACGCTAACTGTAGAAGAAGTGGGAACTGTTACTTATATCGGTGATGGTGTGGCCCGTGCAACTGGCTTGGCAAATGCTATGGCTGGTGAATTGCTCGAATTTGCCAATGGCACATTTGGGATGGCCCAAAACCTCGAATCAAGTGAAGTCGGCATCATCATTCTTGGTGGTTATGACGATATTCGCGAAGGTGATACAGTTAAGCGTACTGGCCGCATCATGGAAGTGCCAGTTGGCGAACAATTAATTGGACGCGTTGTGAACGCATTGGGGCAACCCATCGATGGCTTAGGTGAAATTAAGACGGACAAGACACGTCCTGTTGAAGTTAAGGCACCAGGTGTTATGCAACGTAAGTCTGTTTTTGAACCATTACAGACAGGAATTAAAGCAATTGATGCCCTCGTGCCAATTGGTCGAGGACAACGTGAATTGATTATTGGTGACCGTAAGACAGGTAAGACGTCTTTGGCCATTGATACAATTTTGAACCAAAAAGATCAAAACATGATTGTCATTTATGTGGCCATCGGACAAAAAGATTCAACGGTGCGTACACAAGTTGAAACATTGCGCCAAATGGGCGCTTTGGACTACACGATTGTTGTTAATGCAGGGCCATCAGAACCTGCGCCAATGTTGTATTTGGCGCCTTATGTTGGTGCTGCCATGGGTGAAGAATTCATGTACAACGGTAAGCATGTCTTGATTGTGTATGATGATTTGTCAAAGCAAGCCACGGCTTATCGTGAGCTGTCTTTGATTCTTCGTCGGCCACCAGGCCGTGAAGCCTACCCAGGTGACGTGTTCTACTTGCACTCACGTTTGCTTGAACGTGCAGCCAAGTTATCTGATGAGTTGGGTGGCGGCTCAATGACAGCCCTACCATTCATCGAAACACAAGCTGGGGACGTGTCAGCGTATATCCCAACCAACGTGATCTCAATCACGGATGGTCAAGTGTTCTTGGATGCCGATCAATTCTACGCAGGTGTTCGCCCAGCGATTGATGCCGGAACATCGGTTTCTCGTGTCGGTGGGGATGCTCAAATTAAGGCCATGAAGAAAGTTGCCGGTACTTTGCGTTTGGACTTGGCTTCATTCCGTGAACTTGAAAGCTTTGCGCAGTTTGGTTCAGATTTGGATGCAGCCACGCAAGCTAAGTTGGCGCGTGGTCGTCGGACAGTTGAAGTTTTGAAGCAACCCTTGCATCAACCAATGCCGGTGCAACATCAAGTGCTTGTTTTGTATGCCTTGACACATGGCTATCTTGATGACGTGGCAGTTGAAGATATTCAACGCTTCCAAGACGAATTAATTGCTTACGTCGATGCGAATGCAACAGATTTGTTCAAGACAATTGTCGAGACAAAGAATTTGCCTGACGAAGCTGCCATGAACTCAGCAATTGAAGCCTTTAAGGCCGGCTTTGCTGGTTCAGCAGCGGAATAATAGGAGGACGCTGCAATGGCTTCTTTGCAAGATATTCAGCGTCGTATCTCATCCACAAAAAAGACGCGGCAAATTACGAGTGCCATGCAAATGGTATCAACAGCCAAGTTGAGCCAAATTCAACGCTACAGTGCAGGTTATCAAGCCTATGCTGCCCGTTTGGAGGCGGTTGTAGAACATTTGGTATCAGCGAACTTATTTCAAAATGCTGATGCAAAGCACATCCCTTTGATTGCACAACGCCCAATTCAAAAAACTGGGATTTTGGTTGTGACGTCTGACCGTGGGTTAGTGGGTTCTTACAACGCCAACATTATTAAACAAACTAACGCCTTGTTAGCGCGTTTGAATTTGGATCAAACCAATACGGTGATCTTGGCTGTTGGTGGTAATGGGGCTGATTTTTATAAAAAGCGTGGGTTCGAAGTGATTTTGGAACACCGCGGTGTTTCTGATATCCCATCGTTTAATGAAATTCGTTCAGTGGTGAAAACAGTCACCAGTTTGTACGAGTCAGAAGTGTTTGATGCGCTTCATGTCGTGTACAATCATTTTGTGAACCGCTTGACGAGTGAGTATCGCGATGTGCAACTGTTACCTTTAACGGGTGAGACATTGGACGCGATGGGTGGTACAGAAGACGAAAAGGCACAATTGAATATCCAAAGTGCTTATGAAATCGAACCAGATACCACAGCAGTTTTGAATGTTGTGTTACCACAATTTGCGCAAAGTCTAGTGTATGAGGCTGTGCTTGATGCAAAGACGGCTGAACATGCGGCATCGTCGACAGCGATGAAGAGCGCAACGGATAACGCCAAGGATTTAATTGGGCGGTTAGAGTTGCAGTTCAACCGTGCGCGTCAAGCAGCAATTACGACAGAAATTACAGAAATTACAGGTGGTATGGCAGCTTTGGAGTAACCTGGAAAGGTGCCAGCCGCCAATCAACGATAGAAATATTTGCTGCAACAAGCAGCGCGTTGTGACACATCATTTTGAGGTGTCACATGCTAAATTGAAAGGAAAACGACAATGAGTACTGGAAAAGTCGTACAAGTGATTGGTCCGGTCGTCGATGTTGCGTTTGAAGCAGGTGAAGTGGTTCCTGACATTAATAACGCGCTTAAAATCGATAAGGGCAATGGTCAAACTTTGACAGTTGAAGTGTCATTGGCATTAGGAGACGGCGTGGTTCGTACCATTGCCATGGATTCAACAGATGGTCTCCAACGTGGCATGGCCGTTGCTGATACGGGCGATGCCATCAAGGTCCCAGTTGGTGAAGCAACTTTGGGTCGCGTGTTTAATGTTTTGGGTGAACCTGTGGATAACAATGGCGACATTGCCGATGAGACACCACGTAGTTCAATCCATCGTGACGCACCAAAATATGATGAATTAGCTAATTCAACCGAAATTTTAGAAACTGGGATTAAGGTCATTGATTTATTGGCACCTTATGTCCGTGGTGGAAAAATTGGTTTGTTTGGTGGGGCCGGTGTTGGAAAAACCGTGTTGATTCAAGAGTTGATTCACAATATTGCCCAAGGACATAATGGTATTTCTGTCTTTACTGGTGTCGGGGAACGTACCCGTGAAGGTAATGACATGTATCATGAAATGGCTGAATCAGGCGTTTTGAAGCAAACCGCCATGGTTTATGGTCAAATGAATGAACCACCTGGTGCACGTATGCGGGTGGCGTTGACTGGTTTGACAATGGCTGAAAACTTCCGTGACAACGAAGGTAAGGATGTGTTGTTGTTTATCGATAACATTTTCCGCTTCACGCAAGCCGGTTCTGAAGTTTCTGCTTTGCTTGGGCGTATTCCATCAGCCGTTGGCTACCAACCAACGTTGGCGACGGAAATGGGTCAGCTGCAAGAACGGATTACGTCAACGAAGAAGGGGTCTGTTACCTCAATTCAAGCCGTTTATGTCCCAGCCGATGATTATACCGATCCGGCACCTGCGACAACATTTGCGCACTTGGATGCCACAACGAACTTGGAACGTGCCTTAACACAACAAGGTATCTACCCAGCCGTTGATCCATTGGCATCTACATCTTCAGCGCTTGATCCACAAGTTGTGGGACAAGAACACTATGAAGTGGCGACAGAAGTACAACGGACATTACAACGTTACCGTGAATTGCAAGATATTATTTCTATCTTGGGTATGGATGAATTGTCTGATGAAGAAAAGACAACGGTTAACCGTGCGCGTCGTATTCAATTCTTCTTATCACAACCCTTCTCCGTGGCTGAAACATTTACTGGCATTAATGGAGAATACGTACCGGTTGCTGAGACCGTACGTTCATTTAAGGAAATTTTGGATGGTAAACATGACGATTTGCCTGAAGATGCTTTCCGTAACGTTGGTGCCATTGAACAAGCTGTTGAAAAAGCCAAGTCAATGGCCCAATAAGGGGGTATTGATGAATGGCAGATGAAACGACTACAGCACCAGCAACAGGTATCACAGTGCAAATTGTGACCCCTGTTGGTGAAGTTTATAATGAACCCAATGTTGAATTAGCCATTGTGAATACGCAGGGTGGCCAGATTGGTATCATGCGTCAGCATGTCCCAATGTTGGCTGCCTTGACGATCGACGAATTAGTGATTAAAAAAGCAGGCCAGAAAGAATCTTTGGCAGTCAATGGTGGCATTGCTGAATTTTCAAATGACTTGTTAACGGTTGTCGCCGACAGTGCGGAAACTTCAGATAACATTGATTTGACGCGTGCACAAAGTGCCAAGGAACGTGCGGAAGCACGGATTGCACATGCACAAGATGACAACAATGATGCTGATTTGAAGCGCGCGCGTGTCGCCCTCATGCGGGCAGTGAACCGAATCCATGTCGCTGCGTTGAATCATGGTGAATAACGAAACGTTGGTAAACGACGGGCAAAACCGAACAGTGATGTTCGGTTTTTTTGTGTTTTAAAATACGAGTGTACCACACTGCTGTACAGTATCTTTACGTAATACTAGCTATTTTTTTGACAAGTTTTGCGTATGCTAAGGTTAGTTATATTTGTGACATTTAATGCTAAGTGAGCATAAGGAGAGAATACTCATGAGTAAGAATGCGAAAACACTCGCAGGTATTGTAATTGTTGTTATTGTTGCGATTGCTGCCTATTTTGGCTTGACACATACCGGTGCAAAGTCAGCGTCGGATAAGACAATTCAGGATCTTAAGATTTACTTTGTCCCATCGAAACAACCCGATCAAATTATCACCGTGACGGCCCCACTAAAAAAATTGTTAACGACACAATTGAAAAAATCAGGATATGACGTCAAAAATGTTGATATCAAGGTTGGCACGAGCTACGAAGCAGCCGGAGAAGCCCTATCTTCTGGTACGGCTGATGTTGGCTTTATTCCGGGCGGGACGTATGTGATGTATCAAGATGGTGCCAAGGCGTTGCTAACAGCAACGCGTGCTGGGCTGAATAAAAACTTTGCTGATGCTGCAAAGTGGAATGATGGCAAACCAACAGAAAAGACGGACAAGCAAGTGTCGACGTATCGCTCAATCTTTATCGCTGGCCCTTCAGCCAAAGGCCAAGAATTGGCTAAAAAAGTGAATGCTGGAGAAAAGTTAACTTGGGACGATTTGAATTCAGCGAAGTGGGGCTTATCTTCCACAACATCATCAGCAGGTTATATCTACCCATCACTCTGGCTGAACAAGAATTACAAGAAAACGGTAGCGGATTTAAAGAACACAGTAACGGTTGATTCTTATGGGTCAGGTATGGCTCGCTTGGCTTCTGGTCAAATTGATATTCTGCCAACTTATGCTGACGCCCGTAGTGACTTTGAAAAAATGTGGACGACAGACTATAAACAACCAAACTCAATTTGGGCAGAAACGAATGTGATTGGCGTGTCACAAAATATTTATAACGATACAATTTCGGTGTCAAAGAAATCAAAAATCATGACGCCGGCCTTTGAGAAGGCTTTGTCGGATGCCTTTATTGCGTTGGCCAAGACGCCTGAAGGTAAGAAAGTGATTGCGATCTATTCACATGAGGGTTATGTGCCAGCAAAGTCATCAAATTATGATGGCGAACGTGCTGCACAAAAACTGTTGAAGTCAGCACAAAAGTAGCGCGATTGCATAATACCGAAGAGTATCGCGTGAATCAGTAATAGGTGCCAAGAAATAGTGTTTTACAGGAAAGCAGCGCCACACGCGCGGCTTTTCTTGCGTTAGAGCCAAAGGTGCACGACAAAATAGGATGGTAGCATGATTAAATTTGAACATGTCTCAAAAACCTATCCCAATGGGGTAAAGGGATTAAAAGACATCAATTTAGAAATACAAGACGGTGAATTTATTGGCATTATTGGGATGTCGGGTGCGGGGAAGTCAACCTTGATTCGAACCATCAACCGGTTGAACGCGATTACCGAGGGCCAATTGACGGTGGATGGGATTGAAATTTCGACGTTGAAAGGGCAAGCCTTGCGGCAATACCGCCGCAAAGTGGGGATGATTTTCCAATCGTATAATCTGGTCCCGCGTATCTCAGTCATTAAAAACGTGATGAGCTCGTTGGTGCCAGATATGCCATTTTGGCGGGTATTGTTTGGCGCCTTTTCCAAAACCGAAAAAATCCGTGCGTTAGAGGCACTGGATCGCATGTCAATGTTAGACAAAGCGTTTGTCCGGACAGACCAATTGTCTGGGGGGCAACAGCAACGCGTGTCGCTTGCGCGAACATTAACGCAAAATCCAAGTGTCTTACTAGCCGATGAACCCGTAGCCGCACTGGATCCGGTGACGGCGCATGAAGTCATGGATGACTTTAAGCGCATTAACCAGGAATTAGGGCAAACAGTCCTCATCAACATTCACCACGTTGACTTGGCCTTAGAGTATGCACAACGCATTATTGGGATTCGTGCCGGGCAAATTGTTTATGATGGGCCGGCTAGTGCCATGACCCAAGCGACACTGGATTTAATCTACAGTAAAGATGAGGCGTCATCATGAGATGGTATGATCAATTATTTGAAGCCGAAAGCTATCAGTTAGCCAATGGGAAAGTTGTCTCCCAAAAATTTACACGCTTACCGTTGCTTCTTGCTTTATTGGTGATTGGGATTGGGGTCTCGGTCTGGGTCACTGGTTTTAGTTTGACCACATTGCTGACTAATTTTGTGGGCTTTTGGCAAATTTTAGCCAGTATGTGGCCACCTAATGTCGCCTATTTCGCCCAAGTCTGGCAGCCGCTACTCATCACCATCCAAATGTCATTTTTTGGTTCGTTTTTTGGGGCTGCGCTGGCTTTGCCATTTGCGATTCTGGCTGCACACAATGTGATGAAACAGCGACTGGTTAATTTGGTGGTGCGGTTTATTCTAACGGTTGTGCGCACCATTCCGACCTTGGTTGCCGCTTTGATTGCGACTTACATTTTCGGCTTAGGGACATTTGCCGGGACTGTGGCGATTTTCCTGTTTAGTTTCTCATTTGTTGGGAAGCAACTATTTGAATATATTGAAGCAGTGAACATGGGCGCTTATGAAGCGTTGATTGCGACCGGTGCCAGTGCACCACGGGCGTTTGTCACCACCATTTTGCCACAAATTTTGCCGACTTATTTGTCAACGTCGTTATTTGCGTTTGAAGGTAACGTGCGTTATGCCGCTATTTTAGGGTATGTTGGTGCGGGTGGTATTGGGATGATTTTGAATGAAAAAATTGGCTGGCGCGAGTTTCAAAGTGTGGGGATAATTCTGTTGTCGATCTTTGTTGCTGTGGTGGTTATTGAGACCGTGAGTCAACAATTACGTCGCTATTTGAGTTAAGGAGCGCGCAGATGAATCAGAAATTAACGTCAGTTCTTGAGCAAGCCCCACGCCGTGGTCGTCAATATGCACTCATGGTGGTCGTATTGCTCGTGTTAGTCGGTTTGTCGACACCGGCATTAAAAGGCGCAGATATCACTGCTAAAGGCATTGATATTGGCCAAAGTATTTTAACGGGGCTATTAACGCCAGATACGCAACTGCTTTTTGGATTAGGTAACAATGGGGTGGCTTACTTAATTTTGCAAACCATCGCCATTGCGTTTTTAGGCACGTTAGTGGGTGCGGTGATTGCGGTGCCGCTATCCTTTGTGTCAGCGACAAATATTGTGCCACGGCCAGTTGTGATTGTGACACGCTTGATCATCATGGCGATTCGGACCATCCCGTCACTCGTTTATGGTTTGATGTTTATTCGTGTGACGGGCCCTGGGCCTTTTGCTGGGGTCATGACACTAGCCGTCGTGTCGATTGGGATGATTTCTAAGTTGTTTATTGAAACGATTGAAGATTTGGATCCAGGTATTTTGGAATCGTTGGATGCGTTTGGCGCTACTTTTTTTCAAAAAATTCGCTACGGGGTCTTACCGCAGCTGGGGCCGGACTTTATTTCAATTTTAGTGTATCGTTTTGACATGAATTTACGTGAAGCGACGATTTTAGGGCTGGTTGGGGCTGGCGGTATCGGGGCGCCGATGATTTTTGCCTTAAGCGCGTATCATTGGCACCAGGTGGGCGCGATTTTAATTGGCCTCTTCATTTTGGTCTTTGTTGTGGAAATATTATCGGATAAAGTACGGCAAAAGATCATCCAGGGATAGCATAGAGAGGCGACCTAGGTCGTCTTTTTTTATAGGAGGAGCAATGAAACACTTTAGGTTGTACTATACGTCGGATATTCATGGTTATTTACTGCCAACGGATGACATCCAGACTGGCGCACAACCGCTAGGCCTAGCCAATGCGGCGACTCATTTTCAAAAAGATGCGCAAACATTGATTATTGATGGTGGCGATATGTTTCAAGGTTCGCCAATGTTGCAATATTTACAGCAACATCCGGTGCAAGATGCCGTAGCCACGGCCATGAATCTGGCCGGTTACGATTATGTAACCCTAGGCAATCATGATTTTAACTTTGGCTATGCGGCGCTTCAGCAGCATTTATCACATCTGGATGCGACAGTGATTGCCGAAAATGTCACGGATTTAAACGGAAAAACCTTGTATCCTGCACAAATTAAAACGTTCGGGGATGGGACACGTGTTGGGTTCATCGGGTTAGTCACTGATTACATTAATATTTGGGAGCAACCAGCCCATTTAAAAGGCATTAAAATTGCGGCCCCATTGGACCAGGCGCAACAAACCGTTGCCTATTTACGGGAACATGCAGATGTGGTGATTGGCGTTTATCATGGTGGGTATGAACGTGACTTGGCGACTGGTCAGCGACTGAGCGATACGACAGAAAACATCGCCTGTCAGCTCACACAAGCGCTAGATTTAGATATTTTATTGACAGCACACCAACATGGTGATGTACCACCACAAATGATAAATGGTGTTTTAACGTTGCAACTGCCCAATCAAGCAAAAAAGTTTGCGTTGGTCACGGGCCAAAAGCAGCAAGATCAATGGCAGTTCGCTGCTGAAACAAAGCCAGTTGGTGACATCGCGCGACCAGATATTGTGACAGCCTTAGCACCGTTGCAGCAACAAGTCGAATCATGGTTGGACCAGCCGATTGCCATGTTAAACGCGGCGGTCCCAGCTGTCGAGCCATTACAAATGGCGCAGTTCGGCCATCCTATTTTGCAATGGCTTGCGGCGGTGCAGTTAGCCGCTTCGCAAGCCGATGTGACCTTAGTAAGTCTCAATAATAATCCGATGAGTTTACCCGTCAATGTCACCTTACGACAAATTTTGCAAAACTATCCCTTTGACAATACCTTGGTGACGAAGCGGATCACGGGTCGCGCCTTGCGGGATAGTTTGGAGCATACGGCCGACTACTTTATCGTCGCAGCGGGCCAGCCAGCGATTAATCCGGCGTGGCTTAGACCAAAAGTAGAACACTATAACTATGATCTGGTTTACGGATTACACTATACATTTGATCTCACCCATCCGGTTGGCCAACGGGTCACAACGTTGCAATTTAAAGGACGCGACGTGCAAGATGATGAGACGTTGACGATTGCCATGAACAGCTATCGCGCTGTTGGCGGGGGAAATTATCCAGCTTATCAACAGGCACCGATCGTTTTGCATGATCAACGATCAGTGCAAGAATTGTTAATTTCATACTTTAAAAAGCATAATCAGCTCCCAAAAGTACCGAAATTGTCACTTACCCTTAAATACTAAACAAATTTAATATAAAAAGTCTACTAAATAACAGTACGTAATATAACTGACATGATACCGATGTTTGCCTATTATATTTAAGGCATAGAATACTCTACGTAACATATCGTAAGAAAAACTTAAATCATTCTATTAAGAGGTATATATTTCATGCTTAGTTTTAAAAAGACATTAACAGTAGCTGCTGGTGTGGCCAGCGCTTTTGCATTCGGTGCATCACATGCAAGTGCCGACACAACTGATTCACAAAACTTACCAACAGACTATGTTGTCAAGTCAGGCGACACATTGAACAAGTTGTCAAGTGAATTCAATACGACAGTTGATAGCATTGCTGCAAAAAACAACATTGCCAATGTTAACTTGATCATGGTTGGCCAACACTTGAACTTTGCTGAAACAGTGGCACAATCAGCTGCGCCTGCTCAAGCAGCGCAAGCACCCGCTGCACCAGTAGCAGCGCCTGTACAACAAGCGCCTGCTGCAACACCAGTAGCAGAACCTGTACGTCAAGCAGCACCACAAGTATCTTCATCAGCTGCTTTGAACGCTTTGATTGCCCGCGAATCAAGTGGTAACGTGAACGCCCGTAATGGTCAATACTACGGTATTGGTCAATTGTCAGCACAAGCACGTGCTGTCTACGGTGGTAACTCAACAGACTATAACGATCAATTGAACGCCATGAAGGCTTACATTGCTGCACGTTATGGCACAGCCGAAAACGCTTGGGCACATTCACAAGCAACTGGTTGGTATTAATCAGAAGCGATTATCCTGATAAAGGTCACGAAAGTGGCCTTTTTTTGTGCTTTTAAAAAGTGTGTTGTTTGACACAATCTAGTCAACCCGGTATACTTGTAGCAAACTGACGCACCTTTTGGGAAGGGAGAAAAGAGGATGGATCAAGATAGTCAATATTATAGTCAGGCATTGAAATTTTTTGTTAGAGAAAAGCACGTCCCGGTTAAACGTATTTTGGCCGAGGCGAATATATCACGCAGTCGCTTTTATGCCTACATCAATGGCGCGGGCGATCTGGCGATGACCAGATTAGTGTCAATTTTAAATGTGTTAAATATCAGCTTGAATGATTTTTTATTGTATGCCCGCTTGCTCAAACAAGACGCTTGCCAAACAATACCGGCCACATGTCCATCGCAGCAACATACCTTGCCTGAACAAATTGCTTGTGCGGTAGCCACAGCCCGGGCAACACAAAACCATACTCGGCTTGCTGAAGTGCTTAGGCGGATGCAATTGACACTTGATGAGTCAACGGAAAAGCAAATTATCCAACCAATCTTACCGTTAGTGACGACCATTTTAGGGACAACGGCGTATTATACGGCGGCAGAAATTGAGCTTTTCTTAGTGGCGATGCCGCATCTGTCATACAAGCAATTGCAGCTCAGCTATCCCAAGGCACAGGCTGCGTTGACGCAACGCATAGCTGTTACGCACGAGACCTCTCAGCATTTTAGTGATTACTTAGTTGAAATGCAATATCACATGATGCTTGCGCGGTTGAAAAATCACGAAACATCAGCGGGGATTCGATTGGCTGCGCAAATTACGGCATTGCCTACAGGACAGTTAGCCTGGCATGCCAATTTTATTAAAAAGATGGTGGCAGTTGTCATGGCTATTTTGCAACAACAAGGACAACGCGCACAAATTTTATATAGTAAACTGGTTGAAATGATTTATTTCATCCAACCTACCGAACAATGGTTGAGCTATGAAAAATTATTGTGTCATGATTTTAAACAGTTGCAACAAGTCGTACTCGCCACGAAATAAAACTTTTTTGTATAATAGAGCTATGCAGATAAACTATGATTTTTTAGACAATTTCACATTTCCAAAAACAGCCATGACCGTCAGAAATCGCATTGTGATGGCCCCAACAACCTTGCGTGCCTCACTCGAGGATGGCAGCGTGTCTGACAACGAATTGCAGTATTACCGGCTACGGGCGCAAGGGCCTGGCCTGATTGTAACCGAGGCGGCCCATGTAAATGATTTGGGGTGTGGCTGGGAAGGCGGAATTGCCGCTTCAGACGACGAGCATATTCCCGGTTTAAGACGATTAGCGCGCACCATTCAATCAGGGGGCGCTAAGGCCATTTTGCAGATATTTGCGGCCGGTCGACAATCGACAACGGCCATTTTACGTGGTGAAACGCCGGTTTCAGCTTCGGCACAGCCCTATCCACGCGGCGAAAATGACACCCCGCGTGCTTTATCGCATGATGAAATCGTCCAAATTATTGATGATTTTGCACAGGCCACTAAGCGTGCCATTTTGGCCGGCTTTGATGGCGTGGAATTACATGGGGCCAATTTATATTTAATGCAACAATTCTTCTCACCAGATAGCAATCGCCGGTCCGATATCTGGGGTGGGACGTTTGAAAAGCGCCAACGATTTGGGCTCGCCGTGACAGCAAAGGTCGCTCAGACGATTGAAAAGTACGCTGATCGACCATTTCTATTGGGATATCGTCAGTCACCAGAAGAGCCAATGACACCAGGCATCACGCTGGCAGAATCCTTGGCATTTGCCCAAAAAATTGCTGCGCTGCCAGTTGATTATCTTCATCTGGCACTTAAAGACGCTTTTCAAACACCGTTTAAGGATAAAGGTGATACAGAAACAATCATCGCTCATTATCGCCGTGTGCTACCAGCAGATATGCCGATCATGGTTGCTGGTTTGTTGAAACAACCAGACCAAGTTGAGCGCTTAATGGATGAAGGCGTCACATTTGCTGCGCTGGGGCGTGAACTCATTATTGAACCTAACTGGGTCCAGAAAGTGATGCAACACGACATACAAGCGATTCGTTATGCGATGTCGCCAGCTGAATTTGACCTACTTGGTATACCCAAACCGCTAGAAAAGTGGCTATTGACACGTTTTCGTCATGGTTTTCCCATGACAACAGACCCTGAATTTGACCCGCAGGTACCATGGCGTGTCTATAAGCCGGCGATAACAGTAAGTCAGCGGCCAATCGATCCAACGCAACTGATGACGCTGAAGCCTAAACCTTAAGCAGACGCGTTGTGGTGTTCGTTAGAACAAATGATGTCATATTTGAGAATTTATGTCACAAAAGTGTTGACGACAACTTTATTTCTTGCTATACTAATATAGTTGTCTGATACATATCAGGCATCACTGACCATGGCTCGTTGGTCAAGTGGCTAAGACGCTGCCCTTTCACGGCGGAATCGAGAGTTCGATTCTCTCACGAGCTATATCAAGTCGCAACTTCGGTTGCGGCTTTTTATATATTTTAAAGCACAAACGCGGCCTTTGTTTGTGCTTTTTTGTGTTCTGTCAGGATAAAGCGTATAATTAAATCACTGAATTTGAAGAGAGCGAGACGCATTTTGGCCAACGAAATTAAAATTGACGAAACAAAATACTTGAACAAAACGCTAAAGGCAATGCATAAGGCATTGCTGACAACAGAGGCTGAAATTAAACGGACAAATCAAAACATTGATCATGTTGCCCAGAGTTGGGGGGATGTGCGTCTCAAGACGGACACTTACTCAGGGATTGTCGAGACAGCCGCCTCAATTCGGCAACAACAGCAAATGCTTTCTGAACGGGAAAATTCTAAGACACGAGCAGAACAACGTTTTGCCACGCTAAGCAAACAAATCGAGCGCCCTTATTTTGCGCGAATTGATTTTAGTGAGTCGGCGAGTGATTCGGGGGAAGCGGAAACAATTTATATTGGGCTTGGTTCATTTAGCGATGAAGACCACAAGTTTTTAGTGTACGATTGGCGCGCGCCGGTAGCGTCGATTTATTATGATGGTGGGATCGGCGAAGTGTCCTATCTCACCCCAGATGGCACACAACAAGCCAACGTGACGTTGAAACGTCAATTTCAAATTGAAGATGGGGTCATTGTGACGCTGTTTGATACGGAAGAAGCCATTGGGGATGCGATGTTGATGAACGCCTTATCAGGTGAATCATCAACGAAGATGAAGTCAATTGTAACCACGATTCAAAAAGCGCAAAATAAAATTATCCGTAACACCGCCGCAGACTTGTTGTTTGTTCAAGGTGCTGCGGGTTCAGGAAAGACGGCGGCTGTCTTGCAGCGCGTCGCCTATTTGTTGTACCGCTATCGTGGCAAGTTGACAGCTGGGCAAGTGGTGTTATTTAGTCCAAACCAATTGTTTAACGACTACATCGATAATGTGTTGCCAGAACTTGGTGAACAAAATATGGTGCAAATGACGTTTTATCAGTATGCATCGCGGCGCTTACCAAAAATTGCGGTGGAAACATTACAGGAACGTTTTGAATATGATCAAACTGACATGGCAATTAATCTTGCCAAAGGGAGTTTGGCGATGTTTGATGCGGTGACAGCTTATGCCGATCATTTGAATCAGGCGGATATGCGCATTCGGCACCTGATGTTCCGTGGTGAACCATTCATCACGAAGGAACGTATCGCTGAAATCTATTATCAATATAATGGTAATTACAAGTTAGGCCAACGTTTGGAAGCGACACGTGACAGTTTGATGCGTATTCTCAATGCGCGCATTGGCACGGAAATGCGGAAAGAGTGGGTCGAACTAGCCATCGAAAACTTGTCAAAACAAGAATATGATGAGCTCGTTGGCGCTGGGCGCGTGCGCATGGGCGATGATCAAGAGCAAGATGCAGCCGCAAGAACACGTTTGGCCCAACTGGGCGACGGGCCAAAAGAGCGCGAATTTGCCAGTGAAAAAGCAGAACGGCATTTCTTGTCACGGCAAGTGGTGACACGTGCGTTAAAGCCGTTGGCTCGCCAGATTCGTCGGGGGAGTTTTTTGAATATCAATGCGCAGTTTGTTGATTTCTTACGCCAGGCACATCACTACTTGGATTTGTCTGCCTTTGGTATCTCTGAGACAGTCTGGGCAGCCCATGTCGAAAGTGTCATTACGGCTTTGAAAAACAAGCAACTTTCACTCATTGACACAACGATCTATCTGTATTTGTATGACTTGATTACTGGTAAGCATGGCGAACGGGATATTCGTTTCTTGTTTATTGATGAAATTCAAGATTATACGCCGTTCCAACTGGCCTTTTTGAAGTTTAGTTTCCCGCGTGCCAAGTTCACGGTACTGGGTGATTTAAACCAAGCCATCTTCACCAAGGATAATGCGACGAACTTGCAACACGATTTTGCCACATTGTTTGACCCAGAACGTGTCGAAACGGTGCAACTCACGCAAACGTATCGTTCTACCCAGCAAATCACTGATTTTACCAAATTTATTTTGCGGGGCGGACAAGACATCGATGCATTCAATCGTGATGGTGATAAACCAGCGCTGTATGTCTTACCTGATGAAGCGACAATGCTTGCGCAATTGCGCCAACAACTCGCTGAAAACGCGGAAAATCATGAAACCACTGCCATTATTACGAAAACACTGGATGATGCGCAGCACTTGGCCCGCCAATTGGCTGATCAATCCGTAACATTGATACAATCAGAAAACCAACGCTTGGCGCAAGGGGCGATTATTGTCCCATCTTATTTGGCCAAAGGTCTGGAATTTGACGCCGTTGTCATTTGGCATGCGGATAATACCCGTTACGGGGATGATTCAGAACGCCGTTTGTTGTACACGGTGGCGAGTCGGGCGATGCATCGTTTGACGATGTTGGCACAAGATCAAGCGTCTGTGTTGTTGGCTGATGTACCAACAACCCTTTACGAGGTTCAGGTATGAATACATTAGTGGCAGCCATTCAGCAACGGTATCATGGGAGCTTCATGACGATTGGTATTGCGGGTTCGGTGGCAGTTGGGAAAAGCACGTTTGCCTCTCACTTGGCATCGGTGCTCGGCGCGCAGGTTCAAGTGGTGAGTACGGATGATTTTTTAATGGCCAACGCAACTTTGATGGCCAAGCAACTGTTTGATCAAAAAGGCTTTCCGCAAACGTACGCTTTAGACCAGCTAGCCCAAGTGATTGCGGACTTTCAGGCCGGCGCAGATCAGGTAACGATCCCCAAATACAGCCAGGAAATTGCGGACATCGATGGCACGGTGCAACAAACCATCACACGGCCAGATATTTTAATTATTGAGGGTGTGGTGGCGTTGCAGCTACCAACGATCGATTTTAAAATATATCTGGATGCAGATTTAACCGCGATTAAGGGGTGGTATTTAGCGCGGACGTTGGAAATGACGGCGCTGGCCAAAGAAGATCCCACGTCATGGCGCTATCAATTTACGCAAATGCCAATTGATGCGTTGACGACGTTGGTGATGAAAACGTGGGATGAAACCAATCAAGTTAATTTAGAGCGTTATATCTTACCAACAAAACAAACTGCTGATGCCGTGGTGCACCTTGATGCGCAACATCAAATCGATTACATTACGATAAAATAATCATAATAGATTGTCAACTTTGTTGACAATTTTTTTTGTTAGGGGTAAGATATTCTACGTGATCAAATTGGTGATCAATTTGGAAAAAGATAATAAGTTCATCATGATTAAAAAGGAGAACAATATGAGTGAAGAAATTCGCGACACGCATGGCAAGCCCATCAATCGCATGGCGATGATGATGGTTTTGATGGTCGGCGTGTTTTCTGTCATGCTGATGCAGACAGCATTAGGTACAGCCTTGCCTGCGCTAATGAAGGCTTTTGATGTCAATGCCTCAACCGTGCAATGGCTAACAACAATTTTTTTAATGGCTAACGGGATTATGGTGCCGGTTTCAGCCTACTTGACTACGCGCGTACCCACGAAAGCCTTATATCTTTCCGCACTTGGGTTGTTTACCGCGGGAACTTTAGTTGCTTTTTTGACACCAACGACAGCTTTTTGGCTCTTAATGGTCGCCCGCGTCTTACAAGCGATGGCGGTCGGGATCTTGATGCCATTGATGCAAGTGGTTTCTTTGTCCTTATTTGATGCAGAATCACGTGGTAAAGCGATGGGACTTGGTGGCTTGGTGATTGGTATGGCACCAGCGATTGGGCCAACGTTGTCAGGCTGGATTTTGGAAAAGGACCATACTTTTCTTGGTTTGACATTGGTTAACTCTTGGCGTTCGATCTTTGGTGTCGTGCTACCCGTTGTCATCATTGTTATGATTGCATCATGCTTTATTTTCCATGACGTGTTGCCAACACAAAAAGTGACGTTAAATATTCGCTCGTTAATTGAATCAACCTTTGGGTTTGGCCTTGTCTTGTATGGCTTTGCTATGGTGGCGTCCAACGGTTGGGGGAGTGCGCAAGTTCTTGTGCCCTTAATGATTGGCTTTATAACGGTCATTGAATTTATGTGGCATCAATCAAGAATGGCTAAGCCGTTCTTGGACATGTCGGTCTTTAAGTCAAAGCAGTTCACCATCACAACAATTTTGGTCTCACTGGCCATGATGGCCATGATTGGTGTTGAAATGGTGTTGCCAATTTATATGCAAAACATTCGTGGCTTGACGCCACTGCATTCTGGGTTGATATTGTTGCCCGGGGCATTGATGATGGGAATTGTTTCACCAATCGCTGGTGCATTTTATGATAAGCATGGCGCCAAGCGTTTGGCCATTACTGGCTTTACGATTTTGATCATCGGTACCGTACCATTGATCTATTTAACGGCTGACACACCAACGCTTTATATTACGGCTTTGTACACTTTGCGGATGTTTGGTATCGCCATGACTATGATGCCATTAACGGCTTCGGCGATGGGCGCTTTGTCACCGCAAACAGCGGCCCAAGGAACAGCTGCTAACAATACGATGCGTCAGGTCGCCTCATCATTGGGTACGGCGGTATTGGCTTCAGTGATGCAATCGGTTACTAAGCACAATATGCCAGTGGCTGCCATGAAAGGGAAAGATCCTTTGGCATTTGGTCAAAAGGCGTTAGATGCTACGCTCAATGGCTTCCATGCGTCATTCTTATTAGCCGCAGCATTTTCGGTGGTTGCCTTATTAGCAGCCTTCTTGCTACACAGTGGTAAGGTCAATACACCAGCAAAGGAGGCAGCATAATATGATTATTATCATTTTGGCGTTATTTGCTGTTTTGGCATTTTGGTCCAATATGACCATTAAAACAGCTGTTGTGCGTTATGCCACGACGAGCCTCATGTTTATCGGGTTAATGATCAGTGTCGTTGCCATGGTGGCGAATATGCACGATCATTTTGGTATGAAAACGGTCACTACGACGACGAAAACTCAGATTTATTCGGCCGGTTCAGCGCAACAAACCTTCGGTGTCTTGCTCTACCAAAGTGTGGGCACAGCGGGTAAGGAAAACGTTTATATTTATAAGGCGACACCAACTGCCGCAAAAACAACGCTTGCTAAGCCGGATTTAAAGACAACGTCTAGCCATGTCGCCGTATCTGGTAATCGCGCTTACAAGGTTGTGCAACGCACTCGGTACGTTTACCGTAATAATGGCTACAAGTTCTTGTTTGGTTGGGCCGATAATAACCAACAGTTGAAACATCGGCATGTGACTTATCAAGTGCCAGCAACTTGGGTGGCGATGACCCCCGATCAGGCAAAATCTTTGTCAGCCAAGTTGGCGCCAAAAACGCCAGAAGCACAGGCTAGTGCTGCGGCGCAGCAAGCGCAGTTGTCGGCATTAGCAAAGTCTGACCCCGACAAAGCTGCTGCGTTACAAGTGGCACAAATTAAAAAAGTTTTGGCGATTCAATAAGCAAAACAAAGCTAAAAGCGATAACTTCGGTTTCAGAGGTTGTCGCTTTTATGCTATGATAATGAAAAATAACTGGCTAATGGGTGGGCTTTGCCCAAATGTTATAATCTAGGATCGCGAGGTGAGTGCATGTATTTTTTTGTGAACCAAGGCATTGGACACAGTAACAGTGGCGTTGAACACGCCCAGTTTTACCGTGCGGCGCGATTTCGTGCGCTTGGCTTACCATTTAAATTTGTCTTCACGGATCATTTACCCCAGCTCCACCAGCATATGGGTGAGTGGCAGTTAGCCGAACACGACGTGATTGGATTATATGATTATTTGCTGAGTGACGCGCCAGACGATTACTTGCACTTTGGCACGACACAACCACACAGTTATCATGAAGACGCGTTATGGGACACGCAACAAAGGCAGCGTTTATTATTTAGACAAACGACCGGGCAGTATACGGAAACGATTCAGCGTCGGCAGCAACATGCGGATGCTGCCAAAGGCAGTTGGGTGGTTGATCGGGTGATATTAGAAAATAAAACACATCGTATCTCTTGGCATTATCAATATATGAGTGATGAGGTGAAGCAGCCGGTGGACATTCATGTCGATAACTTCCGCGGGCGCCATTACTTATTCACAACCCAGGATGAGTTACTGCAGTTTTTCTTTTCTGAATTAGAGCGTTACTTTGACCACAACGTTTATCTGATTGATCGCGGGACAGCCCATGAAACGGCACTGGTCACCTTGAAACAACAAGGGGCTGATTTAAAATTAGGCGTTGTCATCCATGCTGCCCATTTTGTTGATTTTGTGGCCGGGCACCCGCTCTGGAATAATCATTATCAGTATCTCTTTGACCACGTAGCTTTGATTGATTTGATTGTTGTGTCAACAGTGCAACAGCGCCTGGATATCATCACCCAACTGCAAAAGGTTGGCGTCCATAATGTGGCCCAAAAGGTTGTCGTTATTCCGGTCGGTGGTGTGGCATCAGTGGCGCAGCCGCGCCACTGGGCCGGGGGCACTGCGAAATTTGTCACGGCAGCACGCTTGCATCGAGAAAAAAATTTGACGCATCTGATTCAAGCCGTGCAACAACTCCGACAAGCCGGGGAGTCGGTGACGCTTGATATTTTCGGTGTTGGCCAGGAATATGCCCCATTAGCCCGGCAAATCCAGACGGCGCAACTTGAGGGGGTGGTCACGTTAAAGGGGCTGAGTCAAGATATGGTGACTGCGATGCAACCCTACGATGCGTTTGTTTCAGCATCATATTCTGAGGGGTTTGGGTTGGCTTACATGGAGGCGATCAGTCTTGGGTTACCGATTGCAACCTATGCTAATCAGTACGGTGCGCAAGCGCTAGTACGAGAGAATGTGAATGGCCACTTAGCGGCCTTTGTACCTGAAAAAACAGCTGAATCACAAAATATCGTGCACTTGACGCAAGCGATGCGCCGAATCTTGACACATTATGATGCATTATCGCAAGGTGCCAGCCAAGTAGCCGCTGACTTCACCGACGAGAGGATTGCCGCACAATGGCAGCGTGTTTTGGAGGGCTTGGTATGACGATTGAATTAATTAATACGTTAACCAACACTGATTTGCCGGCAATTGCTTGGCAAATTGCACAGGTGCGCGCTGGGAAAAGTGAAGCTTTGTGGCTAGCGACACCACACGAGGATGCTGTGCATTTGATCAAAAAACAGGGGCTCCTACCGACACAAGTGTTTGATATGTATGCGCAAAAATATTTATCTGACATTGATGAAACACAAGGGATTTGGTGGACTGATTTACCAGTACCCGACGAGGCGCAGTTCTTGATTTATCCAGATTGGACAAAGCATATTGTCAGTCGTGGCATTGAGCGGGCGAGCGTACGTTGGTTTAATGATGCCCAAAGGTTGGCCCAAGCGGTGGTTTGGGTAGATTACGCTGGCCAGGTGGATTATAAAGATATTTACCAACGTGACGGGGCCTTGTTTGCCAAGCAATATTTTAGTGCAGGGGCGCTGCATCAGTCAGATTTTTATTTTGGGAAACCGAATGTACAGGTGCGTGATTTTTATGCTAATGGGCGGCGTGATTTTGTGTATGCTTATGACCAAAAGTATGTCTCAGCGGCTAGTTACTTGCGTTATGTGAGTCAGCGCTATGCCAAAGCGTCCATTAATGTGACGCAGTTCGATCGCACTTTGACGTTTGTGCCACCACAAACATCTTTCACTGTGATTGATGGTGTCTGTGACGACCAAGGACAATTGCGGCCAGAATTGGTTGATATTTTGACCGATGATGCCCATCCAATCATGACAGTGCGGGTATCAACAAGTGACTATCAACGCTTACAAGCACGCGGGGTACCTTTGCACAAGGTGGTGACGATCACAATTTGAAAAGCTTTTCACATATCCCAACACAACATTGGGATTTTGTTCTATAATAGGTGTGTAAGAATAAAATTTTTGGAGGCTATCATGGCTAAATTGACTGTTTCAGATTTGGAACTTTCAGGTAAGAAAGTATTGATGCGCGTTGACTTCAACGTGCCTATCAAGGCAGGCGTTATCGGAAACGATAACCGTATTGTGGCAGCTTTGCCAACAATCAAGTACGTGTTAGAAAATCATGGTCGTGCGATCTTGTTCTCTCATTTGGGTCGTATCAAGTCTGAAGATGATAAGAAAGACTTGTCATTGGCACCTGTTGCAAAGCGCTTGGGTGAATTGCTTGGTCAAGAAGTAAAGTTTGTCCCACAAACACGTGGGGCTGAACTGGAAGCTGCTATTAATGCTTTACAAGATGGTGAAGTGTTGATGGTTGAAAACACCCGTTTTGAAGATGTTGTTGATGGCCAAGAAGTTAAGAATGAATCAAAGAACAATCCTGAATTGGGTAAGTACTGGGCCTCATTGGGTGATGATTTGTTTGTGAACGATGCCTTTGGTACAGCACACCGTGCCCATGCCTCTAACGTTGGTATTTCAGCAAACGTCTCACAAGCAGCGGCTGGCTTCTTAATGGAAAAGGAAATTAAGTTCTTGGGTGATGCTGTGGCCAACCCAGTGCGCCCCTTCGTGGCAATTATTGGTGGTGCTAAGGTTTCAGATAAGATTGAAATCGTGAAGTCATTGCTTGGCAAGGCTGATAAGGTCATTGTCGGTGGTGGCATGGCCTACACATTTGACGCAGCCAAGGGTTACAAGATTGGGAACTCATTGTTTGAAGCCGATAAGGTTGAATTGGCAAAGGACTTGATGGCGGAAGCTGGCGACAAGTTGGTTTTGCCAGTTGATTCAATTGCTGCTGCTGCCTTCTCAAATGATGCCAAGACAGAAGTAGTTGATGCACAAGCCGGTATCCCTGACGGTTACATGGGACTTGACATTGGACCAAAGTCGGTTCAATTGTTGCAAGACACATTGGCTGATGCTAAGACAGTCGTTTGGAACGGCCCAATGGGTGTCTTTGAAATGCCAAACTTTGCCAAGGGGACATTGGCCATTGGTGAAGAACTTGTGAAGGTGACAGAAAATGGTGGCACTACGATTGTTGGTGGTGGTGATTCAACTGCTGCCGTACAACAATTAGGTGTTGCGGATAAATTGTCACACATTTCAACTGGTGGCGGTGCGTCATTGGAATACCTTGAAGGTAAGGAATTACCAGGGATTGCTGCAATTACAGAAAAGTAAACAAAAAACAGCCAGCTGGCTGTTTTTTTATTTGTCGTTGTTATCTCTTGATACTGGCTAATAGGACAATTATTGGTTGGTCATGTATAATAGGGCTAATAGAACCAACTAAGATTGAGGAGTATCGTATGATTCAAGTTTATAATACATTGTCTCGCGAAAAAGAAGTTTTCCAACCGCTAAAACCAGGTCAAGTGACAATGTATGTCTGCGGACCGACAGTGTATAACTACATTCATATTGGTAACGCGCGTTCGGCGATTGCTTTCGATGTGATTCGACGATACTTTGAATATCGCGGTTATACGGTGAAATATGTTTCTAATTTTACAGATGTAGACGATAAAATTATTAAGCGCGCACGTGAAGAAGGCGTCGATGAGATGACGATTGCTAACACGTATGCGGACGCTTTTCACGCAGATACTTTGCCGCTAAATATTAAGCCAGCCACCATTCGCTCGCGTGCGACTGAAGTCATTCCTGATATCATCACATTTGTATCAGATTTGATTGATAAAGGCTATGCGTATGAGTCAGCAGGGGATGTTTATTTCCGTGCTAAGCAATTTAAGGGTTATGGCATTTTGGCCCATCAAGACCTAACGGAAATGACAGCGAATGCCGCTGGCCGTTTAGATGATGAGGAGCTGACTCGTAAGGAAGATCCCATTGATTTTGCAGTTTGGAAAGCGAGTCATGCTGATGATGAAATCTCATGGGATTCCCCATGGGGTAATGGCCGGCCAGGATGGCACATTGAGTGCTCCGTGATGTCTCAAAAATATTTGGGCAAAACCATTGATGTTCATGGTGGCGGTATTGATCTCGCTTTTCCACACCATACGAATGAAATTGCACAATCGGAAGCCCGCACGGGCCAAAAATTTGTGAATTACTGGTTACATAACGGTTTTGTCAATGTTGATAATGAAAAGATGTCGAAGTCGTTGGGTAATTTTACAACCTTACATGACATGCTAACGGATTACGATGATCCCATGGCGATTCGCTACCTACTGGCCACGACCCATTATCGGCGACCCATTAACTATGCACCGGATACATTGGCGCAAGCGCAAGCTGCACTAGATCGTATTCGCACCGGCTATCGCAACTTACAGTTCCGATTAGAAACAGCTGAATCTGGTCAAGATGGCACCTTAGAAGCCGCCATCCAACAACACATCCAAGCTTTTGAACGCGCTATGGATGATGATTTTAATGTGCCAAACGCGGTAGCGTCAATTTTTGAACTCATCACATTGGCTAATACGTATGCAGAAGCACCAACAATCCAACGCGAAACAGCAACCGTCTTGCTTACAGCAATTGCAACGCTGATGGGGATTTTAGGCGTTGACGGGCTAACCGGACCATCGGACTTAACTGCAGAGCAACAACGACTGATTGATGCGCGTGCGATTGCACGCACTTCACAAGATTACCAAACATCTGATGCGCTACGTGAGCAGCTGAAAGCATTGGGTATCATCATAGAAGATACACCGCAGGGCCAGCGATGGCATCGTGCAAATTAAAACCGCTTCGGCGGTTTTTTTGTTAAGTAAAAAATCAGTAAAAGAATAAAGCAAACGGCACGAGAAAAGGGCAAGGGAAAAGCGGGTAAAAAGCGAACGGCAAAAGTGAGGAAAGGGGGTGATAAAGGGGATAAACGAACGTGTAAAATAGAAGACAAAAAAGGGTTGACTGAGGGGAAGAAAGGCGGTATATTAGTATATGTTCTAACGGCGGCGCAAAAGCAAGGCATAACTTGAAGGAGCGATTCGTAAGAGTTGCGTAAAGAAGTA
>NZ_JAAXPO010000009.1 GCF_012396485.1 Leuconostoc holzapfelii
CTTAACGATCGCTTGTCAACACTTTATTTTAAAATGTTTTTTCGCAATCATCTCACTGCGCTTTCGCGCCCCTAAGACAACTTTATTATTCTACTACGTTGCTAATCACTTGTCAACTACTTCTTTAAAAACTTTTTTGATAAGCTTTTTATCAGCAGTTGTTTGCGTATCAGACAACTATTAATACTATACGCGCTTTTTAAAAAATGTCAACACTTTCTTTTTGTTTATTCTTCAAAACTCACGAAAGCTGTTGTTTGTAAGGTTTCTAGCAAGCCATGTAACTTGTTTGCTGGCACAAAGGTTAGTTGATTATCCAATGCCGTTGTAATCGCAGCCATGTCTGTGACTTCAAAGGAATAAAGTGATAGCAGTTGGCCATCTGTTTTCACACTGGTCAATTCACCTAAACGCCAGTTGTCAAAATCCGCCAATCCCATCTTTTTTAATTCTCGTAAAACAACCCCTAAAGACGTTTCTTGATTGTGCCGATGCATTTTGGCTGTGAAAAAACGATAGTCATCGCCCTGCTTTTCAACCAAAAAGTAAGGTAAGTTATTCTCATAAGCAATTGCAGTTGCAGCGATAAGTGACATGTGCTCTCCTTTATTGACCAATACGTGCCAATGCTTCAGCTACCCATTGATCCCGATGTTCAGCAATTGGCGCAAAGCCATAGTTCAAATAGTTGTTCGTCCAAAAATGTTTTCGCAAATTGATATTCTTCGGTAAAACAGGTAATGGCAACAAGCTATCTTGACGTAAAGACAGACTGATTTTATTCGTGTATTGTTCGATATCTAACACTGTGACAACCACTTCTTTACCAATTTCCAATTCGTTTTTCAAATCACGCACAACGCCTGACCGGCATTCAGAAATATGAATTAACCCTTGCGTATGGTCGTCTAGCATGACAAATGCACCATAAGGTTGAATCCCTGTGATACGCCCTTTCAGCTTTTGTCCAATATGATAAGTCATAATTTAAATCCTCATTACCATTATAACAAAAAAAGCAGACGCTTAGTCTGCAATTTCAATCGTTTCAATTTTAACATCTTCGCGTGGCTTATCATACATATCAACTGCGACACCCGCAATTTTATCCACAATATCCATCCCCGCAATGACTTGGCCAAAGACACTGTGCTTTCCATTAAGCCAAGGTGTCTCTTCTGTTTGTACAATGAAGAATTGTGACCCATTTGTGTTAGGGCCAGCATTAGCCATCGACAACGCCCCACGGACATTCAATAGTTTATCTGAAAATTCGTCAGCAAAGCTACCGCCCCAAATACTTTCACCGCCCATACCAGTACCTTCAGGATCGCCACCTTGAATCATAAAGTCGCGAATAACACGGTGGAAAATGCCGTTATCATAGTAACCGTTCTTGGCATGTGTCGTGAAGTTTTCGACAGTCTTTGGTGTCAAATCAGCAAAAAGCTTGATTTGAATGTCGCCATGGTTTGTTTTAAATGTTGCCACTGGTCCTGGGTAGTTGGCAGCATCTTGTTGTGGATAATCTATCATGATATGCTCCTTTTTACACTTATCATTTTCAATTTAAAAACACCCGATCCGACATCAACATCGTGCGATAGGTGTTTTTTGAGTGTTCTCATTACGTCGGTTAAACTTGATCTTCTAATTCAGGGTCAATAATAACGTCGCCATTTTCGATTTCTTCTAATGCTTGACCAACTGACTTATTCGAATTAAACTTCTCTTGCGTTGCAGGCAGTCCCGCGTCTAATTCCCGGGCACGTTTTGCCCCGAGGGCAATCAACTTATAACGTGAGTCAACTTTTTCAAGCAACTTATCAACGGATGGATAAAGTAACATGGTAATTCTCCTTATAGTGTCTTTTCAAAAACGCGGGCAACGCGTAAGCGCTCAGCCGTAATAATGGCCTTGATGCGGTCAACAGCGTGAATGACTTGATCATTTTCAACAGCATAGTCATAGTTGATCATTTGTTTCAATTCATCACGTGCGGCTGCAACACGCTTTTCAATCACTTCTTGTGAATCTGTCCCCCGACCGACTAATCGTTCGCGTAAGTTCGTCAAATCAGGTGGTGTCAAGAAAATATAGATCCCTTCCGGCATCTTCGACTTGACTTGCAGTGCGCCTTGAACATCAATTTCCAAAAATACATCACGGCCACTCGCCAAAGTCTCGTCGATGAAACTTTTCGGTGTGCCGTAGTAGTTATTCACATATTGGGCATATTCAAGCATGTCCCCGTTGACAATTTTTTCTTCAAATTCATCACGAGAAACAAAAAAATAATCTTCACCATCAACTTCGCCAACACGCGGTTGACGTGTTGTTGCTGAAATCGAATATTGAAAATCAATGCCATCTTCTTCAAAGATTGCTTTGCGCACAGTTCCCTTACCTACACCAGAAGGGCCTGAAAGCACAATTAGTAAACCACGCTGCGTCATCATTTATCCTCTTTACGTACTAATGATAACATTATACCGGCTTTCCCCTTGATATTCAACGGTTACTCGTGCATTCACAAAATCGGAATATTTGTTCCCATGGACAAGATTAGACGTTATCCACATTACACCCTGTTTTATCAACAATCTTATACCCGAACATCAAAATAAACGACGCCATTTTAAATTTAGGGGTTGCTTTTTTGAACGTTTGTTCGTATGATATAGATATCGTATGATTCAAGGAGCAAGTTTATGCAAAATTATCTTGTACACCAACCCGTTGCATCGCAACTACAATATCATATGCGTCGCCTTAAAAAAATGTTCACGCCTAAAAAGCGTGTGCCTTTGAAGCGCCAATTGACCGCTGACGAATTAATTGTGCGTTTAACAGCCGCATTGAATTCAGAGTCAGTGGCCACAATTCAAGTTAATAACTCATTACTCGCCGAGGACGTAACTGATTTTTCAGGTTACGTGTACCAAAATGACCACGGTGAAATATTAGTCCAATCGCCACAAACACATCAAATGACAATCATCTTACCGGGTACTATCCGCTTTATCTCACAGTAAAAAGCCGCGCAATTGCGCGGCTTTTTTTACATGACTAATTCTGCCAATTTGTCATCTGACAATTGCCCAAGGCGGTAGTTGAGTGCGGCGACGTCAATATAGCGATCAATCGCAGCAGTACCTGTGAGGAACTGTCTTAACCCTTGAATGTCTTGCTTCTCACTTAGGAAAGTCAGATAAGACTTCACTTCGCCACCAATACCATCTAAGTTTTCCCATTGTGGCGCCCAGTATTCAAAAAGGTGTGCCGATGCCAACCCATTAAACATTGCTGGTTCCCATGTCTCATGAGTGGCCTGATATTCTGAAGCGATCCCCTGATGAAAACCACGTAACATCCCGACGACATTTTCGCTAACCACGTCCTTGATTGATGCTGCCTTGAATTGGGCTAAGCGCTTATCCGCATAGGCTAATTCTTCTTGCACTTGCGCTTGGGTGAGTGCGGGAGTATGCACTGTCACATCAGCAGCCCCTTTTAACGGTTGCAGCTGCGGTGCTAACCCTCTAAAGGTCTCAGCAATGACCGACAAATTAAAATGGTCGTCTTGATCGTCTGCCTGTAAAAACTTAAATTGGAGATCATCAATAGCCGAAGAGGTCTTCATCATTTCAGCAACATCTTTTCCCTGCCACTTAAAGAAATTAATCGCCATGACGGTGCGCATAATCATGCGCCAGAAGTTAATATCAAACTTTGGGGCCTGAGCAACAAAACGCTCATTGACACTGCCCTCTTTCACGATAAATTGTTGCATATCATAAAGGACTGGTACCAACATGACAAAATAACGCCAATCACGATCGTCACTATTCACCAAGGCCGCTTGCATCACTTCATTTAACTTGACCACCGCACGTTCATTACTGGTAAACTGTGTGAAATTATGATTGACCATCATCGCAATCACATCATCTAAAAAGAATGACGCCACTTCAAATGTTTCCGGCGCATACTTTTGATGATGGGTTAAATAATAACGGGCTCGCAAAAATCCGGCAAACTCATTGTAATTGAATTCAGGCAACTTATGCTTGTTCAAAAACTTTTGTTGTTGCTGGCGATGCTTGATATTTTTAATTTGTGCTGACTTACCTTGTTTCATGCTGTCGTGTGGTCCTTTCTCTCGACTTTAAATACTGAGATCCAAACTGTACTTACCATTACCAAATTCGCGCAAACGGAACTGAAAGACTTGGGTCTCTCGTTCAAGTGCCGGCGTGGCAACACTCGCCTGTTGCTTCCCGGCAAGTTCAGCTACCTCAATGGCGGCATTAATTGCTGACATGACCGGTGCAAAAGCCTTGGTATCTGCCGAAACATAAAACATATCGGCATTGCCATAGGTTGCTGATTTACGCACCAGATTAACTGAAATCTTGTAACGATTTGCCTCAAAAACAATATGATTATAATTAAAATCGTGTGCGTAGTGGAAGAGGGATGATAAAAATGCCCCTGCGTCAAACTTTTCTTTTGCCATATTTATGCGACGTTTCTTGCAACGCCATTCCTTTAACTTAAATTCATTCTTTACCTATTGTACAGATAAATCATGCCGCTGACCACTGATTGCCCCGATTTACTTCAAATCAATTGCACAAACTGCAGCACATTGGCCTGTCAATGTGCAAATCATCATCGGTTTGAATAAAATATTACGTTTGTAAATTATTTGTAGTTTCCAGTAATTTAGCGTAGACTAGAAAGGTATTTTTAATAAATATCTTGGTAACGTTGTTATAGCAATAACTGCTTACCAAAAGTCAATTGGAGGACTATCTTGGAAGACAAAGGAAAGACATTTCTCGGTCAACCTTTAGGGTTATTAACTTTATTTATGACCGAAATGTGGGAGCGTTTCTCATATTATGGTATGCGTGCAATCTTGCTTTATTACATGTGGTATCTCATCAGTACCGGTGATTTGCATATTACTCGAACAACTGCCGCATCAATTATGGCAATTTATGCCTCAATGGTTTATCTCTCAGGCGCAATTGGCGGATTCGTCGCCGATCGTTTGCTCGGGGCGCGCCCATCAGTATTTTGGGGTGGCGTCTTGATCATGCTTGGGCACACCGTCTTAGCGATGCCGTTTGGCGCAAGCGCCTTGTTTGGTTCAATCATCTTAATTATTTTGGGTACTGGTTTCCTAAAGCCTAATGTATCTACTTTAGTTGGGACAATGTACACGGAAAATGATCGCCGCCGCGATGCCGGCTTCTCAATTTTCGTGTTTGGTATCAATTTAGGGGCCTTCTTGGCACCACTTGCCGTTGGCGCTGCCCAAGAAGCAGCTGGTTATCACGTTGCCTTTTCGTTGGCTGCCATTGGCATGTTGATTGGTTTAATTGTTTATCATTTTGGTGGGCTTAAGACATTGGATCCACAATATTTAAAGCCAACTGATCCGCTAAAGCCAGAAGAAGTAAAACCACTCATTTTAAAAGTAAGTTTGGGCGTTGTCGGCTTAATTGCCGTCATCGTGATGATGAATCTGGTTGGTTGGAATTCACTACCTGACTACATTAATCTATTAACGGTTGTGGCCATTCTCATCCCGGTCTTTTATTTTGTTTGGATGATTGCTTCAACCAAGGTCACACCGACCGAACGGTTGCGCGTGGTCTCTTATATTCCACTCTTCATCGCAAGTGTTTTGTTTTGGGCAATTGAAGAACAGGGCTCTGTTGTGTTAGCAACTTTTGCCGCAGAACGTGTGGATGCTTCATGGTTCCCTGTCTCATGGTTCCAATCCTTAAATCCACTCTTTATTATGTTGTACACGCCTTTCTTTGCATGGCTTTGGACGGCTTGGAAGAAAAACCAACCCTCTTCACCGATGAAGTTTGCCATTGGCTTAATGTTTGCCGGCCTCAGCTTCTTGATTATGGCTGTGCCTGGCGCACTGTATGGTACGAGCGGTAAAGTTTCACCATTATGGTTAGTTGGCTCATGGGCCCTCGTCATTATTGGTGAGATGTTGATTTCACCCGTTGGTTTGTCAGTCACTACGAAGTTGGCCCCTAAAGCCTTTAACTCACAAATGATGTCGATGTGGTTCTTGACATCTGCTGTTGGTTCGGCTTTAAACGCCCAACTGGTGACGTTATATAATGCTAAAAACGAAGTTGCTTACTTTTTCTATTTCGGCTTAGGTTCTGTTCTTCTGGGCGTCATCTTAGTCTTTATTTCAAAACGTATTCAAGCTTTGATGCAAGGCGTTCAATAAAAAAAGCTCACATGATGTGAGCTTTTTTTAGGCCTTATTTTTTGTCTGATCGACTTTTTCTGCTACTTTATCGGCGGTTTTTTCAGCATTTGCCGTAACTTGTTGTGTTGTCTCAGCCACTTGGTCGGTCGTCTTGTCCGCCACGCTTTCTGCTGCCACTTGGGCTTCTTCGGCCAAATCACGAAGCGCTTCATCTAACGTTAAGTCATCCTGCGTCAATTCAATGTCTTGCGTGTTAAACTTGTCGCGCAAATCGCTCAAAGAGGTTTGTGCCTTGTCAACATAGGCCAGTGCAGCATCTCTCGCCTTATTAACCAATGGTGTCGCTTGATCGCTCAAATGCTTCACTTGATCGGCCGCCAAATCGATTTGTTCACTATACTTATCTTGACTCTTGGCTTTTAGTTCGCTGGCCTTTACTTTAGCTTTTTCTGTCACATCCCCAGCAAAGTCAGCTGCGGCATATGCCGCATCATAAGCTGATTCTCGTAATGATTCAGATGTTTCAGTTGCTTTAGCCTTCAATTCATCTTGCCGATACTTTGGCAACGCTTTAAATGCAGCATAGGCTGCTGCCCCTGCAGCAACGCCAATGAAAAATCCTTTTACTTTTGACATTTATTTTGCCTCCTTTTTTGCTGACTTCTTGTGGCCGTACTTACGCATTGCAGACCTGGCAACAGAAGCTGCCATGCCAGTTGCGCCAAATCCTCTGGCAACCTTGCCAGACGAAAACTTACTTGTCACATTTTGTACCGATGCATTCAATTGTGAAACAGTGACAGATAGATCGGCTACTGCTTGTACTGTAGGGTCCAACGTCTTCACTTTACCGTTGACATCATTCAACAGTGTATTGGCGTTGCCAAGAATTTCATTGCTCGAGCGGGCAATCGTATCCACATCTAACGTAATCACCTTGAGTGATTGTGTTAAGCGCATTAAGAATACACCGATAAACAATACCAGTAGTAAGAAAGCGACCGCAAAAATGATAAGTGCCCATTGTCCTGGTTCCATAAATCCCTCCATACAGTGATATTAAATTCGTTTACTGCAGTTTTGTTAAATTTATATGAAAACAATATCGTTTTCATATAGTCTTAGTATAACAAAAAAAGTTACTCAACGAGTAACTTTTGTTTATTAGTGGGCATAATCAGTCGCGCGTGTTTCACGGACAACTGTAATTTTGACATGACCAGGATACTCTAGCTTTTCTTCAACATCTGTCTTGATATCATGTGCCAAAACCGTGGCTTGAATATCCGTTAACTTTGTTGGTTCCACAATCACCCGAACTTCACGCCCAGCTTGAATGGCAAAAGCACTTTCTACCCCGTCATAACGGTTGGCAATCGCTTCTAAATCCTTCAAACGTTGGACATAATTCTCAAGTGATTCGCTTCGTGCCCCTGGACGTGCGGCACTAATCGCATCAGCAGCAGTCACTAATTCAGAAATTGGTGACGTGGCTGGTACATCCCCATGGTGTGATGCAATGGCATTGATCACAGCTGGTTTTTCGTTAAACTTCTCGGCAAGTCGTACGCCCAATTCAACATGGGAACCTTCGACTTCAGCATCTACTGATTTACCGATATCGTGTATTAATCCAGCGCGCTTCGCAAGCGCGACATCCATTTTAAGCTCTGCTGCCATCATTCCCGCAAGTTTTGCGACCTCGATTGAATGTTGGAGCACATTTTGACCATAAGACGTCCGATAATTCATTCGTCCAATCATTTTAATCAAATCTGGGTGCAGGCCGCGTAAGCCAAGCTCAAAGACGGCTGCCTCACCCTTTTCCCGAATCGTTTCATCAATTTGTCGACGGGCCTTTTCAACGGTTTCTTCAATCCGTGACGGATTAATCCGACCGTCAGCCACTAACGCATCCAATGCCATCTTGGCAATTTCACGTCGAACAGGGTCAAACCCACTCAAGACAACTGATTCTGGTGTGTCATCAATGATTAAATCAATTCCTGTTAATGATTCCAATGTACGAATATTCCGACCTTCACGACCGATAATTCGGCCCTTCATGTCTTCGCTTGGTAAGTGAACAACAGAAACCGTCACATCAGCGACAGCGTCTGCTGATGAACGTTGAATGGCCTGAACGATAATGTTACGCGCCCGCTTTTCTGCTTCACTTGTCGCGTCGTCTTCAGCTTCTTTCACTAAAGCGGCGCGTTGACGTACCAAACTTTGTTTCGTTTGACTTAAAATTTGTTCTTTTGCGGCAACAGGTGTCAATTGGGCGATTTCTTCCAATTTTTCTTGTTGGGCCGCTACCAAATCATCAGCAACTGTTTTCTTTTGATTGGCATCATCCAAACGTTGCTGGACTTGGTTTTCTTTTTGAATCAATTGCGCATCACGCTGATTCAAGGCCGCATCTTTCTTGTCGAGGTTCGAGATACGATCTTCAAGCCGTTGTTCTTGTTGCTGCAACTGCTTTTGACGGTCTTTGAAATCTAAATCCACTTGATTACGATAATCTTGGGCCATTTCTTTTGCGTCAGTTTTCGCTGCACGTGTGAGACTTTTAGCTTCTTTGTTTGCTTGTTCAAGAATGTTAGCTGCAATTTGCTTCGTCGAGTTAATTTGTTTGTCATCTTGCCAAAGATGACCATAATAACCCGCAACGAGACCAATTACAATTGCGAAGAGCGCTGAAATGAGTGTTACTACCATAGGTATCATTTCCTTTCAGCTTGTGAAATTTTAACTATTTCACATATATTAAGTATAGCCGTAAACCAGCCTAACGTCAAACCCCAAGCACCCGCAACCCTTAATGTTTCAAACGGCGGCCAAGTTCACGTTCTTGGTCACGGCGTTTGATATCCTCACGTTTATCATACTTCTTTTTACCACGGCCAATTCCGATTAATACTTTGGCAAAACCATGCTTTAAATAAACTTTCAGCGGGACAATCGTCACGCCCGGCATGGCGGCCGCACGGTTCAAAGTACTAATTTCACGCTTGTGCAATAATAATTGGCGTGTACGCACAGGGTCGACGTTAAACTGATTGCCTTGTGCGTAGGCAGCAATCGTCACATTGGTTAACAGGGCTTGGCCATCATGAATCGTGACAAACCCATCCCCGATGGTGATCTGACCCGCACGAACGGATTTGATTTCCGTGCCAGTCAACGCCATACCAGCCTCAAATGTTTCCTCAATGGCATAGTTAAACCGTGCCTTCCGATTTTGGGCCAGATATTTTTCTGTATTTTGTGGCTTTTTGGCCATCTTGATTCCCTCCATCAAGTCATCTGCAAATTATCTTGGCAAACGCTTAGAAATTTCGCTTGGCATCACGCTTTTGACCTTGTTTTGCATCCAAGTTGCCGCGACGTTGGCGTGGGCCTTCAGACTTGCCACGTCGCTCGTTTTTACGTCGTTCTTCACGATTGCGCCCTTTACCAAATTTACCATTTGTTTTTGAAGCCACACGGATATCTGTCGTTGGGGCACTTTCTGGATCAACGAGGATAAAGTCAACCGTGCGCTCTTCCTTATTCACACGCAAAACTTTCACACGCACTTTTTGGCCAATTTGGAAAATCCGATGCTTTGAACGTCCAATTAAGGCCGCATGTGATTCATCATATTCGTAGTGATCATCGGTCAAATTAGAAATATGCACCAGGCCTTCAACCGTGTTTTCAAGACTGATAAACAAGCCAAACTTCAAAGCTGAATTGACCACACCATCAAATTCCAAACCGACCTTATCGAGCATATACTCTGCTTTTTTCAACGCATCAACGTCACGTTCCGTATCGACCGCCCGACGTTCACGCGTACTCGTGTCTTCGCCAATTTGGCCAAGTTTATCAGCATACTTCGCTTGGGCCTCGACGCCATAACCATGGCTTTGATACCACTTAATTAAACGGTGTACCGTCAAATCAGGATAACGACGAATTGGCGACGTAAAGTGCGTATAGTATGATGCCCCGAGGCCAAAATGACCGACTGGGTCCGGTGAATACTTGGCTTGTTTCATCGCCCGCAGCATCATGGTAGAAATCATTTGTTCAGCTGGGTCGCCTGCAACATCAGCCATTAATTGTTGCAACATCCCTGGTGTCACCTTGCTTGGATCACCATAAACAGGATGCCCCAATGCTTTAGCAAATTCAAAGAATGACTTGGCCCGCTCCTCATCTGGTGTTTCGTGAATACGATAGAGGAATGGCACTTCTAACTTATCAAAATGTTCTGCCACTGTTTCATTGGCTGCCAGCATGAAGGATTCAATCATGCGCTCTGCTGTGCCACGTTCACGTAGCTTAATATCAATTGCTTTTCCTTCGCCATCGACAATAATTTGTGCCTCGGGTGCATCAAATTCGATTGCTCCCCGTTGCTTGCGCATGTTATACAAAATTTCATGTAGTTCACCCATCACTTTAAACATTGGGGTCAACTGGGCATACTCTTCTTGGACAAAGACATCACCTTCAAGAATCTTGTTCACCGCATCATAGGTCATACGGGCGTGGGACTTAATTACTGATGTATGCAAACGATGGTTCACCACACGACCTTCGGGATTGATCTCCATTTCAGCCGACATCGCTAAACGGACGACGTTTGGATTTAATGAGGCAATACCATTTGAAATATTACGCGGTAACATTGGAATCACGCGATCCGTCAAATACACAGAAGTCCCACGTGTGTAGGCTTCAGCATCGATTGTTGAGCCTTCTGTCACATAATGTGAGACATCAGCAATATGCACGCCCAAATGATAATTCCCATTATCTAATTTCCAAGCAACAACCGCATCATCAATATCCTTGGTATCTGCGCCATCAATAGTCACTAAGGTTTGTTCTGTGAGATCTTCACGGCCGGCCCAATCAGATTCTGGGACATCCACTGGAATCTTTGCCGCATCATCAAGGACTGCTTGCGGGAATTCGCTTGGGACTTTCTTGGCGTAGACAATTTGTAAAATATCCATGCCCGGTTCATCTTTATAGCCGAGCGTTTCTGTGACTGCAGCCACAAGTTCACGTGGATGTATTTTATCTGGGAAACGTGAGACCTCTGCCACGACAATTTGCCCGTCATTTGGTGTGAGACCATCCCCACTCACCAATACTTTAAAGCCCATGGCTTTTTTATCGCTGAGTTTGATTTCACCAATCATCCCTTTGGCTTCCGAACCAAGTGAAAACGTGCCGACCACGCGTTCAAATGCGTGCGTTAATATTTCTTCGACTTTACCTTCTGGGCCACGATCTGGGGCCGGGGCGGGCTTCACTGTTGAAACTCGCACCGTATCCCCTTGCATAGCTTGCAAAGTGTTTTCAGGATTAATAAAAAAGTCCGGTAATTCACTATCATACTTCACGAAACCAAAGCCTTTATCATTGGCACGATATTCGCCGATGACATAGCCAGCATTGACGTTATATGAGAATTGGCCGTCTGTTTCGATGGCTTCACCGTCACGCACAAGCGCATGCATCGCGTTAACGACCTCTTGATATGCAGCGGCTGAATTCATCCGCAGCCCATCGGCCATATTTTGTGCAGTAAAGGCTTGCTCGCGGTTAGCCTTTAAAAAGCCACCAATTTGAGATTTTAATTGTTCTAATGCCATATTTTTTCCTTCTATATTTTTCCAAAATAAAAAGTCAGTCTACAAAAAGAGCAAACTGACCTTTATTAATTTTAATGTGCTGATAAGTACATGAGGGCAAAGCCAATGATGAACCAGAGCCCGCCTAAAATGGCAGTAGCACGGCGCATGACAGCTTCAAACCCGCGTGACTTACGTTCGGCGAATAAATCGCCAGCACCACCCGACAAAGCGGACAATGCATCTTGTTGTTTACTTGGTTGCATCATGACTGTCACAATGAGCAAGAAACCCACGACAATCAAAGCAACGGTGAGTATTTGTGCCACAGTCATAACCCCTACTTTAAATCATTAATTCTTATTATAACAAAGAATCCTACGCTTTGCACAGAAACATTCAGACGTTTACTGCACGTCACTTCGACGAACTTAGTTGCCGGCTGCCAAGCTAAACATCAAAATGCCACCAGCGATGGCCACATTCAAGCTTTCTGCTTGCCCTTGAATTGGGATATACAAATTAGCCGTGGTCTTAGCTGCCAATTCATCGGCCATGCCTTGGCCTTCATTTCCAACAATCAAGGCAAATTGCGTACTTGGTTGCACTTGACGATAAGACTGTGCTGATTCATCCAATTGTGACCCGTAAACTGGCAAATCATTGGCTGTCAAAGCATCGGCCCATTCATTCAAATCACCGTTTAGAACTTCCAAATGGAATTGTGAGCCTTGCATTGCCCGAACAACCTTTGGTGAATAGGCATCAGCTGTGCCTTCACCAAACACGACCCCTTTAAAGCCAGCAGCATCTGCAGTACGCACCAAAGTCCCCACATTACCTGGATCTTGGATTTTATCTAACAACAACCAAGCCCCATCGTGAACGTAACTTGGGTCAAACGTCTTGTCTGGTAATGATATTTCGGCAAAGATTCCTTGTGGTGTGTTTGTACCGGCAATATGCTTGGCTACTTCTTCGCTAATTTCAAAAGCCGGAACACCATGTGGGACATCTGGTAAATGTTGCGCCATTTGCGCTTCAGTGGCCATCACGGCGTGGAACTTTGCTTGTGCTTTAATGGCTTCTTCAACTAAATGCCAGCCATCAAGTAAGTATGTTTTATTCTCTGTCCGGCCTTTTTTAGTGGCAAGCTTGGCCCAAGCTTTAACACGGCTATTTTGATTTGATAAGATACGATCCATTATGATCTCCTTCTGTTCTCTTTAGAACTGACAAAAGTACGCCAAGTGACTTGACGTACTTAAACATTAACGCTGTTGTTTTCCAGCATTGCGATTTCGTTGTGATTTTGGCGGCAATACCGTTGTTTGGCTGCCGGTCGTGACTTCACGAGGTGTTGCTGCTTGTGGTGCTTGCGTGCGATCAGCTAACAAATCTTCAGCTGTCTTCTTGATCTTAAATTCACGTGCTGCGCGTTGTTCCAACCCTGGTCGTTGAAAATGCAAAATTAATGACTGCAACAAAGCAAACAACCCACCAACAACAAAGTACAGCCCAATGGCGCCACTAGCAATCATAGCAAAGACAAAAATCATGATTGGACTAATAAACATCATGGTTGCTGATGCCTTCTTTTGTTCTTCAGGCATATGTTGCATCGCCAACCACGCCTGAATTAAGTATACAATACCAGCCGCAATGGCAAAGACAAGCTGTGGCTTTCCTAACCCAAAACCTAAAAAGGTGGCGCCCTTCAAGGCTGGTGCGTGCAAAATCGCTGAGTACAAGCCTGAAAAGACTGGGAGTTGCATGGCCATCGTTAGAAATGAAATGCCACCAATCACGCTCACATCATTTTCACGGTATAAGGACATCATGGCCATGCTAGCTTGTTGTTGTTCTTCTGTTGTCCCAGCTTTACGAGACAATGCCTGTAACTTGTCAATTTCAGGCTTTAATGTCTGCATTTTAATTTGGTTCAGGGTTGTATTCACTTGTTGGTTCAAGAAGAATGGCAACAAAATTAAACGCAAGACAGCTGTAATAATGATGATTGCCCAACCAATGCCATTAACACCGCCAATAAAGTGCGCAATATTGGTCATGATGTCGGCTAATGGGTGACCAATCCAGCGATACATTTTACTATGTTCATCATACCCACCGGTAATCAAGATGATATCTAAAATCACAAAAGCTACTGTTAGTACGCGCTTGACTTGTTTCATGAGGTTATTTTTTCTCCTGGTTATTACAGATAACCATTATACCAAGAATTTTTACTGAATGGTAAAGTTATTCCCTTTAAACGGCGCGATGGGCTTTTTTTCAATGCGATCCACTCGGCTATAGGGTCCTGGACCCTCAGCCACGATCGCTAAAAATTCAGTAACATCTCGCGATTCCCCTTGAACTACCATGGTCACAGACCCGTCTAACTGGTTGCGGACCCAACCAACAAGGTGATACTGTTCGGCCATAGTTTGTGTAAACCAACGAAACCCAACACCTTGAACACGACCGTACACGTTAATTTGATAACTGACCATGAGCAGCATCCTCTCGATACAGTGGCAAGCGAATCGTAAAGATAGAGCCTGAACCTAACGCACTTTCAATGGTGATTTCACCACCATAGGCAGTAACGAGGCGTTGCGCGATGCTCAAACCTAACCCATTGCCCCCTTTTGCTCGGGAACGGGCTTTATCCACCCGATAGAAACGATCAAAGACGCGCACTGCATCTTCACTCGACAAGCCTTCACCAAAGTCCTGAACCCCAATTTCAACACGATTAGCCGTCTGTGATAAAGCAAAATGAATTTCTTTGCGATCTGACGAGTACTTCACGGCATTATCCGCTAAGATAATCAAAATTTGTTCCATATGATCTTGGCGTACTTTCACGTTGGCGACTTGCGTGAGATCATCGTCAAATGTGAAGATAAACTCTGGATGAATGAGCTTAAAGTTTTCAAAGACCCGATGAGTTAAGCCACCGATTTCAGTAATTTCTTGGACATTTTCAATTGGAATTTGCTCAGCACGGGTTAAATTCAACATTTCATTAATGAGCGTTTCCATCCGTTGCATTTCAGCTAAGGAAGATTTAATCGAATCGTCTAATACTTCTGGCTCATCTTTTCCCCAGCGATTCAACAAGTCCATGTGCCCTTTCACGATTGTGACCGGCGTGCGCAATTCGTGTGACACATCCGAAACAAATTGTTGCTGAGCAGCAATTAAGTTTTGCAACCGATCAATCATCCGATTTAATACACTAATTAAATCAGAAAACTCGTCATTTGGGCCTGTTTTTTGCGCTCGAACATCCGTCATTGGATCATCACGTAGGGCTTCAATTGTTGTCTCAATGGACTTCACCGGCCGTAAAATAAAGCGTGCCAGCAAAAAAGCAAACACGAACGTGGCTAAGCCACCGAGAAAAACTGTGCCCCATAGCCAGTGGTACAAGCGTGCCGGAAGCATACCGTAGTATTGCTTAATATGCGCCGTCACAACGAGCGCAAAGAGAATGAAGACAATAAAAAAACCAGACGCCATCCCCAGTGACAGTTGCCAACTTAATGAGAAACGGCGTGTGGCTTTTTGAGTTGTTTTTGTGTTGTCAACCATATGAATTATCAGCTGCGCATCACATAACCAGTTCCGCGAACAGTCTGGATGTACGATGCTTTACTTTCTGGATCGTCAATTTTGTTACGTAAGTAGCGAATATAAACATCGACTACGTTGGTTTCGACTTCAGAATCAAAGCCCCAAACCTCTTTCAACAATTGCTCACGTGATTGCACCACGTTAATGTTTTCCACAAGGGTCAACAAAAGGTCATATTCACGCTTGGTCAAGTTAATAATTTGATCATCGCGGCGCGCAATGCGGTTTTCTTTTTCAATCCGCAAGTCTTTGAAGTTGATAATTGAACGATGCTTATCGCTTGATTCTGTTTCAATCGCAATACGGCGGAGAAGTGACCGGATACGTGCCAGCAATTCTTCAATGGCAAATGGCTTAACCAAGTAGTCATCAGCCCCGTAGTCCAAACCTGAAACACGGTCAATGACAGAATCACGGGCTGTCATCATAATGATTGGTGTTTTCTTCGTTTCACGCAAACGACGCGCAACTTCCAAACCGTTTAGTTCAGGTAACATCAAATCAAGCAAGATGACATCATAATTATTTTCCAGTGCGGCATCCAACCCAGAGCGGCCGTCTAACACAGTTTCAACTTCATAGCCTTCATGCTTGAGTTCAAGACCAACAAACTTTGCCAAATTTTCTTCATCTTCAACAATCAATACTTTACTCATTATTTGTCCTCAATAGTTTAGTCGGCCAAGCCGAATCCAATTCTTTTACTTCTCTATATTTTAGAGTAGTTTCTAAACTTTTGCAAGTTTTTTCTCATTCTTTGAAAAAATCGTCTAATTTTGCAAGCCGAGGGTCCAATTGCTGGTCTGCAGCTGCCTTTTTCTCATTTTCAAAGGCTTCTTCGCTGATAACATGCCAATCTTTACCAGCCGGTAACGTCTCATTTTCGACTTCTTCAGGTGTCAAAATTTGCAAAGGTAACGCAGCCACGATGTTGTCAAGTATGGCTTCATCGACGTTAAGTGTATCATTTTCTAATACAAAGACTGCATCAGTTTCTTCAAAGTCATCTAATCGGGTTGCTTCTTCAATATACCGCTCATCAATGGTCATATCGACAGCCAATTCAACGGGTGCCAGAGAACGTGATGACGGGACGGTGACTTGGCCGACGATATGCGCATGCAACAACAAATCATCATGATCAACATAATGAATTTGACCAGTGACTTGGAGAGGCGAGAGTGCCAAGATGGTATTTTCAAAACGGGCTTGTGCCATGCCAGCAAGATCGAGTGTCTCATCGATTGTAAGCGCTTGTTGACGATACTTTTGTAATTGATTCTTATTAAATTTCATTTGTGTTTCCCCCATCTTCATGCGTACTGTGGACAAAATGAATTGGTTGACGCGTCACATCTTGTTGTTGTCCACCGTCACTGGCTAACATTTGCCATAACTTACCCGCTTTATAGTCCAAGCGCAAGTTTGCCTTGGCCAAATTTTGATCAACTTTGCTAATTAATGGCAAAGTGACCGTTTTCTTAATTTGACTTAAGAACGTTTGACCAGCATCGGTAAAGCCCAAAATTCGTAAATATGGATCTTGCATCGCGGCTTGCATCTGATCAACCTTGACGTTTAAGAGCGTGTAAAGCAACGTCCGTTGGATGCGGGCAAAGGTGTAACGCTTGGACTTGACCGTCTTAATAAAGTTTTGATAGTTTTTCGGCCCAGGTTCACCCAAAGTCACCGCAGCCAAGCGATGTTCCAGTCCCTCCGCCATTTGATAAACTTGGCCGAGTTGCCCAATCGTATCAGTCGTTAAGCGATATTTCAGCAACTGCCAAAATGGCGTTTCAAAGGCAATCGTATTGGGCGCAGTTGTCAATGCTGCCAACGTGGCTGCTGGCACGACACTTTGCACCTTTTCAAATTTACCTTTATGCAAAGCCAAACGGATTGATGACGCCGAAGCAATGGTTTGGTCATCGGCAAAACCTTGATCATGATAACCGGCAGCCACCCGTTGGATTGGATGTAATGTCATCTCAACGCCCAATTTAAGGACCGCTTTGGCATAACCAAAAGCCAAAATGTCATTGGGATCTTCTAACACAAAACCCGTCTCTTCAGCCAATTGCGTGGCATAGGCCTGGGCAAAGGTTTGATTTTTCTCCTGAAAGGCATGACCGGATTCCACGCTGGGCGCTTGTTCGGCAAGCTTTAAGAAGTCCACTTCCGCATGTTCACTCCCAAAGACCATGTCTTTAATGCCCATCGCCGCCAATAAGCGTACGGCCCCTTCAGCAAATATATGACTGGGCTGGACGGCGTAGAACGTTGGCAACTCAATCACCAGATCCACCCCATTTGCTAAGGCAGCTTGCGTCCGTGTCCATTTATCAAATAATGCGGGTTCACCACGTTGCACAAAATTGCCCGACATCACGGCAACGACAACGTCGGCCCCAGTCACTGCTTTGGCTTGCTGGATATGATAACGATGCCCATTATGAAACGGATTATATTCAGTGACTAAACCAACAACTTTCATGCTTTCACCGCCTTAAAGAACCACCGGTCCGTTGTTTCTTGAATGGCTGATTGACCGAAATCTGCCGAAACTGAGATATCTGTAAAGCCAGCGTCACGCAATTCCTGTTGGTAGGTGGCTAACGGATAAGTCTGTTCATGATGAATCTCACGTATGATTTTAAAGCCATCAATCGTATCATCATACACAAAAAACTTTAAATCATGATCAACACTATTGGCCGCTTCACCTAAATAACTTGTCCACATGAAGATGTTATCGGCATCGTCATCGTTATTATAATAATAGTCCGCATAGCCCACATTCACTTGATGTGGGGTAATCACGTCAAATAAAAACTGACCACCAGATGTGAGGTGATCTGCTACTTGACGAATCGCTGCGCGAAAATCTACCAAAGTTGGCAAATAATTCAGCGCATCCGCAAAGCTCACAATGGTTGGATATTTCTTTGACCAATCCGACCACTCGCGCATATCGGCTTGTAGTAAATTCACCTCAACGCCTGCCGTAGATGCATGTTGTTGTGCCAAGGATAACATATCCGTAGACAAGTCTAATACATCGACCTGATAGCCTTTTTGCGCGAGTAAAACGGCCAACCGGCCAGCGCCACCACCAAGATCTAATAGATCCTCAGGGTGCGTTTGTGCCGCGACAAAGTCCGCCCAAGCTGTATACATCTCATCATCAAATAGTTGATCATATTTCGCTGCAAAAGTTGAATAATTTTCTTGTAAATTGTCGTTTGTCATATGCTCTATTCTAACAGAAAAAAGACGAGCTGCCGCTCATCTTAGTTAGTCTGCCACCAATAATTCTGTAATATCTAGATAAGGCGCATCATGCCAAAGACGTTCCAAATTATAGAAATCACGTTGTTCTGTTGAAAAGACATGCACAATCACATCGCCTAAATCAATTAAAACCCAATCTGCAGCCTGGAAGCCTTCAATTAACTTGACTTCGCCACCAGCCTCTTGAATCTTGTCTTTTACTTCCGTCACAATTGCTTGCACTTGACGGTTAGATGCAGCGTCAGCGATAACAAAGTAATCCGCCATTAAACTCACCTGTTGCATGTCTAATGCCACAATGTTATTGGCCTTTTTACCATCAATCGCTTGAATCGCTGTTTCCAATACTGTTTTTACATCTAATGCTGTTGTCAAAATTTTTCCCTTTACTTTCGTTATGGCCCAATCGCTTAAGCGCGTGGCAACCAATAATTATATGTCGTGATACTTTTTGGATAAATCGGCGTTTCTTTTTCTACCAAATGCAAAACGGTATGCACAATCTGGTATTTAACCCCTGCTGCCAATGACTGCGCTGTCACAGCTCGGGCCGTCTCAACACCAGGAAAGGTGCGCCCGATTTCCAAATAATCTGCCATGAAAATCACTTGCGATAACAACGACATGTCAGCCCCAGCACCAGTGGTATGTTGGCGTACTGCAGCTAAGATTTCTGGATCATCGATGCCTAATTCGGCTTGAATCATTTCAGCACCTACGACACCATGCCAGATATAATTCCCCCAATTGACCAAATCAGGGTCGAGATGTCGCGACTGAATAACCGCCAAAAATTCAGCGTCTGAGCGTTCCTTGGCATAATCATGTACCAATGCGGCTACCTCAGCTTTTTGCATATCAACACCATATTGTTTGGCCAGTTGACAGGCGTAGTCGCGCACGCGTAACACATGTTGAAAACGATAATCGGACAATTGTGCTGCGACTTTGGCTTCCAATTCGACCATACTACCATCAAAATATTTAGTCATATAACCCCCGATATAAATTATACTCCTCAATCAAGTAACTTACCCGTTCGGGCACAAGATACCGCACACTTTGATTTAAGCGCAACTTTGTTCGAATTTCTGAAGAAGAAATTTGAATTTGCGGCACATCACACCAAATAATCGGATAGTCCGATTGCTGTTTTTGGCCTGTTGTGTTGCCAGCTGCTAATGTCACCAAATGGGCCAGTTCACCAATGTGCTCCCATGTGGGCAGCTTTTCCACTTGATCCCCACCCATGATAAAGGTATAAGCATTTTCTGGGTGCGCTTGGGTCAGTTCTAGCATCGTCTGGTACGTAAACGATCGTCCGCCGTTATACACCTCAATTAATTCAATATCAAAGAAAGGATTGCCCTTAATTGCCTGTCGCACCAACTGCACACGATCCGCCGGTGCAATTGCACTGGCATGCGTCCCATCTACTGGTTGCGCATTGGGCATCCAATAGACTTTTTCAAGACCTAATTGCCGGCCAACACATTCAGCCAAAACCAGTTGCCCAATGTGTGGTGGGTTAAACGTCCCACCAAAAATACCCACACGGTGTGGCGTTTGCATGGGGGCTAACTGAGGTTGCCCTTGTGTGATCGTTGCTGCTATCCCTTGCATTGACATGACTACCTTTTAATTAAATCTTAGCTAATGCCACAGAAACTTTCTTATACTTATCTTCTTGCGCAGGTAAATACAAAACGAGTGTCCGACCAATCGTTTGTGCGACCGTAATATCTGAATGTGCCTGGATATATTCGGCAACTGCTTTTGCTGAGTCATCTGCACTTTGTTGTAGACTAATTTTGATTAATTCACGTTTGGCAATCGCCAAAACGATTTCATCAACCCACGCTTGAGTCAACCCATTTTTACCGACAGAAAAAATAGGTGACAGCGTGTTAGCTTGTGCGCGTAAGAAACGCTTTTGTTTTCCAGTGAGTTGTAACATTAAATCATTGCCTTTCGAATAAGGACGGAAACGCCCTGTGGTGCCCAACCGCTGACTTGTACGCCAGCCGGCACGGAAATCCAACCCAGCCCAGCAAACACAATATCACTCTTCTCTGAAGTGTTAAAAGTGTGCTTGACGAGTGGTGTGGTGATTTGCGGTGCAGGCGTTAATAACTGCCCCGCATGCTTGTCGTAAAACGCATCAGCGCCAGCAAGCTTTGTACGGTGAAGATTGAGATTATTTTCAAAATACGCCGTCATTGCAGCACGTGTGCCCGCTTCAAAATCAAAGCGCGCCAAGCCACCAATAAAGAGTGTTTGTGCTGCATTTAATTGGTAAGTGCGTGGCTTAATCTCGTTTTTAGGAAGTGCAAACTTCAAATCTTTATCGCGTAACACATGCGCAATTTGGTCACGCTTAATGATTCCTGGCGTGTCAATCAACTGCTTGCCATCAGCCAAAGGAATTTCAATGCGATCTAAAGTTGTCCCTGGGAAGCGCGAAGCCGTGATGAGGTCCTGTACGCCCGTACTTGCCTTGATAATTTGGTTAATCAAAGTTGATTTACCAACATTTGTGACACCAACAACAAAGACATCACGCCCAGCGCGCAAGTCATCAATCGTGGCCAAGAGTTCGTCAAGGTTTTGTGGTTTTGTGGCTGACGTCAAGAAAATATCTGCCGCTTTTATACCTTGCGCCTTCAGTTCAGCCTGCAACCATTGCTTCAAACGATTTTTATTTAAAAGTTTTGGCAGCAAATCGACTTTATTCGCCACAACCAAAATTGGGTTATCCTGCCCAACAAAGCGTGGCAACCCAGCAATTTCTGATCCAGTCACATCGAACACATCGATGACATAGACAATAAGTGCCTTGGTATCCGAAATTTGGTGTAATAACCGAGCAAAATCGTCGTCAGTGAGTTCAACTGGCTGAATTTCATTATAGTGTCGCAAACGGAAGCACCGTTGGCAAAATAATTCATCACTGTCAATTGCCTTTTTCAAGGCACTCATTGGCAAATAACCTGATTTTTCAGGGTCATCAACCTGCATCAATGCGCCACAGCCAATACAGCGTAGCCCATCATCTAATTGTTCTCGGACGTAAGCGTCCGTTACTTCAGTTGTCACGAAGTGATTTCTCCCATTTCAATTGTGGATGCGCACGAAAGACAATTTTTTTCACTTGTTTTTCAATACTACGATTCAGCCACGTCTGCCACATGTCCGAATCAATCAAGCGCTTGACAAGGACACTGCGGACACCAGCAGTGTTTGCCGCCCAAACATCGGTCAACATCTGATCACCAACCATAATGACTGATTGTCGATCTAAATGGTGTGTCCGAATCACGTGTAAAATACCGCGTGGTAATGGTTTGAGTGACCAAGACACAAACTGTACACCTAAAGGTTTAACCGCTTTGGCCACACGCTTGGTTGTATTGTTTGACACAACGATTAATTCAATCCCACCTTCTCGCAAATCCTTTAGCCACTGCTGTAATTCAGGCGTGCCATTTGGATTATTCCACGCGAGTAACGTATTATCAAGATCAGCCAAGACCGTCTTAATCCCGTGAGCCTTTAAGTCTTCAACCGTCAAATCATATATTCTTTCAACCATGTAGGTTGGCGTAAAATGTTCTAAGCGCATGCAACTCATCATCCAATTTATTTATTCTATTTTATTATACACTACAATGCCCTTAATTTTGAAACCACTCTTACCGCAGCATTGACGCACACCAATTAAAAAAGTACACCGAGGTGTACTTTTTCTTATCATAGTGAGTCATGATAATCTGGGTTTAATACCAGTTATTGGCTTGCCAATGTGAGATGGCTTGCGAAACTGACCCGTAACGTTCTGCGATGTACTTCTGCATGGCTTCCAATTGTACCGCATAATTGCCACGATAATCTTGGCCAGGGACATATCTCGCATAGTTTGCTGCACTCAATTGCCCAATACCATAATAAGCGCCGTTTTGTGCGTTCACATTGCCGCTACTTTCACGTGAAATCAACCATTGTAAATCACCTGATGCCGGTGCGGCAGCCACTGGTTGTGCTGGCGCAGCTTGTACGGCTACTGGCGTAACAGCTGCTGGTGCCACTGTTGGCTTAACTGCCGGTGTCACTTCAGCGACCGGTGTTGCAACTGGGGCGGCTGGTTGCACTGCTTGGGCTGTCTTTTCTGCGACGGCTTTACTAGCTGATAGTTGGACAGATTGCACATCTGCTAATGACGCAACGGCCTGATCTACTGCTTTGACATCAACCTGTTCATTGACTGACGCAGCATCCGTTGGGTGTGTCTCGGCTTTAAGTTGAGCGCCGAGCATCCCTAACGTCACACCTGTAATTGTTGCACTTGTAATCAAAATTTTCTTTAACATCATGAAGACTATTTTGCGGGATAAACATTACACCAATGTAACACCGACAATCTTAAACCGGTACAAAACCCTTTTATTAAACAAATTAATATTATTTAGTATATTATTTACGCCATATTCGGATAAAATAGCCGTCTTAGCCTTATTCTTATCCTATTTTGACAGAACAACCGATCACTAATTTTTTGTCAAAAAGCGGCCAAACAGCCCCAAAAACCATCGCGGTTTAATATTGCTGTAACATAAATGCGATAGTCGGTCATATTTCTGTGTTATTTTGCAAAAAAAGACGCCACGCAATGACGTGACGTCTTTAAAAAATCAGTTTAAATTTTACAATTCTTGTTGGAAATCAGCTGGTGTATACAACTTCAACAACTTGCTAAAGACGTATTGTGCAATAAAGCCAGCCACAACAGGAATCACCAACCAAGCGATTAATGCAGTTAATGGATTAATGAAGTGATTCATTACCTTCGCTGGTACGGTTGGATCCTTCACCATTGATTGGATTGGGGAAACTAACCCAATATAACCAAAGCCAGCTGTTGTTGGTGTGCCTTGAATGTTAAACAAAGCAACTGGTATCGCAGATATCGCTGCGGAAAGTAAGAATGGTAACATCGTGACCGGCTTGGCGAATACAGAAGGCATCATCCCCTTCATCGCACCCAAAGCTATCGCAACCGTTACTCCAGGCTTGTTAACACGCCATGAGTTAATCAACAAGACAATGGTTGTCGCCACAACACCCATTGCCGCAGCGCCCGAACCAATCCCTGACAATGAAATAGCCAAAGCAATCCCAACGGTTGAAACCGGCGTAATAATAATAATCGAGAAGGCCATCGCAATTAACATGACCATTGGAATTGGCGCTAACTTTGTAAAGGTTTCAACTAAGTTACCAATCCACGTCGTCAACGCACCAACATAAGGCGCAATCGTTTTACCAAGCAAGCCAACACCACCACCGACAATAATCGGACTCAAGATAATCGCTACTGAGCCAAATCCTTTGAGATAACGGGCAACAAGCCACGTCACAAAGACGGCAATGGCAGCCACGATCATAGCATTGATGACATCCCCTGCACCGCTGGCAATGTAAACATTGGCGGGTGCCACTGATTTAATCCCTGTAACCGGATTCATAAAGCCAGCAGGGACATGCGCCCACTTAATTGATCCTGAGGCTGCGGCCGTGGCAATCGCCACAACACCAACATCCAAACTCTTCATCTTGAATTGCAAAGCAACCGCCATACCAATTAAGACCGGAATCAATGACGTAAATAACGTCAAAATCGCACTCAAATTCGCCCCAAAGGCCGTTGTGCCTAAGCCTGAATATTGAATGATATACTTCATCACCGCTGAAGGCAACACACCAATCAAAATACCTTGAGCTGATCCTGATAATACTTTAAAGAAGAAATCCTTCAACTTAAGTTCTGTTTCACCGTTAAAAGTTACCGGTGCATTTTCTGAAGCTTTACGGGCGTATTCTTCATTGCGTAAAGCTTGTGAATCTTTTGTGGCCCACTTTTGGCCGTCTGCTTTAATACTCATAATTCCCCTCAACAAAATTCAAAGCAATTCTTGACTAAATTGCATCTCATATTCCGTAAACATGCTCATTTATCGCTAGTGCTGGCGCAAAAACGCCATAAGAAAACCCGCGCGTTTGCTCGGGCTTCTTGTGATTAGTACTTCACAGCAATCGCTGGTGTCTCGCCGTTGGCAAATGCAACAGCGGCATCAAATGATTGGTGTACCATCTCTTGAACGGCGTGCGTTGTGTAAAAGGCAGTGTGTGGTGTGACAAACACGTTTTCACGTGAGATTAAGTCATCCAAACGCTTGTCATCCAAGCCAGTCTTTGACCAATCCTTATTGAAGACACCAACTTCGCCTTCATAAGTATCCATGACAAAGCCAAAGAGCTTCTTTGAATCCAAAGCAGCAACGACAGCGTCTGTATCAACTAACAAACCACGAGACACATTGACCAAAACAGCATCATCTTTCATTTTTGCAATTGTTTCGGCATTAATCATTTGGTCGTTAACACCTGGAATATGTGGCACATGAAGTGACACAACATCTGATTGTTCAAGTAATTCTTCCAATGTGTCAACATAGACACCAGTCTTTTCAAGTTCAGCGTTACGATAGACATCATAAGCCACAACCTTGGCACCAAAGCCTTGCATGATTTGCAAGAAGACGCGACCGATATGACCTGTCCCAACAACACCAACGACTTGATCACGCACTTCACGGCGAATTGTTGGTTCCCAACGCAAATCGCGCTTTTGCACTTTGTTTTCCATGACCTTGGCTTGTGATAACAAAGCAGCCACTTGAATGGCGGCATGTTCTGCAATCGCATTAGGAGAGTAAACTGGGACGTTTGAAATATTGAAGTTCAATGCCTTAGCAGCATCAAAATCAATGTTGTCTGTACCAACGTTACGCAATGACATGTTCGTCACACCAGCTTCAGCCAATGCTGTCAAAGTTTCACGTGAGTAATCCAATTGTTGGTAGACAACCGCTGAGTCTGCCCCCTTGGCCAATGCAGCTGTTTCAGGTGTCAAAAGGTCTTGTGTATAATCCACTTCAACGTCTGGGTGGGCTGACTTCCAATCTTCAAGTGATGGCTTTTCGTCATCACGAATTCCGTATGCAAAAATCTTCATAAGATCCTCCAAATTTTTATTACTATTTTATTTTACCTTATCTTGTGCAGTTTTGCACGTGAAAATATTAATTTAATTTGATTATTATATTACTAATATCACAGCTGATAATCTGATGGCAACCCATCTCATTTTAACGGATGACAACAGAATTTCTATAATAAAAAAGCCAATCGGAACTTAAGCAGTTATCGATTAGTTTTCTCATCATTATTTTGCAACAGGCATTTCACCAGATTTAGTCAAAATGCCGTCAATAAAGCCATAGGCGAGTGTTTCTTCCGCACTCATCCAATAATCACGTTCAGTATCATGTGCAATTGTTTCCAAATCTTTGCCTGATGCATCAGCCAAAATTTTGTTCAACTTGGCGCGTGTCTTTGTTAACTGGTCAGCAATAATGGCCATGTCGGTTTGTTGTGTGCCACCAGCAGCCCCGCCCATGGGTTGGTGAATCAAATATTCAGCGTTTGGCAACATAAAACGGTGACCCTTTTCGCCAGAACTGGCAATAATTGTCCCCATTGAAGCAGCTAATCCCATTACAATCGTCGTGACAGGTGCTTTAATAAAATTCATTGTGTCTGTAATTGACAAACCAGCGGTTACTGAACCACCTGGTGAATTGATATACATTGAGATTTCTTTTGTTGGGTCTTGGGCTTCCAAAAACAACAATTGGGCAACAATAGACGTTGCCATGCTATCTTCTACTTCGCCTTGTACCAAAATAATACGATCTTTTAACAAACGTGAAGGCAAATCATAGCTTTCACGGCCGTTGGCTGTCTGTTCAATAACTCCTGGCCACATAGTTGTTAAGCTCCTTTTCATGATTCCAGCCATTTGACAGTGCAAATGACTGGCTGTTCTGGGTTACCCAATCATCATGTTGAGTAACTAAGACTATTTTAGCACAAACATACTAAGAGTGCTAAAAATTGTTTTATAACTTTGTCAAATCATACGGGACATCATCTTTAATCATCTGTTCCAAGGCTTTAAGCTTGCGCATCCGGTGATTCGCCCCAGATTTACTTATTTCTAGGCTATCCCCCAATTCAGACAAAGAGGCGTCGGGTTGTTCCAATCGGGCTTTGGCAATATCGCGCAATTTTTTGGGTAATAAATCCAAGTCGCCAATAGCGTTGGCAATAAACAGAATCTGTTGGACTTGCTTATTAGCTGCGTCGGCAGTTTTTTGCATGTTGGCCATTTCAGCATTCATCATCCGATTCACTGAATTCCGCATATCGCGCATCATCCGGATATCTTCAAAGCGCAGCATCGTTTGCGTGGCCCCAATGACCACAAGAAAATCGACAATTTTTTCTGCGCGCTTAATATAAACGATGAAGCCACCCGCCCGTTCAATGATTTTTGCCGGCAAATCAAATTCCTTCATCATTTGTAATAATTCTTCGGCTAATTCTTCATGTGTTGTAAAGATTTCTAAATGATAATTGGCTTTTTCTGGGGAGTTCACTGAGCCAGCTGCCAAAAACGCCCCCCGTAAAAACGAGCGCCGTTTATCTTTTTGATTTAAAATTCGTGCGGGAATTTCTGGATGTAAACCAAATGGATCAACACCTAAATCATCCAACACGGCGTCAACGTTTGATTTCAATAGCACACCATATGATTTATGCTGTGATAAATAATTATGGTCCGCCACAGTCACTTCAACATCGACGCCCGCATAATTTTGTGTTAATAACGTGTAGATACGGCGCGCAATCGCCGCGTTTTCAGTTTTTACAGCAACCGTTTGATCGAATCCAAGCGTACTGACACCATTCATCCGCATCAATGCCGATAATTCAGCTTTGGCATTGCCATCATGTACGAGTAGTCCAGTTAATTCTTTTTTGACGTCTGAGGCGTATGACATGTCTTTTACTCCAAAATTTGCATCAGTTCTGCCATGATTTTTTCGCCATCATGGAAGGCGCCAGCATCGCGGAGTTGCAAGAAATCACCCGGAATTTCCTTGGCCCCTTGTACAGCCACGGCTGCAGGGTCAAGCTTCACTTGGTGTGAAATTTCATGCCATTTTTGAAAATCAACAAAATCATCGGGCACAATCGCATTATTGGCAATCACATAATCAATGCTTTGCGCACCAATATGGGCATTTAAAGCCAAGAGATGTTGCGCATCCGTATAGGCATCTGTCTCCCCTTTTTGAGTCATGATATTTGAGATATAGACCTGCTTGGCGTTGGTTAATCGCAAGGCAGTCCGCACTTCTGGGACGACCACATTCGGCAAGATTGATGTAAATAAACTCCCAGGCCCATAGACAATCATATCGGCATCTAGAATCGCTTCCACAACCTCTGGGGCTGCCTTTGGTGTGCTAGTCGATTCATCGCCCGTCACCCATACATGGTCAATTGTCTTGTGGGCCGCTGTGATTTCAGATTCACCAGCAATCACTTCACCATCCTTGAATTCAGCATGCAAAATGAGCGGTTCGTTGGCAACTGGATAAATTCGGCCACGAACACGCATAAAGTCTGCCAGATGTTGCACCGCATCAAAAATACTATTATGCATTTCTGTCATCGCCGCAATAATCAAATTCCCGACCGCATGTTGCGCAAAAAAATCATCCTTGGCATCAAAGCGATACTGCATGACTTGTTTGATTGCTGGATCGACATCTGACATGGCCACCAAAATATTGCGAATATCACCAGGTGGGACGATGTTAATATAGTTTCGTAAAAGGCCACTGGAACCACCGTCGTCGGCAACGGTCACAATGGCTGTTAAATCAATCTGTTCTTTGACAAGCGGTTTAATAATGACTGGTAATCCTGAACCACCGCCAATGATGACAATTTTTGGTTTATTTGGCATATTTTCCAGCTGTTCAAATGCCCAAAGTTGCATCACAAAATACGTCATGCCACTTGGCCATTAAAGCGTTCACTTTCTTGAATTTTATCGCACCTTACATCATATTTTAGCATGTTATTTGCAAATTTTTAGATTTTTGATATACTAATTATATGTAAGTAAGATTGCTAGTACCAGCTTTGCGTGCAACGCACAGCTGGTACCGTCCCTATTTGCAAATACAAACAAATTGGAGATCTCATCACATGACAGAAAAATTGGATATTGCTTCAGCAGCACGCAAGTTGAAGAGCCCAAACATCAAAACACGTAAGCGTGCTTTGAAGGCCATTCACGATTTAGCGAAGCAAAAGCGCGTTGCCCGCTAATCGTCATTGATAAAAGCCCCCTGTGAAATCACAGGGGGCTTTTATCATGGACTTAACGTTGTGCCCGCGCCAAATCGCGGGTGATAATGTCTTTTAGATATTTACCCGTATAGGATGCTGAGTTCGCCATCACTTTTTCCGGCGTGCCGGTCACTAGCACACTACCGCCGCCCTCACCGCCTTCTGGTCCCATATCAATGAGCCAGTCAGCTGATTTGATCACATCTAAATTATGCTCAATGACCACGACGGTATTACCGGCCTCAACTAACCGTTCCAAAACGACCAATAAGCGAGCGATATCATCAACGTGTAACCCTGTCGTTGGTTCATCTAATATATACATCGTTTTACCATTTGTGCGACGATGCAACTCCGAAGCCAACTTCATGCGTTGTGCTTCCCCACCAGATAACGTCGTCGCTGACTGGCCAAGTTTAATGTACCCCAACCCAACATCAGCAATGGTTTGTAACTTACGCGCAATTTTTGGAATTGGCGCAAAAAAGGCAAGCGCCTCAGTTGTTGACATGTCTAAAATTTGTGAAATATTGTGCCCTTTGTAGGTGACTTCAAGCGTTTCCGTGTTATAACGCGTCCCACCACAAACCTCACAGGTAACATAAACGTCCGGAAGGAAATTCATTTCAATTTTAATCACGCCGTCACCGCGACAATTCTCACAACGGCCGCCCTTGGTGTTAAAGGAGAAGCGCCCTTTATTATAACCACGCATTTTAGCTTCGTTTGTTTGCGCAAATAAATCACGAATGTCATCAAAAACACCCGTGTAAGTCGCTGGGTTAGAACGTGGCGTACGGCCAATGGGAGACTGATTGATGTCGACGACTTGTTCAATGTTTTCGACCCCATCAATGGCGCGATATTTGCCCGGCTTTTCCGAATTATGATTTAACTTCTGCTTCAAGGCCCGCTTCAAAATTTGGTTCACCAGCGTTGATTTTCCAGAACCAGACACCCCGGTCACGGCCACAAACTTACCCAAGGGGAATTTCACCGTCACATTTTTCAAGTTATTTTCCTGTGCGCCTTTAATGGTAATAGCAAGCCCATTACCAGCCCGTCTTTTTCCCGGGACTGGAATAAACTTTTTACCCGCAAGGTATTGACCTGTCAAAGAGTTCGCGTTCGCAGCAACTTCTGCTGGTGTCCCTGTCGCAACAATCTCACCACCCAAAGCACCCGCACCCGGCCCAACATCAATCAAGTGATCGGCTGCCAACATGGTGTCTTCATCATGTTCCACGACAACCAAAGTATTGCCTAAGTCCCGCATATTTTGCATGGACTTGAGTAACATATCATTATCGCGTTGGTGTAAACCAATTGACGGCTCGTCCAACACATACAACACCCCAGATAAATTGGAGCCAATTTGTGTGGCTAAGCGAATACGTTGCGATTCACCACCAGAAAGCGTTCTAGCCGCGCGCGATAAGGTGAGATATTGCAGCCCGACACTGGCTAAAAAGCCCAGACGATCCTTAATTTCTTTAATAATTGGTGCCGCAATTGTTGTATCTTGCTCACCTAAAGTGATGCTGTTAAAGAAGGCAAGTTCTTGGTCAACAGGCAGGTCAGATACTTCCCCAATATGCCGGCCATTAATTTTAACTGATCGTGCCGCTTCGTTTAAACGATAGCCTTGGCAAGCCTGACAAGATAATTCTGTCATATAATTTGCCATTTGGTCGCGGGTAAATTCAGAATTTGTTTCATGGAATCGTCGTGAAATGTTATGAATCACCCCTTCAAATGGAATATCCACATCGCGGACACCACCAAAATCATTTTCATAGTGAAAATGAAAATCTTTGTTGCCCGATCCCTTTAACACCAACTGCTGCTGCTTTTTAGACAGTTGATTAAAAGGCGTATCCAAATCAATCCCTGACTGTTCGGCAAATTGCCGCAGCATTTCCGGATAATAATTTGACGAGATAGGATTCCATGGTGCAATCGCCCCCTCACGCAAGGTCTTCTCCCCGTCAGGCACCACCAAGTCCATATCAACTTCACGGGTCACACCTAATCCCTGGCACACCTCACAGGCACCAAGGGGCGCATTAAAACTAAATAGGCGCGGTTCTAGACGGCCAACGCGAAAATCTTTTAAATGTCCCAAATAGTGATCTGAAAATTTCAACGGTGGCACTGCGGGTTCCCCGTCTCGGGCCACAACATCCAACTGCACTAACCCGTCAGTCAAACGCACCGCCGCTTCAATCGCATCAAACAATCGTGAGCGCGAATCATCACGCAACACAATCCGGTCAATCATCACCTCAATGTCATGGGCCGCATTTTTGTCCAAGCTCGGTGCTTCTGCATCGAGTTCAAAAACCGTGCCGTCCACACGCGCCCGAATATAGCCTTGCTTGCGCATGTTTTCAAACGTCGTGTCATGCGAGCCACGCTTACCAACAATGATGGGCGCAAAAATTTGCAGGCGCGTACCCGTTGCTAATTGCTGGTAGACAGATTCAACCATTTGATCAATGGACATCATAATTTTGGTGCCATCGGCTGGCTCATCCGGTCGACCAACGCGCGCGTATAACAGTCGGAAATAGTCATTAATTTCTGTGACGGTGCCAACCGTTGAGCGTGGATTATTAGAGGTTGTTTTTTGATCAATCGAGATTGCTGGTGAAAGACCGTCAATCGAGTCGACATCCGGCTTATCCATTTGCCCCAAAAATTGACGGGCATACGATGATAGACTTTCCACGTAACGGCGTTGCCCTTCAGCATAGAGCGTATCAAAGGCTAAAGACGATTTCCCGGACCCAGAAAGGCCAGTCACCACTGTGAGTTTATCTTTTGGAATATCCACATCAATATTTTTCAAATTTTGTGCGCGTGCGCCACGAATTTCAATATTTGTCTTCGCCATAGATTTCAAAACGTTGCCAGTGGCTGATGTGGCATAACCGCATCAGCCACTGGCAACGTACTTCCTTCTCTTAAATTTAAATACTCAGTTTATTATAGCAAGCGCTGCTGAAGAGATAGCTATTTTTGCTTCGTTGGCATCAGCGCCTTCAAAGCCATCACACTATCCCGCAATTGCGCTGCTTCTTCGAAGTCCAATGCTTTAGCCGCAGCTTTCATTTGGCCTTCCATATTCGCAATAATATTTTTTTGCTCGTCATTTGGCAGATCCTTAAAGGCAACTTGTGTCAAATCAATGGTTTCACCACTTGTCGTCTCAGTGCGAACAGAAATCAAATCACGAATTGGCTTTTTAATCGTCGTTGGTGTAATCCCGTGCTTGGCATTATACTGCATTTGAATTTCACGGCGTCGGGCGGTTTCGTCAATCGCTCCTTGCATGGATTGCGTCATTTTATCTGCATACATAATCACATGCCCATTGGCATTACGTGCTGCACGGCCAATGGTTTGAATGAGAGAACGTGGATTACGCAAAAAGCCTTCCTTGTCTGCATCTAAGATCGCCACCAATGACACTTCAGGTACATCAATCCCTTCACGCAGCAAATTGATCCCAATCAAGACATCGTATTTACCTAAACGTAAGTCACGGATGATTTCCGTGCGTTCCAACGTCTTCACGTCAGCATGCAAATAGGCAACTTTAATCCCGATATTTTTCATATAATCTGTCAGATCTTCAGCCATTCGCTTGGTTAACGTCGTAATGAAAACACGCTCATTCTTGTCAACACGTTGGTTAATTTCCCCCACCAAATCATCAATTTGGCCCATCACCGGACGCACTTCAACCTCTGGGTCAAGCAGGCCCGTTGGGCGAATAATTTGTTGGGCGATATGGTCTGGGGTGACACGTTCTAATTCATAATCGCCTGGTGTTGCCGACATATATATCACCTGATTGACATGCTTTTCAAATTCAGGTAATTTTAATGGGCGATTATCCAGTGCTGACGGTAGACGGAACCCATAATTGACAAGGGTTTCTTTCCGTGCCTTGTCGCCATTAAACATCCCCCGAATTTGTGGCATTGTCACGTGACTTTCATCAGCAACAATTAAAAAATCATCCGGGAAAAAGTCAAGTAACGTAAATGGTGGTTCGCCAGGTTGACGGCCGTCCATCCAACGAGAATAATTTTCAATGCCACCGACAAAGCCCATTTCTTCAAGCATCGCCAAATCATATTCTGTCCGTTGTTTAATACGCTGGGCTTCGATGAGTTTGCCTTCCGCTTCAAACTTGGCCACTTGGGCTGTCATTTCATCATTGATCCCAGCTAACGCAAAGCGCATTTGGTCGTCATCTGTCATAAAATGTTTGGCTGGGTATATCGCGACATAATCACGTTCGGCAGCCGTTTCGCCCGTTAATGAATTAATTTCACGGATACGATCTATCTCATCGCCAAAAAATTCCACCCGTAACGCCATTTCATCTTCTGATGCGGGGAAAATTTCCATAATGTCCCCTCGGACACGGAACGTCCCACGGTGAAAGTCAATATCATTACGCGTAAATTGCACGTCGATCAAATCACGCATCAGTTGGTCACGACCATACTCATTGCCCACGCGGAGGTTAATCACGTGTTCTTGATATTGATGCGGATCCCCTAATCCGAAAATCGAACTCACCGAGGCAACGACAATGACATCATTGCGCGACAAAAGCGAGCTCGTAGCTGAGTTGCGTAATTGGTCAATTTCATCATTAACAGCGGAGTCTTTTTCGATAAAAGTATCAGAACTCGGCACATAGGCTTCTGGCTGGTAATAATCATAATACGACACGAAATATTCAACGGCGTTATGCGGGAAAAATTCTTTTAATTCGCCATAAATCTGCCCAGCTAACGTTTTGTTGTGACTCAACACCAACGTTGGCTTTTTGACGCGCTGAATCACATTGGAAATAGTAAAAGTTTTTCCTGTGCCTGTTGCCCCGAGCAAAATCTGCTCTTTAACGCCTGCATTAATGCCACTGACAAGTTGGTTAATGGCTTGCGGTTGATCTCCAGTTGGTTCATATTTTGAAACCACTTCAAACTCATGATTGGCAACATTTTCACGCATCGTTTTCTTCCTTCATCGATTTTATTTCATTATACAATAAAACGAACAAACGTTCTATTGTTTGCTCGTTTTATTTTGATTCTGTACTACTATTACTGCTATCTGTGGCTGACTTCAATTCCGGGGCATCCGTTTGGTACTGATCCATCGTAGACTTGCCCTTATTTTTAGCCAACACACTCGACGGATTCGACTTTTGTGCGGCCTTGAGGTTCGCCAAGCCAACACTCTTCTTATAGTCGAACGATTTTTTATTGACAGGGTGGAAGTCCGGTCGCGCAGTATCAAAGCGGAGCAAATCACCGGTGATGACAGCATCGGAATTACTCAAAACTTGATCAACATAGTTTTGTGTCTGCTTCGCCAATTGTTTAAGGTTAGGGTCACTAGCAAGCGTTACTTGCTCCCCAGTTGTGGTGTTGAAGTATTGGTTATTAAACTTCATGTACGTTGGGGTAATCCAATCGCCATCTCGCAACGGTACCACACCTTGATACTTTGGTGACAACATATCTTGACCAAACATGGTTAAGCCATCATCTGGGATACCAAGCAAATCCAAGAGCGTCGGCATCATGTCAATTTCGCCACCATAAGTGTGATCTACCCCACCCTTTAGGCCGGTGGCATGAATCATAAATGGCACTTTTTGGAACTGTGCCAAATCATAATTGGTCACCTTATCCTTGCCAAGCAGTTGCGCAATGGCTGGCTGATGGTTCTCAGAGATACCATAGTGATCACCATAGAGGACAAAGACTGAATTGTCATACAACCCTGCCTTTTTCAAATAAGTCATCAACTCACCAAAGGCTTGATCAAGGTAATGCGCGGTTTGCACGTAACCATCAACCGTATTATCTCCCGTCGTAGTGGCCGGGAAATCAATGTTTTCTTTATCCAAATCATAAGGATAATGGTTGGTCACCGTAATCAATTTTGCATAGAACGGTTGAGGTAATTGTTCCAAATATCGTGCACTGTCTTGCAAGAAGATTTTATCCTTTAAGCCATAGCCAACATTGTAACTAGGCTTATCTGCATCAGGGAAATACGACTTTGAGAAGAAATAGTTATAGCCAAACGACTTATAGGTGTTATCCCGATTCCAGAAACTTGCGACGTCACCATGGAAAGCGGCCGTCGTGTAGCCCCGTTGATCTAAAATTGCTGGAAGTGCTTCAAACGTGTTGTTCGTGCCATACTTGACCATGGCAGAACCCGTAGCTAAACCATACAACGAGTTTTCTTGCATCATTTCGGCATCAGATGTTTTACCTTGACCCACCTGGTTATAAAAATTATCAAAACTCAAGGTGTTTTGGTCATGATAGAACTGGTTGAGGTTAGGCGTAACTTCACGGCCATCAACCTTGTAGTCAATTAAGAACTGTTGGAAGGACTCCAAATGGATCATAAAGACGTTCTTGCCTTTTTGCGTGCCGTAATATTGAATGTTATCCGGTAATTTTTGACCAGCCACAAACTGTTTAATCTTCGTGAGGTCGGCTGGCTTCGCACGCTTACGGCTTTCGGTTTGGTTATAGGTTTGTACGGCGTTAAACACCGCGTATTCATTTAAACCAAGATATTTGACGATATAATTATTATCAAATGAACGCGTTAATAGACCAGAGCGATCCGCCGACGCAATCCCATAATCCACAAACATCAAAACCACACCTAAGACAGTGGTTAAAATGGCAAAACGACGTTGGACGCCTTTACGATCAATCGTTAATTGCTTGAATACTACCAAACCAATCAAGATGAGAATATCAATAAAGACCATGTAATCGGACCAGTGAATAATCGCGGCAATCGACTTGCCGAGATTATTACCCGTCGAGCTGCCAGAGCTCAAAATACCCATTGATAAGAAATCAGAAAATTCACGGTAGTATAACACATTGGCAAACAACCAAAGTGATTGAATAAAGTTAAATAAAATGGCAATCCAGTAGCTTAAAGCCCCTCTAAAATAGAGGGCAATACTCAAGAAAATAATTGCTGTGGGTAACGGATTGAGAAATAACAAGAATTGTTGGGTTGCCCCATCTGCCCCAAGATTAAAGTTCATGTGGTAGTTCACAAAGGTTTTAAACCAAACCAACACGACATTGAGTACAAAAAACCAAACCAACGGCGCAGACGTATCCATCGTCCGCTTAATTTTCAGCCAAATTGCTTTGGGTTTCGGCATTTTATTGAGCAAGTTTCGCATATTTTTTTCCTTCACATACGGCATCATGACACAGCCCTCATGCTAACCAGGCTGTCCTGCGTATTTAAAATATTAATTTAAGATCATGGAGGACATCAAAAATTTCAATCGCCACCAAATCAATATCATCAAATTGAAATTGACGCACTTCACGATGTTCATGAACCGTCCAAATCTGGGTAAGTTGATCATAATCAACTTGTATGGCTTCAATCCCGAAGGCATCAAAGCGTCGCGTTTGATGTTGCCCATCAGTGGCATCAATCATGGCGCGTAGTCGTGCCAGAATCTGCTTGAGATCACTGGCTTGATACGTTTTTTCAAGTCGCATCGTTTCGCCTTTCTATTTGTCTTGGCGGTACCATGTAAGCAATAATACCGGCAAACAAACCAAAATAGTATGTAATGAGACGCCAAATCAATATGACCAAAATCAAGGTTGCCGGGTTTTTGACAAATGGCGAAAAGAGCAGTTGAAAGCTCAATTCAGCCCCACCCACACCACCTGGTATTGGAAAGAGGGAAATCACCATCACAATCATGATGTTCATGGTAATAATCAACCAAGGATTCACGTTTTCATAACCAAAGGCGCGAATCACAAAGTAAGGAATCAGGTAAAAAACCATCAATTGTAACACGGTAAATACCGTTGCCCCAACAAGTGATTCCCAACTCCCAATCACGCGACGTGATTCTTGGTGAAAATTGGCCACTTTTTGCGTCACGGTAAAAAGTAACCGCGTGTAGCGTTCTCGGGATAACATTTTTTGAAATAGTGGCGCCACCATATCCACCAATTTCAAAGTCAGCGCTGGCCAAAACATGACCAGTACAATGCCAAGAATGACTACCGCATGAATTGTGATGGCTAGCGGAATAAACTGCGCAAACGTGGGATCAACCTGTGCATAGATAAAATGTTCGGCAGAAAAATATCCTATGATAAAGAATACCACGACCACGACTTGATAGACTAAAAACTTCATAAGAATCACGGACATGGCCCGTCCGCCTTCAATACCCGAACGTGCTAATCCAAAAAGTTGGGCCGGCTGCCCACCGGTTGCAAAGGGCGTCACACCTGTTCCGAGTAAATTAAGCAAAGGCACACGTAATAACGCTAAGACTGATGTGCGTTGCCGATCAGTTTTATTCAACATTGTGTAGGTCGCAACAGCTTCTAACACAATGGAAAGCACCATCATCACCAGCCCCCCGACGAGCCAACGCCAATCTAAGTGGGCCAAGGCTAACTTCAGTTGGCTCCCTTTGCCACGCAGCTCAGTCGTTAAAAAGTAGACCACAACAGCAGTCAAAATGACAACAATGATTGCTGATATTTTATCTGTTTTAGACATACTTGCCCCCTAGACCGTGACTAATCTTGCAAAACAGCCGTGTAAACTGCCTGCAATTGCTGACCAATTTCTGGTAGATTGCGTGCCACAGCCAACGCATACCCTGCGTCACTTAAATCAGGTAATGCGCCCGAGAGGATTTTGACCATTTTATCATCAAATTCATCGAGATTTTTAGCTTGATAGCTATTAACCCCGTCTTGTAACCAATGATGATAGACTGGAATATCACGAACCAAGAGTTGCTGTTTGGAAGCTAGCGCTTCAAGTACGACAATGCCTTCAGTCTCTTCAAATGACGGATACAAGAATAGATCAGCCCCTTGATAGGCCCCTTGAATCACATCCCCAGTAATATACCCTGGAAATATCAGATTGCGGGGATGTTCACCTTTGATCAGCCGACTAATTTTTGCCGGTACCAACCGTAAATCCGTATAGCCAAACCAGATAAACACGTATTCAGGATGTCGCTGGGCTAAGGTAACAAAATCTAAAATCCCTTTACGCTCAAAAAACAAGCCCACGCTCATGACTACCTTTTGCTCAGGTGACAAATCAAAATATTCACGGAATTTTTGCACTTTATGCGCATCTGGTGCATATTTTTCAAGGGGAATCCCATTTGAAATTGGCGTAATGGGTTGTGGCAATCGATAACCGCGCAACAATTGCTTCGAATATGGGGTGGGTGTAATTATTGCGTCCGCTTTTTTATACAACGAGACTAAATAGCGCTTAAAAAATGGCGCAATAAGATTAGACCCTGTAAACGAATTTCTAAAATCCTCATAAGTGGAATGCCCATGATACACCACTTTTTTTCCCATTCGGTGGGCCGCATTGACCATATAATGGCTTTTGACACCATAGGTATTAATGTGGAGGACATCGTAATCTTTTGCTTTGGGGTCGGTGGTGACGGTGACATCAGTATAGCGCAACGCTGCTTGTTGAAGCTTGAGCGCACGCCCAATACCAGACTTGGCAATCCATTTTTGATTTTCAAAATACAGTAAAACTTTCAACTAATTTCTCCTAAATGGGTTACGTAAAATGCGCTTCATATAGCCGACCTCATCTGCGGTTGGGTACGCATCGTCTGATTCATCCGAATGATAGTCGGACAAAATATCGTGATAAAAATCAAGCATCCGTGTGGCAAAAGTATTGGCGTCTATATCCTGCATTTTTTGCCGACGACACAATTGCGCAGCGGGTGTTTGCGGATAAGACAAATACTTATCAATCCCGGCTAATAACTCATCATAGTCTGAAACCAACGTGCCAATCGCATCATCATCAACCAAATTATCCAAATACGGTGAATGAATGGCGACAAAAGGTCGGTCGGAAGCAATGGCCTCAATAAAAGTCAAACCTTGCGTCTCAGTATCTGACGAACTGACAAAAACATGGCACATTTCATAGTAATCCGTGACATCGTCGTGATCAACCATGCCAGTAAATACGACTTGGGTGGTTAAGTCCAGTTCCGCCACCTGCTCTTCAAGCGACTTGCGGGCAGGCCCATCACCTGCAATCACCAAGCGCGCATCGGGTCGCGTCTGTAACAATTCTGAAAAGGCTGAAATCGTCAAAGCGACATTTTTCTCATACGCGAGACGACCGAGCGACAAAATAACTGGTTGTTCGGGGGTAAAGCCAAACTTTTCACGTAAGTTCTCGTGTGCCACGCCTGGAGTTGGCAAAGCAACGCCCGTTGGAATAATACGAATGGGTGCCTTAACCCCATAACGTACTAACGTTTCTTGTACGAGTTGGGATGGGGCCACAACACCAGCCATACTAGCCATATAGGCTTTCATCAGCGTCCCGACACCCTTTGGCCCAATGAGTAAGCCTTTGGCCACATAGTGCGTATAGTCTTCATACATTGTATGGTACGTGTGAATGACTGGGATTTTTAATTGCCGTGCCACGAACTTACCCAATAAGCCCAGCGAAAATTCCGTTTGCGTATGCACAATGTCTAGCTCGACTGACTTCGCGATTTCAACTGCTTGAATCAAGCCACGAAAAGCTAGCCGCCGATCTTTAAAGCCGACATATGGGACACTTGAGAAACGATAGATATGTGGTTCAAATTTGTTTTTAGACACCTTTGGATCGGTTGAAGTGAAGATATAGACCTGATGACCTTGCGCCTCAAGCGCATCTTTTAAAGTTTTAATTGAGGTTGCCACACCACTCACTTGTGGAAAATATGTATCCGTAAAGAGACCAATATTCATTGTGTCCTCCAAAGTTTATATAGAGATTAAAAGTACGATAAATAGCGATACTACAATTATAACATAAAATATTTTGACCACTCATTATCCCCCTTACCGCCAGTTAAGCCATAAAAAAAGCCACGGCTAACCGTGACTTGTTCCTTATTCAAAAACCATTTGGTTGTGATAGAGTTCAGCATAGAAGCCTTTTTCAGCTACCAGTGCCTCGTGTGATCCTTCTTCAATCACTTGACCATCTTTTAACACAACAATTTTATCGGCGCCTAAAATAGTTTTTAAGCGGTGTGCGATGACAAAACTCGTACGCCCAGCAATCACGTTATCCATCGCCGCTTGGATGCGTGCTTCAGTGACCGTATCAACGTTTGATGTGGCTTCATCCAAAATTAAGAACGCGGGATTGGTCAAGATGGTACGTGCAATGGAGAGCAGTTGCTTTTGTCCAGTTGAAAAGACGGAGCTTTCATCGTTGACCTTTGTTGCATACCCCTCTGGGAGACTCACAATAAAGTCGTGAATGTTGGCCTGTTGGGCAGCTGCAATCATGTCCTCGTCACTTGCTTCCGGTCGACCGAATTTGATATTATCAGCCACTGTGCCAGTAAACAACACCGAGTCTTGTAACACAATTCCCACATGGTCGCGCAGCGACTGCAAATCAAAGTCGCGCACATCAACGCCATCAAATTTTACCGCACCAGCTGTGACATCATAAAAGCGGTTCAATAGGTTCATGATGGTTGTTTTACCTGAACCAGTTGGGCCAACCAAAGCCACCATTTCGCCTTTTTTCACCTTGATATCAACGCCGTGCAAAATTTCTTTGTCCGGTTGATAGCCAAAATGAACTTGTTCTAATTGCACACCTGTCTGTAGGGTAGTTAGTTGATGACCGTTAGCTGGATTCACTTCTTCAGGTTGGTCATGAACATCAGACAAGCGCTTAGCGCCAGTAATGGCCAGCTGGAGCATATTATAGATTGAGGTAATTTGTGTAATTGGTTGGTAGTATTCTTGAGAATAGTTAACAAATACAACAATCAAGCCTAAGCCCGTCGCCTTATCCATGCCATCATGAACCACTAACCATGACCCAAAGAATATGACAATTGCGAGGTTCAACAGCGACAAGCCCTGCATCAAAGGAAATAGCATCCCCGAATAAACCTGCCCTTTGAATGTTGCCTGCTTGACCTTCTCATTATATGGGGCAAAACCAGCAATTGAGGCTTGTTGCAAGCCTTGCGTAATAATGATTTTTTCACCATTGATTTGCTCATTGATGTAACCATTCATTTCCCCAGTGGCTTCTTGCTGCTTGTTGATATTCTTGCGTGCTTGCACAATGACAAACCAGGCGATCAAAATTGCAAGTGGTGTCGAGGCCATCGTCACCCAAGCCAACTTCACGTTCTGGCCAAACATCATCCAAATCACCCCAATAAACAGCGCTAATTGAGACAGCAATTGGAAAATGGCTTGGTTCATGGCGTTAAAAATATTATCCAAATCGGACGTAAACAAGGACAAAATTTTCCCATCTTGATGCGTGTCAAAATACTTAATGGTCATCCGTTGCAACTTGCCAAACAAGCCAACGCGCATTTGCCCAGAAGTTTGTGCAGAAATACGTGATGAAATGAAACTGGAAATAAACATCGTTGCCGCTGACAACCCAAAGCACACCATCATTGCTTCAAGCGCATGGTAAAACGGTGTTTTGCTTGCAGTTGCATGGGTCGCCGGATTCATGTATTCTCCTAAATACCGCGACAATTCTGTGATCGCTTGTCCCATATAAACTGGTGCTTTGACTTGGAAATACGTGGATAAAATCGTCACGATGACCACAAAGCCCAAGCCAAGCCAATAACGCTTGAGGTAACGATAAAAATAGTGCATTGCGCGTTTAAAATCTTGCATCAGTTGTCACCGCCTTTCGCCTTTTGCGTTTCATAAATTTCACGATAAATCGGTGACGTCGCCAATAATTCATGGTGTGGGCCAACACCGACTAGGCGCCCTTCATCCAGGACAAAAATGCGGTCTGCGTGCAATACGGAACTGATTTTTTCAGCAATCACAATCTTTGTTGTGCCAGCAAGTTCCTGATCTAAGGCTTCTTGCACACGCTTTTCTGAGCGGGCATCAAGCGCTGACGTTGAGTCATCCAAAATCAAGATTTTAGGTGTGCCGACCACCCCACGGGCAATAGACAAACGCTGCTTCTGGCCACCAGAAAAGTTGGCTGAGCGTTCTTCAACTAGGTGATCAAAGCCGTCTTCGTAACGATTGACGAACTCCGCAGCCTGCGCAATGTCGGCTGCGCGTTGAAAGTCAGCTGGCGTCGCATCGCTTTTCCCTTGTCGTAAGTTATCTGAAATTTTACCACTAAATAAAATTGCCCGTTGCAAGACAAAGGCAACAGCTTGACGCAAGGATTGCTCATTGATCTTTTTCAGATTCACACCACCCACTAAGACGTCACCAGTCGTGGGATCATAAAGGCGTGGGATCAGTTGGGCCAACGTCGTTTTCCCAGAACCAGTTGCGCCGACAATCCCAATCATTTCCCCAGCTTTAATCTGGAAAGAGATATCCGCTAAAGCGGGTTGAGTATCCCCAGGATAGGTAAATGATACCTGATTAAATGTCACATCCCCTGACAAGTCAACTTCAGGGGCATCTGAAGCATAAGTCACATCAGGCGTTGTCTCAAAGACGGCTTTAATCCGGCCAAGCGACACAAAACCACGTGAGGCAAAGGTCGACATCATGCCCCCAATCATAATGGCAAAAAAGATTTGCATCAGATAGGAGATAAATGAAGTAATTGCGGCAAGGTCATCAGGATGCGCAACAACGCCATGACCCACAAACCATACCGATGCCCCAATCGCCACATAAGAAATGAGCATAAACATCGGGATCATGGTTGAAAACAAGTAACCAATGGTCGTGTTCACCCGCGCTAACTCATCTGAATTAGCTGTGAAGCGGGCGGTCTCATTTTCTTCTTGGTTAAATGATTTCACCACACGCACACCTTGTAAACTTTCCTTGGCTAATGTGTTGGTTTGATCAATTAATTTTTGAATTTGTGCAAAATACTTGCCCATTTGTTTGAAGACAACTTGCGATGATAACACAATTAAAATCACCATTAAAATCACAATCCACCAAAGCCGTGGCAAAGTGATTAAGGCCAAAATAAAGGCACCGACAAACAGAATCGGGATACGCGTTAACGTTTGCAAAAACATCATCACTAATTGTTGAATCTGGTTGACATCATTGGTCATGCGGACAACTAAATTACCGGCCGAAAACTTTTCAATATTCCCATATGAAAATGATTGTATTTTCCGATATTGATTCGCACGCAAGTCGGCAGCAATACCTTGTGATACCTTGGCGGCGAAAATTGTATTAATCACACCAGCAATTAAACCAATAACAGCTAAGGTGATTAAAGCAATCCCGTTAGTCAACACTTGGTGTTGATTATCCGCAATGATTGCTTTCATAACCTGTTGTAATAATCTGGGTTGCCACAATGAGGCCCCCGCCATGACCATCACCGCCAAAATTGAGAAAAAGATATCTCGACGGTACGGCTTAGCGTGTTCCTTTAAAATTTGCATCTATTACTCCTCTACTCAACGCTATGCGTCATTACTTTTTTAAGGGGTGGTCCCGCAAAATATGCGGTCAAAAAAGTGCAGTTGCCTGCACTTTTTAATCCCAACTAATCAGCCGCCAACGCATCAATCGTATTGAGCTTAGCAGCGCGACGGGAAGGTACGAAACTCGCCACCAGCGCGATCACAATCGCGATAATGACAGCAAAGATAACGTTTCCCAATGAAACCTGTACGATATTAAAATGAATTAGCCCTTTCAAAGCCCCGTTCATCACCACTTGGATAACATAAGCCATGGCTACACCCAGTACGGCTGAAATCCCACCAATCAAAAGCGCTTCGTTGGTAAACAAGCCGCGAATATCTTTGGCCCGTGCCCCAAGGGCACGTAGGACGCCAATTTCACGCGTGCGTTCTGAAACCGACATATATGTCGTCACAATAATCATAATCGCTGAAACAAGCAGTGAAATACCTGCAATCGCCGCTAATACATAAGATGCCAGACTGGTAATCGTATTAATTGTGCTTAAAATATCATCAACCGATACCCCGACAAAGACTTGTTGCTGGTTCGCCGTCACCGCGTTAATCCGCTTCATCGTCGCCTTAACAGCCTTCGTGTTTTTAATTTGAACTGCTGCGTAGTTTGCGTCAGCATTCGCATGGTTTTGCTTAAGATCATTTTGAATCGTGGCCCAGTTTTGAATAAATAAGGCGCCTGATTGGCCACCATCTGTGATACCACTGATCTTAGCTGAAGTCTTGATCATGACTGGGCGGTTGTTAGCATCATAAGCGAGATAACTGAAACTAATATTTTGGCCAATTAAGGCTTGATAATTCGCCTGAATTTTCTTCGCATAGGCCAAGTCAATGACAACTTCACCATTTTGCGGTTGATGACCTGCTTTAATAATCTTAGCTGCATATTGTGGGGTCCACGTTTCAAGCTGAACTGGGTCAGAACGTACTTGCCCATAAGTGAAGACAGCATTATTATACTTGCCACCAGGATAAACGGCGTCCACCCCAGCCACTTGACTTAATTGCTTTAATTGTTGCGCATCAAGGGTTGTTGCAGAATAGTTCGTTGCCATGGCTTGCATCGTGGCGCGCATGCGCTCAGTCGCAGTAGCCTTTTTATCTTGGGTGGTGTTACGTAATACGTTTTGATAATTTGGATTCACTAACGCATTCACTTGGTCATTGATGTAGCCTTTCACACCATTCCCCAAGCCGAGAAAGAAGATGACAGAGAAAATACCGATGGCCGAGCCGAAGATAATGAGGAAGTTTTGCAGTTTTTTGTATTTCAAATGGTCAAATGCCATATCCCAAACGGCACGGCGCTTAAGCGGGTGAGAAGTTAAGCGCGGTGTGGTTGCTGGCACGGCATACTTTTCTTTGAGGTTTTTTTCATCGTCAATTTTACCATCTGCCATATGCACAATACGTGTGCCGTAATCGGCCACGGCTTGCGAATGGGTCACGACAATGACTAACTTCCCCTCTTGGGCGATTTGGGCCAATAATTCCAAAACCTCGGTGGTGTTAGCCGCATCTAAAGCCCCAGTAGGTTCATCGGCAATCATGATATCTGGATCAGATGCCAAGGCACGGGCGATCGCCACCCGTTGCTTTTGCCCACCTGACAATTGCGAAGGATACTTGTGCATGTGCTCAGCCAAACCAACCTTGGTCAAAAGCTCGGTTGCACGCTGCTTACGTTCCCGCGCTGATAGTGTCGTCATATTCAAGCTTGTTTCAACGTTCTCCAAGTTTGTTTGGTAGTTGATGAGATTGAAACTCTGGAAAATATAGCCAATTGTCTCGCGACGATACACATCCAATTTTTTGGCCTGGGTATGATCCAGTTGTTCACCCGCCACAACGACACGGCCCTCAAAGTTACGATCCAAGCCACCAATGATGTTCATCAAAGTTGATTTTCCACCACCAGATTCACCAAGAATCGAAACAAATTCACCTTTTTCAAAGGATAGATCAATCCCCTTTAAGACTGGAAAGGCAGTTTTACCTAGATAATATGACTTTTTAATCCCATGCAATTCCAAAAACGCCATTTAAAATCCTACTTTCATTCTGAGCCATCCCGGCTAACTCATTTATATTATCGACCAATGCATCACACAGTCACATCAACCATCACGCTTTTCCGCCACGGCAGCAAAATCTGGTAATAAGCTTTTTGCCAAATCATACAGGCCTGCTTTATTAATAAAATCCGCGGCAAAAATATCTGGCAGGATATCGGTTGCAATGTACTTGACACTCGCCATGCTTTTAAAATCGGCCAACGCCTCTAAGCTACTTTGAAAAATGTTGACATAGACTGGTTCTGGATTGAACTTAACTAATTCACCATACGCCTCATACATTAAATCGACTTTATCGGCAATTGATAAAATTTGGCCTTCAATGGTGTGATCTTTACCTTCTCCCAAACGTCTGGTATATGCGGCTTGAAATTCGCTTGGAATTTCTGTTTTAATAAAATTTTCTGTCATGGTGTCTTCAACATCAGCCAACATCGCGCGCAAATTTGCGGTAGCATATTTAACCGGTGTCTTGATATCACCAATAAAGCGCTCGGTGTAATCATGATTGAGCGCTTTTTCATAAACAGATTGCCAGTTAATGTTCGCCCCATTTTGTGCTTCAACATCTGCTAAAAACTGGGCAACTTGCGTGACTTTCCAAGAGTGCGCGGCCACATTGTGTGGTTGATACTTAAAGAATCCTGGCGCACGATTAATCAACTCTAATTGATTCAATCCCATAAAAAATTCGTGCATTGGCATGGCCACTCATATGTGTTGCTGGTCAACCAGCAACACACTTTCCTCCTTATTGTTCAAAATCGTTATCCTTATCATACACGACTTTCATTTCAGGTGCACGCGCGACCCCTTTATTATCAATTTTCAGTAAGCCAATCATCACCATCAGCACCCAAGATTTGCGGGAATACGCGATATACATGGGTACCCAATTTTTAGTGAACTTACTTTTATAATGATGTAGCCCTTCAAAAGAATATACTTTAGAACCAAATTGATAGACTAAATTGGCTAAGCGCTCGCGACCAAAACTTTGCCGGTGCTGACCAACGTTTGCCAGTGGCGACATGCCTAAATTCAAAGTCTGTAACCCTTGGGCTTTGGCATACGCAATCGTATTGACAAATAACACATCCATCACGCCGTTGGGCGCTGCTTGCGTGAAGCGCATGAGATCAACGGCCAATTGTTGTTCAGAATGTGAGGTCACCAACGTGGCAAAAGCCTCAATTTTACCCGCTTGAGCCAGCACAGCAATGGGATATCGTTGCAGATAGTTTGGATCAAAGAAACCAAGCGAATAGCCTTTTTCCTCGCGGCCAGCCAGCCATTCTTGACTGATGGCTTGGAGCTGCGCCATGATTTGTTGACTGAACGGCGGTGTGAGAACTTGATATTCAAAGCCGGCACGTTGTGCCTGGTTGACAACTGACCGGACGTTTTGCATTTTTTTACCAGCCGTGGAGAATGCTGACAAGATCACATGCGCTTCTTCGCCGAGTTTGAAGAAATCATAACCAAATTCGTGCGCTAACATGGCCACTTGTTCGCTTACTTCATAGAAAACTGGCGTATACCCTAAGACGTCGGCATCATCTACAAATTGTTGCATCCCCGCCGCAAAATATTTTTTATCCCCAAAAGGATCGCCCATCACCATGGCCTGATTATTGATCACACGAAATTGCAGGCCGACAACATCCTGGCCAGCAACTTGATAAAAATAGAAGCGCTTGTCACCTAAGAATGCTAGGTTGGTGTAATGGGTATCGCCAAGCACTAACAGCTGATTAAGTCGTGGTTCATCTAACGGGACACCCAATTGTTGCTGGTGCGCACTCAGATAACGTGACAAGAGCAGGCTAAACGCCGTAACAACTAGAATAATTGCGGTCCCCATTAACCACCAATGCACTGATGGGAGTAACCCTAATTGGTTCAGGCGCTGAAAATGGTGTTTCACCAATGGTGCATTGAGAACGCCCAGCGCCAAGTAGCTAATGATTAACAAGCCCCATATACCGCCATCAACCACTTGTTGCTCCCAAGAATGAATAAACTGTTCTCGGTACAACGTTTTTTTACTTAAAATAACGGCGACTAACAAGAGGCCAAAAATGACCACGGGCAAGATTTGCCGAAATGAAATCAAGGTATAGATCACGACAAGAATCAACACCACAATGGTCGACCAATACGCACGTTTAACCCGATTAGCAATCCCACGCGCACTAATTAACAAGAGGAAGCCCAGTAAAATATTAGGCAATTGATTCGCTAAGGCAAAGGTAATTGGCCAAGGTCGCAATCGATGCAATACTGTAATGCGCTGCATGATACTTGGCATCGTGCCAGATAACACTAATAAAATCCCTGCTAAATACAAGGCCACTGTTGTCAGCTGATGTGTCACCGATAAGGCCACATAATGCGGCACACCGCGATAGTCGGTGTTGATTTTCCGAGACAAACGATAGAAAAACAACACCAGTGCACTCGCCAATGGCATCATGTTATAGACCAACCGGTAGAGAATTAGCCACACAACTGCCTTCTCCACATCAATTGCTAGCCCAGAAAACAAGAGTAACATCGACACATCAAATGAACCCCAAGTCCCGGGGGTCATCGTCACCAAGGCAATCGTATTGGCAATCGTAAACAGTAATAACATGATGGCAACGCGCACGTTGACACCGATTGTGAGACCAATCGTGACAAATAAGGCCATTTGCAGGGCGTAAGTGAGTAAGGCATTCCCCGATAAAAGCACCAACGCCCGTGGGGTCATCCCTTGCCAAAAATGAAAACGCGGCACAAGTGACATCAGCCCAACAAAGATTGCTGCGCCAAGCAAGAGCATCAACCAAATCATATTATCCTCATAGCCCGGAACAAAATTAAACCAGACGGCCACAATCGCGCCTGCACTGGCAACAAATAACCCCGTCAAACTCAGAATATACATTTGAATATAGGGCTTCATATGATTGGTGTTTTTCTGGTCGAAAAACCAAATTCGGCGTAACAACATGCCCACAGTGCCCACAAACCCAGCATTGATGTTGAACACATTAATTAACCAAGAACGGGCTAATAATTCACGCCGATTGAGATGGTAATGTTGCCATTTAGCTAAAATGACATCGTTTAATACTGTCGGTAAAACGGCGACAAAGCCCAATACCATCAATAGAAGTGCCTGCCACCAATAAATATCATTGATGGTTGAAAAAATCATGTCCCAAGTGATTTCTCGTGTCATATAAAACGATTGACTAATTAGAATCACAGTCACCGTTGGGACAATTAACCGTGATAAAAGCTGTTTAAATTTTTTCATGCCTGCCCCCTTGGCGTAAAAATGGCAGCACCATGGTGCTAAATTTTTTAGGATTGGTATAGGTCACAAAGTGACTATGACGTGGAATAATCATGATTTCAGCGTGTGGTAAAATGGCCGCAATCCGTTCAATGTGGCGCTTTTTCACTAAATCAAACTGACCAATCACTAACAACGTTGGTGCTTGAACCCGCTCAAGATCCCGTCGGCTAATGTTTAATGGTTCACTCATCACGTGCAACTGCTTATTGCGGCGCATGGCATAATGATTAAACGGTGCCAGCAAGCGCGTCAAGTATTGCGCGAGGCTATCAACCCACCATAGGATTTTATACACCCCACGCTTGGACAAATTGGGCGCATTGAGCACCATTTTTTTGACGCGAGTGGGATGAATAGTGGCGTATTTCATTGCGATATTCGCCCCATCACTGTAACCGAGCAACCCAAAACAGCTAATGGCTTCTTTTTGGCGAATCATGTCGATGTCAGCCACGACATCATCAAATTGAATACGCCGCTTCGAATTAGACGACCGGCCATGCCCCCGCGTGTCGATCGCAATCACATGAAAATACTGTTCGTAGTAAACAATTTGCGGACGAAAATAGCGCGCTGAACTGCCGTTACCATGTAACAAAAAAAGGGTTTCTTGCTGGCGATCACCATATTCATCATATACAATTTTTGTGCCGTCTGGCATCACCATGGTTTTCGTTACCATATCAATTTGCCACCATCCAAAAAAGAGAGCTTATCGCTCTCTTCATTATACCGTTTACTTGTCAGTTGGTTCGTTTGAATCAACAATTTTTTCTTCAGTCACCGTTTCAGCTGGCTTCAAGTCATCAACAACCACTTTTTCACCTGCTTCAGGCGTCTTTGGCTTGATTGTGCGAATAGCAGCCAAATCAAATGTCAAGATCACACCTTCGGCGTCCAAATCAACAGTTTTTGCTTCCTTATTCACGCTGTCAACAACCGCATGCAAGCCACCGATTGTCACAATTTCAGATCCTTTTTCAAGGCTATTTTGTCGTTCTTCTTGGGCTGCACGTTGCTTTTTTTGTTGGCGGTTCATAAACCAAAACATACCAACAATCAAAATAATTGGAAGTACCAAATTCAAATTCATGGGATTTTGTCCTCTTTCTGGAATCGGTCTGACAGGGGTTGCCAGACACTATAATACTATTATATCAAAAATTCAATCACTTTTTAGAATAAGCGCGCATTTGGCTTATTATAACCATATTCTTCCATCACTGTTTCACGGAATGCTAAGAGTTCATCGTTTTCAATGGCCGTCCGCATATCTTCCATAAACTGTAATAAGAAGCGCAAATTGTGTTGTGAGGCCAATTGTGCGCCTAATATTTCATTGGCGTTAAACAAATGGTGTAAGTATGAACGCGTCAAGTTTTGGAAAGGATTGTATCCGGGGTTGTCAAATTGCGCTTGGTTGCCAAATTGCTGTGTTCGGATAGGATTTGGTGAATAGTAACTCAAATCTGGATCCAAAGGCGTGAAGTCTTGCTTATACTTGGCGTTTTTTATGACAACACGGCCATGGCGCGTCATCAACGTTCCCTTACGCGCAATGCGTGTGGGTAGCACAGAGTCAAACATATCAATTCCGCGCATAACCCCATCAATCAAGGAATCAGGGGCCGCTACTCCCATCAAATAACGTGGCTTGTCTTCAGGCAAGAGTGGCATCGTGAAATCTAACACACGATTCATCTCGGTTTTTGATTCGCCAACCGATAACCCACCAACAGCATAACCTGGCAAGTCTAAACTAACCAATCCTTGGGCTGACTCGGTACGCAGTGCCTTGAAACCTGCCCCCTGCACAATACCAAATAAGGCTTGGGCGTCAGGCTTTTTGTGGGCAACTTGCGCACGTTCTGCCCATCTTAACGAGCGTTGCATGGATTCCTTAATGTAGTCATAACTTTCAAAGTACGGAATGGCTTCATCTAATTGCATCATCACATCCGAACCCAAGTTGTTTTGAATGCGCATCGCCACTTCCGGTGACAAAAACATTTTGTCACCATTCACATGGTTTTGAAAAGTCACCCCTTCTTCTTGTAACTTCCGAGCATCAGAAAGTGAAAAGACCTGGAAACCACCAGAATCAGTTAAAATGGCCTGGTCCCAACCCATATATTTGTGCAAACCACCTGCTTGGGCGATGAGTTCATCACCGGGGCGTACCCACAAGTGATAAGTATTACTCAAAATAAATTGCGCACCGATGTCTTTTAACTCACGCGTCCCGACACCTTTGACAGCGCCTTGCGTGCCCACAGGCATAAACATTGGCGTTTCAAATGTGCCATGTGGCGTATGAATCCGGCCACGGCGCGCACCGGTATATTTTTCAGTATGAAGATGTTCATACCACACTGCTGGTTTTTCTGTTGTCATCTTTTGTATTTATGATCGGCCATGATCGACGAAACGTCGTAATATGCCGACTTATCCTTTGCTATTCATTAGTAAAATCAATCTATTATATTCTACCAGTTTTCAGTGGACAAAAAAAGCTACCGCCAAGACACTGCTCGCGTGTCCAAACGTTAGCTTATTTGGTTAACTTTGCCGATGTGACCTGCACACGTTGTGCAGACAACTGGCTATTTTCTGACATACTCCAATAACTTTCTTGTGTCACGATAAAGGAATCAAACATCGGCACCCCAAGTTGATCCCCTAAATGTTGGAGTTGTTGGCTAAATTTCACATCAACGTCTGACGGCGTTAAATTTCCGCTGGGATGATTGTGCACCATCATAAAGCCCAGGGCATTGGCCTTGAGCACCCGTTGAAAGATTTCGCGCGGCGAAGCTTGGACATGGGTCAAGCTCCCAACAAATACCGTTTCCCAACCAATCACGTTGAGCTGCGCATCTAATAACGCAATGCAGAGCTGTTCCTGTGGTAAATGTCCAAGTTGCTGTTTGGCGTAATGCCCAATTTCTTCAGAAAACTTGGCATTTAACAACTTTGGTCGGGTCGCGCTCACTACCCGTTGACCAATTGCGACCCCGAGTAATAGCGCGCGATTATAGGTTGGATTTTGCGCAATGAAATCTTCGGCGACGGCTTGTGACATTTCATTAAAATCGTAGTCATTGGGAAAAAAACGCCGTAAGGTTTTGATCTGTTGGGCGCCATCTTGCCCGAGAATTGTATAATACTTTTTAATTTGATCGTTGATTGTCATCTCACACCTCTGTGAGATAATACGTCATTAATCCGGCTTCTTCACAACGCGCAACGCCCACAATGATAGGCCAGCCGCGATCAAAATTAAGATAATATCTAAGCGGAACATCCAGCTTGTCCCTTGTTGGGTCGCGGTCATCAGTGCTGACTTTGAACCTGCCGCATCCTTTTGGAAAATGGCCAAGACACCAGCAGCCAAGGCAATGCCAACGGCAGCAGAATAATTATTCGTGGCTGAAAAGATGGAATTCCCCGCACTTTGAAAGGTCACGGCGACGTGACTGACAGCATGCGTCATGTTGTTCCCAAACCAGAACCCAGCGCCTAGCTGAACAATCATAAAGCTCAAGGTCATGTGGCCCACACTGATTGGTAATGTTGCCATCAGTAAAGTCCCAATGAGCATCAAGCTTAAACCAATCATGATTGGCAGCTTAGCACCAAAACGATCATACAAGCGCCCCGACACAATTGCCATTAACGCATAACCCAACGCCCCTGGTAACAGCGTCAATCCGGCAACTTGTGCATTTTTAAGCAGCACAATTTGCAACGCCATTGGAATGGCATAATTAAACGTGAGATTGACGGCCTGGGTCACAAATGAAGCGGCAATACTGAGCGAAAACGTCTTGAACTTAAAAATTCTCGGATCAAGTAAGGGCGCTGTTTCATGTTTAGCATACAGCAAATAACTCACAATGCTGCCTAACATTAACACAAATAGTCCCAGACTATAGATATTAGTAAAACCGTGCGTACTCATGCGTTCAATCATGAAAATACCGGCTACGAAAAACGTACTCAAAAGTAACCAACCAAGCCAATCCAGCTTTTCTTTCACGACAACCGAGATCTGCCTAATTGTGAACCAGCCAAATACTAACGAACCAATTTGAATCGGCAAAACAACCCAAAAGACGGTGTGCCAACCAAAATTTTGGGTCAAATACCCACCAAACGCTGGCCCAATGGCTGGCGCAAAGGAAATAATAAGTGAGCCCAACCCCACCATGGTGCCGCGCTTATTTTCGGGGACTTGTTCAAAAATGACATTGTACATCAACGGCATCCCGACACCACCGCCAATCCCCTGCAACAACCGACCAAATAAGGTCCAACCAAAATCATTACTGATGGCATCAATTAAAACACCAATAAGGGAAATCACGGTCGCCACCACGAACTGACTACGGTTCGTGAAACGTTTTTTTAACCAAGGTGAAAGAATGACCACCATACTGGTGAGCAAAATCACCCCTGAAGTCAACCACTGGACAGTGCTTGACGTCACATTAAATGTGGCCATTAACTTTGGAAAACTGACATTTAATGCCGTTTCCAACATAATATCGGTAAAGCCTAATAGGCCAATAGCCAACACGCTTAAAATCAGCCGTGCTGACAGTTTTGTTTCTACTTGTTGCATATTTGTCCTCTCACCTCACTAACAAAATAGAGTGATCCTGTAAATACGATTAATTCTGCGGGACATGTTTGATACGCTGTCTGCCAATCCGTTGCGGTCTGTACCCGATGCTGTTTTGCAGCTGTTGAAATATCTAAACTATGCCGACCATTGGGGCCAACAAACGGCACCAGGATAATATCAAAGCGTGGATCACTTAAAATGTCATCAAAAGCTAAGGTCACATTTTTATCCGTCAGGCTACCAATAATCAACGTGATTGTTGCCGGTTTTGGCGTGAGTTGTTGCAACGCCTCAAAAAGCTTGGTTAACCCATCAACGTTGTGCGCCCCATCAATGATGACGTTTGGCTTAATGCGCTCAAACCGCGCCGCAAATTGGCTCTCGGCTAACCCTTGTTGCATCTGGTCTGGCGTGATGTGCGCATCAAACGCCTCAACTGCTGCCACTGCCGTAGCCGTATTTTGCACCTGATAACTCCCCGGCAACCCTTGCACATAGCCCCCGCGTTGGCCGCGGATTAACGGCGACAACGCGTGTTGCGCCATCACTGCCATGGCTTCATCTGGCAAATCACCAACAACGACGGCCATATCATCATGAATAATGCCCGCTTTTTGCACGGCAATATCTGTCAACGTTGGTCCAAGTAACGCTTGATGGTCTAAGCCGACACTCGTGATCACAGCCACTTTGGCATGCGGCATCACATTTGTCGAATCCCACAAGCCACCGATGCCGACCTCAATCACTAAGGCCGTTAAGTCTTGCTGCGCAAAATATGTGAACATGATTGCCGTTAAGACTTCAAATTCAGTCGGGACATCAGGTGCGAGGGCTGCATCTAATGACACCAATGCCGTTGCGACTTGCTGTGTCACTGTCAGTAAATCTTGTTCAGGGATTAATGCATTATCAATTTGAATGCGTTCCCGAAAATCAGTAATGAACGGTGACATAAACAAACCAGTCCGATAGCCTGCTGTGCGCAAAATATTACTCGTCATCGTCGCCACCGACCCCTTGCCGTTGGTGCCAGTGATGTGGATAGCCGATGGTAGGTTGTTTTGCGGGTTTCCAAGGGCTGCTAAAAGTGCGCGCATGCGCGCCAGGGATTCTTTTTGCCCACCTTTTGGTCGACTATGAATATAGGCAATTGCTTCGGCTACGTTTTGCATGATTTGTCTCCTTCACTCACAACTAACGAAAAACCATCCAATACTTGTTTGGACGGTTTCATCGTATACATTATCTACACTTGTGACTGCATGACACGGCGGGTGTAAATGACTGGTTTATTAATCTTTTTCGCGTACAGTGAATTCACGATGTTGGCGCGGTGCCCCACCAGTGCGGCGTTCTGTTGAACGGCCGTCACGACGCTTGTAATCGCCAAAGCGACGTTCGCCGTTAGCACCACCGCCTTCACGACGTGGACCACCATTGCTACGACGATCACGGTTACCACGGTAACCGCCACGACGTTCGCTCCCACCACGGCTTCCGCCATTGCCATTACGGCGTGATGATGAGCCACCATTACCACGACGACGTGGTAATGGTCGTTCGCGAGTGATTTCAACTGGTGTGTTTTGCTTTGCCAAATCAGCAACCGATGACAACAAAGCTGCTGCCAATTGTTCTGCGCTGTATTGGTTTGTCAACTTTTCAACTTCTGATTGAATTTCGTCAACATCAACCGTGTTCACTAACTTTGACACTTCATCAGCCGCATTCTTAATCTTACCAATACGTGCTTCTTGCAATGTTGCGGGTTGCAAAGGTGTCATGCGCTTCTTGGTGAGTTCTTCCACACCACGCAAATAGTCCATTTCATTTGGCGCAACTAGTGTCACTGACACACCCTTGGCACCGGCACGGCCAGTACGGCCGATACGGTGAACGTATGATTCTGGGTCTTGTGGAATATCGAAGTTATAAACGTGTGACACATCCTTAACATCCAAACCACGTGCCGCCACATCGGTTGCAACCAAAATGTTAATTTCATGCGACTTGAATTGTGCCAAGACGCGTGAACGCATTTGTTGGGTCAAATCACCATGCAAACCAGCTGCATGGTAGCCACGTGCTTCCAAACCACGAGATAATTCTTCAACGCGACGCTTTGTACGGCCAAACACAATCGCCAACTTTGGTGCTTGCACATCAAAGATACGTGTCATTGTATCAAACTTTTCGTTTTCACGCATCCGAACGAAGTATTGATCAACCAAATCTGTTGTCAATTCTTTGGCTTCAATTTGGATGTGTTCTGGGTTCGTCATGAACTTCACACCAATCCGCTTAATGGCAGGTGGCATTGTGGCTGAGAACAATAATGTTTGACGATCGGCTGGTGTGTTGTTGATGATAGCTTCAATATCATCCAAGAAGCCCATGTTCAACATTTCGTCGGCTTCATCCAAAACCAATGTCTTAACTTGGTCAATCTTAACCGTCTTACGGTTAATGTGATCAAGCAAACGACCAGGTGTGCCGACCAAAATTTGTGGTCGTGACTTCAAGTTTTGAATTTGACGGCGAATGTCAGCCCCACCAAAGACAACCTGAACATCAACATGCTTGTCATGCCCCAACTTCTTTAATTCATCGGCTGTTTGAATCGCCAATTCACGTGTTGGTGAAACAATTAAAGCTTGAATATTTTTGTTATCTAAATCAATGTGTTCCAAAATTGGCAAACCAAAGGCAGCTGTCTTACCAGTTCCTGTTTGCGCTTGACCAATCACATCTTTACCCGCTAATGTGAGCGGAATCGTGTTTTCTTGGATAGGTGTTGCTTCCACATAACCATGGGTTACAATCGCATCCAAAATATCTTGTGACAAACCGAGTTCACTAAACTTCAAAATTTTTCTCCTCTGCGCGCTCTGGCGCGTTTGCAATCAAACGTTACGACGTTTTGATCGCTGTAATTTCTGTAAATAGGGTCTTGGCGAGGGGTTCCCAGCTATGCCCTTTTTCAAGTACGTTGCTTAATAAAATCACGGCATCTTGACCATTTTGCGTGAAGACGACGGTGGGCTCATAGCCAGTAATAACGCCATGCCCGTCATTATAACTTGCATGATGGTATAACCCAGCACTATAAGATTCCCCAGCTTCTGGCGTCCACATCGCTTGTAAACATTTTTTATCGGTGATTTGATGATCAATCAACAGCCGATAATAAGTGTACAACTTACCAGTGGTCATTGCCATATTGCCTGTGCCTGTTTCCCGGGCAAATAATCCTGGGTTATCATAGGTTGGCGCACTATAATCAGCTTTTTGATACCCAATTGTTCGATGCGCATTCGTCAAAAAATGACTATAATCAGCAATATTTAAATGGTATTGCTGATTAAAAACATGATTGAATAACGTGTCGTATGATTGCCCAGTGACCTGCATCAAGATACCAGCGAGTAAACGATAATTCACAGCCTGATACGCCCATGCTTTAGAATTAAGTAACCGCACGTGTGCTGCATCAAAAGCAACATTATCTTGCTCTGTTTTCGCCTTGTTTCCCATGATGTATTCGGCCAACCCGCTGGTCATCGTCATCATTTGTCGAATCGTTACTTGGTTTGACCCAGGCACATTCGGATAATATTTTGACAATAACGTATCAAGGCTGAGTTTCCCAGCTTGAACTTGTTGCATAATTAACGTTGCTGTGAAGCTCTTTTGCAACGAGGCAATTTGATACAATGACTGGGCATTGTTATGTTGCTGCTTGGCATGGTCAGCATAGCCATAACCTTGTTGCAAAATCACTTGATTGTGGTGCACAATCAGGGCTGTGCCAATGTAGCCCGCTGCTTTGAGCTGCTGATCTACTTGGACGGCTGTTTGATCTTGTTTCAAGAAAACATTTTGATCTAATCTTGCTGCCTTGAGCCCATCATTTAATTTTGCTCGGGTCGCTAGTGCTTTTGAAACACGGGCATCAGCCGTTGACCGAACAGCCACAAAACTCGCGCCCCCGACAATACTCAACACGAGGGTCACCAAAAGGCCGCGTCGCCAAAATTTGGCACTGATGGTTTGATGTTGCATGCGTTTCAACTTTGCATCCCCCAAAAATACAACAACTATTGTACTAATGCATTAACAACGTTTTCTAGATGAATGCCATGACTTGCTTTTAATAAGATCACATCATTTGCGTCCCCTAACGTCTCAAGGTCAGCAGTTAATTGGTCAAGTTGATGTGCGTCATATAAGTGCAAGTGCTCTGAATCAAAGTATGGCGCTAAAATGGGTGCCGTATTTTGTGTAAATAACTGCCCAACAAGGTAAACACCGGTCACGTTGGCTGCTAAAATGGCCTGGGCCAAATCGGCATGTAATGTGGCTGCTTGTTCACCTAATTCTAACATATCCCCCAACACAACGTACTTATGTGGTGCCGGTATTGCTTTTAATGTCGCCAAAACTGCTGCTACGGCCGTCGGATTTGAATTATAAACATCACTAATCAAATGCACACCGCGTGCTGTCACGAGTCGTTCTGTGCGATTTTTAGTCAAATCAAATGTTTGTAGCGCCAAAACGGCGTCGTTTAAATCAATATGTAATAAGATACCCGCTGAAACTGCTGCGAGCGCATTCATAATATTATACCCGCCAATCAACGGAATTGCAAATTGTGTCTGTTGATACGTGAATTGCGTTGTGGTTGCATCCCCTTGAATATCTGAAACACCGTCGCCAAATAGCAGCACGCGTTGGGCAACTTTAGCTTGTGTTAACAATGGCTCATCGTATGGGATGCACAAGACGCCGTCAGGTTTTAAACCAGCTACAATTTCTAATTTAGCTTTGGCAATATTTGCCCGTGTTTGGAAGAACGCAATGTGCGCTTCGCCAATCATCGTAATGATCGCCACATCAGGCACCACCATTTTAGAAAGTTGGGTCAATTGGCCTGGTCGGTCCATGCCAAGTTCAACAACCAACACCTCTGTATCAGCTGGCATCGTTAACAAAGTCATTGGCACACCAATTTCATTGTTAAAATTTTCGGGTGTTTTAAACGTTTTGAACTGACGGCCAACGACCGCGGCCGTCATATCTTTAGTCGTTGTCTTCCCATTAGACCCTGTGATAGCGACGACCTTTGGATTCAGTTCTTGTCGGCGAAATGCCCCTAATTGTTGTAAAGCAACCAACGTGTCAGGCACAATAATGGCTGGCACATCCATAGCAATGCTGTGGTGTTCATCCACCAATACTGCCGCAGCACCGTGTTGCAGTGCATCTTGAATGTATTGATGACCATCGTTTTCAGCTACTAAAGCCACAAAAAGATCTCCAGGCACAACTTGCTGCGAGTTAAAGCTAACGCCAGTAATTAGCCCTTCACCCTGGACTTTAGCATTGAGAATGTCACCAATTTTTGCAATCGAATAGTTCATATTTACTCCAAAAGCCTACTCAACGGCCTGCTGAGATAAGCTATTTTTCTTAAAGACCGTAATTGTTTCAACGTGTGATGTTTGTGGAAATTGATCCACTGGTTGGACTGCGCCGTCAATCGTGTAGCCCTGCTGGACAATTTCTGCTGCATCACGTGCCATCGTGACCGGATTACAACTAATGTAGACGATCCGCGTGGGCCCCATTTCAACGGTTGCGCGAATCAACTCGGTGGTCAAACCACGGCGCGGTGGGTCTACAAAAACAACTTCAGGCTTCAGATTCGCCTGCTCCCACACTTTAAATTGTTCAGGGGCATCTGCAAGGAGATAAGTCGCATTAGTAATCTGATTACGACGCATATTGTACTGTGCATCGGCAACCGCCCCTGGCACCACCTCAACGCCCAAAACTTGCTTTACCCGATTTGCCACGGTAATCCCAATCGTGCCAATGCCCGAATAGGCATCAATGATTGTATCTGTTGGCTTTAAGTCCGCCTTTTGCGCAGCTAAATCATACAACACCTCAGTCGTTTGTGGATTGACTTGATAGAAAGAATTTGGCCCAATGATGAATTCATACCCTAACAACGTATCATGGATGGCCGCTTCACCCCATAAGGTCCGATTATTAGGACTTAACAAGACGAAATCTTTTTTAGGGCTCAGGTTAAAGATGAAACTCTTGAGTTCTGGCAATGCAGCCTGCACGTCAGCGATAATGGCTGCTTCATTGGGAATTGTCGGGTCATTAGAGACCAAAACCACCATGAGCTCGTGTGAATAATAACCGCGCCGCACCATAATATAACGGATCGCCCCGACTTGTTGATCAGGGTCAAACGCCGTGACTTGATATTTTTCAAGAATATCACGCACAACAACAATCGCCTGATCAATTTTAGCATCATTGACAAAATAATCCGTCATTGGGACCAAGTCATGGGTCCCGCGCCGGTAAAAACCACTGGTTAAGTGCCCGTCTTGCCACTTCACCGGTACAATCGTTTTATTACGATAATACGTCGGATCGGCCATACCAATCGTTGGTGCAACCGGCACATCAAGGCCTTGTTGTGCCAATAAGCGTTGGACCTGTGTGCGTTTCAAGTCAAGTTGGGCTTGATATTTCATGTTGACTAATGGCGCCGTACCGGCATCAATCAAATATTGTCGTTGACTATTTTCCCGTTGGTCTGAAACAGTAAGTCGTGTCACGACTCGGGCGTATCCGGAAAACTTATCGACTTGGGTGACCGCAATGACAATTTTTTCACCTGGTAACGCATCAGCGACGTATAGCGGATAAGTTGGTGTGATTTGGACAATCCCCATACCATCAATCCGAATATCATCGACAGTGACGGTCAATTGTTCATGCAGTTTTACTGGTAAAATTGTTCGTGGCATCCTGTCCCACTTGCTAGTTTCTCACCCTATCTCACACGATGATGACTAACATTTCTCCTTTTACATCGATTTAAAAAATAAAAGCGTTCACCAAAGTGAACGCTTTTACCAGAACAATTACTTGTCTTCGTTGTTCTTGAAGCCAAATCCAGCAAACTTCTTGTTGAACTTGTCGACCGCACCATCGGCTTGCGTAAACTTTTGCTTACCTGTGTAGAATGGGTGTGAGTCTGATGTGATATCCATACGGATAACTGGGTATTCAGTACCTTCAAAATCAGTTGTGTCGTTTGATGTTGCAGTAGAAGCTGACAAGAACTTCTTACCTGTCGTTGCATCAAGGAAGACCACTGGACGGTATTCTGGGTGAATTTCTGCTTGCATAACTATTTCTCCTTAGCGCCCTGAAACATCTGTAACAGAGTCAGTTTATAACTAGTATATTTTATCATAAGCTACAATGCATTGCAATCATGATTTTTAACTGTTAGGGCATTAAATTAATTAAGTCAATCCCTTCAATTGAAATATCAGCCCCTAATCCGGCTAACTTTTCTTGAATTCGATCGTAACCACGTAAAATGTGGTCGGCATCATTAATCACAGTATCCCCTTCAGCCATCACCGCTGCAATGACTAAGGCTGCGCCAGCTCGAATTTCAGCTGCCGCAACATCTGTGCCAATCAATCGTGGTGAATGGTTCACGCGAATCTTGCCAGGCTTTTCTGAATCGATATCCCCACCCATGCGACGCAATTCTGCAATGTGCTTGACGCGCTTTGGATAGATCGTGTCTTGAATCACACTTTCACCTTCAGCCATGAGCAACAATGGTGTAATAGGCTGCTGCAAGTCTGTGGCAAAACCTGGATAAGGCATTGTTTTGATGTTAACGGGCTGCAAAGCATCCGATGGGTACACATGAATCGCATCTTCGCCAATATCAAGGTTAACACCCATTTCAATCAACTTCGAGGTATAAGATTCTAAGTGTTCTGGAATCACATTTTTAATCGTCACCCCATCACCAAAAGCTGCCGCCATACTCATGTAAGTCCCTGCTTCAATCCGATCAGGAATCACGGTATGGGTGTTGGTTGCCTTGAGTGTTGGCACCCCAGAAATGCGAATTGTATCCGTCCCAACACCGCGAATGTTGGCACCCATGTTGTTCAAAAACGTTGCAATATCGATAATTTCTGGTTCACGCGCCGCATTTTCAATGATGGTTTGGCCCTTGGCGCGAACGGCAGCCAAAATAATATTGATTGTCGCCCCAACAGAAACGGTGTCTAGTGCAATGCGTGCCCCCACCAAGCCATTTTCTGTGGCATCAATGTGGATAATGTCATTACTTTCAGTAACTTTTGCCCCAAGGGCTTCAAAACCCTTAATGTGTTGGTCAATTGGGCGACGCCCCAAATTATCACCACCAGGGAAAGTCACCGTTGCACGATTAAAGCGCCCTAATAAGGCACCCATGAAATAATAAGAGGCGCGAAGTGATTTAATCGCCCCACTTGGGAGATCGCTCTCCACAATTTGTGTTGGATCAATGGCCAAATTGCCATTTTCAAAATTCGAATGAACGTTCATTGCATCCAAAATCAATTGCAAATTTTTCACATCGAGAATTTGGGGTACGGTATCAAACGTCACCGGTGTATCCGCCAAAATCGCAGCTGGAATCAGAGCCACCGTTGAATTTTTTGCGCCACCGATTGTGACTTCACCATGGAGGCGCTTGCCTCCGTGTACAATTATTTTAGCCATGAAGTTTCCTTGTAAGAGTTATAGTCCATCAACAATTATACCGTGTTGACGGACTGAACTCAAATTTAATTAGAAAAGATTTTAACGCACTGCCACATGGAACTGGGCAATCAATGCAGCCGTTACCCGCTCAAAATCAGCGTTAACCTCTGCTTCAACCAGTGTCTCATCATTATCTTGATACGTCAATGTATAGGCTAACGAGCGCTTACCAGCAGGCAATTTATCGCCTGTGTAGACATCAAATAATTGAATATCAACCAGTTTGTCTCCGGCTGTTTGACGAATCAATGCCACAATATCCGCATGTTCTACCGTGTCATCAACCAGTAGCGCAGCATCACGGCTCATTTGTGGGAAACGTGAAATTGGTGCATAGTGTACCCCAGTCTGCACTTGGGCCATGACAGCAAATAAATTCAATTCAAAACCAAACACTGGGGCTAATTTGTGGGCTTGGGTGACTTGTGGATGCAATTGACCAACAAAGCCCAAGTAAACGTCGCCGCTGTAAATATCGGCTGTTTGACCAGGGTGCATGTTTTGATGGCGCTTGGTAGCTTCATAGCGCACCTCATCGACCCCCATTTGAGCTAAGTATTGGGCGACAACACCCTTCATGTCGTAAAAATCAACTGTTTTTTCTGTCTTATCTTGTTGCCAAGTAGACGTCGCGCGTGTCCCGGTCAGCACCCCAGCAAGATGTTCCATTTCTGTTGGGAGTGTATCAGGTGCGTTGGCGATAAAGATGCGGCCTTGTTCATACAACGCAACGTTTGCCACACCATGATTGACATTATAGACGACATCTTCTAACAAGCCAGCCAGCAAATTTTGACGGACAGTTGTCCGATCTGAACTCATTGGGTAATCTAGCGCCACAACTTTTTCACCAGGATTTTCAGCGAATTGTTGGGCCTTTTCTGGGGTTGTCAAAACATATGAGATGGCTTGGTTTAAGCCTAAGCTTTCCATAATACGCCGGCTGGCACGGATTTGGCGTTGCCGTAATGTGAGATGACCCGGGGTTGTAGGACCATAAGGTAAGGTCACTGGTAAATTATCATACCCATATAGCCGGGCAATTTCTTCGATTAAGTCGGCTTCAATCCGCATATCCGGCCGTCGTGCTGGCAAAGTTACTTGGATCGTGTCGGCTTCAATTTGATAAGTAAAAGCTAATTGGTCAAAAATACCCGCAATATCTTTTAATGTCAGCGTTGTCCCAAGAATTTGGTTCACACGCGCAGCAGTCAAAGGCATGATCACTGTGTCATAGTCCGTATCTGCAGCAACGACTAGGCCACGAGCTACTTGACCGCCGGCTAAGTCATCAACCAAGTGTGCGGCATGGTCCAATGCGGTAAATGTGGCATCCCAGTTAACCCCACGTTCAAAACGTGCCGACGCTTCCGAGTGCAAATTGTGCCGTCGTGCCGTTGCGCGCACAAGACTTGGATTGAAGACCGCGCCTTCCAAAACAATGTGTCGCGTCGTATGGTCAACTTCTGAACTGGACCCACCCATGACACCAGCCAGCATCAAAGGTTCATCAGCCGTAGCGATCACAATATCTTCACCCGCGCGTAATTCGCGTGTTTTGTCATCAAGCGTCACCAACTGTTCATCTGCCATTGCACGCCGCACATGAATGGTTTGGCCTGACAATTTATCTAAGTCAAATGCATGCAATGGTTGGCCGTACATGAGCATCATATAATTAGTAATATCAACAATATTGTTGATGGGCCGCATACCTGCATTCCAAAGAATTTTTTGCAACCAAAGGGGTGAATCTCCGACCGTCACATCATTGACGACACGCAAGGCATATTTTGGTACCAAGCTGGCATCATCAATAACGACGTTGACTTGATCACGCGCCAATGTCTCGTATTCAACCAAATCAAATGCTGGCTCTGTGACGGGTTGGTTTAGCATCGCACCAAATTCATACGCAGTCCCAATCATTGAGAGCATATCAGCGCGATTAGGCGTGAGATCCGTGTCCATGACGGGATCCGTCATTCCCAAAGCCACGAGGGCATCATCGCCTGGATGGACGCCATCATTTGGGCCAAAGACGTAAATGCCGGCTTCAAAATCCTTGGGTGCAATCTTATTATCAAAGCCAATTTCTTGCAGCGCCACTAACATGCCATGTGATACCTCACCACGTAAGTTAGCTGCCGACAATGTCACCAATTCGCCTGTTTCATGATTGACAATGTGCGCCCCGACTTTAGCCAACACGACCAATTGTCCTTCGGCCACATTCGGTGCCCCAGTCACCACTTGGATTAATTTCGGTTCGCCAATGTTGACTTGTGTAATCACCATATGGTCAGAATCAGGGTGTGGCACAACACTGACAACTTCAGCAACCACTAAGCCATCTTGTTGTTGTGCCAGGGTTGTGACACTGTCGACTTCGACACTTGTACGCGCCACTTGTTCAGCTAAATCCGCCACTGCTTGCTGATCGAGCGAAATCGCTTGATCCAAGTAGTCATTTAACCATGTTAAATTCGTTTTCATGTTTAGTTCCCCTTTCGGTTAAATTGTGACAAGAAACGGACATCATTCAAATAGAATTGACGAATATCATCAACCCCATATTTCAACATCGCAAAACGATCTGGTCCCAAGCCAAAGGCAAAGGCCGAATACTTTTCCGGATCAATGCCGTCCATGCGTAAGACGTTGGGATGCGTCATCCCAGCACCCAAAACTTCAATCCATTCGATGTCTTCTGGCTTCGTGTCGGGTGTCACTTCATTCCAAGACACATCAACTTCAACAGAAGGTTCTGTAAATGGGAAATAAGAAGGTCGCATCCGAATTTGATGCTTCTCGCCAAATAAGGCTTGCATGATCGACAATAGCGTCCCTTTCAAATCAGCCATTGTAATGTTTTCACCCACAACCATCCCTTCAACTTGATGGAATTGGTGTGAATGCGTTGCGTCATCGGTATCACGGCGATAAACTTTCCCTGGTGCAATCATCTTGAGTGGGCCTTTTGAAAAGTCATGCTTTTCCAATGACCGTGACTGCACCGGTGAGGTTTGCGTTCGCAACAAGATTTCTGGGGTAATATAGAAGGTATCTTGCATATCGCGAGCGGGGTGATCTTTTGGCAAGTTTTCCCGTTCAAAGTTATATTCGTCCGTTTCAACTTCTGGTGAATCAACGGTGTCATCAATCACTTCAAAGCCCAATCCTAAGAAATGTTGTTCAATTTCATCAATAATTTGTTGCAAAACGTGAGGTTGTCCCACGACGTGTGCGCTGCCAGGTAACGTCACGTCAATTGTTTCAGCAGCTAACTGCGCTTCAAGTTGTGCTGCTTCAGCGGCCGCCTTTTTTTCTGCCAACAATGCGGTGATTATTTGGCGCACATCATTCCCAATTTCACCGACTGTCTTCCGGTCTGCTGGCGCCACATCTTTCATGCCTTTGAGTAAAGCGGTTAATTCCCCTTTTTTCCCCAACAAACTCACCCGAAGCGCTTCAATATCTGCGTCTGCAGCATTAATCCGTTCTACTGCTGAAGCCTTTAACGCTGTTAGTTCTTCAATTAAACTCATCACAACTTCCTTTCATTGCCATTGATTATGTCTTAATGTCGTGAATAAAAAAAGTCCCATGTTATCATCGATAACATGGGACGTCATATCGTGGTACCACCCAAATTCCTGACTTCCGTCAGCTTTTGAGACAATAACGCTGTCAAAACGTTGGTGATTAAACCAAACACTCCTGACTGAAATTCATCATAGACGCAAATGCCATACTCTCACCAACCTGTATCGCTCGCTAAAATTTGTTCTATCATTACTAGGTCATTCATCGTGCTTAAAACATATTGTTTTTCATCACATCTTGCTGTTTGAACCATGCCAAGACAGCAACCCGTAAAAGACTACAACACTAGTATATCATGCGTGCACGTCTGTGTCGTCATGTTTTGTGTCAGCAACGTTATTATATTTATCCGACCATTCGTGAATCGCAGCCATGAGTGGACGCATCGCTTCTCCCGACTCGGTGAGCTTATATTCAATCAGACTGGAATTCTCATACGTCACACGGTTAACCAATTGTGCCGCCTCAAGCTCTTTCAGACGTTCAACCAAAACGCGGTCAGAACAACCGGCAATCGCCCGCGACAATTCCAAAAAACGCTTTGGCCCACTAATCAGCAACGTTTCAATAATTAAACCATTCCATTTGCGGCCAAGAATTTGAAAGGTATTGGTGAAATTCTCACAGAGGAGATCCTCTGTATGTTCTGCTAGTTTTGCCATCATTTTCCCCTCTGAGTTATTGATGTGTTCATAATAACACAAAGCCGGCAACTTGACAAAAGTAAGTAGTTATAGCAAAGTTTTCGCCAAGTAGAAGCAACCCAAGATGCCGGCATTATCACCGTTCGCCACTGGCACAATATAATCATCCAATGGTGGAACATCTAAATAATCACTCATCTGTTCAGCAAAGCTCTCTCGAACTAAGGGGAAGAGAATCTCACGATGCGGCACACCGCCCCCAAACACAATCT